>NZ_JBJNOV010000030.1:0-652 GCF_052166375.1 Serratia sp. CY83965 | reverse complement strand
ATCAGGATCACGTCCGGCGTGCCCGCGCAGTCTTTCAGCACGTAGCCGCCGCGGTACACGTTCGCCAGCTGCTCTGCGGTGCGCGGCTGCTGGGTCAGGTTCTGGCGCGAGAACACCAGGGTGGTCGGGCCGTCGTTGCGCTCGATGCCGTACTGCCACGCCACCGCCGATTCCACCTGGTCACACGGGCGCCAGGTGCTCATGTTCGGGGTCACGCGCAGGCTCGCCAGCTGCTCCACCGGCTGGTGGGTCGGGCCGTCTTCGCCCAGACCGATGGAGTCGTGGGTGTAGACGAACACGTTGCGCAGCTTCATCAGCGCCGCCATGCGCACCGCGTTGCGGGCGTATTCCACGAACATCAGGAAGGTCGCCGAGTACGGCAGGAAGCCGCCGTGCAGCGCGATGCCGTTGGTGATGGCGGTCATGCCGAACTCGCGCACGCCGTAATGAATGTAGTTGCCCGCCGGGTCAACGTTCAGCGCTTTCGAGCCGGACCACATGGTCAGGTTGCTCGGCGCCAGGTCGGCGGAGCCGCCCAGGAACTCCGGCAGCACCTTGCCGAACGCTTCCAGCGCGTTCTGCGACGCCTTGCGGCTGGCGATGTTGGCCGGGTTGGCCTGCAGTTTTTCCACGAACGCTTTGGCGTCGGCTT
>NZ_JBJNOV010000003.1:0-595677 GCF_052166375.1 Serratia sp. CY83965 | reverse complement strand
GGAATATTTTTAGGCACCAAAGGATCATTCCCCTCTGAAATCAGCTCAATGACCTGAGGAAGCTTATCCTTACCCTCATGATAAATATGGCGCGCAAAAATGAAGTGACTAAATCCCGCGACCTGCATGATAAATTCATTGATATCGCTGACACCTAAAGCACTGGCAATACCCTTTTGCATAATAACAGGCACGTTGCACAGCCCTACGGTTTTGACTGTGCTGTGTTTCAGTATCGCTTCAGTGACCATTCCCGACGGGTTGGTGAAGTTCAGCAACCAGGCATCCGGGCACAGTTGTTCCATTTCTTTCGCTATAGCCAATGCAATCGGGATAGTGCGGCATGCATTGGCAAATCCACCCAGACCATTGGTCTCCTGACCGATCATGTCGTATTTCAGCGATATCCTTTCGTCGCTGATCCGTGCGTCCAGGCAGCCGGCCCTGAACTGAGAACAAACAAAATCGGCACCGAGCAGTGCTTCTGTGCGGTCAAGGGTTTCATAAACCGGTATATCCAGCCCATTTTTTTCCAGCATCCGTCGGGTGAGGCCCGCGATAATCGCCATTTTTTCACGGCCATCCTCAATATCAACCAGCCATAACTCGCGGATCGGAAATTCATTTTGACGCTTGAGAATGCCTTCCATCAGTTCAGGTGTGTAGCTTGAACCCGCTCCAATAACCACTAACTTAAGACCCTTCATTAGATATTCCCCTCATCGTTGTTGTCAGGACGTCTGTTGGGCCAATTAAAGAGGACAAGGGGCTTAGTGGACAAACGATCAATTCCGGGGTATGCATTACTGTAAATAATGCATAAGAGAAAATTAAGAAGGAAAATGATGAATGCTCGCTCAACAGAACATACTGGCACTATTGCATACGTTTGAAACGGCAGCACTGCATATGAGCTTTACTAAGGCGGCGACTACTCTCAATCTGACGCAAGGGGCCGTTAGCCAACGCATTCGTTCTCTTGAATCCATGCTCGGATTCAGACTGTTTATTAGAATGACCAGAAAGCTTCAGTTGACCGATGAAGGGGAGCGTTTACTTGGCGTACTCGCGTTTTCACTTAAACGCATCAGTGATGAAATAGAAGATATTCGCGTGCAGGGGCTGAGAGGAACCTTGTCTGTCGGCCTTCCACCTACCTTCGCTTTTCTCTGGCTGATGCCGCGCTTACCGGTATTTACCGAACGGTGGCCGGGGCTGAATATCAATTTCAGAGTGAGAGCCGGTCTGGTAGATTTTAATCTCGAACGAGTAGATGTCGCTATATACTACAGTAATCTGAAATACCCCGATCTCTACTGCGAACGGTTATCTGAAGAGACGCTGGTTCCCGTCTGTATTCCATCTCTTGCAAAAAAAATCAGGCAAGCAAACCATTGGTTAGCTGAAGTCCCATTCATTCATACGTCTGAATCCGTTGACTCCCAGAATGTTTTTTCCGAATGGCGAGAATGGTGCAGGGAGTCTGGCAAAAACCTGCCTGTTGAAGATAATTTTTTGAGCTTCAACAATTGTCAGATGTCTATTGAAGCGGCACTCAATGGCGGCGGTATCATCATGGGCAGAAAACGACTCATTCGACATTACCTCGATGAGGGCCGACTGATTGCCCCTTTTGAAATAGAAATACCCGCCGGGCGAGGATATGACCTCATTATGCCACGAGAAAACCTTAACCGACCGGGCGTTCAGGCTTTGGCCGAATGGGTAAGAAATGTGTTTAACGAGGAATAAAGTCTGTTTTCGTTCTGATAAAGGGCAATGTAAGCCATATCAGACCTAATGCCAGAGAGCATGATGAAAATGTATGTCAGAAGTGAAAAAAGGGCAGTCATGCCCTTTTATATTTTCAACGCGATAACTATTGCGCTTTCAGTTGCTTAATCGCATCCAGCGTACGTGCGGAATAGACAACGGCAGCGCCTGCATTTAGGTTGATTGCCACACCCAGGGCTTCAGCAATTTCTTCTTCTGTGGCGCCAGCTTTAACGGCAGCTTCGGCATGGACGGCGATGCAACCATCACAGCGAGTCGTCACCGCACAAGCCAGTGCAATCAGTTCACGCACTTTCGCGCCCAGGAGGTTGGTCTTATTGCCGGCGTTGCCCAAAGCCATGACGCCTTTTAGTGTTTCCGGGGTCAACTTACCCAGATCACCAACACGTTGCATCACTTCTGAGCGGTATTCATTCCAATCTAACATGGGGTCATCTCCAGAATTATTTTCTTTTAACAATCATTAGGATCTGTTCAAGCGTATCGTTGAAAAGCTCAGGCTTATTAATCGCCCGGGAAACAACGCTGGCGCCCTCGCATAAATTCAAAATAAGCAGAGCCATTTTTGATGGCAGCAGGTCAGCAGTCAGCTCCCCTGCATCAACGCCACGGCTGACAATCCTGGTCAGCCAGGCAATCTGCATATCGAAATATTCGGTCGCCCGAACTCTGATATTCGGTGGCAGATTGGCCATTTCCGAAGACAAAGCACAGCACAGCGGCATACGCGACGTGCGATAGCTTTCGATGAAAAGCTCCACGTAGGCGGTAAGCATCTGCGCAACCGTATTCTCCGTCGCTTCAATCTGTTCAAATCGGTTTTTGGTATCGGTATGGGCCTGAATCACCACTTGTTCGCCCAAAACATCTTTGGTTGGGAAGTGGTGATGAATACTGGCCTTAGTGATACCAATGCTCTTTGACAAATCAGCATAGCTGAATGCAGAGTAACCCCGTTCGCGCATCAGATGGTCCGCTTCATTCAGAAGCCTTTCTCGTGTCATGACTGACATATAATCCTCACAATTATAATCTACTAGTTGGTAGATATTATCTGCGCCTGTTGTTCCCTGCAAGGGGACATCAGTTCACAACAGTAATTTAACCTTCTCTGATAACGCGTTTTGGTCGGAGTTAATAGCCATCAGGCAGTAGGGAAATGACAGTGTTCAGTCATTTCCCTCTCTGAGCTTTACCTACACCAACCGAGTATCAATATTGACCGGGTTCGCCAACGTATCGTGGATCGGCGAGCTTTCTGGCAGTGCACGAACCATTTCTTCAAGCTGTTCACGGCTGGCGGTCGGACTGGAGAGCTTAACGCCAACACGGATCGCTTTCGCCCCGTTGCGAACTTTTTCGTCAAGACCCAGGAAACCGTTCAGATTAATGTCGAAGTTCAGGTCAAGTTCAATACCATCAAGCTCAATGCCCTTTTCTGCCGCCATCACAGTCAGAGTCGCGGTATAACAGCCGGCAAGTGCCTGCAAAATGTACTCAGCTGGGCCCATACCGCTATCAGTACCCGATAAATCAGCAGGTTCATCGCCAACATTAGCAAATTTTCCGGCGCGACTGGTATCAACCTGGCCGTTCTGGATAGTCGCATGAGTTTCCACACGGACGGATACCCCACCGTTGGATTTACTCTTCATGTTAAAGGTGAGATTGCCCAGCTCTGGCTGCTGGCGAATAGCTTCTCGTGTACCGCGAATAACATTAGCGTCAGCAAAAGGTTTTTTTGAATTAGTCATGACAACTCCTGAAGTGTCGAGTGATCTCAAAGATAAGGTTGGTGCCAAACGCAATCAACCTACTAGATGGTAGATTACTTTAAGATTGAGGTGTTGTCTACCACTATGGGGGCAACTTCTTAAGATAGAGCTACAAACAGGGACGTAAACGCTGCGATATCTACATTATGCGATGTATCGTGCTGACGTCCGAGTTCGGCATCTTGCTAAGCATCTTAATCGCTTGTGAGCTATGACCTCCTGACGGCATAGAATCTATGCATCTTTAACAGTACCCAAGTATAGAAGCATAGTTTTCAGTAATTATTGAGTATGAAGGACTGATCAAAAGAAACAATATAGGCAATCATCATAAAAGTTATTTCTCTCGTACTAAATAACCGTTATAGACTGAAATCACAGAACGATTGACCGAAGTGAAATCAACATTCAGCAATTCAATTAGCGGGGGAGCGACCATATGGAAATCCACAACCGGACTCCAAATGTATATGACTTGCTTGAAATAAACAAAATCCTACTTTCAACTTCAAATAATGGTGAGTCATTTGAGAAAGACTTACATCTCAATGGATTCATAGAAAAACCATGGGGATATGAGTATAGAGTTTATTGTGATTCTATTTTTGATGTATGGCGCCTTCATATATCAAAGAATCAATCCACTTCAATGCATTGTCATATACTCAAAGACACCGTCCTTATATGCCTACATGGTGATGGCGAGACCAGATTTCTTGATGGTACACATCAGGCGTTAAAATCTGGGGACAGCATATATATTGCAAAAGGTGTATTCCATCAGACTATTTCGGGAAAATCAGGCATCGAATTAATCGAAGTTGAAAATCCAAGAAACAAATTCGACTTACTCAGACTTAAAGATAATTATGGCCGGCAAAATATGGCATATGAAAAGAAATCACAGGAACATGATCTTTTACCTCCTTTGCAACAGATAGCTGCAGGCACATTGATCAGAGAACATGACCTACACAAATTAGCATACTTTTCCGTCAAAAATCTTGATAGAAAAATGTTGAATGACGAGGATGATTTTATTTTTATTTCATTAGATGTAAAAAGCCATCTAATGGGAAAGATTCATATCCTACGAGCTAAAGATGCCATCTCAGAAATGTACTGTGGTCAGAATGTATTTTTAATTAACGTCCCGTAACGCAATAAGAAGGAAAATAACATGTCTAATCCGACACGAGTAGTGATAATCACTGGTCCAGGTTTTCAGGATCACGATGTAGTTTATACTTACTATCGTTCTAAAGAGGAAGGATACGATATATCTATTGCAACAAAGGATGGAAGTGCAGTGACAGGGAAATATGGCATCACTGTTCCTATGGATAAAAGATCCAAAGACAATATTAATTTTGATCAACTCAACGCCACTGATTTTGATGCTGTTATTCTCACTGGCGGTCATGAAGCGCCTGATAGAGTTCGCCAAGATCAGAGAGTTAAAGATTTTCTAAAGCAGATGGTAATACAGGGGAAAGTTGTGGCTGGGCTCTGCCATGGTCCCTGGATTATGATTTCTGCCGGTATTCTAAGAGACAAACTCACCTGCGCTTATGTTGGTCTGAAAGACGATATGATTAATTCCGGCGCCAATGTAATTGAAGCAGATGTAGTTGTCGACGGGAATATCATAACTTGCTCCTATTATGCTGAATGTGGAAAATTTATGCGTCAGACATTCGATGCAATAGATAGATGGAAGCGCGGCGAAACTCTTAAAGAACCGCTGGTGGTATAATTCGATGTTAATAGCAATGGATTTCGACGGGGTCGTGGTTGATGGAGTAGACGAATGCATGCTAATTACATGGAATGTATTACATGACAGACCTCTCAGTGATTTTAACCAAGATGTACTTCAAAACATCCCACGCCTGATGGCTAAACGATTCAGGAAATTAAGGAATTTTGTACGCCATGACGGTCACTTTATTGCCTCATTCACTGAATTTGGTAATGAAGCTATAGATAATGACAGATTCACTGCTATATATGAATCAATTCCAACTGAAGATAAGAAAATATTCAGGGATAAGTTCATCCATTATAGGAAGCTGGCAAGAAGTCTCTACCCTGATTTTTGGGCTGAACTACACCGTCCGCTATTGGATGTTTCAAATTTATTTGAAACAGCTAATGATATCTATATTGTATCAGGAAAGGATGAAGAGTCTATATTATACATTCTAAGTAAATATGGTTTAAACATACCCGCGAATAAAATATATGGGAGGATGACTGACAAAAACAAGACTCTTACCTTGCTAAAATCAATAGCCTTCGATAAAAACGAGGATATTCTATTTATTGATGATAATATCCAAAATGTTATTGATGCATTAGATCATGGCATTCAATCATTTTGGGCTAATTGGGGATACAACATCCCTGAGCATAAATTAATGGCACTTCAAAAAGGAATTAATGAATTAGATACCGAGGATCTCTTGAAATTAGTCAAGAAACCCTCTTAACGCAATATTATTTCAATTTTTTCTGTATGAGGAGTAATAACTCATGGCGAAAGAAATACTATGTGGTTTTGGAGTGGGTGTAGATGCCGTTGCAGGCTGGCTATCTTCTTATGGGGGAGAAGATTCTCCAAGCGATATATCTCGCGGTATGTTCGCTGGCGAAGTAGGTACTCCACGTCTTCTGAATCTATTTGACCAGTTTAATATCCCCACCACCTGGTTTATGCCTGGTCATTCCATCGAAACCTTTCCTCGGCAAATGGAAGCAGTTGTCAATGCTGGACATGAGGTAGGGGTTCATAATTACAGTCATGAAAACCCAATATCTATGTCGCCTGACCAAGAAAGAGAAGTCCTTCTAAAAGGCATTGACATGGTCACAAAATTAACAGGGAAGAGACCTACTGGGTATGTCGCTCCATGGTGGGAATTTTCTCCTGTAACCACAGATCTTCTATTAGAAAATGGCATCAAATATGACCATTCACTAATGCATCATGATCATCAGCCTTATTATGTCAGGAAAGGTGATTCCTGGACCAAGATAGATTATTCCAAGACACCGACCGAATGGATGAAACCGCTGGTACGCGGAGAAGAGACGGACCTTATTGAATTACCCGCCAGTTGGACAATCGACGATATTCCTCCTTTCATGTTCATGAAAACAAAACCCAACAGCCAAGGTTTCATGAATCCCAGGGACATCGAACAGTTGTGGAGAGATCAATTTGATTGGGTCTACCGTGAGCATGAATATGCGATCTTTACTTTTACGATTCACCCGGACGTATCTGGACGCCCGCACGTGTTAATGATGCTCGAACGCCTCTTAACTCATATGCTTGGTCATCCAGGGGTGAAATTCCTAAAATTGAATGACATTGCAGATGACTTTGCCAAGCGATCTCCACGGATAAAATAATGACACGGCAGCCGATAAGGCTGCCTGTTTTATGTATCTCAAACCATAAATCCGCTATTTTTTGATAGTTCGAGAATTCTGTCTCTTATTCCTGAAACGAGTGGGTTACGTAATGAGCTATCAATCCATACCAAATAGATTGAATTTATAGGGAGTCTCTCATGGACATTCACTTCAACGATCTGACCTCCTGCTATGCTTTGGGCGCATAAATACTCAGGCATCACAGTCCAACCAATATTTTCTCGGATCATTCTTTCTAAAATCCGCAAATCCGGTACAGTAATAGACGGACGAAGCAGTGCAAAAAATCGCGAAGAATCCTGGAAAACTTCCCTTATCAAGGGTAACTGTTCATCGTAAGCTATTAGAGGAAGCTTCGACAGCGTATCAATCACGTCCTCATTTTCTTTGAAGTTGTCTGCTATGAGTGACGCTACCACAACTATTAACTTTTCCATTCCAATTTCAGCATATCCAAATTTTTGTTTATCCGGCATAGAAGTTGTGAAACCTAGTTGACAACTTCCGTCCAGAAGACAGCTGTATATGCGCTTCCTATTTCCTGTCAAAACTTTAAATTTAATACCTTCATTGAATAATATTTTCACCAAGTACGGTAATTTTGACCACATTAATTCTGCTGGCCCGATGAAAGATACTGTCCCCGAGGACTTTCTTGTACGTGATCTAAGCATCGACAACTTCAGTTCAATAGTTTCTAAATCTGAAGCCACCAATCTCGCCAATTCCTCCCCATCCACTGTAGCCACCACACCATGTGAACGACGAGTAAAGAGAACACACCCGGTAAAAGCCTCAAGTGAATGAATGTG
This sequence comes from Serratia sp. CY83965, assembly GCF_052166375.1. Classification (NCBI taxonomy): domain Bacteria; kingdom Pseudomonadati; phylum Pseudomonadota; class Gammaproteobacteria; order Enterobacterales; family Yersiniaceae; genus Serratia; species Serratia sp. CY83965. Next base: position 587,855 of record NZ_JBJNOV010000003.1, on the reverse strand, counting down.
GGCAGACATTGCAGGCTGGCTTATGCCCAACCGCATTGCCGCTTTTGAAATCGAACCAGCTTTGTATACTTCAACAAAACTTCGTAACTGAACCAGATAGCTCATACTGCGCATCCTTAAGAGCCTGAAGCTCTCCGATTACGACATAAAATCGAAAGCCTGCACAGTATTATGTTATAAACATGTTCCGTTAATGCTTCTATACATATTAACTTATTTTAACAATTAAAGGATTTTATAGGGCAAGGATAGAACATATCAAGATAACCCATTGATATACCTATATTTTACGTGCGTTATACTGGTTGGCATTAAGGTTTCAAGCATGCCATGAGATTCGGATTGGCGTGTTGTCTTCTATTACATACTCTGGGGAGTGATAGTCGCTAAACCTTTAAATTGACTAAACAATCATTGTATTTTTATCTATTAACGTTGACGACCTCAACTCAAATCGAGTTATCACAAATTCCGTTGGTCAGCGAAGCGGTTAGCTTCTTTTAGACCGGTTCGGACTACCTCTCGGAACATTAATCATCATCCCATGGTGCCCGTTTCCATTTTTCAGTCATGAAATCAATAAATACACTTAGCCTACGGGGTATTGGTTCTCGCCGCGCCCGGACAACACTGATCTGAGATGTGTTTGCTTCCCAATCAGGCAGAACTCGGCAAAGTTTCCCAGCTCTCAATTCATCATGAATATCCCAAGTTTCTCGAAGAGATATGCCAAGCCCCGCCAAACTCCAGGCATGCAATACGTCTCCGTTGTCACTGATAAGGTTGCCAGTAACGCTGATGCTTCTTTCATGACCGGCTTTACGTAACGTCCATGAGTTGTGTAAAAAACCCGGGTAAGCGAATACTAAGCAGTTGTGATTTAAAAGATCTTCTGGTCGCTCAATGGGTGGATGATTCTTCAGATATTCGGACGATGCGATGAGAATACGTCTATTATTTGCTATTTTTCTGGCCAGAAGGCGAGAATCAGCCAGATCCCCCATACGAATAGCCAGATCGAAATCACCACTGTAAAGATCCTGGATTTGGTCAGATAACCTTAAATCAAAGCCCACCCTCGGATGTACTTGGCAGAATGCAGCGATCGCAGGAGCAACATATTTTCGGCCAAACGGTGCGGGCGCAGTCAAACGAATATTTCCGCTTAACTCCTCACTATCCCCTCGGGAAAGTTCCTTCATCTCATCCAGAACGGCCAACGCTACGCGAGCCCTCTCAGCTATAGCTCTGCCCTCGTCTGTAATACGTAGATTACGGGTGTTTCTTTCAAAAAGTGTAGTGCCAAGTGCAGTTTCCAGCCTGGCTATCTGCTTGCTCACCATCTTGGGGAGTATCTGTAGGTCTCGTGCTGCGGCAGAGAAATTGTTTCTGTCGACGACGTGTAAAAACACTTCAAGGTCGTCATTTCTCAAGTTTATTTTGTTCATTTTGGGGTAAGTGTTTGTCCGTTTAGGTCTATTTAAAGGATAAATAGATTGTTCCACAATAAGACTCAATATGACAAGTCTGTTATGTCGCATGCAATCAGAAGAATTTTGCTTTAAGTCCCCCCATATAGAGGAAGTTAAAATGCCCAAACGTATCCTGTTTGTATTGACCAGCCATGACCGTAAAGGTCAAGCCGAGAGTAAAGATGCCGCACCCAGTGGTTTCTATCTTTCTGAGGTGTCTCACCCCTACGATGTACTCACAAAAGAAGGATATGAAATTGATTTCGTGAGTCCCAAGGGAGGCAAGACACATGTTGACGGTTTAGACCTCAGCGATCCGGTTAACGCCTCCTTTTGGAATAATGATTCCTTACGCGAGGCAACTAAAACCACATTAAAACCCTCGCAGATTGATCCTGACGTCTATGACGCCGTCTACTATGCAGGAGGGCATGCGACGATGTGGGATCTCCCTGACAATATAGAGTTGGCGGGTGTTTCATCACGAATTTATGAAAAGGGTGGCGTTGTCGCTGCGGTTTGTCATGGCCCCGCCGGATTGGTGAATATTCGGCTTTCCGATAATGAATATCTGGTTGCGGGCAAAAAGGTGTCAGCTTTTACCAACGATGAAGAACGTGCTGTAGGGTTGTACGACATTGTTCCATTCTTACTTGAAGACACGCTGAAGCAAAGAGGTGCTGAGCATCTTGCAGCCGCAAATTTTCAGCCACAGGTGATTGTCAGCGAGAGATTAGTGACCGGACAGAATCCCGCTTCCGCAAAAGGAGTCGCTGAGGCAATGCTGCCTTTGTTGGCTTCTATTGAAAATAGAAGAGCCTGAGTTATGAAAGAACGCATGCCTTTTGTTATATATGTCTTTGCACTCTGCGCTTTTGCTTTGGGATTCACTGAATTTGTCACGATCGGCTTAGTTTCCAGGATATCAGCTGATCTAAACGTCAGTGTCAGTCATGTAGGTACAGCGGTGACAGCCTACGCCCTCGGTGCCGTAATTGGTGCTCCGGGATTAACTGCGTTGGCAACACGATGGCCTCGTAAAAGATTATTACTTGTTGCTATGGGCCTGTTTACAGTTGGCAATGGTATCGTCGGTGCGTCTGAGTCCCTAACGCCTATGTTGATTGCACGATTTGCTTCCGGTTTAGGGCACGGAGTGTTTCTTGCTGTTGCTTCAAGTGTGGCAACCCAACTGGCTGGGCGACATCGTGCTGGCGCCGCTGTTTCGGTCGTTTTTGGCGGTCTTACAATTGCGTTGGCATTAGGCGTACCACTTGGTACCTACATCGGTAGTCTGTTGAGTTGGCAGTCTATATTCATGGCAGTAACGGCAAGTGGAGCGATCGGTTTCATTGGATTGGCAATGCTGATGCCCACGGATCAAAATGATCCCTCCTTGCAAGCAAATGCCATGGACGGTTTAAAAGCCATGTTCAACCCACTACTGCTTGCGGGAGCAGGAATTACAGTTTTGGCCTATGCAGGATCTTTTGCCCTGTATACGTATATTTCCCCGATTCTACTTCAGGTAACGCATGTAGACGAGCGTACGAGTAGTTTGCTTATGTTGGTCTACGGCGTGATGGCCGCTATCGGGAATGTTTGGGGTGGTCGCCTGACTGACAAGCAAGGTGCAGATCGTGCCGTGATGACAATTCTTATTGGTCTGGCGATCGTCCTCTTTGCTATGTGGTTCTCTGTCTCATCCTTAATGTTAATGGCACTGTTTATTGGGTTGCTTGGAGCATTGACATACGCAGCGGTCCCCTCAATGCAAGCAAGAGTGATAGGGCTATCTCACATACATGCACCTGAAGCTCCAGCTGTGGCAGCAGGACTGAATATTGCCGGTTTTAACGGAGGAATTGCATTAGGGTCGCTATTGGGGGGGGTAGCACTGGATGTTACTGGTCTTACAAGCCCTACTTGGGTTGGAGGCGGAGTAGTAATCGTTGGTATTTTATGGATGTTATTACAAATAAATTCTAATAAAAGACGCACCACCTCCGATTACTCCTGATAGTACACATAGCATTTAAAATGGCTCAGTGAACACCAAATCACTGAGCCATTTTATTTTACCTCTTTGAAAAATGTCACAACCAAACATAGGTTATTTTTTATTTTATAAAATCCGCCCATGTCATTCTGATCTATTTCATATCAATCAGAATTTTAAACATCTTTCAAAAACACAGCGAAATTCATCAGCAATATCATTGTGTGAAAGGAGATGTATTATGTCAGACAATCCAACTTGCCTAAACATTAGAGATGGAATTCCAGACTGGATAACTATAAGGGAGGCGGTAAGACTTCTCAATGCATTGAATGGGTGTAAAATAAGAAAAAGTGATTTTTATCGATTTGCTCTGCAAGGGAAAATTCGGTTTTCAATATATTTTCAATCCCCAGTAATATTGAGGAAAATTAAATCACGAAATCATAAATTAAAGCTAAGACCAATAAAAAATTCGTCAACGATGAAATCATTCATGCCTGCCGAAAGTTCCTTTGTCAACGAGAACAATTTAACTTTCAGTACTGAAGGAAGATATATCCACCCTGTACAAAGAGTCATTGACACAACATTACTCGGCTATGAATATGTCCTTATACAGCGTTTACTTGCACATTCATTAAAGATACCATCACCTGTAACAGGAGCAAAGTCGAATAATTATGGTATTACCGTCTGTTTATTGGGGGAATCGTTTCAACTTTTCGAAAAGATGACATGGCATGAAAGAATCGAACGACACGTAAAAAGGCTACCTAAAGATATTTCATCAGATGATTACGAAGATATAATACTAAACGCTACAAAGAAAGATTCGCATAAATATTATTTTCCTATGCATGAATTACCGAGTGATGCCTGCTTTGTCCTCAGAAAAAGTGAACTTGATAAGTTGATCAACAAACCGATCGAAAAAGAAATACTTCAACCGTCTCCAACTCGGATATCCACCCCTCTATCACGCCTCTTCTGGCTTGCCTGCAAAAATAATGAAACTATCAGTCCGTTAATCATGCAACCGTATAAACTACTGTCCATTTTTGAACAATGGGCATCTGAGGAAGGCATTACCGATCGATTCAGTGGCGACACGCTCAAGACTGCGCTTGAGCGCGGCTCGCCCCCTTCCCTGCCAACACAAAAGTAAGATGATGCCCTTCGCTATGAAAACCCGTATTAAGGATTGTATTTCCCGTAATACGGGCTCATCAGCTTTCTCCACACCACTATTTTGTGTTGTCGTGTGTTCTCCCGGCTAGCGCTATATCTGCCACAGGAGAATACCGTGACATCTCATCAGTTATTACGTCTGAAACAGGTTGAAGAAAAAACTGGCCTGAAGCGCTCTCAAATCTATCTGTATATGAAAGACGGCACCTTCCCCCGCTCAATCAAGATTGGCCCGGCCAGTGTCGCCTGGCTCGAATCGGAAATTGACGAATGGATCAATATTAAATTAGTCCGCCGCTCAATAGGCTGAAGGGAGATAATACCATGATTATCCCATCACTTAATTACGCCGTATTAACCGATGCCCTGCATGCATTGAAGGAGGGCAACATTCGTTACTGTGAATCGCTAGGATTCACTTTCGACGAAATGAATGCCCTCAACCAATTATCACTAGACGAGCTGTTTATCCTCAGTCGGGAGTCTGCGCAGTTTTTGGCTGTGACGGTTCATCACGACGCGTTACACCTGCTTCTGGCGAAATCCCGTGAGGAGGTTCTGCAGCAGCAACGTATCAACCACGCTATCCGGCTGGGTGGGTCAATTGCGCTCCTCAATAAGTATTTTGGCCTCACCTCCAACGAAGTTTGCCTTCGCCGCCGCTTACTGGGCGTCCGTGTGCCTTATGGCCGGACGCCAGAGCCGGACGAAGAGACGGATGCGGCCATCTGGCGGCAATGGCAACAATGCCGGGTGGCCAACCTGGAATCGACCGATGCGTTGGCCGCCATGATGCAGGTAACGCAAACCCTGCTGCCGAAAGTCGAAGGGTTGTCACTGACCATCGTCTGGAAGCGTATCGCACTTTGCGAACAGGAGGCGTCAGACCGGAGGGCCGCCCATGCCAGATGAGATTGACCGCGATCAGGAATTTAATGAGCAACGACTGGAGGATATGATTGAACAGAGTCGTTTTAAGCCAGGGTCTACGCCATCATTATTCCATTGTCGTGTATGCGGTAAGCCCATTCCTGAAAAGCGACGGCAGGCACTTCCGGGCATAACCACCTGCACGGAATGTCAGGAAAAACTTGAACGCCGAAGACGTTAATAATGGTCACAGAGACATGCAGGAATATTTCCCCTGCATGTCTCTATCATTAACTATGAATACACAGTCTTCTTTATTAACTATTTCACTTCCATTTATTTACCCCAAAGCTTATCCCCTTCTACCGCTAATTCATCTCTCTCATTTTAACTTTGAATTTATCGTTTATATACCGCCCCGGATATCTGATCCTGAAAGCGTCATTACATAATAGTTACCCGTATTGACGTAAATTCGCCTGAATCAGGCGTTGCTCTTTAAAAATAAGGTTCGGGCTGTCACGAAACCACAATTCAGGGTGCCGCTGAATGTTCTCGCTGACCCGTTAAAACCGGAATGCAGAATTGGGATGTGACATTTCTTTAACTCATCGTTGTTTTTAGTAGAGGAGGCCACATGCGAAAACCCATTTATCACGTATTTGTCACCCAGGAAAGTCAACCCGATGCACAGGGCGAAATAAACACGTATTGGACCAAGGTTGGCGTGGCGTTCGCTCATAACGGTAAGTCTGGCCTGAATATCATGCTGACACCCGGTATTGCTGTCTCCGGCAAGCTGGTGCTGCTTGAACCCAGAGAAGATAGCGGCATTTCGCAGGATACCGCCTCTGCTTAATCCGCTTTTGACCTTCCTCCGGCAGGGGCTTGGTATACACCCGCCGGGCTGACTGTTAAGAGGCCACCATGCTATCCACCACAGCCTTTCTTACGCTGTCGATGCAGTGCGCCGCCAGCGTTCACCCGTCGACGGCACTTGATGTGGCGCGGGTCGAATCCGGTTTGAATCCGTATGCCATTGCTGAAATCCTGCCCGGTGGCAAAGGCGTGACTTCACATTTCCCCGCCAGCATAAATGAGGCCGTCAGCCTCACCGGACGGCTGGCAGCACAGGGCCGACGCTATTCGGTCGGGCTGATGCAAATCACCAGCACCAACTTCCGACATTACGACGTGACCGCCCGTGACCTTCTTGACCCCTGTACCAACCTGTCCGTGTTTGAGCGCATCCTCACCGACTGCTACCACCGCGGCGGTTCCCTCAAGCGTGCGCTCAGTTGCTACTACTCAGGAAATTTCACGACCGGCCAACAGCCGGAATCCGCGTTTAACCAGACCAGTTACATCCAGCGCATCGGCTACGCCGTACCGTCAACGCGGGAAGACCGGCAGCGACCTCCTGCCGAAAAGCTCGTGCCTGAAATCCATTACCCCACCGCCGTCATGCGTGGCGAGCTTACCGATAACGCCACGCCAGTTCTGACATCCCTGCGCTACCCCAACGCCGTGATACGCGGCGCGTTACCCATCCCCGGCCCCCAGGAGGAACAATGATGAAACGAAAACAGACTGACTGGCCCGTCCTCACTTGCCTGTTAATGGCAAGCCCGGTGCTGGCAGCAGACAGCGGGTTTAATAAAGCCAATGAGACGCTGAGCAACACCTCTACCGGCCTGCTCGGACTGGCCGCCGTCACCATCACGCTGGCCACCATGTGGGTGGGATACAAAGTCTTATTTGACGGCAAGAGCCTGCATGACATGCGCAACGTCATCATTGGCGCCATCCTTATCGTCGGTGCGTCAGGTTTCGGTGCCTACTGGGCGTCATAAGGGAGGCAACGATGGCTACGCTGAACAAAGCGCTGACGCGACCTGCCGCCATAGCCGGCATTCCCCTCGTGCCGTTCGTGATGGTCAGCGGGGCCATCGTCCTGCTGGCGGTCTATGTCAGCTATTACCTGATATTACTGCTTATTCCCGCCTGGCTGGAGATGAAGGCAAAGGCCAGAACCGATATTCACTATTTCGGCCTGCTCTGGCTGGCCTTTAAAACCCGTGGCCGGTTTGGCACCAATAAACATTTTGGTGCCAATGCCCTGCTGGCAAACCGATATGACGCCGTCGACGTCTCGGAGTTTATTGAAAAAATGAAGTTAAACGAGCACGTTACGCTGGATAAATACATTCCGTATTCCTCCCATCTTCACCCGCACGTCATCAGAAACCGCCAGGGTGATTTGGTTGCCAGCTGGGAGCTGGAGGGCACCATTTTTGATTGCGAGGATGAACATCACCTGACGTTAATGGCGACGCATCTCAATAATGTTATTCGTGCGTATGAAGGTCTGCCGGTCACTTTCTATCTTCACCGTATCCGGGAGAAATACCACGATGGCTTTGATGCGAATTCAGGTATTCCCTTTTCTGATGAAGTGACCCGGCGGTATTACCAGCCGATCAACGAAAAGCCGTTCTGGCGGCACCGGCTGTTTTTCACCGTCTGCTATGTGCCCTTCTCTCCGCTTGAGAAACAGGCCATGAAGGCGCAGCCATCGGGTAAACGCAAAGCGGCGCTGGATGATGCTCTGAAAGTGATGCTGGAACACCTGGAGGCGCTGGATTCGGCGCTGTCCCGCTATACGGCGACGCCGCTGGGGATGTATGAAGAAAACCGGCGGGTGTATTCCGCCCAACTGTCCTTTTATCACCGCCTGCTCACTGGCCAATGGCAAAAGGTGGCGGTCACGCGTGCACCATTTTACGAAACGTTAAGCACGCCGGATGTCTTTTTTACCACCGACACCGCCGAGTGCCAGACGGTCAGCGGCTCCCGCTTTTTCCGCAGTCTGGAAATCAAAGATTATTCGCCGGAGACCGCGACCGGCCTGCTGGACGCGCTGCTGTATGCCGAAAGCGAGTATGTGCTGACGCAGTCCTTCACCTGCATGGCCCGCGATGAGGCGCAGAAGCATATTCGCCTAGCGGAAAAGCGCCTGACTTCGGCAGATGACGACGCCATTTCGCAGCGCGAAGAGCTGATTGTGTTGCGTGACCTGCTCCAGTCCGGGCATGTCTCCTGCGGAAAATACCACTTTTCCCTGCTGGTATCTTCAGACAGCCCCGAGCTGGTGGTGAAGGATGCCAACGCGCTGGCACAGCCTTTCGCCGACCTCGGCATCATGACGACACTGTCCACGCTGTCGCTGCCCGCCGCGTACCTGGCGCAACTGCCGGGGGTGTATACGCTGCGCCCCCGTCTGGTGGCCGTCAGCAGCCAGAACTTTGCCGACCTGGCGAGCCTGCACAATTTTCATTCCCACAAGCGGAGCGGTAATCCCTGGGGCGATGCCATCGCCATCCTCAAATCACCGGGTGGTGGCGGGTATTACCTGAACCTGCACGACAGCCAGAGCGGGCGGGATGACTTCAACGAAAAAACGCCGGGTAATACGGCGATTATCGGGAAAACCGGCTCAGGGAAAACGATGCTGATGACCATGATGCAGCAACTGATGCAGAAGTACCGCAATCCGGCGACGTTCAGCGCCTCAGCCACAATCCAGCGGTTCACCACGGTGTATTTTGATAAGGACCGGGCGGCGGAGATGGCGATACGTCAGATGGGCGGGCGTTATTTTCGTATTCGCACCGGCGTGCCTACCGGTTTCAACCCGTTTTCGCTGGCCCCAACCCGGCGGAATATCAGCTTTATCAAACGGCTGGTACGCATGCTGTGCGGCCGCAACGGCAAGCCGCTCGATCCGCGCGATGAGGAGCGCATCAGTGCCGCCGTGGATACCATTATGCTCGACTACCCGCCGGAATACCGCAAATTCGGTATCACCCGGCTGCTGGAAGTCCTGCCGGAGCCACCAACCCCCGACGCCCGCATCAACGGGCTACGTATTCGCCTTAAACAGTGGGCGCAGGGCGGCGAGTTCGGCTGGGTATTAGACAATGAGGAGGACACCTTCAACATCAGCGACGTCGAAAATTTTGGTATCGACGGTACGGAATTTCTCGATGATGACGATGTTCGCGGCCCCATCACGTTTTATCTGCTGTACCGCGTCACCGGCCTGCTGGACGGTCGCCGGCTGGTGATGTTCATGGACGAGTTCTGGAAATGGCTGGCCGATGTCGAATTCTCCCGCTTCTCGCTCAATATGCTGAAAGTGATCCGCAAGCTGAACGGCATCTTCGTCCCCGCCACCCAGTCACCTGACGAAATCGTCAAGCACCCTATTGCCCCGGCGATTATCGAGCAGTGCAGTACGCAGATTTTTCTCGCCAACCCGAAGGCCAGCCGGGCGGATTACGTGGAAAAGATGAAAGTGCCGGAAAGCGTGTACGACATCGTCAGAAACCTCGATCCGGGTGAGCGCTACATGGTGGTTCTGAAAACGCCATTACGCGCAGGTGAAACCCGGCCTTTTGTGGCTGTGGCGAAAATGGATTTATCGGGCCTCGGGAAACTCACCAAAATGCTGAGCGGGAGCGAAGACAACCTGAAACTGTTCGACACCCTGTATCAGGAAGGTATGCAGCCTGATGACTGGAAAGCCGCCTTCCTTGAACAAGCCCTGTAATATTCACGACGGAGGTAATGAAAATGCGGTTCAGAAAACTCATACTGGCATTCTCGCTGTTGATGTCCACCCAGGCGATGAGCGCCGGAATACCGGTATTCGACGCCGTACAGAATACCGAATCCATGAATCAGTGGATCCAGAAACTCCAGCAATGGCAGGAAACCGTCACCCATTACAGAAGTGAACTTGATGCCTACAAGCAGCAATTAGCCACGGCAACGGGCGTGCGGGACGTTCAGGCATTTCTCCGCGAGGCCAAAAGTCTGAAAACCGATATTGAAAATTTTCGTCAAAACGGTATTTCACTGGATGACCTGCTGAGCAACCAAAGCGGGTCATATTCGTCTGAACTGAATAGCTTGTATAACAAATATAAAACGTTCGATACCTGTAACCCGTCCAGCGCTTCACCACGCTATCTGGACAGCTGCAAACAGATGATCCTGAATCAGGCTGTAGTGATAGAAAATACGTCCGAGGTTGAAAACAAGATCACGGACACGCTCGACGATATATCAGATTTATCAGACCGTATTGCTAATGCGCAGGATACGAAAGAGTCGCAGGACCTGGCTAACGCCATCGCAGCCAAAAGCGTACAATTGAATGCGCTGACCAGCCAGTGGGAAATGTCAGTCAAACAGGCAGAGCAACGTTCCATTATGCTGACTCAGCAGCGGCAAAAGGCTTTCAATGAGCAGCAACTCGCCGCGCCTGTTCCTGATTTTAATGATTGAGAGGGCAAACATGAAAACATCAATTTTGTTGATTCCAATTATTTCAGGATTCTTATTACTGACAGGATGTGATAACCCGAAATCAACGCAATGGTATAAAGAACACCAGGATGAAATGAATATCCGATATAAGACGTGCGAATCATCCGGTGATGATTCCATGGATTGTAAAAACGCACGTGAGGCACGATTTGAACTCCGTCAGGGGAATGCAAAGGTTCCCGATTTAAATTAACGAGGTGACCTATGTCAGGTGGTATGTTTGTTGGAATGAACAACACTATCACTGGCGGTTTAAATGCCGTACTACAGGGACAAACTTCCGTGTACGGCAATATGATCAGTGTTATCGCCGTCAGTTCATTTACATTATTTATCACTTATCGTGGGTATCAGACTCTGGCAGGAAAACTTCAAACCCCGATAGAAGATGTCGTATGGGATGTCGGACGAATGTTGTTGATCATGACGTTCGTTTTAAATCTTGGCAGTTGGCTGGATTTAGCCATCTCAGCCATTAATGGATTAAAAGATGGTGTCAGCGGCGACGATAATGTCTGGGCATTGCTCGATACCGTATGGGAAAAAGCACAGGCAATCGGACAAAAACTTTATCAAAATGATGATTCCAACTATGTAAAACTTAACGGAGGGATTGCTGAAGTTCTGGTCTGGGGAGGCGCTATCGTTACCCTGCTATTCGGCTCGACCGTTAATCTTTTAGCCGAAATCACAATAGTATTAATGACCACTACCGCGCCGATTTTTATTTTCTGCCTGCTATATAGATTCCTAACCTCCATGTTCAATAACTGGTTGAAAACTATATTTACCGTTATTCTGACGATTATGTTTTCAGCATTATCAATCAGGATAGTGATTAATTATCTGAACGAAATATTGGATAAGGCGGTCAATTTCGCGGATAACGCCAATATCATCACGCTCGGCGTTCAGTGCTGTGTCGCCGGTGTTATTTCAGGCGTCATCATCTACTTCTCGGCAAAAGTTGCCAGCGCATTAGGCGGTGCCGCCGTGCAGGCCGTGTTACAGGGTGCAGCCATGAGCGGACTGAGCGGGCTGGCGAGCAAATCTGCCGACGTCGCCAGACCCGGCATAAAGGCCGGGGGCCGACTGACCGCCAAAGGTGGCATGGCAGCAGCCGCGACAACCGGCAGGTTCATTGCCGCAGGGGCGGGCAAAGCCGTGAACGCCTGGCAGAAACGTGCCACCGCCATCGAAAGCATGAAACGCCAGAATCAGCAGCGTCACCGTTAATCCTTCCGACCGCTAATTTCTTTTCCCCGTCACACCGTAACCTCTGCCAGCGGTGCGGCTTTCCTGCACTTATCCGATAAGAGGCTTCCATGAAATTCAGCATCTTGCTTCTGATGCTGTGCGCGCTTACGGGCTGCGCGCAGCATCAGGGCGACCTCCCGCCGGTGTCCGGCGATCCCCAGCCGGTGAATTCCCCCGCCATAATTCAGGAGCTGACTCACCATGTCTGATATTCAGCGCATCATTAATGTTTCCCGCTCTTTTGAATCCATCCTGCTGGAAAAGGAAGAGCGTTCCCGCAAAACCGCCTGGCGGGTGGCCGCTGCCGGGCTGATTCTGGCTGCACTGGCAATTACGGCCATGATTATTCTGCTGCCGCTGAAAACCACTGACATTGAATTGTGGTCGGTGGATAAACAGACCGGTCGATATGAGTATATGACCCGCATTAAAGAGCGGGATATTGCGTCTGAAAAAGCGCTGGCCCATTCACTGGCGGCACACTATGTCAGACTCCGCGAAGGGTATAATTATTTCTCCCTCCAGCGTGATTATGACGACGTACAGTTATTTAACAGTGACAGCGTGAACCGGGATTATCTGGACGGGTTTAACGGCGACCAGGCTCCGGACGTTATTTTTAATAAAGCCGAATATGTCGTCTATATCGACATTATTTCTAATGTGCATGCGCCTGCCACCGGGCCGGATAACCTGGCAACCCTGCGTATCAAGCGTACCCTTCGCCGTATTTCTGATAATTCAGTGAAAACGGACTTCTGGAATATCCGCCTGACTTATCGTTATGTCCCGCATCAGCAACTGACGGACAGTCAGCGTGAAGTGAACCCGCTGGGCTTTATCGTCACCAGCTACCAGCGCGATAAAGAACTGAGGAGCGAATGATGCTGAAAAACATCCTGCTCCTGGCGGGCTTACTGGCGTCATGCGCGACATGGAGCGCCGCCACCCCGCGCGGCAGCGCCTATGACAGCCGGATGCAGAACGTATCGTATAACAGCCAGAACGCCACCGTGGTGAATACCCGCCCTGGCTATGTCACCACGCTGCTGTTTGACGGCGATGAAGCTGTGATTGATGCGCAAGCGGGCTTTCCCAAAGGCTGGACGGTAACGAAAAGTGATAACCGGGTGGACGTCAGCCCGAATCCCATCACCCAGCCGGTGACGGACGCCAGCGGCAACAACGTCAGCCAGGTGTTCCTGCCCACGGCAAAGGACTGGAAGACCAACCTCTTCGTGGTGACCTCAAAGCGTGATTACAGCCTGGAGCTGAACGTGCTGGACCACGATTCCCCCGCGCAGGCGTTCGTTATCCGTTACCACTATCCGGCCGAGGTTCGCCAGCAATCCGCCGCCGCCAGCGCCGCACGTCAGACGCAGCAGCGGGAAAGACAGGAGAAGCAGCAGATAGCGGCGGCATTCGGACAGGCCAGCACGCCACGCAACTGGCGCTACACCAAACGGGTCGCCGCCGGTTCGGCCACCATCGCACCGGATTTTGCCTGGGATGATGGTCGTTTTGCATATATCGGTTTTTCCCCCAGCAGAACCCTGCCTTCCGTTTTCCGGGTGGTTAACGGACAGGAGCAGGCAGTCACGCCCCGGACGGTTAAACAGGGTAACTACATCGTGATGGTAGTGCCGGCAGCGCCACAACTGGTGCTGCGTTACGGCACCTCGGTGGTGGGGATCGAAAACGACGGATTCGGGGGCATTCCGATAACCCGCAGCGACACTGTTTCACCGTCCGTTACGCTGGAGGCCAAATGACCGATAAACCTGTCCCGGATGAACCGGAAAAAACCACCGCAGAGCGGGAAGCGGAAGCCCGCGAACGCGCCCGTGCGGCAATGGCGTATCAGGAGCCGGAGCAAAGAACACCGCCCGGCCAGCCGGAAGTGACCCGTTTTCGTAAGGCATCCGGTCGCCGCACGCTGATCCTCAGCCTGCTGAGTCTGACGCTGGTGATCGCCCTGGCATCCGGCGGCGATCGTCTTTTCAGTGCATTGAAAGGGGGTAATGAGAAAGAAGCCGACACCGCGCCGCCGCCCTCTGCCGGGAAGACGCTGCATGAGCGTCAAAATCTGGGCATGGACAGTAACCCGTTTGGCCTGTTCGGGCCGCGCGCACAGGGCGGAACAGACCCTGCCCGCCAGGCCGCCACTCCCGCACCCACCCTGCCACCAGCCCTGAACAAGGCAGCCGCGCTGGCTGACGGAGTGAACAACGCCCGACCAATGCCGGGCGATAATGCACGCACGTCCCCGGGTGAAACGCGCAGCAACGCAGAAACGTCCGACAGTCGGTCATCATCCACAACGTACACATCCTGCCCGTCAGTACTGACCCGAGGAAAGGATGGCCGCCTGCGCTGCCCGGAGACTGCCGCACCGGAAACGGGTAACAACGACAATCCGGGCGTCGCCCGTGTCACCGGCGTCAGACGACTGGGTCTCGATCCGGATCTCTATATCCCGGTGGACCGCTATATCCCGTGTTCGATGATGTGGCGCTTCGTGTCCGATGTCGGAGGGCATATTTCCTGCCTGGTCAGTGAAGATGTTTACAGCGCCAGCAACCATGTGACGCTGATCCCGGCGGGAACGGTCGCCCGTGGCATCTACCGCACCGGGGCGCTGCAACACGGACGTAGCCGGATGTTTGTGCTGTGGACGGAGCTGCGTACGCCTGAGCCCGGCAGCCTGCAAATCCCGCTAACTGATACGCAGGCCAGCGGCCCGCTCGGCGAGGCGGGGATCTCAGGCTGGATCGACAACCATTTCTGGGAGCGCTTCGGCAATGCCCTGATGCTCAGTACCGTGCAGGACGTGGCTGCGGCGGCGTCGGATGCTGCCCCGGGGAAAGACCGCAATACCGACTACACCGAAAACACCCGCGCCGCCACGGCGGAAATGGCGAAAACGACGCTGGACAACAGCATCAATATCCCGCCCACCCTGTACCTGAATCAGGGTGATGTCATCGGCATCATGACCGGCACCGATATTGATTTCTCATCCGTCTGGCAGCTGCGACTGAAAAAGAGGTGGTATGAACGCTGAAAACCTGTCGCTGGATTTTATGAAAAACCAGCTGTTTGGTGAGTTTATTGCGCAGGACGGCCTGACGGAAATTGCCGTTAACCGGCCGGGTGAACTGCATACCAAAATCCGGGGGAAATGGCGAAGACATGAAGCTCCGATTACGCTGCGCCAGTGTTACGCCTTTGCCAGAGCGCTGGCGTCGTGGCAGGACGATAATATCGACGACACCTCGCCGATCCTTTCCGCCACGCTTGAATCAGGCGAGCGCATTCAGGCCATTATTCCCCCGGCCTGTGAGCGCAATACCGTGTCTATTACGCTGCGCAAGCCCTCATTTGGGCAGAAAACGCATCAGTCATGGATTGATGCGGGATTTTATAACCGGGTGACCGGTAAGGAGCAAACGGAAGGCAAAGATGTTGAACTGACCCGCTATTACCAAGGGGGGGATATTTCCCGCTTTATGGAAAAGGCAGTGGAATACGGCAAGACGATTTTTATCGTCGGTGAAACCGGCTCCGGTAAAACCACCTATATGAAAACGCTGCTGCACTCTATTCCCCGGCACCTCAGGCTGACCACCATCGAGGATAATCCCGAAATCCGGTTCTATCACCACACCAATTATGTCCATCTCTTTTATCCGGCGGATGCCGGGGATAATGCCATTATCACGCCCGGCAGGCTGATACGCGCCAATTATCGTATGAACCCTGACCGGATATTACTGGCTGAAATTCGCGGTCGGGAAGCCTGGGATGCACTGAAAATCGTCGGTTCCGGGCATGAGGGATTAATGACTTCCCTGCATGCGGGCAGCCCGGAAGAATGTATTGAAGGGTTAATTGACCGCTGTTATGAAAATCCCGACTGCCAGAATATTCCTTTTGAGGTGCTGTTACGCAAGGTGCTTAAGAGCATTGATGTGATAGTCAGCATTGATATTCACGGTGACATACGCCGGATGAGTGATGTTTATTTTAAACCCCTTCATCTTAATGACATGAGAGGTGTATTCAGCAAAGGGATTCAGTAAATAAAATATCTAATTACGCAACCCTCGTTTAAATATGAAGGTGACCGAAATGAAAAAAGTAATATCCTTCGCATTATTACTCAGCGCTATGGCGTCATATTCAACCTCCGTCATGGCCGCTGACGCCTGTGAAGTGGTGTTATGCATGTACGGTAAAGCCACCGGGAACGGCGGCGGCAATGAATGCCATTCTGCTGAACGTGCATTCTTTAATATCGTGAAAAAGAACAAGCACGGTTTTCTGCCAGACCATACTGCCGATGCCAGAAAATCGTTTTTACTTGAGTGTGATTCGGCAGACCCGGCAATTATCAGCCAGATTATCAATAAATTTGGCCGCATGCGTGGTTAATTAACGGAGGTAGTCATCATGACAAAACCGGGTTTTATTCAGCATCCCTGGACACGTCAGCGCGGAGATTCCATTCGCGCAGCCTGTGTTATTGAGCACATTGAAAATGAGGCGATGCACGGATGCGGCCTTTATTATGAAATTTATCACTACCGGGTTGTCTGCCGGTTATTGCAGTTGATGCAAACGCTGAACGCCACCGACAGAATAACGCTGACACAAGAAGCTAACCTACGAGGATTTACGCTTGATGAAACCGGCATTAAAGAAAGTCGTCAGTGTTATTCCGACATCATCAGGGAAATCCGTGAGAGCCAATATTAATCCCTGCCTTAGTTTTATTCGCAGGTCTCCTATAGTGCCCAAATATTTCAGCCGACTCTTGCTTAAGGCGTGACGGTTTTCAGGTTTTTACGGCCCCACATTTTTCGCGAATTAAGGAGTGAAGAAATGCGGGCCGTAAAAATGAGGCAGCGGACAGAATTATTTTCGCGGGTTAAGGAGCGAAAATAGTTCAGGCGCCGTGCCTCACCGGCAAACAGCCGCGCCCACGCGGATTTTGCCGGCCGGGGGGAGCCGAATAAATTTCGCCGCCCCAGCGAGCGAAAAGCTGTCGCCCACGACAGCGGTTTATTTGGGGGGCATCGCCCCGCACACCGTCGCGGCTAAGTCTCCGGCCCAAAGCCGGTAGCGTGGCGCGACCACCCTCTTTAAAGGTCAGCTTCCCTTTTATTCCCGCTGCGAGGAACGAGCAAAGGGAAGAAAAAGGCGAAAGCGACCGTCTTAAAGGGGGTGGTCGCGCGTAGCGGGCGACGGTGTGCCGCCGTTGACGTTGGGGGTTTTGGCGCGGCGTCCAGCCACGACATTACCCCCATGTGACATATCATAAGGGCGTCCAGCCCGCATGTACTGGCGCACGCCGTTTGGTGCAGGAAAGCATGCTTTCCTGCACATGGCCGCATAGCGGCCACCTTCTTCGTCCCTGACGTTCGCCCCGCCTTTTCGCCCGACACCGTGGGGCGAACTGATGGGGCGATGTCATGGGGCGAACTGCTGACGAAGGAGGCATCGTGATTTTGAATAAACTGGCCGTTTCACTGTCGCCGATAGTGAATGGCGCGCTGAGCTTCATTGCTTTTATGCAACAGCATCAACTGATGCTGGCGCTGTTATCGGGGCTGACGATGCCGTTTTTCGCGTCGATGAAAAGCGATGAACGGCAAAAAGCCCCGTTGTGGCAAAAGCTGATTATGGCTTTTTCCCTGCTGTGTTTTCTTTCCGGTACGATGGCCCCAGTTGTTATCTGGATTTTCCAGTGGCTTTATAAAGGCCGTGTAGTCGCCAGCATTCCCGATCTGGCATGGCCAGTGCTGATTGCCTTTACCGTAACGGGTTTTATTTTGCATATTCTGCTGCGCAGGGTATTAACACCTGAATTAGACAAAATAAAGAAGCACCTCGTCAGAAAAACCACGCTTGAACGGGAATTGCGCACCGATGTCCGCACGGTGAAATCCCTGCTGCCGGAAACTCTGCATTATGACCCGCTGGATTATATCGACCTGAGCAAAGGATTATTTATCGGCATGGACCGCGATATTCAGCCGATGTACCTGCCGTTAAAGGACTGGCAAAAACAACACGCGGATATTATCGGCACCACCGGAGCCGGTAAGGGCGTTGCCACCGGGATATTACTTTATCAAAGTATTCTGGCTGGTGAAGGCGTATTTGTGATGGACCCGAAGGATGATGAATGGGCACCCCACCTTTACCGCAAGGCCTGTGAGGATGCAGGCAAACCTTTTGCCCTGATTGACCTGCGTAAACCCCAATACCAGTTAAACCTGATTGAAGAGATCACCGCCGATGAACTGGAAGAGCTTTTTGTTGCCGGGTTCAGCCTGGCAGAGAAAGGTCAGGAATCTGACTTTTATCGGATTGACGATCGGAAAGCGGCCCGGATAGCCGCACAATTTGTCACTCGTAATACTGCCTCAACCATTCGGGATGTGTATAACGGTAACTACGTTCAGGGTATTGCAGATAAGATAAAAGCCTTTTTCGGGAAAATTGAGGAGCTGGCCTTGCTCAATGCCATCAATGCCCCCACCGGATTTTCGCTTAATACGATATTTAAGAAAGGCGGTTGCTGTTATGTAATTGGTTCAATGCGCAACAGCAAAATCATTACCGCGCAGCGCATGCTGCTGGTTCGCCTGTACCAGCTGGCAGAAAGGCGCGAGCGGGTGAAAGACGTACCCCGCCCCATTGCTATTTATCTTTCCGAACTGAAATACCATTTATCCAGGCCAGCGCTGGAAGGTTTAGGCGCGGCACGCGATAAAGGCGTGCATATTATTATGGACCATCAGTCGATTGCCGATTTAAAAGACTGTCCGGCAGATTTGAAAGGCGACGCCGTTGTCGGCGCGGTCGTTGAAAATGCCAAATTCAAACTGGTTTATCGTGTCATGGACCCGGATACCGCTGAATGGGTAGCCAGAATGTCAGGCACCATATTAGTCGATGATGAGGTCCGCAAAGCGAAAACCGACGCCGTGCTGACAGAGACTATCGACAGTGAACGCACCATCAGGCAGGCCGAGCGTTTCTTTACCGACAGCAATATGATCCTGAACCTGCCCGATTTTGTCAGCTTTATCTTTACGACAAAAACGCTACCTTCTGCTTCACTGATTTCACCGATAAAGGTCAGAAAGCGTCAGCTAAAAATCTTCTCGGTTTCCCCTGATATTGCCGCATCGGCGGCACCGGTGAAAATCGCACTGGATTTTGACGAGGATGATAAACCATCCATACAGGATGTAATGACAACGTACCCGGATCTTTTCTTCAACGGAAGCGAAGTCAAACCGGCAGAGCCCCAACCTGATGAGGGAGAACACCTGTCCCCGCTGGATTTTTAAGGAGCGGTTATGCTGATTTCGACATATCAAGAGCGCCAGACACGCAACAGAGAAAAAATAAAACAACTGCTGAACTTCCTGAAAGAAGAAACCTACAGTGATTTTAAAACGCTGATGCTGTTATTTGGTTTCCGGGATCATAAGTCGCTTTATTCGCTGCTTGCAAAAACGGAGCGAATGGGGTTAATCCAGAAGCATGTGCTTGAATCACTGACAATTAAGATTTCATTGTGGGGGATCACCAGCGACGGGCTGGCGGTGGTGTTAAACTTGGATGATAAAATCTTTCCTGCGCGGTTTGAACCATCAAAAATCACCGGCTGGACGCTGGAGCACCATCTTGATAATCAGGCCGCCAGACTTATTCTGGAGAAGAAAGGCGCTTCGGGATGGATTAACGGCGACCGGGCCAGCTTTCTCAGCCAGTTTCAGGTAAAACATCGCCCGGACGGATTACTGACGCTGCCTGACGGTAACGTTATTGCCATTGAAACCGAGCGCCGCCTGAAAACCCGAGCCCGCTACCAGTCGATTATTGCCAGCCACCTGCTGGCCCGTACCCGCAAGCAGTGGATTTACGTTTTTTATGTTGTGCCCGATCCACAGAAGAAGCGTGCGCTTGAACTGCTGTTTGACAGCATCAGGCATGTCATCATCAACCATCAACACATTCAATTGGAAGCGCGTCACCGAAACGTTTTTCGCATTTATACACTTGCCGAACTGGAGCGTATAGAGCTCGAGAACTATTCATAAGCTGGTTAAATCGTTGCAAGCCTAACTTTCTGCATGAGCAAAAGCGGGCTCACCGAATTTTAAGCCCTTTCATGCTGGTATTTTTTGGTTTATATCTCGATTAGTATTGACTAGTCACGATAATTCTAGAGACGGTCGTAAACGTAGCATACATAAAGATATACGATGTGAATTTTCATAACATCCCATCTGATTTTACATCAATTGAGTCTGTGTAATACTTAACGCCTTTTACTCTATGAAATACGATGCCATCAGGCATTAACTCAAGAGCACACAAGTGTTTATCGATACTGAAAGAAGAAGACAATGTTCTCCTTGTTTTATTTTTATTGATTGGATGAATAGCGGGTGAAAAAATATAATTATCATCTTCCACATTTTCAAATAGATCTACTTGAAAAGATTTTTCGTTACTCTCAGAATTCAGTATTCTCGATGATTTTCTGAACAACACAACGTTGTGGTGACCAATATCCTCGGGCTCATCACCGGAATGCTGAGTGGATTCAAAACTAATACCGTCAAGACTAAATTTATCGGATAAGGCAAGATATTCTGATACTGCTTGTGTGATCAGGTATTCATCTTCCGGCTTTCTGCCAGAAACGGGCATAGTCAGCTTTCTGGCAAGCGTCCTCATGAAAGAGACCTTCTCGTTATGCCCGGTCACATATGGATCGAAGATACTACCTTTGATATTTGAGAGATCGTTTAGGGCTGAAATATCGAGAATTTTCAAATTTCTGATAGGTCGAAACGGTACGACCACCACGAAATTCCCAACCACTGGACGTATTTCCGACACAGCAATGCTCGGTGACGTTGCACCATAAAATACTGGAATGCCGTGTGCATTCATTCTTCCTGAGCGTGCCAACGCTTGTGGTGGTGGACCAAAATACCGCTCAGGATGCTCCAGTGCTTCCTGCACGTCCTCGTAGTTTTCAAATGCCCGAGCCCGGTAAAAAATGACATCGCTGCCAACATCATTAATTGCCTGCCTGCTTTCACCTGTCCTCATTCTTTCTATGTCTGAAAAAAGCTCATCCAGAAACTCTTTTACATGCTTATTGAAATAACGAGCTTCACTTTTAAGTGACTGCTCCATTTTCTCCCACGCCCAGCCAAGCGAATTATTGACGCGATTAACACGAACATAATTAAAGCATTCATCATAAACTACATCTATGCCGTGATAATCGTTATAAATGTCCTGCATCACATTGAATATATCATCGGCAGGTTCTTCTTCAATGATTAGCTCGTCTTGAATAATAGAGGTTGCAGTATCACCACTATCATTATAAAACTCGCCATCATCAGGCTGTTCATAATATTCAATAAAGACATTGTGCACCATCTCTGCAAGAACTTCCAATTTAATACTCTTTAATTTCCTACCACAGTAATTACAATCATTGTTGGCATTTCCTGTTTTTTTTATAACTAGCCTTACATACTCTTCACCCACACATCTATGACATATATATTTTTCTTCGTTCATAAATTCTCTAATATCCGAATAAAGATGAAGGACTGCTGTCAGTCTCAACAGATTAGCACCGACTTTACCATAAGCAACATTGTTTAGTAGGTTGGTCAGATCTTTCTTAATCAGGTAACCATCTTACCCAACTAAACATGTGACTTGTTCCCCGATGATTAACACACCTGAATGTTTGCAATGTCCGATTCTGACATTCTCGGGGGTTCACCCTGAACGAGCAAGAGGCAGTTATAGTCGTACAAGAAAAAGATTGCAGTTAGCACAAAATGATTTTCCAAGTTTACCGGGCACGGAAAGTGCCAGCATGATGGGCTTACCCGGCCTGCGATATCGTAGCCAGTCCTGGTGATTTTTTATTCCACTGCAAAACGCAGACTGTTCGTTACTCGCTGTGCTGTGTTCCGCCTCAGTCTGCACCTTGCAGCGTTGCCAGTAAAAACATGTAACCGCATTCGCTTGCTGTTGTCCAGCTCCCGACCTCAGAGTTTATCCATCAGATAAGAATGCGCCTTGGAGGCGGCGCTGGCCGCTTTGAAAATATTGCGCTTATCGTTTTTCAGCGCTTTCAGCCAGGAAGCAATATAGCTTTCATGTTGTACCTCTCCATCAATCCCCAAATCCGCCATCAAAAAAGCACTTCCCAGCTCCGCCACCAGTTCTTCCTCTGCATAATCCGCACTACCAAACTTCCCTTTCATTTCACGGTTCAGGCGTTTTTTACCCCCACTCCAGTGGACAAGCTCATGCAGGCCGGTAGCGTAGAAGTTAGCCGCATTCGAAAACAGATGGCGCTCCGGTAGCCAGACTTCATCAGTTGATGGGCTGAAAAAAGCGTTTTGTCCTTTCTCGATGATGTTTGCGCCGCTCTTACGTAACAGGTTCTCAGCCTGCGGCAACGGATCAAAAGTTGCTTCCGGGCTGGCCGTTTCAATTGTCAAAGGCAAACCATCAATTTGCTGAATGTTAAACACGGTGAAAGTTTTCAGCATAGGGATTTGTTCAACTTCTCCGGCGTCATTTTCCTTTTCCAGAGTTGTATAGAAAATGGCTGCTGTGCCATGTTCACCCTTGCGAACCTGTCCGCCTGCTGCCTGTGCCTGCTTGTAAGTCATCCAGCGTGAATCGCTGAAACCCTCTTTAGATGCGCTGCACCATAACAGCATGATATTAATACCGTTGTAGGCTGCTCCGGTTGCGTAATTAGGTGGCAGACCAGACATGCCCGATACGCGTTGCCACGGACAGGACCACGGTTTTACACCGCTTTCAAGTGCTGCAATGATGTTGTCGGTAACGGTCTGATAAATGTCCGTTCTGGTTTTAGAAAAATTCGTTTTTGAGGAGCCTGACTGCTCCAGCGGGGATACGCTGGTCGCCGCGCCGGTGTTAGGGGCGCTTGTCCAGGTGGTATGCAAGGAAATCGTCATGGTTGTTTCTCCGTCAGTGTGTGATTTTCGTCTTCGTATCGCCTGACGGTTCGCTTTCCCGGCATCGTTCTGTCCTGCAAGGGCGCAGCATGCGTGCAATTTACCCTTGTGGGACGGGCTGTGTTGGGAAACGATTAACCGAAGACGATACGAGAACGAAAAGAGCACAGGAGAAAAACTTACCCTTGCATAGCCGGGCGTAGCGCCCCTTAGGTCGAGCGATGAAATGGGATTGGGGGTTCTGATTTAGTCATATAAGAGGTGGCGATATGCTTATACGTCAGACTGAGGCTTCCCTTTACTTATTATTATCCATAACCGTTAGGGATCTGGACTGCATTCCTCGGTGTCATAAGTCTGGCTCAGAGAAGTTAGTTTATGCTCGGCCAAACCGTTTTATTAGCCAGTTCAGTGACCGCCTGAGCGATCACCTTTAATACGATGGAGTTTACGCAAAATTATTTATAGGGTCAGGTAGATACCTTTCCAAGTAATATTTACAACATCTTAAATAAAACTATGGATTTTCTGTTTTTCTAAAATCAACAACACCATCAATTAGATTTATTATGTATGCTTTAATTTTATCTTTGTGAGGCCCAGAATATTTCTCAAAATAAGTACTACTACCATTAATTACAATAAACAATGCAAAAGGATACGATAAATGCTCACACATTAATGCCAGGCTATAGTAATCAGCAACCGCCTGTTTCTCAGTTAAATTACTACCAAGCTTCAACTCTATGGCTATAAAATTCCCCTCGCTGCGAGAGTTATGATTATTACTATCAAAAGGAACATGGATTATTATATCAGGGCGAATTCTAATCCCATGTTGTTCAATTCTTTTTTGGTACTCCTGCTCAACAATTGCGCCATTAAGCTCTAAATCTGGCAATATTTTATTCAATTCGGAAACAAGAGCGCCTTGATAACCTCTTTCTGATTCGTAAAAACGAGGATGAGTAATACCATTAATTGCCGTCTCTAATTTTGAGATAAAAATATTTTCATTCACATTCATCTCTCCTCTATGAGTTAGATAAACCATACCAATTAAAAAATAATTTATTTTTAACCTGCCAGTTCAAAAAATAGCTGTTAACCTGGAGTTTTCATCTAGATCAGCTTTGAAAAGTCTCCATGTACTAGAGTCTATATTTTTAGCACAAAATTGCTCTGCAATATCAGAAAAACATTTTGCAACGAGCAATAAGTCATTGAGCATTTTTGTCACTTTTTCATCCTGAACATTACCATAAGATAAAAATATTGAGTCACGCTCAAGCACCTTCCCTTTAAATCTGGTCAGGCATGACAAGAAACTGATTGTTAAATTACTCAAATGGGTATCCCTATACTCCTTGGCCTTATTAGTTCTAAAATTTAAAATATTTTTGGACATAAACAATTCACTTTCTAAAAGTTTATTTTTTTCACAATCAACATAATACTTAATAGTCCCACTTAAATATGAAACCAATCCACCAAACGCTTGTTCATTATTACTAGCAAAACTATTCAACGTAAAAGAGTTTCCATTACGCAGAGATTCAATTTCATTTTTAACATTATGTTCAGTAAGATCTTTGATCTGTAGCCTGAAAGGCACCGGAATGAAATCAAATTCTTCGACTAATTCGAACCACAATTTTTCAAGTTGAATTTCATTTTGTGGGATGATTCCGGTGTTAGATATTACCATAGCTCTTATTGAATTTAGAATGCAATCATACCAAGCATATACACATAATTTGCACACGTCACTGGGGAAAGTAATATTTTCAACTATTGTGTTTAATCCTACTAAGGAATGCTGTGCCATGAATAAGTATTCAAAAACTCTATTTTCATTAGAAATAGATAAAGACTTAGATTTTTCCTGTAACTCAGGAATAAACTTACTCTCAAAAGGATAATAAACATTGCAATTTTGAGCAAGACAGTTTATCCAGTTAACTGTCCCTAAAAATGCAAAGTCCGGATTAAATGCATAATCCTCATCTATTAGTCGAGTTTGAAGCCATTTTTTCATTAATATATCCTCTTATAAAAAAACAATATTTCTTTCTAAAATTTTCAATTCTAATTCACTTAATTTAAAATCATCAGATAAACTGCAGGATTTTATTTTGTCAATCGCCTCATCGAAACTATCAGAATCTTTAACTTTCCAAATTTTATTAGCTTTAAGAGATATAGATATTGGTATACCATACTCTTCCAACGTCATAAGTGAAGGCGTGACATTTAAGCTTTCAACACGTAGTATAAAGGCTTTATAATTTCCTGCTTTATATCCAAACTTAGTAAAAACATATTCTTGAATATTATTAATAGCATTAATGATCACAGGATAGTAATGTCCAAGTATTTTACGTCTAAAATCAAAGTTTCTTAACACTGCATCATCTATTGTGAAACTATCATCATCTTCACTAAAGTATTCGTAATCCTGATCAATAATATCTTTTAACGTTTCATTTTTTAATATGGATACAATTTTTCTAGATAACTGGACATCACTTTTTACAGCGCCAGAAGCAAAGCTTTTTATATTAAAGTATTTCTCAGCAATTTTGTTTATATGATTCAATTGACCACTGTTCGGCATGTTATTCCAACACATTAACTTATGCCATGACTGAAAATTCTCCATTAAATCATTTGCGAATTCTAATTGTGCCTCTGGAGGTACCCCTGAATTTTTAGTAATTACATCAATACTCAAAATATCCTGATCAAAATATTTATTAAGCCGCCCCTTTATTTTTTCAGAGTAAGGTTCATCATAGTGAAGAAGCAACGAGTCGGGTACATTATCAGAATGTGAAATAATTGGTATATCAATTTGATTCAAACCATCTGTTGGTTTTTCACCGAAGAAAAATACATTTCCTACAAAATGTTCGAACATCCGGCCGCTTCTTCCAGCTATGTTATTATAAGTAAAAGAGTCAAGCTGAACTCGTTTAGTTATGCAATCGTCATAAATTATGATATTTTTAGCATTAGTATTTACACCTTCAATTAAAGTTGAAGTGCAAACTAGTACATTAATACGTTTTTCATTAAAAAGATCAACAAAAAGACTCGCAATGGAACGAGGTAGTTTAGCATGATGAGCACAAATGCCATGTTGTATTATCTTAGACTGAGACCAATCTGGATGAAAAGTCTCTTTAAGCCAGTTGGATAGAGAATTGAGATCATGCTCTTTTTTTAGGGGAATAATTTCACTCAAAAAATTAGCCAAAACACTGGCTCTTTTAGGAGATTTACAATAAATAATCGTTTGCTCTCCTGAAATATTATTCATTACCTTCTTTAAATATTCATTTCTCGTAATATCTCGCTCAGTATCATTTCCTGGAGGTATAGTAAAGGTATACTCATTCGTTGCTACAGTAATAAAATCAGACTCATCAATGTATCTACATCCTAACTTAGATAATGTCAATGGATTAATGTTTTTAATATTAGGACCAAGCATATAAAAGAAACTACACAATGATAGTAATTTTTTAAATGCAATATTTAGGCGTTCACTTCTGTAATCGTCCATACCTTGCGGCATCAATTTGTAAAACTCATCTACTACAAAAAAATCTATTACAGGAAACCCTTCCTTTTCAATTACCCGTTCTTGAGTATAGAGAAAAATATTATTCTTTCCATGAGCTTGATTAACTTGGGTTATAATTTTATATTTCACTACAAACTCATCGCTATCGACTGTGTACTTATGAAATTTCTTTTTAAGTTCATCAATAAGTGAAAGAGTGGGTACTACAATAACTATATTTGAAAGCGTTCTAGTTGCAATTAATGCCTCAACTAAAAGGGTTTTCCCAAAGCTTGTTGGTGCACTTAATATAACACTTTTTCGTTTCATCAATAACTGATATACATCAAACTGCTTGATATGGAATAATTTACTTCCCCCTCCCGCATTAGTTAAAGGCGATGTTACTATGCTTTCCGTTATTTTATCTTTGAAGTTGTCATCGAATTTTTTATATGGGAAAAGCCCTCTAGCCTCAAGCAAATAATCTAAAACATGGCCATATCCGTTAAACTCTTCCCGATTTTCAAGACACCTTATAATTAAATCTTGAACACTCCTTTCACTACTATGAGTGTTATGTAGCTCAACTAAATTTAGAAGAAAACTCTGTGGTTCAATAGAACCAGAATTTAATTGCCCCCTTAAAAAAACTTCTAATCCTTTTTCACTAGTCATGATAATTCCTTAATAAAACTTTCTAATATCTGTTGAAATGAATCCAAAGGGAATGAGAAGAGCCTTATATCGACTTTATCAATAAATGAATGCTTATATTTTTCAGTAAAACCACTTTGAAGCTCTAAAATTTCCTTTTTAAAAGCATCAGTGAAACTTTCTTCATCTTTATAGTCTTTGACGATACTAGCCTCATAGCAAATAAAAACAGGCACTATAATTTTATCGACACGTTTGTCTAATGATAATGAGTTGTCACCAAGTTTTTTTAATTTCTCAAATAACGGCCATTCTTTACTGACATCATTAATTATTAATTTAAACCTCTCTGAAATATTGTCAGCGGTTATTAGTTTTGATATCGTGTCATTAACATTAGATATGGCGTCCGCTATGTTTTTCTCATACCCAGAAACACCAAGCCATAACTCTAACCTACCACTATTTATCACTGCATGAGAGCAGCTAGGTATAAGTTCATTACCAACTGTAAATATCTTATTTATTACAGGTATGGTCTTGAAACTTTTTCGTATAGCTATATGTAATAAAAGATCCAAAAACTCCTTTTCACTAACTTTAACAAAATGTTTTTCAGCAACTTTAACCGCGGCTCGCGTTCTATTCTCGTAATCTATTAATTTACTTGGTGATATAACATAATCAACAAGCCATTCAGATAATTCTTTCGAGAACTCACTCAAATTCCATCGATTAAAGGAAAACTGCACACTTAATCCTTTTGTAATTGGCGAGTTTGTGTTTATCTCACAGACAAGGTTAAACGGCTCTTTAGGACATTTAGGTGCTAAATAATCAACTTCTTCTTCCGAGATAAGAAAATAATTCTTACCTATATCCAATGATATTATCGGTATTATTTTCTCAAGTGATACACAATAAAGTGTGTTATTTTTTTGCTGAAATAAAACAATACCTATTATGGTGCCTTTATATAAAAGTGGTGCACCAGATACACCAGAATAATTTGTGATGGTATTTTTTTTACATTGCGTAATTTCATAGCAGTAGATTGAAGTATCAATAGCCCTTAGATCAGTAACAATATCAGAGAAAAACAGAGAGGGGATATTTCCTTTCTCAGCAGCATAGCCGTTAACATAAACTTCAGCACCAATTGGAATTGTATAACCACCGAGACTTGGAGTTAACGATAAGCAATTCCATGGGCATGTAAAAATTGCAATATCTA
The DNA here is from genome assembly GCF_052166375.1 of Serratia sp. CY83965. Taxonomy (NCBI): domain Bacteria; kingdom Pseudomonadati; phylum Pseudomonadota; class Gammaproteobacteria; order Enterobacterales; family Yersiniaceae; genus Serratia; species Serratia sp. CY83965. The sequence continues at coordinate 559,156 of NZ_JBJNOV010000003.1, read as the reverse complement.
GTTCAGGTCTATTTTTTTTTAGCTCAACCACTTTTCCATTTGATTTTCCATAGTCATCAGGCGTCAAAAATATTCTAAAAACACACCCTGGAGATTCTTTTATAAAATGACTAGCAGTTATGATATTTTCATTATCTAAATTAAATGACGTAGCTCGAGAAATAAGAAACCCTTCAGAATCAAACTGAGCGATTATATAGTAACTAGCATTTTTATTTTGAAAACTCATATTTGTATAACTCCGGAAAAATTAAATGAAACCGTTTTTCCCGGCATAGAACATAACAAGTCATAATCCAGATAATCATGCCGATGATTGAAGTGAAAGAAAACCTCCTGCTCTGTCGAATAATACACAATTCTTGCTAAAGCTTCCATGTCAGGATGCTTATGTAACTTTCCATCAGTGCATATTATATAATTCTTTGTTTTTACTCTTTTTATCAATTCTTTATTTATGTTTTTTTTACTACCATGATGAGAAATTTTTATTGCATCAACAGACAAGCAAGAAATAGCTTTATTATTCAACCAGTCGATCACTGTTTCACAGTTAGTATCACCAAGCATCATAATTTTTTTTCCTGAAAAATCAGCAAGCAGACAGATACTTGATCGATTTGCCAGCGAGTCATCAGTATGATAAGGAGAGTTTGCTAGTGCATCCAGATTTTTTCTGACACTATATGAAATATCCCCCGCGAAATCCTCATCACTATATATATTTGACACATACTTTTCAAAAGAATGAGCGTGTATTTTATTTAATATGCGATTAGAAATGCGTTGTCTTTGTAATTCATTATCCCAATCGTTCTTCATTTTATCAAGAACGGAAATACTAGGACCTATTACATCAATTTCCATCCCAGATAATGATAAGCCTGGTGTGGTTTCTCGACAAAACTTGCCATTAGTGCAACCACGGTTTAATGGGTAACCGAATTCTTTGAGAAGATAGGACAACCCTGTACCTTCACTATAGCCAATATTTTTTCCCTGAACACTAGTATCAAAGTAAGCGTTTAACCGCAAAAATTCATTCTGATTTGAAACGTCATTGATAATTTTATCTTTTAAGATTTGTTCCACACCGTTATAGAATACATCTCCTATTTCAATAAGATTAGGTGCTGCATGATTCTCATTTTCTTGTATAAGTTTGATTATACCGCTAATATGATCGTTATCTATATGCGTAATAAATAAACCATCAATTTTTGGTAAGGTTAAAATTTCATTCTTCCATTCTTTGTAAGAAGAAGCTGTTCCACCATCGAAAAGAAAAAAACTCGTTTCTGATGAGATCAATATACAGTCACCATTACCAGATGGTAATAACCGGATCTTAAGAGGATGCATTAGAGTCCCTTCAAAATTTTTACATACTAAAAATTTAATCCAAAGTCACCTTCAAGTCATCCTAAAATTTCATTTTCAATCTCAAGCCAAAATGAATAAAAAAGCATATAAATTCAACACGTTAGGGATTAAGTCATTAAAATAAATCAAAAAAAGGCTATTTAGTAGACTGCAAAAGTTGATTGACATCACATTTCTTACTCACATCCACTAAGATAAGACATCGTTCGTCGCTTAGTTCTGGCTTAAACCTAGCTACTCTCTTGCACTGACGTTATCACAACAATTGGTGGTCATTCTGGTGGTCTTGACAGACCTTGGATTAAGGTTTAGCTTACATATTAGCCACTTATTGGCTTAGGCGATCCCAGTCAGAGGAGCCATATTTAGAGAAGCCCGCTCAGGGAGACCCGAGCGGGCTTTTTGCCTTTCAGTTGCCGTCAAAAGCTGCGTTTCGCCACCAGATAGGCGCCCGCCACCAGCAGCAGAGCGCCGAACAGCGCCGGCAGATTCTCGCGCAGCGCCGCCGGGCCGGCGCGGTAGACGTCCGCCAACAGCCCCATGCACAGCTGGCTGGCGACCAGGATCGAGATGGTCGCCGCCGCCCCCAACTTCTGGTAACCCAGAATGCCGGCGAACACGAACAGCGATCCCAGCAGCCCCGGCAACAGCATCCACCACCTGGCGGCGCCGGTCACTTCCGCCACCGCGCCGAGGCCGTTTTTGGCCAGCAGCAACCCCACCAGCAACAACAAACCGACGCTGGAGTTGATCACCAGCGTAATGAGGATGGTCGAAACGCTTTCGGTAATGCGCACCATCAGCAGATTCTGCACCACCAGCCCCACCCCGGCCGCGATCAGCAGTAACAGCATATTCATCGCCCTGTCTCCCGGGATCAGCGCGCGGGCGGCGTCGCCCGTTCGTCGAGCGTCAGCTGCAGGAACGTCAGATCCAGCCATTGGCCGAATTTGGCGCCCACCTGTTCCATGCGCCCCACCTCGCGGAACCCCAGCGCCAGATGCAGCTCAATCGAGGCCTGATTGCCGGATTCGATGCCGGCCACCATCACGTGCTTGCCGATTTCCCGCGCCCGTGCGATCAGCGCCAGCAGCAACGTCTTGCCAATCCCTGCGCCGCGATGCGCCTGATGAACATACACCGAATGTTCCACGGTATGGCGATAGCCATCCCAGGCGCGCCAGTCGCCGAACGACGCATAGCCGATCGCCTCGTCCGCGGCGTTCACCGCCACCAGCACCGGGTAGCCCGCCGCCTGGCGTTCGCCGATCCACGCCGCACGGTTGGCCGTATCCACGGTTTGTTCATTCCAGATGGCGGTGCTGTTCAACACCGCGTCGTTATAGATAGCGGCAATCGCCGCGCTATCGTTGAGCGTCGCATTTCGTATAATCATGGTTTACCCCGGCCAATTGTCCACTATAATACTACGATATGAATATTAAATTAGACAATCTAAATCAGCTGATCGGCGCGCGCATTCGCATTGAACGCGAGGCGCGCCACTGGTCGCTGTCCGATCTGGCCGAACGGGCGGGCGTCTCACGGGCGATGGTGCATAAGATCGAGCGCGGCGAGAGCAGCCCGACGGCGATGCTGTTGGGCAGACTGGCGGGGGCGTTCGGCCTCAGCATGTCCAAACTGATCGCCCGGGCGGAAACGCAAGAAGGCCGGCTGCTGCGCCGGGAAGATCAACCGGTGTGGGTCGATCCTGAGAGCGGCTACGTGCGGCGCCACGTGTCGCCGCGCACCGATCTGCCGCTCGATCTGGTGCGCATCGAACTGCCGGCCGGCGCGGCGATCCCGATGCCGGCGTCGGTGTACGCCTTCAAGCGTCAGCTGATCTGGGTTTTATCCGGCGAGCTGGTCTTTCTTGAGGGCGACGCGCGCCATGAAATGGCCGAGGGCGACTGCCTGGAGCTCGGCCCACCGGCGGACTGCCGCTTTGAAAACCAAAGCGATGAGGCATGCGTGTATTTGGTGGCGGTGCTGAGCGCCGCCTGACGGCTCGCCGGCGCTACCCCTGCGTCGGCTGGTTATAGCCGGCGTGGAAAAACTTCTCCGCCAACCGGCTGTCGCCGCCGGAGAAGAACTCGCTCATCGGCTCGCTGCCGAGGCCATAGGCGCGGCTGAGCTGCCCGGCCTCGAACGCCGCCCGGTTCTCGTCGCCGCAGCGCTGCGCCAAATGGTGGGCATAGCCGAGCACGAAACCGCGCTTGTAGTCGGAGCAAAAACGCGACAGCTCCGCCTCCGGCTTCAGGTTCTCCGCCTTTAACCCCGCCAACAGCCCTTTGCCAAAATGATCTCCCACGGGTTCCTCCTCACCACGCAATCGCTATATAACAAAATATATATCGAATGAGCGAACGAGAACATACTCCCTAAGTTTTACTCGCCGCATAAAAAAGGCCCGCCAAGCGGGCCTGCGAGAAAGCGGGCAATCACAGCGTGAAATTCAGCCCTTCGCTAACGGTCTTGCCGAGCGGCAGACGGCCCGACGGCGCTTCTTTCTCCTGCAGGAAATCCGGCAGGCGGGCTTTGTCGCCCGGTTTGCCGATCGCCACCATAGCGTGCACCGCATAGTCGTCCGGCAGCTGCAACGCCGCTTTGATCTTGTCGTGGTGAATGCCGCTCATGCAGTGGGTCAGCCAGCCTTTCAGATGCGCCTGATGCGCCAGGTTGGCCCAGGCCGCGCCGGTGTCGAACGCATGGGTCGGGTTGTCCACCAGCCGCTCGCCGTTCAGGCTGGTGGTTTTGGAGACGATCACCACCAGCGCCGAGGCGTGTTGCGCCCAGCCGCGGTTGAAGTCGATCAGGAACTCCAGGTAGTTCTCCCAGCTGTCGGAGCCGTGCTTGCTGTAGGCAAAGCGCCACGGCTGAATGTTGTAGGCCGAAGGCGACCAGCGCGCTGCTTCAAAGAAGCTCAGCAGCGTTTGATCGTCGATGGCGTCGTTGGTCATCGCGCGCGGCGACCAGCGCTCGATAAATTGCGCGTCAATCGGGTAATCGGAGATTCTTGGCTGGCTCATGATAGGTTCTCGCAGTGAAGTAAAAACAAAAGTTCGCTGATATTCCCACAGCTTAGGACGGTAAAACTTTTATTTCGTGCCATTGTCCTGCGGCAATTCCTGCCGCAGCCAGGCCAGAAACGCCCTGACCGGCGGGTGCCGCTCGCGCCCCGGCGCGCACAGCACGCTGTATGCGGCGCCCGGTACGCGCACCTCCGGCCGGTACGCCACCAGCAGACCGTTGTCCACCATCTCGGACACCATCACCGAGCTGGCGAGCACCCATCCCTGCCCGGCCACCGCCGCCTGCAGGGCGTAATGCTCCTCGTGATAGCTGCGCATCGCCGCATGGCGCTGCCACCAGTCCACGCCGGCGGCCCGGCACCAGTCATGCCAGCCGCTGTCGTACAGCGCCGAATCCCCCCACTTGACGGTGATCAGCACCGGGTTTTCCGGTTCGGCGGCGGCCAGCCCCGGCGCGGCGTAGACGCCAAAGCTTTCCTCCAGCCGCGCCGCCTGATGCAGCGCGGGATAATGCGCGCGGCTGTAGCGCACCGCCACATCCACGCTGGCGTCCTGCTGCAGGTCGATCACCTCGGCGCAGGCCTCCAGGCGCACCAGATAGTGCGGATGCGCCTGGTAGAAACGTCCCAGGCGCGGCACCAGCCACAGCGCCGCGAACGAGTGCGTGACCGAGACGCACAGCGAGCCGCTGCTGGGCTGCGGCCGCAGGCCCTCAAGCGTGGCGGCGACGTCCAGCAGCGCGCCATGCACTCCGGTAAACAGCGTTTCGCCCTTCGCCGTCAGCCGCACGCCGCGCGGCACCCGCTCGAACAGCGCAAAACCCAGCTGCTGTTCCAGCGCCTTGATCTGGTGCGAAATCGCCGTCGGCGTCACCGCCAGCTCGGCCGCCGCCAGCTTGAAGCTGCGCAGGCGAGCGGCGGATTCAAAGGTGCGTAACGCGTTGACGGGCAGCGTGGCGAACATGGCGAAGCCTCTTGAGATGAGTTGAGTTCATCCTGGCAGAAAAACCGTCATTTGTCGCCTGCGGACGCTTGCCTCTAAATTAAGGCTGAGTTCACTTCACACCAAGGAACATGACATGAATACAACTCATCAATCCAAACGCCTGGTGGTGCTGGTCGGCAGCCCGCGCCGCGACGGCAACAGCGCCACGCTGGCGCAGGCGATCATGGCGGGCGCCGCCGAAGCCGGCACTTCCGCCAGCCTGCATTTTCTCGACGATTACCTGAGCGGTTTCCTGAGCGATGAACGCCATACGCCGCCGCCGACCGATCGCTACGCCGAGCTGTTCCTGGAGCACTTCCTGCCGGCCGACGGCGCGGTATTTTGCACGCCGATTTACTGGTACGGCATGTCGGCACAAACCAAGGCCTTTTTCGATCGCTCGTTCAGCTTTTATTCCAACGCCTACCCTCAGGCGGAACAGGTGCACCAACGCATGAGCGGCAAACGCATCGGGCTGGCGGTGGCGTCGGAAGAAACTTATCCCGGCGCGGCGCTGGGCATCGTGCATCAGATCCAGGAGTTCAGCCGCTACACCCATTCCGCCTTCGTCGGGCTGGTGCACGGCGCCGGCAACCAGCGCGGCGAGATCGCCCGCGATCCGCGCAACCCGCTGCGGGCCGCCCGCGAGTTGGGGCGCGAGTTCTTCACCCGCCCCTACTCGGATTATCAGATGGACAGCCCGCGCAGCACGCAGGTTTGGACGGAATAGCCTCGGCCTCGGCCTCAACCGCCACTGCCGATTTGCCAGATAAAGGTCGGCGTATGGCGGTTAATTTCCCAGTCACCGATATTGCGCGCCTTGTAGATCACCGGATTATGTGAAGAGAGCGTGCGCGCATTGCGCCAGTGGCGATCCAACGCCTTGCCGGTACGGGTATCTGAAGCGCCGAGCGCATTGAACAATTCACCGGCGGCGCGCTGCACCCACTCCCCGGCGATGACCTGCGCCCTGGCGGCGTCCAGCTCCGCCGTCACGTTAAGCGCCTGCAGCAGCGCTTCATCGCCGGATCGATGCGCCTCGTAAGCCTGCTGCAGCGAGGAAGTCGCTTTTAGCACCGTCGCCTCAACCGCATAGGCCCAGGCGCTGATTTGCCCCACCACCTGCTGGATCTGCACGTCGTCCTTCACCCAACCGGCGTTGCCGTGGCTATAGATCCTTTTACGTTGCCTCACGCCCTCGCCGACGTCTCGCAGCACCGCGCGGCCGATCCCCGCCAGCGTCGCCAGCAACACATGCTGATAGAACGCAGTTTGGTAGCGGAAGCGCTCGGCAAAGTCATAGACGTGCGCCTGCTCGACCCGCGCATCAATAAAACGCGTGGTGCCGCTGCCGGTAGTGCGTTGGCCAAATCCGTCCCAGTCGTCGTCGCGCTCTACGCCCGGCTGGGCGACGTTCACCAAAGCGATCACCGGGCCGCCGCTGTCGCTGCGCTCGGCATACACGTCGATCCAATCGGCAAACAGACTGCCGGTGCTGTAAAATTTCTCGCCGTTGAGCGACCAGCCGTCGGCCTGCGGTGTTACCCGGGTATTGACCTGCCCCAGCTTCACGCCGCCGATCTCGGTCCAACCGCTGCCGACCAGCTCGCCGTCGAGAAAGCGTTCGAACCAGCGATCGCGCTCCGGGCCGTCCGGCGCGTTCAGCCGATCTTCCACGAAGGCGAAATGCGCCCGCAGCGCCTGCGGCAGGTTAGAGTCCGCCTCCGCCAGTTCGGCCAGCAGTTCGAACAGCTGCGGCAACGAAGCGCCGTCGCCGCCCTTTTCACGCGGGAGGCGCACCCTGCCGAACCCCGCCTCTTTCAGCCAACGGATCGGTTCATGCGGCAGCGTGCGCGACAGCTCGCGCTCCACCGCCCCGGCGGCGATTTCGGCGAAGATCGGCCGAAAACGCGCGGCCAGCTGTGCGTAGTCTGCTCCGGTGGATAACAGGTGTTGCGTCATGTCAGTGTCCTCTGTGGTTAAGCGCGATCGGCCAGATCGTCGATATCGCGCGCCGTCGGTTCAAAGCGAATGATCAGCAGGAAGACGATGGGGATCGCCGCCGCCAGTGAAACAATCCAAAACATGTCGGTGCCGAAGCGCGCCTGCAAAATCGGCAGAATAAACAGCGCCAGCGCGCTGCCGATACCGGACAGCGAACGGCCGAAACCGACGCCGGTGGCGCGGATCGCCGTCGGGTAAGAGAGCGCCGGGTAAATCATCATCTGCGCGCCGGGGCCGAATCCTTCGGCGAACAGCCATAGGCCCAACATCAGGATCGCCAGCCCAACGCCGAACGCCGCCTGCGGATGTCCGATCAACGCCAGGGCAATCAGCGCGATAAACTGCAGCGCGAATCCGGCGATCGCCACGTGGCGCGACGGATACTTCCATGCCAGACGCATGCCGAGCAGGCCACCGGTAAAAGCGAACAGCACGTTCAGCCCGAGCGAAGCGGAGATAGTTTCAAACACCCCGGCGCCGAGAAACTGCGCCAGAATCGACGGCAGAAAGAAGGCGATGGCGGTGTATTCAAAGGAAATGCAAACGTTCATCACGCTGGCGACCAGAGTGCGCTCGCGGTACGGCTTGCGGAACAGCACGCGGAAGCTGACCTTCGGCGGCGCCGCCGGTTGGGCGGCGTCAGGTTCCGCCTCATGGGCGGCAATGCCGTATGACTCGCGCAGGATGCGCGCCGCCTCTTTCAGATCGCCCTGGTTAGCGGCCCACAGCGGCGACTCGTTCATAAACTTGCTGCGCACCATGATGATCAGCAACGCCGGCACGGCGCCGAAAATCAACGAGGCGCGCCACAGCCAGTTCGCATATTCGGCCGGCAATAGAAAATAGAGCGCAAAGATGATCAGAAAACACACCGACGAAGCGGCGTACCACATCGGGCACCAGGCCGCCAGGCGCGACGCCTTGTTGGCCTTGCCGGTGAATTTGGAGAATTCGGCCAGATAGGCCATCGCCACCGGCAAATCAATGCCGACGCCGATACCCATCAAAAAGCGCGCGCCGATCAGCACCCAGACGTTGGGCGCCAGCCCGGCGGCGATGGCGGAAACCACAAAAAACAGCATATCGGCCATAAACACCTGATAGCGGCCGTACTTATCGGTCAACCAGCCGCCGACCAGGTTGCCGAGAATGGTCCCGACCATGATCGAAGAAGTTACCACCCCGGTCAGCAGCGGGCTGAGGCTGAATTCACGCACCACGTCATCGATGCCGTAAGACAGCGTGGTCAGGTCATAGGCATCGAGAAAAACACCGCCCAGCGCCAACAGCACGATCATGCGCGCATGGGTATTTTTCTCGCTGCGCTGGTTAATCAAACGCGCCACATCGCTGGCCGAGCCGATGGGCGCAGATAACGGCGGCGCGGTATCGATATTTAAGGTACTCATAGCTTCCTCGTTGTAATTGGCAGGTGACACCTCGTTTATAGGGTGAAAAAATTACGCCGACAAACAACAATTTCTTCTATAAATATCATTAATATCAATAAATTAAACACCGTTACGGCGTAACAAAAACGCCGGATTAACGCGCGTTAATCCGGTCTTTATCACGGTCATTTCGGGCGGGGATTATTCTGCCGAGACCGGCACCAGCACGCCTTTCACCCGCGGGTCGTCGGTGCTTTTCAGCCACGCCTGCAACCTGGGATCGGCAAACGCCCGCTGCAGCTTGCGAATATTTTCGTCCTGCAGATAGGGCGTGCCAATCACCAGCTGCGAAGCGAAGGTTTTCGGCGCCGGTGGGAACAAGATGCCCTTCTCACGCGGCACCTTGCCGGCGTCGAACTGCGACACATAGCCAATGGCCGCATCTACCGAATTCAGCGCGCGCGGCATGGTCAGCAAATCCAACTCCGTGAAGTTAAAATGGCGCTTGTTCTCGCGAATGTCTTTCAGCCTGGCGGTGCGCGCCTCGATCGCCGGATCCAGCCCGATCAGTCCAATGCGCTGCAGCAGCCACAACGCCTGCCCCTGATTGGCGCCGTCGTTGGGCACCACGATCTCCGCGCCGTCCGGCAACTCGGCGATCGACGTATAGCGGTCGGAATAAATGCCAAACGCCCACTGAAACACCGGCAGCGTCGGGGTCAGCTTAAAACCGTTGGCATCCACCACCTGCTTTAGCCACCACTGGTGCTGGTAGATCGTGGCGGCGTACTGCCCCTGCGCCACCGCACGATCGGCCTGCACCGGATCCTGCAGGCCAACCGCCTCCAGCCTGAGGCCGTAATCCGGCGCGATATGTTCGCCGACGTACTCGATCACCCGCTGCTCTCCGGCCATCGCCGGCTCAAAGTGCACTTTCAGCGTGCTGCCGAACTGCACCGTCTGCTGCTGGCGGGCGCTGAAGTGCCAAACCGCGGCGGCGATAATCGCCACCGCCGCGATACCCACCGGCCACGGCCAGCGTTTCTTCTTCACTATCTCAAAATCGTGATTAGGCATGATTAAAAGGTTTCCTGATGATGACGCAACGCGGCGACCAAGCGGTCACCAATAAACTGAATCAGTTGAATCGTGGCGATCAGCACCACAATGGTGGCGATCATGATGTGATTGTCGAAACGCTGGTAGCCGTACACCACCGCCAGATAGCCGATGCCGCCCGCGCCAATGGTGCCGGCGATGGCCGAATACTCGATCATCGAGATGACGTTCAGCGTGATGGCGGCGACGATCGCCGGCAGCGCTTCGCTGAGCTGCGCGCGGGTGACTATCTGCCAGATCGAACCGCCGGACACCAGCCCCACCGCCGTCACCTCCGGCGGCAGTTCGCGCAGCGCGTTCTCCACCAGCCGGCCGAAGAACGGAATGCCGGCGACGATCATCGGGATCACCGCCGCCGGAATGCCGATGGTGGTGCCGGTCAACCAGAAGGTGAACGGAATAATCGCCGCCATCAGCACCAGAAACGGCAGCGAACGGCCCATATTCACCAACCAGCTCAGCGCGCGATTCAGCGCCGGGCGCGGAAACAAGCCGCGCGATGAGGTGTTGAACAACACCACGCCGACGGCGCCGCCGATCGCCACCACAAACAGCATCACGATGCCGACCATCAGCCAGGTTTCGCCGTAGGCCGGCAGCATCAACCGATGGATCTCGCGCCAGGGTGTGTCCTGGCTCATCACGCTGTCAGACAGATTTTTCATACCGCCTCCCGCAAGGCCGCCGGCTGTTCCAGCACCTCGGCGAGAATGCCCAACCGCCGCAGCTCGCCCTGCAGTTCAGCCGCCGAACGCGAAATGCCGCCAAAACGCACCGCAATCTCCAACCGCCCGGCCAGGCTGCCGCCCACCACTTCAACGTGGCCGCCCAGCAGATCGATCTGCAGGTCGAGTTGGCGGCTGATGCGGCTGATCCAGTCGGAGGCCGCCGGCTGACGGGCGGAATAGGTTACCTGCAGCCGCAGCGCGGCGTCGGACGCCAGCGTCTTCAGCGGGAACAACCGGCGGCCCAGCGAGGAATCGGGCGCCGCCAACAGCTCGCGCACCGGCCCTTGCTGCACAATCACGCCGTCGCGGATCTCGGCCACCGCGTCGGCGGCGTCGCGCACCGCATCCATCTCGTGGGTGATCAGGATGATCGACAGGCCATACCGATCGCGCAGCTGTTTAAGCAGGCTGAGAATGGCCCCGGTGGCGTCCGGATCCAGCCCGGAGGTGGCCTCATCCGCCAGCAGCACCGACGGATTCAGCGCCAGCGCGCGGGCGATGCCGACCCTTTGGCGCTGGCCGCCGGACAGCTGCGCCGGGTAAAACGCCGCCTTGTCCGCCAACCCCACCGCCGCCAGCAGGCTCTTTACCCGCTTGTCGATATCGCGCGGCACCACGCCCAGATAGGTCAACGGCAGCGCCACATTCTGCCAGGCGGTTTTGCGCTGCAGCAGCGCGGAAGACTGGAACACCGTGCCTATCGCCCGCCGCTCCCTGCGCAGCGCCTCGCCCGCAAGCCGCGACAAGTCCTGGCCGTTCACCCGGATACTGCCGCTGCTCGGCCGTTCCAGCAGGCTGATGCATTTCGCCAGCGTCGATTTGCCCGCCCCGCTGGGGCCGACCACGGCGGTAATCGATCCGGCCGGCACCTGCAGCGAAACGCCCTTCAGCACCTCAATCCGTCGCCCGTCCGGCGCGCGGTAAGCCTTGTGCAATCCTTCAATCTCTATCATCGCATCCTCACTTGACGCTCAGTGCATCGGCCAAGGGCGCGCCGGCCGGCCAGCGGTAGCCCACCGCCGGGTGCGGCTCCGCCAGGCGCGGCCCCTGATTGAACAATTTTTCTCGCAGAGTGCCCGCCGTGTAGTCGCGCTTGTACGCTCCGCGTTTTTGCAGCTCGGGGACAAGCAGTTCCACCACGTCGGTGAAGGTTTCATGGGTAACGGCGTAGGCCAAATTGAAACCGTCAACATCCGTTTCCTCCACCCACGCCTGCAGTTCGTCGGCCACGGTTTGCGGGCCGCCCACCAACAGCGGGCCGAAACCGCCGATGCCGACCCATTCGGCGATGCCCTGTACGGTCCATTCACGGCTGGGATCGGCGCTGGAGAAAGTTTCCACCGCCGACTGAATGGCATTGGTGTGCAGATGCTTCAGCACCTGATCCGGCTGATACTGACCGAAATCGATGCCGGTCCAGCCAGACACCAGCGCCAGCGCGCCTTCGTAGCTGGTATAGGATTTGTATTCCCGCCATTTTTCCTGCGCCTGTCGGTCAGTTTCACCGACGATCACCGTCTGCAGGTTGAAGATCAGAATGCTGCGCGGGTCGCGCCCGGCCTCGGCGGCGCGGCGGCGGATATCGGCCACGGTTTTTTTCAGCAATGTTTTCGAAGGAGAAGCGACAAACACGCATTCGGCGTGCTCCGCGGCAAACTGCTTGCCGCGGCTGGAAGCGCCGGCCTGATACAGCACCGGCGTGCGCTGCGGCGAAGGCTCGCTCAGGTGAATGCCCGGCACCTGGAAGAACTCGCCTTTGTGGTTGATCGGATGAATTTTCGCCGGATCGCTGAAGATGCGCCGCTGACGATCGCGCAAAATCGCGCCGTCTTCCCAACTGCCCTCCAGCAGCTTGTAAACCACCTGCAGGTATTCATCGGCGTAGTCGTAGCGCGCATCGTGATCGGTCTGCGCCCGGTGGCCAATATTGCGCGCGCCGCTCTCCAGGTAAGAGGTGACGATATTCCAACCGATGCGCCCCTTGGTCAGGTGATCAAGCGTCGACAATCTGCGGGCGAAAGGATAAGGGTGCTCGAATGACAGCGAGGCGGTCAGCCCGAAGCCGAGATGTTCGGTAACCAGCGCCATCGGCGTCACCAGCGCCAGCGGATCGTTAACCGGCACCTGCGTCGCCTGGCGGATCGCCGCGTCGCCGCTGCCGTTAAGCACGTCGTAAATCCCCAGCACGTCGGCGATAAACAATCCATCGAACTTGCCGCGTTCCAGCAGGCGCGCCAGATCGGTCCAATATTCGAGATCCTTATACTGCCAGGAACGGTCGCGCGGGTGCGCCCACAGCCCCGGCGACTGATGGCCGACGCAGTTCATATCAAAAGCGTTAAGACGAATTTCACGTTGCGATGACATAGCGAGCTCCACAATTATCTGCCGGCCGCGGGCGAAGCCGGGCCGGATGGGGGGTCTTAGGGTGTTAAAAACGGGAATGGACGATCAGTTTGCAGCCGGACATCGCGCCAACAGGTATTGCGCGACGCTTTGGGCGTGTTCCGCCACCTGCGGCAGCCCCATCAGTTCGCCGAAGCGGCCGCGCGCCGCCGGGCCGGCCACCAGCAGGCGCGGGTTGGCAAGGCCGTCGCCGCCGATCGCCTGGCTGTCGGCATTGACCCACAGCCCCAATCCCAGCGGATCGGCGCGCAGCGCCCCCTGCTCAGCCAGCGAGCTGAGCAACGGGCTGGCGGCGATCAGGCCGGCATGAGCCGGACCCGTAGCGATCAGCAGCCGCTGCGCCTGCAGCGCCCGCTCTGCGCCCTGGCGCGGCAGAATCGTCAAGCGCACGCCCTGCGGCGAGGGTTCCGCCCGCCGCAGACGAGCGGCCAATACCTGCAGCGTGCCCGCCGCCTGTTGCTCCGCCAGCAGCGTGCTCACCTGCGGCGCAATGCGATAGCGGTGCACGTCCCAATAGGCGCGCAGATGCCGCAGAAAGCGCTGCTGTTCGGTCAGCGTCAATGCTTGCCACAGACGCTGGCCCTGGGCGCGCACCGCGTCCAACACCGCCTGCCACGGCACCCGTTGCCCAGCGGCGCGCACCACCTCAAGGCGCACCTGCCGCACCCCGTCACGCAGTCCGGATGGCGGGGTAAACGACCACGTCGGGTACTCCCCTTCGGCATTGGCACGCGGCAACAGGCCGTGACGAGAGAACGCGGTAATCGGCCCGCGATGCCCGCGGCGGTGCAACGCCGCCACCGCATCGGCCATCGTCAGCCCGCTGCCGACGATCGCCAACGATTCATCGGGCTCAATCTCATCCAGCGCCCCCTCCGCCCAGGGATTGGCGATCAACCGCGCGTCGCGCGCCAGTTCCGGGGCGATTTGCCGCGGCAGCGCAGGCGGCGGATGGCTGGTCGCCAACACCACATAATCACCCCACAGCCGTTCGCCGCCGGCGGTGATGACGGACGCGCCCTGCGCCTGCGGCTGCAGGTGCTGCGCCCGATCGCGCAGGTGCCGCACGCGGGCCAGGCCCGTCTGCGCCGCCTGATGAAAACGTTCCTCGACATAGCGGCCGAAGGCGCCGCGCTGCGGATAGGCCTTACCGTCGCGCCATAACGCCTGCGGATCGGCCGCCAGCCAGCCGCCCTGACGGAACCAGCGGTCAAAATCCCCCGCCGGTTCATCCGCCAGCTGCATCCTATCGGCCGGGACGTTGATGCGGTGGGTCGGATCGGTGGTCGAATACGCCACGCCATAGCCCGGCGCGGCGCGCGGTTCGATCACCGTGACATCCACCGCTCCGCGCGCCAGCTGGATCGCCAGCGCCGCGCCGGTGAAACCGCCGCCGATAACGATAATATGGGCACGCTTCGCCATCAGCCCTCCCGCTGCGCCGGGGCGGGACGACGATCGCCGCCGATGGTTTCGCCAAACGGGCCGGTATTGATCGTGCGAGCCGTCTGATGAGCCGACTGCGCCAGCGGCAGCAGCGGCATCACCAGCTCGGCGAAGCGGTGAGCCTCTTCCAGATGCGGATAGCCGGAAAGGATGAAATTGTCGATGCCCAGCGCCTGATACTCGCGTATGCGCGCCGCCACCTGCTGCGGGTTGCCCACCAATGCGGTGCCGGCGCCGCCGCGCACCAGGCCGACGCCGGCCCACAGGTTGGGGCCGATGCGCAGACTCTCGCGCGAGCCGCCGTGCAGCTCGCTCATGCGGCGCTGGCCGGTGGAGTCCATGCGAGCAAAGATCTGCTGCGCCGCCGCGATGGTGTCGTCATCCAGATGCGCGATCAGTCGCTCGGCCGCCGCCCAGGCTTCGTCTTCAGTTTCGCGCACGATAACGTGCAGGCGAATGCCATAGCTGAGTTTACGCCCCTGCCGCTCGGCGCGCTGGCGCACCGCCGCCAGCTTTTCCGCCACCTGAGCCAGCGGCTCGCCCCAGGTCAGGTAGGTGTCGATCTGCCCGGCGGCGATATCGATCGCTTCCGGCGATGAGCCGCCGAAATAGAGCGGCGGGCCGTTTTCCTGCACCGGCGGGAACAGCAATTCGGCGCCTTCGACGCGAATATGCTTACCGCTGAAGTCCACCTTCTCTCCTTTCAACAGCCGTTGATACACCGTGAGAAATTCCTGTGTCACCTCGTAGCGTTCGGCATGGCTGAGGAAGATGCCATCCCCTTTGTTTTCCACCGGATCGCCGCCGGTTACCACATTGATCAGCAGGCGTCCGTCCGACAGCCGATCCAGCGTCGCCGCCATGCGCGCCGCCAGGCTCGGCGGCTGCAGACCGGGGCGCACCGCCACCAGGTAGCGCAACCGGCGGGTGATCGGCGCCAGCGCCGCCGCCACCAGCCAGGAATCCTCGCAGCTTTTACCGGTTGGGATCAGCACGCCGTAATAGCCGAGGTTGTCGGCGGCCAGCGCTACCTGCTGCAAATAAGGCAGGTCCACCGGGCGCCCGCCCTGCGCCGTGCCCAGATAGCGGCCGTCGCCGTGGGTCGGCAGAAACCAGAAAACGTTGATGCGATCTTTCACTGACTCAGTCATTTATGCCTTTCCTATATAACTATTTTCAGTATTTATCGATAGAAAAACTTTGCTTGGTTATAAAAAGAAAAGCAGGATGCATGCCACATTGCAGATTTTAAAAAACCAATATATATCAATAGATTGATGAGATATCGACGTAAAAACACTGCTGCATTGGCAGCAGGCGGCGGCGGAAGGCTGTTGCCAATGCAGCACCGTGCGCCTTTTATCCTCTCGCGGCTGCCCATTGGCTGGGATAAGATTTTTTTCCCATCGTCGTAGACAGGAGACGCCCATGTACGATCCCCAACCGTTCGCCGCCGACAAGCCGGTGCTGATCGATCCGGCGTCGCTCGCTCTGCAAAGCGTGCTCGATCGGCTGGCTCCCACCGATGCCACCGTGCTGATCGTCGGTGAAACCGGCACCGGCAAAGAAGTGGTGGCGCGCTATCTGCACCACCACAGCGCGCGCCGCCATCAACCTTTCCTGGCGGTCAACTGCGGCGCGCTGACGGAAAGCCTGGCGGAAGCCGAACTGTTCGGCCATGAGAAAGGCGCCTTCACCGGCGCCGTCGGCACTCATCAGGGCTGGTTCGAAGCGGCGGAAGGCGGCACCCTGCTGCTGGACGAGATCGGCGAGCTGAACCTGTCGCTGCAGGTCAAGCTGCTGCGCGTGCTGCAAGAGCGGGAGATCACCCGCGTCGGTTCGCGCAAACCGCTGAAGATCGATGTGCGGGTCATCGCCGCCACCCACGTCGATCTGGCCGGCGCGATTCGCCAACGGCGGTTCCGTGAAGATCTCTATTACCGCCTGAACGTGGCGGCGGTGACGTTACCGCCCTTGCGCCAGCGGCCGGACGATATTCCGGTGCTGGCCAGACATTTTCTTGCGCTGTACGCCCGCCGTTTGGAACGGCCACTGCCGCGGTTGACGGCGGAAGCGCAGCAGGCGCTGCTGGACTACCCTTGGCCTGGCAACGTGCGCGAGCTGGAGAACACGCTGCATAATGCGGTCTTGCTGAGCCAGGAGGGGGCGATCGCACCGCAGCAACTGCAGCTTACCCATCGCCTGACGGATAACGACGGCGGCGACGACGCCATCGACCGCTTTGTGCAGCGGCAGTTGCAAGGCGACAGCGCACAGCTTTACCAACGGGTGCTGGATGCGCTGGTGCGCAACGCCTTCGAACGCAGCGGCGGCAACCAGCTGCAAGCGGCGTCGTTGCTCGGCGTCAGCCGCAATACCCTGCGCACCCATTTGGCACATCTTGGTCTGATCAAACCGCGCCGTCGCAGCGCCGGCGCACCCGCACATTCACCGGCCATCGCCGCAGCGTCTCTGCCCGAACGCGAACTGCGCATCGGCTATCAAAAGTTCGGCAACCTCGGGGTGCTCAAGGCGCGGCAAAGCCTGGAACAGCTCTTCGCCACACAGCGCATCAGCGTGTTGTGGAGCGAGTTTCCCGCCGGGCCGCAGCTGCTGCACGCGCTCGACGGCGATGAGATAGACTTCGGCACCACCGGCGAAGTGCCGCCGATCTTCGCCCAGGCACAGGGCAATGCGCTGGTGTACGTCGGTTTTGAGCCGCCGGCGCCGCAGAGCGTGGCGATGGTGGTGCCGCAAGACAGCCCGATACGCAGCGCCGCCGATCTGCGCGGCAAACGCATCGCGCTTAACAAAGGCTCTAACGTGCACTATTTATTGCTGCAGATGCTGGACGAACAGGGATTGACGTTGAACGACGTGCGTATCGTCTACGCGCCGCCGAAGTATCCGCTGTCGGCGACCGACCTGCAGGCGGTGGACGCCTGGATGATGTGGGATCCGCTGCTCAGCGACGCGCAGCGCAACGGGGAACTGCGCGTGATCGCCGACGGCACCCAGCGGGTGCTCAATCAGCAATTCTACCTGGCGCGCCGCGGCTTCGCCGAGCGTTCGGACGATCTGTTGCGGCCGCTGATGCAGGCGCTGCAGCACACCGGCCGTTACATCGCCGCGCAGCCAAGAGAAGCCGCTCGTCACCTTTCCAATGAACTGGGGCTGGCGAGCGCCTCACTGGAACTCGCGCTGTCGCGCCGCAGCCATGAGGTTCGCGCCATGGATTTACAGGTGATCCGTCAGCAGCAAAGCATCGCCGACCGCTTCTACGCCCTCGGGCTGCTGCCCAGAGCGATCGCCGTGCGCGAGGCGGTCTGGCCGCGGGGATCTTAGCCTGGCTTCGAGGGGGAGCAGCATCGGCCGCCCTTTCGCCTCTCCACGCAACCCCATACCGCCGCCGGAACCGAGCGGTAAGGCCAATGCCGCAAAGACATTTTTAGGTAAAATATACCGCCGATGTCAGTGCTAGGATTAATTCGCTATCATTTTATGTGCACTTTCAATTAACGTTACCCTGTTATTTTCGCATTCGCCGGTCGTCATGACCGGCTTTTTTATTTCTCCGTCTCACCGGCCAAAAATATCGCTTTTTGGTAAAAAAAAACGCACCAGGTAGGGTTACATAGGAACTGCATGACCTTATTTCCCGTATAGGGGGCGTGCATCTCAGAGAGATTGTCGATGTTTCATTGGCCGGCGTTAATCGCCGGCTTTTTTTATCTTCATTTTATGACGCCTGCGTTGCGCAGGCCCCCCGTCTTATTGCCAGAGAGGATGCGCGCACGCCGGGTCTATTGTTCCGTGAGATAACACTTTTCGGTAAATAAAAATCCCCAACGCGCGCTATTATTTAATTGTAGTGTTGTCATACCTATTGAATACCCCATGCTTACCGATCCTCGCGGTCGGTTTTTTTTCTCCCTCGCCAACCTTCGTTGGTTGAAGCAGGCTTATGGGGCGTTGACAGGTGGACGCCATCAAAATATCGATGGCATAACCAAAGCTTTCCGTTGTAATCAGGCAACCCTCTGCCATGTGCGATAAACAAAGATCATTTTATCGGGATGAAATACCACATGCTGACGTTTTCCTTTTCACCTGGACAGTGATCGTGGATTTTAAAGATTACGCTTTGCGTGATGAAGATATCCAGAGAAGCCAACACCCCCTCATAGAGCGATAGGATGAACTCGTTTTCACTCATCTTTTTTTCTTTGCGCCTGATCGCAATGTACTTTGCCGATGCGTTGTACAGGCTACAGGTTATTGGATTCTTTACGTTTACCTTCATCTGCCCCCGGCTGATTACCGGCGAAAGCAGTTGCACGATCCTTTTTTTCTCGTAATACTCATGCAAATTCAAGTACACGATGCTGCTGGGGAAAGGCTCTTTATCGAAGCCAATAATCGGTTGGTAATTGAGAAAAGGCCAATCGCGCAGGGTTCTGAATGTTCTCGGCGGGCAACCGAACTGATTTGAAAACGCACGGCTAAATGATTGCTGAGAACTAAATCCAGAGAGCAACGCGATTTCATAGATCTTCATATCGGTACATTTCAGCAATAACGTCGAGCGGCTTAGTCTGCGCTTTCTGATATAGGTCCCTATCTTCATCCCTTCATACAAATAGAACATCCGTTGTAAATGCCCGATGGAATACCCTGACTTAATGGATAACGCCCTTATTGATACATGGCTTTGTGTATCAATGGCTTTTTCAATGATAGCGATTATCTCATCTAAAATATTGCGTCTGAACTTGTTAGAACAATCCATAGTAAAGCCTGTCATCTTGCTATTTTTATTATTGAATGCATCCCTCTTCTTGCAGAATCAAAAGCTGTCCGACTTGCTTTCTTTCGAAGAATGGCATTCCCATACCCGTTCAAATATATCCACGTATCACGTTGCACAAAAATCATTTCCAGGATGAAAGATGCCGATTCACCTCTCGCACAAGATGAGATTCGCAAAGAAGTCGTGTGGAAAAACGCTGATAAACCACGAGCGCCAAGACAGAAAAACGCAGGCCACAGCCAGAAGATAAATAGCAATCGCTATTTTTCGAGAAAATACCCCCCCATATTCCTCCCTGAATGTCATTAGCCTTGATGCCCCCTTGAATTAACCATTATTTAATTTCACAATCCCCTGCCGGGCCTATTTTCCGCTTCCCCCTACTCTTAAACATAGAATAGTTAATTATTTCGATTCGAAAAGATGTTACTGTCAATAAATTGGCAGCCATATAGTGTTTTTATCTATCAATGAGCAAAAATTGTGCTCCCACCAGCTTGGTTCATTCATATAAGTGAATAAAAATCAACAAATTAATATACTTAAAATGTATCCATACACTTTCTACTTCTTCGCCATACGCTGCTATTTGGTAAATGACACTTTTAAGTACATTTTTTTTAATTTACCGCGTTAATATTGCACGCGTTCTATACTCAGGATATTGCCTAAAAGATCGGATGAATTGGGGCTTATCGCTGAATACCGATATCGCGTTATTTTACCCAACGCAACCATTAGGCAGATAACTAAAAGGGAGCTCCTGCATGTTTATAACCAAAGTCATTGAGGAGCTGCTCGCCTGGGTGGAAGAAAGTGGGTTCAATGAGAAGCTTACCGTTGAGATGCTGTCAGAAAAAAGCGGATATTCACGCGGGCATATCCAAAAAGCGTTTAAAGATGAAACAGGGATGACTTTCGGAAGCTATGTGAGGGGCAGAAAACTCATTCGCGCCGCATTTATGTTGAAAGCGACGAACCTCTCTATTTCCGATATCGTTAAAGCGCTGAACTTTCAGTCATATCAATCCTTTGAACGGGCCTTTCGCAAGCAATTCAGAACCTCGCCGATGCAGTATCGCAAAAGTAAATCGTGGGACGTGTCCTCCGCCATCCCATTGCTGTTTCTCGACGGCATTCCCGAGCATCGCTATGTGCACCTGCCAAAATTTTTCGACGATTCAGGGGATGGCGTTGATGCAGAGATATATCACTTCCATCCTGCGGTTTCCGCGCTGCGATTGGCGGCAATTGATAACATGAAAAAAACGGATAGCGGCGTGATTAATTTTTTCAATTTTGGCGCGAGCATCAGGAAAGAGAATTACGTCAGCATCTATTTGAAGACCCTCTATATTTCTGAAGAAGACTGTCTTGGCAACGTGCTTGCCTCCCTGGCCGACGCCCAGGGAAAAAAAGACATGCAACTTTTTGCAGAGTTCAGTTTTGATGGCGCAAGCGATGAGGCGCAAAAATTCACGCAAAGCATCTACACCAAATCATTCCCGATAAATAAAGTTGGCATGATCGATCGCTTTCTCATTGAAATTATCACCCCCAAAGGCGGCGATAGAATAGAGATGAAGACCTATATCCCCATTGTCTTCCCGATCAAACACAGAGAGAAAGAGGTAGCGCCAGGGCCAGAGCGGTAACCCTGTCACGATCGGTGTTGCTATTTATTAAAAATGGTAATAATTTATATTTATCAATAAAGAATTATGATGAGTTTAGGCTCAAAACCACGCATTATCCACTCGCCAAAAAGCACCAACTTTAAGACTTATCTAATTGGAAAACACATTAACATCTCCCTGAAAATCGCGCCAAGATGGGATCTTCTCGCCCTCACAAGGAATAACCGCTTATCCGTTAAGCGTTCTCTCCGATATGACTTACGTACCAAAACCTTAAATATCAATACGTTACCCATATTTACTTTTTGTGCGGTTGATTGGATAACTTATTGTTTTTATTTCATTTTTTATAAATCCCTCGCCTGAGCGCAGCCGACATTTTTCGCTTTATCCCGCCCGCCCGCTTGTAGACATCCCCAGATAGTGACGATATTTTATTTCCACGAGACTTATTTTTACGGGTGCTATCAATATGCCTTAAACAAGAATAAAGCGCGTCAGGAAAATAGAGTTATGAGTATTCAATTATGGTCTAAAAACCTAAAAAAACACTATCCTAATGTTAATGTTGAAAAAGTCACCGTCGGCGAACGCGGGAAAGGTTATATTGTCTATGTCGATGGAGAAAGAATGGCATTGAATCATTTTTTTCGCCGCTTCTACCGACACCGGCTTGATAAAGAATGACGTTTCACTCTGAACTCAACGCAGGGTAAACCTCTACGCAACCTCGTGATTAAAAGCGATTCCGCATTCATCATCACTCTAAATAATTAGTCCAGAGAGGCTCTTTCATTCAATGCGTTTATCACTGCAATAGAATATCGGATTGCCCAGCACACCCAAAACCGTATCTCTGCGAAACGGTTACAACCCGGTATTAAATAAAAACATTGATGGTTATTTTTATCGCGCGCGTTCTGTCATCGCCCAATAAAATCCCCTTATCTTGGTCCGGCGACTGATCCAAACCGCAATGGCCACTGTTGAAATGGATATCAAAACGACAACTCAATGCCCCTAAAGCGTTAAAGAATAAAAAGTCTCAAGGCGGGAAATGCCTTGCCTTTCGCGCCGGCATTTTCACGCGTTGGCAGCGATGGGATGGTGATCCAATGTGGATTTTAAAGTCAAAGGAAAACATATGATTAGAACATCGTTTGGTAAGAGAGCCGCAATAATCACGTTCTTTTGCTTGCTGGTTTTTTCTGGCGTCGCGTTAACCGTGGGGGGAGTTTGGCTTATCGCCCTCGGCGGATCGTTCTACTATGCCATTACCGGGATAGGCTACATCGCCGCCGCAGTGCTGGTCCTCAAACGCAGCAAATCAGCTTGTTACTTAACCGGCCTGCTGTTTTTGATGACGGTGCCGTGGGCGCTTTGGGAGTCGGGGCTTAACTACTGGGCATTGTTCCCTCGCCTGCTGGTGCCCGCCGGCCTCTCTATTATCGCCGCGTTTTTACTTCCCTCGTACCTGCACAGCGCCAAGAGTCAAAAGCAGGCTTACATCGCCGGTTCGGTATTATCCGTGGCATTTGTCGCTTTCTTTATCGGCGCCTTCTTTCCCCATGGCGAAATTACCCCTTCTGGCGACGTGACGTTTATCGAGAGCAAAAGCGACAATGCGCCAGCCGATTGGAGCGCCTATGGCCGCACGACGGAAGGAACGCGCTACGCGCCGTTCAATCAGGTGAACCGTTCAACCGTCAAAGACCTGAAACTCGCCTGGGTTTATCGCACCGGCGATTTCCGGCCGGGCGTGGACCAAAATACCCCGCTCGCGATCGATGATTTGGTGTATAGCTGTACGCCCAACGGTCTTATCACCGCTATCGATGCCGATACGGGTAAAGCGCGCTGGAAATTTGACTCGCATTCCACCTCCCCCGTTTGGCAACGCTGCCGCGGGCTTGGCTACTACAAAAATGAGGATGTTGCGCCAGGCGCTCTGTGCGAGAAAGCGATCGTTCACACCACGATCGATGCCCGCCTCATTGCGCTGGATGCCAAAACGGGCCAGAAATGTCCCGCCTTCGGTCAAAACGGTGAGGTGAATCTCGGTCAGCATATGGGGGAAGTGAAACCGGGCTATTACTTCCAAACCTCGGCGCCGACCATCGCCAGAGGGAAGATTATCGTCGGTGGCTGGGTTATCGATAACGTGATGAAAGGCGAGCCTTCCGGCGTCATCAGGGCGTTCGACGCCAAAACCGGCGAGTTGGACTGGGCGTGGGACTTAGGCAACCCGGGCATCACCAAGGCTCCGCCGGCCGGAAGCACCTATACGCGCGGTACGCCGAATATGTGGAGCACCGCCGCCTATGACGACAAATTAGGCTTGTTGTATGCGCCGCTTGGCAATGCAACGCCCGACTATTACGGCATGAATCGCCCGGAAAATTCGGATGAGTACAACTCTGCCCTGGTCGCCATTGATATTGAAACAGGCCGTGAGCGCTGGAAGTTCCAAACCACGCATCACGACATTTGGGATTATGACCTCGCATCCCAACCCGCGCTGGTGGACGGTTTTGATGAGCAACATCGCCCGGTGCCCGCCCTTTTGCTCGGCACCAAACGGGGGCAGATTTTCTACCTGAACCGGGAGACCGGCAAACCGCTGGCGCAGGTTGAAGAGAAAGCCGTGCCGACCCAAGGCGCCGCAGAGGAAGAGCGCCTCTCGCCAACCCAGCCGTTCTCCGTCGGCATGCCGACCATTGGCGCCGAACGCCTGACCGAAGAAAAAATGTGGGGCACCACCCTGTTTGACCAGATGGCCTGCCGCATCCTGTTCAAACAGATGAATTACCAGGGCGACATGACCCCGATCGGCACCCGCCCAACGCTTGAGCAGCCCGGCAATTTAGGCGGACTCAACTGGGGGAGCATGTCGATTGATCCTGTGAACCATATGGCTTACATGAACGATGTGCGCATTCCGAACGTGTTTTGGTTAGTGGCGCGCGACAGCTATGAACGCGTCGCGAAACAGTACCCGCAAAAAGTGATCGATGGCCACGGGCCTTCCCCCATGATCGGCACGCCATACGGCATGATCACGTTGATGTGGATGTCGCCGCTCGAAGTGCCTTGCAACCAACCCCCTTACGGCACGATCACCGCCGTCGATTACAAAAACAAAAAGATCGCCTGGCAGATACCGGCCGGCACCGCCGAAAAAATGGGGCCGCTGGGCATCAGATCGCACCTGCCGATGCCGGTTGGCATGCCCACCTACGCGGGCACTATGACGACCGCCGGCGGCCTGGTCTTCTTCGCCGGCTTCCAGGACTATTATCTGCGCGCCTACGACAGCAGCACCGGCAAAGAAGTCTGGAAATATGCGCTGCCGGTCGGCGCGAGCGCGACGCCAATGAGCTACGTTTCGCCTAAAACCGGCAAGCAATACATCGTTATTGTGGTCGGCGGCGCCGCGCATTCGACAGAAACCGGCGATTACGTGATGGCGTTTGCGCTGCCTTAACCCGTTGCCCCGTTTGTCTGCGCCATCCCACAGGCAAGCGGGGCGAACCGGCCTTGCTCAACTGCGCTATCTTTATCGACAGCGGCCGCCATGGCCGCTGCTCAGCCTTGGCCGGCGAGCCCGCCTGACGCCGGCATGCAGAAAAACCGTTTGATAACGACGAGAAAAATTAAATCCACAAAAGGTTCACGATGGAAACATTCTTCACCATATTGATCTTATTGCTCACCGTCTCGTTGTCCGGCGTCGTGACGCGCATCTTGCCCTTCCAGATCCCGCTTCCGCTGATGCAAATCATCGTTGGCGCCGTGTTGGCCTGGCCGCAGTTTGGGTTGCATATCGACTTCAATCCCGAGCTTTTCTTGATGCTGTTTATTCCCCCGCTGCTGTTCGCCGACGGTTGGAAAACGCCGGCGCAAGAGTTCATCCATTACGGCAGAGAAATCCTTTGTCTGGCCCTGGTGCTGGTGATCATCACGGTCGTCGGGGTGGGTTATCTGATTCACTTCCTGCTCCCGTCAATCCCCCTCGCCGCCGCGTTCGCCCTGGCCGCCGTTCTGTCGCCAACGGACGCCGTGGCGCTGTCCGGCATCGTCGGTAAAGGACGCATGCCCAAACCCGTGATGAGCGTGATCGAAGGGGAGGCGTTGATGAACGACGCCTCCGGGTTGGTTTCCCTCAACTTCTCCATCGCTGTCGCGCTCGGCGCGATGGCGTTTACCCTGGAGAGTGCCTTTCTGACCTTTCTGCAGGTATCGATTGGTGGGGTGCTGTGCGGCATCATTATTGTTTTTCTCTATAATCAAATGGTTAAGTTCATCCATAAATGGATGTATAACGATTCCGCCACTCAGATTATTTTCTCGCTGTTACTGCCCTTTTCCTGCTACCTGATTGCGGAAAGAATCGGCGTATCCGGCATCCTGGCCGCCGTCAGCGCCGGCATGATGATTGGCCAATCCAAAGTGAATCGCAGCATGCCGCTGGTGCGTTTACGCACCAATAATATTTGGGAAATGCTCGAGTTCGTGTTTAACGGCATGGTGTTTATTCTGCTTGGGCTGCAGCTGCCGGGCATCTTGAACTTCACCGTGGCGCAAACCGGTATCGATCATTCCATCAGCCTGGAGACGCTGCTGGCTTACGTGGTGATCATCTATTTTAGTTTGATCGCCGTGCGTTTGATTTGGCTGTGGCTGATGAAGGTCGGCAGCGCGACCCTGATGCGCAAAGATCCGTTGTTATTTTCGAAATTCAGCACGCGCGATCTGTTCGTCGCCGCCTTTGCCGGGGTGCGAGGGGCGGTGACCCTGGCGGGCGTGCTGTCAATTCCGCTGTTTTTATTGGATGGTTCGCCATTCCCGGGCCGGTATCAACTGGTGTTTATCGCCTCGGGGGTCATCCTGCTGTCGATCGTCGTCGGCATCGTCACGCTGCCCTTCCTGTTGCGCGGCAATCTGCCGCCGGAAGAAGATCAGGAAGAGGCTTTCTCCGTTTCAGAAGCCTTGGCGAGCGCGGCGACCAAGGCCGTCAACGAAACCAAGGAAAAGCTGCTCGTCGCCCCGCCGGACGACGCCACGCCGGAGCTGATTGAAGAAACGACGCGGCGGATGCTGGACGTGCTGCAACGTAAAATTCTGACCAAAGAAGACGTTAAGAATATCGTGGCGCTGAAGCGGCTGGAAAAGCAGCTGTACTTAGCCTCGTTGCACGCGGAAAGAGAAGAGCTGTACCGGCTGCGCCGCATGAAGAAAATCAGCCATGAGAAACAGAGAAAGCTGCTGCATCGCATTGATATCACTGAGGTGCTGATCGCTGAAGACAGCGTTTAAACGAGGAGATGAAGGCGGTTCGCCCCCCGCCTTCGGCTATCTGTGGTACCACGCCTTGAAATACTTCAAAAAGCTGTAGGACACCGCGTAAACGCCGGTCACGGCCCCGACCCGGCCCGCTTTCCAGGCGCCGCTGAAAATGTACCACTTGAAAAATGCGCCGATGGCGCTAATCACCCCTCGGAGAATCGATGGCCTTATCGCCTTGTATTTCACCACGCGCGCCGTATAGCTGTTCAGCTTGGCAAACACTTCCTCGATTGAGAAAAAAGTGTCGTGTTTAACGTGCCCGGCCAGTATCAAGGTGGATGCGCCCCCTTCCGCCGCATCATCTACCGGCGCATCATTGAACTTCACCACCTGGCGATGAAAAAAGCGAATGGGGTAATCCGGTGACGAGACGGGATAAAGCGTTCTGACCGCCTGTCCCAACACAAACCAATCGCGACGAATGCGATAGGCGTTGTTTTTGTCAGGGCCTGGGGTGCGCTTGAAAAGCCGCATCGCGTCGACCGCTTCATCATCCATGATCTCATCGCTGTCCAGGCACAAAACCCAGTCATGCCGCGCGCAGGATATGGCGTAATTCATTTGCCGGCCATGGGTTTCAAACGGGTGATAAAGAGGCTTGATATTGAAGTCGTCGCAAATGGCCAACGTGCCGTCAGTACTGCCCGAATCCACCACGATGATTTCATCGGCGAACGCCGCCACAGGTTGCAACACGTCACGCAGCAAGCGCGATGAATTAAACGTCAATAAACACACGGAAATCCGGTTACAAAAATCCATTTTACATTCCACGACACTGAAAAAATGCAGTCCATGCCAAAACGGCGGGCGCGCCGTGCAAAAGCGCGATCCCAAAGCGCTTCTCCTGCCCAGAGCGCCTCTTCGATTAAGTATTTAGAATATTGGCTGCCCTGTCATGCCCTGGATGATGGCATCTGACTATTTCATCAATTTCAATGAAATCAAATAGAAAGGCGAATTAAACACGGGCGTTCACCGCACCGGCTCACGCGCTGGCGGGCGCCGAGCGCGAGCGCGGCGCTTGGCGGCGTCTTGGTTTTGTTATAACGTATCAAAAAACAAGTAAAGGGAAGACGACGATGAAAATCCAGCTGTCGCTGTTGTTTCTCAGCCTGCTGGCCGGCAAGGCCGCAGCGTTTCAGTCGAAAGTGCCCGAACCGCGCCCGGAGCAGGCGCGGGCGGCGGAACAAAACATCGAGAATCTGTTTTACGGCTTTCACGCCATGGACGCCCAGCCGGTGAGCATCGGCAGTTGCGCGGCGGTGCCGGTAGCGGGATGCCAATGCGCGTTCTGCACCCAGCTGCGGCAGGCCGGGCGCTGAGCCGCCCCCCTCATTCAACCAGCTCATATTGCACGTTCAACTGCCCTTTCTTCATCTTTAGGCCGGTAATCGCGATCGCGCCCACCTCGCCCAGCGCGGCGACATGGGTGCCGCCACAGCCGTAGGCGGGCAACTCGCCGAAACCGACCTGGCGCAAACCGTCCACCGCCTGCTGGCGGCGCGGCAGATCGGCGGCGATCAAGCGCGCCAGCTCCGCCTGCAAAAAATCCGCTTCTATCGTCTGCGCATCCGGCCCCGGCGCGAAAGTGATGCGCCCTTCACCCGGCCAATGATGCGCCTTGACCGGCCGCCAGCCCCGGGTTTCGCCCAACCAACCGATCAGATGCCCAGCGGAGTGCCAGCGGGCGTGCAGCCGGCGCTGCGCTTCATCGATTTGCATCGTAACCGGCCCGTTCGGCAGCGGCGCGGCGGTAAAGTGCACCACGGTATCCCCCTGCTGCTGCACCCGCAGCACGGTGACGCCGCCTAACGACCCCACATCGGACGGCTGGCCGCCGCCCTGCGGGTGGAACAGCGTGGCGTCCAGCTCCACGGCGTAAGCGCCCGCCTCGGCCGGCGCACAGCTCAACACCTGCGCCTGGCCCTGTAAATCGTCGCTGTAGTAATAACGTCGTTCGGTCATCATTTTTCTCCTCGGTTCGAAGAGCCATTATATTCATGTCATAATCGGAGCATAATCCGCCGCCATCACAATGGACCTTTGCGTCATGAGCACAAATCTTTCTTACGCGCTGTTGACCGAAATGGCCGTTTTCGTTCAGGTGGTAGAGAGCGGCAGTTTTTCCGCCGCCGCCCGCAAGCTGGGCGCTTCGCCTTCCGCCGTCAGCCGCAGCGTGGCGAAGCTCGAGCAGGCGCTGGCGCTGCAGCTGCTGCACCGCACCACCCGCAAACTGCGGCTGAGCGAAAGCGGCGAAGAGGCGTTTGCGCACTGCCGCACCCTGCTGGCGGCGGCCGACGCGGTCATGGCGATCGGCGGGCGCGGCGCCGCGGAGCCCGAAGGGCTGATCAGCGTCAGCGTACCCAAAGCGGTGGGCCGCTTCGTGCTGCATCCGCACATGCCGGAGTTCCTGCGCCGCTACCCGAAGGTGGACGTGAGGCTGCGGCTGGAAGATCGTTACATGGATTTGATCGACGATCGGGTCGATCTGGCGCTGCGCATTACCGATCGCCCGTCGCCCGGGTTGATCGGCCGCCAGTTGATGAGAATAGACCATCTGCTGTGCGCCACGCCGCACTACCTGGCGCAACACGGCACGCCGCTGCACCCGCACGATCTGGCGGCGCACAGCTGCATCTATCTGGGAGAAACGCCGAGCGACGCGCAATGGAAATTCCGCCGCAGCGGCAAAACGGTGACGGTCAGCGTGCGCGGCCGCTACGCCGCCAACCACACCGGCGTGCGGCTGGACGCGGTGAAACGGCATATCGGCATCGGCAGCCTGCCGTACTTTACCGCCCGCCAGGCGCTCGACGAGGGCGAGATCGTGCAGGTGTTGCCAGAATGGGATTTCCTCAGCAGCTATCACGGCGGCCTGTGGCTGCTCTATGCGCCCAACCAGTATCTGCCGCCCAAACTGCGGGTGTTTATCGACTATCTCGTCGCCTGCCTGGCGCAGGAGCCGCAGTTAAAGCGCCTTGCGTAGCGTGATGTTGATGCGGTGCGGCCCCACCAGCGAGTGATAGCCTTCCTTGACCGGCAGGATGCCGTGAAAACAGAGCCGCGATGGGCCGCCCCACACCACCACATCGCCGTGCGCCAGCGGAATGCGCCGCGCCCGGTCGCTGCGTTGCAGGCCGCCGAACTGAAACACCGCCGGCAGCCCGAGCGACACCGAGACGATCGGCGCGCCGAAGTCGTGTTCGTCTTTATCCTGATGCAGCGACAGCTTGCTGCCCGGATCGTAACGGTTCATCAGACAGGAATCCGGCACGAAGGGGCCGAAGCCCGCCTGCTGCGCAGCTTCGTCCGCCAGCGCCATCAGGATCGGCGGAATGGCCGGCCAGCGTTTGCCGCTGCGCGCGTCGCGTTCCGAATAGCGGTAGCCCCGGCTGTCGCTGGTCCAGCCGTTGCCGCACCAGCTCATCGCCACCGACATCACGTGCCCGCCGGGGGTGGTCAAATGCCGCCACGGCACCTGGGCCACCACGCCCTGCACCGCCGCCAGCAGTGCCGGCCCGTGATCGCGCACAAAGCCGTGCATCACCACCGCGCCGGGGGCGATCTCTTCGCGCCACGGCGGCGGCAGCGCGTCTTCAAAAAGATCGATTGTCATCGCCAAAGCCTGTATGAATACACAGTATCCATTGTAACCCGCCGCCGCCGATTGTCCAGCGCCCGGCGGCGCCATTGTCGTTGGCGGCAAATTTCTCTACAGTAGCCGCCATAAAATCAATCACTCACCAGGAATGCGTGTGATTAAGGGCATCACTCTTTCGGTCGTCGCCTCCATCTTGTTCGGCGCGATGTATTACTTCACCTCTACCCTCACCCCGCTGAACGGCGAACAGGTCTACGGCTGGCGCACGCTGCTGACGCTGCCGTTCCTGACGCTGTTCATGGCGCTGTCCGGCGATTGGCGCAAGGCGGGCGACACGCTGGTCGGGATCGGCCAACGGCCGCGGCGCCTGCTGGGTCTGCTGCTCACCTCGGCGCTGCTGGGGGTGCAGCTGTGGCTGTTCCTGTGGGCGCCGCTGCACGGCAAGGCGCTCGACGTATCGCTCGGTTATTTTCTGCTGCCGCTGACCATGGTGCTGGCGGGCCGTTTGATCTACCGCGATCGGCTGTCGCTGCTGCAAAAACTGGCGGTGGCGTGCGCCGTGGCGGGGGTGGGCAATGAGCTGTATCAGGCGGGCGGCGTATCGTGGCCGACGCTGGTGGTAGCGCTGGGGTATCCGCTCTACTTTATTTTGCGGCGGCGTTTCGGCACCGACAATCTCGGCGGGCTGTGGTGCGAGCTGGCGCTGATGCTGCCGGCGGCGGCCTGGTTCGCCTTCGGCGACGGCGGCGCGGCGGCGCTGCCGATCAATGCCGAGCTGTATTGGCGCATTCCGCTGCTCGGCGTCATCAGCGCCGTGGCATTGGTGTGTTACATCCTCGCCAGCCGCCTGCTGCCGTTCAGCCTGTTCGGCCTGCTGAGCTATGTGGAACCGGTGCTGCTGGTGATCGTCGCGCTGCTGCTCGGCGAAAGCATCGGCCAAAGCGAATGGCCGACCTATCTGGCGATCTGGCTGGCGGTGCTGCTGCTGGCGGCGGAAGGCGCGCGGCACCTGCTGCGCCGCCAGCGGGTCTGACTCAGGCGGCCAGCGTCGCGCCGCCGTCGATCACGATGTCCTGCATGGTGATGTGGCTGGCCAAGTCGGAGGCCAGGAACAACACCGCGTTGGCGATCTCGTCCGGGCGAGCGATTTTGCCCAGCGGGATCCCCAACTTGAACATCTCGGGGAAGCCGGCGATGGTGCGTTGCTGCGCATCATCGGTCTGCCACATGCCGCGCTGCATCGGCGTGTCGGTCGAGCCCGGCGACACCAGATTGCACCGCACGCCGAACGGCGCCATCTCCAGCCCCACGCAGTGGTTCAGGCTGGTCAACGCCGCCTTGGAGGCGCAGTAAGCCGCCATCTGCGCGCGCGGCACGTGCGCGGCGTTGGAGCCAATGCTGACGATCGCCCCGCTGCGCTGCGCCTTGAAGTGCGGCAGAACGGCGCGGAACAGGTAAAACGCCCCCGAGGCGTTGACGTTGATGCACTGGTGCCAGTCATCCACGCTCAGATCTTCGGTATTGCCCATGCGCAGAATGCCGGCGGCGTTGACCAACACGTCCAGTTGCGGGTTTTCCGCCAGCTGTTGGCGGCACACCGCCTCCACCTGCTCCGGCCGGCTGATGTCCAGCGTCACGCAAGGGTAAGGCAAATCCGGGTTGGCGAACTCGCGGTCAAACCCCACCACCTCGGCGCCCTGCGTCAAAAAATGCCGGGCGATCTGCTCGCCGATGCCGCGCGCCGCGCCGGTCACCCACACGCGTTTGCCGGTGAAATCCATCTGAATGCTCATGCGCGCACCGCCATCCGGGCGCACAGCCGGGTCATGTTGTTGTTCATCGTTGTCTCCTGCGAAAAGGATAGGATGCGGCGCGCGCTGCGCCGCAAAGTGGCCCTACAGCGCACCGCTGTTCAGGCCGAAAGCGTTGAGCATGGTGCCCAGTTTGGCGGCGGTTTCCAGCCACTCGGGCTGCGGCGTCGAGGCGGCGACAATCCCCGCGCCGGCGAACAGGCGCACCCGGTTGCCGCGCAGCAGGCCGCTGCGGATGACGATCGCCCACTCGCCGTCGCCGTTGGCGTCGCACCAGCCGACGATGCCGCTGAACAGGCCGCGATCGTGCGGCTCCAGATCGGCGATCAGCTGGCGGGCGCTCTCGGTCGGGAAACCGCACAGCGCCGGCGTCGGATGCAGCAGGCAGGCCAGCTGCATCACGTTGAGATTCGGGTTCAGCAGCTCGCCGCGAATGCGGGTGGACAAGTGCCACATGGTGCCGGTACTGAGCAGCGACGGGCCGCTGGGCACGCTCAGGCTGGCGCACAGCGGCGCCAGGTGCCGACGGATGTCGTCGATCACCAGCTTGTGTTCGTATTTGTCTTTGGTCGAGCGCATCAGGCGCTCGCTGCCGAGGCGATCCTGCTGCGGATCGTCCTGACGGCGCGCCGAGCCCGCCAGCGGGTTGGTGTGGATCTCGCCGCCCTGCTTGCGGATCAGCAGTTCCGGGCTGGCGCCGATCAACACGCCGCCATCGGCCAGCGGCAGGGAAAAGTGGTAACCGGTCGGGTTCTGCACCATCAGGTTATTGAGGATCTGGTGGCCCGCCACCGGCTGCTCCAGCTCGATGTCGAGGATGCGCGACAGCACCGCCTTGTCCAGCTTGCCTTGTTTAAAGCGGCTGACCGCTTCGGCCACCGCGTGCTTGAAGCGCGGCTCGTCCGGAATGCTGGTGCAGGCGGCCAGGCGATGCGGCTGTTGCAGCATCGGGCGCGCGGCGCGGGTAAAGCTATCGTTGGCGACAAACTCATAACTTTCAGGCACATATAGGCAGGAAGGCCGGCGCGTGTCGAACGGAATGGCGCCCACCACCACCGGCGTCTCCTGGCCGGCGGCGTTGGCTCGCGCCAGCGCCTGGCGAATATGCTGCGCCAGCGCGCTGCCTTCCTGCTCGCCGCCGAACGCCGGCGTCTCAATCCGTTCGGACACGCCGCTGGCGGAGAGGGAACGGAATTCGGACCGGTACAAAAAGGTCGATTGTTCGGCGTACGCAAACCCGGGGAAGGTTTGGTTTTCTGTCGTCAGTGTCGCCACAGACCACTCCTTTGTTGCGCCTCACCAATGATAATGTTTATGCGAATAATTATCATTAGCTGTAAAAGGAGGATAAATTACACCGATTCCCCACCGAGGGTCAATCTCCGATGAATGAATCTTTCCGCCCGCTGCGGCAAATCCACGTTACGGCGCAGCAAGAAATAACACACTGTTATTATTGTATTTTAGCAAAAAATAAAGGTCGTGACGTCGTCACCTTCACGCCAAAAATGCCCGCTGAACCGGCGGCCGGCGGGGCAATTTGGCGTCAAGGTCTTAAGCAACGCTAATACGAACGTCTGCCGCTGCGTATCCACGGCGACCATGCGCGCATCGAGAAAATCGAAGTAACAACGCACCTGCGGATAAAGCGCTTTGAACAGGCTCTCTTTGGCGGAAAACGTCAGCGTCAGCAGCTCGTTGAACGGCAGCGTTTCGCGCAGCAACGCCTCGCGCTCCCCCGCCGAAACGATCGCCCCCCACAGCTCCTCCGCTCGCACGTCGGAGAGCAGCGTCTCCACATCCAACCCAACGCCGCCCAGCCCGCTCTCGCGGTGTACGGCGCACAGCGCGGTATCCGAATTATGGCTCAGCGCCCCGGCGATGCCCGGCGGCCACTGCGGCGCGCGATCTTCGCCGCGCGCTAGGGTGAAGTCGGCGAAACCGAGCGGCGCCAGCAGCTGTCGCGCCAGCACACGCCCGGCCAGATACTCCGCACGGCGTTTCGGTACCGCGCGCGCCAGATGGTCCGGCAGCGCAAAGCCCGCCTCGGGAAAACTCTCGTCGCGATACTCCGCCAGCGCAAACTGGCAGCGCGCCACCTGGCCCGGATAGCCGTCCGGCGTGAAAAATTCGATATTGCGGATAAAAGTGGGCAACGGCGGTATCCATGATAAGCAGGCAGGCTGATGATGTTAGCCCCCGAAACCGCCTGCAACAATGACCCTGGGCAAAATAAATGACGTTAAGGCTCGTACGGCGGCACGTTAGCCGGGATGGGGAGAGGCCTCTCCCCCGCGGTCGGGAGAGAGGCTGGGCATTACAAGATGCCTTTCATGGTCTTTTCGAAATCGCTCCAGGCGCAGAAACCGTCTTTGTCGATCGGGCAGCCTTTCAGCGCCAGCGTCACGCGCTGCGGCGGGGTTTGCAGCGTCAGCGGCGTCGCCTTGCGCAGCTGTTCGGTGGACTGATAGACGTACTCAATCTTCAGCAATTCACGGCTGTTCTGCGCGTCGCGCCAGCGCTGGAACACCAGTTTGCCGCCTATCGGCGTTTTCTCGTACTGCTGCGGCAGCTGATACGGCTGGAACTGCATGGCCGACAGCAGCGAGGCGATATTGGAGTCGTGGCCGACCAGCACCGTCAGCTTCGGCGCGTCCGGTTTGCGCTCGCCGAGCA
Organism: Serratia sp. CY83965; assembly: GCF_052166375.1. Taxonomy (NCBI): domain Bacteria; kingdom Pseudomonadati; phylum Pseudomonadota; class Gammaproteobacteria; order Enterobacterales; family Yersiniaceae; genus Serratia; species Serratia sp. CY83965. Next base: position 524,779 of record NZ_JBJNOV010000003.1, on the reverse strand, counting down.
GCGCGTTGTTGATGTAGGTCAGCAGCGGTTTGGCGACGTTCTGCGCCACCACCGGCGAGGTGAACAGCGAATCCTGATAGCCGTCTTTCAACTGCGCCAGCTGCTTCCACTGCTGCGGGGTGACGATTTTGCCCCAGGCCACCTCTTTCATCGGGAAACCTTCGTAATACTGCAGCATAAAGGCGTCCACCAGTGAGTTGCCCACCCGCAGCGGGCCGGAGACGCCCGGCTCTTTGCCCGGCACTGCGCTCATCACGCTGGCTTCTTTGGTCAGGTCGCAGTGTTTGTCGGTCTTGCAGGCGGCGGAATCCTTGTAGTCGATGATCTTCGCCAGCTGTTGGTAAGAGGCGTCCAGCTTCAGCGAGCCCAGCGCGGCGTTCATCGCCGCCAGCGCCTGCTGGTTGAAGGCTTCGCTGGTATCGGTGATGATCGGGTTGAAGGTCGGATCCATCTCGCCCATCTTGTCCTGATGGTGCACGCTGACGTCGCAGCCGGGGAACGCGCCGTTGCTGAAGAACTGCGCGGTGGCCACCGTGCGCTGCAGGCTGTTGGCGTAGACGTACACGCTGCCGGCGGTCGGGCAGCCCTCTTGCGGCAACAGGCCGGTCTGCTTCAGCCAGGCGTTGAAATAGTGCCCCATATACACTTCCAGCACCCCGCCCTTGGTGGTCAACTGGCCGCCCGGCGTTTCCCAGGCCGGCCAGGCCTTCGGCGTGGACTGCGCCAGCACGCTGCCGTTGTTGGCCAGCGGCGCGCGCAGGTTATGGCGGCTCATCACCAGCACCTGTTCCAGTTGATAACCGCCGGCGTCCGCCAGCGCGTTCCCGGTGAATAACAAGGGCAGGCACAGCAATAACGTTTTTTTTCTCATCCGCAGAGGCTCCCGGAAAATGATTATTTTTAAGGTGTTAGCGTTTGCCTGCGTATGATGGCGGGGTTAGTGTGACAAGTGTGTGACAGGGTTCACGGGAAAAGATCGTACCAGCGGCCACCGGGCGGCGGCCGCTGTGCGTCAACTCAGTACCACAGGCTCATGATCGGCCAGCCGATCAGCAGCAGCGCGGCGATGTACACCACGCCGAGAATGCCGCCCAGGCGCCAGTAGTCTTTCGATTTCACATAGCCGCAGCCGTAGATGATCACCCCCGGCCCGGTGGCGTACGGCGTCAGCACGCCCATGATGCCGATCGACAGCACCAGCAGCATCGACAGCTGTTCCATCGGCACGCCCGGCAACCCCTTGCCGACCGCCAGGATCACCGGCAGCATGGTGGCGGTGTGCGCCGACAGGCTGGCGAACAGGTAGTGGGCGAAGTAGAACACCAGCACCAGCGCCACCACCGTCATGTTCGGCGAGAAGCCGTCCAGGTGGGTGCTCATGGTCTGGGCGAACCAGTCGATAAAGCCGGAGCGCGTCAGGCCGTTGGCCATCACCACCAGCGTCGCCAGGTTAACCAGCGTATTCCAGGCGCTGGAGTATTTGGTGATCTCTTTCCACGACACCACGTGCAGCGCCAGCATCAGCGACACCGCCAACAGGCACACCGCGGTGGCGTCCAGCACCTTGCCGCCGAATACCCACAGGCACAGGCTGAGCAGCACCAGGCCGATCAGGGTGTACTCCTTGCGCGTCAGCTTGCCCATTTCCCCCAGCGCGGTATCCGCCCAGGCGGCCACTTCGCTGCTGTGGGTCACGCCCGGTTTGTACAGGTAGTAGGAGATCAGCGGCGCGATGATCAGCAGCAGCAGGCCGACCGGCAGGAACGCCAGGAACCACTGCATCCAGCTGATGTGCACCCCGGCTATCTTGCCGACGAACTCGATGCCCAGCACGTTCGGCGCGGCGCCGGTGACGAACATCGAGGAGCTGATGCTGGTGCCGACCACCATCATCCACATCAGGTAGCCGCCGATGCGGCGCGAAGAGGGATCGTTAGGGAAGGAATCGAACAGCGGCGGCAGGTTTTTCACCACCGGGAACACCGTGCCGCCGGTGCGCGCGGTGTTGGACGGCGTGAATGGTGCCAGCAGAATATCGATGATCACCACCGCATAGCCCAGCGTCAGCGTGCGCTTGCCCATGAACTTCACCAGGAACAGCGCGATGCGCCGCCCCAGCCCGGTGGCCTCGTAGCCCAACGCGAAGATAAAGGCGCCGAACACCAGCCAGACGGTGGTGCTGGAGAAGCCCGCCAGCCCCCATTTCAGCGCCTCTTTACCGGCCTTGAAGCCCGGCTCCGCCAGTTCCTGCGCGCCGAACAGCACCCAGTTGGCGCTGAGCACGCTGACGGTCACCGCGATAAAGCTGATGGCGGTGGCCGGGATCGGCTCCAGAATCATGCCGACGATCATCGCCACGAAGATGGCGAAATAGTGCCACGCCTGCGGCGGCATGCCGTCGGGCACCGGTATCAATAACAGGATCGCGAGCACCGCCAGCGGCGCTATCGCTTTCCAGATCTTTTCCTGGGTTTGTGACATAGGGACTCTCCTGAAGGCTTGGTTATTATTCTTGGGCACCCAGCTGCGCCAGCAGCCAGGTCACTATCAACAAGTCGGCGCTGCCGCCGGGGCTGAGGTTGCGGGCAATGCAGTCGGCATCGAAGCGCCGCAGGCGCGCCAGGCCCGCTTCCCCCGCCGAGCCGCCCTGCGCCAGCAGCCAGGCCGCCCGGCACCGCAGCCAGCGCAGCCCGCGCAGGCCGCCGCGCGAGGCGACGTTGGTGTCATCGTTGTGGGCCATCAGCCACAGCAGGCTGTCCAGCAGCGCCCGCTGTTCGTCGCCGCCGGCGGCCAGCCGTTGCCGATACAGCGGCAGCGCGCCGTCAAGCACCAACCGAAAACCGGACTCCGCCTCGCCGCGCGCGCCGCTGAGGCCATACGCAGCGAACAAGCGCTGGCCGGCGGTCTGCCCGGCGTTGTTGCGCCGCAGCTCACGGTCCACCAGCCCCCGACACATCGCCGCTACCTCGCCGCACAGCGCCTCCGCGCCGATGTCACGGCTCTGCTGCTGCAGGCGGCCGAAGGCGGTGCACAGCAACCCGAGTGAGAACACGCTGCCCTTGTGGGTGTTAATGCCGCCGGTGGCGCGAAACATCTGGTTTTCGCAGGCCATGCCGAGCGGCCGCAGCCGCGCCAGCTGCTGCTCTGCCGGCAAAGCCGCGTCTTCCCGTCCGCGTTGGATAAAGCGCGGCAGCCACACGCCGATGGCGCGGGCGCTGCGGTAGAAGTGCCCGAGATCCATGTCGCGGTGGGCGCCGGTGTTATGACGATCCACCAGCCCCGGTTTGGGCGTGAGGTTGACCTCCACCAGCAGCGCGCGGAAAGCGGCGCGGGCGAAGTCGCAGGCCGGCTCGGTGCGACGGGCGGGTGGATTAATCGGCAGAGATCGCATCGTTGAACATCCTTTCCATTTCTTGCAGCAGCTGCTCGCTGCCATGCCGCCGCTGGCGGGCGCAGATCTTGGCCGGTTGGCCGCACAGCAGGCAGCGCCGTTCCGGCAGGCCGATGTCGCGGCGCGACAAAATGCGCCCCTGCGCATCCAGCACGTCGATATCCCACAGCCGGCCGATCGGGCGACTCACCTCTAGCTGCATGGCGCAATCTTTCACCCGCTGGGCGTCGGCGCGCAGCGCCACAAACCCTTCGCAGCCGGTGGAAAGCGCCAGCGCCTCGGCCTGCGGGCTGGGCCAGCCCTGCTCGGCGCACAGCCGCAGCAGCGCCGCCCACCCGAGGTTGAAGATGCCGCGCGTCAGCGCGCTGTCCTTCACCGGGCCGGGGACGACCAGCGTCAGCACCAGCAGCGTGCACTCGTGCTGCGCCAGCCACGCCTGCTGGCGCGCCTGGCGGCATTCGCGGCTGGTGAGCAGCTCCGGCAGGCTGACCGCGCGTTCGGCGGCCAGTTGGGGATCGACGGCGGCCATCGGTTACTCCGCCACCTGATGCACCACGTCGATCACCGAGCCGTCGCGGTAGCGCACCACCGCCACCACCTTGTCGGTAAAGGCGATCGGCTGCGGTTCGCCGGTCAGCTGCAGCGCGCGGGCGCGCAGCCAGTCGATGCTCACCACCTCGAGCCCGGCCTCCCGCAGGCGCTGCGCCAGCTCCGGCCGCGCCGGGTTGACGGCGATGCCGTGGTCGGTCACCAGAATGTCGATGCTGGAACCCGGCGTGACGCAGGTGGTCACCTGCTCCACCAGCGTCGGGATGCGCCCGCGCACCAGCGGCGCGACGATGATCGCCAGCCGCGCGGCGGCGGCGGTGTCGCAGTGGCCGCCGGACGCGCCGCGCAGCACGCCGTCGGAGCCGGTCAGCACGTTAACGTTGAAGCCGGTGTCGATTTCCAGCGCGCTCAGCACCACCACGTCGAGCCGATCGACCGACGCGCCCTTGGAGCTGAAGTTGGCGTACTGGTTGGCGCTGATTTCGATATGGCGCGGGTTGCGCGCCAGCGAGGTCGCCGCCGCCCGATCGAAGCTCTGCACGTCCAGCAGCTTGCCGATCAACCCTTTCTCGTGCAGATCCACCATGGTCGAGGTGATGCCGCCGAGGGCGAACGCGGCGCGAATGCCGCGGGCGCGCATCTTGTCCTCCAGGAAACGGGTCACCGCCAGCGAGGCGCCGCCGGTGCCGGTTTGCAGCGAAAACCCTTCGGTGAAGTAACCTGAACCGGCGATCACCTCGGCGGCGCGGCGGGCGATCAGCAGCTCGCGCGGGTTCGAGGTCATGCGCGTGGCGTCGGCGCCGATCTTGTCGGCGTCGCCCACCCGCTCCAGCTGCACGATCAGATCCACCCGATCCTGCGCCAGGCTGGCGGGATGATGCGGATACGGCACCAGCTGCTCGGTCAGCAGCACCACGGTGCCCGCCGCCTCGGCGTCCACCCGCGCATAGCCGAGCGAGCCGCAGCAGGCTTCACCGCTGTAGCCGTTGGCGTTGCCGAACTCATCGCAGGCCGGCACGCCGAGGAAGGCCACGTCTATCTTCAGCTCGCCGGATTCAATCAGGTTGACCCGGCCGCCGTGCGAGTGAATTTGCACCGGCTCCGCCAGCAGGCCGCGCGAAACGGCGTCCGCCAGCGGGCCGCGCAGCCCGGAGGTGTAAATGCGGCTCACCACGCCGTGGCGGATATGCTCAACCAACGGCGCATGGCAGTCGGTCAGCGAGCTGGAGGCCAGCGTCAGGTTGCGGAACCCCATCGCCGCCAGCGTCTCCATCACCTGATTGAGCGCCAGATCGCCGCCGCGAAACGCATGGTGGAAGGAGATGGTCATGCCGTCCTGCAGCCCGCTGCGGCGCACCGCTTCCTGCAAGGAGTCGCACAGCTTGAGATCGCGCGGTTTGCGCGCCTGCAGGTTGGCTTTGGACACGTCCTGATAGCCCGGCAGATCCGCCGGGTTGGCGAAGGTCATCAATCGTTGTTGGCGGTTCATCATGCTTCCTCCCCGTGCTGCGCCGGTTCTTCCCGTAAGCCGGACAGCGCGGCGCGCTCCAGCACCAGCCGGGCGCGTTCAATCACCGGGCTGTCGACCATTTTTCCGTTGAGCGACACCACGCCGCGCCCTTCCCGCTCCGCCGCCTCGGCGGCGTCCACCACCCGCTGCGCGTGCGCCACCTCTTTGGCGGTCGGCGCGTACAGGTTGTGCAGCAGCTCAATCTGGCGCGGGTTAATCAGCGATTTGCCGTCGAAGCCGAGCTGTTTGATCAGCGCCGCTTCCTGCAGGAAGCCGGCTTCGTTGTTGGCGTCGGAGTAGACGGTGTCGAACGCCTGAATGCCGGCGGCGCGCGCCGCCTGCAGCAGCGAGCAGCGGGCGAACAACAGCTCGATGCCCTCCGGCGAGCGTTCGGTGCGCAGGTTGCGCACATAGTCTTCCGCCCCCAGCGCGATGCCGATAAGACGCGGCGAAGCGTGCGCGATCGCCACCGCGTTGGTGATGCCCTGCGCCGATTCGATCGCCGCCAGCAGCCCGGTGCTGCCGACCGGCCGGCCGCAGGCCGCCTCGATGGCGGCAATCTCGCGCTCCATGTCGACAACGTCCTGCGCGCTGTCGGTCTTCGGCAGGCGCACGATGTCCGCGCCGCCGCGTACCACCGCCTGCAGGTCCGCCAGGCCGTAGGCGGAGTCGAGCGCATTGACGCGCACGATGGTTTCCACCTCCTGGTACAGCGGGTGCTGCAGCGCGTGGTACACCAGCCGGCGCGCCGCGTCTTTTTCACGCAGGATCACCGAGTCTTCCAGATCGAACATCAGCGCATCGGCCTGATAGATAAAGGCGTTGCTGACCATCGCCGCGTTGGCGCCGGGAACGAACAGCATGCTGCGGCGCAGCCGGGTTTTATTCAGCGTTTTCATCTTTCGCCTCCCACGGCAGTTGGCCGCTCTCGCAGGCGCGCATCAGCGCGGTTTCCAGCCGGGCGCGCAGCACGCAGTCCAGCGCCCCTTTGTCGTCGACGATCACCTGCACCGGCTCCACCTCATAACGCTGCAGCACCTCCAGCAGGGTGCGGCGGATCGCCGCGCCGAACTGTTTTTCCACGCTGCTGGCGATCAACAGATCGTGCTGCGGCCCCTCGGCGGGCGCGATGCGCACCATGACATCGCTGGATTCCAGCGTGCCGGCCATTGCTTCTCGGATAATTTTCATCATTCACCTGATTGTGCGGACTCAAAAGGATGCGGGGCCGCCTTGGCCCGGCGCTGCGTTTGCAGATCCTGCAGGTAGTACAGGGTGTCCGGCGGCACCAGCGGCGCGGCGGCGTGGAAGTCCCCCGCCGCCAGCAGCTTGCGCACCCAGGAGGCGGAGATCGCCGTGCCCTGATATTGCAAACGCTCGATTTCCACCAGCGCGATCGGCGGGCTGGGCAGCGCCGGCGTTTCCAGCCAGTAGCGCATGTCGCGGTTGTATTTCGCGGTCACCGCGCAGAACGGCTCGTTGCCGACGAAACGGTGGGTAATGCCCAGCGCGGGCGCCAGATACTGGCGGAAGATCTTCAGATCGATTTCGGTGTAACAGTCGTCGGCCACGCCCTGATCCTTGATGAAGTAACAGGGGAAGGTGGCGCGCGAGATCACGTACTGCGAGCCTTCGTGTACCGTGAGGTTGGGGATATCGGCAGTGCCGGCCAGCACCAGCCGGCGGCGGTCTTCATAGCTGAAGCGCGAGGTGTTTTCCTTCACCAGAAACAGGTGCAGCCAGTCGCAGCGTTTGGCCGCCTGACGCACCAAATACTGATGCCCGCGTGTGAAGGGGTTGGCGTTCATCACGATGCTGCCGATGGTCTCGCCCGGCCGGCGCTGGCTCGCCAGCTGGGCGGCGTAGCGCTTCAGGCGGCACGGGCTGTTTTCCATCAGCACCACGATGCCCGGCACGGTGGCGATCGGGTAGAAACCGCACTGGCGGAACAGCGGCTCGTTCTGCACCTTGGTGTAGATAAACAGCTGGGTGTGGTGGCGCTCGTAGGCCAGGTTCACCAGCTCGGTCGCCAGCGCCAGCGCCAACCCTTCGCCGCGCATCAGCGGACTGATGGCGACGCATTTGATAATATTGTCGGCGATGCCGCCGCAGGCGACCAATTTGTCGTGCTGGGTAACAGTAATAAATATTTCAACCGTGGTGTCGATATTCAGATCGTTACTGCGCAAGAAGGCACTTATTTCCGAAATCGCTTTATGATCCGATCGCTTTACCCGATTAAATACGGCATCGCCTAACATAACACGCTCTCTGGGTTAACTGGCACACAACAAATTAAATACAAAAAGGCATTTTAATTAACATCAATGACGGCAATTAAAACCTTAAAAACCATGAAGATAAACGCCGTTTCGCGTTCGATAAATCAATGGTAAACAGAAAAAAAACGCCAATTATTGACCTATTTCACAAACCGTTCCCGGTTAATAAGTTATTTAATGTTCTTTATTTGCTTAATTAATCTTATGGTGTTTATTATTGAGATAATCTTTATTTAGCGCCGCAATTTACTTACATTCATTTAGCATCTTGATTGCAATAGTAGGTTTCATTATGGAATGGCTGAACATCCTGATCGTTGAAGACGAAACGCCGCTGGCGGAGATGCACGCGGAGTTTATCCGCCAGAACGGCGGCTGCCGCCAGATTTGGCTGGCCGGCACCCTGGCGCAGGCGCGCGCCATGACCGAGCGCTTCAAGCCGGACCTGATCCTGCTGGACAACTTTCTGCCCGACGGCCAGGGCATCACCCTGCTGCGCGAACTGACGCTGAGCGGGTATCGCGGCGGCATCGTGTTCATCACCGCCGCCAGCGACATGGCCACCGTGGCCGAGGCGTTGCGCTACGGCGTGTTCGACTACCTGATCAAACCGCTGGCCTATGACCGGCTGAGCCAGACATTGCAGCGCTTCAGCCAGCGCCGCGAAGCGTTGAAGGACAAAGCGCGCCTCAACCAGCGCCGCATCGACGAGATGTTCAACACCTATGCCCGCGGCGAGCAGCAGGCGGCGCTGCCCGCCGGCATCGACGAGCTGACGCTGGGCAAGATCCGCGCGCTTTTCGCCGAACCCGCCGCGCGCCACACCGCTGAAAGCGTTGCGCAAAAAATGGGGCTCAGCCGCACCACCGCGCGCCGTTATCTGGAGTTTTGCACCGCCGCACAGCAGCTGCGCGCCGAGATCATTTACGGCAAGGTCGGCCGCCCACAGCGGATCTACCGCGCCGGCGAACCGCATTAACGGTTATTTGATCGCCCTTGCAAGGTTGCGTGTAACCGCTTTACTTTTTATGCGACGGTCAGCATCTTGGTGAGCATCACCTAGACGACTGGACGATCGCCGATGCCTGCTGCGCCCCATGCTTCCCTGACCGAAATCCTCGCCCGCCGTGACTGGCAAAACCCGGCCTGCACCCACTACCGCCGACTGGACGCTCACCCGCCGTTCGCCAGCTGGCGCACGGTGGAAGACGCGCGCGATGACGCCCCCAGCGCCAGCCGCCGGTCGCTGAACGGCGAGTGGCGCTTCAGCTATTTCCCGCGCCCAGAGGCGGCGCCGGAGAGCTGGCTGCAGCAGGATCTGCCGGACGCCGCCCCGCTGGCGGTGCCGAGCAACTGGCAGCTCGCCGGCTACGACGCGCCGATTTACACCAACGTGCGCTACCCGTTCCCGGTCGATCCGCCGCGCGTGCCGGAAGACAATCCGACCGGCTGCTATTCACGCACCTTCAACGTCGATCCGGCCTGGCTGGCCGCCGGCCAGACGCGCGTCATCTTCGACGGCGTCAACTCGGCGTTCTATTTATGGTGCAACGGCCACTGGGTCGGCTATTCGCAGGACAGCCGCCTGCCGGCGGAGTTCGATCTCGGCCCGTGGCTGCAGCCGGGTGAAAATCGGCTGGCGGTGATGGTGCTGCGCTGGTGCGACGGCAGCTATCTGGAAGATCAGGACATGTGGCGCATGAGCGGCATCTTCCGCGACGTCAGCCTGCTGCACAAACCCGCCGCGCACCTGAGCGATGTGCGCATCACCACCCCGATGCATGACGGCTTTACCCGCGGCGAACTGGTGGTGACGGCGCGCGCCAGCCGGCCCGGCCCGCTGCTGGTGCAGGTTCAGCTGTGGCGCGATGGCGCGCGGGTGGCCGAACGCACCCAGCCGCTCGGCAGCGAGATCGTGGACGAACGCGGCGCCTATGACGATCGCGTCACGCTGCGCCTGCCGGTGGAACGCCCGGCGCTGTGGAGCGCCGAAACGCCCGCGCTGTATCGCGCCACCGTCGCCCTGCTCTCGCCCGAAGGGGTGATTATCGAGGTGGAAGCCTATGACGTCGGCTTTCGCCAGGTGGAAATCAGCGGCGGGCTGTTGAAGCTCAACGGGCAGCCGCTGCTGATCCGCGGCGTTAACCGCCACGAGCATCACCCGCGCCACGGCCAGGTGATGGACGAGGCGACGATGCGCCACGATATCCTGCTGATGAAGCAGAACAACTTCAACGCGGTGCGCTGCTCGCACTATCCCAACCACCCGCTGTGGTATCGGTTGTGCGACCGCTACGGGCTGTACGTGGTGGACGAAGCCAATATCGAGACCCACGGCATGCAGCCGATGAACCGCCTGGCTGACGATCCGCTGTGGCTGCCGGCGATGAGCGAGCGCGTCACCCGCATGGTGCAGCGCGATCGCAACCACCCTTGCATCATTATCTGGTCGCTGGGCAACGAGTCCGGCCACGGCGTAAACCACGACGCGCTGTACCGCTGGGTGAAAAGCCAGGATCCGACCCGCCCGGTGCAATATGAAGGCGGCGGCGCCGACACTGCCGCCACCGACATTATCTGCCCGATGTATGCGCGAGTGGATCAGGATCAGCCGTTCCCGGCGGTGCCCAAATGGGCGATCGGCAAGTGGATCGGCCTGCCGGAGGAACAGCGCCCGCTGATCCTGTGCGAATACGCCCATGCGATGGGCAACAGCTTCGGCGGCTTTGAGCGCTACTGGCGCGCGTTCCACGCACATCCGCGCCTGCAGGGCGGCTTTGTCTGGGACTGGGTCGATCAGGCGCTGATCCGGTGCGACGAACGCGGCGAAGAATTCTGGGCCTACGGCGGCGACTTCGGCGACACCCCCAACGATCGCCAGTTCTGCCTGAACGGGCTGGTGTTCGCGGATCGCACCCCGCACCCGGCGCTGTTCGAAGCGCAGCGGGCGCAGCAGCTGTTCCGCTTCGCCTTCGACGCCGCCTCGCTGACGCTGACCGTCACCAGCGACTACCTGTTCCGCCACACCGACAACGAGCAGCTCAACTGGCGGCTGGAGCTGGACGGCGTGGAGCGCGCCAGCGGCAGTCTCGATCTGGCGCTGCCGCCGCAGGGCAGCGCTAGCTTCACCCTGCTCGACCGGCTGCCGATGCTGCATCAGCCCGGCGAACTGTGGCTGAACGTGGAGGTGGTGCAACCGCAGGCCACCGACTGGTCTGAAGCGCACCACCGCTGCGCCTGGGATCAGTGGCGGGTGCCGCGCGCGCTGCATCCCGCGCCGCCGCCGGCGCAGGGCGTGCCGCCAACGCTGATTGAAAATGATGAAGGGCTGACGCTTACCCACGGCGACCAGCGCTGGCGCTTCGAGCGCAGCAGCGGCCATCTGACGCAGTGGTGGCAGAATGAGCAGCCGCAGCTGCTGACGCCGCTGCGCGACGGCTTTGCGCGCGCGCCGATCGATAACGACATCGGCGTCAGCGAGGCGAACCATATCGATCCCAACGCCTGGGTCGAACGCTGGAAGCTGGCGGGCCTGTACCGGCTGGAAGAGCGCTGCACGCGGCTGCAGGCGGATGCGCTGCAAAACGGCGTGCGGGTGGTGAGCGAACACCAGTTCGGCGTGGAAGGGGAGATTTTGCTGATCAGCCGCAAACAGTGGCTGTTCGACGCGCTGGGCGCGGTGAGCGTGAACGTGGAGGTCGAGGTGGCCGACGCCCTGCCGCCGCCGGCGCGCATCGGCCTGCACTGCCAACTGGCGACGGTGCAGCCGCAGGCGGAATGGCTGGGCCTGGGCCCACACGAGAACTACCCGGATCGCCGCCTGGCCGCGCAGCACGGGCGCTGGCGCCTGCCGCTGGCGGATCTGCATACGCCGTATATTTTCCCCGGCGAGAACGGCCTGCGCTGTGACACCCGCAGCCTGCGCTACGGCGGCTGGCGCATCGACGGCCGCTTCCACTTCTCGCTCAGCCGCTACGGCCTGCAACAGCTGATGGCCTGCAGCCACCAGCATCTGCTGCAGCCGGAAGCAGGCACCTGGCTGCACTTGGACGGCTTCCACATGGGAGTGGGCGGCGACGACTCCTGGAGCCCGAGCGTGCACCGGGATTACCTGCTCACCGCCGGCGTTTACCGCTATCAGCTGCGCCTGCAGCGAGCGCCAGAGGGCTAAATCTGCCAAAAAACTCAACGGGTTGCGCATTCTGTAAGCAAACAGTCACAGAATGTGTAATCCGCCTTTGACATGCCGACGGCGCCTCGCTATTATTCGCCCCGTTCACACGATTCCTCTGTAGTTCAGTCGGTAGAACGGCGGACTGTTAATCCGTATGTCACTGGTTCGAGTCCAGTCAGAGGAGCCAATTTCCTGTTTGCATGCATCTTTGCGAATCCTTATCTGATATTGATTCAAGAGGTTAGCGTGAAAACTCTTCCCGGTGCATTTTGATTTTACCCTTCGCATCGGGAAAAATTGGTGGTCAAATCTGGGGTCAGGTTAGTTCGATAATGGAGTGACCCCCATATGTCCCTTACCGACGCGAAGATTCGCACTCTCAAAGCCACCGATAAACCCTATAAAGTCTCCGATTCCCACGGTCTGTATCTGCTGGTCAAACCTAGCGGTTCCCGTCACTGGTATCTCAAGTACCGTATTAACGGTAAAGAATCCCGCATTGCACTGGGTGCCTATCCTGCCGTCTCACTGTCTGATGCCCGCCAGCAGCGCGAAGGTATCCGTAAGATGCTGGCGCTGAACATCAACCCGGTAATGCAGCGGGCCGCAGAACGCGGTGCCTGCCCAACTGAGAAGGTGTTTAAAACCGTGGCGCTGGCCTGGCATAAAAGCAATAAAAAATGGTCGCAGAATACCGCTGACCGCCTGCTCGCAAGCCTGAACAATCATGTCTTTCCGGTTATCGGATATCTGTCAGTTACCGAACTTAAACCCCGGCATTTCATTAATTTGCTGAAAGGAATTGAAGAAAAAGGCCTGCTGGAAGTCGCGTCCCGCACGCGGCAGCACGTCAGTAACATCATGCGCCATGCGCTCCACCAGGGATTAATCGATAACAATCCGGCTGCAAACCTTGAAGGCGTGACAACACCTCCTGCCAGACGGCATTACCCCGCCCTACCGCTGGAGCGGCTGCCTGAACTGCTCGAACGCATTGAGGCATATCATCAGGGCCGTGAACTGACGCGGCTGGCCGTCCTGCTGACGCTGCATGTGTTCATCCGCTCCAGTGAACTGCGCTTTGCCCGCTGGTCAGAGATTGATTTCAGAAACCGGGTCTGGACAATACCCGCGACGCGAGAACCCATTCCAGATGTGCGTTATTCCGGGCGTGGTGCCAAAATGCGCACTGCTCATATCGTGCCCCTCTCACAGCAGGCTATAGCTATTCTGAAACGGATTAAGGAAATATCCGGGGTTTATGAACTGGTATTCCCCGGCGACCACAACCCGTACAAGCCGATGTGTGAAAACACGGTCAATAAAGCACTGCGCCTGATGGGATTCGACACGAAAAAAGACATCTGTGGTCATGGCTTTCGGGCGATGGCATGCAGTGCCCTGATGGAGTCTGGTCTATGGTCGCAAGATGCAGTGGAACGCCAGATGAGTCACCAGGAGCGCAACACCGTGCGTCTGGCTTACATTCATAAGGCTGAGCATCTGGAAGCCCGCAAGGCGATGATGCAGTGGTGGTCGGATTATCTTGATATATGCCGGGTCGCATACGTACCTCCTTTTAACACAGGACGGGATAAAAACAACGAAGCGGCATGACCCATAACAAAAAGCTGTATCAGCATACCCTGGTACGGCTTTGTTCATTTCTAATAGCTTGTCAGACCCATCATCCCACCCCGTCGCTGCCTGTAGAAAGCTGTTATACGATAACAACACGCTTGCCCCGTCAGCCCTGGCGTGCCATTTCATTTAAGAGCAAGGATCATCCCTACTGCCCCAGCTACGAGAACGGCATCAATGAGAAGCTCGAACGTGTGCGTCTGGAGTTTCTGGACGAGACGTTTCGCAATCATCGAACCGACGAACAATGCGATGCCGATGGCAAGTCCATGTGTGAGGACAGGCTGTGCGAGTGCGCCCGATATACCGAACGTAGCTAACTTGCCAGCGTAGAGCAGGATTGCGCTTGCCGCCTCTGATCCCAGAAATACGCCGCCACTCATTCCGTAGCCGGTGAATACTGGCACACTGAGCGGCCCTGTAGAGAGCACGAATCCTGTCAGAAACCCGACAATCGCCCCGGCAAAACTCATGTGCCAGAGATTCAAGTGGAGGTTCGATCGTCTGATGAGACGGCGCAGCGGGATCATCGCAAGGAAGAAAGCTGCCAGGAATACCTCCACTGTGCCAGGAGAAATCGTAAGTAACGTGTGCGCCCCGAGAACAGCCGCAGGAACTCCCGCGAACGAATAGGCAAACACCGGTCGCCAACGAATCTCATGCCACCAGACAATCACCCGTCCGATGTTGCCGAAAAGGGAGGCGATCGCCATAACAGGCACTGCAATCCTTGGCCCGTATATGGTGACGAGGACGGGGAGCATGATTAGCGACGAACCAGTGCCGACGACACCGCTGAGCACACCGGCACCGAGGGCCAGGCAGAAGAGAAGTAATAGCGCGATCATCTGCCTGGGATCAACCTGGGCCATCGCTAGCAGCCGCAAGAAGCGGCACCAGGATGTCGCTGACAGGCGTTGGAATGCTGTGAACCCGGCCGCGACGCGCAATGACACCGTTGCGGATATCCCATTCGAGCGGTCGGCCTGCTTCTCGATCCGTAAGGATGGAAGTGCTCATGTCTGCGGGAGCCGCCCGGAACTTGTCGAGGATCTCCTGCGGCACTTCGTCGCCGAGTTCTGCTCCTTCTGCCCGTGCCACGGACAGACATTCCTGTAAATAAGCCAGCGTAAGCCTGGCGATGTCAGCGCGGGCGAACATGCCCGAGCGGCGGTGCGTGAGCGCCATGAGTCCAGCCACCGCGTTCTGCATCAGTTTGCGCCAGGCCAGGGAGCTGAAGTTTGCGGCCAAATCTACGGAGCACCGCGTGCCTTGTAGCGCTTTTGCCACTAAGAAGGAAGCTGACGTGTCTGGAAGGCTCAGGCGCGCGTCGCCACGCAAGCGTACTGAGCCATCTGACTGCGCCTGTGCGGGAAACCACACGACTGCGGGGACAATCTGTCCGGGCAGAGAGTACGTCGCGAGCCTGTCCAGCTGTTCGACCCCGTTCTGAAGCACGCATACAACCGTCTCCGGGCCGGTCAACGCCCTGAGCCATTCTGCTGCCGCGTCGATTTGTGTGGACTTGACTGCCAGAAAGACAAGATCGGCTGTGCGAGTAATTTGCGCCGGATTCGTCTGTACCGGACCGGGTACGGTGATAAAGCGGTCGCCGTCTTGCAGGGTCAGGTGATCGCGGGGAGTACGTCCACACAGCAATGGTGTGCGGCCGACTTCGTGTAACGCCGCCGCGACTGTGGTGCCGATGGCACCCGGACCAACAACAGCGACAACCGTCTTGATTTCAGTGTTCATGATGCGGACTCCTTTTAACAGAATCTACTTACGTGATGGTTGTGCCCTTCGCAAAGGGAATGTAATATATTACACATGAAAAATGAAAATGGTAACAGAGTTTCAGAAAGCGAGCAGCGGTTACAGCAATGGCTTGGCAGCATTCACGCCCGAAGCGGCGACCTCGCTGCAAGTGAGGCTAAAGTTGTCGATCTCCTGCTTGTCGATCCTTTGTTTGTCGGTACAAGCACGACAGCACAGGTTGCCACCCGCGCAGGTGTATCACCGCCGACAGTAATACGCGCTGCACGAGCGATTGGGTTCACCGGGTTCACTGAACTTAAGATAGAGATTGCCCGGGCTCGTGGTACTGCCCGGTTCTTTGCACCGCCTGAAGTTCTCACAGCGGATGCGACGTTGGCATCGGTGCTGGAAACATCAGTTCGTGCTGGTGCAGACGCGCTGACTGCGCTCAGTGGTGCTATTGAAATCTCCGCCCTTGATGAGGCGGTCGATTTAATCCAGAGCGCACGCCAGGTATTTGCATTTGGTGCCGGCCCCTCTGCGACGGTTGCCGCTGATGCTGTATTTCGTCTGCGGACGGCTGGTGTGATAACCATCAGTATCCAGGATTATTTATCAGCGATGATTGCTGCCCGCCTACTCGGTTCAGGCGACGTGATGATCGTCGTCAGCTCGACAGGTCGCACATCATCCACACTCGCCGTTGCTGATGCCGCATCCTCGGCCGGAGCATCGCTTATCGCAATAACTAACCAGTACGATACACCACTGGCGACACTCGCCAACGTTTCGCTCGTGGTTGGCGGAGCGCCATTACCGGCACAGATGGCCGCTGCCGGCAGTAGACTGGCCCAGCTAGTCGTTATTGATACGCTGGTCGCTGCCCTCACTCTGCGGGATAAAGAACAAAGTCGCCGGGCTGAACGAGCGGGTATTGATTTGCCGGATATGTCCTGATGCAGTTCAGCACGGTTGCGATGATTCTTACTGCTTCAGTAGCTCATGCAGTATGGAATATAGCCTCAAAATACAAGAAGGAAGACACACTTTTGTTCGTCTGGGCCTACAGCTGTGCCTCAGCATTGTTGTGGGTTCCGATCAGCCTCATTCTGACAGTTGAGGGACAACAGGAGCTCGACTGGCGACTCGCAGTCGGGGCAGTTATCTCATCTGCGCTTCATATCGCTTATTCTCTAATCTTGCAGGCTGGCTACGAGCGCGCCGAACTTGGTGTTGTTTATCCGATTGCCCGGGGGAGCGGACCGGTTCTGACGATACTGTTTGCAACCCTTCTGATGGGGGAACGGCTTTCAGCAAGCGCTTTACTCGGCGCGCTTCTCGTTATCGCTGGTATTTTCGTTGTCACCGGCAATCCATTCAGGAGCGGAAGCCGGCCACTTAAAGGAATGATATGGGGGGCAGCGACAGGCACCGCCATCGCTGGCTATACCCTCTGGGATGGTTATTCGGTAATCTCTCTGCACCTGGATCCAGTTAGTTACTACGCCAGCACACTCCTGCTACAGAGTCTTATTCTGACCCCTGGTGCGATGCGACGACGGTATCGAATCCCAACGGCTGTACGTGTAGATAGAGTTCCGATCCTTATCATCGCTGTATGTTCTCCACTTGCCTACATCCTTGTGCTGACAGCCATGCAGAGCATGCCACTGGCACTCGTCGCTCCTCTCAGGGAAACATCTATTATTGTCGGCTCTCTTCTCTCGTACTGGTTGTTTCGTGAAAATCATCTGGCACGCCGGATTGCCGGTGCAGTGGTGGTGCTGACCGGCATCGCAATAATTAGCCTTTGATCGCTTCGTTGGATGCCAATTGTCGTCTCATTGTCAGCGTGGATCGTTCGTCGATATACTCTGTTTATGGTACAGGTATCAAGTCCGCTTCCTCTGTCTGTGGCTGTTAGCGCCATTGAGATAAGACTGTATATACCGCCATCAGTCCTAGTATTGGCATCCCGTACCACCATTATTTAAATGTTCTATGGACACACGCTATTATTTGAAGGTTAATCCCTGGTCGAATGATTATCCATGTGAGTGCTTTTCCAGCCAGGCCTGATGGGATATGGCTGGCATAGATAGTTCAGTTTTCATCACCAGTTTGATCGCAAAGCTATGCCACATAGCACTATTGGCTTTATAATCATTAACGGTAAAAGTGGTATTGAATAGTGATACTCCTATGCAACACATTCAACATGTAGCCTGATTCTGATAACCGCTTTCGTTAGAAATGGCTTACTCCATAGCGAGAGTTCGTGATGCTCAAAACAGAAGATCTCAACACTATGATATCAATTGATGAGATTCACTTTGCTGACTGGCAAATCTGGCCACAGCTAAGGATTCTGTTACATCGGGGTAAGCCAGTAAGAATTTCTGCCAGAGCTTTTGATGTTCTAGTTGCTCTGGTGAGTGCCAGAGGTAAAGCGGTAAGTAAAGAATCTTTACTTACGCAAGTGTGGGGAAATGAAATCGTCGAAGAAAATAATCTTCAGGCACAAATTTCAGCTATACGCCGCATACTGGGACATGACCGCCATCTACTGGTTACTGAATTTGGTTGTGGTTATCGCTTTAATATCAACAAATCGCCAACTGAACCGCTCTCTAAATCAAAAATACCTGAGCCCGCTATTACCCCTTTTCTAGCGTCGATTCTGGGGCGTGATAAAGCTGTGCAGGAATTATGCGCCTTATTGGATCAATACCGTCTGGTGACGATTACAGGCTCAGGGGGCGTGGGTAAGACTCGTCTGGCATGGGAAGTCGTCAGTCTTACACACACGCATTTTCCTGATGGAATATGTGTGGCTGAACTGGCTCATATCACCGAAGCATCCAGCTTGCTATCCGTTATTTCACAAGCGCTCCATC
Organism: Serratia sp. CY83965; assembly: GCF_052166375.1. Lineage (NCBI taxonomy): Bacteria > Pseudomonadati > Pseudomonadota > Gammaproteobacteria > Enterobacterales > Yersiniaceae > Serratia > Serratia sp. CY83965. The sequence goes on along the minus strand of NZ_JBJNOV010000003.1, from coordinate 506,577 downwards.
TTCCATTAGCTGCCATTCATAATGATGCCGATTTACGGCAACAGCTTGCACGGCGTCGATGTTTACTGCTGATTGATAACTGTGAACATGTAATTAATGAACTTGAACCAGTGATTACGTTGCTCCTGCACCTAGCTCCCCATATCAAACTGTTGTTGACCAGCCAGGTAGCGTTGCAGGTTGCCGGCGAGCAACAATATCTACTACCACCATTACAAGTTCCTGAGAGCGAAGAGGCTGATACCCACGAGTTACTGACTTTTTCCAGTGTCCGCCTCTTTATCGAACGCGGGCAGGCCAATCGACATGATTACCATCCATCAGCCAGCGAACTGTCTTTGATTGGCGAGTTATGCCGTCATCTTGACGGTCTGCCGTTGGCGATTGAACTTGCGGCCTCCCGTCTGCCAGTCATGAGTGTCAAAGAGATCTATAGCCGACTGGAAGACCGTTTCCAGCTATTGAGCAATACGCACAGATCTCTGGAGCCCAGACATCAGAAAATACTGACCGCGCTGGAGTGGACTTATCAGTTGCTCAACACACGTGAACAACGATTATTTTGCTCTCTGGGGATCTATACCGATATGTTCAGTGTGAAATCAGTAAGCGACCTTCTGCTGATTAAAGACAAGCATCGCTGGCAGGTTGTTGACGATCTGCAAAGATTGCTGTCTTTATCCCTGATTCAGGTCAGTACTCAGGTACCAGAGACCCGTTTCCGCCTGCTGGAAACCATGCGCCAGTTCGCATGCGATAAACTCAGGCAACAGGGTGAATATACTGTTCTTGAGGCCCGTTTTGCCGACTATTATAAAGTTATGGTAAAAGAGGCCCAAGATGATTGGTTTATGCTGCCAACAGGACAATGGCGTGAACGTTATAGCCATATACTTAATGATTTGCGGAGTGTATTACAGCAAACGTTGATTGAGGGAGCTGCTCCCTCTAAAGGGCTTGAGATCTTACAAGCTATGACCCCTTTTTGGATTGAATATTCACTATACGATGAATGTCAGCGCCATATTTATCCTCTGCTTTATGAAAATACTTCGCAGGTAGTATTAACGCTACGCCAGAGAATGAATCTCAGCGCTGTAGCAGGTAAGGCGTCAACCTGGGCAAAAGGCCCCACGCCTGAAACACATTCAGCCTGGAAAACCGCGCTGACAATTGCAGAAAAGCTCGACGACAAAGAAATACGTTTACAGGCACACTACGGATTATGGTTGTATTATCTGCGTACTGGCGAGTTGGATAAAGCGCTTGAGCATGCGCAATCTATGTGCGAGCTAGCACGGTCCATTACCGACGAGGAGGCGATGGCAACCGGGCTGCGTATTCTCGGTGTATCCCTGCATTTTTTGGGCCGTCATGATGTAGGGCGTGATTATCTCCAGCAATCTCTTGATTGGTATGAACATGGTGAATTAAGCCACTCTTTCCGTTTTGGTCTTGATCAAGAGAGCGCCGGTCAGGCCTTTCTGTCTCGTTTACTCTGGTTACAGGGTGAGTATAAGGCCGCGAAACAGATGGCATGGCGCGGTGTTAAAAAAGCCGCTCGTTTGCAGCATGTCTGTTCTCTTTGCTGTGCACTGGCTGAAGGCGCTTGTATGACAGCAGCACTGGATCGTAATCCGCGTTGGGTTATAAAGGTCGCAAACTGGCTGATTCATCTGGCAAAAAGGCATGATTTATATTTCTGGAAGACATACGGCGAGCTGTTTCTTGTTTGGGCCAAACAGTTCAGTCATACCGATGTTAGTCAAACCACACTGTTTAGCTCGTTGCGGGCGATGGGATTAGACTGGCAATATTCCCCCTTGTTGTCAGAAATTGATACCGGGGTATCACTGAGAGCCACCCGCCAGGATCATGAAAACTGGTGCACGCCTGAGCTGATGCGTCTTTCTGCCACTCAATTACCTCCTCAGAAACAACGCCTGCTGTTGGAGAAGGCCCTGGACAAAGCGCGCCAGCAACAGGCTCATGGCTGGGCCCTCCGTATTGCTTATTCATTGGCGACATTGCAGGCTGAAGCTGGGGAAAAATGGGCTGCTAAGCAATTGATACAGGACGCTTTACATGATGTTGAAGACTCAGACAATGCGACGGATGTAAGAAGTGCTATTGCGCTATGTGCCCGAATAGGGGCCTGAATATTTACGTCTTACGGCTATCAACATCCCCATGATCACGAGTCCGCCCCCTGCTGAAGAAATCAGCGCCCAGCTATGAGTTGTCTCCCATAACCAGGTGGCAGTCAGTGAGCCACATGCTCCGCCAATAAACATAACGCACATAAATAATGTATTAAGACGGTTTCTGGCATCCGGACGCAAAGAATAAATCGTGTGCTGATTAGCTATCAGTACACATTGCTCACCCGTATCCAGTAGTAGAATGCCCACCACCATACCCACAATACTGTTCCATCTCCAAAAAACAGTCCAGGCTAGCAGCATGAGTATCACACCAAAAACAACCATTCGGAATGGTCCCTGCCGATCGCTGAAACTTCCCGCCAGAGGCGCACACAGAATACCGATTAACCCCAAAGCAGCTAGGGTGCCGTTATCCCTGCACCGTAATCGTAGCGATGAGCTAACCAGAAAGGGAGCACGGTCCACAGCACGCTGAAGGAGGCAAACAGCATTACTTGTGTAAGAGTTGCACCACGCACCTGCGGCTCGTTTTTCCACAGCAGTCCTAATGAACGTAATACCGCCAGATAGTTAAACTTTGGCGTTGACAACGACTGAGTAGGCAAAATGCGTAAGATGAAAAATATAGCCAGCAATGTCATGATCGCTCCGGATAAAAAGACGCCACGCCAGCCGACATACTGACCAATAAGGCCTCCGATAGCCCGGCCAGCAAGGATACCTGCCAGGACACCGCTCATCACCGTACAAACGGTTTTACCTCGTGCAGAAGTTCTTGAGAGCGAGGCGGCAAGCGGCACTATCTGTTGAGCTACTGTTGCAGCCATCCCGGTAAGGAAGGAGTAGAACACCAACACTGTCGCCGTTGGGGATAACATCATGCCGATCATTGCCAGGAAAAGCACCTGCGCTTGACGCAGGATAAGCCGCTGACGTTCAATATAATCGCCTAGGGGTATCAGAAAGAATAAGCCCACCGCATAGCCTACCTGGGTGACCATGGGGATCAAAGAAACAGCTCCCCATTCATTGGGAAATGATCCGGCAATTAAATTCAGGACAGATTGATTAAAATAAATATTAGCCACAACAATACAACAAATAATCCCCAGCATAAGAATCCTGGTAGAAGAAAGCTCGTGATTGTCCGAACGCATTGACCACTCCTGGCACTAAACTCAATATTGTCTGGAGTATAAGCAAAGGCGACACCCAACTCTTTGACCGCTTTTTTCAGACATCTGAATTCTGATGCACAAGCTCCTGAAAAAGAGATTTGTTACTAATACTGCTCATGTTATTGACTGTGCTTAACTTGAGGAGCAACAAATGGATTTAAAACTGACTGGAAAAGTGGCTCTGGTAACTGGAGCCCGTACCGGAATTGGTTTCAGCATGTGTGAAGAATTGGCCATGAATGGTGTGCATTTAATCATGGTGGCCAGACGAGAACCTGAGCTGATTCTTGCTGCGAAAAAAATTTCAGAGAAATACGGTGTTTCGGTGCTGCCTATTGCCGGGGATGTGACTGATCCCAAACTACCTTCTTTAGTGGTTGAACAAGCGGAAAAGGTTTTTCAGCGTATTGATTTACTGGTGAACAATGCCGGAAGAGCCCATGCGGGCACGCTGTTAACCACTTCGGAAGAAGACTGGCAGATAATGACTGAGACCAAATTCTCCGCCATGCGACGTTTTTGTAAGGTAATCATCCCCGGGATGCAGAGACGAAACTGGGGGCGTATTGTCAATATCTCATCCATTGGCGGTATCTACCCTAATCCGCAACTTACCGTCTCACACGCACTGAGCGCCGCTATCAACAACCTGACCCGTAGTTTAGCACTTAGCGTGGCTCCGGATGGCATTCTGGTCAATGCGATCGGAGTGGGTGCTGTCGCGACGGATAACTGGGCGCAGAACATGCTACCGAATGTTCGCAATCGTCGTCCTGAACTAGCTGACAGAACAGACGAAGAGGTAATGGCATTACTGGGTAAAGAGAAAACGCCTGTGGGCCGCTTTGGACTTCCTGAAGATATTACTGCAATTGCTGCGTTCCTACTTTCTGGGAGGAATCAGTTTGTTACTGGACAGACAATTGAAGCATCAGGCGGAGCAGACAGATTTATGTAATGTCTTCCATTCAACTTAAATAATGTTTGAGGATTGAATTAGTTTAACCTGATATTTGTTCTTCTTTTCAATCACTGCGAAATATGAGGCCGGACATGGGGGGCTGAAACGCTAAGAAGCCCCCGCGTCAATATAACCCAAATATTATAACGTAATAGATCCCGCACCATGAAATTAATCTCACTGGAAAATTCATGGTATTTTTTTAAAAAAATAGAAATAGAGGCAAACCACTATGTCAAAAAAACAAACACTATCAAATACAAACTATAGTTCGCCTGACTGGCTGACTATCCGTGAAGCAGTCGAAGTGATAAATAAAAAAGGACTGAAAATTAAAAAAAAGTGACATTTACAGGTATGCATTACATGGCAGCATTCATCTCTCTATTTACTTTCAGTCGCCAATTACATTACGAAAAATACAGAGGTCGGGCTACAAAGTAAGGCTCAGACCATCTGATACGTCATCAATAAATCGTTTATGCCTTCTTGACAAAAAAGCGTTTATTGAAGGACATAATTTTATTGTTAGCACTACTGGGAAATATATCATTCCCACAGAGAGAGTTATTGACACTCTATTGATTGGATATGAATATGTTCTAGTACAAAAATTACTTGCCCAATCTCTTAAAATACCATTACCTGTAACAGGAGCTATTGATTTTAATCATGGCATAACAGTTAGCTTACAAGGAGAACCATTTCAACTATTCGATAAAATGACATGGGAAGAAAGAATAACACAAAAAATTATGCAACTCCCTAAAAACATTTCACCAGATGTACATGAAGATATATTCTCAAAGAGGATAAATAACTACCTGGGGAAAGAGTATTTCCCGGCTCATATTTTACCTCGGGATGCCTGGTTTGTTATTCGACATGCTGAACTTGATAAAGTCATTGACATCATAACCAATAGCAGAGTGCCCCCATTATCTGCGACGCGAATATCAACACCACTATCTCGTTTTTTCTGGCTGGCCTGTAAAAACAATGAAGTCATCCGTCCATTAATTAGTAAACCGTACAAACTACTATCTATTTTCGAACAATGGGCATCTGACGAAGGCATTACCGACAGGCTCAGTGGTGATACGTTAAAAACTGCACTCGTACGCGGTTCCCCCACATCAATGTCGGATTGACGCAAGTGAATTTTACCAAACCCAAATGTCCGTATTAAGGACTCTAAAATCAGTAATACGGACATAATTAGTTTTTTTGACTCTTTTTTCCTTGTCACCTCAAGGGATATTATATTTCTGCATTACGGGTATAAATACATATCATCAATTACCAAGCATTAGAAATGTAAAAACAAAACAGTACTTAAATGCTCACAGCCCCACATATACATAAAAACCACTCCTTATTCAAGGAGGATTTAGCCGACCTGCATAGGTTCGATCGAATCCAAAATGCGCAAAATAGATTAACCTTATTTTATCCAACCATTAAATACACACATGGGTTCGTAATTACATTCCAATTAATGAATCCAAAACTTACTCACCAATACATTACACATGTAAAAACACGAAAACATACATTGCACAGAAAGACTTAGATTCATTTACAATGAAATAAATGAGTGATTTCATTTCGTTCAACAAATCTATAACTGAGGTACTAAGACCATGATTACTAGATGAACCCGTCCGTAATCCAGATAGTTACTAACGATTTAAAAACTCATCCTTATGATACGAGTAATTACCTTACTCCCTAGAAGACTTGCTTTTAATATTTACGGCATTTTTTCTATACCGGTGCGGTGGGACATTATACCTTTTCCGAAATGCCCTGGTTAATGATTGCTGAGAGTCAAAGCCAAATCGCATCGCGATATTTATCAAAGGTTCATTTGTTGTGATAACAGCCTCTAAAATAAGACATAATTTTTTCTCTCTGATAAAACCTCCCAGGCTCTGCCCTGTTTCAGAAAAAAACAGTCTCTGCAAATGCCATTTTGAATATCCGGACCTGATAGCCACATCATCAATTTTTAGTGGCATCTCTATATTTTTGCTTATCCAGATAATTAAGTCATTTACAAAATCTTTTCTGTTTTTCATAACCGAAACCTTAGAATTACTCTACTAGAAATACATTTTCATCAGGCATATAGTTCAAGAGCTGACAATCCCTAAGTTCTGCATAAATCCTCAATAGAAACCATACTTTTTATTATGGTGTGATGGATATACTCGCAGACAGTCCAGCCACCAATTCAACTCCCTCCGGCAATCTGTCAATATGAATCCGAACCGGGATACGCTGCGCGAGCCGCACCCAGCTAAAGGTTGGCTCGACATTAGGCAGGCCAAGCCCCCCGGTCTCGTCATTGTTATCATCTATTCCGCGCCCGATACTCTCAACATGCCCCGTGATCACCGGCTTAAATCCCATCAGCGTAATGTGTGCAGTATTTCCCGTGCGGATATGTTGCAACTTAGTCTCTTCAAAATAGCCAACCACCCAAAAACTATTGGCATCAATGATGGAAAGTTTAGTTTCTCCCGCTGTGGCATAGTCACCAGGGCGAAGCCGCAAATGTGTGACATAGCCCGTAACCGGAGAGCGAACAATAGCATGCGATAAGTTAAGCTCTGCAAGGTCCAGCGCAGCCAGTGCACCGTGGTAATTAGCCGCAGCGACGCTTGCTGCGCTGGCTGTTTGTTGTAAATCCTCGCTGGAAATCACCCCTTTAATCTGAGAGCGTCGCCTCGCCGCATCCTGGCGCATCAGCATTTCATGACGTTTCGCCTCAACATCAGCCTGGGCGCTGACCACTGCCAACCTCAACCAGTGCGGGTCAATGGAATAGAGCACATCGCCCCGATTAACCCACTGATTATCGCGGACGGCCACATTCAGAACCGGTCCAGAGACATCCGGCGCAATCTGGACCACATCCGCACGAACCCGACCATCGCGGGTCCAGGGAGTTTGCACATAATGTTTCCAGAGAATAAAAGCCAAAAGCGTAGCAACCGCCACAGCGCTGAGCGTCAGCAAATAGCGGCCCAGTAGAGAAAGTAACGATTTCATTTTAAAAACCCCAGTTCGGTCAGTCCCTGCAACAACAGGTAAAAAGTAATAATAAAGATGGAAAAATCGATCATCGGGCGAAACGGCAAGCGACGGTAACCCTTGCTTAGCGAGAAAAGCTGCACGAGTAATAGCGTACAGGTGAGCGCGACGAGGGAAATTAACAGTAGACCGGGTACAAAAACGCCCTCAATATTGAAATCATTGATCATCGGCATGCTCCATTTCCTGAGTGCTTAATGCGCAGTACAGATCAACCAGTTGATTAACATGATGCCGCGATAGTTCATCTGCTACGGACAGGCTACGCTCAGTCAGGCTGACAATCCGTTCAAGTAAGGTGTTAATATCCGTCGAGTGTGTAAGACAAGTGAGAACCTCTTTTATTTCTTTGTCTGCATGCGCATCCCATCGGCGTAATCGCATTACACACAGGCCTATACGCAGGGTGTGCAAAAGATGATTCAATGCCTGTTCTGATGACTGTCCGCTGCGCGGCAAACGCGGCAGTATCAACGCAGCCCGATCGATCATCAGGTTGATCCAGAGAGTTTCATCAGTATTCAACACACCTTTCACGCTGCGGTTAATATCGCGCTGGCATAATTTAAGCAGGCGTTTTATTGCCGCATCTGCCTGCACAGTCTGCAGAAAGCCCATGCTGAATACCGCAAAGCCAGTTGCAGAAAATAATGCGATAGAGGTATTCACCGCCACGGCAAAATCCCCGCTGTAATGAGCACCCAGCTCGCACAAAATAGGCAGCGTCAGTGTGATCCCCATCGCCATAAAAGTAGTGGGCGGCCGTGCCTGGAGCGATCCGGCAAGCAGATATACCGGAGCTAGAACCACTACCAGCACGATAAAATCACTGACTTGCGGTAGGAGAACGAAGCTGTAGATCAGGCTTATCACAACTCCCCAGAGGGAACCAATGATGTATTTCACAATATGCGGGGCAGGCGTATCGAAGCTGCCAAACAGTGTGCAACAAACGCCAAGGATAGATACTGCCGTACCGCCATCAGGCCATGCCGAGAAAATCCACACCATGCAGCCGCTCAAAATGATGGTGAAAGCGCCCAATGCGGTGCGGGCAGCAGTAAGAGGATCGCGGTGGAATACATACCCTTTCACGTCATTCATTTCTGAGTGCGCAGGCATCTGATTCGCGTGATGAATGGCATCCGAAAGACGATAGCACTGCTGCACGAGGACAATGGCCTCTGTCAGGTAGCGCATAAAACTTACATGCAGTGCTTCTACAAACGTCAACTCATGTACGACATAGCGCTGCAGTAATTTTTCACTGCGTTTTTTGAGCGCTTCCCCCTCGCTTTTAAATTTTCCTTCATCTTTGCAGGCCAGCCAGACCTCAACATCATCCATTAAAATTTGCACATCGAAAGGTATCTTCGCTATCAGCGCTAAACGGTCACGTAACTCACAGTTAACAATGACTAATCGCGCAAGCCTGTCATGAAGCCTTTTTCTCGCTTGCCGGACCGGTACAGAGAACGCAAAATCATAAGGGATATGATGGCTGATGCCCTGCAGGAACTGCAATGCCAGTGCCATATGCAGCGGCGAGGAAACAGGATCGGGTTTGCCTGTTAAAGTCTCTGCGATACGCTGTCGCGCCGCGAGCAGCGTCTGCGATAATTTACTGTTGAACTGACCTGAGATGCGCGCGGGCAATACATAGCGATGAATAAGTGCCGCGCAGAAGATACCGATCATGATTTCCTGTACCCGAGTGATAGCGATGTCAAAAATCGCGCCAGGATCGGATACAGCAGGGAAGCCAATCAGACTCGCAGTGTAACCAGCAAGGACAAAACCATAGGCCCGGGGCGTACGTTCCAGCAAGGACAGATAGAGGCAGAATGTAATCCAGCCTGCCAGTATCACGCTGCAAAATACGGGTGAATTCACGAACGTGGGTACAATTAATACCGTCATGCCAGCGCCAATTACCGTTCCCACCAGACGATACAAACTTCTGCTTAGCGATGCTCCGACGGAGGTTTGGGAAACAATATATACGGTGATAATTGCCCAGGAAGGCCGCTCTAGGCCAATTGATAATGCAATATAGTATGCGAGCATCGCAGCGGTAAAACTCTTCGCCGAATAGAGCAGAGCGTTCGCATCATTCAGTAGTGAAGGAGAAGCCATACCGCGAAGACGATGGCATATCGTGTGTAAAAAAATGAAAGTAACTCGCGTTAATTTTTTCATGCCGGAAATTATTACCGGCTTGCATATCCACTTAAATACTCTATTCTGTCAAAAAATACCTAAATGTTGCCAATCTATGTTGCCCCCACTCGCCAATACGCTGTTCGATCCGGATACCACCTCCTGCCCCGCAGTCGCGCGTCATTTGGATTTTGTCGATTACGCGGCCGAAGTGCCTGTGCATACGCACCGCAAAGGGCAATTGATTATTGCCCTCTATGGAGCGGTCATTTGTCGCGCCGAAAATGATATCTGGATCGTGCCGCCTGATTGTGCCGTCTGGATCCCTGGGGGAGTGCCGCACAGCGCAAAAGCTACTTGGAATGCGCATCTCAACTATCTTTTTATCGAGCCTGGAGCCGCCGAGCTGCCGGAGCGATGCTGCACTCTGGCCATTTCTGGTCTGATCAAAGAACTCATTGCCCGTTTAACCCACGAGGGCGTCGGATACCCACCAGAAAGCCATCTAGCCAGACTGACCAGAGTAACACTTGATGAATTAGCCACCATGCCTCAGCAGAAACTGAGCCTCCCTGTGTCGTCGCATCCTAAAATCCGCGCCATGGCCGATGCTCTGGTCAGTCAACCTGATGACCGAAGCACATTCAAAACATGGGCAAAAAGACTGGCGCTTAGCGAGCGTTCTCTCGCGCGTTTAATGCTGCGCGAAACCGGGTTGACGTTCGGACGCTGGCGTCAGCAACTGCAACTGATAATTGCTCTCCGGGAACTGGCCAGCGGCGTTTCGGTTCAGAATGTTGCAGCTAATCTGGGGTATGAATCGGTTAATGCGTTTATCACCATGTTCAAAAAAACCATGGGCAGTACACCAGCACACTATTTTGCCGAACGGAAAACAAGCGCACACTTAACCGATAATTAGCGACATCAAGTTTTCCAAGAAACCAGAGGTGAGTCATAGAGCTGCCATATCCGTCTTCCTGTGCGGGGGATCACACTACAGAATCTTTACCGCATGGAACCTCCAGCCAGGACTTTATTGCCTCAGCCGCCTTAACGATAACAAGAATCAAAGGACGGTATTATATCTGTTGGATCGGTCTATACATGATCGGGAAGCACAATCAATTCAGCATTGTGTTAAGGAAGTAGTTGAGCATATATGTTTCGACCACACAGAACACTTCTATGGCGATGCTTCATAGCGCATTACCACCAGAGTGGTAACGCCCCCCTGACTGAAATTCACAATGAATGTATTTAACCGCATCTTTTTATTGTCCTCATTATCACGCTAAGCCATGACACCATTGCAGCAGCGAAACGCTGAAAACTACACAGCAGCACAACTATCCTTCTCCACATCCTTATACAACTAATAACGTATTATTTATTCACTACAAAACCGTACTAAGGATCTTCCCATCAGTAATAAGGTGCTATCGGCTTTTCCTAAGCTTACTGCTGTGTTCTTTTATTTTCTCTGGACATGCACCAGTCATTCCACAATAGGAGAATACAATGACATCACATCAGTTATTACGTTTAAAACAGGTCGAAGAAAAAACCGGTTTGAAACGCTCTCAAATTTACTTGTATATGAAAAATGGTTCTTTCCCACGTTCAATAAAAATTGGCCCGGCCAGTGTGGCCTGGCTCGAATCGGAAATTGATGAATGGATCAATCTTAAGTTAGCCGGACGTTAGATCAGTTAAAAATGTCCGTTTATTTGCTCAACTTTTCCATATAGCTTGAGGAGATAACAGAATGATTCCATTAATTAATTACACCATCTTAACTGATGCATTGCACGCTCTGAAAGAAGGCAATATTCGTCACTGTGAGTCCCTCGGATTCACGTTCGAAGAAATGAATGCTCTTAATCAGTTATCACTCGATGAACTGTTTGCTGTCAGCCGGGCGGCGGCTCCCTTTGTTTCGGTCAGTGTCCGCCATGATGTTCTGCATCATTTATTGGCGCAGGCCCGACAGGAATACCGACAGCAGCAGCAGATTAACCGGGCTATCCGGCTGGGCGGTTCTATCGCGTTGCTCAACCACTACTTTGGCCTGACGTCTAATGATGTCTGCCTTCAGCGACGGTTGCTGGGTGTCAGCGTGCCATATGGACGTACACCTGAGCCGGATGAAGAGACAGATGCCGAGATCTGGCGGCAATGGCAGAAGTGCCGGGTGGGCAACCTCGAATCGCCTGACGCACTGATTGCCATGATGCAGGTAACGGAAGCCCTGAAGCGTAAGGTCGAAGGGCTATCACTCACCATGGTCTGGAAACGTATCGCACTGTGCGAACAGGACGCTGCCGCTGACAGGAGGACGCCACATGCCGGATGAGATCGACCGCGATCAGGAATTTAATGAGCAGCGACTGGAGGAGATGATTGAACAGAATCGTTTTAAACCTGGGTCAGAACCGTCATTACTCCACTGTCGTGTATGCGGTAAACCCATTCCTGAAAAGCGACGACAGACATTGCCGGGCGTAACCACGTGTACGGAATGTCAGGAAAAACTTGAGCGCCGTAAACGTTAATCATGGCAACAATGACGTGCGAAGATATTATTTCTCTGCACGTCCTTATCATTCTCATTAAATTTAAATGAGTCTCTATTTTCTTTTTTATACTTTTATACTTTTATACTTTTATACTTTTATACTTTTATACTTTTATACTTTTATCCTTCTCATAGCATCTTAAATTTTCCATTTATTAATCTCTCTTCTTTTTATTTTGAGTTTTTCGTTTATATCCTGTGCTAAATATCCGATCCTGAAATTGCCATTACAGCATGGTTGCCCAGATGGACGTTAATTCGTCCGGGCCGGGTATTGCTCTTTAACAAAATGGATCGGGCTGTCACGTAACCACAATTCAGGGTGCCGCTGAATGTTCTCGCTGACCCGTTAAAACCGGAATGCAGAACCGGGATGTGACTGGTTTATTTCATTTACTGTTTTTAATTAAAGGAAATTCCATGAGAAAACCCGTTTATCACGTCTTTGTTACCCAGGAAAGCCAGCCCGATGCTCAGGGCGAAAAAAACACGTACTGGACAAAAGTTGGCGTGGCCTTCGCACATAACGGCAAGCCCGGTCTGAATATCGTTTTGATACCCGGTATTGCCGTCTCCGGCAGACTGGTGCTACTTGAACCGAGAGAAGAAAGTGACATTTCACAGGATGCCTCTGCCGCTTAATCCATTTTCTCTTCTTCTCCCCCGGCGGCGTATTTTTCTATAAGCCGCCGGTCTCTCTGTTACGAGGCCAGCATGCTTTCCACCACTGCCTTTCTGGCACTGGCGGTGCAGTGCGCCGCCAGTATTCACCCGTCCACGTCGCTTGATGTCGCACGGGTCGAATCCGGTTTCCACCCTTACGCCATTGCTGAAATTCTGCCAGACAGCCGGGGCGTGATTTCACATTTCCCCACAAGTCTGCCGGAGGCGATCCGCCTCACCAGACAGCTGGCTGCACAGGGCCGACGCTATTCGGTCGGCCTTATGCAAATCACCAGCATCAATTTCCGCCATTACGGCGTCACGGCCAGCGACCTGCTTAACCCTTGCATCAATCTGTCGGTATTTGAGCGCATTCTCGCCGACTGTTACCGGCGCGGCGGAACACTGAAACGGGCGCTCAGTTGTTACTACTCCGGCAACTTTGAAACCGGCCAGCGGCCGGAATCCGCCTTTAACCAGACCAGCTACGTGCAGCGCATTGGCTATGTCGTCCCGTCCACGCGGAAAGACCGGCTGCGTGCCCCTGACCGGAACGCACAGCCGTCTGTCCGTTATCCCGCCGTTGTGCTGCGCGGCGAGCCTGCCGGTGCCACTGCGCCGATCCTGACTTCCCTGCATTATCCCGGTTCCGTCATTCGCGGCGCTATCCCTGTTATCCCTGATGAGGAGAAATGATCATGCGTAAACGCCGTTACTCCGCTGTTGCTTCCGTGCTGCTGTCTTCCCCGGTGCTGGCGGCGGACAGTGGTTTTAACAAGGCCAATGAAACACTGAGCAATACCTCGACCGGCCTGCTGGGACTGGCCGCCGTCACCATCACGCTGGCGACCATGTGGGTGGGCTACAAGGTGCTGTTCGACGGCAAGAGCCTGCACGACATGCGTAACGTCATCATCGGCGCGATCCTGATTGTCGGTGCATCCGGCTTCGGTGCCTACTGGGCGTCATAAGGGAGACAACGATGGCTACGCTGAATAAAGCGCTTACGCGGCCTGCCGCCATTATGGGTATTCCTCTGGTGCCGTTCGTTCTCGTCAGCGGGGCCATCGTCCTGCTGGCGGTCTATGTCAGCTATTACCTGGCGGTTCTGCTCATTCCTGCCTGGGCGGAAATGAAAAATAAAACCCGAAAGGACATTCATTATTTCAGTCTGCTCTGGCTGGCATTTAAAACCCGTGGACGGCTTTTCACCAACACCCATTTTGGCGCGAATGCCCTGCTGGCAAACCAGTACGATAACGTTGATATCTCGGAGTTTATTCAGAAAATGAAATTAAGCGAGCGTATTACGCTGGATAAATATATTCCGTATTCCTCCCATATTCACCTCTACGTCATCAGAAATCGTCACCGTGATTTGGTTGCCACCTGGGAGCTGGGCGGCACGGTCTTTGAATGTGAAGACGAACATCACCTGACCCTGATGGCTACGCACCTGAATAACGTTATTCGTTCGTATGAGGGTCTGCCGGTAACATTCTATATTCACCGGCTTCGTGAAAAATACCATGATGCTTTTGAAGCCTGTTCGGGTATTCCCTTTTCCGATGACGTGACCCGGCGGTATTACCAGCCGGTAAAAGAAAAACCGTTCTGGCGGCACCGACTGTTTTTCACCGTCTGCTACGCGCCGTTCTCTCAGATTGAGAAGAAAACCATGAAAGCGCAGTCGTACGGTAAACGCCAGGCAGCACTGGATGACGCGCTCAAAATCATGCTGGAATACCGCGAAGCACTGGAATCTTCATTATCCCGCTATATGGCAACGCCGCTGGGGATATATGAAGAAAACGGGCGGGTGTATTCCTCACAACTGGCGTTCTTCCATCGTCTGCTTACCGGCCAGTGGCAGAAAGTGGCCGTAACGCGCTCACCATTTTATGAAACGCTCAGTACGCCAGACGTCTTTTTCACCACCGACACCGGTGAATGCCAGACGGTCAGCGGTTCCCGCTTCTTCCGCAGCCTGGAGATTAAGGATTATTCCCCGGAAACCCATACTGGTATGCTGGATGCGCTGCTGTACGCCGAAAGCGAGTATGTTCTGACGCAGTCCTTTACCTGCATGGCACGGGATGAGACGCAGAATCATATCCGGCTGGCGGAAAAACGACTTAACTCCACGGACGACGACGCGACTTCCCAGCGCGAAGAGCTGATTGTCCTGCGCGACCTGCTCCAGTCCGGGCATGTGTCGTGCGGTAAATTCCACTTTTCCCTGCTGATCTCCTCAGACAGTGCCGGACAGGTGGTGAAGGACACTAACGTTCTGGCCCAGCCCTTCGCCGATCTGGGTATTATGACGACGCTCTCCACCCTGTCACTGCCCGCCGCATATCTGGCGCAACTGCCGGGCGTCTATACGCTGCGTCCCCGACTGGTAGCCGTCAGCAGCCAGAATTTTGCCGATATGGCCTGCCTGCATAACTTCCATCCCCACAAACGCAGCGGCAATCCGTGGGGGGAAGCCATCGCCATCCTCACATCGCCCGGCGGTGGCGGGTATTACCTGAACCTTCACGACAGCCAGGCCGGGCGGGATGACACCGGTGAGAAAACGCCAGGGAATACGGCAATTATCGGGAAAACCGGCTCCGGCAAAACCCTGCTGATGACGGTCGTGCAACAACTGATGCAGAAGTACCGCAACCCGGCGACATTCGCGCCTTCTGCCACCCTCAAACGGCTGACCACGGTGTATTTCGATAAGGACCGGGCGGCGGAGATGGCGATCCGCCAGGCGGGCGGGCGTTATTTCCGCATCCGTACCGGCGAGCCCACCGGATTCAACCCGTTTGCGCTGGAGCCAACCCGCCGGAACATCAGTTTCATCAAACGGCTGGTGCGCATGCTGTGCCGCCGTAACGGTAAGCCGCTCGATCCACGCGATGAGGAACGGATCAGTGCCGCCGTTGACACCATCATGCTGGGCTATCCGCCGGAGTACCGCCGGTTCGGGATCACCCGGCTGCTGGAAGTGCTGCCGGAGCCGCCGACCACAGACGCCCGCACCAACGGGCTGCGTATTCGCCTGAAACAGTGGGCGCAGGGGGGCGAGTTCGGCTGGGTGTTTGATAACGAGGCTGATACTTTCACCATCAGCGATGTCGATAACTTTGGTATCGACGGCACCGAATTTCTGGATGATGACGATATACGCGGCCCCGTGACCTTTTACCTGCTGTATCGCGTGACCAGCCTGCTGGACGGTCGCCGCCTGGTGATGTTTATGGATGAGTTCTGGCGCTGGCTGTCCGATGTCGAATTTTCCCGTTTCTCGCTCAATATGCTGAAAGTTATCCGCAAGCTGAACGGCATATTCGTCCCCGCAACACAGTCACCGGATGAAATCGTCAGACATCCCATCGCCCCGGCGATTATTGAACAGTGCGGCACCCAGATTTTCCTCGCCAACCCGAAGGCCAGTCATGCGGATTACGTGGAAAAAATGAAAGTGCCGGACAGCGTTTATGACACGGTCAGGAATCTGGATCCGGGCGAGCATTACATGGTCATCCTGAAAACACCGTTGCGGGCCGGGGAAACCCGCCCGTTTGTGGCGATGGCAAAAATGGATCTGTCCGGGCTGGGTAAACTCACCCGGCTCCTCAGCGGCAGTGAGGACAACCTGAAAATATTCGATGCCATTTATCAGGACGGCATGCGACCTGATGAATGGAAAGAAACCTTCCTTGAGCGGGCAATCTGATATTCATACGGAGGTCATTGATATGCGTACCAGATACACCTTTCTGGCATTATCGTTATTTTTCCCGACGCAGGCGTTCAGCGCCGGAATACCGGTTTTCGACGCCGTGCAGAATACCGAATCCAGTAACCAGTGGATGCAGAAATTACAGCAATGGGAGGATACAGTTACCCATTATAAAAGTGAACTTGATGCGTATAAAAAACAGTTAGCTACTGCAACCGGCGTGCGGGATATTCAGGGTTTTCTCAGCGATGCCCGAAGCCTGAAAACCGATATTGATAATCTCCGTAAGAGCGGTATTTCACTGGATGATCTGCTGACCACGCAAAACAGCTCATATTCTGCTGAACTGCAAAACCTTTACAATAAATACAAATCATTCAGCGTATGCAGCGAGGAACAGGAAGGAATAAAGTCTCAGGCCCTGGCCGACAGTTGCAAACAGATGATCCTCAATCAGGCAATGGCGATTGAGAATACCACTGACGTTGAAAACAGGATAAACAACACACTCAGCGATATATCAGACTTATCTGACCGTATATCGAATGCGCAGGACTCGAAAGAGTCTCAGGATCTGGCTAACGCCATCGCGGCGAAAAGCGTACAGTTAAATGCGCTGACGAATCAGTGGGAGATGTCTGTCAGACAGGCTGAACAGCGAACGACATTGCTGGAACAGCAAAGACAGAAAGCCTTTGAACAGCAGCAGCTAACGGCTCCTGTTGCTGACCTTAATAATTTATAAGGAGGTTATCCGTGCTCAGATCATTGTTCACCTTATACACACTCTCAGGCGTGATATTACTGTCCGGCTGCCAGGAAACCAAATCCGAAGCCTGGTATAAGCAGCATCCTGACGAAACTTATGTGGTTTATACGCAATGCCTGAAGGATGGTGAGGCAAGCGATAACTGCGAATTTGCCCACCGGGCAGCACTTATGTTTGCACAGGAAGGCCAGCCCGGGGTTAAGGAGAAATTCGAGGCGATATTTCAGCAGGAAGCTGAAAAACGAAATGCAGTGACACAGTAATTTTTCCTCCAGCAAAACAGGGAGTCCTCCCTGTTTTCTATATCCTTTCTTTATATATCAGGTGAGGCACCATGTCCGGTGGCATTTTTGTTGGTATGGACAAAAACATCATGGATGGACTGAATGCCGTACTGGAAGGTCAATCTTCCACTTACGGCACGATGATCAGCGTCATCATCGTCAGCTCTTTTACCCTGTTTATACTGTTTCGCGGTTATCAGACGCTGGCTGGCAAACTCCGGACCCCGGTTGAAGATGTCGCCTGGGATGTGGGCCGCATGTTGCTGATCACCACCTTTGCGTTAAATCTTGATGGCTGGCTGGATATGGCGGTAGCGGCTATCCAGGGACTCAAAGACGGTATCAGCGGCGATGATAACGTCTGGGCGCTGCTCGATACCGTCTGGGAAAAGGCACAGGCGCTGGGGCAAAAGTTATTTAATATGGACACCTCAACTTACGTCAAACTGAATGGTGGCCTTGCCGAAGTCCTGGTATGGGGCGGCTCTATTGTCCTGCTAATGGCAGCCACCTTTGTCAATCTGCTCGCCGAAATCACCATCCTGTTAATGACGACCACCGCGCCGCTCTTTATTTTCTGCCTGCTGTACGGTTTTCTTAAGCCGATGTTCGATAACTGGCTGAGAACAATTTTCGCGGCAATGTTAACGATCATGTTTTCTGCCTTATCCATCCGTATCGCCATTAATTACCTGCATAAGATACTGGATGCTGCAACAAAAACATCCGCTGAAACCAATATGGTAACACTGGCGGCGCAGTGCCTGCTGGCCGGGATTGCGGCGGGTGTGGTGGTCTGGTTCTCCGCGAAGCTCGCCAGCGCACTCAGCGGGGCCGCCGTACAGGCAGTGCTGCAGGGTGCCGCCATGAGTGGCCTGAGCGGACTGGCGAACAAATCCGCCGACCTCGCCGGGCCGGGGGTAAAGGGCGGAGCCCGCCTGGCTGCGAAAGGCGGCATGGCCGCCGCCGCGGCGGCCGGCAGGCTCGCCGGCGCAGGCGCGGGTAAAACCGTGAGCGCCTGGCAGAAACGCGCCGCCGCCATCGAAAGCATGAAACGCCTGAACCGGCAGCGTCACCGTTAATCTTCCCGACCCTTAATTTCCTTTCCCCGTCAAGCCATGGCCTGCGCCACCGGTGCGGCATTCCTGCATCCATACGATAAGGGGTTCCATGAAATTCAGCATCTTCCTTCTGATGCTGTGCGCGCTCACGGGCTGCGCACGGCATCAGGGCAACCTCCCGCCGGTATCCGGCGAACCCGAGCCGGTAAATTCCCCCACCATCATTCAGGAGCTCACTCACCATGTCTGATATTCAGAACATTGTTAATGTTTCCCGCTCTTTTGAATCCATCCTGCTGGAAAAGGAAGAGCGTTCCCGAAAAACCGCCTGGCGGGTGGCCGCTGCCGGACTGATTCTGGCCGCAATGCCGATTGCGGCCATTATTATTCTGCTGCCACTGAAAACCACCGACACTGAATTATGGTCAGTGGATAAACAGACCGGGCGCTATGAATATATGACCCGCGTGAAGGAGCGGGATATTTCGTCTGAAAAGGCACTGGCGCATTCACTGGCAGCACACTATGTCAGACTCCGCGAGGGATATAATTATTTCTCCCTCCAGCGTGATTATGACGACGTGCAGTTATTTAACAGCGACAGTGTGAACCGGGACTATCTGGACGGGTTTAACGGTGACCAGGCACCGGACGTGATTTTTAACAAGGCGGAATATGTTGTTGATATCGACATTATTTCCAATGTGCATGCGCCTGCCACCGGGCCGGATAATCTGGCAACCCTGCGTATCAAGCGCACTATCCGCCGTATTGCTGATAATTCCGTGAAAACGGATGTCTGGAATATCCGCCTCACATACCGCTACGTCCCGCACCGGCAACTGACCGACAGCCAGCGCGAAGTGAACCCGCTGGGCTTTATCGTCACCAGCTACCAGCGCGACAAAGAGTTGAGGGGGGAATGATGCTGAAATACATTCTGCTCCTCACGGGTTTACTGGTGTCATGTGTGGCATGGAGCTCCGCGACACCGCGCGGCAGCGCGTATGACAGCCGGATGCAGAACGTCACGTACAACAGCCAGAACGCCACGGTCGTCAGTACCCGCCCCGGCTACGTCACCATGCTGGTGTTTGACGATGATGAAACCGTTATCGATGCGCAGGCGGGTTTTCCCAGAGGCTGGACCGTGACGAAAAGCGATAACCGGGTGGGCGTCAGCCCGAACCCGATTACCCAGCCGGTCACGGATGCCAGCGGCAACACCGTCAGCCAGGTGTTTCTGCCGACGGCAAAAGACTGGAAAACCAATCTGTTCGTGGTGACCTCGAAGCGCGATTACAGCCTGGAGCTGAACGTGCTGGATAAAGACTCGCCCGTTCAGGCATTTGTTATCCGCTACCGCTATCCCGATGAGCAGAGGAAAAAGTCAGCCGCTGCCAGCGCCACCCGTCAGCAACGACAGCAGGAAACACTGGACCGCAAGCGGATAGCGGCGGCATTCGGGAAGGCTACCACTCCGCGCAACTGGCGCTATACAAAACGGGTGGCAGCAGGCTCAGCCTTCATCGCCCCGGACTTTACCTGGGATGACGGTCGTTTCGCGTATATCGGTTTTTCCCCCACGAAGACCCTGCCTTCCGTTTTCCGGGTGGTTAACGGCCAGGAGCAGGCGGTCACGCCCGGAACGGTTAAACGGGGCAGTTACACCGTGGTGGTGGTTCCGGCATCGACGCAGCTGGTTCTGCGTTACGGCACCTCGGTGGTGGGGGTCGAAAACGACGGATCCGGGCGTATCCCGCTGACCAACAGTGACACTGTTTCACCCTCCGTTACGCTGGAGGCAAAATGACCGACAAATTTTTCCCGGACGAACCGAAAAAAACCACCGCAGAACGTGAAGCAGAAGCCCGCGAACGCGCCCGCGCGGCAATGGCATATCAGGAGTCGGAGCAGAAAACGCCGCCCGGCCAGCCGGAAGTGACCCGTTTCCGTAAGACGTCCGGTCGCCGCACGCTGATCGTCAGCCTGCTGAGTCTGGTCCTGGTCATCGCGCTGGCATCCGGTGGCGATCGTCTTCTCAGCGCCCTGAAAAGGGGTGATGAGAAAGAATCTGACACCGCGCCGCCGCCCTCCTCCGGGGCGGTGCAGCAGGAGCGTAAGAATCTGGGCATGGACAGTAACCCGTTTGGCCTGTTCGGGCCAGGGAGGCAGAAAAGCGCAGACCCGGCCCGTCAGACCGTCACTACCGGACCAGCCCTGCCAGCGGAACCGCCCGCCCTGAACAAGGCTGCAGCGCTTGCAGACGGGCTGAACAGCAGCACAACGGCTGGCGGCAATGCCTACACGTCCCGTAGCGAACCGCGCAACAGCGCGGGAACGTCGGACAGCCTGTCTGCCTCCACGGCGTACACATCCTGTCAGTCGGTACTGGTCAGTGGCGAAGATGGACGCCTGCGCTGCCCGGATACGACAGCACCGGCAGGCAGCAATAACAACGACAATCCGGGCGTTGCCCGCGTCACCGGTGTCAGGCGGCTGGGCCTTGATCCCGATCTCTATATCCCGGTGGATCACTATATTCCGTGTTCGATGATGCGGCGCTTCGTGTCCGATGTTGGCGGTCATATCTCCTGCCTGATCGGTGAAAATGTCTGGAGCGCCAGTAACCATGTGAAACTGATCCCGGCAGGAACGGTCGCCCGTGGTGTCTACCGCACCGGCGCACTGCAACATGGGCGCAGCCGGATGTTTGTGCTGTGGACGGAGCTGCGCACGCCAGAGCCCGGCAGCCTGCAAATCCCGCTCACCGATACGCAGGCCACCGGCCCGCTCGGTGAGGCGGGGATCGCGGGCTGGATCGACAGCCATTTCTGGGAGCGTTTCGGCAACGCCCTGATGCTGAGTACCGTGCAGGACGTGGCGGCAGCGGCATCAGAGGCCGCGCCGGGTAAAGACCGCAATACCGACTATACCGAAAACACCCGTGCCGCCACGGCGGAAATGGCGAAAACGACGCTGGAAAACAGCATCAGTATCCCGCCCACGATGTACCTGAACCAGGGCGATGTGATCGGCATCATGACCGGTACGGATATTGATTTTTCCTCTGTTTATCAACTACGGCTGAAAAAGAAATGGTATGAGCGCTGAAAACCTGTCACTGGATTTTATGAAAAATCAGCTGTTCGGTGATTATCTGCCAGTCGAAGGGCTGACCGAAATCGCGATTAACCGACCGGGGGAACTGCACACCAAAATAAAGGGGGCATGGCAGCGGCATGAATCCCCGGTCACGCTGCGTCAGTGTCATGCTTTTGCCAGAGCGCTGGCGTCCTGGCAGGACGATAATATTGACGATACGTCACCGATACTGTCGGCCACTCTCGAATCCGGCGAACGTATTCAGACGATTATTCCCCCGGCCTGTGAGCGTAATACGGTATCCATTACGCTGCGCAAGCCTTCGTTTGAGCAGAAAACACATCAGTCATGGATTGATGCAGGATTTTATCAGCGTGTGGCTGGTCAGGAGAAAACGGAAAGCCAGGATGATGCACTGGTTCAGTTATATCAAAGCGGGAACATCCCCCGTTTTATGGAAAAGGCGGTGGAATACGGCAAAACGATTTTTATTGTGGGTGAAACCGGCTCCGGCAAAACCACCTATATGAAAACGCTGCTGCATTATATTCCGCTGCATCTCCGGTTGATAACGATTGAGGATAATCCTGAAATCCGTTTTCATCACCACGCCAATTATGTTCATCTTTTTTACCCGGCGGATGCCGGGGACAACGCCATTGTCACGCCCGGCAGACTGATCCGTGCTAATTATCGCATGAACCCTGACCGGATATTGCTGGCGGAAATTCGCGGGCGAGAGGCATGGGACGCGCTGAAAATTATTGGTTCCGGGCATGAGGGATTAATCACCTCCCTGCATGCGGGCAGCCCGGAAGAATGTATTGAAGGGATCATTGACCGCTGCTATGAAAACCCCGACTGCCGGAATATTCCTTTTGATGTGCTGTTACGCAAGGTACTAAAAAGCATTGATGTCATCGTCAGCATTGATATACACGGCGATATTCGCCGGATGCATGATATTTATTTTAAGCCAGTTCATTTAAATGGCATGAAAGAGACATTCAGAAAATAACTCTGGTAAATAACATTACCCTAAATACGCAACCTTTCATTAATCATACTGGTCACTGAAATGAAGAAAGTCATACTCTCCTTATTATTTCTCGGCGTTATGGCGTCATGTTCAACATCCGCAATGGCCGCTGATGCATGCGAAGTGGTTTTATGCATGTACGGTAAAACAACGGGAAACAGCGGCGGCAGTGAATGTCACTCCGCTGAACGGGCATTCTTTAATATCGTGAAAAAGAATAAACACGGCTTTCTTCCTGACCATACGGCTGATGCCAGAAAATCGTTTTTACTTGAATGTGATTCAGCAAACCCGGCAGCTATCAGCCAGATTATCAGTAAATATGGCCGCGTTCGTGGTTAATACTGGCGGACCGGGCGCAAGGGCGTGACGGTTTTCAGGTTTTTACGGCTTCTGTTTTTCGCGGATTAAGGAGCGAAGAAACAGGGGCCGTAAAAATGAGGCAGCGGACAGAAATATTTTCGCGGGTTAAGGAGCGAAAATAATTCAGGCACCGCGCCTCACCTGCAAACAGCCGCGCCCACGCGGATTTTGCAGGCCGGGGGGAGCCGGATAAATTTCGCCGCCCCGGCGAGCGAAAAGCTGTCGCCCACGACAGCGGTTTACCCGGGGGGCACAGCCCCGCACACCGTCGCGGCTAAGTCTCCGGCCCAAAGCCGGTAGCGTGGCGCGACCACCCTCTTTAAAGGTCAGCTTCCCTTTTATTCCCGCTGCGAGGAACAAGCAAAGGGAAGAAAAAGGCGAAAGCGACCGTCTTAAAGGGGGTGGTCGCGCGTAGCGTGCGACGGTGTGCCGCCCTTGACCTTGGGGGATTTGACGCAGCGTTCAGCGAAGACATTGCCCCCATGTTTTCGGCTGTCAGGGCGTACAGCCAGGACAAAGGAAACACGCTGTTGCCCGTCATGCGGGCGTTTCAGGGGACTGACGACCACGGGTCGGCTGGTATCTGAAGGCGCGGATAACGGGCATGAGCGCCGGAGGCGTTCAGTGCTTTTCATCCTTTTATGGGCGTCATCGATGAGCGTCGCGTATGGGCGTGGGGTTTTACGTCCATCGGTGACGCCCATATGATGCGCCCGCCACACCGAAATCAGACCGGAGATCACTGCAATGGAAACTCATCTGATGCAAAGGCTGAATGCCTTTTCGGATGCCTTTTCTGTTTTTCTGCTGTGGCTGCAACACAACCCGGTAATATTGTCCATATTTGCCGGGCTGACGCTGCCATTTATATTTCACCTGCCAATAGAAGAAAGAAAAAATGCCCCCTTCTGGTTAAAATCAGTAGTGGGTGTATCCACCTTCTTTTTCATATTCGGTACTCTGTCACCGCTGACCATTCAGGGGCTGAGTTTTTTCTTTAAAGCGCTCGATAATGACATCCTGCTCAGATTATCACTCTGGATACTGACTGTCGGATTTACGCTTGCCGGTCTGGCTTTTCATATTACTGCCCGAAGGCTGCTGGCCGGAGAAGTCGACAGTCTGAAACACCGGATGATTAAAAAAAGTAAACTGGAAAGAAATGTCAGAACGGATGTTCGTGAAGTCAGGGACATGTTGCCTAACAGCATTGCGTATAATCCGCTGGATTATATTGACCTGAATAACGGTATCTTTATCGGGCTGGACAAAGATGATCAGCCGCAATATATCACCCCCGAAGAATTTCAAACTCAGCACGCAGACCTTATCGGCACCACTGGCTCTGGTAAAGGAGTCAGTGCCTGTGTACTGCTTTATCAGGCAATACTTTCAGGTGAAGGCGTATTTGTCGAAGATCCTAAAAATGATGAGTGGGCACCACATGTTTTGCGGGAAACCTGTCAGAAAGCGGGAAAACAATTTGTTCTTATTAACCTGAATGATCTTAATTTTCAGCTTGATTTACTGGCTGATATTTCTCATGAACAACTGGAGGAGCTGTTTAACGCCGGTTTCAGCCTGGGTAAAAAAGGCGAAGGTGCTGACTTTTACCGTATCGCCGACCGTCGCGCAGCCAGAAATGCGGCAGCTATTTATGAAAAGGGAATGACGTTACGCGACTTATTTAACACTGACTTTGTGAAATCCCTCAGTGAAGATGTGCCTGCTTTTTATGGCGAGCTTGAAGAAATCGCTTTAGTGAATTCCATTAATGCCAATAAGGGATTTTCACTAAAGAAAATATTTGATGAGGGCGGTTGCTGTTACATCATCGGCTCGATGCGTAATCAGAAAATCATATCGGCTCAGCGAATGATTTTAACCCGCCTGATTCAGATAGCCGAAACGCGTGACCGGATAAAAGGCAAACCTCGTCCTGTCGCTATTTTCCTTGATGAACTCAAGTATCACCTGTCCCGCCCTGCACTTGAGGGACTTGGCGCAGCGCGGGACAAAGGTGTACATATCATCATGGCTCACCAGTCGGTAAAAGATCTATATGACTGTCCGGCAGATCTGGAGGGTGATGCCGTTGCCGGTTCGGTGATTGAGAACTGCAAGTTTATGCTTGTTTATCGCCTTCGCGATCCGGACACCGCCGACTGGGTGGCAAGGATGACAGGCTCTATTCTGGTTGACGATGAAATGAGAAAAGTTAAAACAGATATATCCCTGACGGAGAAGATGGAAACGGACAGGATGATCCGCCAGGCTGAACGATATTATATAGACAGCAACATGTTGCTTAACCTCCCCAAATTTGTTGGTTTTGTTTTTACCCAGAACGATCTGGCGAAGGCAACCAAGCTATTCCACATTCCAGCTAATAAGCAATATATCGACCTGTTTTCATTTGAACATAAAAACCCGCCGCATACCGAAAAAGAAAATCAGATTCATAAACCCTCCATTAACCTGTGAGGCTATCAATGCTTATTCATAACGTTGCTGAAAGAAATGAAGCCGCTAAACGGAGAATGCGGGCATTGCTGTATTTTCTCAAGGAGGAAACGTTCTCTGATTTCCAGACCTTAAAAAGAGTTGTTGGCTATAAAGGGAAACATAACCATGCGATGTATAACCTGCTGAATAAAGCGGTTTCAATGGGTCTCCTGAATAAACATGAGTATCCAGTATTGACCGGGAAAAAATCATTGTGGGGGATCACCATGCAGGGACTGGCAATGGTGGTTAGCGCTAATGACAGGGTTTTCCCCGCCTATTTTGAGCCGGGCAAACTCAAAAACTCGACGCTGGAACATCGACTGTTAAACCAGCGGGTAAGGATCGCCCTTGAGGAAAAAGGTGGCACAGGCTGGCTTAACGGCGACCGGGGAGAATTTATGTCGCGATACCCAGGCGTCCGGCACCGACCGGACGGCATTATTACCTTAAGCAGCGGTGCCATCGTTGCAGTGGAAACAGAGCGAACGATGAAAACCCGCGCCCGTTACATCAGCATCATTAACAGTCATCTGACCGCCAGCGACGCCGGACGCTGGCATTACGTGATATATGTTATGCCGGATGATAAAACTAAGGAGTCGCTGGTCAGGCTGTTTGGCAGCATCAGGACGGTGATGAGAAAGAGCGTTCCTGTTCCATTTGATGTGAAGAACCGAGAAATGTTTATCTTCCGCGCCCTCGATGAACTGGAAAATAGTGTCAAGGATAAACAAGGGCCCCCCTCCCCATCTGTCGGTGATGATGAAGGGAGGGAACGCCATGCATGATATTCTGACTCATGGCGACTGCCTTGACGTACTGCGCAATATGCCGGGCAACTCTGTGGACAGCATCGTGACCGACCCGCCTTATGGTATTAAATTCATGGGTAAGACATGGGACTAAGATGTTCCCTCACAAGCCATCTGGGAAGAATGTCTGCGCGTACTCAAGCCCGGTGGTCATCTACTGTCCTTCTCGGGATCCCGAACTCAACACCGGATGGCAGCGCGTATTGAGGATGCGGGCTTTGAAATACGTGACATGATCGTATTTCTCTACGAAACCAGCAACATTGCTCAGGCCCTCATTGAAAGTTTGTCGCCGGATCAGCTCAAATTACTGGACGCGACATTTGGACGTGACGGAATGTTGGGCTGGGTATACGGTTCGGGCTTTCCTAAATCTCACCATGCGTTAAAACCGGCACTGGAGCCGATTACCCTTGCCCGTAAGTCATTCAACTGGTCTATAGAATCGAATCTATGCGCGCATGGTACCGGCGTTCTGAACATCAGTGAATGCAGGATCCCTCTGGCAGAAGGAGAATCACCCTATGATTATCCAAATGGCCCGGGAGGTTCCGATCCTAACCACATGTGGCAAGGCAGAAATAAAGGTGCTGGGGATATCGCCAGGCAAGGAAACCCTGATGGCCGATGGCCTGCCAATCTTATCCATGATGGCAGTGATGCAGTACTTGCCTGGTTCCGGGATAACCCTCAGCAGGTAGAAATTAGCAGCGCCAGTTGGTTCTTTTATTGTGCAAAATCCAGCAAAAAAGACCGTGGTGAGGGTAACAATCATCCATGTGTAAAGCCCACCGAGCTGATGCGTTACCTTTGCCGCCTGGTTACTCCCCCAGGCGGCACTGTACTTGATCCCTTTATGGGGAGTGGAAGTACCGGTAAAGCTGCGGCGATGGAAGGTTTCTGTTTCATCGGTATTGAGCGCGAAGCGGATTATGTGGAAATTGCTCGCAGGCGTATTGCGGCAGCACGTAGCACCATGGCTCGTTCTGGCGATGCAGGAATACACATTGACAATTGAATTCGGGTAAAATGCCTCTAAAAATGTTAGCGAAGATTTGAGCTAACATTTTTATGGCTCAAGGCCATAACCTAACCTAACAGACAGCTTTGTGCCAGAAGCAGATCTTGAACAAAGTAAAGTTACCATTTACCCTGAAAACTTGTTAAGAACTTGGGATGCTGCTCTGTTTGTCGTATTTAAGCCTGTCTTCCCTGAAACGATCCGCATTCTCGACAATCCAGGTCCATAGCGGAATCATACGAACAAGCAGCTCCATCCCCGTATCAGAAAGCTCGTACTCGACTTTCGGAGGAACCTCACCGAAATCATGGCGGATAACCAGTCCGTCACGCTCAAGCTGCCGTAATGTGCGCGTCAGCATACGCTGAGTCACTCCATGCATACGCCTGCCAATCTCGGCATGACGCAGTCTGCCATAAACGCCAAGCGTGTTGACGATACCCAGCGACCAGCGACTTCCTGCATGAGTCAGCACTTCCCGCCGCAAACCATCATCATCGTCTCTCAGACCCTTACATACAGCCTGCGAATACTGAAGAATCTCTTCCCGAACCATCTCACTAGCTCCCAGTATCATGCATGTACCTTCTTTTTTAGCCTGTTATGAATTGCTAGAGTGGCTCAACAATTCCTGTAAGGCCAGATTATGAACAAAACTGCTCTTAACACTACGTCTGAAAATATCCTCGTGCTCGGTGCCGGTGAGCTGGGCCTCCCCGTTCTGCGAAATCTTGCCCTTCGGGCAAAAGATGTGGAGGGAACGAAAATCAGCGTGTTGCTGCGCGAAAGCACCGTAACGTCAGATGAACCTGGAAAACAATTCGTTATCACGGAAATCAGAAACCTCGGTATCAATATAGTCACGGGCGATCTCGTCATGAGTTCTGTCGACGATTTGGCCAGCCTCTTTGCGCAATTTGACACAGTCGTTGGCTGCACGGGGTACGCGGCCGGCATAAATACACCGATGAAACTGGCGCAGGCGGCCCTGCAGGCGCGGATTCCACGCTATTTCCCATGGCAGTTTGGTGCCGATTTTGATGCCATCGGACGCGGCAGTCCACAAGACATCTTCGACGCGCAGATTGACGTGCGTGACTTACTACGCAGCCAGCATGAAACTGAGTGGGTCATCATTTCGACCGGCATCTTTATGAGCTATTTGTTCGAACCAGACTTCGGTGTGGTCGATCTGCAGAACGATACTGTTCACGCACTCGGCAGTATTGACAACACCATGACACTGACAACTCCCGATGATATCGGGATGCTGACGGCAGCGATCGTATTTAAAACTCCTCGCATCCGGAATGAAATTGTGTATATCGCCGGTGATACACTGACCTACGCAGAGGTAGCAGATAAGCTGCAATCAGCGCTTGGCCGTCCTTTCAGCTGCACGGAATGGAGCGAACAATATCTGATGGATAAACTCGCGCTCAACCCGCAAGACATGATGTCTAAGTATCGTGCCGTTTTTGCACAGGGGCGGGGAGTTGCATGGGATAAAAAGCAGACATTCAATGAACGCCATAACATTCCGGTTACCGACGTGGCAGCCTGGATAAATGCAAACCTGACCCCGGGCAGCTCATTATAAACGTATTTAAGCTGCTGTAATAAATACCAGAGTCTTTTTCCTACCTACCCGAATATGGTGAAGAGAAAGACTCTGTTCCCCCTGTTGGCACTGATAGCAAAGCGGTTACGCTGTGTGAGCTGAAAACCGGCTCTCCGGTAAACCGGGGAATACGGCTGATTCCGCTCTTAGCAACGCTCCATCATGCCTTGACGGCACAGAAAGACCCACGCTGGCACTGGTACAATACAGCGTTGTGAATGCTTCTCCCGCGAGTGTCGGGCAAGTGCTCTGAACTCCTGGAGAGGGCAGGATACTCTCCGTCGTTCCGTCCGGACGATAACGTACAACACGGCTTCCTCCCCATTCGGCATTCCAGACATAGCCCATTGCGTCCACGCAGGAGCCGTCAGGCGCCCCCTTTCCTTCTGTTGCAGTGAACACGCGCTGGTTATTCATAGAGGGGTAATCACAGCACATTATACGGCCCTGCATCGAGTCACAGTAATACATCGTGCTGCCGTCCGGACTGAAACAGATGCTGTTCGGGATGGCCACCTCAGGCAGGGGTAGCGTCTCAATGCTGAGTGTCGCTGCATTTAGCCTGTGAAATCTTCCTATGACTTTCGCGGGGTATCCGTCATCCATGGTCCCGAAGACGAAATTACCCTCGCGGTCGCACCGACCATCCCCTGTCCGTGTTCCCGGTCCTCCCGGTGACGCCACAACCGGCGTAAAGATACCCGTATTCAGATCGCAGAAGGCGAATCGGGACGCCAGTCCCATCAGTAAAACGTCAGAATGTTCAGTAAGTGCAAACGATCCGAGGCGCTCAGGCAGGGACCAGCGCATCACAACACTGGTGTCTTCTTCAAGGGCAAGCAGCTCGCTGCCTTCAATGTCAGTCCAGTAAATCCTGCGTGTCCTCTCGCACCAGATTGGGCACTCTCCCAGCAAATTTCTGGCATCAGCAGCCACTGAAAACATGTTATTTCTCCCGCATATAAAAGTTTCGCATCGCGCCTGACCAAAAGCGTAAGGCCATCTGCACTATGGCAGACGGCAGTAACAAGCTATTCCCACCCTGTCAGGGCAAAAAACGCGCTGAAAGTTTGTCACCAAAAAGCATGATGGCGAGTCCTGCCAGCATGACCAGCATGCCCCCCAGTTTGAGCAGCGAAACCGGTCGCCGTACAGCACCCAGCAGACCGAAATGGTCAATCATCTGCGACGAGAGTAACTGCCCAACGATTGCCAGCCCGAGCAGGGCTGAAAAACCGATTTTCGGTGCCAGCACCACGTAGCTGAACAACGCACAGGCACCGATCAGGCCGCCCGCCAGACTCCATGCTGGCTGCGAAGGAATAGCAGCGAGAGAGCTAAATAACCCTCCACGTAGCAGCGAGTAAATCCCGAGGCTCAACGCCCCGGCCGTAAAGGAAAAGAACGCGGCGGTGACCGGATCGCCCCCGAGTCCTTTTGCGAGCTGACTGTTCAGGGTCGTCTGCAAAGTAATACCAAGACCCGCTGCAAAAGCTATTACGTAATAAATCGCGCTCATGCTGTTATTCCCTGTCAGCTTGCCTGTACCAGCGGCAGGAATTTCTCCGCAAAGATGTCCGGCTCATACCCGGCGGCGGCGAAAAGGTGTTCGCGTGATTCATCGATGGCAGCACGAAGACGCTCGCTGTCCACGCCCAGAACTTTGCCGTTCTGCTTGACGATGCGCCCGCCAATCATGACGGTATCGATGTTGCTGCGTTCAGTTGCATGCACCACCGTCCCGAAGGCATTCCCGTTCGGATAGAGATTGAGATCAGCAGCGTTAATCAGGATCAGGTCGGCCTGTTTGCCTGGCGTCAGGCTACCCACTTTATCCTGTAGTCCAGCACAGGTCGCACCATCGACGGTTGCCGACTTCAGCAGCTGCGCTGCCGGGAGCGTTGTCAGAGAATGCCCTGAATCACAGCAGTGCTGCTTATGCATACCCATTACTCGCTGCAGATAGAACGCCACGCGCATTTCCATAAACATATCTGTGCTGTAAGACGTTTCGTTATCCACGCTCAGGCCAGGATTGATGCCATGGCGCTGCGCGGCCTCAATGGCAAACATCCCGCTTTCAATGCCATAGTGCGAATCTGAGCGCGGACAGACGTTCACCCGTACGCCGGCTTCACGCAGGATTTCCCAGCCCTCATCAGGCAGTGCTGTGCAGTGGTTGAAGATATTGTCCGGGCCCAGCAGGCCCTGCTGATGCAGTGATTTAAGCTCTGAAGCCATTTCAGCGCCAAAGAATTCGGTCACGATTGGCAGCCCGAGCCGGCGGGCCTCGGCCCACAATTCCGGCTCCAGCTGGGCCATGACGCCCAGAGAAACCAGTCCCTCAGGATTGTCTTTGAAATATTTTTCCTGCAGACGCTGCCAGTTACCCGGCCAGTGCGCTTTATCCCATTCGCCTGCTACCGGCGCGCCGGAAGCATGAATAGCGCGAATTCCGGCATCAAGCAGGGCTTCAACGGCGGCGTCTGCATGTGCTGCGGTACGGCTGTTGTGCGAGTTATCAATCATGGTAGTGATACCCGCATCAATCGCGCCCAGCGCCGTCAGGAGATTACCGACATAGATATCTGCGGGCCGATAGTATTTCGCAAACGAGAAGTGCGTGGCATTGCTATAGTCGTCCAGACAGGTGGCGTTGGGGTTGATGCGGCGCAGCTGGCCTTCCCAGGCGTGACGATGAGAATCGACCATCCCCGGCATAGCAATCATATTTGTGGCATCAATGACGTGAGCACCCTCGGCGTTCAGGTCCTTACCGATGGCGGTGATGGTTGACCCTGTGACAAGAATATCGCCACGTTCATAGTTACCAACATTCTCATCCATACTCAGTATGGTTGCACCGCGGATCAGCGTTACCGGCGCATTTGCCGTCTGATTGTTAACAATATTTCTGCTGTAATCGGTCATTTGAATTGTCTCTTTCAGGTTCAGAAGGAAAACAATACGCCTCCTATTTAAGCTGAAAAAGATGACTAACGTGTTTTCATCATTCAGAATTTGCGAATAATGATGGTTATCACCGTCACATGCTATTCAGGAGCGCAATCAGGTGGATCGAATTCAGGCTATGCAGGTTTTTATAAGGGTGGCTGAGGCCGGAAGCTTTGTCCGGGCAGCGGAAACACTGTCCCTGCCTTCTTCTACTGTTACCAGCACCATCAAAAACCTGGAGAAATATCTGCAGGTGCGTCTGCTGAACCGGACCACAAGACGGGTCAGCCTTACTCCGGAAGGTATGCAGTATCTGGCGCAGTGCCGGGAAATTCTGGCCTTAATTGAGCATACGGAAGCCAGTCTGGCCGATTCGAACAGGCGCCCCCGTGGCCGTTTACGCGTTGATATGCCCGGCGGTATAGCGCACTTCCTCGTGATGCCAAACCTGAAAGAGTTCTACAGCCGTTATCCTGATATTTACCTGATGATCGGCGTCAGCGACCGGCAGGTTGACCTGGTTCAGGAGGGCGTGGACTGCGTGATCAGAACCGGAGAGTTACTTAACTCCACGCTTGTAGCCCGTTCGCTCGGAGAATTTCGCTGGATCACCTGCGCCTCTCCCGATTATCTCAGGGAGTACGGTATTCCGCAGTCACCTGAAGATTTATCTCATCACCGGGCTATTCATTATTTTTCCGGACAAAGCCGGCGTACAGACGAATTGCGTTTTGTAAAGGGAACAGAAACGCTGTCCGTACCCGTCAGGGGGCAGGCAGCCGTCAACGAGACGGGACTCTATATAAAAATGTGCCTCGAAGGATTCGGGCTGGCGCAGCTTGCTGAGAACGTTGTGGCAGAACACCTTCAGAAAGGAACGCTGGTTGAAGTCCTGGCCGACTGGCAGCCGTCGTCTGTTCCTGTCGCATTGCTTTATCCCCATCAGCGTTTTCTTTCACCCGCCGTACGTGCATTTGCAGACTGGATAGATGAAATATTCAGTTGATACGTCTGTCACAGCTCCCCGTTGCACACTAAAAGTCAGTCATAAGGCTTGCTTATTATATTATTACTGACCGCGATCGCCCTGAGCGGCCTTTTCACCGAAAAGTCCGCTCATCGGGATAGTACAGATGGCTCCGGTACCATTAAGACGCTTCAGAACCTCGATGGAAAGTGATCTTACCCAGCAATAGTGGACACGAGACTAAGTGAGTAAACTCTTAACCAGAGGTGACTCATATGGCAAAACCAACGGCGACCAAAAAGCCCCGTAAACAACACACGCCGGAGTTCCGCCAGGAAGCCATCAAGCTTGCTGAACATATCGGCGTGGCCGCTGCAGCTCGCGAGCTCAGCCTGTACGAATCGCAGCTCTACAACTGGCGCAGCAAGCAGAAAAATCAGGCAACGTCCTCTGAGCGCGAGAGTGAACAGGCAGCTGAAATTGCTCGCCTCAAACGCCAGCTGGCTGAAAAGGACGAGGAGCTGGCCATTCTCCAAAAGGCCGCGACATACTTCGCGAAGCGCCTGAAATGAAGTATGTCTTCATCGAAAACCATCAGGCTGAGTTCAGTATTAAAGGCATGTGCCGGGTGCTGCGTGTGGCCCGCAGCGGCTGGTATGCCTGGCGGAGCCGTTGCACAGTTATCAGTGCACGCCAGCGCTTCCGACAGAACTGCGACAGCCTGGTCTGTAGCGCCTTCAGCCTGGCTAAACAGCGCTACGGAGCACCCCGCCTGGCAGAAGAGCTGCGTGCGCAGGGCCTGACATACAACGTGAAAACGATAGCCTCCAGCCTGCGGCGTCAGGGTCTGCGGGCAAAAGCTTCACGCCGGTTCAGTCCGGTAAGCTACCGTGAACACGGTCTGCCGGTCTCAGAAAACCTGCTGAAGCAGGATTTTAACGCCAGCGGCCCGAACCAGAAGTGGTCGGGAGACATCACATACTTACGTACGGCTGAAGGCTGGCTGTACCTGGCCGTGGTCATCGACCTCTAGTCGCGGGCCATTATCGGCTGGTCGATGTCATCGCGGATGACGGCAAACCTGGCCTGCGATGCGCTTCAGATGGCGTTATGGCGGCGCAGGCGGCCAAAATACGTTATCGTTCATACGGATCGGGGCGGGCAATACTGCTCAGCGGACTATCAGGCGCTACTGAAGCGGCATAATCTGCACGGGAGCATGAGCGCCAGGGGGAACTGCTATGATAACGCCTGCGCGGAGAGCTTCTTCCACTCGCTGAAGGTGGAATGCATCCATGGAGAACGTTTTACCAGCCGTGAAATGATGCGGGCAACGGTGTTTAATTATATAGAGTGTGATTACAATCGCTGGCGTCGTCACAGTGCCTGCGGCGGCCTCAGCCCGGAACAGTTCGAAAACCAGACCCTCGCTTAGGGACGTGTCCACTTCACGTGGGTAAGATCAAAGCATCCGCCGCAGAGGATCAGCTGGTACCCTGTTGTGTAAACCCATTCAGCCCGGCTGCTGTACAGGTTCCAGGTGCGCATCTCGTCCGGCAGCCATTCCGGTGCAGGCTCCTGCAACTGAGATTGCTGTGGTCATCAGTAATGGCACCGTCCAACCTCCGGACAACTCCTGTACTTTACCCAGCAACAGCGGTCCCATCGCCGCCATCAGATAACCGATACTCTGCGCCATACCTGACAGCGCGGCAGCATCACCAGCGTTTGTAGTGCGCAACCCGATGAAGGTCAGACCCAGCATCATGCTGGCACCCGAGCCGAAGCCGAGGAGTGCAGCCCACAGCATCGCCAGATTTGGCAAATAAAGGATGCCAATAAAGGACACTGCGGTTAACAGGCTGACGCCAGCAGCGGCTAATTTCTGATCGTTAAGACGACGCAGCGTGGCTGCCAGAATCAAGCCGGGAATGGCGGTGGTAAGCTGAAGGATACCATGTACCTCACCAGCCTGAGCTGAGGAGAGCCCACTGCCTGTCAGAATGGCTGGCAGCCAGCCGACCGCAACATAAAACGGCATCGCATTCAGGCCCATAAACAAGGTGACCTGCCACGCCAGAGACGAGCGCCAGACCGCAACGGTCGCTGCTTTTTTCTCACCTGCTACTGGCAGTTGATGCTTTTTCTTAAACTGCGGCAACCATAAAAGCAACGCAAGGAGCGGTGCAATAACCAACATGGCTAACGCGATGTTCCAGCCCCAGCTCTGCGTCAGAGGAATGACAATGGCAGAGCCAATGGCGCCAGCGGCGCCCATGGTGATGGAATATGCTCCCGTCACGGAAGCCACGTTGCCGGAAAAGTCACGCTTGATCAGGCCAGGCAGCAGGACATTGCCCAGGGCAATCCCGATACCAATTAACACTGTTCCGCCATAAAGCGCCCAGACGCTGTCTGTTGAGCGAAGCAGAATCCCCGCTGAAATCACGACCAGGGCACCAAAAAGGGTGCGTTCCAGGCCGTACTTGCGGGAAATCGATGCGCTCATTGGAGAAAAGGCGCCAAAGGCCAGTAAAGGCAGCGAGTTAAGCAGCCCAACGGCCGTGATACTTAGGTCAAAATCATGGCGAATAGACTCTAAAACGGGTGCGATAGCGGTAAAAGGAACACGCAGGTTAATGGCGATAAAAAGGATGCCGGTCACTAGTAGGATTGAAGACCACTTGTTCGTAGTGTGGGACATAAGTTTTGCTTTCTCTGAAAAAAGAAAGACTTTAAAGGACGCATGAGTTACAGAATATAGATAACCTGACAACATATAGCTAAATCATGCCAGTTAATAAAAAATCCGTGACCTCGCCGGAAGAGTTTAATGCCGATGATTTCAGTCAGGCCGCTATCGCCCTGCATGTATCATCGTCAGGCGAGTATGCCGGGCAGAGTCCGCACGCTCATCGCAAGGGGCAACTTATTCTCTCTTTGCGCGGTGCAGTGCGCTGTGAGGTTGAGGATGCGCTGTGGCTTGTTCCACCGGGACATGCCGTCTGGGTTCCGGGAGAAATCCCCCACCGTTGCCGGATCACGAAGAATGCAGACACGTGCTTTTTATTCATCGAGCCCGGCACGGCAGCGATGCCAGAAGTCTGCTGTACCATAGCGATTACACCTCTGGTCCGCGAGCTTGTTCTGTATCTTGCAGAGCAGGAACATGCTTATTCGCCTGACAGTAAGACCGCAAGGCTGGCAGCGGTGCTGCTGGAACATATACCGGATGTGCCGGTTAAAACGCTCCACCTGCCGAGATCCGACCATCCTAAAATCCGGACTATGGCTGAGGCACTTTTTAATGATCCTGATGACCGGAGGACGTTAAAACAGTGGGCTGCTCATCTTGCTACCAGCGAACGATCTCTGGCCAGGCTGATAAAAGAGGCGACAGGAATGAGCTTTGGTCGCTGGCGTCAGCAACTGCATTTGATGATTGCCCTGAGCCATCTGTCTGAAGGTCAGCCCGTGCAGTGCGTAGCCGGAACGCTGGGATATGATTCGGTCAGTGCGTTTATTACGATGTTCAGAAAAGCGCTGGGTAAATCACCGACGCAATATTTTTCTTCCCTGGATTAGTACACAAGCACAGAAGGCGGATTTATTCAAAGAACACCAGCGTCCGCTTTTCGCTCGTTGCCGACCGTCATGCTGAATCGTGTTATAACAAAGAACACGGCCAGATCAAGTCTGAGCCTATACATCTAAAGTGATGAGCGGGCTCTTTGCCGCCCGCCCCCGCAGCCTGCGAATTTTTCCTGACACACAGTGCCACGAAAAATTCGTAGGGAGGTTATACCTTTAACACCACCACGACTCTGCCCACAAGAATATATTGTCAAAGCCACATTCCTTTGCGGCTTCTTGCCCCTGCCCTCAGGCTTTATCCATCAAATAACGATGTGCTTTTGATGCCGCACTGGCGGCTTTGAAAATATAGCGTTTGTCGTTTTTCAGTGCTTTCAGCCAGGAAGCGATATAGCTTTCGTGCTGAACCTCTCCGAGAATCCCCAGATCCGCCATAAGGAACGCGCTTCCCAGCTCGGCGATCAACTCCTCATAAGCATAATCCTCACTACCAAATTTTCCTTTAATCTCGCGATTCAGGCGGCTTTTACCACCACTCCAGTGCACCAGTTCATGCAGTCCAGTGGCGTAGAAATTGGCTGCATCTGAAAACAGATAGCGCTCTGGTAGCCAGACTTCATCAGTTGAGGGTCTGAAAAAGGCGTTTTGTCCTTTCTCAATAATGTTTGCGCCGCTCTTCTGGAACAGATTTTCAGCCTTCGGCAATGGGTCAAAGGTTGCTTCCGGGCTGACTGTTTCAGTTGTCAGAGGCAAGCCGTCAATTTGCTGAACGTTAAACACGGTGAAAGTTTTCAGCATCGGGATCTGGTCGATTCCACCATATTCGTTTTCTTTCTCTAAGGTTGTATAGAAAATGGCTGTCGTGCCGTGCTCGCCTTTGCGAACCTGCCCACCTACTGCCTGTGCTTGTTTGTAGGTCATCCAGCGTGAATCACCGAAGCCCTGTTTTGACGCACTGCACCACAGCAGCATGATATTCATTCCGCTATACGAGATACCGGTTGCGAAGTTGCAAGGCAACCCAGACATGCCCGGCACCCGTTGCCACGGGCAAGACCATGGTTTTACACCGACTTCAAGCGCTGCAATGATGTTGTCGGTGACGGTCTGATAAATATCTGTTCTGGTTTGAGAAAACTTCGTTTTTGAGGAGCCTGACTGCTCCAGCGGGGATAAGCTGGTCGCCGCTGCGGTGTTAGGGGCGCTAGTCTGGGTGGTATGCAGGGAAATGGTCATGTTTTTTCTCCGTCAGTGGTGTGATTTTCGTCTTCGTATCGCCTGACGATTCGCTTTCCCGGCATCGTTCCGTCCCGCAAGGGCGCAGAATGCGTGCCATTTACCCTTGCGGGACGGGTTGTGTTGGGAAACGATTAACCGGAAGCTGATACGGGAACGAAAATCACGCTGGAGAAAAACTGCTCCTGCATAGGCGGGCGTAGCGCCCCTTGTTCCAGAGTGGTGAAAGGGGGTTGGGGGTTGGGGTTGGGGGTTGGGGTTTGGGTTTGGGGTTTCCTGATAGAATCACATAGTGGGTGATAATATGTTTATCAACCGAGTTAGGCATTCATGTTCGCTGGAGATGGTTTTTTCTGTAAAGTCTCGCTCCGCCATTCTGATTCATATATATGATAGCTAAATTAAAATTTATTCAGAAAAATCAATCCAAACAACAAGTCGGCATAAAAATAATATAAAAAATGAATTAATTAATAATTAACAGTCACTCCAAGCCAGTAAAAATTAAAATCCCTCTCCTAGATTGATCTCCCGACTAGCCATATCATTATATATAAGCACCTCCCATGTGCTAGGCAGTTGTGGTTACAACATTAAGGCGATTGCAGTTATATTTCCGGCCTTGTTGTGTCAGCCTAAGCTGACGCGAGCCCTAATGAACTTCGCTGGCTTATGTCTCGTTACTTGTACGAACTCAGAGTTCGATAATTTTTCAGGTTTAGTACGCCTGGACCTTACCTATTTTGTCATTACTTACGACTAGTTGAGCAATCGCAGGAGACTTACTGATTTTGAGTCCTTAACAGCTACATCGTTTCCGGCTGGTTTAAATACTACTTATCGTGAGGCAGAATAGAGCAAATGGTTCTGGCCATTTTATTGTCCAGCACCGCCGATGCAAGTTTTACTGGCCGCTTTTTAAGGAGTTCTATTACCTAGGGCCCCGCCTGTTCACCTTTTGAGCTTGCGTTTTGCAAAAAATTTATTAACCATACATCCATATTTAATTTAAAAAAATTACAATAAAATATTAGGGAGGAGCAATCTAATTGCCCCCATGAATACTTCAAAAACCCAAATCTTATAAGCCAAGTTTATCTTTAATCCACAACCAAATTTTATTAAACACGCTCTGCTTGGAGTAAATGCGATTATAATGGTCAATTCGGGCTTGTTGCTCTCTATACCTTCCCTCTTGGATTTGCTTTTCAGTCCAAGCGCCGCACCATACTATCTTACCCTTTCTAATATAATAGTGAGATTTACATTCTTTTTGCCAATTACCTACAGAGGGATGTAAAGTTGGCCCCTGCTCAGTTTTAACAATACTCCACTCGTTGACATCTATTGGGGTTCTAATCTTTGCTCCGCATCCACATGCACATAAATGAGATGCCGTACCAAATCTTTCCGAGTAATAAAGGGTATTTGGCTCAAGATCTCTAGGCATACTATCAACTTCAACTAGCTTTATAGTAAAAGTTTTCATGATATTGACTCAGATACAATTTTCAAATCAGATATGTTGAATAATGTATGGTAAAAGTCTTCTTCACTCGAGTAAAATCCTTTATATTGCTTGAATTTTATAACTGCCAAGCAGGCATTCAATGCATTGAGCTCGCCGATTTGAATATTAGTGCGATATAAATTATCCCTTTGTTTAGATAAGTCAGAAAGATTTTTATCCAACACTTCTTGGGCGCTCCCCTCCGGATAGTAAGTAGTTCTTATCATTCCGCTTAAGGTTCCTGATTTCTTAGATAAGCCCATGCCAACATCAATGTAAGGTATTCCTAAACTAATTAATGCTTCAAATATCTCTGCTCTTGACTCCCCATTATCTACACAGACAAAAGCAAAAGTCACTCCCTGTAGTAACTCTAATGATTCTGTACCAATCTTCTGTGTTTTAAGGAAAACTCCATGTCTGAAATTATCATATCGCTCCTGATATACAGTGCTTTTCTTTTTCTTAAACTCGGTATTTTCCGTTTTCCCAGGAGACCTGAAAGCATTATGAATGAAGAAATCGTCGAAATCGAACCCCCTTATTTCCTTGACTGGAGTCTTGACCAAAAAATCAAGAATATAAGAACCAGTGCCCCCTAGCCCTATAATTGCTACAATTTCACTTTTAAATTTATTCGACAACTCAACTATTTCGGCTCTGCTCGTTAAAGTATCTTGGAATTTAAAAACGCTATTTTCTTCTATATCAATTTTATGATTAAAGGTATAAGGATCAACATTGTATAATTCCATAGCTGGTCCAGATATTATTGATGTATAGCTTTCAATTTTTTTAAAAAAATTTTCAAAGTTGCCAGGTACCCCTTTTACATAGGGTTTATTTGAAAATTGTCTTTGAACTATTAAATCTGTACAATTTTCGCTTAATGTTAATGTAGCAGGACGGTCTGCTAAATTCGGGATCAACATGCCGTTTACATCACAAGGAGATTCTCCGGTAAAAAAAACCTGATGATCTTCTTGCATAACAGTTTCTGCGTCTTTATATACGATTTTGCATATAAATGCAGCGTACAATAATTCCTTACTTTCATTTAAGTAAGGAATATCTCTAATTATCAGATAATTACTATCGAAGCTTACCGCATAACCTTTTTCAACTAACAAGTTTAAGTCTTGATTATGACTGACCAGTTTCTGAAACATTGAATTCCATCCCGTTTTTTACATTAATGATAGCGCCTTTAGTGAGAATGCCTTCAGGCTTTACCCCTGGACCTTTTTTATATTTAACAGAATACGTTATTTCAGGGTGGGTAGCGTAATCAGGCACTTCCAATGTGACTACCTCTTCATAACTAATTTCTTTTTTGTACCACTTATGTAAAATTCCTTCTACAAAAATATCAAATGATAAGTCAGGCTTCTTTTTAGTATAAAAGCGTTCAACACTGGGTTGGGTAATATCTATAAGCCTATCATCATTAACTATTTGATCAGCCTCATCCTTATACTCTAAAAATAGATCGAAATCGCTTGAGTTTTTTTTGATAAGTTTCTTTATATCCCCCCCCCTGATTGCCCTCGGCCAAACCAAGTTGAGACCATCAACAGTAAAATTATAACTAGCATCGCCTTCTATGATATAAATATCGCTAGGGCTGGAAATATCTATTTTTTCATTAGGCCTTAATTCTTCCAGCTCTAAATTTTTTACCTGCTGATAAACCCTATAATTTTCAACTGGGTGCACACCAAAAACATCAGCCAACTCTCCACCTGTAACTTTGGCATCGTCAAAGGTGAAATCACTAAATTCAAATTTATCATCGGAAATTTTAACAACGTAGTTATTGTTACTCATTTTTCACCTATCTTTTTTAGGAGGAATCATCATTGACTTTTTAAATCGAATTCATGTTTCAATTTATTACCGA
Organism: Serratia sp. CY83965; assembly: GCF_052166375.1. Lineage (NCBI taxonomy): Bacteria > Pseudomonadati > Pseudomonadota > Gammaproteobacteria > Enterobacterales > Yersiniaceae > Serratia > Serratia sp. CY83965. The sequence continues at coordinate 465,292 of NZ_JBJNOV010000003.1, read as the reverse complement.
AAATTACGACAGTCAAGTAAACATGAAATAATTAAGATTATTTTTATAAGCAATTGTTTTTTAACAATTATTTTTGAAGAATGAAGATTAAAAATCGAATTTCGATTAGTATTTACATCTTGCTGACAAATAATTTTTCTAAGAGAGGATTTAGGTGGGGGTTCGGGCTGCTAAAAATAGACTGCCCTACTCAGTGATAACTTCCTGCATGCCCGGCAGATGCTCATGCCAAATTTTTGCGATCAGATAGCCCATAAGTTCACGTTTTATCGTTGGTTTTAAAGCTTTTTTCGATGACATCTTTCAGTGCCCCATATTCACGACCAAGCTCGGCAAACATCCTTTTGAGACGACGGTTTTCATCCTCAAGGCCTTTCATCTTTTTGATATCAGAGGCTTCCATCCCACTGTACTTAGCTTCCCAGTTGTAGTTCGAGGCCACAGATATGCCTGCTTCACAGCAGAAATACTTGACAGCACGTACGGCTTTGACGTACTTCAAAACGGCGATGATCTGGTGTTCCGTGAATAGGGTTCAACGCATAGCGATGTCCTCAGGGAACATAATCCGGCTGTCGGAAGATCTCTAAAAGTGGATGATTCGTTTTGCAGGGATGCTTAAGGAGGTGCTCATATCATTATATATAACTTGCCATAATAAAATGACACATGCCGTAATAAACGGCATGAAAAAATTAAACTAGTATCTTCTTAAAAACATTTCATGCTGTTCACCAGGATATTTTGGTGTAAGCAAAATATCATTTTCATCACCTAAATACTTATACTCTGTGGAAGAGAATATAAATTGAAAATTAAACTTTTGAGATAACTTCTTCAAATTAAAAATGAAATTATTGATATCTTCGTAATGTATCTCATGCTGTTTAGGCGTATCGAATATTGCAAACATGAACGATTTATTTTCTAATTCAAGCATGCTTTCAATTAATGCACTACGATAAGCAAGTATAGCTCTTACTTTTGTACTTCCTTTGAGTTGCTCTAAAGTTTCAAAACCTAGAACAGGGCTAAAATCTTGCTCAAATGATATATTAAAATCTATGTTTGGGGTTTTTAAAACTTTTAGCCAACTGATGTACTTTTCTCTCAATGTAGATTTAACCCGCGTTAGCCGTGGTATTGACTGTCTATTTTTACCTAACCCCTCCAGTTTATCTAGCGCATTTTCCCGCTTATTAAGCATTTCGACATACTTATCCTCCAAAATTGATATTTTATGTAACTCACTTTTTTCTAACTGTAATTTAAACAACATAGATGTTATTGAAGAAATTGCATCAATTACTGATGAGAGGTCCTCTTCTTCTATGATTCCATTTCTCATAGAGTTGAGGTCTTCGACAGTTTTATTAACATAAGCTATTTCTTGTGTGATTTGATCATATCGTCCTCCATCCAAATTCAAGCTTCTTTCAATATCCTTGATTTGATCTTTAAGATATAAGAGATGTTTTGCATAACTTTCCGAACTACGCGAAAACATTTTACAATCAAGAGACGGACATATTTCTTCAAAAGAACGAAATATTCTTTTAGCTTCTTCGTTAAGGTTTAACGTATTGATCTCTGTATTAATTTCTTTCATTATCTGAACTAATGAAGACTCTCTTCTAGCGATAAAACTCAGTTCTTCGTTTAAATCCCTCAAGTTTTCTTTTTGTCTTCTTATAATTTCATCAATGCTATGAAGGGAATCATTCTTCAATGACTTACTATTTTTCAATACTGAAAGTTCATTTTTTAGATCTATAATTGAATTATCGATAGATTCTATATCTTTATCTTTATTAGCCTCTTTAGCTATTTCAATATCTCTTCTTTGTATAGCTAACGAGTTATCTAGGTATTTAATTTCCTCCATTATATTAATGGATTTTTTCTTAACATCGAAGGAATGTTTTTCGGGCAAAAAGAATACAATTCTAAGCATTTCAGAGAATTGATCTTTTATAAAATTATTTGGTGAATAATAAAACTTTGAATATCCGAAATCCTGATCTAAATAAAAAATTGGTAAAATAGTTGCTAAATACGGGTATGATTGCTTATTTTGGGTTGTAAGAAGAGATGGATATGCTAGTGATAGCTTTTCTAGGATATATTTAGAGTAATCCGCTTGATTATAAAACATTGATTTTTTGCTATTACATACTAATGATAAAATGAACTCAGTATGTTCAAAATCTCTTGTCGCCCTAAAATTATCATTTCCTATGGTAAAAGTAAGGGTGGCCGATTTGCATAGTTTATAAATATCCTCTCTGAACTTACATGGATACCCTAAGCAATAGGAGATAGATTGTAATAATGGAGTTTTGCCACATCCATTTGGGCCATAAAGCTCAGTTATATGCTCCCCAAAAATAAGCTCATCTGATTCAAGACCTGAAAAATCTCTTCCATTTATTTTGAGACTTAATAATTTCATAAAATTTCACCGTCCAATTTTGAATCAACGCAGTAATTCCTGTATGCTCTATCTATCAAGGCTAGATTATAAGACAAATCACTTTCATATATAAACACTTCGTCAATAACTTTCTTCCCCAATTTCGTAATGTTTAACTTGTTATTTCTTTCGTCTATTATAATTAGACATACTGACTCAAGGAAATTCAAAGCGGTAACGGTTCGTATCCTAAGATTTGCTGACCATCCTAATAATTGTGATGATCCTTTAAAACCTAGCATGACATCCTCTAAAAGTTTCCCTACCAAACCTCCAACTTCATTTACTCTTGGTTTCACTCTATTTTTAGATATTAAAAGTATTATCATGGCTATTAAAGGAAGTTGAAAAAGAGCTTCGTTATTAAGGCCAACACTTTCTTGTCTTTCAATATTTTTTATATCTATTCTAATATCTTTTTGAGATATACTATCGAAAAATTCATCGTAATTCATTTTGAACGCTCTACAAGTCTCGCAAAGAGGCTTCCAGTCAAAGCTTCTTTATCTAAAGAATTAAGTAAATTATTTTCAAATAACGAATCATGTAATTCATTAACAACCGATCTTAAGCCTGAGAGAAATAAAACACCATGCATAAATGTCAGCTTATCTAATGTTGAATTTATTTCACTATCTATAGTAATGTAATCTAAGTCAGAAATTACATGTCTGTTTTTTCTTAACCACTGATCCCATTTTATTTTACACCTTGCAAAAAAATCAATTTGACTTTCACTAGCTCCAGCCTTTCTTAACAATCTCTCAATCACAGATGCTGATTTCAATGCATGCTCATCCCCATTATAAAGAAACTCATAATAAGCATTTTTGGAGATACTCAGTACATCCAATAAATCATCTATGTCTATTCCAGACAGATCCTTAATATTGCCCCTTGAGCAATCGTTGATTTTTACGCTTGACTTATTATTAACAAGAGCTAAAAGAGAAAGTAATATCTCCTTAGCTTCAATATGTGATAAATCTATTTCGCTGTATTTAAAAATTTTTTCCTTTGCAAGAATCTCAAATGTTTCATGTTTGCTTTTTATATATTCAACATCGGTTTTAAATTTTAATTTCTTGAGGTTTTCTTTTATTTCTTCAATTTCGAGATTTTTCTTCCCGTCTCTGATAGAAATGAAGCAGTTATTAAACGAATCAATAATCAGTTTACAATGTACACTGGAAAACGCATCGGTTTTAATATCATCAATGACATTCTCAATATCTTCGTCAATATGGGTATTTGTAAGAAAAATGACTTCCTTACAGGTATCTTCAAAATTTATAGTGTGTTGTAATAGTTTACCGACAAAACTATCTCTAATCATCTCATCTGTTTGAGGGTTTTTTTTAGTTTTTCTTTTTAATATTCCAAATACTTCTCGAAGTTTCCATATTTCACGTAATTTCTCCTTAGTTTTGACTTGCACAAAGGTATAATGGATATCATTAGCGACAACTCTCTCGACCACAAAATCGTCGTGAAATTCACAAAACACACGTTTTACATCTTTACCTTCTAAAATTGATAAACACGCGATACTGGCCGCTCGAATTTGAGCGTTATATCGTTCTAATGTGTCTCTGCCTGCTTGTTCTCTCGGTTTAACCTCATGTAACTCAGCCATAACATTCCACATTGGTCCAAAAAAACATATAGATAATGTAAATGCTGAAATCATTTTTTGAAACAAAAAATTCAGAAAATCAATCACAAACATCTTAATTCAACACTGTTTTTTTATCCAGTTAAAAATGCAAATTATCCATGCTTCAAGATCTGTCAATTCATTTTATGCGAATGTCCGAACTTAATTTCACAGAAAAGGGAACTCTTAGACAATCCACTGTAGAGTTGATTTGGTTGAATTAGCCTTACTCCGTACGTTGAATGTGGTTAAGCGCATGATCAAAATGGGGTCACTTTGGTGGTCTTGACAACTCGAGAATTATGGATCACTATTTTTATCAGCCAGTTACTGGCGAAGGCGATCCCAGTCAGAGGAGCCATATTTAGAGAAGCCCGCTTAAGGAAACTTAAGCGGGCTTTTTGCTGTTGGGCGGTCATAATCGGTGATCCCTACGCCCTCCCTACCCGACACCGTTCAGCCATCCGTTGAACGGGTCAGTTTCTCCCATTGTGCAATTTCCTGACCTAACGCCTCGAGCTTTTGCCGCACCAAACTTAATGCGTCACTGCCTAACAACAGATGCGTGGGTGGGGTCTGGCTCTCGATCAATGCCAGTATGGCGTGAGCCGCCTTCACAGGATCGCCGAGTTGCTTGCCGCTTTTTTCCTGGCGCGCCTGACGAACAGGTTCAAATAACGCGTCATAGTCCGGGAGACGGCGAGGGCTGCGTACCATTGAACGCCCGGCCCAGTCCGTTCGAAACGAACCGGGCGCCACTGCGGTCACGCGTATGTTGAACGGGGTAAGCTCCTGACTTAACGCTTCTGATATCCCTTCCAGTGCAAATTTGCTGCCGCAGTAATAGCTGATACCGGGCAAGGTAATGAAACTGCCCATTGAGGTGATATTGATAATGTGGCCGCGACGGCGCTGGCGCATGCCCGGCAGCGCGGCTTTGATCATCGCCACCGCGCCAAACACATTGACGTCAAACTGGCGGCGCAGCTCTGCGAGCGGAGATTCTTCCAGAATGCCTTCATGACCGTAACCGGCATTGTTCACCAGCACATCTATCGGACCGACGGCGGACTCAATCTCTCCAACCACCTCATCAATACGCTCAACGTCCGTGACATCAAGCAGATAGCCAAAAGCCCGCTGCGTATCGAGCGCGCCGAAAGCCTGTAGCGCTTCGCTGTTGCGCACCGTCCCTATAACCCGATGCCCCACGGCGAGGGCTTCCCGCGCCAGCGCCTGACCAAAGCCACTGCTGACGCCGGTAATTAAAATCGTTTTTGCAGATGCCATAAAAAGAACTCCCATGAACCATGAAGGTTGCATGGTATTCTCTGCTCTGCCGCATTTTTAGGCCGTATCTTCTCTTTTTCTTGCCTGATTTTATGAGGTGGTGGGATGTCCGACATGATTGCCCTGATGAATAGACTTGCGGTGCAAGAGGGATACAACCTCACTGCCCTACCTGACGTGCGAATTTTGCGTTCCGATCGCCCGCTTGCCAGAACGCCGGTGCTGTACGATCCGGGGATCGTGATTGTCTGCCAGGGCAGCAAACGCGGCTATTTCGGTCAACAGACCTATTTATATGATGAGCAGCACTACCTGGCGGTTTCGGTGCCGGTGCCGTTTGTGATGGAAACCGACGCGTCGGCAGCGCATCCGCTGCTGGCGATTTACATGCATCTGGATTTTCAGCTTGCCGCTGAACTGATGTTGCAGATTGAACAGCATGGCGCCCCGCATCTTCCCGCCGCGCCGCAAAGCATGATGTCGAGCCCCATGGACGGCGCGGTAAAAATGGCCGTACTTCGCTTACTTGACGTCCTGGCCAACCCGCTTGAGGCGGCAATCCTCGGTCCGGCGCGGGTACGTGAACTCTATTTCCGCGTGCTGACAGGCGCACAGGGCAACGCAATGCGTGCCGCGCTAGCCTTACAGGGCCAGTTTGGCAAAATCGGTAAAGCGTTGCAGCACATCCACGCCACTTACGCGGAGCCGTTAACGCTGACGCAGCTGGCGATGATGGCCGGCATGAGCGTGCCGACCTTTCATAGCCATTTCAAAGCAATAACGCAGATGCCGCCGATGCAGTATGTGAAATCGGTACGCCTGCACCAGGCACGGATGCTGATGGTGCGCCAACAAATCACCGCCGCCGCCGCGAGTTACGCCGTTGGCTATGAAAGCCCATCGCAATTTAATCGCGAATTCAAGCGTCTGTTTGGCCTGCCACCGGCAGAGGAGATAAAACGCATGCAGCGTCACTTCGCCATTCCGCCCGCGCAGCCTGCGTCGGAATTTGTTTCATCGCACTGAGGCTTATTCAGTATGGCGAACGCGACCTTGAGGTATAGAGTACTAACGTTTTTGGTGACCGATACCAGCAGCTTAGCTATCAAGCAACGCGCGCCCTTTTGCAGTTCACCAGCCGCAAGGAAGTGGAAGAATTGCATACCCTTTGCCGAGGACGGTTGCGTCTTTATCAAAGTACGCGCCGCCGATACCGAATCGCTGGAGAATTTCCTGATGGAGATCCAGAGCTTTGAGGGCGTACGCTCTGTGCGCAGCGACATCTCGCTTTCCACGTTTCTGGCGCGCGGGCCTTCGCCGGATTAAGGCGCACTGCTCTTCTGGCGTGAGGTGAAAAACGTCAACACTCCGGCGCAAAGCAGCAGCATGCTACTGATGGCAAAGGCGCTCTGCCAGCCGAGATGGTCAAACACCATGCCTCCTGTCGTTGAACCAAGCGCAATCGAGAGCTGAATCACCGCAACCATCAGTCCGCCTCCGGCTTCCGCATTGTCGGGAAGCGTGCGGGCAATCCATGTCCACCATCCCGTTGGGGCGGCGGTGGCCAGCATGCCCCAGAGACCTAACAGCAGCGAGACAGCCCAAACGTGATGCCCGGTAAGAATCAGGGCGACGGCAATGACGGCCATCAGCCCAGGGATAACCATCAACGTTAGGTAGAATTTCCTGTTGAGGAATGCCGAGACAACCAGCGTGCCAATAAAACCGGCCATGCCGATAATCAGTAAAATCAACGACAAGCCAGAGGAATCAACACGCGTCACCGTCTCCAGGAATGGGCGCACATAGGTAAATAGCGCAAACTGCCCCATAAAGAACAGGCCACAGGCCAGCATGCCAAGAGAGACAACAGGACGAGCGAACAGGCGGAGTACGGTTCCACGTGATGCAGGAGCTTTATTGCCGTTCATACCAGGCAAACTAACGCACTGCCAGATAAAGGCCACCACCGCGATAGGAACCAGGCACAAGAAAGCGCCTCGCCATCCGACAGTGGCGCCAAGGTAGCTCCCCAGCGGGGCTGCCACTACCGTCGCCAGCGCATTGCCGGCGTTGAAAATAGCCAGGGCACGCGCGACTTGATGTTGTGGCACCAGACGAATCGCCGTTGCCGCAGACATCGACCAGAATCCCCCGATCGCAATACCTATCATCGCGCGACCGGCCATATACACCAGATAACTGGAGGCCAGTGCGATAACGAGCCCCGACACGGCCATCAGAAACGTCATCCCCAGTAACAGGGACTTGCGATCCCTGTTTCCAGCCAGCGCCGAAAGCGTCAGGCTGGTCAGGACGGCCAGCGCGCCGGAGATGGCAATCCCCTGTCCTGCCAGTCCCTCCGTCACGCCTAAATCACGGGCAATCGGCGTAAGCAGGCTGACGGGCATAAATTCCGATGCAATCAGCACAAAGACGCACAGGGTCATGGCAAAAATGCCGCTCCAGTGAGCGTGCTGATTATTCGGTGATGGTGTTTGGCTAAGTATAGACATAGTCAGATTTCACAAAAGTCAGAATAAAGCCACCGCGTAGACAGGTGGCTTTTAATGTTGTCAGTAGAGGGTTTATTTCAGATTGGCTTTGAAAAATTGTTCGAACTTAGCGAAAGGTATTTTTCCGGCAACGTTATCGTACAGGTCCACATGATTTGCACCGGGGACAATCACCAGCTCTTTGTCTTTACTGCCGACCGCCTTATAAGCATCTTCGGCAAAATAGCGTGAATGCGCTTTCTCGCCGGTCACGATAAGCGTCGGGATGGTGATTTCACTGGCGTAGCTCAGCAGCGGCATATTCATAAACGACAGCGGCATCGTTGCCGTCCACGCTCCCGTAGAGTTAACGGAACGCGCGTGGAAACCGCGCGGCATGCGGTAGTAATCAAAGAACTCCTTCAGCACCGGATGCGGATCGGCCGGCAGGGTTTCTGGCAGAATGCGCTGACCCGCGCTGACCTTGCCATTTCTGTCGACGTTAATATCATGAGCGCCGTGAGCGAACGTTCCACTTTCCGCATCCTTCCAGCGCTGTTCATTCAGATACTGCAGAACGGCACGACGGTCAGCGGTGGAGTAACGGTCTTTGCCATCTCCCACGCCATGGCCCATCGCCCGACTCATATCGTACATTACGCTTGTTGCCACTGCTTTAACGCGGGTATCCATCGCGGCGTCGTTTAACGCCATGCCACCCCAGCCGCAAATGCCGAGCAGCCCGATACGGTTGCGGTCCACCTCTTTTTGCAGCCCTAAGAAATCCACCGCCGCGCTGAAATCTTCCGTATTGATATCCGGTGAGGCGACGTTTCGCGGATAGCCGCCGCTTTCCCCCGTGTAAGAGGGATCAAACGCCAGGGTAATAAACCCTTGTTCCGCCAGCGTCTGCGCATACAGTCCGCTGGATTGCTCTTTCACCGCGCCAAAAGGCCCACTGACCGCAATCGCCGCCAGCTTGCGATCGCCGCGATCTTTGGGCAGGTAAAGATCGCCCACTAAGGTGATGCCATATCGATTCTGGAACGAGACTTTACGATGATCGACTTTCTGGCTCTCGGCGAACGTTTTATCCCATTTATCTGTCATGGATACAGGGGCGTTCGGATTGGTTGAATCAGCATAACTCATTGTCGTGACTCCACTTAATGATGCGAATAACAGCATGGCCGGCATCGCGGTTTTTAGCGTTCGGGTGAAGGTTTTCATAAAAATCCCCATGAGAAACAAGAGAGATACAGGTTTCCTACGGACAACGCTGCGGTGCTTTGTTTTGATGGGGTCATTATAGTGAGCAGAATTAGTGCTGATTAGAGGGGTATTACTGCTAAGATTGATACCATATTGTTATAAATTAATGCTGAGTTTGCTGTCGTTCAGGAGGGATTATTCAATGGCGAAAAGGGAGAACTACAACGAGTTGTACCTATTTATGCAGGTGGTACGGGAAGGCAGTTTTACCGCGGCGGCTCAACGGCTGGGGCTTGCTCAATCAGGGGTCAGCCGTTCCGTTCGTGAGCTTGAGGAAAGGCTGGGTGTCCAGCTACTGGTGCGCACCACGCGTAAACTGTCGCTGACGCAAGCGGGCGAGCAGCTCTACCAGAAGACGGCATCTGGATTTGATACGCTAGATCTAGGGCTTGCCGCGCTGGCACATTATCGCGAGACCCCTTCCGGCACGGTTCGTATCAATGCCAGCCAGCACGCGATTGATAAATGCCTGCTGCCAAAGCTTGCGATATTTAAACAGCGCTATCCTGATATCAGGCTGGAACTCATAAACGAGAGCAGGTTCGTCGATATTATCGAAGAAAGATTCGATGCGGGCGTTCGCCTGGGGCCCGAAGTAAGCACTGGCATGGTTGCTGTACGCATTACGCCCGATATGGAGATGGCCATTGTGGGTACCCCTGAGCATTTTCGTCGCTACGGTTTTCCGCAAACCCCGGCGGATTTAACAACGCATCCCTGTATCGCCTATCAGTTTGCCGACGGCAGCGTGTACCAGTGGGAACTCAATCAGGATGATAAAAAAATTACTCATCGGCCTGAAGGACAATGGGCCTTATCTGACAGTTATATGGAAGCAGAAGCCGCCCGGCTGGGCTTGGGGCTGGCCTATGTTCCTGTCGAACTGGTCACAGATGATCTGGAACGCGGGGCGCTTATCAGAGTTTTACAGCGTTACAGCCTGCGAATGGAGGGGTTGTTTCTCTATTACCCTCATCGCAATGTATCCCCCGCTCTGCGAATGGTCATTGAAACATTGAAAATCTGAGCGTTTAGCGATGACCGAGCCTTCACTGTGCAGAATGGTGTTAGGTCGTATTTTTGCACTTTCAATCCTAAGGGCTGCTATACGAAGAGCGGACGTCCCATCCAGCGAAAGAACGTAAAAAAACCGCCTCGCGGCGGTTTAGTTATCCAGTTAGGAAGTTGCGCTTGCAAGCCGTGCTGCAAATCCAATGAAGAACATACCTACCAGCGCGTTTCCGGTGGCAGATAACCTACGGTTGCCTTTCAGACGACTGAGCAGATAAGAGCCGCAGAAAACGAGGAAGCCGAAATAAACGAGAGTAATCGCGAACATCACTGCAGCAAGAATGATAAACGCCATCCAGGAGTGCTCAGCCTGAACATTGATGAACTGGGCGAAGAAAGAGATATAGAACAGCAGCGTCTTTGGATTCAATAGCGTAACCAGCATTCCGCGCCCGATGATCCCCTTAGCATCAGCTGAAGATTTCTTTTCCTCACTCGTTTCGACCGCTGGCTTAAAGATAGCGCGTATCGTCTGGACTCCGAGATAGAACAGATAAGCAGCACCTGCGTATTTGATGGCGTTAAACAAGGCTGGTGTTGAGCTGATAACTGCCGCCAGCCCGCACCAGGCCAAAAGAACCAGGATAACGTCGCTCAGGAGGATGGAAAATATTGCAGCAAAGCCTCGCTTGATGCCGCTGGTAATGCTCGTTTTAATCACGAACAGGGTTTCAGGGCCTGGCACAAGGACTATCAGCGTCGCACCAAGCAGGTACGTCCAGAAATTCACGACACCAAAATCAGCAAACATTTTCACTCCAGTTCTCTCGTTTTCAACGAGGCCATTCTAACTAAAGTTACGTTAATGGAAACACATCGCCACGGCTTTCAATTCACAATCAATGTCTGCTCCTGGTACAAAGCCGGCCGTCAGATTGCTAACCCTACCAATCCCCACAAACACCAAAAGGCCCGCCCCCAGGCAGGCCTTTATCCCTCCGCAATGTCTCAGGCCCCATCCTGCTCCGCAACCCGCGCCATCAATGCCCCCAGCAACGCCAGGTCGACCAGCAACGCCAGCGCGAAACAGGCTCCCTTTATCCCCGGTGCGGCATAGGTTTGCACCAGCGAAGCGGCAATCACTACGGCCACGATAGTCACCACCGTCGTCAGCCTGCACGCCACGGCGAACGCCGCTTTCTCCCCCACTGTCGTGCGGTAGGCGACGCCCTGCCCCAGGCCGCCGAGGGCGATGCCCAGCAGCAGGGCCGGCCAATCATGGCCGCCGAACAGCATCAGCAGCGTCAATAGCCACCCCACCGCTGCCAGTAAAAAGCCGTAGCGAAGAATCGCCAGCGCAGGCCGGTTCCGCAGCGGCCGTAGACGGGCCAGTGCGGCGCCGCCGAGAAACGCCAGCGCCAATGCCGTTAGCAGCATCAGGGTCGCGCCGATGCCCAGCAGATTTTCGGTCTTCAGCAGCAAGGCGCCTGCCGCGGCCGGCACGCTGAGCGCCAGGGCGCTCGCCGCCGCTCCCGTGTGTGCCATGGCGCCCAGGGCACCGTTGTTGATATAAAGGCTCATCGTTCACTCCCGACATGATGGAAATGATGAAATAAATTCATTTCCCTGTTCACATGTCAGTAGCCTATCTCTTGTATAATCGCTCAGACAAACTCATAGTTTTCAGCCTTGGATGAGAATAATTCAGCCATGAGAAAAACCCGTTTGCCGCCGCTGGGCGCGCTGCGCGCTTTCCACGCCGTGGCCGGCTGCCGCAGCTTTAAACATGCCGCCGAGGAGCTGGGCGTCAGCGCGACGGCAGTCAGCCACCAGATCAAGCTGCTGGAGTCGGTGCTGGAATGCCGGGTGTGCGAGCGCAGCGCGCAGGGCGTCAGCCTGACCGAGACCGGCGAGATCCTGTATGCCGGCACCCAGCGCGCCTTTGCCGCGCTGGCGCAGTCCGTCGCCCAAATCACCCGCGCCCAGCAGCCGCCGGCGCTGACCGTCACCACCACCTCCAACTTTCTCACCCACTGGCTGGTGCCTCGCCTGGCGGATTTCAAGGCGGAGTTTCCCGCCATCGATCTGCGCCTGCACACCAGCGTCGAGCGCGTCGATCTCAGCCAGCGCACCGTGGACGTCGCCATCCGCTACCGCGAAATGCCGGAAAGCGATCTGCACTGCACCCTGCTGCATGAGGATCGTTTTATCGTGGTGGCCAGCCCGGCGCTGGCGCTGGAGCGCATCGAAGATTTGCAGCGGGTGACGCTGTTTCACGTGGAGCATCGGCAGGTGCCCGCCGACTCGCCGACCTGGGAGAACTGGCGACGGCGCTACGGGCCGGAAGGATTGAACGTGGAAGCCGGGCTGACCTTCAGTGACGAAACCCATGCGCTGCAGGCGGCGGTGGCGGGCCAGGGGGTGGTGATCGCCAGCCGGCTGCTGGCGCGCGATTTGTTGCAGCGCGGCGTGCTGGCCGCGCCGTTCGAGATGTCGTTGCCCGGCGCCAACTACTATCTGATGGCCACCGAAGAAACTGCGCAGCGCCCCGATATCATTGCGCTACGCGAGTGGTTGCTGCGGCAAATGGCGGCGGGCTAACGGCTCTCGGGGGCGATCTCCCCCAGGCGGATCGCCACGCTGATCGCCTGCGCGGTGGTGGCGGCGCCAAGGCGTTGGCGAATGCGGCGCAGGTGGTTTTCCACCGTGCGTTCAGACAGGCCGAGCATCGCGGCGATATCCGCCTGCCGCCGGCCAATGGCGGTCCAGCTAAGCACCTCGCGCTCGCGCGCCGACAGCCGGCTCCCCCCCTCACCGGCTGCCGGTTCGAACAGCCGCCGCGCCGCCAGAAAGGCCGCCGAACCCACGAGCGACAGCGCCAGCCGCACCGGCGGCGAGGTGTCGATGCGCTCGCCCCCCAGGCTGACGGCGCCCTCCAGGCCGGCGGGGCCGAACACCGGGATCTGCACGCCGTGCAGACCGGCGCCGCGCGGCGTGCGCACAATCCGGTAACGCTCGCCCTGCCGCGCCCGGGTCTTGGTCCAGAAGAACGGCTCGCTGGCCCGCAGCATGTGCCGGGTCACCGGGCAGTGCCGCACGTAGGTCAGCGCATCGACCGCCTCCCCCTCGCCGAACCAGTCGCCTTCGACCCAATAGATATGCTCGATCCCCGCTTCCGCCATGGCGGAAGCGGAAAACAGCACAAAGCGATCGAAACCGAACGGCGCGGCGAAGGCGCGAACCCGCCCCTGAATGGCGGACAGGGTTCGCTCGTGGTCCATCGCCAGCGCCGTCTGGAAAGCGCGCTGCGCGATCTCGTCGCTCATCGCGTGGCGACGTCGGCCAGCAGCGTCTCTGCCGCCAGTTTGCCGAGGTTGTTGGAAGCCAGCGGGCTGTCGCCGGTCAGCAGGCGCCGATCTTTATGCACCTTGCCGGTGATGTCGGCGTTGACGATCTTCACGCCCCGCTCGCGCAGGCGTTCACCCACCAGCCAGGGCATCGGGCCGGGGATATAGCCGATATCGATGTTGGCGCCGGTATCGAGCGAGTCCGGGAACACGCACATCTCATAGCCGCGATACAGGAAATCCTCTTTGTTCTCGCCGATGCCCGCCGCCAGCAAACCGGCCGGCCCGTGGCACAGCGAAATCACGTAGCGATCGTTGTCATGCGCCCAGTGCAGGGTCTTTTTCACCTCTTCGCTGAACGGGATATCATTGAGCACGCCGTGGCCGCCGGGAATGAAAACGCCGAGGTAGTTGCCGCCATCCAGATCCTTCACCACTTCCGTCAACTTTTTCGGCTGCTTGAGCTGGCTGCGGTACTTCTCGTAGGTGGCCTTGACTGCTTCATCTTCATGCGGGAACGCCCACATCTCCAGCTTCACCGGATCGCCGGACGGCGTGGCGATGTCGATCTCGAAACCGGCCAGATCCAGGTGATACATCGGCAACAGCATCTCGACCGGGTGGTTGCCGGTAGAGAAGAACTTGCCGTTTTGCATCAGCAGGTAGCGCTCCTGCGAGGCGATCATCAGCACCTTCCACTTGCCGCCGCGATAGGCGTTCGGGTAGCTGGCGCCCGTGAAGTCGGTTTTGGACGAGGTGTACTGGCTGAGGGAGTAAGGCGATGGGAAGAACGCGTTGTCTTCCGCCACATCCGGGGTGGGATTACGATCGTTGAACACTGAATCAGTCATGATTATCTCCATATTCACCGTTGCATTTCTCTTTCAGCTTAAATAACCGCCAGCGGGGCCGCAATGAGGGATATCCCTCAATCACCCTCGCGCTGGCGGCGCTCAAGCATGATGCCGTAGCGCGACAATGAACGTTTCTTCGCTGACGCCGGCATATTCGTACCGGCACTTTCTCACCGGTACCTGGAAGTAGCGCTCCAGGATATCCTCTTGCAGCAAGGCGTTTTTATCGCCAAACATGCACTGTCGCTTATTTATCAGCAGGCACTTGTCGGAGATGCGATCGGCATAATGCAGAAAATGCGTATTCAGCACGATCGTCATCTGCCGCTCTTTGGCGAGGCGCCAGAGCATCTCGATCATTTTAGCCTGATTGTAAAAATCCAGGTTCGATTCCGGTTCGTCGAGGATCATGACGTCGGGATCCGCCGCCAGCGCCTTGGCGAAATAACACATCTGCAGTTCCCCGCCGCTGATCTGGTTGATATTTTTCTGCGCCAGCGGCGCGATCTCCAGCGCATGCAACACCGCCTGCGCCTTGGCGACATCTTGCCGCCGCGGCCTGGCGAACCACCCCGCCTGGCGGGCACAGCCGAAAGTGACAAAATCGAGTACCCCATAAGCGAAATGCGGCGTTTTCGCCTGCGGCACATAGGCCAACCGGGCGGGCCGATTGTCGACCAGGCCGATCTTGCACCCGCCAGACAGGGGCCGGCACAGGCCCGCGATGTGTCTCAGCAACGTGGTTTTACCGGCGCCGTTCGGCCCGAGCACGCTGAGGATCTCGCCCCGCGCCAGATGAAAACTGACGTTGTCGAGAAGGGGTTCTCGCCCCTTGAAACCCAGGGTCAGCTGGTTAACTGTGATCATGTTTGCTGCTCGTAATAAAAAGGAGAGCGAAAAGCGGCGCGCCGATCAGCGCGGTCAGGATGCCGATCGGGATTTCAGCATAGGTGGCCCCTCTGGCGATATTGTCGATCACCAGCAAAAACAGCGCCCCGCTCAGCGCCGAAGCGGGGATCAGGCGGCCGTGGTTATACCCCAACACGCTTCTCACCAAATGCGGGATCACCAAGCCGACCCACCCCACCACGCCGGCCAAGCTCACCGAGGCGGAAACCAGCAGAGAGGCGGCGATCAGCAACAGGATCTTCAGCCGAGGCGGATTCAGGCCGGCGATGCGCGCCTCGTCGTCCCCAAGAGAGAGAATGTTCATATTCCACCTGAGCCGGTAGATAGTCAGGTAACACGCCGCAAACAGCGGGATCAGCCAATAAACCTGCGCTTTCGCTACCGAAGCGAAACTGCCCATCAGCCAGAAGACGATCGCCGGCAAGGTATCCTGCGGATCGGCGACATATTTTATGACCGAGACAAACGCGATAAACAGCGACGCGATAATCATGCCGGACAAAATCGTGGTGAGTGCATCCTGCCGGCGTTTGAGGCGGCAGATGCCCAGCACCAGCAGCAAGCTCACCACGCCGAAAAGAAACGACAGCAGGGAACTCAGGGCAAAAGGCAAACTCAACAAAATGCCCAGCGCAGCGCCAAAAGCGGAGGCGGAAGAGGTGCCCAGCACGTCCGGGCTGGCCAGCGCGTTTTTCAGCACCGCCTGAAAGGTCGCGCCGGCAACCGCCAACCCGCCGCCCACCAGCATCACCGCCACCACCCGCGGCGCGCGCAGGTTAAAAATCACCGAATAGCGGGCCTGGTTTTCCCCCGGCATGTTCCCCCGCCATACAATCTGCACCACGTCATGGGCCGACAAGGCATAGCGGCCGGCAAACAGTGATGCGAAGGCGACCACACAAAGCGAAATAAACAATCCCGCCATGATCGCCACATATTTTCCTCTGCCCGGCATCCCCAAGCTCCTCCAACGAACTCACGCTATTCAACCGTGGCACTAGCGCTGTGCCAGCACCTCATCCAGCAACCGGTCCGGGATCGCATAAGAGAACATCGTCTGATAATAGCGGCGCGTCTCCTGCCGCAGCGTTTTGTCGCTAATGTCTTCAGGGGCATACCGGTTGATCATAAACAGCGGCAGCAGTGACGTTTCCGCCGACAGGCCCCCCCAGTTGTGAATGCCCACCGGCGTCGAGAAAACCTTGCCGTTTTTCACCGCCCTGAGCGTCTCCCACGCCTGGCCGGGGATCCCCCCGTGCAGCAGCGCTTTGGCGCTGCCGAACACCACGAAAATCACATCAGGATCCCAGGCCATGATTTGCTCCATCGAAACGTTGATGTACCTGCCGGCATCCCCTTTCACCGGCAAATCCCCGGCGACGTTGTCCATGCCGGCCATTTTCAGATAGGTGTCGCCGTAGGTGTGCGGGCCGCTCACCTTCAGCTGCCTGCCGTCGCTTTCTTCCAGATATAACGCCCTGACGTGCTGCGCGCGGATGGCGGCGGCATAGGGGCGGATCTGCTTCAGGGTCTTTTCCCAGGCGTCTTTGAATTTATGCGTACGCGGCAGGCCGAGGGTGTCGGCGAAGGTATTTTCCCAATACACCTGGGTGACCATCGGCTGGTATTTGGTCTTCCCGCCGGCGTCCAGATCGACCGTCATCACGCCCGCCCTTTCCAGCCGATCGTCCTGGCTTTTGCCGTAGTAATAAATGATGTCGGGCCGCAGATTCATTAACGACTCCATGTTGACCCGATAGTCTTTATTGATGAAATCGGACGTGATCCTGCCGATATCCGGCTTCATGTCCTTCAACACATGCCTATCGGCATGCATGAACGCCCAGGGCCCCACGCCGACGACGTGCCGATAGGCCGCCTCGTTCGCCAGGATCACGCCGAAGGGGCAGTTGCCGGTGATGACGATCCGCGGGTAGCTGCCGGGCAGCGTTTGCGTCGCCGCGCTTTGCAACGGCTCGGCCGCCGCCGGCAGACTGGCGCCGGCGCAAGGCACCGTCGGCAAGGCAAATAGGGCCAGCAGCGCGGTGGCGATAAATTTCACTGTTACGCACATGGTGCCTCCTGCGCGCACGCTCGGCGGCGCGCGTCGATGGGCTGTATTAGGCCGACGCGGCGATGCCTGCTGCCATAATGGTTATCCCGGCCACAAAGACGATTGCCGTGGTGGCTACCGCGCCGCCGCCAACCAACGCGGCGGTTTTTCCCGTGGAAAGGTCTTTTCGTTGCAGGAAAGAAAGCTCTGCCAGGGGAATGATTTTTCCGCTGTCGGCGACGATGTCTTTAGGTTCCACCTTCGCCACCTTCAGCTCGCCGCCGCTGCCGTCCTTCAGGCCATATTTCAACTGGTCGCCGACATAGACCGGCGGCTGCAGCAGGTAATACGGGCTATTGAGCCCCGCCTCTTTTTGTTGCAACGCCACGTCGTGGTAGGTCGTGCAACCGGCAAGGGAAAACGCCGCCATCCCGATAACCAACGGCACTAATGGGATAAATCGCATGGGAAACCTCGTGCTTCTATTTGCTGGTTTTTAACGTAACGGCGGACTTGAAGCGCATATAGCTCACGACCAGAGAAAGGAACGAGAATGCCGCCCCCGCCATTAAACTGATATTCGTCGCTTGCGCGCCGCGCATATTGCAGAAAATCGCCACTAACGCCGAACCGACGATTTGCCCGATCAACCGGGAGCTGCCCAACAGGCCGCTGGCGATGCTGCTGTTTTCGTGCGAGACCGAGGTCATGATCAGCAGGTTGTTCGG
This sequence comes from Serratia sp. CY83965, assembly GCF_052166375.1. Classification (NCBI taxonomy): domain Bacteria; kingdom Pseudomonadati; phylum Pseudomonadota; class Gammaproteobacteria; order Enterobacterales; family Yersiniaceae; genus Serratia; species Serratia sp. CY83965. Next base: position 447,203 of record NZ_JBJNOV010000003.1, on the reverse strand, counting down.
TGATTGAAACAGGCCGAAACCGATGCCGCACAGCGCCACGCGCCATACGATCGCCCCATTCGACGGATCGCTCGGCAAATTGGCCATCAGCAGCATGCCGGCCAACAAGCAGGCGAGGCCTGACAGGGCGACGAGATTGGGATCGTATTTCTTGGCCAAATCGCCGGAAATTAGCGAAGACGCCATGGTGGCCAGCGGCCAGGCGGTCAGCAGCAGACCGATGTCCACCACGTTTCTTTGCAGGACATTGTGGAAATAGAAAGGCAGCGATACAAAAGCCAAAAGCTGGGTGCTGTAAGACAGCATCGACATCAGCAAAGACAATGACAGCGTCGGGTTATGCAGCATCGCGATCGGGATCAGCGCGGCGTTGGCCTTTCTTTTCTGATTGATGTACAGCCACCCGGCCAGCCCGGCGAATACCGCAAAGCTGAGCGCCGCCGCCGGCAGATGGTGGGTGGTCATGCTCATCGTGCTGAGCGAGAAAGCGATAAACAGCACAAACACCAACAGAGCCCCCCCGCTGTCGAATCCAACGCTGCGCCGCTCGCGGGGGGCCAGGAAGATCAGGCTCAGCAGCAGCGACAGGCAGGCGATGGGAACATTGATGGTAAACAGCCAGTTCCAGCTCGTCTGAGAAAGTATCGCCGAGGCGATGGACGGCCCGGCGGCGGCGGAAACCGACACCACCATCACATTGATCCCCAGGCCGCGCCCCAGCAGCCTTTCCGGGTATATCTCCTTGATCAGCGCCGCATTGACGCTGAGCACCGCCGCCGCACCGAAGCCCTGTATCACCCTGAATGCCGTCAGCATCGACAGCGTCGTGGACAGCGCGCAGCCCAAGGATGAAAAAGCGAACAGCACCACCCCGGCTATAAAGATCTTTTTATTGCCCACCGCGCGGCCCAGCGCCGCGAAGGGCATCAAAGAGGCGACAACAGCAAACTGGTAGGCATTAATAATCATGATGGAGGCCGATTCGGAAACGCCGAAATCTTTGGCGATCACCGGCAATGCCACGTTGGCGATGGTACTGTCGAGCATGGCGATGACCGTGCTTAACGAGACCGCGAGAACGGCGAATATATTTAGTGTCTCTTTTTCCTGGTGTTTAAAAGTCATGTTAACGCTCCAAAAACGTGAGTAGCTTCATGCCGGCGGCAAAGACCCCGCTTTTTATCCGTTTTAATGTTTACGTTATAACATATCAATTAAAGAGGAGAATAAATCTCATTTGAAATATTAGATTAAATAGTGTGTCAAAATAAGAATTAACAAATGCAAAACAAATTTATATCAATATAAACACTCAATAAACAAAATAAATGCAGTATAAAAAACCAGTTAATTTAAGGAATGACATTAAAAGTAACAGCCGCTAACAGACAACCCCGCCGGCGCGTGAAATTGTTATGTTATAACAAAAACACCCTTTCCTTTTATGCTGGTTAACCTTATGGCTAAGACGGACCTTTTGAACACCCGGTTATCTCGCCGCAGAATGATGTTGGCAGGGTTGGCGGCCCTGGCGCTGAACGGCGCCGTTTCCCCGCTGGCTCACGCCCACGGCCTGCCACGTCCCAAAAAGCAGAACGGCCCTCAGGGGGCGCGAAAAAGATTCCTGGTCATGTTGGATCCCGGTCATGGCGGCATCGACTCCGGCGCCATTGGCCACACCGGTTCGCTGGAAAAACATGTCGTTCTGGAGATCGCCAGAAATGTGCGTGCACAGCTTGATCGACACGGCATCGATGCCCGCCTGACGCGCGACAGCGACGTTTTTATTCCGCTGTACGATCGGGTGGAGATCGCGCACCGGCATGGCGCCGATCTTTTCATGTCCATCCACGCCGACGGCTTTACCTGCCCCAGTGCCTGCGGCGCGTCGGTTTTTGCGCTTTCCAATAAAGGCGCCAGCAGCGCGATGGCGAAATACTTATCGAACAGTGAAAACGCGGCGGACGATCTCGCCGGCCCCAACGTCATCAAGAAAGATCGCTATTTGCAGAAGATACTGTTTGATTTGGAGCAGACGGAAACAATCAAAGAGAGCCTGGCGCTGGGCTCGCACCTGATTCAGCATATTGCGCCCATCCATCATTTGCATGCCAAAAATACCGAACAGGCGGCCTTCGTGGTCTTAAAGTCCCCGTATATTCCTTCCGTCTTGGTGGAAACCTCTTTCATCACCAACCCTGAGGAAGAAAGGCTGCTCGGCACCCCCGCCTTCCGAAATAAAATTGCCACGGCGATCGCTCAGGGGATCGTCAGTTACTTTAAACGCGAAACGCACGCTTAAGCTTCGCCGGGGCGGCAAGCACACGGGTTTGCCGCGCACAGGGACGGTGCCATCATGATAAAACGCAATCCTCGTTATTTTTCGGCGGGCATGCTGTTCCCCCTGCTGGCCCTGTTGCCGCGCGGCGCCTTCGCCGTGTCGTTGATGGGATCGCAGCAAAACAGCCTGAATTTCTACGGCACGATTATCGCCAGACGCTACAGCGGCCAAAACGAACGCGACGACGGCGACCGCAGCTACCTCTATTTCGGCCTGATAGGCAAAAAAAAGATCGCGCCGCGCTGGCAGGCTTACGCCCACTGGGAATATACCGTCAGCTTCGCCGACGCGAGCCGAAACAGCACCCGGCTCGCCTATATCGGCGTGCAAAACGCCACCCTGGGCAGCCTCGATATCGGCCGCAACTGGGGCGTGCTTTATGATGTGACCGCCCTGACCGATCGCTCCCCGCTGTTTAGGGAAATAGCGTACAACTACATCGATAACTTTATGCGCGGCCGGGCGCATAACCTGCTCACTTACCGCCAAACTTTCAGCCTGTTTCAGCGGCGCGCCGCCCTCGCGTTGCAATATCAATTCAAAGACGGCGACGATCGGCAAGCGACGGGCAAACAAAACGGCAACGGTTTCGGCGCCTCCTTTCGTTATGCGTTGACGCCGACGCTCAGCCTCATCGCCGCCGCCTCGGCGTCTCAAACCACGCAGCGGCAGCAACACGCCGCCGGCTATCGCCGACGCATCGATACGCTGGCCGAAGGGGTTCTCTATGCGTCGAAAAAAATCTATCTTGCGGCCGTGTTCACCCAAAGCGACAACGCCATCAGCCCACAACAAACCGCTAACCGCGGCTCGGCGTCAAGTTATGAAGCACTCGTCAAATACCGGCTGACGGACCATATTCAGCCCAACATCGGCTATACCCGTTTAATACAGGCCCGGGCAGGCCGCAACACCGACTTATTGAACTACGAGGAGCTGGGGGTGACCTGGTTGCTCAACAGCAACATGCAGGTGTTTATTAACTATGAATTCAATAACCTTTCGCAGCACGCGGCCGGCGTCGATGCGTCGGACAAGCTCGATATGGGCATCAGCTATCACTGGTGATCCGCTTTCGCGCAGCCAATAAAAAGCCCCGCCCGGTGAAGGGCGAGGCTCGCTCGCGCCGATCGAGACGGTGCGAGAGGATCATGAGGGCAGAGTGATGACAAAGTGCCGAATGCGCCTGCTCATGGCGTGACGGACGCCTCAGCGCGGCGCTTGCGCGTTTTTCCACTCCCGCCAAATCGTTTCCAGCCCGGCGCGATACGTCGTGACGGCGAAGTCGGGAAAACGCTGTTTGAACTTGGTCGAGTCGAACAGGTTATCGTGCTCGTAGCGCGGCAGCAGCTCGCGCATCTCTCGCGCCCCGGATGAAAACAGCCCTGCGGCGATCAACGCCCATTTGCCGATAACGGAATATGAAATGTCCTTCCCAAACACCTCACAGGCCAACGCGGCGAACTGCGCATAGGTGAGCCGCTCGTCGCAGCACGGGAGATGCCACGTCTGGCCGAACGCGTCGGGCGTATTGCCGAGCCGGGCTAACCCGCGGCTGGCGTCGGGCGTCCAAATCAGCGTGCGCAGCCTGTCATCGCGAACCGGCACGCGCGGTTTTTCCCCCGCTTTCAACCTGTCGACGATCAACGCATTGGTGAAGCTCTGCGTTTTCCCCGGCCCATAAAACTCGGGCGCACGGCCGATCAGCACGGGGATCTGCTTGCGCTTCATCTCGTCGAGCACCTTCTCGGTCATCAGAGCGCGCACCCGTCCCTTGCGCCCCCGAGGCGCGAACGACGTCGATTCCGTCTGCGGCTCGCCGTTCTGCGGATACATATAGGTATTGTCGAAATAGACAAAGGGCACGCCCGCGGTACGGCTGGCGTCCAGCGCATTCTGCAGCATGGTCGGAAATTGTCGCTCCCACAGCGCCGAATCCGGCGGCAAGCCGGCGGCGAAATACACCACCTCGCTGCCCTTCACCGCCGCCAGGGTCTGCTGCGCGTCGAGCAGGTCGGCCGCAACCAGCGTATCGCTGTCGTTGATCTTCTTCGGGTGGCGGCTGACCAATCTTAAATCATCGGTGTGCGCGCGCTTCAGTTCACGCGCCAGCTCTTGGGCGATCTGGCCACTGGCGCCCAGGATCGTTTGCATTGACGTTCCTCATCGCAATGAAAAAAGCTCCACCCACTCAGGGCGGAGCAAAGGTGCTTTTTCGCGCTTAGCTGTTCACGAACGCCAGCAAATCGGCGTTGACCTGATCGGCATGGGTGGTCGGGATGCCGTGCGGCGCGCCCTTATAGGTATGGAGCGTGCCGTTTTGCACCAGCTTGGCCGAGAGCACACCGGAATCCTGATAAGGCACCACCTGATCGTCGTCGCCGTGGATCACCAGCACCGGAATGGCGATCTTCTTGAGATCTTCGGTGAAATCGGTCTGCGAGAAGGCGACGATGCCGTCATAGTGCGCCTTGGCGCCGCCCATCATGCCCTGGCGCCACCAGTTCCAGATAATCGCCTCCGACGGCTTGGCGCCCGGGCGGTTATAGCCGTAGAACGGGCCGGCCGGCACGTCGTAATAGAACTGCGCCCGGTTGGCGGCCAGCTGCGCCTGGAAATCATCGAATACCGATTTTGGGGTGCCCTGCGGATTGGCGTCGGTTTTTACCATCAGCGGCGGCACCGCGCTGATCAACACCGCTTTGGACACCTTGTCCTCGCCGTGGCGCACGATATAGCGCACCACCTCGCCGCCGCCGGTCGAGTGGCCCACGTGCATGGCGCCCTGTACGCCGAGGTGTTTTACCACCGCGGCGACGTCATCGGCATAGTGATCCATGTCGTGCCCTTCCCATACCTGGCTGGAGCGGCCGTGGCCGCGGCGATCGTGCGCAACCACGCGGAATCCTTTGTTCACGAAGAACAGCATCTGGGCATCCCAGTCATCGCTCGACAGCGGCCAGCCGTGGTGGAAATAGATAACCTTGCCGTTTTTGGGGCCCCAATCCTTGTAGAAAATCTCGACGCCATCGCTGGTCGTTACATAACCCATGTCGTTTCTCCCATTTACACTATGGTTAAAAAAGAAGGTTTATACTGCGCACGGCGCCGGGATCTCTGGCTCCCTCATCCCGGTTGGCCGACGATCTTGCGTTGATCGTTTAACGAGTATAGGTTTAAAGTTCACTTTAAGGTCAAACACAATTCGGCAAACCGCATTCCCGCTTTCACTCGGCATCAGGAGAATTCAAGTGCAGGGAGATGACATCCTCATGACGATGGAGCCGCGGCTTGCCGCCCAGCGCCACGCCTTCCTGCGCGACGGCGCGCCGACGATGCAACAGCGCAAGGCCGCCCTGCGCCGCTTGCGGAGCGCCATTCTGGCCCAGCGCGTCGCGCTGGCGGCGGCCGTCAGCGCGGACTTCGGCCACCGTTCGCCTTACGAAACCGACATTCTGGAGATTCTGGTCACCGTTCAAGCGATCGATTACCTGCTGCGCAACCTGAAACGCTTCATGCAGCCGGAGCGCCGCCACGTCGCCCTGCCGTATCAGGCCGCACGCGCCTATGTGCAATATCAGCCCAAGGGCGTGATTGGCATCATGGCGCCGTGGAACTATCCCTTCTCGTTGACCTTCATCCCGCTGGCCACCGCCCTGGCCGCCGGCAACCGCGTGATGCTGAAACCTTCGGAGCTCACGCCGCATACCAGCCGCCTCATCGAAACGATGCTGGCGGCGCTGTTTCCCGCCGATGAGGTCGCCGTCGTGACCGGCGGGCCGGACGTCGGGGCCAGATTCAGCGAGCTGGCGTTCGACCATCTGGTGTTCACCGGCAGCACGGCGATCGGCCGTCAGGTCATGCAGGCGGCCGGCAAACATCTGGTGCCGTTAACGCTCGAACTGGGCGGTAAAAGCCCTGCCGTCATGGCGCGCGGCGCGGTTAACGCCAGAAACGTCAAGAGCGTGGCGTTCGGCAAGCTGTCGAACGCGGGCCAAACCTGTATCGCGCCCGATTACCTGCTGATCCATCAGGACGATCTGGCAAGCTTCATGGCGCTCTACGACGCGGCGGTCAAAACCTTTTATCCCGACGGGCCAACCGGCGACGACTACGGCGCCATCATCAACGACAGGCACTACCACCGCTTGCACGATCTGCTCGCCGATGCCCAGGCGCGCGGCGCGCAAATCATTCCGGTCGGCCATCGCCCGGACTCGGCGTCTGAACGGCCGAAAACCCTGGCCCCCACGCTGGTCGTCGGCGCCCCCGACGACAGCCGGATCATGCAAGAAGAGATCTTCGGGCCGCTGCTGCCGGTGCGCACCTACGCCGGCTTTGATGAAACGATCGACATTATCAACGCCGGGCCGCGCCCGCTGGCGCTGTACTACTTTGGCCCGGCAGACGCGCAGCAGGATCGGCTGCTGGCGCGCACCGCCTCCGGCAACGTCAGCATCAACGCCACCCTGCTGCACTTCGCTCAGGACGACCTGCCGTTCGGCGGCATCGGCCCCAGCGGCATGGGAGCCTGTCACGGCATCGAGGGATTTCGGGCGCTGAGCCACGCCAAGGGCGTTTTCATCCAGAGCCGCTGGCGCTTTACCGACCTGCTGCGCGCGCCGTTCGGCAAGCTGGCGGACGCAGTGCTCGCGTTCATGTTGCGGCGCCGATAACGCGGCGTGTTGACTATCAATAGCACACCCATAAATCGCCGCAAGCTATCACAATATTCACTCATTCCTATTTTATCTCTCCGCCGCCGCTGACTAAGCTTAGCCATGAGTCACCCTTTGCCCGTTGGCGGCGAGGATGACGTAAATCGATTGAGTTCAGTTATTTAGCGCAATACCCGACGCAAGCCTTACCCGCATGCCTTGTTAACCGCTCCACGCCCGGCGGCTGGAGCATCTTTACGGAAGCAGAGAGCGCATTATGACAACTGAAAGCAAATGCCCGTTTTCGGGCGGCAAGCAGCCCGCACCGCAGAACGGCCCCACCAATCAGGATTGGTGGCCTAATCAGCTCAGCCTGAAACCGCTGCATCAGCATTCCCCCCTGTCCGATCCGATGGATAAAGACTTCAACTACGCCGATGCCTTCAACAGCCTCGATCTGGCGGCGGTCAAACAGGATCTGCACGCCCTGATGACCGACTCGCAGGAATGGTGGCCGGCGGACTTCGGCCACTACGGCGGCCTGTTCATCCGCATGGCCTGGCACAGCGCCGGCACCTACCGCATCGGCGACGGCCGCGGCGGCGCGGGCGAAGGCCAGCAGCGCTTCGCCCCGCTCAACAGCTGGCCGGACAACGTCAGCCTCGACAAGGCGCGCCGCCTGCTGTGGCCAATCAAGCAGAAATACGGCCGCAACATCTCCTGGGCCGATCTGCTGATCCTGACCGGCAACGTGGCGCTGGAATCGATGGGCTTCAAAACCTTCGGCTACGCCGGCGGCCGCGCCGACACCTGGGAGCCGGACGACGTCTACTGGGGTTCTGAGAAGATCTGGCTGGAACTGAGCGGCGGGCCGAACAGCCGCTACTCGGGCGACCGCGATCTGGAAAACCCGCTGGCGGCGGTGCAGATGGGCCTGATCTATGTTAACCCGGAAGGCCCGGACGGCAATCCCGATCCGGTAGCCGCCGCGCGCGACATCCGTGAAACTTTCGCCCGCATGGCGATGAACGACGAAGAAACCGTGGCGCTGATCGCCGGCGGCCACACCTTCGGCAAGACCCACGGCGCCGGCCCGGCGTCTCACGTCGGCGCCGATCCGGAAGCGGCCGGGCTGGAAGCGCAGGGCCTCGGCTGGCACAGCACCTTCGGCACCGGCGTCGGCAAAGACGCCATCACCAGCGGCCTGGAGGTCACCTGGACCACCACCCCGACCCAGTGGAACCACGACTTCTTCCGCCACCTGTTCGAATACGAATGGGAGCTGAGCCAAAGCCCGGCCGGCGCGCACCAGTGGGTGGCGAAAGACATCGGTGAAACCATTCCCGACGCCTTCGATCCGAACAAGAAGCGCCGCCCGACCATGCTGACCACCGATCTGTCGCTGCGTTTCGATCCGGCCTACGAGAAGATTTCGCGCCGCTTCTATGAACACCCGGAGGAACTGGCCGACGCCTTCGCCCGCGCCTGGTTCAAGCTGACCCACCGCGACATGGGGCCGCGCGCGCGCTACCTTGGCCCGGAAGTGCCGCAGGAAGAGCTGATTTGGCAGGATCCGATCCCGGCCGTCGATCATCCGCTGATCGACGAGCAGGACATCGCCGCGCTGAAAAACGCCGTGCTGGCTTCCGGCCTGTCGGTGTCCGCGCTGGTCTCCACCGCCTGGGCTTCGGCTTCCAGCTTCCGCGGTTCAGACAAACGCGGCGGCGCCAACGGCGCGCGCATTCGCCTGGCGCCGCAAAAGGACTGGGCGGTCAACCAACCTGCGCAGCTCGCCGCGACGCTGGCCAAGCTGGAGAGCATTCAACGCGCCTTCAACGACGCGCAGACCGGCGGCAAGCGCATCTCGCTGGCGGATCTGATCGTGCTGGCCGGCGCGGCGGGTGTGGAACAGGCGGCGAAGAACGCCGGTTTCGCCCTGACGGTGCCGTTCGCGCCGGGCCGCATGGACGCTTCGCAGGAACAGACCGACGTGGACTCCTTCGAGGCGATGGAGCCGCTCGCCGACGGTTTCCGCAACTTCCTGAAGGGCAAATACCGCGTGCCGGCCGAAACGCTGCTGGTCGACAAGGCGCAGCTGTTGACCCTGACCGCGCCGGAAATGACGGTGCTGGTCGGCGGGCTGCGCGTGCTCGGCGCCAACGTCGGCGGCACGCAGCACGGCGTGTTCACCCAGCGGCCGCAGGCGCTGACCAACGACTTCTTCGTCAACCTGCTCGACATGGGCACCACCTGGCACCCGGTCGGTGAAGACGGCCTGTTCGAAGGCCGCGATCGCCGCAGCGGCGCGGTCAAGTGGACCGGCACCCGCGTCGATCTGGTGTTCGGTTCGCACGCGCAGCTGCGCGCGTTGGCCGAGGTCTACGGCAGCGCCGACGCGCAGGAGAAGTTCGCCCACGACTTCGTCGCCGCCTGGAACAAAGTGATGAACCTCGATCGCTTCGATCTGGCGTAACTTAGCGACAGCACAAAGCCCGCCACGGTAAGTCGGCGGGCTTTTTTATTTGAGGGTAAAAAAACCGACGACACAACACATAAAAATGACTAACTGATTGATAAAATTTATAACCCCATGATAGTTTAGGCGATTAAATGCATACAAAGACAATTTAAAAATATTAAAAATCAATTAAATAGGAGTAATCATGGACGATATTAATGTTTACGGAGAAACAGGAATATTTATCATTAAAGAATAAATTTTCAGCAAAAATGGACTCCCGTCCATAGGACACTTCTCTCCTTCTGCTGTACAAATCCAGCGCTACGTCTACCAATTGCATAAGGAACAAGAGGTTTTTTGGGAGGGGCGAAAGATCGACTATACACAGCTCGGCATCTGGGAAAAATTTAAGATACTGATGGGCAACGACTTGGTCAGTAGAGACAAACAAGGGGGCAGCACGCTCTATTCACTGGAGTTCGCCGGATTTGAAACAAGAGTAACGCCTCTGGATGGAGCAAAAGCACCCCTTCCCGACTTTTTAGGGAAATCCTATAAGATTAACGTACCCACACCTTACATTTATGGCCAAGATCCTATCCCAGAGATGAAGCTCTATGGCAGGAAAGACGTCTCATTCATTATGAGCAACGGTGGACAATCAGCCCCTACTGCAATGGCAAAATACAACAAGACGACCAAGAATCTGATAATGATTCGTACTGAACTAGAAATGAAAAATTTGATGTTATCCTTGAGCAGCGCCAAGGAGCTAAAAAATGAAGAAAACGATGCTGTTCATTAGTCTGATAGTCATTTATGGTTTTATTGGTTGTTTTCTGTACCTCCCAATGGCAAAGCTCTACTTTGCCGGGAAAGCATTGTTTGTTTCTGACGTTGCAGCAACGGTCGTTACCCAGTTCAAGACTGCCGGGATTTTCATTTTGTGCGGTGTCATCATCCTGACGCAGATCGTACTGACAAAAAAATCAAAATCCCTTGGACGATATGCCGTTATCTATAGCACTTGGGTGGGTATCCACTTCGTCTACCTTCTCTTCATCTTGATACTTAAGAGCAATTTCCTGGAACCTCTCAACAAAATCCCGATGGATGCAATTGCTCTTGAACAGTTTAACCTTGCTGGCCCAGCGCTTATTTCTCTGGTTTTAACCTGTTCGTCGCTATGGCTCGTCAACAAGTCAGGACAATCAGAACGCAATGTCTAAACAACCGAGAATCCTGAATAGTCTACTCAACTGTTACAAAAAGACCTTCACCTACTCAGGCCGCGAAAGCCGTGGGCCTTATTCAATGCTGCTTTTGTGCCAGCACGTTTGGTTTCTGCTTTATCTCGCCGTTATCGCCAGCAAGATGAATGAGATTTCCATTTTCGCGCTTGCGGCGTTTTTGCTGCCTTTGCTAGCGGCCAATGTGCGCCGTTTGCATGATGCGGGTTACTCCGGTGGTTGGTGCCTGACCTGGTTCTGCTTCACACCCTATGTAATGCTGATCTTCGCGCTGTTCCTTCCTGCTAAGAACATCAATAACCCTTACGACGATCGCCCAAACCTGGCGTAAGCCTCCTCAACGGCCTGCTTCGGCGAGCCATGGCTGGCGCTGCGATATTCTCTTTTCCCGCTTATTCGCATTTACTCAACAAGTCATATAAAAATTTGATGGGCGGCAATTCTTTTAATGCTGTATTTATATTTAGAGGGCAATGAAGAACGTAACTTCAGCGCGCTAATACGATATATCCCATCAAGGAGAACACCGTTATGGATTATCCTCGACTCACCTCAACACGCGGCGAGGCTGGCCTAATGACCATCGCCATTCCTTAGCGGCAGCGGGTTTGGCCGGCAAAGGCGCCCTATCGTTTTACGCCATAAAAATAGATGATCTGCACCTGCGCGATATTCGTTCAGGCGTCTGACGTTCGCCCTTCGTTAATGTTTCACGGCGCACGTTGCGTTTTTAGCTTTTATTTTTCAGCCGACGGGAAAGCTCATGGAAAATTACGCTTCACTCAGGAAAATAACCGCTACCTGGAGGTCAACATGCAACATATTATCGGCATTTCTTCTCGTCGGCTGAGGATATCGGCCCTTGCGCTGCTGCTCCCTGCCGTATCATGGGCGGCCGATACGGCGTCTCTTGCCATGGGGCCGCAATATGACACCACCCATGTCTACGTCGAACGCGGCAAGATGGACGCCTTTGTCGACAGCATCCTGAAAACCTTCGGCGGCACCAGTACCGAACGCGTGCTGGTCAACGTCACGCCCACCCCCAGCGAAACTTACTCCCAGCTGATACTGACGCCGGCCGGCAGCTTCTCGGTGTTCGATTTCAAAACGCCGATCCCGTACCCGTTCGGCGCCGAGCGCAACGGTTTTCTGGTCAGGGATATGGACGCCGCCATCCGGCAGGCCAGGGCCGCCGGCGCCGATGTGCTGGTCGAACCCTTCGACGATCCAATTGGGCGCGACGCAGTGATCCAGTGGCCCGGCGGCGTCAACATGCAGCTCTATTGGCACACCAAAGCGCCCAACTACAAACCGCTGCTGAGCCTGCCGGAAAACCGCCTGTACCTCTCCGCTTACCGCATCGATGACTTCCTGAAAAGCTATCAGACGTTCTCGCACGGCAACGTGGTGAGCGACGAACAGGTCAGCGATGCGGCGATCGGCCGCAACGATAACGGCAAAATCCGCCAGATCGAACTGGACTCGCGCTTTGGCAAAACGCGCATTTTCGTCACCGATGGGCATCTGCCTTATCCGTTCGGCCATGAGCGCACCGGCTATGGCGTCGAGGATCTGCAGGCCACGCTGGCCAAAGCGACGGCCAGCGGCGCGCAGGTGCTGTGGCGTTCGACGGCGGCGGAACGCCGCGCCTCGGCGCTGGTGCGTTTCCCCGGCGGCTACATCGCCGAAATTCACCAGACGGCTAAATAAACCCAAGGCGCGCTGCGGCGCGCTTTTTCTTCGGATATTCATGATGAAACGCACGCTACCCGCACTGTTGCTGTTTTCCACGCTCCCCGCGCTGGCGGCGGAGCCCGCCGCTTCCCCCTGGAAAAACATCCCGTTGGGCGATGCGGCCACCTTATCTTTCGACGGTTCACTGCGCGAGCGCTATGAATGGACGGATCAACGGGATCTGAATGGCGGACGCGACGACACTTTCATGCAGCGCTTGCTGGTTGGCGCGCGCCTCGACTACGGCGACTATTTCGGCGCCTATGTGCAAGTGGGATCGTCGCTGGCCACGCCGCGCGATCGCGGGCGCAAGCCGACCGACGAAGATCATGCCTACCTCGGCCAGGGCTATGTGGATATGAAACTGCCCACTGCCTACGGCCTCGGCACCCTGCGGGTCGGCCGCCAGGAGATTGCGCTGGGCTCGCTGCACCTGCTGGGCACCCGCGACGGCCCCAACGTGCGCCGTTCCTTCGATGCTATCCGCGCCAGCTGGGTCAAGGATAAAAACCGCCTCGACGCCTTTATCGGCCATCCTGTCACCCTTAAAACCGGCAGTTTCGACGACGATACCGACAACAGCCAAAAGGTGTGGGGGCTGTACGGCACCACGCCGCTGACGCCGCTGGCGTCCTCGCTCGATCTCTACACCTTTGGCTTTGAGGATAACGATGCCCACTACGCGCAGCTCAGCGGGCAAGAGCGGCGCTATACCGTCGGCGCGCGCATTTTCGGCGCGGCGCAGGGGTTCGACTGGGATAATGAAGCCGCCTGGCAGTTCGGCAGCGCAGAACAGCGTGATATCCGCGCCTGGTCGGCGTCGGCGCACGCCGGCTATACGGTGAGCGACTGGCGCTGGCAGCCGCGCTTTGGCGGCAAGATTGGCATCGCCAGCGGCGATAAAAACGGTCACGATGGGCAGCTTAACACCTTTAACGCCATGTACCCCAAGCTGCCCTACCTGACCGAGAACGGGCTGGTGGCGCCGGCTAACCTGATCGCCATCCATCCTTCGGTCACGATTACGCCGTGGCAAACCCTGGCCATCGACTTCAGCTGGGACGCCTTATGGCGGCAACGCCGCGAGGACGCCTTCTACCTCGGGCCAATGCGCCCGGTGAAAGGCAGCGAACAGGGCTCGCGCTTTATCGGCAACCAGTACCAGGTCGAAACCACCTGGACGCCGAGAAGCGATCTCCAGTTCAAGGTGGCCTACGTCTACTTCGACGTCAGCAACAGCCTGCAGCAACATGCCGGGCTGAAAAACATGAACTTCGTGCTGGCGCAGGGCACCTACAGTTTTTAAGTATCAGGTAAGTTAATTGGTGTACGCGGGCGCCCTTAATAATCCCGTACTCAATTAATGACGATCGCCGGCGAGTAGCCGCCCATATGCATTGCGGCAATGGCGGCTACTCGCCGCCATTCACAGACAAAAGCCAAATAAAAGCAAAAAGATAAATCAATCACGTAAACTCCGCGAGCCAATTACAGTGTAATATTAAATAAATATTTAATTCCACCTGGTTATTTAAGCACGCCTTTTACGCATATCTTATGTAAAAGATTCATATAAGAATAACTCATTAATAAAATAATTGTGTTTATACTGCTTTAACGCAATCACAGTGCACAATTAATTCCTCACCGTGATTAATGATAAGGATATATTCTGCTTGAACGCAATATTCAAGCCGGACCAAGGAGGCAAGCCAATGATATCACATTAATTACCCCTGATTTTCAAACCTGTGTACGAGCATATAGAGCGTTAGGTGCAATATTGTCAACGTCCAAAGGAGTTTGATATGTCATTAGCGACCGATAAGATTTCCGGTTATTTAACCAGTTATGAAAGAGGCGATCACGCGGGGAGCAGTAAACCGTCATATACCACGCAAGAAGTTTCAGATCTGCTGCTGAGGAGCCATTATTCCGCCAATGGCAAAGGCGTGACCGACCATGCGGCTACCTTGACCTACTCTTTCCCCGTCTATACCGGCAGCGACAAGACGGGCGCCGCGCAGCTTACCGCCGCCCAGCAAGCCCAAACCAAGCTTTCATTGCAATCCTGGTCGGATGTGGCCAACATCACGTTCACCGAGGTTAAAGGCAACGACGCGAAAAATGCAGATATAAAGTTTGGTTTTTATAAGGCGGCCAGCGGGGGCAATTACACCTCGTATGAAAGTACGCAGAGCAATCTCAAAAGCACCATTTGGATCAGCGGCAATAACGGCTACGACGCCTCCAATCCGCAAACCAATAACTACGCCAGGGATACGCTGACTCATGAAATAGGGCATGCGTTAGGGCTTTCTCATCCCGGCAATTATGATGCGTCAAATGCCACCTACCCCACCTACGCCAACTCGGCGAAGTATTATGAAGACGACCATCAATATTCTTTGATGAGCTATTTTAACGAACAATACACCAGCGCTGACTATAAAGGCGTTTGGCCATCAGGGCCGCAACTGGATGATATTACCGCCATACAGAAGCTTTACGGCGCGAATACCACCACGCGCACCGGTGATACCACCTATGGTTTCAACTCGAATACGGACAGAGACTTTCTGAGCGTTAAGGCGTCCACGGACAAAATCGTGGCGGCTATCTGGGATGCCGGCGGCAATGACACGCTGTATTTTTCAGGCTACAGCCAGGATCAGCGCATCAACATTAACGAAGGCGCATTCTCTGATGTGGGCGGCTTGAAGGCGAATATCGCCATCGCCTACGGCGCGCAGATTGAAAATATCATCGGCGGCAGCGGCGCAGACATTTTAGTGGGCAACGCGCTGAACAATACGCTAAAAGGCGGTGCAGGCAACGACATCATTTACGGTGCCGGCGGCGCCGATCAGCTCTGGGGCAATGCAGGCGCGGACACCTTCGTCTTCCGCGAAGCCGGCGACAGCCAAGCCGCCGCACCGGATTGGATCCGCGATTTCCAGACGGCGGTGGATAAAATCGATCTGTCGTGGCTCAACCAGACGGCTAAGGCCGACGGGAGCGAGCTGCACTTCGTGGATAGTTTAAGCGGCTCGTTGTATGAAGCGGCGCTGAATTATGACGCGCAGCAGAATGTCACCGATCTGGCCATCAATCTCTCCGGCAATCAATTACCTGATTTCCTTGTCAAAATCGTTGGGCATGTCGACGCTTCCGCCGATATTCTCGTCTAGCAGGGGTAAACCCGCAGTCCGGCGTGAACGCCGGGCTGTTCATCTTTTCTCAGGCCTCACCCCGGCGTCTTTTTACATTGCCACAGCAATAAATCGCGCAGACGAGCTCACACCGCTTCCAGCTCCGCCGCCAGGGTGGCGACCAGCTCCGCCGCCGGCATCGGCCGCGCCAGGCCCACGCCCTGCCCGGCCCACAGCGACATAAACTCCCCGCGCCCGGCCTTGGCCGCCGCCTGGCGGATATCGCCGGTGAGCGCGTTCTGCACCGGATAAGGCAGGATCTGCGCCTCTTCCGCGCGCATCTGCCGCATGAAATCATTGACGATGCCGCGCGCCGGGCGGCCGCTGAAGGCGCGCGTCAGGCGCGTGCTGTCATCGCCGGCGTTGCGCAGCGCCGCCCGCCAGGCTTCGGCGATGCCCGACTCCGGGCTGCACAGAAACGCGGTGCCCAGCTGCGCCGCCTGCGCGCCCAGCAATTGCGCCGCCGCAATGCCGCGCCCGTTCATGATGCCGCCCGCGGCGATCGCCGGGATCTTCACCGCCGCCGCCACCTGCGGCAGCAAAGCCATCAGCCCGACGCAGGATTGCTCGATGTCGCCGAGGAAGGTCGGGCGGTGGCCGCCCGCCTCCGCGCCCGAGACGCAAACGAAGTCGGCGCCCGCTTCTTCCCAGGCGCGGGCTTCCGCCACCGTGGTGGCGGTGCCGATCACCCGCGAGCCGGCCTTCTTGAACTGCGTGACCGTGGCGCGCGGCAGCACACCGAAGGTAAAGCTGACCACCGGCGGCGCAGCCTCCAGCAGGGCCGCGATCTGGTCGCGGTTGTTTTCGGCAAATTGGGTGGGGATCGGCGGCTCGCTCAGCCCCAGCGCTTCGCGGAACGGCCGCAGCAGGTGCTGGGCGCGCTTAAGCTCGGCGAGATCCGGGTGCTGCTCATCGAGCAGAAACAGGTTGATGTTGAACGGCGCGGCGGTCTGCGCGCGGATCTGCTGCACCCGTTCGAGGATCACCGCCGGTGAAAACAGCGCCGCCGCGCACGATCCCAGCGCCCCGGCGTTGCTCACCGCCACCGCCAATGCCGGCGGCGACGCGCCGTTCATCGGCCCCTGAACGATCGGATAGCGCAGCCCAAGCTCGCGGGCAAAAGCAGAAGGTGCCGTCATCAATGTGTCTCCCTGTGCTGACTACATTCGTCTTACGGCGGCCGCGCCGCCGAACCGACCAAAAGCATAGCACCTTCTCACCGCCCGGCCGTGCAGTTAATGCTTCACCTGCCGCCTGTCCAGCGACAGGAAGTGATGCACCACCGGTTTCTCCGGGCCGATATGGAAGCGCAGCGCCTCCTGCTGCAGGTCGGCGTCGGCGTGCGACACCCGCTGGTGCTGCCGCAGGTGCTCCGCCCAGGACTCCACCAGGAACCACTCCATGATGCATTCCGGATCGCCGGTATGCTCGGTGATGCCCCAGGCGTAAGCGCCATCGCGGCGGCGCGCCCGCTCCAGCATCAGCAGCGTGCGCAAGAACTGCGGCCGATCCTGTTCGCGGATGCGGTACTCCACCTGAATCATCACCGGGCCGCGATCGTTTTCAACCGGCGTGTTGACCAACGGCTCCGGCCAATGGTTCGACGGCTGCAGATCGGCCTCGCCGGTCGGCAAGCGCAGGCGATGGAACAGCAGCCCCGCCGCCAACAGGCCGACGCCGCCGACCAGCAGCGTGGCGGCCACGCCCAGCTCCTGCGCCACCAGCCCCCACAGCAGGCTGCCCGCCGCCATCGCGCCATTGAACACCATCAGGTAAATGGCCAGTCCGCGGCCGCGCACCCAGTTGGGCAGCACGCCCTGCGCCGCGCCGTTGAGCGTGGTCAGCGCGATAATCCAGCCGGCGCCCAGCACCAACAGCAGCACCACCGCCAGCCACTGCGGCGGCGCCAGCGACAGGGCGGCCATCACCACGGCGGTGAGCACCGCCGCCAACAGCACCAGCCCATCGGCATTCAGCCGCTGGCGCAGGCGCGGCAGCACAATCGCCCCGAGGATCGCCCCGGCGCCTACCGCTCCCAGCAGAACGCCGTAGAAACCGGCGCTGCCGCCCAGCATGCGGCGCGCCACCAGCGGCAGCAGCGCCCAGACCGAGCTGGAGAAGGCGAAGAACACCGCCGCCCGCAGCAGCACCACGTGCAGCTCGCGGCTGGAACGGGCATAGCGCAGGCCGGCGCGGAAGGCGCCGAAAAAGTGCTCCGACAGGCCGCTGTCCTCGGCCTTCGGCCGCTTCCACCACAGCAGCGCCGCGATCACCAGCACATAGCTCATCACGTCCGCGCCGTAGGCCGCGCCGGCGCCGAAACTGGCCAGCAGCAGACCGCCGGCCGCCGGGCCGATGGAACGGGCGATGTTGATGCCCAGCGAGTTCAGCGCCACGGCGTTTTTCAGCTCGGCGCGCGGCACCAGCTCCGGCACGATCGCCTGCCAGGTCGGCCCCATCAGCGCCGCGCCGATGCCGCCGACGAACGTCAGCGCCAGCAAATATTCCACCGTCAGCGAACCGGTCTGCGACAGCACCAGCAGGCTGCCGCTCACGCAGGCCAGCAGAATTTGCACGAAGATCAGAAAGCGCCGCCGATCGAGAATGTCCGACAGCACCCCGGCCGGGATCGCCAGCAGGAACACCGGCAGCGTAGCGGCGGTTTGCATCAGCGCCACCGCCGAAGGGTTGCTCGACAGGTCAGTGATCAGCCACGAGCTGGCGACGTCGCGCATAAAGCTGCCGACGTTGCCGAGCACCGTGGCGCCCCACAGCACCGCAAATAATGGGATTTTCAGCGGCGCGAAGCCGCCCGCCGCCGCCTTGTTTTCCGTCTGTTCAGCCATCCGTTCGCTCCTTCAAATCGTTAAATGCCACCAGCAACAGCGCGCCGGCCAGCCCGAGGTGTTCAAAAAATCCGTTCATCATCTGGCCGCGCTCCGCCCCGTCGAACTGCCAGAACGGATTGGCCATCAGCGTCGCCATCAGGGTAAAACCGGCCAGCGCCAACGCGCCGAGCCAGCGATAAAAGCCGCTCAGGATCAGCGCCGACGCCGCCAGTTCGAGCAGCGTCACCAGCACGGCGAACAGCGCCGACGGCTGCAGGCCGAAGTGGCTCATCTCGGCGATCGCGCCTTCGACGTTCAGCGCTTTGACCAACCCGCCCTGAATATAGGCGGCGCAAATGGCGAGCAGCAGCAGCCAGCGTACCGCGGGCGCATGCAGCCGCTGTGCGCAGCGGGCGGCGATAGCAGTCAGGTTCATCGCGCCCCCTTAAAACGGCGAATTTTGGATGAAGGCCAGCAGATCGGCGTTGAAGCGATCGGGATCGACCTGCGCCAAACCGTGAGAACCGCCGGCGTAAACATTCAGCTCCGCCTGTTGCATAAGCTTAGCGGCTTTCAGCGCCGAGGCGCCGATCGGCACGATCTGATCGGCGTCGCCGTGCACCAGCAGCGTCGGCTTGTCGATCGCCAGCAGGTCGGCGGTGTAATCCACTTCGGAGAACGCGCGCACACACTCGTACTGCCCTTTCACGCCGCCCTGCATGCCCATCAGCCAGAAGTGGTCGATCAGCCCCGCATTGCTCTCCACCTCGTCGCAGTGGAGGCCATAGAACGGCACCGCCAAATCTTTGAAGAACTGCGAGCGGTTGCCCGCCACGCCGCTGCGAATGCCGTCGAAGGCCGCCATCGGCGTACCCTCTGGGTTGATCGGCGTTTGCAGCATCAGCGGCGGTACGGCGCCGACCAGCACCACCTTCGCCACCCGATCGCTGCCGTGACGGCCGATGTAGCGCGCCACTTCGCCGCCGCCGGTGGAATGGCCGACCAGGATCAGATCGCGCAGATCCAGCGTTTCGATCAGCAGGGCCAGATCGTCAGCGTATTGATTGATGTCGTTGCCGTGCCAGGTTTGATCGGAACGGCCGTGGCCGCGGCGATCGTGGGCGATCACGCGGAATCCGCTCTGGCCGAAAAACAGCAGCTGGTTGTCCCAGGCGTCGGCGGACAGCGGCCAACCGTGGGAGAACAGGATCGGCTGGCCGCGGCCCCAATCCTTATAGAAAATGCGTGCGCCATCGGGCGCGGTAAGGGTGCTCATGACGTGTTCCCCGCTCGGTATCGAATTGGATTTTGTACGGGTTAACAGTACGGCAGGCGTAAAGGCAGTGATAACGGAATAATTTTCGCATGATCGCGAGTTTTTTTGCTGAAGAAGCCGGCGTCGCCGCCGGCGCAAAACGTCAGATGTTTTCCAGATCGATACCGCGCGTTTTTGGGCCGAACAGCCCGATCACCAGCATCACGATCAGCATGCTGGCGACGATAAACGCGATCACCCCCAGCGAACCGCCGTACTGCAAGATAATGCCGATGATGATGCTGCTGAATACCGTCGACAGGCGGCTGAAGGAGTAGCAGAAACCGACGGCGCGGGCGCGGATATGGGTCGGGAAGATCTCGGATTGATACGAGTGGTAGCTGTAGGTCAGCCAGGCGTTGGACCAGGTGATGAAGAAACCGCACAGGATCAGCCACAGTGGGTTGTTCTGCAGTGCGAACAGCGAGCCGAAGATCACCGTCACCAGGCAGGACAACACGATCTGCCACTTGTTCTCCATCTTGTCGGCGTAGAAGCTGCACAGCAGCGAGCCAAGCGGGTAGGCCAGCGTGATGAAGAAAGCGTACAGCAGGCTGTGGGTGACCGAAGCGCCCTTGCCCGACAGCAGCGCCGGCAACCAGTTGCCGAAGCCGAAAAAGCCGATGGCCTGAAAGAAATTCATCACTACCAGCATCAGCGTGCGATCGCGATATTGCGGCGCCCAGATGTCGCGAAAGCGGCCGCGCAGCGGCGCCCCCTCGGCATCGTCAACCGGGCGCGACGGGAAGTCCGCGGCCGCCACGCCGCAGCGCCGTTCCATGTCCCGCATCACCTGCCGGGCCTGCGCATAGCGCCGCTGTTGCACCAGCCAGCGCGGCGACTCCGGCAGCCCCTTGCGCACCAGCCAGATCACCAGCGAAGCCAGCGCGCCGGCGATCACCACATAGCGCCAGCCGCTCAGGCCCCAAATCGTCTGCGGCACCAGCCACCAGGACATCAGCGCCACCGCCGGCACCGACAGAAACTGCACGAAGAACGCGAAGGCGAAAGCCCGGGTACGCAGATGCGCGGGCACCCACTCCGTCAGGTAGGTATCGATGGTCACCAACTCGATGCCGAGCCCGACGCCCACCAGAAAACGCAGAAAGATCACCCATTCCGCCTGCTGTTGAAACGCCAACAGCAGCGAGAAGGCGCCATACCAGATCAGGGCGAACATAAAGGTGGCGCGCCGGCCGAAGCGATCGGCGTACGGGCTCAGCAGGCTGGCGCCGACGAACAGGCCGAGAAAGGTGGCGGAGGCGAAGGCCGCCTGATCCGACACGCCGAAGACGCCCTGCGCGCCGGTGTGGAAAATGCCGTCGGCGATAAGGCCGGTGCTGATATAGCCGGTCTGGAACAGATCGTAGAGTTCGAAAAAGCCGCCCAGCGACAGCAGAATGATAAAGCGCCACAGGCCGGCCGACGCGGGCAAGGCGTCGATTCTGGCCGCCAAATCCCGCGCATGGATCGGCGACGCCGCTACAGAGTCACTCACCGTTAACCTCGCATTAACATTTTTAATGACTTTCTATGCTAGCGAAGCGGCGTCGGAGTTAAATTTTTAATTAGCAGACTATGAAAAAAAGTTAAGCATAAAACGCTGCAGCAGCCTGTTTTATAGCAGGAAAATGCAGCGCGGGATGCCGCAGCGGCATCCCGAATCCGCAGGTTAACGGCTGTGGTGCTGCTGCAGCCGTTCGCTGCGGTAGACGCTCAACAGGCACCAGCCGAGGGCGATCAGCGCCAGCGGCGCGGCGACGAAGCCGATGTTGCCCATGCCCAGATGCAGACTCACCTGGTTGCCCAGCAGCGCGCCGCTGCCGATGCCGAAGTTGTACAGGCCGGAGAAAATCGCCATCGCCACGTCGGTAGCGTCCGGCGCCAGGCTCAGCACTTTGGCCTGCATCGACAGGCCGATCGCCATGATCGCCATCCCCCAGAAGATGCACAGCACCGTCAGGTGGCTTTCGCTGCCGGCCGCCGGCAACAGCAGCAGCAGGCTCAAGGCCAGCAGCGTGATGGCGCCGATGAAGAAGCTGGAAGGAAACCGCTCGCTGTAGCGGCTGAACAGCAGGCTGCCGACGATGCCGGCGGCGCCGAACAGCAGCAGCATCAGCGTGGTGAAGTTCTCCGACAGCCCGGCCACGGTCTGGATAAACGGCTCGATGTAGCTGTAGGCGGTGAAGTGCGCCGTCACCACAATGATGGTCAGCATGTACAGCGCCACCAGCGCCGGGCGTTTGAACAGCAGCGGCACGCTGGCCAGCGAACCGGAGTGCTCGCTTTTCAGCACCGGCAGCAGGCGCCACAGCAGCACCAGCGCCAGCGTGGCGCACACCGCGATGCCGATAAAGGTCATGCGCCAGCCGAGCAGTTGCCCGACCACCCGCCCGAGCGGCAACCCGAGCACCATCGCCAGCGCGGTGCCGCCCGCCAGCAGGCTCAGCGCCTGGGCTTTCTTGCCCGGCGGCGCCACGCGGATCGCCAGCGAGGCGGTGATCGACCAGAACACCGAGTGCGCCAGCGCCACGCCGGCGCGCGAGATAACCAGCGTGGTGAAGTTCCAGGCCACGGCGGTCAGCACGTGGCTGGCGATAAACAGCATGAACACGCCGATCAACAGTTTGCGGCGCTCAATTTTGCTGGTCAGCAGCATGCACGCCAGCGAGGCGGCGGCGACGATCCAGGCGTAAATGGTGATGATCAGGCCGACCTGTTCGGTTTGCATCGAGAAGCTGGCGGCGATATCGCTCAGCAGACCGACCGGAATAAACTCGGTGGTGTTGAAAATAAAGGCCGAGACGGCGAGGATGACCACGCGCAACCAGGCGGTTGAGCGCGAAACGGGAGCGTGTTCCATGGTAAAAGAAATCCGGACAGGTGCGGGCAAGTCGCGATATTTTAACCAACCGGCCCGCTAAATGCGATACGCGTCACACTTTAATTGTGTGGTTTTTTTCGCCGCATTTCGACACATTCGCAGACACACGGTTGCACAAATGCTGTGCTAATCTATTGAAGCGTACCAATTTTTCCTGCCGTTTCTCCCCGGCCGTCCACGCGCCGCGCCGAAGAAGCGCGCAGTGTCCCTTTGGCGTTTCCTGAGGCGAGGTCATTATGATGTCCGCGATTTATGATTGGTCCGTACTTGCCCTGCGCAATGTTTACGATCGCCGCATCCAGGGCCAGCCGGTGCTCGACAGCGCGGCCCTCTTCCCCGACGCCGAACGCTTCACCGCCCAATGGCGGCAGATCCGCGAAGAGGCGCTGACGGTCGCCCACGATCTGCACAATATCCCGCGCTTTCACGAGATCATGAGCCAGCAGGCGTCCATCTCCGCCAACGACGCGCGCGACTGGCGCATGTTCATCATGAAGGCCTATGGCCAGCCCATCCCCCGCAACCTGGCGCGCTGTCCGACGCTGGCGGCGCTGATCGCCTCCTCGCCGGACGTGCTGTCCGCGTCGCTCTCCTTCCTGGCGCCCGGCAAACAGGTGCCGCCCCATCGCGGTCCGTTCCGCGGCATTCTGCGCGGCTATCTGGTGCTGGACATGCCCAAACGCGCCGACGGCGCGCCGGCGGCGGTGCTGAAGGTGGACGGCCGCGAATACCGGCTGCACGAGGGGGAGTTCATGCTCTGGGACGATACCTTCGAGCACGAGGTATGGAACGACAGCCCGCAGGTGCGCACCGTGCTGCTGCTGGACATTCGCCGCCGCGACATGCCCGGCGGGCTGCGGCTGCTCTCCAGCGCCATCATCGCGCTGGTGCGGCTGAACGTGCGCTGGATGCAGCGCCAGTTCTGATTGCGGCGCTCAGGCGATTAACCGTCCTGAGGGATCGGCCATTGCTGCGCCAGCCACTGTTCGGCGGTGGTGGTGGCTATGCCCTGGCGCGCATTGAAGGTTTTCGCCTTATCCCACGCCACGCCGTCGGGCCGGGCGAAAGCCAACCGGTATTTGGCGCCGACGTCACGCGGATGGTTCCGCACATCTTCCCGCAGCCGCTCTTTGTCCAACAGGATCCTGTTGACCTCCACGCCCCAGCGCGCCTGCATGACATCGGCAAGCTCGCGGTAGGTCAGCGTGTCGCCGGCGATATAGACCACCTGGTTGCGAAACGCGGGCCGATGGAAAAAAATCGCGGCCGTCAGCCGGCCAATGTCCTCGGGGGTGGTCAGCGTCACCGCGTAGCGCCAGTCGCCCAGCGCGCGCACCGTTTTGGTTGCCGCGTCCACCACGCCAAAGCCGGGGTCAAACAGGTAGCTGGTGAAAATGCCCGTGGAAACAATCACCCACTCCGTCGCACGCTGCGCACGCAGCAGGTGACGCACCTCGAGCTGTTCATCCCACACCTGTTGCCCGCTGCCTTTGCCGACAACATCGTAGTCCACGCCGAACTGCCACGGGAAGTAGCGCGCCACGCCCGCTTGCAAGACGGCCTGGGTGATCTTTATCTGCGTGCCCGCCCCGCCGACAAAGCCGCTGCAGTTGATCACCGCGTCGAAGGAACGGAATAGCGCACTCAGCGCCTCCACGCCGTTTTGCTGCAGATCGCCTTCCACCACGGCGATGCCGAGCCGCGCCAGCGCATCCCGCCGCGCCCGGAGCGGGCCGTTGACGGCGCGGGCGGCCTCCGGCCGGAGCAGCACGCTGATTTTTAAAGATGGATATAGCCGAGCCTGCCGGCTCATCGCACGCAATACCGGCAGCCCCAGTTCACCGGCGCCGAGTATGAGCACGGTATTGATGGATGGATTTGTGGATTTCATGCTTGCCTCCTGTCTTGACACTGCGTCATCCTGACAGCTGACAAAAACGGGTTCAATTAGGTACACGCGTGATACCGGAGAGGAATATGACGAGCGATCGGGAAGCGCTGCTGCAATTTTCGCAGGCGTTCTGTGAAGCATTGAGCAACGACGATGAAGGGCTGAAGCGCGAGATCCTCGCACATGCGGGCAACCGTTGGTCGCTGGGGGTATTGCATATCCTGGGCACCCACGGGCCGCTGCGCCACGGCGAAATAAGCCGCCAATTAGCGGGCGTGACGCAGAGAATGCTGACGCGGACACTGCGCCATCTCGAGCGGGATGGGTTGATATCGCGCTGCGATTATCAGGAAAAACTGCCCCGCGTGGTTTACACCATCACCGACGCGGGGGAAGAGATGCTGCTCAACATGCTGCCGCTCTGGTCGTGGATTATCGCCTCCGCCGATGCCTTCAGAGCGGCCCGCTCGCACTACGATGATCAAGAGCGAAACGCCATCGAGGGATGAACGCGGGCATCCCTGCCCGTGAGGCGGCGTTCAGCCGCCGCCCAGATAGGCCTTTCTCACCTCCGGATCGTTCAACAGCTCCTGGCCGCTGCCGGTGAGGCGGATCTGGCCGTTGACCATCACATAGCCGCGATCGGACAGTTTCAACGCGTGGTTGGCGTTCTGCTCCACCAGAAACAGCGTCATGCCGCTGCGGGTCAGCTCGCGCAGCACCCCGAAGATCTGCCGCACCACGATCGGCGCCAGCCCCAGGCTCGGCTCGTCCAACAGCAGCAGCTTCGGCCGGCTCATCAGCGCGCGGGCGATCGCCAGCATCTGCTGCTCGCCGCCGGACATGGTCATCGCCCGCTGGTTGCGCCGCTCCTTGAGGCGCGGAAACAGCTCGAACATGCGCGGCAAATCCTCCTCCAGGTAGCGATTGCCGACGGTGATGGTGCCCATCAACAGGTTCTCCTCCACGCTCATGTCCGGAAAGATGCGCCGCCCCTCCGGCGCCTGCGCGATGCCGCTGCTGGCAACAAAGTGCGTGGAGCGGCGGCTGATGTCCTCGCCGCCAAACAGGATCTGCCCGCCGGCGATGCGCGGCTGGCCGAAGATCGACATCAACAGCGTGGACTTGCCCGCGCCGTTGGCGCCGATCAGCGCCACCGTCTCCCCGGCGTTCACCTGCAGCGACACCTGGCGCAGCGCCTGGATCGGCCCGTAAAACACGTCCACTTCGCGAAATTCCAACATCGCTTCGCTCATCCCGCCAGCTCCTCTTCGTCCGCGCCCAGGTAGGCGGCGATCACCGCCTCGTTGTGCTGGATCTCTTGCGGCGTGCCGCGGGCGATCACATCGCCGTGATCGAGCACGATCACCCGATCGGAGATCTCCATTACCATGCCCATGTCATGCTCGATCAGCAGCACCGTGATGCCGTGATGCTGGCGCAGGAAGCGGATGATGCGGCTCAGCGCGGCCGTCTCCACCGGGTTCAGCCCGGCGGCCGGTTCGTCGAGGCAGATCATCTCCGGCGCGGTGCACATGGCGCGCGCGATCTCCAGCCGCCGCTGCTGGCCGTAGGACATCTCCCCCGCCAGCCGGTTGGCGCAGTCCGCCAGATCCACCACCTCCAACCAATAGAAGGCGTGATCGAGCGCGGCGCTTTCCGCCCGGCGGTAGCCCGGCGTATTCAGCACCCCGGCGATCAGGTTGCGGTTGCTCTGCATGTGCTGCGCCACCAGCAGGTTCTCCACCACCGACATTTCGCGGAACAGGCGGATATTCTGGAAGGTGCGCGCCAGCCCGGCGCGGTTGACCAGGTGGGTGCCGCCGAACATCTTGTAATAGAGGCGCGAACCGAGCCGCTTCGGGCGTATCCAGTCGCCGGCGCGGAACTTCTGCCCCAGCACCTGGATCACGTCGGTCGGCCGCTTGTGGGTATTGAGCAGGATCGCACCGCCGCTGGCGCGGTAAAAGCCGGTCAGGCAATTGAACACCGTGGTCTTGCCGGCGCCGTTGGGGCCGATCAGGGCGGTGATGGAACCGCGCTCCACCTCCAGATTGACGTCGTTCAGCGCCTTGATGCCGCCAAAGCGCATCATCAGGTGTTCCACCCGCAAAATGGCGTCGCTCATGGCGCTACCCCCTTGCGTTCGGCGAAGCTGGATCGGCTGATGCGCACCAGCCCGCGCGGCCGCCAGATCATCATCGCCACCATCAGCACGCCAAACAGCAGCACCCGGTATTCGGCGAAGCTGCGCAGCAGCTCCGGCGCCACCGTCAGCACGAAGGCCGCCAGCACCACGCCGAGGGTGGAGCCCATGCCGCCCAGCACCACGATCGCCAGGATCAGGGCCGACTCGAAGAAGGTGAACGACGTCGGGTTGACGAACCCCTGGTAAGTGGCGAAAAACACCCCCGCCAGCCCGGCGGTGGAGGCGCCGAGCATAAACGCCGACAGCTTCACCAGCACGTGATTCAGCCCCAAAGAACGGCAGGCGATCTCGTCCTCGCGCAGCGCCTCCCAGGCGCGGCCGATCGGCATGCGCGTCAGCCGGTGCTTGATGTACAGCACCAGCAGCACCACCAAAAACAGCATCGCGTAGATGAAGATGAACTTGAGGTTGGGATTGTAATCAATGCCGAGAAACTCGTGGATCGGCACCCCGCCGTCCTTGGCGCGCCGGCCGAACTCCAGACCGAACACCGTCGGCGCCGGCACCGAAATGCCGTTCGGCCCGCCGGTGAGCGACATCCAGTTGTTCAGCACCAGCCGGATGATCTCGCCGAACCCGAGCGTGACGATGGCGAGATAGTCGCCGTGCATACGCAGCACCGGAAAGCCCAGCAGCGCGCCGGCCAGCGCCGCCATCAGCGCCCCGAGCGGCAGCATCGCCCAAAAACCGAGCCCGAGATACTGGTAGCCCAATGCCAGCCCGTAGGCGCCGATGGCGTAAAACGCCACGTACCCCAGATCCAGCAGCCCCGCCAACCCGACCACGATATTCAGCCCCAGCCCGAGCAGCACATAGATCAGGCCGAGGATCGCCACCGTCAGCAGGTACTTGGTGGCGACGAACGGGAACAACAGCGCGCTCGCCGCCATCAGCGGCAGGAACCAGCGCAGATTGGATTTATAGCCCAGCGGGCGCACGTAAACGCCGTCGTTGCCGCCGTCGAAGCGCGCCAGCACCTTGCGGCCCGGTGCAGTTTGCAGGAACAGGCTCAGCAACAGCCGCCCGGCCATCACCGCAACGATGATCCACACCAGCCGGCGCGGCTCGACGTTGAAGCTGTAGCCGTTCAGCACGATGCCGACGATCGGCCCGAACACGATCAGGGCGATCAGCCCGGCCAAAACGGCATCCAGCAGGCTGCGTTTAACGTCCAGCCCGCCGTTGATTACGGATTGCGACATGGCGTTCTCCTTAAACCTTGGCGACCAGCGGCCGGCCGAGCAGGCCCTGCGGGCGGAAGATCAGGATCGCCACCAGCAACCCGAAGGAGAACACGTCCTTGTAATCCGAATTCACCATGCCGGCGAACTGCGCCTCCGCGACCCCGAGCAGCAGCCCGCCGAGCATCGCGCCCGGCAGCGAACCGATGCCGCCCAGCACCGCGGCGGTGAAGGCCTTGATGCCGATGATAAAGCCGACGTAAAAATCGAAGGTGCCGTAGTTCATGGTGATCAGCACCCCGGCCAGCCCGGCCATGGCGGCGCCGATCACGAACACCAGCGAGATCACCCGATCGGTATTGATGCCGAGAATCGAGGCCATTTTGCGATCCTGCTGGGTGGCGCGGCAGATGCGCCCCAGCCGGGTGCGCTGAATGATGTAGGTGAGGATCGCCATGCCGAGCAGCGACGCCACCAAAATGAACACCTTGGTGTAGGTGATTTGCACCACGCCGCCGTCGAACTCCAGGCGGAACACGCCGCTCAGCAGCGTCGGGATGCCCTGCTGGCGCGGCCCCTGGCTGATCTGCGCATAGTTTTGCAGGATTAACGACATGCCGATGGCGGAGATCAGCGGCGCCAGGCGGGTGGAGTTGCGCAGCGGCCTGTAGGCGATGCGCTCGATCACCCAGCCGTACACCCCGGTGATGACGATGGTGAATACCAGCGTGCCGAGGATCAGCAGCGGGAACGAGTGCAGCCCGAAGAACGACAGCAGCGCCAGACCGATGGCGCACAGGTAGGCGGAGATCATGTACACCTCGCCGTGGGCGAAGTTGATCATGCCGATGATGCCGTAAACCATGGTGTAGCCGATGGCGATCAGGCCATACACCGCGCCGAGGGTCAGGCCGTTGATCAGCTGTTGCAGAAAGAATACATCCATAATGAGCAGTCTCGCCTGGTAAGGCCGCCAACGCAGTCCGACGCGGCCAAAGGTAGTCGCGGAACGGGCGCGCCAGGGCGGCGGCCCGTCGGTCATAGGGTCATAACTTCACGGTTCGGCCGTTTACAGCTGGTGATATTTGCCCTTGTCATCCCATTGATAGACCACGTAGTCCGAGACCTTCAGATCGCCCTTCTGATCCCAGGCTTTTTTGCCCATCACGGTGTCCACGTCGTGCGACTTCAGCCATTCGGCGGCCTTGGCGCTGTCTTTGCCGCCGGTGGCGTTGAAGGCGGCGGCGATCGCCTGGATCGAAGCGTAGGAGTAAAGGGTGTAGCCTTCCGGCTCAAAGCCGCTGGCGCGGAACTTGGCGATCACCGCCTTGCCTTCCGCGATCTGGCGCGGATCGTTGCCGAAGGTCATCAGCACGCCGTTGGTGTACTGCGGCCCGCCGGCGGCGGTCACCAGCTCTTCGGTCACCACGCAGTCGCCGGAGAAGAACTTGGAGGTCACGCCCTGCTCGCGCATCTGGCGCACCAGCGGCCCGGCTTCCGGATGGCAGCCGCCGAAGTAAACCACGTCAGGTTTGACCGAGGCGATCTTGGTCACCAGCGCGTTGAAGTCTTTCTCGCCGCGCGACAGCCCCTCATACAGCACCTCTTTAACCCCGCGCTTGTTCATCGCCGCCTTGGCGGCGTCCGCCAGCCCCTGGCCGTAGGTGTCTTTATCGTGGATCACCGCGATGCGTTTGGCCTTCAGGGTATCCAGCATGTAGTTGGTGGCGATGACGCCCTGCTGATCGTCGCGCCCGCACATGCGGAACATGGTCTTCATGCCGCGCTCGGTGATCTGCGGGTTGGTGGAGCCGGGGGTAATGGCGATGATGCCGGCCTCGTCATACACCTCGGAGGCGGGCATGGTGGATGAGGAACAGAAGTGGCCGACCACCGCCGAGACCTTGTCCTGATCCACCAGCCGGTTGGCGACCGCGACCGCCTGTTTCGGTTCGCAGGCGTCATCCCCCTGCACCAGTTTGATTTTTTCCCCTTTGATGCCGCCGGCGGCGTTGATGTCCGCCGCCGCCTGCGAAGCCCCGCGCCAATACTGATCGCCGTAAGTGGCGTTCGGCCCGGAGAACGGCCCGGCGACGCCGATGACGATATCGGCCTGCGCGGAAAACGCCGTACCTAAACAACCGATGAGCAAAGCAGCGAGCGGACTTTTTATCAATTTCGATGACATTGTTATCTTCCTCAGCACTGTTGTAGCGAAACGCCCTGGGGCGCGGATCAGTCACTTTATGTGTAGACGGGGAAAATAATTTTCTTGAGAGCGCAGTCGCATTCCCCAAAAATGGGTAAGCAAAAATCCAGCCATTGTGACGACGAATACATATTGTTTGCTTATTCATCCTACATATCAGTTGCGGCGCGGCGTGTGGCGGGGATAACAGGGGCTGAGCCGTACGGCCAAGATGGGAAGGTGCAGGATAGCGAGAGTGACCCTGCACCATCGCCGTGCAAAGGCGTGTGCAAGCGGCGTCAAAACGATTTGGGATGCAAAAATCAACGCATCGCGATGGAAAATGCCGAAAAACAGCGCAAGGTGCTCATTCCCTCAGCAAACGCGCTTTTTTTGCAGTTTAGCGCTTTGACAAACCCCAGGCGCCCCGCTATTATTCGCCCCGTTCACACGATTCCTCTGTAGTTCAGTCGGTAGAACGGCGGACTGTTAATCCGTATGTCACTGGTTCGAGTCCAGTCAGAGGAGCCATATTTAGAGAAGCCCGCTTAAGGAAACTTAAGCGGGCTTTTTGCTTTAACGCTAAATGCATCGACAGGCAGCGTTACTCTGTGGCTATCGGCGCGTCATTCTCATCAATTTTTACCTTGCCCTGAATATCCGCAATCTTCTGCGCCAGACCCGCTACCTGCGCTTTGCTGTGCAGCAAGGTATAGGTCAGATCAAACTGCGCACTGGCGCCAGGCTGCAACTGCTTAACGCGTTTTTGTTCGCGCTCGACAGTGACCGGGTAGGCATAGCTGGTGCCCGGCTCAATCCCCGTTACATACCCCTGTTTTAACGTATCGGTATTCTTCCACAGCGTCAGGACGGGCAACTGGCGGGTATCGAACTGAATCGCCACCCCTTTGTCGCCCGCGTTATTGACCAGCGCCGCCAGTGTCTGATGATTCGGATCCGATAATGGCTTAATGTTAAAGACCATTTCATCGAACCCTTTGGTTGGACCGGCATAGGTTCCCCAGGTCTTCAGCCCGGCTTTGGCATAGTCGTTAAACGGACTAATGCTGGCCATCGGCGCCAGGAAGCGGGCGCCATTTTCCAGAATCGGCGCGCCGAAATTGCTGTGATAAATAATCTGGTAGTCATGGGGATAATCCGCCCGGTTGGTTAACACATCATGCAGGCGGAAACTGTTGCTGCCGGGCACATAGCGCAATTCGGTCAGGGTTTGCAGATCGGCTTTTTTGAATGTGCTCTCTTTGATCAGGCCGCGAACACGAATTTCATACGGCGCCGTATCCGCGACCTCAACCTCAACCCGCGAGGCCGGCGTATTGCCCGCTTTGCCGTGCAACGTGTAAATTTGCCCTCCTTCGGTCACTGGATGACCGGTCCACTCATAGCCACAACGCACCATCATCTCATTGAAACCTTCCAGCCAGCCGAGCCCATTGCGGCTTTCCAGGTTGATAAAGGCGGGGTTGACCACCTCTTTGACCGGGGAATCCCATCCCATTTTCGCGCCAAATCCTTCTGCCCGCAGGAGGTTCATGCCGCGGGTGGGACTCAGCGTGATGGTCAGGCCATCCTCGCTGCGGATAATCACGACTTTGCTGCCTTCTTGCTTACCGCCGTGCAATACCTTCTGCTCAATGCTGAACGTTTTATCCTTAATCTTCAGCGCCTCGCTCGAAATCTTCCAGTTTCCTTTCTCCACGCCATCTTCAGCGCTGGTCAGCACCCAACTCTGCGCCGCCGCCTGCCCTGAAATCAGGGCCGAAAACACCGCCATCACCCATGTCTTTTTCATTTCCCTTCCCCTTTAGCTGAATCGATTTTTTATAAACAAGGGAAAATCTACTGTTAAGCAGGTTAAAGAAATGTGATGAGCTTCACCGGGTGAGTATTTGAAGAAATAGTGCGATAGAAATACGAATTTCATCCCAGTTTTAATGAAATATATTGAGTTCTTGCATGAGAAATGAGCTATTTATCAACATAATTTGTATCGTTTCAGCTAAAAGGCAAGGAGACGGCTCCGGGCAAGCAAGACATCGCGAAGGGAGTGCGGGTGGCTTGTTTAACGCTATCCGGCCCAAACGAAAGCGCTCAGACAGCCTGCCCGTCTTGAGCCTCGTTGCTTTCACGGCCGCCTGCTTGTGTCAAAGCACAAAGCCCGCACCGGGGAATCTGAGCGTGCTTTGTGCCTTTCTGCCGTTAGCGCTTACAGCACAAACTCGTAGTGAGAGCCGTCCGGCAGTTCAATGTCCAGGCGCAGTTTGCCGCCGGCCGCCTCAACATAGCGTTTAAGCGAAGACAGTTTCAGATCGCGGCCAGGTTTTTCCATCACGGCAACGGTCGGCTGCCTGATCCCCAGCGCCTGCGCCATTTCAACCTGCGTTTTCTGTACTTTTTCACGCAGCTCGGCAAGGTGAATGTTCAGCATGATGTCCGCCGCCAGCGCCTGCGCTTTGGCCACGACCTCGGGCTTTTCATCCGCAATAAGCTGTTCCAACGTTCTGCCCATCGCGTCACTCCTTCTCGTTTAATGTGTTCAGCCAGTTCGTGAATTCCCGATCGGCAACCTGGATCATCCCATCGTAAAAACGCTTTTCATTACCGGCTTTATTGCCCGCGCAAAGCACAATGCCAATACGGTACGGATCGAAAGCGAAGAATGCCCGCAACGGTTCGCCTCGGCACTGAATGCGCAACTCTTTCATATTGCTGTAACGTGAGCCTTTAACCGTATCGGCATAGGGTCTGGGCAGCCCCGGCCCCTTTTCCCGCAGGACCATCAATGCGGCAAGTACGCCGGCCCGATCGGCATCGCTGAGTGATCTGAACCAATGATCAAATGCATCCGTTGTTTTAATTTCCCACACGGGACCTCCCTAAAATATAGATCAGTAACTATATAGATGTAAAGCTATAGCAGAGAGGCGCTGGGATAGCATGCAAAGGCATGCGTGGATACTGCAAGGCTGAACGTACATCCACGCATTTTGCAAACGCAGTGCGAGGCATTCAGCTTTTTACGCGCGGTATCGAACAATCGTTCAGAGGCACGGAACGTTTCCCCGCCGCCCCTTTATGAACCCTGTCACAAAAAGCGCATAACGTTTTCGACGTTCTACGCAGCGGGCGATGAGCGGCAAACTTGTTAACGCCACGTTACATCGGGTTAGGCAACATTGTTAACGCCGATTGATGCGCCAAACGCATCGCGCCATGCGTTTATTGCGCTTATTTACTTTATTTTCCTGAGCGAGTCTTCAGCAACAGGCGCGGCGTCAGGCGCCAATAACAAACTGGAGATAAAGATGCATTCCTCTACCTCACCCATGACTCCCCGGGCCAGAGCCGGCGCGATATTGCGCGTCACCTCCGGCAACTTTTTAGAGCAGTTCGATTTTTTCCTGTTCGGCTTTTACGCCACCTACATCGCACACACCTTTTTTCCGGCCAGCAGCGAGTTCGCCTCACTGATGATGACCTTTGCGGTGTTCGGCGCGGGCTTTTTGATGCGCCCGATCGGCGCCATCGTGCTGGGCGCTTACATCGATAAAGTCGGCCGCCGCAAAGGGCTGATCGTGACCCTGTCGATCATGGCCGCGGGCACCTTCCTGATTGTGCTGATCCCCTCTTACCACAGCATCGGGCTTTGGGCGCCGCTGCTGGTGCTGTGCGGGCGCCTGTTGCAAGGCTTCTCGGCGGGTGCGGAGCTGGGCGGCGTGTCCGTCTATCTGGCCGAAATCGCCACGCCGGGCCGTAAAGGCTTCTACACCAGTTGGCAGTCCGGCAGCCAGCAGGTGGCGATTATGGTGGCGGCGGCCATGGGCTTCGCGCTCAATGCGGCGCTGGAAGAAAGCGCCATTCGCGAATGGGGTTGGCGCATTCCTTTCCTGTTCGGCTGCCTGATCGTTCCCTTCATCTTCCTCCTGCGCCGCAAGCTGGAAGAAACGCAGGAGTTTACCGCCCGCCGTCACCACCTGGCGATGCGCGACGTGTTTAAAACCCTGCTGAAAAATTGGCCGGTGGTGATCGCCGGCATGCTGATGGTCGCCATGACCACCACCGCGTTTTATCTGATCACCGTCTATGCGCCGACCTTCGGCAAAAAGGTGCTGCTGCTCAGCGCTTCCGACAGCTTGCTGGTCACCCTGCTGGTGGCGATCTCCAACTTCATCTGGCTGCCCATCGGCGGCGCGCTGTCGGACCGCTTCGGCCGCAAACCGGTGCTGGTCGCCATGACGCTGCTGACGCTGGCCACCGCCTACCCGGCGCTGAGCCTGCTCGCCGCCGCCCCCAGCTTCGGCATGATGCTGGCCGTGCTGCTGTGGCTGTCCTTCATTTACGGCCTCTATAACGGCGCCATGATCCCGGCCCTGACGGAGATCATGCCAACGGAAGTGCGGGTGGCCGGGTTCTCGCTGGCCTACAGCCTGGCGACGGCGGTGTTCGGCGGCTTTACGCCGGTGATCTCCACCGCCCTGATCGAATACACCGGCGATAAGGCTTCACCGGGCTATTGGATGAGCTTCGCCGCGCTGTGCGCCTTGCTGGCGACGCTGTATCTGTATCGCCGTATCGCCATGCCGCTGCAAACCGCACGCTAACCCGCAATCGCAACAGGGAATCATGTCATGCAGAAACTCACTCGTTCGATCCTCGCCGCGCTGGTGTGCGCCTCCTGCAGTACGGCGGCGCTGGCCAAAGACGTGACCGTGATGATCTCCGGCGGCTTCAAAGCCGCGCTGGAAAAACTGGCTCCGGAATATGAAGCCCAAAGCGGCGACAAAATCATTCTGGTGTCCGGCCCCTCGATGGGTAAAACGCCGCAGGCGATCCCCGCGCGGCTGGCGCGTGGAGAGCAAGCCGATGTGGTAATCATGGTGGGCGACGCGCTGGCCCAACTGGACAAAGGCGGCTGGATCCAGCCGGGTTCGCGCGTGGAGCTGGCCGACTCGCCGATCGGCATGGTGGTGAAACAGGGCGCGCCCAAACCGGCGATAAAAACGGATGCCGAGCTGCGCAATGTCTTGCTGCAAGCTGACTCTTTCGCCTATTCCGACAGCGCCAGCGGCCGCTACGTCAGCGGCCAACTGTTCAAAAAGCTCGGCATCGAGGAACAGGTGAAAGGAAAGGCGCATAAGGTTGAGCGCATCCCGGTGGCCTCTGAAGTGGCGCAAGGGAAATACGCGCTGGGCTTCCAGCAGGTCAGCGAATTGCTGCCCGTGGCGGGCGTCACCTTTATCGGCGAGCTGCCGGAAAACGTGCAGTACATCACCCGCTTCGCCGGCGCGGTGACCGCTAAGGCGGAGCACCGCCGCGAAGGCAAAGCGCTGCTGAACTTCCTCGCCTCCTCTCAGGCGCAGCCGACCATTCGCGCGACCGGCATGCGAACCGTGCCGGCGCAGCAGCCAGTCAGGCAGAGTGATACTGTTCAGTAATCAGCTTTTCCAGCTCGGCGGCGACAAAAGACTGCATGCGGCCGCGGCGCCGGATCAGACCGACGGTGCGTTTCACCACCGGATCAACCAGCGACACCGACGTCAACACCGAATGTTCTGAAGCGGGCATCGACATGGCGGGCACGGCGGCAATGCCGATGCCCGCCTCAACCATGCCCAGCATGGTTGTCACATGGCGAGTTTCACACACGCTGGAGCGTTCCGGCACGAGGTGTTCCAGGCGCTGATCGAGCAGATTGCGATTGCCGGAGGTTTTATCCAGCGAGACGTAATCCTGCTGATAAAATTCCCGCCAGGTGAGGCTCTTTTTACCGGCGAGCGGATGGTCACGTCGGCAGGCGGCCACGTAGACGTCCCCCACCAGCGGCACAAATTCAAGATTAGGCTGCAACCGCCCGGCAAAGCAGATGCCGAAATCGGCCTGGCCGCCGGTGACCGCCTCAATCACATTGCCTGCGCTGCCGTCGATCAGCTTGACGCGCACGCGCGGATAGCGCAGCCGGAAACGGCGTATCACGTCGGGCATGAAATAGTAGGCCGCCGAGGGCACCGTGGCGACGGTAACCAGCCCCACCCGTTCTTGGCTGACCTTATCGATATCGGCCATCACCGCTTCGACGTTCATCAGCAACTGCTCCGAACGTTCGGCAAAGGCCTGCCCGTACAGCGTCAAGGTCACGCGCCGGGTGGTGCGATCGAACAGTTTGATGCCCAGCGCGTTTTCCAGTTTCTCAATCCTGCGGCTCAATGCCGACTGCGACAGGCAGATAGACTCTGCGGCCAGCCGAAAATTGCCGTACTCCACCAGCGCGCGAAACGCATAGAGATCGTTGAGATCAAAATTTACGGGCATAACGGCCAACTCTCCTTGCTGAAATGGCATAAAACGCAAACCAACGATGATAACCGCTTATATCGCCACGCTCACCGGCTTGCTGGTTGAGCCACCAAAGCCCCTATCGCCCCAGCAGCACCATTCCCCAAATAATGATAGTCATCACCACGGCAACCAGCTGCGCTGCGCCACCCAAATCTTTGGCGCGTTTGGATAACGGATGTAATTCCAGCGAAATGCGATCGACCACGGTTTCAATCGCCGTATTAAGCAGCTCAACCACCAATAGCAGAAAACTGCAGGTGATTAATAACAGCCTTTCTATATTTGTAATATCTAAACCAAATGTAACAACCAGTAAGATAGCATTAATAACCAATAATTGGCGGAACGCATCTTCGGTAAGCACGGCATCAATAAACCCGGCCCAGGAATTCCTAATGCTGTAGGTTAATCGGCTTATTCCTTTTTTCTTTTCCACAGGCATACAATCAGCTCTCGTCAAAACTGCGACAGTCACTCACAAATAAATCACGCAGCGTGAATTTATCTTGAGTTTATTAATTAAAAACCTTAACCGTTCTCTTTCCGGAGACGATGCATTCGCTCACTCGCCGTCACCCTGCTCCTGAAACGGCACCGCCCGAAAATGCCCTGGCGCGGTTATTATTCTGGGAGCGTAAAAAGAGGACGCGATATCAGCCGCTTAAAGCGTTTTCTCGTACAAGCGGTAACGCTTGTACGGCACCGCGCCGATGCGTTCTAAAATCGTCCGCATGCCGGTATTGGTTTCCAGGATCCACGACATTTCCAGCGCGTCGATATTGCGCTTCGCGAAAGGCTCGCGCAGCGCCTCAATCAGCAGCAGCGCAATAATGGGCCCGATGCGGCTGAATTGATATTCCTGGCGTACGCCCATCAACGGCACGCGCGCGGTGCGCACGCCGCTGACTTTCAGGCGCCACAATAGCTTCGCCCAGCCGAACGGCAATAAACGCCCCTGCAGATCGGCAATCGCTTCGTTAATGTTCGGCAGACCGACGATAAAGGCGCAGGGGGCGCCATCCACCTCGGCGATATGGATCATATCGTCGGGCACCAGGAACTTCAGCTGATCCCCCATGGTGGCGAACTCGTGCTCGGTGAACGGGACAAACCCCCAGTTATGTTGCCACCCGGAGTTGAACACCTCGCGCAGCACCTGCATCTCCTCGCGAAAGCGCTTGCGATTGAGACGGCGGACGGTCACCTTTTTACGCACCTGATCCATCATCCGGGTTAACGACGGCGAAAAATGCAGGTCGGTTCTTTTCATCCAATAGGCCAGCAAATCAATCCCTTCACTGTAGCCCTGCTGCGCTATCTGGGCCGCGTAGTAAGGTTTCGCGTGCGTCATCAGGGCGGAAGGCGGGGTATCGAACCCTTCGACCAACAGGCCGCTTTCCTGATTGATATTGAGGCTGAATGGCCCGGTGATTTTACGCGCGCCTTTCGACCTCAGCCACTCCTCCGCTACCGTGAATAAGGTGCTGAACACGGCGGGATCGTCAACGGCGTCAATCATGCCGAAATGGCCGGTATCCTCACCATGCAGCTCCCGGTGCAGAGAATCGATTTGCGCAGTGATGCGTCCAACCACTTTGCCCTGTTTTTTGGCCACCCATGCCTGCCATTCAATATGGTCGGTCCCGGGATTCTTCTTTGACAGGTGCTCTTCGCGCTCGACATGCAGCGGCTCAATCCAGTTCGGATCATCGCGAAACAGTTGCGAGGGGAAAGCAATAAATTCTTTAAGTTCGCGTTTATCCAGAACTTTCTCAATACGGATCATAAATAGCCTTACGTTTTAATAAAATAATTAAATAAGCACGCGACAACGCCTTTAGCATTTTTTATGCTGTTCCCTTTTATTGAATTGTGTATTGCCTCCGGCTCACTGATAAGAAAAACCGAATATTCCCCCTCGGCGAATCAGCAACGTGTTGCCTGACATTCACCCTGTGATGTCCATAATTGATAAAAAAAGGAAACAGAAAGCGGCGCAGCCAGGCTACGCTAATAGTGCTCTTTTATTATTTCGTGCTGTTATGGTAAAAGAAACTCGCCGCTTTTAGTGTACCGACTTTAATCAGGAGGTGCGCCGCCATTTTTACCACTTAATGCTATTTTTAAGATTAGCCTTAAATGAATCGTTCACTTTTGAATTTCTTGCGGCATACTGTTTAGGAAGTGTTTAAGTTCCAAGATAGCCATGCATGAGGTCATAACCTATGAGCCGACAGTTATTTCCTGCCCGACAGATGCAGACTAAAGAACGGCGAAGTCCGGATATTACAATAGTCTCTCATATCTCGCCAGGGTGCCGCTCAAGGCTGATGACTCGGGCTACTTACGCTCTGCCCGGTTAATAACCGGCATGCCGCTCGAGCACGGCAATATACGCTGTTCGCGGAATGAAGATGGTTGAATAACAAACTTATTCAAAACCTATTCATAGTAAAATATCAATTACCTCGCCAAGAGTGCTCTCTCTTTTGGTGATTTTTAATCTATGGCTAAGTTTGTCTATGTCTGAAACAAGTTCCGTTCATTCTCTTCCCATGCGCTATGCGGACTTCCCCACGTTAGTGGACGCGTTGGATTACGCGGCGCTCGGTAATACGGGAATGAATTTTTACGACCGTCGCAATCAACTCGTGACCGTTCTCGACTATCGCACGCTGCAGCAAAAAGCGATCGCGGGCGCGCGGCGTTTATTGTCCCTGAAGCTCAAGAAAGGCGATCGCGTGGCGCTTATCGCCGAAACCAGCCCGGGCTTCGTCGAAGCCTTTTTCGCTTGCCAATATGCCGGCCTGGTAGCGGTGCCGTTGGCGATCCCGATGGGCGTTGGTCAGCGCGACTCCTACACCGCCAAACTGAAAGGGCTGATCGCCAGCTGCAACCCCGCGGCGATCGTCAGCAGCGAAGAGTGGACGCCGCTCATCGCGTCGGCCACGGAAAACACGTCGGCGATGCACATCCTCAGCGACGCGGACTTTAACGCCTTGCCAGAGCCGGAGATCGCGTTGCCGGCGCCTTCGCCCGACGATATCGCCTATCTCCAATACACCTCGGGCAGCACCCGCTTTCCGCGCGGCGTGATCATTACCCAGCGGGCGGCCATGGCGAACCTGAACGCGATCAGTCGCGACGGGATCAAGTTGCGCGCCGGCGACCGCTGCGTTTCGTGGCTGCCCTTCTATCACGATATGGGCCTGGTCGGTTTCCTGCTTACGCCGGTGGCGACCCAGCTGTCCGTCGACTACCTGCGCACGCAAGATTTCGCCATGCGCCCGATGCAGTGGCTGAAACTGATCGCCAAGAATCGCGGCACGGTGTCCGTCGCCCCGCCGTTCGGCTACGATCTGTGTCTGCGCCGCAGCAACGCCAAAGAGCTGGCCGATCTGGATCTTTCCAGCTGGCGGGTTGCGGGCGTGGGCGCCGAGCCGATCCCGGCCGAGCTGCTCGCCCAGTTTGGCGAACACTTCAGCAGCATCAACTTCGACAGCAAAGCCTTCATGCCGTGCTACGGCCTGGCCGAGAACACCCTGGCGGTGAGTTTTTCCGACCCCTGCTCCGGCCCGCAAACCAACGCGGTCGACCGCGATATTTTGGAGTACGAGGGTAAAGCGGTCGCGCCGAGCAAGAAGACCCGCGCCGTCTCGACCTTCGTCAACTGCGGCCGTGCGCTGCCCGGCCATCGCATCGAGATCCGCAGCGAAACCGGGCAACCGCTGCCGGAGCGCCAGGTCGGCCATATCACGATATCCGGCCCCAGCCTGATGAACGGCTATTTCTGCGACGATGAATCCCAGCAGCAGATCCAGGTGACCGGCTGGATGGACACCGGCGATCTCGGCTATCTGCTGGACGGCTATCTGTACGTCACCGGCCGCAAGAAGGATTTGATCATCATTCGCGGCCGTAATATCTGGCCGCAGGATATTGAGTACGTCGCGGAATCCGAACCGGAAATCCGTTCCGGCGATGCGATTGCCTTCGTGACCGAAGAACACGACGAAGCGGCCAGGATCATTTTGCAGATCCAGTGCCGAGTCAGTTCGGAAGAGCGCCGTGAACAAATCGTGCATTCGCTGAGCGCGCGCATTCAAAGCGAGTTCGGCATCGCGGTGGACATCGAGCTGCTGCCGCCGCACAGCATTCCCCGCACGTCGTCGGGCAAACCCGCGCGCGCGGAGGCCAAGAAACGCTGGCTGAGCGCTTCGCTCTACCCGCAAATGCCGCAGTTGGCCGGTTTCGCGCAATGAGCGGCACCGTGGCAGTGACGGGCGCGACCGGCTTTATCGGCCGGCATATCGTCCAGGAACTGCTGGCGCAAGGGTTTAGCGTGCGCGCCCTGACGCGGCAAGCCGGAAAAGCCGCCGTAGACAACCTGCAGTGGATCCCCGGCGCGCTGGAAGATCGGCCCTCGCTCACCGAACTGGTGCGCGGCGCGGAGTGCGTCGTGCACTGTGCGGGCCAGGTGCGCGGGCATGCGGAAGCGGTGTTCACCCGCTGCAACGTCACCGGCAGCCTGAATTTGATGCAGGCGGCCAAACAGAACGGCCGCTGCAATCGCTTCTTGTTCATGTCGTCGCTGGCGGCCCGCCATCCGGCACTGTCCTGGTACGCCCATTCAAAACAGGCCGCCGAGCAGCAACTCATCGCCGCCACGGGCGATATCGCGCTGGGGATTTTCCGCCCGACGGCGGTTTACGGGCCCGGCGATAAAGAGCTGAAACCGCTGTTCAACGGCCTGCTGCGCGGCGTGCTGCCCCGGCTGGGCGCGCCTGACGCCAGGCTCTCTTTTCTGCACGTGAGCGATTTGGCAAAGGCGGTCAGCCAATGGGTGCAGACCGAACCCGCGCAGCCGAATATTTACGAACTGTGCGACGGCGTGGCCGAAGGCTATAACTGGCTGCGCCTGCGGGACATCGGCGCCGCCGTGCGTCACGGGCCGGTGCGCCTGGTGGGCATTCCGCTGCCGCTGCTGAAAGCCCTGGCGGATATCAGCGTGTTGTGGAACCGCCTGGTAAAACAAGAGCCGATGCTGACGCGCAGCAAAATACGCGAATTAACGCATCGCGACTGGTCCGCCAATAATCAGGCGCTGTCGCAACAGATTAATTGGTTTCCACAGGTGAGTTTGGAACGCGCGCTGCGTGAAGGGCTGTTTTAATTATTCCAAGTAGAGGTGTGTCAACGTTCTTATGCTAAATCGCGATGCTGTAATGGATTATATCCTGACGTGTTTGCAAGGTATCGTCGAAGGCGGAGTGGAAATAAAACCTGATAGCGATCTCGTCAATGATCTTGGCCTGGAATCCATCAGAGTCTTGGATCTGCTGATGATGCTGGAAGATGAATTAGATATCTCCATTCCTATCAATATATTGCTTGATGTCAGAACGCCTGAGCAACTGCTTGACGCGCTGCGCCCTTATCTGGAGAAAAACCATGGGTCTGTATGATAAGTTTGCGCGGCTCGCCAATGACCGTGAACAATTTCAAACGTCCGGTCTGAATCCGTTCGGCACCTGTATCGACGAAGTGTATTCCGCCACCCAGGGGCGCATCGGCGCTCAAAAGATTGTCCTCGCCGGCACCAATAATTACCTTGGCCTGACGTTCGATGCGCAGGCGATCGCCGCCGGCCAGGCGGCTCTGGCCGCGCTCGGCACCGGCACCACCGGCTCGCGCATGGCGAACGGCAGTTACGGATCGCACCTGACGCTGGAACGGGAGCTGGCGGAATTCTTCGATCGCCCAAACGCCATCGTGTTCTCCACCGGCTATACCGCCAACCTGGGCGTTATCAGCACGCTGGCGGGACCGGGCGCCGTGGTGCTGATCGACGCGGACAGCCACGCGAGCATTTACGACGCCTGCGCCCTCGGCGGCGCGGAAATTATTCGCTTCCGCCACAATGACGCCGCCGATCTGGAGCGCCGCATGGTGCGCCTGGGCGAACGCGCCCGCGAGGCGATCATTATCGTGGAAGGCATCTACAGCATGCTGGGCGACGTCGCCCCGCTGGTGGAAATCGTCGACATCAAACGGCGATTGGGCGGGTATCTGCTGGTGGACGAAGCGCACTCCTTCGGCGTAATGGGCGAGCGCGGCCGCGGCCTGGCCGAAGCGCTGGGCGTCGAGCAAGATGTGGATATCATCCTGGGCACCTTCAGCAAAAGCCTGGCTTCGATCGGCGGTTTCGCCGTCGGCGGCAAGGGGATGGACGTGCTGCGCTACAGCAGCCGGCCGTATATTTTTACCGCTTCGCCGTCGCCGTCCAGCATCGCTTCGGTGCGCACGGCGCTGCAAAAAATCGCCCGCCATCCCGAGCTGCGGGAAAAACTGTGGAGCAATGCGCACCGTCTGTACCACGGCCTCGCCGAGCTGGGCTATACCCTGGGGCCGCGCATCAGCCCGGTGGTACCGGTCATGATCGGTTCAAAGGAAGAAGGGTTGCGTTTCTGGCGCGAGCTGATCGCCCACGGCGTCTATGTGAACCTGGTGCTGCCACCGGCCGCGCCGGCGGGCGTGACCCTGCTGCGCTGCAGCGTCAATGCCGCGCACAGTGATGAAGAAATCGACGCCATCGTGCGCGCCTTTGCGGCGCTGAAAAAATAAAGCCTTTCCCTCTCGGCCGCGGCGGCGGTGCCGAAAATGGCCTCGCCGCCCTGCCGAACCGATGCGCGCCTCAGTGCGCAGCCGTTGATACCCCATCAGCCGAATAGCGATACCCCTGCGCCGCCATAAATTCCGCGATGGCTTTTTCCGCCGCCGAAAGCACCTCCTCGATCGGCCGATCGGCATCGAGATCCACGATGTCGGCGCCTTCGAACGTCAATAAAGGCGTGACGGCGATCTTCTTCTCCAGCGCCGCTTTGCGGTGATCGGGTTTGCGCGCACAGGCCACGTCCAGACTGACATTCAGCTTGAGCACCAGATCCGGTTTTTGCCCCGCCATCCATTGAAACGCCGCCCGCTCACGCGCCGCCAGCCAACGGACGAAACGGCTGCCTTCAACGTCGACGGGAAAAACCGTGCCATCGTAAGCGCCAGGGATCTGCGCCTGCGGAAAACGGTCGGTCAACACGATGAACCCTTGCCGGCGATACGCCAGCATGCGGCGAAAACGCAGCAGCCGCCGCCCCACGAAAGCGATGATCACCGCCGACGGCAACAGGCCAATCCGGGATTTTTTCGTTTTGACTTTTTTGGTATTGCTCTCGATAGCCTTGCCCACCGAGCGCCCGAGCAGCGGCAATTTCGCCGCCGCGCGCCCGACGTTGCCTGCCTGTTTGCCCAGATGCACCTGCACCGCCGGGCCATAATGTTTCACATACTCGA
Organism: Serratia sp. CY83965; assembly: GCF_052166375.1. NCBI lineage: Bacteria > Pseudomonadati > Pseudomonadota > Gammaproteobacteria > Enterobacterales > Yersiniaceae > Serratia > Serratia sp. CY83965. The sequence continues at coordinate 403,344 of NZ_JBJNOV010000003.1, read as the reverse complement.
TCAGATGTTCACAAACGGTGGACTTACCCGATCCGTCGCTGCCGATAACCGCAATCAGCGGCGGAAATTTTGCACTCATAATAAGACTCTCTTTCAATACACCAGAAACGGCGTGCCATATTTGAAGCGAACGTTCGCTTATCATTGCCGCGGCGGCTGCGTGAAAAAAAATTTGCCATACGCAGCGCCAAAAAGCACAAAATATTAAGCGGAAATTGAAAACCTCTGCTCTTTTTTCGCCGTGAGCCATGCCGAAAATTAACATAAAAAGCGAAACCGGCCCACGCACGAACAATTAGCACAAAATAACAAGAACAAACGCCATGAATATCAATTCAAATAACGAAGAAGAATGCCGATCTCATTATTTTATCGCAGCAAAGCACAATAAATATCTTGAACCCAAGGCGTATTGGAATACAATAGTTTTTTTCGCATTGGATCAATTATTGTGAGTCAGCAGATAAGACCTTCATCTGATCGCTCGCCCGTGCGCGTAATAGCGATAACCGGCTGTGACGGCTCGGGAAAATCCACATTAGCCGCCAGCCTGGTCAACGCGTTATCGGCACAAGAACCTGCCGAACTGCTGTATCTCGGCCAGTCTTCCGGGCGCATCGGCGAATGGATCAGTTCGCTGCCCATTATTGGCGCGCCCTTCGGGCGTTATTTGCTGAAGAAATCGGAACGCGTGCATGAGCGCCCTTCCACACCGCCGGATAATGCCACGGCGCTGGTGATATTTTTACTCTCCTATTGGCGCGTTTATAAATTCCGTCGCATGCTGAAGAAAAGCCGCAGCGGCGCATTACTGATCACCGATCGTTATCCGCAGGCCGAAGTGGCGGGGTTTCGTTTCGATGGCCCGCAGTTGGCGAAAACCGCCGGCGGCAATCGCTGGATCCGCTGGTTGAGAAAGCGCGAACAAAACCTGTACCAATGGATGGCGTCTTATCAGCCCTTATTATTAATTCGGCTGGATATTGACGAACAAACGGCCTATTCACGCAAACCCGATCACTCGCTGGCGGCGTTGCGTGAAAAGATCGCCGTCATCCCGCACCTGACGTTTAACGGCGCTAACATATTGGATTTAGACGGCCGCGAACCCGCCGACCGTATTTTCGACGCATCGCTGCGCGCCGTTAAAATATCGCTGAGGGCCGCCAATGCCTAGCCGACAAATAACCTTTTCGTACCGAAACAGATGAAAAAAAATAAACTCACCGCCGAACAGGATACCTCTCCCGCCTGCATCACCGGGCTGATTGCCGTGGTGGGCAGCGACGGCACGGGCAAGTCCACGCTGACCGCCGACCTGGTGAAAAACCTGCAGCAACATCGCCCCACGGAGCGGCGCTATTTGGGGCTGATCTCCGGCGAAGACGGCGACAAAATCAAAAAGTTGCCGTTCATCGGCGTGTGGCTGGAACGGCGCCTGGCGGCGAAATCCGACAAAACCCAGCGCATGAGCAACAGGCCGCCGGCGCTGTGGGCGGCGCTGATCATGTACGGTTTTTCGCTGTGGCGCGCATCCAACCTGCGCAAGGTGCGGCGGCTGGCGCAGAGCGGCGTTCTGGTGATAAGCGATCGCTACCCGCAGGCGGAAATCTCAGGTTTTTACTACGATGGGCCCGGCATCGGCGTGGAACGCGCAAAAGGGTGGCTATTGAGCCGCCTGGCGGCGCGCGAACGCCGTTTATATCAACGCATGGCCGTCTATCGGCCGGCGCTGATCATTCGCCTTGATATCGACGTCGATACGGCCTTTTCCCGCAAGCCCGATCACAGTTACGAAGAGCTGAAAGACAAGATCGCCGCCATGGTGCGCCTGCAATACAACGGCTCGCGCATCATCGAGCTGGACGCCAGAGCCCCTTACGACGAGGTGCTGAGCAATGCGCTCAACGCCATTTCCGCCGTGGTGAACCCCGCGAAGCGCCCGCAGAGCGATCTCGGGCAACCCGGCGAGAACGCCGGTAAAGAAACTCAGGTTTATTAAACGAATACAGGGCAAGCGCATGACTGCGGAACACAAAATGCAGCAAAACAACGATAACGGCTGGTTTGGGCTATGAAACGGTGGTTTTCCGACGGCGCGTTTCGTTCCATTTTACGTAATGCCGCCTACCTGGGCTCCGGCAGCGTCGCCAGCGCGCTGCTCGGCCTGCTGGCGCTCTCCTGCGCCGGTAAAGGCATGTCGCCTGAAATGTTCGGCGTGCTGGTGGTGATCCAGGCCTATACCAAAGCGGTCAGCGATTTCATCAAATTCCAGACCTGGCAGTTTGTGGTGCAATTCGGCACTCCGGCGCTGGAGCATCAAAATACCGGGCGCTTCCGCGACGTCGTCGCCTTCTCCTTCGGCCTGGATATCACCAGCGGCGTCATCGCCGTGCTGGGCGGCATGATCATGCTGCCGTTCTTGTCTCACGCCCTGGGGCTGGACAGCGAAAGCTTCTGGCTCGCCATGCTGTACTGCACCCTGATCCCATCGATGACCTCGTCCACGCCGACCGGCGTGCTGCGCGCCTTCAACCGCTTCGATCTCATCGCCATCCAGCAGGCGATCAAGCCGTTCCTGCAGGCGGTGGGCAGCGTCATCTCCTATTATTTTGATCTGGGGTTCCCCGGCTTTATCGTCACCTGGTACGCCTCGAACCTGATCGGCGGCACGCTGTTTTGGTGGTTCACTGCGCGCGAACTGCGCCGCCGCGATATCCACGGCGCGCTGAGGCCGCGCCTGTTCAACGTCGCGCGCCGCATCGAGGGCGCCTGGAACTTCGTCTGGACCACCAACATCGCCCATACCATCTGGGCCGCTCGCAACTCCTGCACCACCGTGCTGGTGGGCGTGGTGCTCGGGCCGGCCGCCGCCGGGCTGTTCAAGATCGCCATGACCTTCTTCGATGCGACGGGCACCCCGGCCAAGCTGCTGGAGAAAAGCTTCTATCCCGAGATCATGCGCCTGGATCCGCGCACCAAGACCCCGTGGCTGCTCGGCCTGCGCTCCTCGCTGCTGGCCGGCGGCATCGGCCTGGCCGTCGCGGTGTTGATGTTGCTGGTGGGCAAGCCGCTTATTTCCGCGGTCTTCGGGCAGCAATACCTGGAAGCCTATGACCTGATTCAAATCATGCTGGGCGCGATCATCGTCTCCATGATGGGCTTCCCGCAGGAATCCTTACTGTTTATGGCGGGCAAGCAGCGCGCTTTCCTGATCGCGCAGGCGACGGCCTCGGCGGCCTACATTGCGCTGCTGGTGTCGATGGCGTACGCCTTCGGCGTGCAGGGCGCCGCCTTCGCTTATTTACTTGGGCAATGTTTAGACGTTCTGTTATCCCTGATACCGACGATCGGCGCCTACCGCAATCGCTTTATGTTGGGGCTGAATGTGCCCAAAGAGAGTAATCAATGACCGCTAGCAATAATTGGAAAAAGTTCTCCGCCGAAACCACCCAGGCGCTGTTTGTCGCGGTGGAAGAGGACGACCTGGTTGAGGCGAATATCAGCCTGCCGCAGCAGATCGATCTGGAATGCTCCCCCGAAAGCATTCGGGACAACTACGCGCTGTGCCTGCAGTTTTGGGAAGACGGCTTTTCCCGCCGCGAGCTGCTGCAATTGGTGAACGGTTTCCTGCAAGACCCGCAGTTGGCGGCGGCGACCCGCATGCGCTACAAATATATCCGCGCCCGCTATAAGCACCTGCGCTTCGCCCAGCAGCTGTACGGCGCCCCCCACCGCGCCAACCGCCTGTTCCACACCACCACCGTGGTGCTCGGCCATTTTCAGGACGCGTTTCGCAACGGCAACCAGAAGAACCTGACGCTGTACGGCAACCTGCTGCGGCTGCTGCTCAGCAAGCCGGTGTGGTCTTACGTGCGCTATGCGCTGCGCCACACCCGGCTGGAAAGCGCACAGGGCTTTATCACCTACCGTCAGGAGCAAATGCGCCAGCTGCAAACGCTGATCGCCGGCCCGGCGCTGACCGGGCATCAGTTCCATGACGTGCGCAAAATCGTCAGCCGCCAGGTCTCATTCTACGACACGCTGAGATCGATCGATCCCGACAACCGCGAGGCCCGGCAGATCTCGCGCTTCCTGGCGGCGATTAACGGCCTGATGGGTGACCGGCATGACGTGATGGTGGCGGACAAGCTGGCCGGCGGCGATATCTATGATCGGCCGGCGATCCTGGATATCGACATCCGCCAGCGCCTGGAGCTGCTGCTGGCGCGCTTTCCCCTGTCGTTTTCCCAGCCGGCCATCGCGGCGGGCAGATAAGCGCATTGCCCGTAGCCATGATGACGTTACCTCGCTTGCTGGCCCTCGCCCTGCTGCTGACGCCGCTGGCGGCATCCGCGCATAACTTCGTGCATGGCCGGCCGGTGGCGCCGATCGCCATCGCTGATCGCGGCGAGCTGCTGCTGCGCAACGGCGATTTCAGCTACCGGCCGTGGAACAGCGCAAAACTGGCGGGCAAGGTGCGGGTGATCCAGTACATCGCCGGGCGCACCTCCGCCAAAAAGAAGAACTCGTTGCTGATCAACGCCGTTAAGGACGCGAACCTGCCGGGCGATCGCTTCCAGCCGACCACCATCGTCAACACCGACGATGCGATACCGGGCTCCGGCTTCTTCGTGCGCGGCAAGATCGAGAAAAACAAGCGGCATTATCCCTGGGCGCAATTCATCGTCGACAGCGACGGGCTGGGGCGCATGGCCTGGCGGCTGCCGGAGGAAAGCTCCACCATCGTAGTGCTGGACAAGGCCGGGCGCGTGCAGTGGGCGAAGGACGGCGCACTCACCCCGCAGGAAGTTGACCAGGTGATCGCCCTGCTGCGCGCGCTGATCGCGCAGGAGACGCCATGAAGCGCACGCTGCCGGGAACCGATAACGCATGTCTTTGATTGAACGCTATATCACGGTTGAGATCCGCCGCCTGGTGATGATGATCGCCGGGTTTCTGATCTTTATGTTCGCCAGCTACTCCGCCCAGCGCTACCTGACCGACGCCGCCAACGGCACGCTGGCGCTGCGGGTGGTGGCCGACGTGGTTTTCTATAAATCGCTGATCGCGCTGGAGATGATATTGCCCGTCGCGCTGTATGTCTCGGTGGCGGTCGCGCTGAGCCAGATGTACAGCGATGCGGAGATCACCGCCATGCTGGCCGCCGGCGCCAGCCCGCTGCGGCTGTACAAGGCGGTGCTGCTGCTCGCCGTGCCGCTGGCGATCGCGGTCACGCTGCTGTCGCTGTATGGCAGGCCCTGGGCGTACGCCAATATTTATCAGCTGCAGCAACAGTCGCAATCGGTGCTGGACGTGAGCCACCTGCAGGCCGACAAATTCAACGTCAGCGGCAACGGCCGCATGATCCTCGCCAATCACGTCGACAAAACGGCCAACCACCTGACGGACGCCCTGATTTATGTGCGCGGCGGCCATCACACCAACCTGTACCGCGCGCAGTCGGTGGAAGTGCTCGACGCCTCTCCCGCCAGCCCCGCCGTGCGGCTGAAAACCGGCACCGCCTATGTGCTGGATCGTGAGGGCGCCGACGACAACGGCCAGAATTACGACAACTTTGACATCGCGCTCAAACCGTTCGTGCCCAGCGCCGAGAGCCGGCACAAGTCGGCCTCGCCGGCGGAACTGGCGCGCTCCGCCGATCCGGGCGACGCCGCCGAACTGCAATGGCGCGAGAGCCGTGGGCTGACCACCGTGCTGATGGTGCTGCTGGCGATCCCCTTTAGCCGCATCAAGCCGCGGCAGGGGCGCTACGCCGCGCTGCTGCCCCTGACGGTGCTGTTTACCGTGATTTTCTATGGCGGCAACATTTGCCGCACGCTGGTGGCCAACGGCTCTCTGCCGACGATCCCCGGCGTTTGGCTGGTGCCGCTGGCGATGGCTGTCGGCATCGCCCTGCTGCTGGCGCGCGACTTATCCCTGCTGCGGAAACCCTCCCGATGACTATTTTTAGCCGTTACCTGATCCGCAACGTGTTCATCGGCTTCGCCGCCGCGGCCGGGCTGCTCATCCCGCTGTTCACCACCTTTACGCTGATCAACGAGCTGGAGGACGTCACTCCGGGCGGCTACCGCTGGCAGCAGGCGCTGCTGGTGACCGTGATGACGCTGCCGCGCAGCCTGGTCGATCTGGGGCCGTTTATTGCGCTGCTCGGCGGCATCGTCGGGCTGGGGCAGCTGTCTAAAAGCCTGGAGCTGACGGCGATCCGTTCCGCCGGGATGTCGATATTCCGCATCGCGCTGGTGATGCTCGCCGCCGGGCTGCTGATGAACCTCTCGCTCGGCGCCCTCGATGAATGGGCCGCCTCGCCGCTGCAACAACGCGCGCTGCAGATGAAAAACAACGCGCTGGCGCAGTCGAACAGTAACGACGTCACCGTGAACCCGCTGTGGGCGCGGCGCGGCAACGAGTTTGTGACGGTCAAAACCGTCGATGAGAACGACCAGCCCCACGGCATAGAGATCTTCCGTTATCAGGCCAACCGCGCGCTGGAATCTTACATTTACGCCGACAGCGCCAGCACCGCCGCCGACGGCAACTGGCTGCTGCACAACGTGATGCAGAAAAGCTGGCAAGGCAGAAAGGAGACGATTGCGCGGCAAGACAGCCTGCTCTGGCGCTCGCTGTTCGCGGTGCCGAGCCTGAAAGAGCTGACCCTGCCGGCGGGCAGTTTCTCGCTCCAACAGTTGGATCGCTATATCGATTATCTGCAGGGCTCTGGGCAACCCAGCACCGAATACCGCCTGGCGCTGTGGAAAAAACTCGGCCAGCCTCTGCTGGTGCTGGCGATGATTTTGCTGGCCATCCCGTTTACCTTCACCGCCCCACGTGCGCCCGGCATGGGCAGCCGATTAGCGCTCGGCGTCATCATTGGGCTGCTGACCTACATCGCTTACCAGATCGTCCTCAATCTGGGGTTGCTGTTCGCCCTCAACGCGCCCTTCACCGCCCTCGCTCCGCCGCTGTTGCTCCTGGCGTTGGCGCTGGCGCTGGTTTATCGGTTTGATCGGCGGGGTTAGGCATTTTCCGAGGTTGATAAGGGATAAGAAGAGAATCGCAATCTCCATTCCAGAGAAAACATCACGCGCTCACCTGATCAGCGATTTTTAAGGATGTTAGTTAATGGCAAAGATAGCTGTTTGTATACTGACCTTTAACTCCTCTCGTTTATTGCACGAGGTGCTTTCTCCACTCATGGGCATTGCGGACGAGTGGATTGTGGTGGACTCCGGCAGTACGGATAAAACGCTGTCTATTTGCCAAAGCTTTGGAATAAACCCTATTTACCATCGTTTCGAAACGCATGGACGGCAAATGAACTTTGCGATTTCTCAATCTCACCATGATTGGGTACTGTGCCTGGACAGCGACGAAATCCTTGATGCGGAAACCATAGCGTCCATTTTAACATTCAAATCGCAGGCAAACCCGCCACCACAGCAAGCCTATAGAATAAAAAGGAATTGGTTTGTACTCGGACAGCCAGTCAGAACGATTTATCCCATCTCCTCACCGGACTACCCCGTTCGACTGTTCAATAGAACACAGGTCAGGTTCAATGATGCTCCGGTAGATGATGCCGCTGAAGGCTATATTCAGACGTCGGTCATTCCCGGCAATGTTAAGCACGATACTTTTTATTCTCTCCATGAAATACTCAATAAGCTCAATAGCTATACGACAAGGGTAGTAAAATACAGAGACATTAGGCCCTCAATATTTCGTGGCGTCGTTAGCGCGATCGGCGCATTTTTTAAATGGTACGTACTGAGCGGCGCATGGAAAGAAGGCAAAGTCGGCGCCGTCACTGGCTTCTATGCCATCGCCTACAGTTTCCTGAAGTATTTTAAATCCTGGTATGGCAAAGATTGATAGCGTTAAGGACAGAAACAGGGGTTGAATGGCAACCGCCATCCCCCCCTGCTTGCCCAGCCGACGTTAACGCAACTCCTTCGCTATCGCGCTAAACATCAGCGATGCTTCCAGCGGTTGCGCGCTGAAAGAAGGCTCCGCCTGCGGCCAGGTAGACCACTGGACGATCACCAGATTCTCCGCCTGATTGACCATGATCATCTGGCCGAAGATCCCCAGCGCCCACAGGGAATGCTTGAGGGACGCCTGCGGAGCGGGTTCTACGTTAGTCGCATTCATTGGCACTTCGTTGTTCCACCACTGGTAGCCGTAAATGCCGTTGGGATGCGCCGCCGACACCGAGCCCGCCGCCCGCGTCCAGTTGGCCGACTGGGCTACCCAATCAGCCGGCAAGATCTGTTTGCCGTTCGGCAGCGTCCCGTTATGCAGAATGAACTCACCGAAACGCCCCCAGTCTTCCAGCGTGGCGTTAAAGCCGTGCGCACCCACGTCGTGCTGGCCTTTGGCGTAGGCATGCCACACGCCGTCGCTCGCCATGCCGTAGGGCTGCCAGATGCTTTTTTCCAGATAAACCGCCAGCGGCATGCCGGTGGCGCGTTCCAGCACGTCGCCCAGCAGCCACGCGCCGCCGGAGGAGTAAGACCAGTTCTGCCCGGCCGGGTGCGCACGCTGCAAACCGGCCACCAGCTTGCGCACGCAGGCATAGGCACCGGGCCTGGCTTCACACTCGGTCAGCTGCGCGAAGTCCGATTTCGGGTTGGTGTAATCCTCATTCCACGCCACGCCGGAGGTGTGGGTGATCAGCTGCCTGAGGGTCACGCCGTCCCACGCGGTGCCTTTCAAATCGGGTTCGTATTGCGTGATGAGATCGTCGAGCGAGCGGATCTTGCCCTGTTTAATCGCCACGCCCACCAGCGTGGCGACCACCGATTTGCCCACCGAGCGTGACGTCCACAGGGTGGCGTCGGTATTGCCCTGCCCCAGATATTTCCAGGCGATTTTGCCGTCTTTCAATACCAGCATGCCGCTGACGTTCTGGCGCTGCAGGTAATCCTGCAGGTGGTAGGTTTTGCCATTCACCCGATAACTGGCGTCCGTTAGCTGTTTAGCGGCAGCCACCAGCGGTATGGCATTGCCGTGGTGAAACACATCCCCGGCATAGTTGCGGTAGTCGTTACGAAAACCGATCACCCGGTCGCTCTGGCTCCAGGTGAGCATCTTGTGCGTGTCCGGCAATTGCGCATCGAAAGGCGCCGGACAGGCGCTGAGTTCGGTGCCCGCACAGGCGGCCAGCGCAGCGGGCGCCAACAGACTGCTGCAGAGACTGATGACAACGCCCTCCAGCAGGCTGCGGTTAAACACTTTGCTTTTCATATTTTTTCTCGCTTAGCTCAGGAAGGCGTTCAGCTTAAAAAAACGCGGCCTATAATAAAAAACGCCTAATGGGGGAAAATCCCCCGCAAAATCGACGGGAGAACCGCGTGCCGAGCCTGATTTATTCCTTTGCCCAACTGGAAGCCTTCACCGCCGTGGCCGAGCACGGCAGCCTGGCGAAAGCCGCGCTCAAGCTGGGCAAAGACCGCACGACGCTGCGCGATTTGATTGATTTTCTCGAGGATGGCTTGGGCTATGCGCTGTTCCTGCGCGAGGGGCGCAGCCTGCACCTGACGCCGGAAGGCGAACAGCTGCAGCGCCAGGCGCACCTGCTGATGCGCCAGGTGAAAGCGTTTGAGGCATTTGCTAAAGACGTGCCCAAGAGCGCGGCGCAGGAAATCTCGCTGGTCTACGATCCCTTTACGCCCCGCGCATTGCTGCAGGCACTGATTGCCGCTATGGCCCAACGCAACACGCGCCTGAGCCTGATTAACGCCTCGCGCGACGAAGCGGAAAGGTTGCTGGCAAACGGCCAGGCCGATTTGGGCATCTGCCAGGCGCGCAACCGCAGCGTGGGCGACGCCATGGAGTGGCGCGCCTTAGGAGCGATAGAGATGGATTTTTACGCCGCCATAACGCTTTTCCCCGGCGCGGAACAGCCGCTCTCGCTGCTGGAGCTCTCGCTCGCGCCGCAGGTGATCATGCACCCGGATTCTGACGAACCGGTGGCGCGCCGCCTGCAAATTTCAGGGCATACCATATTTACCAATGAGCTGGAAATGCTGCGCGCCCTGCTCGAACAAGGCTGCGGCTGGGGATTCTTGCCGACGCACATGCATGCCGAACGGTGGAAAAACGTCAACACGCTGCGCACCGAAGTGGGCAGCCAGGGGATCAGCCAAACCATGGTGACCATCTGGAAGCCGGGCAATGATCGACGGGCGCTGATTGATGAGACGTTGGCACTGTTGCCGGGGTTGTGGCGGGGGGTTGGGGGGTGAAAAGTCGCTGCTAGATTAGCGGTGTTGCTACCGGTAGTCGAGCGTAGGGTTCATCATCTGCGTTGTTTAACAGAACGTTCTTAAGCGGGGCTCGCTGTTTTCATCTAATGAGAACCCCTCATCACCATCACGCCAGCGCTGCTGGCGCTGGTTTGTTGCTTTGATCGGCGGTATTGGAGGGGCAGCTTTGAGCGAAAAGCGGACGTCAATTCGATGTCAGAAATGATATTTTGTAGTTGAACTATAGGGCAGGGTCATTCCAAGTTATAGTCTGTCCGTATAAGACAAGCTATGTTTCGAAGCTGGTTGAACGACTAGTTCTGATCAATTGATGTCAGCTAGCTGCAGTCGGTATGCCGGAAGATCTCTAAAGTAAATGGTGCTGTTAAGCGGGAGACTTACACCTGTACGGCTGCGTTATCATTACTATGCATCCCAAATATATTTCTTAAAAAAGAATCCTAGCCATTCAGGTAAACCCAATCATATTCTACCGGAATGGCTTAGAACCCTTTTCTAACATAATGTCGTTCATTATGTATTCTTAGATTTTAGAGGCTCAATGTTAATGTCTATTTGTGGCTTATAGTAAGAATTACAGTAACAACAATTATGCAAAGCTTTAATCGACTCAGGTTCCTTCAGGAAATTTTCGATTCCCTTCTTACCACACATATTTAGATCTCTGACTGATATTGGAACGATTACTGGAGCGCTATCGTGAACATGGAGCACTTTCTCTTCTAAACCGATGTCGTAGCCAGTCTAGTAACTGGAAACTGATGCCGGACCACGCTGAAAGTGCGCGACATATCGTAGGGGAGGTTCTGGCTCCCCTATTTATTTACCAAATCATTAATGGCACATAAGACTGATTTGATTAATCATAACTATGTATGTCAACAATAATTCCTTTAGTGAAATATACAGTAAGGAATTTTTTGGTAGCAATAACCATCTCATTCAGCTTGGCATCATTTTTTCCAAATTTATATGTGAGTTCATCAAAATATTGCTTGGCAATTATTTTCGCCTCACTCTCCCTACCTAGCTTATCTAAAATACGGACATGGCTAATCGAGAGTGTAATAATCGGATAGCGATCACTTTCGTGTTTGTTAGTTTTATCAAGCCTATTTAGAATGTCTTTTGCCTTACCTAAGTATTCTAGCGATAAATTTGTATCGCTAGTATTTTCAGCAATGATAAGTAATTGTTGAGCATACGCATGCTCGATATGAGGTGATTCAGGAAAAGCCTCTCGGGCATTAATCAATTTTTGAAGCGCTAATTCATTATCTCCATATGCACGGAGAGCCAAACCATATTGCAATAAAAACAAGCCTTCTAGTTCTAGTTGTTTTTCAAAAAAGGAATAAATATTAAGTATGGATTCTTTTGAATCTCGAAGTACTTTCTTTAAAAACTTATAATTAACAAGTCCTTTATAAACTGCAGCATCTTTCTTAGAAATATTAACAACTATAGGAAATTGATATACGGAAAACGAATATATGTAAGCCGTAATAAGCTCACTCATTTCAGCTTCATCAACAAAAAGAGATGTTAACCGCTCAACATATATTCTATGTCGAGTACTTACATACCCGTTATTATAATTCACTAATCCAGATAGTCTTGAACAAAGTTCACTTACATTTGAAGTCGCTCCCAAGTAAGATAAAGCGCGAGTTAAGGTGGACTCAGATGCCTCACTTCTGTGCAGTGTCGCCAACCCTGAAAGTAGTAAAAGAGCTCGTTCACTCTTATCATTAATGTCTGCGAACTCACGCTTAATTATTTGATCAAAACCCTCTCCAGAAGTAGCCTCAATAAGCCCAATTAACAACTGACGTTTAGATTTTTTCAAAATTTCAAGGCGTCTATTTCTATAAGACATTTTTTTCAATCTGGCCCAATTACCATATAGCTCTATCTTGTTTAATATTGGATCAACATCTTTTTCACTTATAGAATCATAACTTTGGATATATGGAGAGAACTGCTCAAGATGTTCTCTAACCCGATACTCCCATATTCTGACATTCTCTGAACCAACAAATATGGCATGTTCATCAAAACCATTTGCGATCAATTGTGATAAATCGGATGCAATGTCAGCAAGTTTCTCGAAAAAGACGTAAAAAGAGGACGTATTTCTTTTATTTAATACCTTTAGAAGATTAGTTAAATCTTCGGGTATCCCTTCAACATAGTAACAATTTTTCGCCGTTCTGTCTGCTATTTCTAAAGCTAACTGCTTCAAAGCCGTTGTCTTACCTGAACCTGCTGGCCCTAGTATTAAGAACAATTTTTTGTTTAATTTGTTTCCGACACAAGCTTCAATGATTTTTTTAGTATTATCAAGAAGTGCGGGAATGTTATTAATTATATCTGACCAGGTAGGTTTAAATCCTTTGTAGAACTCCTTTACCATGGGTTGCATACTTTCAGTATGCTTCAATAACTCAGATCTGTTAACTTGCACCACCTTATCTAACGCTTTTGCTATTGATTTTGAAAAAGTTGGTTCTTCTCCGCTGCTTAAATAAGCCATTTCAGGCCGAGTATTCATTAATATATCTTTGGGAGTTAATCCAGAAGGAAATGTATCTTTCATCCAATTCATGAAATCTGATAAAGTTCCATTTATATATTCAATATTGCTCCCAGATAAACTATTCTGCTGTACGGAGCTTAGCTCTGGTACTATAAGATAGCTTTTAAGACTTTGATCACCTGTTCTTTTTTTGTACTTTTCAATTTGATGCCTAAAAATAGGCTCTTTGATTTTTGTACCAATAAATACAAATGTAAATCGATGATAATCTCTAGCTAATTCCATATACCATACAGGTTCTTCAGCAGAGCCTTCCCCATATTGTGCTGGAGAAAAAATAAAACCTTCCTCAGGGTAATTAATATCGCCATTTAGTTTAACAAGATCCATTTGACTAAAGAAAGGATCGAAATCCTCAATTCTACTATTTCTTCTTCTTACATTGAACACTTTGTTTGTAGTTACACCAGCTGCTTTTTCGATGGCATCATCAATATTGAATGTATAAACTCTTGGGAATGGATATTTCATCATATCCAGATATTCTTGAGAGGGCTGACAATGCTTATAGTATTTTTCAAGTAACTTTTGCATTCCTATTTCGCCTAAATGATTTAAGCCGGAAGCATATACATCAGATAAGTCGTCACCATCCTCCAATTCAAACCCTGCTTCTTCCGCAATTATTTTTGATAACGCATTACCGATTGGAGGATTTGATTTGAGTCGATTTGAACAGCCAAAAGAGGCACCAGCGCCAAGCAGTAACACAAATCGTCCATTCAAAATGGCTGTTCGGATATGATTATTCATTGACATATACCTTTTGTTTTCAAAGCATTCTGATTAAAATCTTATCTGTTTTACTCGATATTAAGTTATTTAAAAGATTAAGACAATTATATTGAATGCTTTTCTGATTTTTATCTACTTATTCAAACGTACGTTTGAATAAGTAGACTTCTGCGGTAGGCTCTGACGGTGTCATTTACCTCGATTTTTCACGCAGCTCGCCGGACGGTTTCCGTTCTGTACGGAGCGCTGGATGGCACTGATGCCCGATAATGCTTCGGATCTAATCATGTCGCCAGTGGTCATTCCTCTCGATGAGAATTTCCTCCCAGCGTTTGCTAGGAGTGACAAATCTGTCAGTCCCGCCCGAGTCTACCTGCGATCCCTTAATTCTCCCAGCAGTCGGCAGACCATGGCTTCGTTCCTGAATATCGTTGCCGGCATGCTCAGCGCCGATTTCCTGGAGTCCTGCAACTGGGGTAGCCTCAGTCGCCATAACGTTATGGCCTTGACCGAGCTGCTGCGCGACACCGGCCGAGCCACCGCCACCGTCGACACCTATCTTTCGACGTCGAAAGGCGTGGCGAAGGAAGCGTGAATGCTGAAGCTAATGGATGTGGACAGCCTCCAGCCCATCCGGGTGGTCCGTAACCTGCGCGGCAATCGTCTCTCGCAGGGTCGGACCCTGCCGCCGGAAGAGAACCGCGCGCTGTTCGGTGCCTGTGAGGTCGATGACTCCAGTGTCGGCCTCCGCGATGCTGTGATGCTGTGTAAATATCCCGTATAACCGAACCATTTAATATTGGTATCACGATCGATTGAACTCACAGTACGAATTTGTCCATAAGCTGAAACCGAAGATCGGCTGACCTTCTCCCTAGTTATTAATAGGTTTCACCTTTAGCGAAGTCCGCTCCTGGCACAAAGCAGCCATTGATACCTAACTTCAACAATGAAACACACCTTACCAACCTCTCTTCAAAAAAACACAGCCACATAAAATGATTAAATTCACAATTAATAAACCAACGACATTATTACATCTATTTTTATTCCATTATTTTCCCTCCCCCAACTCCCCCCTAGCACCGCCCCCGCCCTTTCCCTACAATAAGGGATCTGTTGAGGCATAACGCAAGGAAAGACGGTGTCGAAAGCCAATCCCAATGCCACTATCGTGGATATCGCCCGCCGCGCCAAGGTGACCAATATCACCGTTTCCCGCGCCTTCAATAAGCCCGAGCTGGTCAAGCCGGAAACCCGCGAGCGCATTCACGCCATCGCCAAAGAGCTGAACTATGTGCCCAATGCGTTCGCGCAGGGACTGAAAAGCAGCAGCAGCCAGATTATCGGCATCGTCACCAGCAGCATGTACAACCCGTTCTATTCCGGCCTGATCAAGACCGTGTCGCGCATTGCGCGCCAGCAGGGCTACCAGATCATGCTGTTCGACACCGACGGCAGCGAAGAGGCGGAAATGCGCGCCATTCAGGCGCTGTTCGGCTATAAGGCGCGCGGCATCCTGCTGTCGGCGGTGCGCGACGACAAGCGCTACCGCCCCGCCTATCTCGAGCTGGCCGAGGTGTACGGCGTGCCGCTGATCCTGATCGACCGCGATCTTTACGATCAGCAGCTGAGCGGCGTGTTCCTCGATAACCGCGAGATCGGCGTTTTGGCCGGGCGTTATCTGGCGGAGCAGCCGGAGCAGAAGCTTTTGATTATAGGCGGCCCGGCGGATTCGGAAATTACGCTAACGCGCACCGCCGGCATCGTCGCGGCGCTGCAGGGCAGCGGCCGTGAGATTCATATCATCAACGGCGACTACGATTTCACTTCACAGGAAAGCGAAGTGCGCGCCTATCTGGCGCAGCCGGAGAACCGCCCGGATTACATCATCGGCCTGAACGGCATCATCACGCTGGGCGCCATCGCCATCTGCCACGAGATGGGACTTTATCAGCAGGTGAAGTTCTTCTCGATAGACGAGCCGCCGCGCGCCGGCGCTTACGGCCTGCACATTCCGGGGGTGTATCACGATACGCAGAAACTGGGGGAGATCGCCGCGGAGCTGTTGTTCAGCGCCATTAACAGCCCGCGCGGCGAACTGCCGGTGCGCAGAGAGTTCTTCACCGGCTCACTGTTGAATCGCTGACGGGCGCTATTGCCCGTAGTAGGCGTGTTTGCCGTGCTTGCGCAGGAAATGTTTGTCCAGCAGCTCCGGCTGCATCGGGGCGATGGCCGGCGCCAGCTGGCGCGTCGCCATCGCCATGATCGCCACCTCCTCCAGCACCACCGCGTTGTGCACCGCATCCGCCGCGTCCTTGCCCCAGGCGAATGGGCCGTGGGAGTAAACCAATACCCCCGGCACCTGCTGCGGATCGCGCCCCGCCTGATTGAAGGTCTCGATAATCACCTTGCCGGTTTCCCCCTCGTAATCCCCGGCGATCTCCGCCTCGCTCATCGGCCGGGTACAGGGAATGTCACCGTAAAAGTAGTCGGCGTGGGTGGTGCCCAGCGCCGGGATCGGCTGCCCGGCCTGCGCCCAGATGGTGGCGTTGCGGCTGTGGGTGTGCACCACGCCGCCGATATCGGCGAAGGCGCGGTACAGCGCCAGATGGGTGGCGGTGTCGGATGAAGGCTTGCGGTGCCCTTCGCGCACCTTGCCCTCCAGATCCACCACCACCAGATCCTCCAGCGTCATCGCCTCGTAGGCGATGCCTGAAGGCTTGATCACCACCAGCCCGCTCTGGCGGTCGATCGCCGAGACGTTGCCCCAGGTAAAGGTCACCAGCCCGTATGCCGGCAGGCTGAGGTTGGCGGCCAGCACCTGCCGCTTGAGCTCGTTCAGCATGCGATGCCTCCCTCGATCATCTGTTGTTCGATCCAGGCCTTGGCCTGGGCGATGCGTTGCTTATCCTGCCCGTCTTCGCGCGCCCACATCTCCAGCAGATAGGGGCCGCGATAGCCGAGCGCGTTGAGCACGGAAAAGGCGTGGGCGAAATCCACGCAGCCTTCGCCGAACGGCACGTCGCGGAACTGCCCGGCGCTGCCCGGCCCCACCGCGACGGTGTCTTTGAGGTGTATGGCGGTGATGCTGCCGATGCCCAGCGCCAGCTCGGCGGCGACGTCGTTGCCCCAGGCGCTGAGGTTGCCGAGATCGGGATACACTGTGAACCACGGGCTGTTGACGTGGCGGGCGATGTCGCGCCATTTGCTGATGCTGTTGATGAACGGCGTGTCCATCACCTCCACCGACAGCATCACCTGCGCTCTGGCGGCCTGCGCCGCCGCCCACTGCATGCCCTCGATAAAGCGCTCGCGGCTGTGGCGATCGGCGGGTTCATAATAGACGTCGTAGCCCGCCAGCTGGATGTTGCGGATGCCAAGATCCGTCGCCAGTTCCAGCGCCTTGCTCATCAGCACCCGCGCCCGCTCACGGGTGGCGGCGTCGGCGCTGCCGAACGGATCGCGCCGGTGCGCCGACAGGCACAGGCTCGGCACCGTCACCCCGCTGTCGAGCCGCGCCTGGATAAACGCCAGCCGCTGGCGGCGATCCCAGTCCAGCCGCTGCTGGCGCGCCGGCTGCTCGTCGATCGACATCTCCACAAATTCAAAGCCCAGCTCGGCGGCGGTGGCCAGCCGCTGCGGCCAGCTCAGATCGGCAGGCAGCGCCTTTTCATACAGCCCCAGACAGGCGGCGTTAGTCGTTTGCATCAGTCACCTCACTCAAAGCCTGGGCGACCGCCAGATAGTGCGCCTGCTGGGCGCGCAGGCGCCGATGGGCGGCGGTCGCGGGATAATAACAGCGCAGCTTGGGCGGCGCGGCGGCGATCGCTTCGGCGAACCCGGCGTACTCCCCGGCGCCGACGGCGGCGCACAGGGCGGCGGCGCGGCAGCCGCTCTGGCGGGTTTCCACCACCTCGAGCGGCAGGTTGCCGGCGTCGGCGTACATCTGCATCCACACCTCGGACTGCGTCGGCCCGCCGGTCATACGCACCCGTTCGATGCGCGGGTTCAGCTGCACCATGCGCTCCTGATGGATCAGGTGCGAAAACACGATGCCCTGGTAGATCGCCTGCACCACGTCCGCCATCTCGTGGTGAGCGCTCAGGCCGATCAGCCCGCCCGGCGTGTTGCCGCCGAGGTTGGAGCCGTACAGATAAGGCAGGAACAGCAGCCCGCTCGGCTGCTCGCGGCGCTCGGCCACCCAGGCGTTGAACTGGGCGTAGCGCTGCCGGTCGTCGGCGCAGAACTGGCGCAGAAACCAGGCCAAATTGCCGGCCGAGGTCGGGCTGCCTTCGTGCACGAAATAGCGGCCGTCGATGCAGTAGCGCCCCCAGGCGTAGGGATAATCGGCGGGAATGATGCGCTCGGTTACGCAGGTGGCGATCGACCAGGTGCCCGCCACCGCGCTGAGCGTGCGATCGTCGGCCACGCCGGAGCTGAGCGCCGCGCCCACCACGTCGAACAGGCCGCCGTATACCGCGGTGCCCGTTCGCAGGCCGCACTGCGCCGCCGCAGCGGCCGTCACCCGCCCGGCCAGCTGCGCCGAGCCGATCACCGGCGCGGTCTTCTCCTGCGCCTCTTCGATGCCGAAGGCCGCCATCAGCGCCGGATCGTAAGCGCCGCTGTACTGGTTAAACAGGTTGCTGCCGGAGATGTTGGTCACCTCGGCCGCCGCCTCGCCGGTGAGGCGAAAGCGCAGGTAGTCGTGCGCCATCAGGATGCGATCGACGGCGGCGTACTGCGCCGGCTGCCGCTGCTTCAGCCAGCGCAGCAGCAGCGCCGGGTGGCTGGGCCACAGCGGCTGCAGGCTGCGCGGGTAGGTCTGCGCGTCCACGCCGGCGCGGCGCAGCTCAGCCGCCGTGGCCGCCGCGCGGTTGTCCGAAGAGAGGATGCCGTTGCCGACCGGTTTGCCGTGGCGGTCGATGGCGTACAGCCCTTTGCCGTGCGCCGAGAAGCTGACGCCGCGCACCTGCCCGGCCTCCAGCCCAGCCGCGTGCAGCGTCTGGCGGATCGCCGCGCAAACGTCATCCCACAGCGCGTCCATATTGCGTTCGCTGAAGCCTGGCTGAGCGGCGATCGCCGCGCCGTCGCGCTCGGCGATCGCCAGTTCTTCGCCATCGGCCCGGTACAGCCCGGCCTTGATCACCGTGCCGCCGACGTCTATGCCAAGAAAGACTGACATCGCGCCTCCTATTTGCGCCGCACGGAGCTGAGGTAGATGGCGGCCAGGATGATGCCGCCCTTCACCACGTTCTGGATATACGGCGATACGTTCATCAGATTGAGGCCGTTGTTGAGCACCCCGAGCATCATCGCCCCCACCAGCGTGCCGACGATGGCGCCGCGCCCGCCGGAGATCGCCGCCCCGCCCAGCACTACGGCGGCGATGGCGTCCAGCTCGAAGCCTTCGCCGGCGTTGGGCTGCCCGCTCATCAGGCGCGAGGTCAGCACCAGCCCGGCCAGCGCGGCGGTCAGGCCGCTGATCACGTACACCAGCATCTTGTAACGCGGCACACGGATGCCGCTCAGGCGCGCCGCCTCTTCGTTGCCGCCCATCGCGTAGACGTAGCGGCCGAACGGCAGCTGATTGAGCATCAGCCAGGCCAGCACGTACACGCCGAGCATGATCAGGATCGGCACCTGAATGCCCAGCAGCGTGCCGCGGCCGAAGAAGGAGAAGACGTCAGGCAGGCCGGAGATCGGGTAGCCGCCGGTATAGAGCAGCGCCAGGCCGCGGGCGATGCCCATCGACGCCAGGGTGACAATGATCGGCGGCATGCGCAGGTAGGCGATGCAGGCGCCGTTGGCCAGGCCGAACAGCGCGCCGAGCGCCAGCGCCGCCACCATAGCCAGCGGGATGGGCACCGCCGCCAGCATCAGCCCGGCGGCGACCGAGCCGGCCAGCGCCATCACCGGCCCCACCGAGAGATCGATGCCGCCGGTCAGGATGGCGCAGGTCATGCCCACCGCGATAATGGCGTTGATCGACACCTGGCGCGCCACGTTGGTCAGGTTGTTAACGCTGAGGAAGCTGTCGTTCAACAGGCTCATCAGCACGAACAGGATCACAAAGCCGATAAACGGCAAGACCGCCGGGTGATGCAGCAGTTTTTCCCAGCGCTTGCCGAGGCTGGGGCCGGCGGCGCGGCGCGCCACGGCGGGTTGTTCAATTCCGATCATAAGGCACTCCCGGTCGCGTGAAGCATGATGTGGTTGGATTCGATGTCGTCGCCGGTCAGCTCGGCGACGATGTGGCCGCCGCGAAACACCAGCACGCGGTCGCACACGCCGATGATCTCCGGCAGTTCGGAAGAAATCATGATGATGGAGATGCCCTGCTGGGTCAGTTGCTGCATCAGCTGGTAGATCTCGGCCTTGGCGCCCACGTCGATGCCGCGCGTCGGCTCGTCGAAGATCAGGATGTTGCAGTCATTGTTGAGCCAGCGGGCGATCACCACCTTCTGCTGGTTGCCGCCGCTCAGGGTGCTGACGGCAGTCTCGGCGTCCGGGGTTTTCACGCCCACGGCGCGGATCAGCCGCTGCACCACATCGCGATCCTTGCGGGCGCTGACGAAGATCTTGCCGCGCCGGTGGTGCCGGTTGAGGGTGATGTTCTGCGCCACCGAGAACGGCAGCACCAGGCCCTCGGTTTTGCGGCTCTCCGGCAGCAGGCCGATGCCCTGCGCCAGCGCCTGCGCCGGGGAGCACAGCGCCGCCGGTTGGCCGCCGAGGCTGACGCGTTTGCGGTGGCAGCGGCTGGCGCCGATCAGCGCCGAGACGGTCTCGGTGCGCCCGGAGCCCACCAGCCCGGCGAAGCCGAGGATCTCGCCCTTGTGCAGGTGGAAACGGTCGGTCGCGCCGTGCTTCTCGCGCTGGATCTCCGCCTCCAGCAGCACCGTCGCGGTATCGACCGGGTGCTGCTTCACCGGGAAAGCGTTCTCGATTTTGCGCCCGACCATCAGCCGCACCAGCTCTTCCACGTTGGTGTCGCCGGTGGCCAGCGTTTCGATGTAGGCGCCGTCGCGCAGTACGGTGATGCGATCGCAGATGGTGAAGATCTCGTCCAGGTGGTGCGAGATAAACACCATGCCGACGCCCAGCAGCCGCAGATCGTTCATCACGCTGAACAGGTGCTCGGCCTCGCCCGGCGTCAGCGTGGCGGTCGGTTCATCCAGCACCAGCACCCGCGCCTCCAGCGACAGCGCCTTGGCAATTTCAACGAACTGCTGCTGCGCCACGCTCAGCTGCTCCACCGGGCAATCGAGATCGATAGCCACCGTCAGCCGCTTGAAGATCGCCTCGGCCTTGCGCCGCATCGCCCGGCGATCCAGCAGGCCCCAGCGGTTCCTGATCTCCCGGTTGAGGAAGATGTTGTCGATGGCGCTCATGTAGGGAATCAACGAGAATTCCTGAAAAATAATGCCGACCCCAGCCTCGATCGCCTGGCGATAGTTGTTAAAGCGGCACTGCTCGCCGTCGATAAAAATATCACCCTCGTCCGGCTGATAGATGCCGCACATGATTTTCACCAGCGTCGATTTGCCGGCGCCGTTTTCGCCCAGCAGGGCGTGCACCTCGCCGCGTTGAATGGCCAGATCGATGCCGTCCAGCGCCTTCACGCCGGGAAAGCTTTTCTTGATTCGCTTCAGTTCCAGTAAAGGTGTCACCGCATTGCCCTCCGCGCCGAACGCCCCGCCGCAGCGGGGCGAACCGGCCGCTGTTACCAGCTAAAGCCGGCCGCATTGCTGCGGTCGATCAGCTTCACTTTGACCGGCACGGTTTTCGGCACCGTGGCGCCCCAGTAGCGGGCCAGCGCAATGCCGAGCGCAATGCGCAGCTGGTCGCGCGGGAACTGCGCCGAGGTGGCGATAAACGGCGAATTCGGCTTGAGGATCTCTTTGATGGCTTCCGGCTGGCCGTCGACGCTCACCAGCTTGACCTTGGCGCCGTTGCTTTCGATCGCCGCCAGGGCGCCGAGCGCGCCGACGTCGTTGACGCTGAAGATGCCCGCCAGATCCGGCGCCGACTGCAGCATGTTTTCGGTCACGGTCAGCGCGGTGTCACGCTCCTGCTTGCCGTTTTGCTTGGTGACGATCTTGATGTCGGGGTATTTCTTCATCGCCGCTTCAAAGCCGCGCACGCGCTCCAGGATCGGCACCACCGGGATGCCGTCGAGGATCGCCACCTTGCCTTTGCCGCCCAGCGCTTTCGCCAGGTATTCGCCCGCCTGGAAGCCGGCGTCGTAGTTTTCCGATCCGACGAACGAGTCCAGCGGCCCTTCCGCCTGCGCGTCGATCGCCACCACCACCGCGCCGGCCTTATGGGCGGAGATCACCGCCGACTGCACCCCCACCGAATCGGTCGGGTTGATCAGCAGGATATCCACCTTCTTCTGCAGCATGTCTTCCACGTCGCCGATCTGTTTGGCAACGTCATGGCGCGCATCGGCCACGTACACCTTGGCGCCGATATCCGCCGCAGCCTGATCCAGCGCCTGCTTCATGGTGACGAAGTAGTCGTTGTTCATTTCCTGGAACGACATACCGATCGTGATTTGCTTGGCCAGCGCCACCTGGCTGGCCGCCAACATTCCACCGGCGACGATAAAAGGCAGGGTCTTTTTGAATAATGAAAACATAGCCAATTCTCCTGTAGGGAAGCTTCTTGTTGTGGTTATCAGAGCAACAGCATGTCTTTACGTTTGGCCGACCGGCCGGCCCCCCATTGCGGATGGGCCGGCGGTCGTGACTGCAACAGCGGTACGGCGGGAAAATCAGGGAACCAGGATCACCTTGATGGAATCGGTCGAGTCCGCCAGGGCGAAGGCTTCGTCCCAGTCGTTCAATGAATAGCTGTGGGTGACCACGCCGTTGGAGGTCACCAGCCCGCGCTCGAACAGATCGATGGCGATTTCATAGCTGTAGGGCGCCAGGTGCGCGCCGCGAATGTCCAGCTCTTTGCGATCGCCGATGATGGACCAGTCGACGGTGGTTTCCTTGCCAAATACGCTGAACTCCACGAAGCGGCCCAGCTTGCGGATCATCTGCAGCCCCTGGGTGACGCCGATCGGCGCGCCGGTGGCCTCGATATACACGTCGCAGCCGTAGCCGCCGGTCAGCGATTTGACAATCTGGTCGGCGTCTTCCTTCAGCGGGTTGATCACCACGTCGGCGCCGAATTCCTTCGCCAGCGCCAGCCGCTCGTCGATGGCGTCGATCACGATCAGTTTCTTCGGCGTCTTCAGGCGCGCCACCTGCACCATGCACAGCCCGAGCGGCCCGGCGCCGGCCAACACCACCACGTCGTCCAGCTGGATGTCGCCGCGCGCCACGGTGTGGATGGCGCAGGCCATCGGTTCGATCAGCACCGCGTCTTCATGGCTCAGGCTTTCCGGGATCTTGTGCACGATAGCGTTCTCGGAAAAGCGCATGTATTCCGCCATGCCGCCCTCCGCCACGTCTTTCTGGAAGCCGTAAATGTTATGCGTCTCACACATCCAGTAACTGCCGGATTTGCAGTAACGGCACTCCCAGCACGGCACGATCTGCTCGGCGATCACCCGCTCACCGATCCGGTATTTGCCTTCCGCGCCCTCGCCCAGCGCGGCGATGCGGCCGTAGAACTCATGTCCCGGCACCACCGGCGGTTTGACCCACGGGTTCTCCCCCCAAAACATCTGCGCGCCGTTCTTGCACTTGCAGTCGCCGGCGCAGATGCCGCAGCCTTCCACCTTGATCACCAGCTCGCGCGCCTTCGGCAGCGGCGTGGGCACCTGTTCGAAACGGTAGTCCTGCGGGCCGTGGCAAACGACCGCGCGCATTTTTTCCGGCAACTGACTCATCTCTTCCTCCAATACACTCGTTAAACGCTTGAAAATTCTAAATGTTGACGTTGTCATTTTTATTCAACAAAAAACGAGCAGCGAAACAACATGTTAAATTTCAATAAATTAATCATAAAACATCTCGAAAACTCAAAATGACAACGTGAACATTGATCGACATATAACCAAAGCTGCAAAAATAATTGTTTGAGCAAAATCACAGTTCGTTAACATTGCGGCTAAAAAAGCTACAAATGCGGATCGCGATCCCATTTACGGGATCGATGAGGATCGGGAGATGATCGAAACGGCAGGAAGAAGATGATTGGCAGGAATGCGGGCCAGGCATCGCGCCCGGCCCGATAAAGCGGGTTACTTCACTTCACCCATCGCTTTCAGCTTTTTGGACAGCTCGCGGCGCTCTTTGGACAGATCGGCATTTTTGATGATGTAGTCATCAACGCGATCTTCGTAGTCGCTGCGCATGTTGGCGATGATGCCCTGAATGTCTTCAATGCTCATGCCGGGCTTGATGTACTCGCTCAGGTTGTCGAGCAGCAGCACGCGCTTCTGGTTATCACGAATTTTCTTTTCGTTGTCGACGATCTCGCGTTGCAGTTTGTTTTTGCGGCGGAACATACGCACAAACTCCAGCACGTCCTGGAAACTCGGCTTATTTGCATTATCCATCTTTATACCCTTGCTTTAGTAATACACAGATTCATTTGCTTACGGCCACATGGCACCAAGATACAGGTTTGTGGCGGTCCGGCACAACAGTGATTGCCTTATCTTACCCACTTTGCCCCGGCGGCCAAAACCCAAAGCGCCGCCTTCATGATCTGACCCCTTATTCACGCCCGGCGGCGGTGCAGACCTGGAGCAGATCCCCCAACTCTTCCAGCTGCTGCGCCAGCTCCATGCTGAGCCAGACATAGCCGTAAATCGGCGCTTCGCCGTGCTGACCGAGGCTGACCTCCTGCATCAGCGTTTTCAGCTCGCCGGCGATCTCCGCCAGCTGCCCCGCCGCCGCCTGCCGCTGCGCCTGTGGCCCTTCGCGCATCAGCAGCGCCAGCGATTCCAGCGAGCTCAGCGTCAGCAGTTGGGTGCTGCGCAGCGTGCGGGCGTTTAGCATGATGAAGTGCGTTTCGCGCGAAGCCCAGTAGGCGTCGGCCATCAGTTCCAGCGTGCACACCAGATTGCGGCTGAGGGTTTGCACCGCCTCGAACACCGCTTTGGGGATGCGGGTTTCCTTGCTGGCGGGCACGATCAGGCTGCGCAGCTTCACCACCTGATTCAACAGATCCTTGAGCTGCGGCTCCAGCCGCGGCCGCTCAATGACGTTCGGCGAAAAGTAGGCGCCGTAAATTCGGGCGGCGGTTTGCAGGCAGTCCGCCATTTGCATGCGCCACAGAATGTAGGCGCGCTGCGGGTAGATGCTGGTGAACAGCAGCGCCAGCAGCGAGCCGAAGATCACGTCGCCGCTGCGCCAAAGCGCAGTGTGCATGTCGCCGGCGCCCGCGCCGCACACCACCGCCAGCGTGATCCCCACCAGCAGCGCCATATACGGCCGTTTGCCGAGCGTCAGGTAACCGCAGACGAACATCACCACGCCGCACCAGACCAGCATCAGCGGCAGCGAATAGAATTCCAGATACAGGGCGATCAGGCCGGACGCGGCGCCGAACACCGTGCCGGCAATGCGTTGCAGCGCCCGCTGCAGCACGTTGCCCCAAAACGAGATCGGCCCCATCACCACCACCAGGGTGATCAGCGGCCAGGTGCCTTCGGGCACCGCCAGCAGGCGGATCAGCAGAAAGGTCAGGATAAACGCCAGCCCGATGCGCACGCCGTGAACGACGCGATAGTGGCGATAGGTCAGCAGTTCAAGGGGAGAGATTTTTCGATCGAGGCGCACGATGCCTCCGATAAAGACCAGCCAGGCCGCTATTTTAGCGGAGGAAGCCCGGCGAGGAAAAGGCGAATGAGGCGTCCCCCATTCGCGGTCAGGCTCAGGCGGCGTACTTGTCGACCAGCGCGCGCAGAACGGCGGCGGTTTCGACATCCATCACGCCGTCATACTTCTGCGGACGGAAGTGCAGCTGGAACGCGCGCACCAGCTGGCGATAGCCTTCTGCGGTGTTCGCCGCCGAGGTGTCATAGCCGTATTGGGCGAACAGTTTCAGCAGATCGGCCTGCGCCGGCAGGCCCTGGCTGCAGTATTCCTGCTGGCGCTGCTGCTTGGTCGCTTCGTCATACCAGGCGCCGACGCCGGCCTGATACAGCTGCAGCCACGGGAACTGCGGGCCCGGATCGCTCTTGCGGCCCGGCGCGATGTCGGAGTGCGCCACCACGTTCACCGGCGAGATGTCCGGATAACGCTGCAGGATGTTCTGCGCCAGCTGGGTGACCGCCTCGATCTGCTGCGGATTGAACGGCGGGAAGGTGATGTTTTCACCGTCGCCGCTCGCCAGATTGACGATCTCGATGCCGATCGAGGTGTCGTTGATATTGCTGCGGGTGCCCCACTGGCTGGTGCCGGCATGCCAGGCGCGCTCGTTCTCGTCCACCAGGTTGAAGATGCGCACGCCGCTGAAACCGGCCGCCTGATAGGTCGCCTCGGTCGGATCCGGCACCAGGTAGTGCGCGCTGACCGATTTTCCGGTCAACGACGTCACCGAGTCGGCGAAGTTTTGCGCCGTGTAGTGCAGCACCAGAAAACGCACGCGGTGGCCGAAGCTGGCGACCGATCGGTAGCTATTGTAATCAATCTTGTACATCGTAAAGTCCCTCTCTCGTTTGATTTCACTGAGCGGCTCCTCATCATGACAAGCCGCCCCGCACGGGTGAACCCTTGGCTCACCCTTTTGTTTTAGCTAATTGCTAAATTATGCGCAAGTGTTTTTTAGCAAAATCGTTATTTACCTTTTTGCTAAAGAGTGCGATCATTGCGCGATGGAAACTAAAGAAATCAGGCGCAACAATCTGCGCGAATTGATGGCCCGCTACGCCCGGCAAGGCGTCAACCAGAATGAGTTCGCCACGCTGGTTGAGTCTTCAGCGCCGACGCTGAGCCAAATCATCGGGGAAAAATCCTCCCGCAATCTTGGCGACAATCTGGCCAGGCGGATCGAGGCCAGGCTGAATTTGCCCAAGGGCTGGTTCGACGTGTTTCACGAAAAGCAGCTGGTGCGCCCGTTTGACAACGTGGCGGCGGAGTCGGACTTCCAGCCCGCCCGTTTGAAACCGGTGGTATGGGAAGATACCGAACAAGACAAGGAAGAGTTTGTGGAGATCCCGCTGCTGGATATTGATTTTTCCGCCGGCGACGGCTGCTACGAAATCGTCGATCGCGAGGAGTTTTCGCTGATCTTCCGCCGTTACTATCTGCACAAGATGGGGGTGGCGGTCAACGCCGCGCGCATTATCCGCATCTCCGGCTCCAGCATGGAACCGCGCCTGCAGGACGGCGACGTGGTCGGCATCAACACCGACGACACGCGCATCCGCGAGGGCAAGACCTACGCCATCCGCCACGGCAATTTGCTGCGGGTGAAGGTGCTGATCGAGCAGCCGGACGGCGGCGTCATCATCCGCTCCCTCAACCGGGAAGAGTACCAGGACGAGCATCTCAGCTATCAGCAGCGCAAGGAGCAACTGGTGGTGCTCGGCCGCGTCTTCTGGTCGTCTTCGTCCTGGTAGCAGAGCAACCTCGGGCGCCCGTTGCGCCCGGCGGTTATTTGAAGTCCACCACCATCTGCTGCTGGATAGACAGCCCGCGCGTCGACTGCACGCAGCCGGCGATGTAGTCGGTGAAACGCGGCGGTTTCGGCATGCCCAGCTTGAGGATCTTCTCGTTGCTGAAACGCACGTTGAGCATGGCGAACGAGCCGTACAGGCGCATCGCTTTGAGCATCAGCCGCTCGTTGCACGGGCCGAAAATGTCTTTCAGCTGACGGCGCATTTTCACCAGCGCGTCATAGGTCACCTGCGCATACTCATCGCCCACCGGCGCTTTTTCCAGGGCCGCCGCCATGGCGTTGTCAATTTCAGCAAAGCTGACGCTGCTCTCCTCACCGGCGGAGATGTGATAAACGTCGTTCTCCAGCGTTTCTCTGTTCATCAGCATCACCAGCGCATCCGCGCAGTAGTCCGCCGGGATCACGTCGATATTGTCCTGCAGCGAGCACATGAACTTGCGCAGCATCAGCGCCATGCCAAACACCCAGAAAATGCTGCTGGAAGGCTGGCAGCCCAGGCGGGTGTGCCCTACCACAATCGACGGACGAGCGATGGTCAACGGCATTTGCGGGCAGCGCTGGCGCATCAGCTGTTCGATGGTGGATTTGGAACGGGTATATTCCACCAGGTGCTCGGCGTCCTCCTCAAATTCGCCGCTCTCCGCCACCAGCGAACCCGGCTCCGGCGAACAGGACATGGCGGTGCCGACGTGCAGGAAGCGTTTTAATCCCGGCACCTGCGCCATTCTTTCAGCAAAGGCCAGAGTGCCTTCTACGTTTACCTTCCAAATGAGCGGGTTATTACCAAATGAAGCAACGGCCGCGCAGTTAATAACGTGCGTGACATTGTTAATACGTGCGTCAGTTAAAAAGTCGGCCGGCTCGGAAAGATCGCCCAACAATATATTTCCCATCGTAATTTTAGACAGCAGATTCGCGTCGATATTAAACTTTTCCATATTCGCGCGAATACGGGCCAGCCCTTGCTGCGCATCATCGGCGCGCACCAGCAAAAGATAATTAATAGACTGATTTTCAATCAATAATTTTTCAAGAACTGCACCACCGAGAAAGCCGGTAGCGCCGGTCAACAGTAGCGTTTTCATCATTGTCACCCACATTGGCATTGAATGTGGGAGATTGTATCTGCGGATATTTAAACAAATATTAAATAGAATTACGGCGCCCAGACTCGCTTTTCTTAATATTATCTTAAGGAATCTTTTGAAACATCCATCCTGGGTTTAGTAACAAAAGAACCGCGTAGATTCCATGATTAATCTCCGCCGTTTAAATACCATTGATGTAGTGCCTGATTTAATTTAACGGTCAATGTTATTTCTCTTTTCGTCCGTGGAGGACTTATGACCTATAACCAAAAAATCTGGTTGGGGGTTTTACTGCTGTGCACCCTGTTTTGGGGGGCGGTGATAAGCGGCGCCTGTTCGCTGTATAACCGGGCGGATCGCCTCAATGCGCACCAGGCGCAGAGCGAGTTCGCCGCGCGTCACAGTCTGACTCCCAGCCCACAGCAAAGCGCTCAGGCGTCCACCTCCCCTCGGAATGGGTAGGGACAAGACCCGCTAACGATCCTATTATACCCTAAGGTTAACAGGGAGATAACGATGGTTCGAAAGCTGGATAGCTTACCGCAGGCGCAACGCGAGAAAATAGAAACCGATTTGCTGGCCATCAGCGTGATCTACAACGAGCGCTACGGCATCGCCTCGACCCAGGCGGAAACAGAACGACAGATCCCCGACCACCTGCTCCCCTACTTTCATCAGCGGCTGGATTTCTATCGCCGTGCGTAATTGCGCGCATTTCGCTAACCGCCGCTTGGCATCGCTCCCCACGCCGTTACAATAGGGGCATATTGTATCCGCCACTGAAGAGACGCGATTTTGAGCAGCAAGGCAACGGCCACATTTTACATTCACGATTACAAAACAATTAATTTAATATACTGATATTATTGATTTTTTATTTTAAAAAAATTCATGTGGTACGCAATTTTGTACACATCATTTTCTTCAATTCACCTCACGAAACCGGTTATTGCTTGACGTACACGAGTTCATCGAACAACATTACTGTATATACATACAGTTATTCAGGGGTGCGAATGTTCGTAGAGCTGATTTTTGACCAACGTAATGTTAAAGGTTTGCCTGACGCGGCAGAGATAATCAAAGCAGAACTGACAAGGCGGGTACATCGGGTGTTCCCTGATGCAGAAGTGAAAGTAAAGCCGATGCAAACGAACGGACTCATTAGCGACGCTAACAAAAGCGACAGAGAAAAGTTAAATCGGCTTCTTGAAGATATGTTTGAAGAGTCAGAGCAATGGCTGATGAGTGACATCTATGGGTAGCATTACCCTTGCCGGGCGGCAGATTTTCGTTCTCAACGAGAACGACAGATACCCAGAGCCGCAGCAAAATAGCCCTCCGATGTTCGCGATACGTGAAGACGAGGAGCAGCAGCACTGGCTATATGTGTGGCACAAGGGGCGCTGGCCGCTCGTGTCAGCGGTACCGTTTGAAACAGAGGGCAAAGCCGTTGATGCGGCGCTCGCATTCGACTTTGCCTCGCTGTATAAATAGCCGGGTTCCCTCCCGGCATTTGATTTAATCCCACCAGCCCTCGTTCAGCGCTACCTCTGCAAACCCAGCGGCTAGCACCTGCTTTTGCTCATCAGTAAAGCTTTGCCATATTTGCTGAACAGCGCTTGAGACATAATTATGCCAGTGATGAGGCTGGCTCGTGTCCCGATTCCATATCGGATTTTGCCAATCATGTGGGATCATCCAATCTTCAACCATAGTTACATCCCCAATCGTGACGCAAGAATTGCGTCGGATTCGTCTGCGGTGTGAAGACAGAGCATGTCCTGGAATGCCCCGTAGCACGCACTGACGATGTTGTTCGCCAACTGCGTACCACCGATCAACATCGGTGAAGTGTAACTGCTCAAGTCGGCCAGTTTTCCAGTTGCCGCAGGTGCGGAGGTCACAAGCAACTTCCCTTTCTCGTAACCCTCAACAACCCCTTGAGCCACTTTGAATAGGCCCGCAGATGGCACGTAGTCAGCATAAATATTCGTTGCGGCATTGAGCGCGCCGCCGCTACCAGCTGGCCAAGCGCTATCGCGTGTTCCATAACGCCAGGCTTCCGTCTCTTTTTGACCGTTCGTTATCATTGTCCGAAGATATGCCATCGGCAAACCTGTCAGATTGTATCCTGCAGTAATGCCGTTGTTGTCAGCGCGATTTAGATCGCTCATGCGGCCAGCGAGCAGATAAGTCGAACTTTTATGAATGACAAGGCTCGCGCGGCTTTTGAGATACCACCCACCACCTGATGTGACCTGAATTATAACCGCGCGGGATGTAGCATCGTAAGTCATGGGTAACGGCGGCGTACCCTGCGAGCCTGCGATTAAATCGCCAGCATCGCCGAGCAGGTTATAAACGGTTTGGACATTGCCAACGCCGTCAACTTTCAATCCAAATGCAGGCGCTGCACAGAACGCGGTTTTCTCATACATGCCGTTATTCAGCAAAAATGAGA
The DNA here is from genome assembly GCF_052166375.1 of Serratia sp. CY83965. Lineage (NCBI taxonomy): Bacteria > Pseudomonadati > Pseudomonadota > Gammaproteobacteria > Enterobacterales > Yersiniaceae > Serratia > Serratia sp. CY83965. The sequence continues at coordinate 372,582 of NZ_JBJNOV010000003.1, read as the reverse complement.
ACCGGGCCAGGCAGCCTGCTTCATCTGGGATAGTGCCACCATCTGCAACCACACGCGCCTTGTATGCAGCAAAAAGAGCCTGAGGGTCGAGAATAGATGCTGATAGATCTAACGCTGGGCGAAAACCGTAATAGGCTTTCCCAGTTTGGTTTACTGCTACCATTTAAAATTCTCCGGTCATTGGCAGGCGATCGAGGCACAGCCAGTTGTATAGTGGGAATGGGGCATTATTTCGCGTGATCCATCGGGATTTAACCGACGACGAATCACGGAAGCATGTAAGCGGATAAACGTGACCGCTTGAACTTAGCGCGGTATTTGTAAATCCGATCAGCATGTAGTCGTCTGATGCGGGAGCTTTATCAAACTCAACGCGAATAATGTTACCGTCAACGATTGTGATGCTCTGAACCGCTGCCGTGTTTTTCTCAAGGCTAATACCCTGATTCAAACAGTCTGCGATGAACGTCGTATCAATAACGATCGGCGCGTAAGGCACATCACAAAGAAGATCTGCAATACTTCCTGATACGGTAAGGCTTTTTACTTTCAACCCCGTCCATGTTCCTTTTTTCTCTGCGTTGTACAGATGCCAGTGAATAGCCTGGGCTGTATATTCCCCCTGAAGCACTTTCCCTTTTGCATTAAGATGACTGAGCGAGTTGTCGTTATAGAGCCAGTTCAGCATGTATTTAGGGCCGTACATAATCGCCGTGGCTGGGTTCTGACGCACATAGGCAAGCTGATCAACGGCAGGCACGGAATACGGCTGGACAACGACGCTTTCGCCCGTAGGGTTGCCCTCCTCATCAACTGCGCCGGTCTTTGTGTCAATGCGGCTTCCGACCTGGCCGATAACAATCAGGAAATCATCTGGTTGGCCGGTAATGCCTTTGAAGTCGATTTGAATGCCGGAGAAATAAACATTTTCTTTTGCGAGATAATCCCCAGGATTAAGGCAATCACCATTATCTGAATCAGTTTCGCCATGTTCGAATCCGAGGAACTTGAATACATAGCGCTTGCCCACTGCATCAGATGCGGATTTAGCCATTTTCACGTATTTCAGGCCGTTCTCATAAGGCACTGTACCTCGGCTAATTTGCACAAATGAGCGACCACCGGCGGCGAACGGGGCATGGATAAAGACGATATTGCCCACCCCCATATCCATCAATGCGTTATACATTGGCAGAATGTTCCCCTGACGATATGAGGGATCGCTCATGTCATTCATCGTCGAGACATCATCAACTGTCACAGGGTTAACATTATTTCCTTCCGGTTTTCCACGCGCACCCGCTAATATGCGGCCACGAAAAGCAGGGTTTCTGTTAACGATGTTTGAACCGGCAAAATCGGCTGAAAGATTCAGCGATTGTCCCGCTGAGCCACCGCCATGTGATTCTTCAGCGTCAACGGGCATTTCACGCAGGGACGGGACATACATCACACCAGCCCCCGAAGTTGCCTCGCCGCCTGGCATGTAACTGAATACGAATCCTGATGCTGATAGCTTTTGCGCCGTTAATACCGGACGCTCTGACCACACAATATCACCGCGCCACGCTGCGGCTGGAACACCGCTGACAGTCTTGACCGATGCCAGAGACTCGCCCAGATTATCTTGAAGTGGGCCTTCAATTCCGGGTATATGCACTCCGCCATCATCATCAATTGCGAATAAAGCCGACTTGAGGTCTTTTGCAAAAATCACATACTGGAAGCCGACAATGCGACGAGAGAAATTAGTCGAACATATGGATTCTAATCTGTCTTGCAGAACGTCATCCATACCGACCATTCTTACATCGCCGTTATCGTTAATTGTTAATAGGCCATCAACCCCGTTTTTGGCAACGAGGACGAACTGCATATTTTGATAACGATTTGCAATGTTTTTCGGAATTAACTGCTCAACGTAATCCTGGATGGATGACTTTAAACCGGCAAGCCATAGACCAAAATCATTATCTAATGCCATTGCCGTCTGAGAAGGGCCGAGAGCACTTTCTACTGTCCACTGCCACTGCTCTGACTGATATTGTCTCAAGGCGGCAGTTCTCTTATTCGTCTCCATAAGACTCGCCAGCAGCGAAATAACCGATGCGGCAATCTCATCAACGTATTTCCCATTGCTCAGATAGCGGCCCGTTGGCGTCGCTACACCGTTGACGTTCTCATATTCATCAACCCACTGCGTTGAAATTGTTGAGCGAACAGAAAAATAACGCCGAGTTTCTGTGCCTGCGTCAATTGCAGCTTGAGCCGCAGCTGCATCAGGGTAAGCATCAGCACCAGATTTTGCTATTTCGGAACTCGCTTTTGCTTCCTCAGCATAAACCTTTGCTGATGCGGCTGCGCCCACCGCTTCAACTCGCATATCGTCCACCATTGCAACGATAGCTGGTGTCAATTCATCTTGTCCTGGAGCATTCAAAAAATCATTCAAAGTTCCCGGATTAGAATCGTTATAAACAGTAATTTGCCCCGCTTTTTCAAATGGCCGACCATGCGCCTCAATCATTACGTTATGGGTGCCAACCTCTACGGATAACGAGTAACTACCATCCGCCGTGGTTGTCGAAATGGACGGTGCCTGTTTAACAACTGCCGATGAGGTTTTTACCGCCACCAGCATAATCGTTACATTTGGGCGTGGGTCGCCATTGGGGCCAATGAGTTTACCGCTGATTAAAACAGCCATATTCTCTTTTATCTCCAATAAAAAACCCGCCGTAGCGGGTTGTTATTTCAATTATGGGTATTCAACCGAGAAACCACTGTTTTGCGGTGTAGCCCAAATCATTACCGTATATTGCGTGGACTCTCCTGCTCCCTGATCTAACGCCCCAGCATGTACGTTAATATCAAGACCTTCACCTTTAGCTACGTCGCGGGAAAAGTTGAACATTGTTGTATATGAATAGCTACTTGCAGAATCTCCTTTCCTTGCGATATATAACCCATCAACGGCAGAGCCTTGGTTTCCATTGAAGTAAATTTTTGTTTTCTGCTGGCGACTCATTACAGCCATAACATAGCCATAAATTCGCATCGGCATTAACGCATTACCTTCATAGCGAACTATTCGCTGACTGTTAGTATTTGCAAGTGTGAAACTGAACGTATTTCCCTGAACAAGATTGCCCTCAATATTTGCGGCTGACAATTTGCCGTCAATAACGCAAGTATCAAGAATATGGCAGTTCCCTATTGTACCGTTATTAAAATTACCGGCATCTGCATAAACAACACCGCGTACAGTTACCTGATGAAATTGAGCGGCACCACTTTTATCAATTGCCCATCCGCGCTGACCATCGATGTAGTTTGATGACTGTATTTGCTGGGCGATCTTTGCACTATCGATAGCCGCATCCTTAATGAATGCGCTATTCATGAAGACCTGGCCACCTTCAATAGCGAACGGCGCAGATACCGCTGATCCTTGACCATCAGCCGTGTTCAGCACTGCGAAACGGTCAGCCAAAATCAGCACCTGGCTTTGCATCCCCTCCGGGGTATTTTCGACGCCGACGCCGATACCGGCGGTGTAAAGTTTGCCGTCAACAGTCTGGCCAACTTTGACCGACCACATGTCCTTTAGCTTTCCGGCATCTTCAACAGGCCCCAGCAGCTCCTGCCCCAGCTCAGTTTCGGTGATCTTCCCTTGCAGGTAGTCCAGAACCTCGCTGGCGTCTTCGCTCGATGTTCCCTGCACCCAGTTCGTCCACGGGCCGGTATTCCCGAGCTTATCCACCAGGCGTGCCTGGAACCAGAAATTCACGCCTGCCGCCAGCCCCGTCATCGTGTGGCTGCGCTGTGGGTAGGCATAGTCGCCCAGGTGCATTTTATTGCTGCCGTCGGCGTTCTGGCTGTACCAGATTTCAGTGCGCTGCGTGTCCTCTGCCCCGAGAGGAAACTCCCAGCTCAAGACAATGCCGAACACTTGGCCCACCGTAACGAAGCTGGCCAACGCGGGCGGGTCGCCTTGCTTACCGGTCAGAGCCATTTCTGGCGCATTGGCCCAAACGCTGGAAATTTCAGAAGGGTTTATCGCACGTACTCGAGCCTGATATCGTCCGGCATAAATACCCGAAACCTCAAACCCGAGAGTTGATGTTCGCGGTGCTGGTACCCAGTTACCGTTGTCCCGACGCCATTCCGCCTCATAGGCGATCGCGCTTTCCGCCCGCTCCCATGTAACTCGCAGCGTGGCCACGGCCATGCCCTGAATTACCGCCGATGATTCGCCGATTTGAACATTTGTCGGCGGCGGTTGAACACCTGGCGGGATAACGCTAATTGGCGGGTCTTCAATCCGCGCTCCTGTATCGATTTTGGCGTACTTATTCGGGTCATGCTCGACGGCAGTAATATCGAACGATACCCCGTCATCGCCTTCCTTGATGCCGGTTACACGATACTGCTGCAGTGCCAGGTCTGACGCGTCTATTGCCCATACAGCCTCGGCGACCGGCTGCTCAGTGTATGCGGTGGTGACCGTAATGATTTTACCGGCAACGGCCGCAATGGTTCGCCCTTCCGCCTTACCGCTTGGAAGGTTCAAAATTAAACGCTCACCCACCACAGCCGAGGAAACACGGTCAAGCGTGATGTTGCGGCCATCGACGGAACTGATACGGCCACCGAGTGGACGCCCTGCCAGCATTTCATCGGCAACCGCGATGATCCAGCCGGGTAACGGTACTTTTCCATCAAGGCCAACAGTAAAGGACACCATGCGGTCTTTATCGTTGGTATGAAGCAACCACTTGCCACGGCGGATACCTTCAGACTTTCGAATGCACCCGATCGCCGTCAGATCGGCCTGTTTGATGCCATAACGGCGGGTCAGTGATTGCTCCGCAACAGGCTCTATTGCGTCTTGATAGCCGTTTGCCGGGTCGCTCCAGCTAACCATGCAGGTGCTGTAATGCGTTTTATCGCTAGCGCTGGCATAGGTAAATTTGCCATCTTTAACATTAGCGCGGGTGAAGATGTATTTAACATCGGCGGGCATGTCAGCAAGCGCATTCATGCCATTATTTGCCCAGAAGGTTGAACCGCGATAAATCGACGCAATATCACGCAAAACGTTCCAGGCATCCTCTTGCGACTGGATATAAACGTCACACAGAAAACGCGGCTCTTTCCCGTCACCACCGCGGCCGTCCGGCACCAGTTGATCGCAATATTGCCCGATCTGGTACAAATCCCATTTTGTCAGCGCAAGATTCTCAGCCTTTACCCGTGTTCCGATGGAAAACCGGTCATTTATCATCAGGTCGTAGGTTATCCAGGCTGGATTATTCGTCGAGGCCGTCTTAAACGTGCCGTCCCATGTGCCGGTATATTCCCGCGTCTCGGGGTTGTAATTCGATGGCACCCTGATAACACGCCCTTTGGGTTCGCAGGATACCTGGGGAATGTTGGGGAACTGTTTCGCATCGAACTGGATAAACAGCAACGCGGTTTCCGGGTAACGCAACTTGGCGTCGATCGTCTCCGTAATGGCTTCAACCACCATTTTATCGGCAACCCGGTTACTGGTGCTATTTGGCGTCAAGCGCCGGACGCGCACTTGCCACCCGGTTGTGGCCGCAGGCAGATCGATACGGTGGCTACGTTCATATTTGGTCGTCGTTTTGCCATCAACGGCTGTGCGCAACACCTCTTGATAGGAGCCGCCATCAGTGGCAACGTCAATCGCATACTCGATCCGGTACCCAACTACGTCGCCGTTATCTTGCTGTTGCTGTAACTGTGCCCAAGAAAAGCGAAGCCGTACGGCTGAAAGTTGTGTATTCGTTACTGCTCGAACCCAATCACGATCGCTGGTTAGTTCGGTGCTGACGGTGATTTCGTTCTCTACGTCCGGCATGCCGGGAATATAATCCTGATGCGGTGTACCAGGTCTAAACTCCCAGCGAACGCCGGGAAAGTTTTCAGTGCCATCGGCTGAAATAATTGGCGTGCCGTCGAGGAAAATTCGGGTTCCATCGAGATCACCGCCAAACTCTCCCTCCCCCAGCGCCAGAAGAATTTTTGCATAAGAGGTGGATTGCAACGAGTCAGGGGACTCTGTCGGAGTGCTGGGGCTGCTGCTGCCACCTTTGCGGCCTTCAATGACGTGCATTCTTTTCTCCAGGCGTAAAAAAACCCGCCGCAGCGGGTTATGGTATTCATTGTGCTGTATTATTGCTGGTCTTCCGCATAGATGCCTGCTGAGATAATGGCACCACCAATGCGGCGCTTTCCATACAGGATCGGAACTGGATTACCCTGAGCAACAGTATTAACCGGGCCGCCAAAGGCGTAGGAAGGTTTATTATCCGGGTCCTGCCGTGATGCCAAACCGCCTTGCATGGGGGAAAGCATTTGTACAACGCCGCCCAGCATCATGGATGCGCCACTCATGGCCGCAAAGGCAGTCCACCCTTTAGCTGCAAAAGCTGCACCTATACCACCAGCAGCAAATGCAGCCGCAGTGATCAAAACTGCGCCCAAAATAGTCTGAAAAAGCCCCGCACGCTTGCTGCCAATTATCACTGGAGCTATACGAATATCGCTTCCATTAGACTGAAGGGGTAGGTCGTCTTTTCCGAGGTTACGTCTACCTTCAAAAACAGCAAAAGTAAGTCCACGACTCTTACTTTCTAACATGAAAAGTTGGAATCCTGGAATTATTACGCTTAGGGCTTTCAACGCTTCAATTGGAGAAGCTACCGCCAAAGAGTGTACTCGTCCAAACTTCTCGCCAAGCACCCCATATAGGCGTATTACTTTCACTTCAGGGATTAATATCGACATGCTTTCTCCAATAAAAAAAAACCGCCGGGGCGGTTTTAATACTTAATTCATTAATATCTTGGGTTTCGCCCTATCGCACATATTCAACCACGATTCAGAAAATTCACTATTTCCATCATCGAATGTTAAATTGCCTTTTTCCAATGAATAGATAAACCGTGTTTCTCCTGTATACCCACCATAACCATTTTTTGCGTTCACAGTGCCACACAGGGTAAATTTATCCTTACCTTGGTAAGAGTATCCAAATTTTGCTGAGTCAGGGTCTTTTAGGTTTTTTAAAACTGCTGATTGCCCAATTTCAACCAAGCTAGCCGAGGTATCTGTGTTAACAGGTGAGTCATCCACTTTCTTTTTCGGATAGAAAAACACAAAAGCCAAGAACAAAATCACTACCGCAATAAAAATTAAAAACTTCTTATTCATTTCCATTATCCCTATAGAATTCCACGTCCATATGATAGCAGTAGATCAGACGTTGTAACGCAAAATAGTGATAGTTCGCTCTGCCCAATACCCGCCGTAGGGAACGCGCGTGCTGAGCTGCCCATACATGTGATGGATCATTATCCCGTCGCCAAGATAGATGCCTGCGTGATTAGGCTCTGGCGCCTGCACCTGCATAACGATTACGTCACCGATCTGCAACTCGCCCACCGCCAGCACAAAACCCGCCTCGGCGTAAAGTTTCATGTAAAGGTTTTCGCCCCGCTCCCACCAGCCATCCGAGCGTTTATAGTTCGGCAATGCGATCGCGCGCTCCAGCTGATACCAATCCCGGATTATGGCGTAGCAGTCCCAGAACCCATGCACAAAAGGTCGTCCCAGCAACGGCTTGATGCCTTGCGTGGGCATTACCTCCCGGATATCCCCTTCAGGCCAGCTGACAATTATCCAAGGCAATTGTGACAAGTCACACTGTGCGATATCGAGCTGACTGGGCTGAGTAGTCGCATCAGGGTGGCTGTGAACAACCGCAATGATTGTGCCGACATCCTCAGCGGCCGCGTAATCCTCTGGCGATAGGCTAAACTGTTCGTTAGGTTCAGGGGCCAAATTTCGGCACGGGATATAGCGCTGCCGACGGCCGTTCTGCACCACCAACCCGCAACACTCCCGTGGATACTCCGCCGCCGCATGCGCCAGTACAGCGCTGATTATCTGTTTACGCATCATTACCTCTTTAGCAATGCCGAACCAGGGAAGCCGCCGAACGGCAATTGCTCTGTCGCGCCCCAGCGTTTTTTACAATCGCTGAGTAATCCGCCGCAAACATCCTTTGACGGGTCGTCTACCGGGTTGCCATCCTGATCAAAATAGTTTGTGCCGGTATAGCCACATGACGGGCCTCTGTATTGCCCTCGAATACACCAGGTGCACAGGCTATGGATTTGGCGAGTGGGTATTTGGATGCCCTGTAGGTCTGCCGGTGAAGACAACTGGAACTGAATCACTTCGTCGTCTTCGCTGGCCTTATTTTCGATGTAGTAAACATCCAGCTTTTCTTTGGTGGGATCGGCTTCCGGGTTACCGTCTGGATAATTTCGCGCATCCAAATATTGCGCAAAAGTAAAGTGTCGGGTGACTTTTGCCTGCGCCATATTTTGATACGCCAGGCACATCGCCGAGATCGTTCCGTCAAGATTCGCGACACTTAACGTCGGGGTCGGTGCACTCCCGTCGCTCGTTACCTCAAACCCGACAGCCTCGACTGGCCACGGCTTGTACTCTTGTCCCTGCCACCAGATCGATTTTGCCGGTAGCAGCGCCGGATCAGTGTCGGCCGCTACCAATTCAGCTTCCGTGTAAGGGATTGGATAGTTATGAAAAAACAGTTCTGGCCCGTCAAACATACTTCCGTCAACATGGAACAGGTACACTCTTTTCCCCGGTGCAAGTAGCTGCAGGTCTGCGTTAATGCTCATGGTAAATCCTATGGTCGATTTGCAGTTTCAAACGTCGCAGCCAGCTGATACATCGGTTCAGCGCGGGAGTTTTTCCCCATTGCTGTGACCTGGTGGCCATTGCAGGTGTACAGCCCCAATTCGAAAAGCGGGTTGCGCCACTTGAAGGCCCGAAAGCCTTCGTGACGCTTCAGGAAATTGCGAATACCGACGATGTATTGCCAGTTGCCGACAAACGTTAACGGCCAGCTTTGGTGCTCACCGTTGATACCATCGCCGGACTGCTGTTTGTAACCATCCCCGAATTGCACCTCGCGTACCCGCTGGGTGATATCCCCGGTCGTGTTTATCCGGGGGCTATAAACAAACTCCTCCAATATCATCGTCTCCCCCCTAATCGTTGAGTCAGCACACCGTTTTGCCCTAAGTCCTTGTCCCGTAGTGCGCGGTAACGTTGATCGACAAACTGTCCAATCTCGCTACCAAACTGCTCCCACCCAGGCGTTGTGGTCTGGGTCGTTTGTCCGCTGCTGTCGATATTGATGTATACCTGAGGTGCGCCACCGCCTCCGCCACTAACTCCACCTTGCGATATGGCACGAACACCCAAAGAACCATCTGCCGCACGAGTCAGCGGCATGATCGCCTCTGGCCCCGCCTCTCCCATCAGCCCCGCCCCCTTTGCAAATGCAAACATGGTAGGACTGCTGACAATCTGCCCGCTGAACTGGCTCAGATCGCTTGAGGCGACAACACCGCCTTTGGCATATGCCAGATAGCTAGTGCTCATCCCCATAGCACCGGTGCTTCCGGCGGCGGCTGACGCTCCACCTGCAGCGCCACCTGCAACCCCACCAAAAATGCCGGTAATAGTCTGCATGATGGAGCTGGTAATCAGCGCCTGCGCCGCCATATCCACCAGATTTTTGATGATGGATTGCGTCAGCGTGGAGAACAGATTGAGCATGCCTTCTTTGAAGGTCTGCGTCCCGGTCAACATACCGGTAAGCATATTGGTAACGCGCTCCTGCGAACTCTGGAACAAATCCACAGCAAGCTTTTGCATGTCGCCTTGGGAGGAATACAGAGCCATAGCCGCCTGGTACCGCTGTTCGTTGGTTTCATTTTCAGAAGCCAGGATCAGTTGGTTTTTTCGTTGCTCTGAAATGATACCGGCGGTGGCATAGGTCTCTATCAGGGCTTGACGCTTGGCCAGTTGGTTTTCAATGTTCTGCAGGGGGTCAACGTTACCGGCCAGCTCCTGATTGCCTGTCACCGCATTGCGTTGGTTGGCCTCAGCTATCGCATTGAGGTAGGTGGTATTGATTTCCTGCTTGCGCCGCGCCAACTCTTCAGTACTTTTGATTTCGTTACCGGCAATCTGGCGCTGAAGCTGTGCCTCTGCCTCTTTTCGGGTTTGTGCCGCCTGCCGGTAAGGGTCAGATGCGATCGCAGCGTTGTGGTCGTCCCAGCGTTGTTTTGCCTCCGTTAACGTTTTATTTAGCCGTTCAAGTTCGGTGCGCTGCGCACCAGTCCACTTACTGCCGGTCTCAAGTGATGCAGAGAATAAGGCTGCAGCGGCGTCCCCCTCTTTCAGGCGCACCCGCTCGACCTGAATTTCTTTGTTCAGGTTCGCGATCTTCTGTTGATATTCACCCGTGACTGTGGCTGATTTCTTCGCAGCGCTGGCAGCATCCTGCTCGGCTTTTTGCTGGGCCTTAGTAGCTGCGGTGAGCGCTTCCGTTTTCTGCTCTGCGCCTACCTTGGCCGCAATATACTGCTCGTAGCGACCGGGGGGGAGTTTCAGGTCATCGGCTTCAAAGGTGGCGGATAGGCGCACCTTATCGAGTCCCTTCAATCCTGCAAGTTGCTGTTCGCGCATTGCGCGAGTCATCGCGTCTTGTTGTTTGGTATCCAGTTTTGGCAACTGCATGCCAGCGAATGTCGGTAACGCCGTAGAGGTTGCCAACCCTGTAACACGGTTGAGCTGCTCATACATTCCGGCCAGAGAGCCTACTGCTCCAGCCAGTTCCGCTGTTTTGCTGATGGACTCATTCAGCGCCCGGCTTCGCAAAGCTTCAGTAGCGCGCAATTTATCGGTCTGCTGTTCAAGTACATAATTCTTTTGGCTGAGTTCCCCCTGGGCCTCAATTAACGCCTGCTGGATATCTTCCAACGTCATCAGGGTATTGATCCGACTCATCCACGGGCTTTCCTTAGCCTCCGCTTCCATTTGAGTCAGTGCCGACACGCTGTCTTTCAGCTTGCGGATTTGCTCCTCAGTCTTGGCAATCTCGGCACGTTGCGCAATGATCGAATTGCTGGCATCAACAGCAGTAGACTGCAAACCGGCGAGTGACATGCCGGACATTTGTTTTTTCACCTGCTCAACGGTATCGCCATAAGCAACCGCCACCTTGCGGGCCTGCTCGTTCTTCTCGTTGACGTACATCCACGCCGCGCCAACGCCGAGCACAATGCCGGGTATCCCACCAACAACACTCAGCAGGCTTCCCCCAAGACGAGCACCGAGTGACGTCACCGAATTTAGTCGGGTTTGAGCGGCACTGCGAGCGCCCACACTGGCCGATAATTGGTTTTGAGCAATCGCTAATTGTCGCTCTGCCACGATCTGTTGTTCGATACCAACTGCGGCGGCTTTGGCCTGCTGTGCACGGTATAAAGTGGCTCGCGCAGCAGCAGTTGCTGTTTTTGCCCCTTCCACCTGAGCTGCGGCCACCGCGACTTCGGCACGATAGGTGGCCAGCATATTGGCGGTGGCAGTCCCCATGCTGCTGACCAGCCCACCGAAATAACGCGCAACGCCAACAGCCACCAGCGCACCAAGGGCCATAGCGACGTTGTCGATGTTTTCTGACAGAGCATCCAAAGTGCTGGATAACGCTGCCGTGACACCGCTGGTTTCGTTCGCACCGCCCACCCATTGCATGAAGGCGTTTTCAACTTTCACCACTGATCGACTGACAACGCCAGGCATCGAAGCATACTCTTGCTGCAGAGTGCCGAGCTGGCTGATTAACGCGGGTATCACTTTGTCGGAGGTCAGTAACCCCTGATCGGCCATCGCCTTCATATCTTTTCGGGCAATACCCATTCCCGCCGCCAGCGCACGGATCACACGGTCGCCGTTTTCGTTGACGGAGTTAAACTCCTCACCACGCAGAACGCCCGATGAAAACGCCTGGGAAAGCTGTGTGATCACAGAGTTGGTTTCTGCCACGCCAGCGCCAGAAAGTTTCAGGCCGGTTGAAACAGCTTCAGTGACTTTCAACACATCTGAAGATGCATAGCCATATTCACGCATTGATGCAGCGGATCGCGCGAACAGGTTGGCGTTATCATTAAAAGCAGTACCGGTGCGCTGGCTGATATCCATCAGCGCCGCCTGATTATTTTTAAAGTCTTCTGTCGATTGAGAGGCCAGCTTTAACCGAGCATTAATCTGCGTCCACTGATCGGCTAAATTGATGAGGTTTCCCGTGGCAAAAGCCCCGGCAAATACTCCCGCCATGCCGAGTGCCGTTTGACGGACTGTCGCCAGTTGTCCATTGAGCTCAACCAGCGCGCGCTGGCTTTGTCGGGTAGCATATTCGGCTTTACGGTTACCCTGCTCCATCGTTTTGTAGTAATCGGCTCCCATGCGTGACGCGCGGGAAATTTCAGTCTGGAACGAGCTGGAATTCGCCGAAATTTTGATAATTAGTTCGCGCAAAGAAGCCATATTTCACCCATAAAAAAACCCGCCTAAGCGGGTTATCCAGCCATTTCATCAAGCCAGGACTCCAGACCGTTCAAACTTTCCTCCGGCCCGTCGCCGCTGGCGCCCCACTGAATCACCAGGTCGTTGAGGTCAAGAGGCTGGCTTTTCGGATCACGCTGAGCGTTATGGACGGCTGCAACTACCTGAGCCGCACGGAAATCGCCGCGCTCATCCCCAATCGGGCTTATCCGGTCATACGCGGCCCACAAGCGCAGTTCACTCATGCTTATTGATTGCTTGAGCTCACCCAAGGTTCTCCCCAGGCGAAGCGCAAGTTTCATCATGAATTGGGTGTCGGGCTCTCGGACTTTTTTTCGGCTTCCTCTGGCGAGGTGGTCAGATCCATAGCCTGCTTAAGCAAGCGGGCATGCACTGGGCCATAAAAGGCAACCACGGTATCCAGCTCGCTCAAGTCAAAAACAGGCTGCAGCTCTTCATCAAGCAACACGTCAATGAACATCACCGAATCAGCGCGGATATTTCGCTGCGTTTCCTCCGAAATGGACAGCTTGACGGGCTGCTCACCTTCTTTTGGCTCAGGAGGGGTCATAATCTCGCGCCAGCGGCCCCACCCCTCTGGTGAAGGCTCACGCAGTACAACTTTTGCCCCGCCCCACTCTTTAACCGGTACAGTTTTGGTACGGAACCCAGATTGCGGCGCTGAAACCAGCGCCTTGAGATCGAATTTATTTTTAACGGCCATGTGTTACTGGTCTCCCGTTATGCGGTTACGGTCGCCGCAAACGTTGCGGTAAAGTCGCCATCGCTGGTTTTGACGATAATGTTTGCTGCGCCGGCGGTCGCGCTGCCTGGTGCCGAAACAGTGACATTCATGCCGGTAGCAGAGGCGGTTGCGCGTGCAGGGACAGATGAACTCAGGGTAAATCCCTTATTCGTTGCATCTGCCGGCGCAATGTTCACGGCAAAGGTTGTAGTGCCACCCGCAGCGAGGCTACCACTGGTCGGCGTGATCGTTACCCCGGTCACCGGCACGTTGTCAGAGGCTTTGATGCGCTTCGGTTTACCCTTGAGCCGCAGCGTGTAAGAGGCCGAAACCACACCGGATGTTGCTGCAGACCAACTGTTTTGACGGACTTCTGCCAGATAGACAAAGCCATTGCCGGACGGAAAAACAACTTTGATCGCACGCCGCTCATCGGTTTCGTAGGCGGTCAACAGTGACTCCTGCGCCTCTTCGTCGCCTACCCAGTTCCGGTTAATCGTCATTTCGCCCGGAGACGGCAGACCGTTGGTGTTTTCCTGCTCTTCCGAGCACAACGTCGTAACGTCAATATCGGCTTTCTGCCCGGCGGTATAGCTGATTTCTTTGGTGGCACATTGGGCCTCAAGCCAAACGATGTTTGGATCATCAACCGAGATGGGTTCAGCAGCCGAGACGGAAACTTTCGTTCCCTGCGTTTTTTCATACTTACTGGTCATGTGTATTCTCCAGAAATAAAAAAACCGCCCGGAAGGCGGTTGGTAGAGGAAAGCTGGTTTATTGCCACACTCTGAATTCGAATGAGGCACGATAAAGGGCTGTCGCGGGTTCGTAATCTTTGAAGGCCCGCATTTCTGCCGGTTCCAGTGATTTAACCGCCTCCTGCGCTAATGCACGGATAGCGGTTGCCTCATCCACGGTATCAGCATAGACATCGACCTGAACCGTCACAGCGGTTTCTGCCATTCCGCAGAACACATCCGCCGAGTCCTCGTTGGGTAGCGAATATACGATCCACGGTGGACTCACCGCCGGTTCTCCTTCAGCTGTCAGTTTGACAACATAAGGGTATGCCTGACCACCAACCAACGGTTTAAGCAATGGCTTGATATCGGCTTCAGTCATTTGGATAGCACCTTGTCGATAGCTGCGTTGGCTTTGTCGAAAGCGGCTCGCGCGGCCTCTTCCTGCTTGCCGTCATAGGCAGGGCGAATAAACGGGATTGGGGCCATATTCGAGGTGCCAAGCTCAACAAACCGCCAATAGAAGGCGTTATTTCGATTACTGGCTTTACCCTTACTTCGCACATGAACACCTGCAACAGCCTCACCCTGGCTGCCACGCTGGCTTACAACAACGATATTCCGCGCCAACTTTCCGGTACGCTTCGGCGCTAAGCGCCGAGCCTCGTCCCTGAAAATAGCAGCTGAAGCACGGGTAGCCTGCCGTAAAACATTGCCACTTTCCGCTTTGCTAAGCACATCAAGTTCTTTTGACAGGTCAAGCAGGCCGGAGAAGTCCAGCTTTCCACCGATCATACCTTCACCCCCGTTTTGCATAAAACTTCTAATCGAGTTGCTTTCGCGTCAGGGATTGGCGGGCCGATAACTTGCAAAATGTTCCCTTTAAATGGCCCCATAATAATTTTAAATCGGGATGTCGCGAAGATATCTTGCCGAAACCGAAGCCACACACGGATAGTTGCATCAGATAATTCGGCACCAGAAGACATTAATTCTCTGCCGCTGATACCCCTTACATCAGCCCATACTTCTGCACCGTCGAGCCAAATTTCTTTTTGCTGACCTGAAGGGAGATCTTCTATTTCAGCGTTTTGAATAATTAGCCGGTGACGTAATCGTCCTGCCTGCATAGCCCCTCCTATAGCCCATAGATCCGATAAGGCTGAAGAATTGACTCTACCGCCATTGGCAATTTGGAAACTGACTGTCCGACAACACTCGCCTCTCTGTTTTCATACCAGTGCCCAACAAGTAACAACATTGCCGTGCGTACATCATCATCCAGCAGCAGGTGATCTTCATCGGCATCGTATCCTGAGTCGGATTCGCTGGCGTATAGGGTGCGGCGGGTATACATCTCAACATGCTTTTTCGCGGCACCGATATAGACGCCGATCAGGCTGTCATCCGCATTGAAATCAGGCTCCAGGCGGCAATGCTCCTTCACCAATTTCAGTTCCAACATGGCTCACCTTACTTTTTGGATTTCTTGGCCGCTTCTGGCTGCTCTGGCTGCTCTGGCTGCTCTGGCTGCTCTGGCTGCTCTGGCTGCTCTGGCTGCTCTGGCTGCTCTGGCTGCTCTGGCTGCTCTGGCTGCTCTGGCTGCTCTGGCTGCTCTGGCTGCTCTGGCTGCTCTGGCTGCTCTGGCTGCTCTGGCTGCTCTGGCTGCTCTGGCTGCTCTGGCTGCTCTGGCTGCTCTGGCTGCTCTGGCTGCTCTGGCTGCTCTGGCTGCTCTGGCTGCTCTGGCTGCTCTGCAGGATTGTCATCACTCACCTGCTCGGCATAGCCTTTTTTGATCAGCTCGCGCCCGTGAAGCTCCTGCGTTTCGAACAACTCGCCGTCATTCACCACCCGGCTACCGAACAAGATCGGTACAAGTGCTTTAACTTTCATGGTTATCTCCTTGAAAGCGGCCCTAAGGCCGCTATGCGTTGCGGATAATTAACCGCCGGTTGGTGGGGTTGGCACGGTGAAGGCACCGGTAACAAACGCTTCAGGTCGTTTGACCGCCAGCGCCACACGCTCTTCGCAACGAATCGAGATCATGTTCTTCTCGAAGTCGTCGGCGTTCTCGGTACTGATCACCACGTTTGCCTCTTCACGGTCAAAGAGCTGTGCACCCGCGCTGAAGGCACCGGTCAGGAATTTACCCAGGAACGCCGCTGACTCCGTCGCGACAACAGGCAAGCCCCAGAGAGTCGGGCCGGTTAGCGCGGCTGGATTGGCGAGGATATAGCGGCCCAGCGAGTCCTTGAGCAGCTCAATCTTGGCCCAGTCAGTGAAGTGCAGCACATGGCCCGTTGATGGGAAACGTGCCAGTTGTGCCTGCAACATTGCCAGGCGCAGATCGTCAATGCCGTTTTGCATCGCAACTTCAAACGCCGCCTTGTACTTCGACGCCTGCGGCATGATGCCTTCCAGGTGTGCGCCAGTGCCGTCACCGAAGAGAATCTCCTGCTCTTCTACATACTTCAGGCCGTAACGCATCTCTGCATCAATGGTCGATTGCAGCTGTGCGAAGTCATCCAGAATCTGCTTGGAGGCTTTAAACATATGGGCCAACGTGCGAACCGGCGTGATCTTTTCAGCGAATTGGATATCGCTGTACGGCTTCGTGGTATTTTCAGGAACGGCGGCGGCCTTGTTGGTGAAGCCGGTTTGTTGCACCCAATAAATCGTGCTGGAGCCGGTGGTGCCTGGTGCGATCAGGTCGCGAATAAACAGGCGTTGTTTCGGCGCGGTATCAATACCCGGCAGGCGTTGCGGGGCCACGATCTGCCCAGGAACATCGGTAGAGATCAGTGTCGCGTTAACCGGAATGCTCAGCCGCTGAGAGGCCTGAATACCAGAGGCAAAGTCTTTCAGCGCTTCTGCCGAAATCACCTGCTGCCCGACCGATTGAACCACTTCAGCCGCGCGGTTCAATGGCATTTGCGCCACATGCTGCTCCAGCTCACCCAACCCAGCCTTCAGCGTTTTTTCTGCCTCCTTCAGGGCGTTCAGTTCGGTCGCCATTTTATCAACGCTGTCCTTCGTCGCTGCGGACAGCTCGCCTGATTTTTTCGCCTCTTTCAGGGCGTCCTCGGCCTTGGCGTTAAATTTGCTGGTTGCATCTTCGATAGATGCGGTGACTTTTTTCAGAATCTCATTAACTTCAGACATAATTTCTCCAAATAATTAGCACGCCGCGCACAGCCCGCTTAACGCGGCGTTCAGCTTGGCAAGGATTTCAGGGGATGGTTCGGTAGCGCTCGGCGTACCCGTCGGATCGGTAACAGCGCTCGGCGTGCTACCTGTTAAGGCTTTCAACAGTTTTCGGCGTTCTGACCGAGGGGTATTAGCCTTGGCCAGTATGGAATCCAGCTTGCGCAATGCTGCCGCCGGTGAGTCCTCATCACTGCTTACCGCATCGGATGACAACAGACTATCGGCCAGCCCTTTCTCGATGGCATCACTGCCGCCGATGTAGCTTTCGCCGTCCATCAACTGCTTGACGGTGTCGCTATCGAGACCGGAGCGGGCAGAGTAAATATCCGCCATTGCGTTATCGAAAGGTTCGAGGTACTCCACCATTGCAGCAAAGTCATGGCGATTACCGATCGCCACCACCCAGCAGTTATGGATCATCAGGAAAGCACCGCGGCCAATTTGAATCTCGTCACCGGCCATCGCAATGATTGAGGCTGCGCTTGCAGCCAGCCCCAACACTTTTACGGTTACTTTGCCCTGGTACTCTCGCAGCAGGTTGTAAATCGCCAGCCCCTCAAACATGTCCCCGCCCGGCGAGTTAATGTTTACGGTAACGTCAGCGCCATTCATTGAGCGCAGCGCACCGGCGATCCGTTTCGCTGTAACGCCTTCTCCCCAGTAATCCTGGCCGATAACGTCGAACACCGAGATAGAATTGTCGTCAGAGGCAGCGGCCTTTAGACCGCCATTCCATCTTTCTAGCGCCGAAGGCAGCGGCTCACAGGTAACGCCCGCGCAGGGACGCCCCGCCGGTGCGACCGGAAGTCGTTTTTTTGTCATGGGGGAATGCTCCTACGCCGCTTTTTTCAGCGGTGACTGGTCTTCAGGAATATCGGGGAAAAGATAATTGTGCAGCCGGGTGATAGTGACAGCCTGAGCGCCGAGGTTGTTCTGTTTCAAGTCCTCAAGCGGGGTCAGGTTAAGCTGCACGGTATAGATTTCACCGCCTGGAATTGGCGGCAGGTTTTCAAGTCGGCGAACATCGTTGCGACTCATCCAGCCATTCTGCAGAGCGGTGGTGTAGTACGCCGCGCGGCCAACACTGTCGGCACGCAACAAACCTTCCACCGAGAACTCTGCAAAGTAATCTTCATCGCTATCGAGCAGGCAACGTGAGATTTCTTGCTCGATGTTCACCAACAGTGGGCGTAGCGTGTTGGTCAGGAAAATCAGGTTCATCCCTTCAACACTCGATGCCCAGCTACTTTGCTTCGTCACATGCCCCACCATGAAAGGCGGCACCCGGAACCAGCGACAGATTTCCTCAATGCTAAAGGCACGGCTCTCCAACATCTGCGCGTCTTCAGGATTCATCGTGACATTCTGGTACGATAAATCCCCCTCCAGCACCATCATTTTACCGGCGTTTTTTGAACCGGCGAACGCGGCTAAGTATTTGCGCAGACGCTCTCGCTGCTCTTTATTCAGCGCAACTTTCGAACTGATGTATCCTGACGTTTGCAGACCGTTTTCAAAGATTTTTGCTGCCGACTCATCAACAGCCATCGCCGCCCCAAACACGTCACGGCCCGAACTCAGCGGCATCATGCCGCAGACACCATCCAGACCAAAGCCGCGAATGTGCATCATCCGGTCTACCGGTATCACACGCTTTTTGCCGTCCTCGGTGTAGGTGTACTGCAACTGCCCGGTATCCAGACGTTTAACCACCATGTTTTGAGGCAACAGCGGATTAAGCGCCACCAGCTTTCTGCCAATCATTTTTTTCTCAATGAAGGCATTTCCTCGCAAACAGATGCTGGCCACCACCATCAACATGAATCGGGACGGCGTCATTTCGAGGTTCGGACGGCGGCACAACACCTGGTATGCCGGGTGATCCTGCGCCAGCTTACGAGAACCATCCGCCTCACGACGATAGACTTTCATCGGTAAAGTGGAAACCGATTCGCTGAGTAACCGAATGCACGCCCATACAGCGGAGAGCTGCATAGCCTTGTCGGCAGTGACCACCTTGCCGCTGCTGCTGGTGCCGAACCATTCTTGCCAGAATGTCCCGGTAGTGAGACTGATAGGAACACCCAGCCAATTTAAAAGGGCGCTTTTAACGCGCCCAGGTTGCTTGTTTTTGCCCATCAGATACCTACCATGATCGGATCATCGAAAAAGCCATCAATATCGCCGTCATCCTCAACAACGCCGTCAGCAGCACCGACGGCCATCGCCAGCCCTACTACGCCATCTATGCGGCCATTACTGCGCCGCTTACTGAATACCCGGTTACCGCTTTTATCTTCTTCAATAACCGCGTTTGCCGCGTTCCAGCGCAGACAAGGATTAAACAGGATGGTGATTTCTTTCTCGGTGATGAGTTGCTCGAGCAGCTCGATTGAGTGCGGCATCCACAAGCCAGACTCCGCCGATTTGCCGAAGCCTTGCCCATGAGGAACCAACGGAACGGTCACCCCTTCATCCAGCAATTCAGGCTCGAGATAATCCATGTGATAGCGGTCGAAGGCGATCGACCGAATATCAAAGAGTGCCGCCAGCTCGGCGATCCGTTTAGAAACGAAGCCGTAATCGATAGCGCTGCCCTTTGGCGCGTGCAGGTACTTTTCACGCACCCAGGAATCATATGGAACGCGGTCATTTCTGGCCCTGTCATGCAGCGTGTCGCGCGGCGTCCAGAACTCCACCAGCGCCGTCTTAATGCGCGGGAAATACAGCCCCAGAGCTGTCAGGTCGCGCTTGCCGGACAAGTCCAGACCGCCAAAACACTCTTCCCCTTTCAGGCTTTCGATATCGAATGTTTTTTCACATGCCATCCAGATATCGCCACCGATCCACGGGTTTTCAGCATCCACCCACTCACAGAAATTAAGGCGCCTGACCAGGCTTTCTTTTGACGGCATGCCTCGCGCATCTTCCACCTGCTCGCGTAAATATTCAGGTTGGAACGTATGCCCCATTGAGGGGTTGGCTTTTGCCCAGCAGGACTCATCCTTGAAAGGATCGTCACCCTCATCCAATGAGCAGATGAACGCAAAGAAGGCATCGTTAACTTTCTGACCGGCGGCTAGTTGTTTGCCGTACTGGTGGTACTCGTAGCAGACGCTGGTTTTATCGTGACCGCTGTTTGTGATCATGAAGATGAGCGCTTGCCTGCGGCCTTTTGTCCCGGCGCGCATCATCTCAACCACTTTGTTGTCTTTGTGCTCATGCACCTCATCAATGAGGCAACAGTGCGGACGCGGCCCTGATTGCCCGTCATCAGAACTGATCGGACGGAAGAAGGAACCCGTTTGTAAAAATGCCAGGTTCCATTCTTTACCGGCCCCGCCGGAGGGATCGATACGCTGAGCCAGCGCCGGGGACTGATTCACCATCGCCACCGCATCACGAAACAAGATCATCGCCTGGTCTTTTTTCGTGGCTGCTGCATAAACTTCAGCACGCGGTTCTTTGTCCGCTACGAGGCAGTAAAGGCCAATCCCTGCGGATAATGGCGACTTGCCAGAGCCTTTGCCTGATTCGATATATGCCGTTCTGAATCGACGCGTGCCGTTTGCTTTTTTCCAGCCAAACAGTGAGCCAACAACAAATGCCTGCCATCCAAGAAGGACGAAAGGCGCTCCTTCATGTTCGCCGCCGTTCAACTTCAGCACCTTGGCAAAGAAGTCAACCACGCGGCCAACAGCATCAACATCCCAATACAGCCCCCGGCTTTCACCTTCGGCTAAATCATTAAGGTGACGTTTGCAGGCGTTTCGGATATCAGGCCCGGCGATAATTCGCCCTTCGGTAACGTCCAGCGCATATTGCGTGGCTGGATCAGGTGCCGAAGAATTCGGCGAGCGGGTCTTCTTCTTTCTCTCCACCATTTACTTTCACCTTTGACCTGGCGGCAGGCGTCAGACCAAACTCCACCAAATAACTTTTGAAGCGGCGATCGGCGTCTGCCAGCATGGCAACCGCAGGGTTAGCCTTAATCAAAAAGCCCCCCTCCGTTTGAACTGTATAAGTTCGGCCCTCGTCGGCGATCGTGTTGCGCAGTTGCAATATATCGGCGTAAATATCGCAGAGCCGCTCAAGCGCAAAAGTATCGGCAACGGTCAGAACGCCCATGCCGTCGAGCAGCACAGTCATTTTTCCCCAGGCCGTTTTCCCCCAGTCCGTCAGGTGCGAAGGTGGGCTGGGAATTTCTCTCGCCGGTTGCGGCTCTTTATCATTAAGTTTACGTTTGCCCGGATTGCCGGTGACCACCTTGAGGTGGGACGGTTTCGGGCGTCGTCCTGCCATCGGAACCTCCCAGAAAAAAAACTTTTCATTTCGCGGTTGTGCGCACAAATGACAAGCGGCGGTCTTTAAGGGCGAGAGGGGTGAACTCTTACCCCGCCCCTCCCCACCGCGTCCAAACGCCGCTGTCAGCGGTTCCAGTGCGACGCAGGGTCAAGCGGCAGGCCGTCGGGCGAGCACCCTATTACCTTGCCGGTCTTCTCCATACGTTGCTTTGTGGAGTCGTGGTGTGGCTTACATAAGCCCTGCCAGTTCTTGCGGCTCCAGAAAAGGTGCTGAGCCTTCTTCATTTCCTCGGGCGTCTTCGCTTCTTTCATGCGGTGCGGCACGATGTGATCCACCACCGTTGCTGGCTCAATACGCCCCATCTGCTGACACATGGCACACAGAGGATTATCCCGCAGGAACACAAGCCGTTCGGCTTGCCATTTGCTGCCGTAGGGTTTCTTGATGCTCATATGGAACTTCCTGCTAGTTAGTTGGATATAACCCCGACGATGTAGCAAACCACCTTATGGGAATTCAGATCGTTTATTCTGTCAAAGGCACTCGATGAATGCCTTTTGCAGAATTTTATAAATTAGGCCAACTGCAGAACGCCGTGCTCTTCCGACTCCGAGTAGGCGATCAGGCCGCTGTACTCCGGCACATGCTTACCATCATCCGCCTCGAACGCATCAATAAGTCCATGCGTAATGGTGTATGACGGCTGACCATCTTCAGCCGCGAACCGTGCCAGCTCTTTGATTTGCTCTTGAGTCAGCACAATCTTGCTGACCTCCATCTCTTCCATGCGGCGGCGCTTCTCTTCTAAATAGCGCTTACGGCGCTCGTAAAACTGCTTGCTCATTGCTCTCTCCCGGCGCTCTGCGCCCACTTGATTAACGCCTCCATGCGTGAGGCGCACACCTTCATTTCGCCTTGTTTGGCGTGCAGTGCTATCACTGCATCACCGAACGTTGTGCCAGTGAACGGCGCGTCATCGCACTGTTGCAGCAGCACCGCTGGCGGCAGGACGTAAATCATCTGCGTGCTCTGCGGCTTTGGCCTGTCCGCGCAGGATGTTGAGAGCAGCACCAGGCAGAGGCTTGTTGCTACAGCCGCTCGCGTCCAGAGCCTCGCGCAATGCTTTGTTTTCTGCATCAGCCTTTCCCCTCAGTTTCCGCTCTTTTTCCAACTGCGCGGCGCTCGCTTGCCGGTCAGCATCTGATGCCTGTTTCATCGCCACCAGCGCTGCATCTTTGGTGTCCAGCTTTTCCACCAGCGAGCCGAGTTCCCTATTGGACTTCTCCAGGTCATCGCGTAGTGAATGCGTATAGAGCACCAGCGCACCAACAAGCAGCGCCACCAGCACAGGCCACGCCTTGATGATTACGTCCCACCGCCAGCTCATGATAGGAACATCCGACGTTCTGCCGCTCGCCGCGTGACAAGGCCATCCAGCCGCTTGCCACCAGCATTAACCCACCGGCCGAATTCGTCCGCTGCACCCTGCTTATCCCCGTCGTTCAACTTCCGAAGCAGCGTTGATGTGCTCAGCGAACGCAGGCCGAGGTTGTAGGCAAAGCTCACCAGCGCGTCGAACTGCCCCTGAGTGATGCGCACCTTCACAAGCTGATTAACCCCCTGTTCATACTGCACAACTCCACACTTCAGCAGCCGGTCGGCAGTGGCCTGATCGATCCTCATGCCGGGCGCAATCTTTTTACCGTCTACCGCTTGCGTCCAACCGTAGCCGATAGTCCAGACGCCTACTGAGTCCGGATACGCTTTCAGCTCCAAGCCCTCGAACCGTTTGATCAGCTCGATGCCGTTTTTACTTATATTCATTGCTATCGCCTGCTTTGTTGAGGAAACGACGCTCCAGCGCCTTAATCAACGATGCACCCGACCATCCCGCCATGCCGCATACGCCACCCATCACTTCAGATGGCCATTCATAATGCAGAGCGATCATCACCATAGTTAACCCGGCGAAGATCGAAACGAAGAGCTGCAGGAACAGCGTGCGCCAACTGAAGGCCTCGCCGTTCAGCACCTTGAATGAGTAGCTCGCAATGGCACCCAGCAGGGTCATGCCGAACGCAATCAGCATTGATAGAATGTTGGGTTCATTCTTCCAGGGCATCTTCATATCCTCCCCCTGTCGGGGCATTCCCCGATCATCGGGTGGTAGAAACGAAAAAAGCCGAGCGTTAGCTCAGCTTTTGTTTTTTTAACTTTAAATTTTACGGTAATAGTAAATATTAGGGTTTATTCATACTGGAGGTATAACCACACCCAATATTTACTTAGAACATTTCAATCCCATAAATTTACCGATTCAGCGAATTGTTTTTTTCCAAACGCATTACCGCCTATAGATTCAAGTATGCCTTCTTTAATAAACTCACATACCTCTGAGTATTTCTCATCAGAATCAATAGGAGAGAAGGTATTCAAACTTTCAATGCTTACTTCTAGAGCATCTCCAGAGAGTGAGATTGAAATTCGCGTGCTTTCATACTTGGGCTTGTTGGGGTCGTCATCAGTAATTGTAAACAGAACAAACCTAGCACCAGAACTAGGGTCTACCGTCAGTTCTTCAGGTTTGGCGTGATTCCCATCTCCAGTACGCGGTGCTAAATCCTGAATAAAAACATATGGACAATCCTTTCCCGCTGAGTCTTTCCATGTTTCATTAGGTAGTTGTAGGGAATCGATATAGATGCTAATGAGCTTCCCTGCACATTCTCTAACTCGCTGTACGTATGCTTTACGCTCTTCTTTTCGGGCTTTGCGCCTTTCTTTGAAGTCATTGAATGTAATCATCGTTCCTTCTCCCAGACAAAGATAGTGAGGCCTTATATTACCTCAAAATTCAACTTGAGAGTTAGCGGCAACACTATCTAATCCTCCCCTAGGGAAAGCCAGGCTCCATCTCTACACAAACATTAAGGCGAAGCCCCATCAACCCAATGCCGACGTAACCCTCAGTAGGGACATCGGTTAATGTTAGATGAGGCTTCGCTTTAATTTTTCCATGAAAAAACCCGCTAGCGGCGGGTTTGGTAATCGACTTGTTACTTCATGCAGCTTCTATTTCCGGCTCACCGTCTTGTTCTTGCTTCTGCTTTATTATTTCTTGGAAGGTTTCGTAAGTATCAACGTTAAACAGTGAAAATGACTCAATTTGATCAACCGGCAGAACATGCCGGAACTGATAAACCGACAAAGGCTCGGAAGTGAGCGTGATACCCTCGCTTTGATAGTGATCAACATAGTTATGCTCGACACAGAACGTCAAGGTATCCTTATGGCGATAACCTGACATAAACGGGATCAACACCAGGGTATTCGTATCAAGCTGGTTGAATCTCGCCTCATCTATCATGCCTACATAGACCTTTCGAGATTTCAAAGTGACCAAAAGCAACAGCCCTTTTTCGATAGACTCCAACAAAATATTTTCTACCGCGCTATGAGCTGCAATCTCTCGAAAGATTTCGACTCGCTTTTGCGGGTCTTTAGAGTTTTTTGTTGCCTGAGATGCCTGACCGATACTGATAAATACTGTGCAGGCGAGGCTTAGCCCCGAGAACATACTCATACCGAAAAATCTGGTTTTCCATAGATCATGAGCAAAAGTAAATTTTTGGTATGGAACCCCAAGATAGGCCAAGATGTTAAGGGCAAACATCAGCAAAAACATGAGGAATACACAAACGCAAGCCAACAAAATGCCGCTGATTAGAAACTCGCCACCTTTGAGAGCAACGTCAAAGTAGGCATTCCAACCAACGGCTTTGTTTTGTTTATACCTTGATGGTAAATGGCATTTGGTGTAGTGATAACCGCAAACCAGAACAATAACGATGAGCGCTGCCCACATTGAAGATTACCTTGTCTTCTTGTCGGTCTTATTTGTGCTCAATCCAGCGATATTGTCAGCAAAAGCTTTCTGGACTTCTGCGTTATTGCGGTTAAGGACGACCGAACCATTGCTGTCGATGAAGAACTTGTCATCATAAGCCTTTTTCGGTGCGTTGTCACAGCTTGAAGTCACGTCCGCGATTTTCTTGAGGATCTTCTCTGGAGAGATGATCGCGCGGGCAACGAGAGTAATTAATCTAGTCATACCATCCTCCTTCTCTCTTCGTTATGTGAACCGTCGACTAACTAAAATACTTTGTCGACTGACTGTAAAGCCATTGTAGTAGCCCGGGCGGCATTAACGCAAGGTTAACTTGTTCACCTTCACGCATTGTTCACAACATTTACAATCCGTTTAAGCGGAGATAGCTGCAACTTCAAAGCAAATTACCACTTAGGTAATGCAAATACCCGACATGTTCGGTGCACAATCGTGCGTTTTTGTGTGGGATACAGATAAGAAATTACCTTTCATTACCATCCTTTCCCCCATTAAAAAACCCGCTCAGTGGCGGGTCATTTTGTTGCATCGCTTGATGGTACAGCTTCGCGAAAGCATACCTGTATTATGCAGTTTCTTTGGCTATTTTCAAGCTATTTTTGCATTTTTCTTCATTTTCGATGCAGATAGCTGCACGAACGGCGACAAAAACCGCAGAATTGAATATTTCAATGCACCAGCGCACGCGGTCATCCACCTGATCGCGTGTCAGCCAGGGGGCGTAATGATTTTGCATATAGCGCCCCAGCACCGACACCGTGTTGTTCCGGCCCGTGTAGAACAGCTTGCCGATGATGTAGACCGGGTTATCGTGCTTCATCGACGCCAGCACCGCTTTTTCCATGAAGTCGCATTCCTCGCCAGCGTCAGCAGCCACCAGCATCGACTCAAGCGAGCGGTGCGGCCAAAGAATTGTGGTCGCCTTCTTCAACTGCTCCTCCCCGCGATACCCAAGTTGGCGCAGGTCGCCCAGCACCTTCACAATTCGCGCAGCGCTTTCGTCGTCCCACTGCTCAGGCATGATTTGCCCCCATACACCACTGCCGCCGCTGCACTTCAACTTCCCATCGGTGTTGCCGCCGTACATATCGCCCCAGGCGTTCAGCAGCGAAGTGATCCACAATGTTTGCAGCCGGGTCAGGCGCTGGTATTTACCCAGGTATTTCTTGCGAGGAACACCGGCAACAGTCGCCCATGCGTTGTGTTTGATTTCTCGTTTCTGTTTTGGGGTCATCATGCTGCCTTCTCCTGCTTCAATGCTTTGCGTTTGGCTTTATACGTGTCGCGGATGCGCTCATAGTCACTGCGGCCCAGCTTGCCGACTTTCGGCGGTGGCCCCATTAACCGGTCAAAACGTGCCTGCCCGATTTTTGCTATCAGGTTAGGGCGGTACTCGCTCAGATTCGCGGATTTGAAGTTGTTGCAGACCGAGCACTGCTTGTGGCAGTTATCTTCATCAAAGCGCAGCTCCGGATGACTCCCGACAGTGCGGTAATGCCCGGCGTGGTATTGGCCTGTGTGGTAGCGCCCACAGCTGATGCATGGCTCGTCGGCATCGCGCTCGCGGATGTAGGCGTTAAATTCGGTCTGCGCCTGGTTGATGAAGTAGCGCAGCGGCTTAACGGCCAGTTTGCGGATTTTCAGCTTGTCCTTACGTTCCCTTTCCTCAAGACGCTTACGCGCGTCACGCTGGTATGCGATAGCGCAGAGCGGGCCACAGACCTTTTGCAGGTACTTCACCGGCGTGAACGTTTCACCGCATTGAGCGCACTTTTTCGCCTTGTACTGCTTCGGCTTAGTTGGTTTTTTCATTGTTTTCCTCGCGGTGGAATACCCACTCGTAGACCTCTGAGCCGTTAAGCAGCAGATCGTTAAAGTCGCCGGATTTCGGCCAGCGCACTGAGACTTGTTGCAGATCGTTCTTTGCCAGCAGATTGGCGCGGGCGCATTCAAACGCCGCAGCGTGGCCGGATGCGTTCTTGTCTGCGTCAGCAAAGATGATCAGGCGTTGCACTCCACGTGGTACGCGGAACTTCTTCATGAAGGTGGTGTTCAGCGTCGCCCAGGTGTTGCATTGCGTGATTTGATGGCAGGACAGCGCGGTTTCGATTCCCTCAGCGATGCCCAGCGTGGTGGACGGCGGGAACATGCGGATAGCGACCGAGCTGGCGTGCTCCAGATAGCTGTCCTCTTGCAGCTTCATCATTTTTTTCGGCGCGCCAGCTACCGTGGCTTTTTTGTCCCCGTCGAGCAGGGTGCGGTGCAGGTAGCACAGTTCGCCTTTGTCGTCCGTTGCCAGCGCATAGATCGATTGGTATTCGCCACCCGCTGCGCGTTGCCGGTCGCAGTAGCGGACGTTGTCTTGTGGCAGACTGGTGATGCCGCGCAGCTTCAGGTAACGGTCTGCGCCGGTGCCTTTCAGGCTGGTCAGCGATGCAAACTTGCAGCTCACGCGCTGGCGTTGCGAGGCTATGCCAGATGAAGGGCCACCAGCTTGATAACCCTCTTCCGGCGAGTAGACGCGGCCAACCAGCTTATCGACCTCTGCCGCCAGCGTTTTAAAGTCCTTGCCGGTTGCCCCGGTCAGCAGCGCCCAACCGTCACCCGCGCCGCATGCGCAGATGTAAGAACCGGTGCCGTTCTTGTCGTCGCAACGATATTTGCCCTTGCGGCCACACAGCGGGCATTCACCCTTAAAATGTTTTTTCCCAGTTACCGGGGGGAGGCCGTAAAACTCGAATATTTTCGGCCAATGGCCGATAGCTGCCTGTTTGGTATTCATGCGGCTTTCCCTTCGTTTTGCTTAGATTTTGCGTAGGCGATCTGCGTTGATTTGATGAAATTGCTCACCACTGGTGTGATGGCCATCGGTGCGTGATACAGCCCTTGCGGCCATACCCCGAATTTTTTGCGGTAGACATGCGAGCACCAGCCGTCACTTACCGGTTTGCCCTGGGCGGCGCGCATGCGTTGGTAGTAGATGATTTGACTCCACCAGGCTTGTTTCACTTCTTTGGTGACAACCTCCTTGGCTTGCTTCACTTTTTTCAGGCCGCGTGACTTATCGGTTTCTACGTCCTCACCAGCGATAGGCTTGAAGCCACATTTCGGGCAGATGTAGACGCCGACCGGCTTAACGTAGTGGCACTGGGTGCATTCTTTCGGCAGGCGCTCAGGCTGATCAGTCTTAACCACGCGCGCGGGCGTTTTCTCCATCCCGTCAGAACTGGCTGGCAGGTAGTCATATTCGATATCGTCGGGATAACCGAGCTTATGCACGGTGCCGGTGTGATCGAAGATGAGGCAGTGATCTTTACCGGGCGCAGTACGCAGGCCACGGCCAAGGCATTGCAGCCAGCGGATTTCTGATTTCGTCGGGCGGGCGTAGATGATGCAGCGGACATCGCTATCAAAACCGGCCACCAGCACGCCGACGTTGACGATGATCTTCGTGATGCCCTGCTCAAACCGGCGGATCGTCATCTGGCGGTCTTCGTGTGGCGTCGCCGCCGTCATCACTTCAACGGTCACACCCACTCTGCTGAATTCAACGGTCACGTAATTTGCGTGGGCCACGTTGACGCAAAAACAAATGGTCGGGCGGTCTTCCCCATTCTCCAGCCAGTTCTTAACGATATCGCCCACCAGCGTCGGGTCGCTCATCACATCTGCAGCCTGCTGTTCTTTGTAGTCTCGGCCATAGCCTGCTTGCTCAGACGTCTCCACTTCGCTCAGGTCTGGGTGCGATGGGGCATAAAATTCGTATTTGCTCAGCGCGCCGATAGCGATCAGCTCTTTCATCGTCGTCGGCTTGATCAGCTTCTGGTAATACGTCCCCAGCCAAGCCGAGAACGGAGTACCGGACAACCCGATCACTTTCACGCCTTTAGCGGTCAGCTCGTCGATGAACTCCAGCATTTTTTTGCGCTTCAGGTGGGCTTCGTCGATGATCAGCAGATCGATGTTGTCGGGGAAGTCGCGGCGGATCAGCGTGTCGGCTGATGCGATTTGAATAAGGCGGCTTGGGTCATAGGCTGGATGGTCGCGCCAGATGTAGCCGATCTCCTCGGCAGGCAAGCCGTACTCAATAAAACGCGTTGCTGTCTGGTCGAGCAGGACGGTATACGGGGCCACAAACATTATGCGCATGTTGCGGCTGATGAACCCGCTGGCGATGAGCGCCGCGATTGCGGTTTTGCCGAACCCGACCGGGGCGTACATCATGAACGAGGCGTATTGCTTCCACGCCGCGCGCAGCATGTTCAGTGCAACTATCTGTTTTTCGCGTGGCTGGATTGTAAGCGTCATCGTTATCTCCTCGTTTAATCGTCTAGCCGTCTAAATGTCCGTTTGGCGTTTTTAAACACTCGATCCCTTAAAGATCTTCTCTCTGGTAAAGCCCGTTCCTTCCCCCACACCCCAACCCGATCACCCCCCTTTCCCCCCTCTTACCCTTCCCCTCTCCCCCGTTTAAAAAAACACCGGCTAAAAAATTCATGCCGCTACCCTGTTTTGCCCCACCAGCGGTGGCGCGGTTGTCATGCCCTGGCCTGCCCGTGAATACCGCTCGACGTACAGCCGCAGGCGCGTGTTAGCCGCTTTGCGGCCTGCGTTCTCCTGCCGGTAAGAAACCTCCTCGGCGTCAAACGCTGTGCGGTAGGCCTCCTCGTAGGCGTGCGCAATCTTCCCGCGCTGCCCGTGCGGTAACTTACCGAGCTGGTCTTGAATCCATGCGGCATCCTCGCGGCAATACACCGCAGGCATGGCGGTTCGAACAAACGATGCAGGCTGCATACGCTTACCCTCCGGTTGTGAAATACAGCAGTCCCTACGGCATAGGAGCGCGCCACTTCGCTGTGTGAATTGGGGTGACTTCCGCCGGGCAGAACACGCTATAGAGCAACAGGATGTGCTCCTGGAACGTCGCGATCAGGCGGTAGGTATTGGCGTCCAGCGCTTTACGCTCGGCGGCGTCTATCTCGCCGTCTTCGGTAAATTTGCGGACAAGTTCGGAGTGCTTGCCGATGTACTCAATCGCTTCCATCAGCTTGGCGTTGATGTCGTCTCGATCGATGTCTTCAACTTCGGGCAGAGGCACATTCACGCTGCGAGACTGGCGGGATACAGCGTCGGCAAAGTGGGTATTGCCACCAGCCTGCTGTAAAACCATGAGCCAGCCGATCGGGAAAATTTGATTGCTGTTTGGGCGAAGGCGGTTAAACAGCGCGTCTTCCGTAACCCCCAGCCACTGTGCGGCCTCAGCATAGCCACCAGGCAGACCAGTGATGATTTTTCGGGCGACACTGACTACCCATTCAGGCTGTTTTTCTGCCTGCCAGTCCGGCGCTTTTTGCTGTGACACAGTTGTAATCCTCGAGCTGTGGTTACTAAGGCTTTAAAATTGCGTGATACTTTCCCCATCAAATTGATGGGCTTGTTTCACGGTGGTTTGTTGGCGGGAAAACATCATCCAACCCGACAGGCTCGCCAAGCTTGTTAAAAATCGCCACGAAACTGCGGCAAGTTTGTATATCCATGCTCCGTCGTCCGGCCTCGTAATGGCCTATTGCACCCGGCGTGCATCCAGCAAGTTGAGCCAGCTCTGACTGCGTAATTCCCAGGCGCTTGCGAATCACTTGTATGTTGTTCATGGTGCCTCCTATTTCGACGAAGTATACATATCGTATTTATTGATCGCAAGTGAAGTATACAAATTGTGTCTCGATAGTGGCTATACAAACCGTATAATTCAGGAATGAATATGAAATGGTATGAAGCAGCCAAGGCCAAAATGAAGGAATCGCGCATTGGCCAAGAGCAACTCGCAGAGCACCTTGGGGTTACCAAAGGTGCCGTCAGTCACTGGCTAAACGGCAGAAGGGAGCCGGGGATAGAAATCATCGCCAACATAATGAATTTTATTGGTTTGAAAGATTTTGTTGTTAACCCTGGCAATTCTCAGCCAGCTTCGCACCACACCGAAACCTCAAACGTTAAATTTGCTGGGCCTTATAAAAAAGGCAGGGAGTATCCGCTGATCAGTTGGGTTCAAGCGGGAGCTTGGGCTGAGGCAATGGAGCCGTATACCGTCGATGAGATCGATGAATGGTTCGAGTCTGATGCAAAAGTTTTCGGTAAGGCGTTCTGGCTACGTGTCGATGGCGACTCTATGACAGCGCCAACAGGGATCAGTATCCCTGAAGGGACATTAGTCCTAATAGATACGGGTCGTGAGGCCGTCAATGGTAGCCTTGTTATAGCCAAGATGGTTGACGCCAATGAAGCCACATTCAAAAAACTCATCATCGACGGCGGGCAAAAATACCTTAAAGGTCTGAACCCTGCATGGCCGATGAAAGAGATCAACGGCAACTGCAAGATTATCGGAGTTGCAATCCAAACCATGATGCGTTTGGTTTAATCAACGCCCGGCACAATGCTGGGCTTTCTCTTAATTCCTGATTCCCTCCCTCAAAGAAACCCATCTCCCTCACTCTAGGGCGAATTCTGCACAAATAATTTTTTAATAAAAATCACTACGATACGTATACTTCTGCATTTTATGTATACATTCCGTATTGCAAGATAAAAATACAATTCGTATACTCACCCCATCAACCCGGAACGCCACCAGCAAAACACCGCCGCAAACGTTACGGGAACGGCAGGAAGCCAACAGGCAACACGCCACGGGGTGAGCGATGCAATCACTCCCCGGCCCCGAGAGGGATCGACCGGTAACGTTCTTTAGGGAAGAAGTGGATTTACCCTGCCGCTGCCAGTTTGGGGCGGTAGGCATAAAACCACTACAGCAGAGGGTTACATGATGGCTACGCAGATTTCTATGCAGCAACTGAAGTCGATTTATGAGCAGTACGGTGCAGACGTATCTGAACGCCAACTGCGGGACACGCTGGAACAATGCAATGAGCAGGCCGACGTAGTTTACAACGACTACAACGGCAACCCGTTGCCGCCACGGACTGCCACAGAATGGGCGCATTGGTTTGCACGCGGCGCGGCGGAAGAACAACTCTGCGAAGGGTTGGCGGCTGATGATTTCCAGCGTAACGCCTACGGCTTCGATTAACAGCGGAGGGTTACACGATGAATAGCGAAATACACCCAGTAGCAGCAGCGGTTGAACCACTTCGCGCCGCCTCCCTGGATCGCGCAGCGAGCGAGGCGCGGGCAGTGATAGAAAGGGTTTGCGGTTGGATGGAGGCTGCGGGCTGGGACGCGCAACAGGCTGCCCCTTACCCGGACAGCCGCCAGAGCCGCCTTGGGTTCCAGCAAGCGAAAGCCCGTTACACACTGGTTCGCTTGCTGACAGAGGAAGCACCAAGTGAAGGCTATCGCAGCTATCGCCCTAATTCGCCTGAGCCGCGAGTGCTTTCCCTTGGCGGTATGGCCCGATTTATCAGTTCCGCGACTGAAAATGCTAATGCGCAATACACGGCATTCATCGCCAAACTAACGGAAAAGGTTGGCGATGTAACCGAAGCCACGCTGACCGGTTCCCATGTGTGGGGACATTCGATTCTGACGGTAGACGGCCCGAACGGCTGCGAGCGCTGGAAAACGCAAATGATCGTGAACGTGTCGAAGCTGGGCAACATGTTCAACCAATGGCCGACCCGCAAAGTCAAGTAATACCCACCGCGCCCTACGGGGCGCAATAGCAGGACTTTCTATGCGCAAAATTGTTTTGACTAACCGCATTCGCCGCCGAGCACGCCGGGAATTGCGCTCACAGCGTCGCCGAGCATTCAAGGCTTATGGCCATTGCAATAAAGCCAGCCTGCTGAATAGCTACGCCCGCTGGTATTTCTAACTCTATCGCGCCATTCGTGGCGCAACAGCAGGACTCGCCATGCAGATCATCTTAACAAAGCGTGAGCGCCGTAAAGCACGTCGGGAATTCCGATCCTTCCGCCGCGTTGCTATCCGAAAATTCGGTAATTGCGATGTTACCAGCTACCTGAACCGCCTGGCGCGCTGGTACTTCTGAAATAAATAGCCCCGGCTGCAGACGCCAATCTTTGCCGGGGCATGACCAGTAGAACGGAGATTCAACATGATCAACCACAATGCTAACACAATCGTTGTAGACGGTATGCGCGTTGTCCCATCCGTGCAGGCCGTTCGCCTCACCTTCTTTGCACGTCTGCGCAAAATCCTCTGCCAGAAAGGCCACCCGCTCTAAATCTTTGCTGTGTGTAGTCTTTGGCGGCCGCCGAGCTTCAACCAACCCAAAGGAGGATGAAGATAATGTTCGTAGGCGAGCCGCCCTTTTTCATAGAGAGAAGAATTCAGGCATCCATTTAACCGTGGAGGGCGTCACCCGGCCCGAGTTCTTCTCTGTATGTGACGAGGAGAAATAGTATGTCTGAAAGCAAATGCACTCCCTTTAGCCAGCAGCTGGCTTATATCAACAAAGGCACCTTAGACCAGGAGCTTACCAAAGCGCTGGCCGAGGTTATTAAAATGGTTCGCGAAACCGGCAAGAAAGGCGCTGTTACTTTGACGCTTAATTGCCAGATGTTGAACAGCCGCGACGAAAACACGATGAAAATCACCCCGAACGTCAAGAAATCCATTCCTGAGCTGGATCGGGCTGACACCATTATGTTCTCAACCGCCGATGGCGATTTAATGCGTGATGATCCTTCTCAAGTGCAAATGGATTTGAAAGTCATTGATACAGCCCCCGCCGCAGCGCCTATTAAGCTGCAAGCCAACGGCTAATTAATTTAGCCAGCAACGTTAATATTAATTAAGGAAAATAGCATGCAAGAACTTGCAAGCCTCGCTAATAGCTCTGTACGCGAAATTCAGGAATTGGCACTGACCGCGTTCACGCCGAAAACTGATATCCCGGTAGCGGTGGTTCCTGACAACCATGAAGTAAAAACGCTCGAGCATTTTCAGCTTCAACCTTCGCTGATTCGTCAGGCGGTACGTCTTATTTCGGTGTCCTCGCTGATCGCCTACGTTCAAAAGTTCGCTGATCCGCGTACTGCAATCTTCGCCGACAAATCTGAAACCCGCATTGAGGCCGTGCTGGATTACCACTCTGCGGCAAACTCACCAGAGTGGGCAAAACATCGCGCTGTGTACGACTGCCCCTATTCCGATGAATGGCAGGAGTGGGCATCCCGTGACAAGCATCCCATGAACCAGACCGATTTTGCAGAGTTCCTGGAAAACCACATCCAAGATATCGCGCCGATCAGTGATAACTATAAAGGCCCATCCGGTACAGAACTGCTCGAAATGGTGCTGGCTTTCCAAGAGACGCGTAAAGCTGAGTTCAAGTCTGTGCGTCGCCTGCAGGACGGTACGTTCCAGATGTCCTACAGCGATGAAAAGGATGGCTCTGGTAATACTTCCCTGCCTGAAAAAATCAGTCTGGCTATCGCACCATTCCACAACGGCGCGCCTTACCAGGTTGAGGCCCGTATCCGCTACCGCCTGAAAGACGGCGGCTTAGCTCTTTGGTACGAACTTATCGAACCGAAAAAAATCGTTGAGCACGCTTTTACTGAGATCGTCGTAGACCTGGAAAACCAGCTCGAAAACATCCCGGTTTATGAAGGCTCAATTAAATAAAGTGCAGTCTTATGCGCCACCGTGTGTGGCGCATAGTGAAGCATTTTCACCCCCTCAGAATGGAAGATAATTATGGCAACTTTAAGTCAGCGTTATGCAGCTCGTGAAAGTATTGGTTCTGATATTTCTACCCGGAAAACTTTTTTAGTTCCCCTCAATGAAATTTATGCCGAGGAAGGCTATAACGTCCGTGAATTAAACCAAGCGCATGTTGAAGAATTTAGGGACGCGTTTATTGCTGGGGAGTTTATTCCGCCGCTGGCTGTCGAAATAACAGAGCAAGGCGTGAAAGTTATCGACGGTCACCACCGCTTCCACGGCGCGTTGCTGGCTACTGCTGCCGGTCATGAAGTGAAACGCCTTGAGTGTAAAGATTTCGAAGGCACCGAGGCCGATAAAATCGCATTCATGGTCACCAGCTCACAAGGGCTGGCGCTTACCCCTATAGAGCGCGGCGCGGCTTACCTACGCCTGGTTAATCAGGGTTGGACTAACGCGGAGATCGCCAAGAAAGTTAAGCGTTCTGAGTCCGATATCCTCCAGCACCTGCAATTGCAGGAATGCAGCCCCTACATCAAGAGCCTGGTGCGCGCGGGTTCCATTAACTATGCCCTGGCTATTCAAATTAACCGCGAGCATGGCGTATACGCCGACCGTGAAGCCGCGCGCTTAATGAAAAAAGCCGAGGATGCAGGTAAGACAAAAATCACCAAGAGCGTCGCTCAGCCACAATTTAGCGCCAAGAAAGCCCGGCGATTGCTTGAGCTGCTGTTTGATGCTGTGCCAATCGTTCAAGGCGATACAGATTCGCTGATGTTGGCTAAAGGCGTTAAGGACGAGGTCATGAAGATAATTAATGATTATCGCAATGAAGGCCACCAGCAATGAGTATCAACCTGAATAATGCGCCTTTGTGGATTACTGCAAAGGCGCTGGAAAAATTAAAACAGTTCCGCGCCGGTCGATTATTCCCCAAAAGAACCTATGGCAAGAAATACCTGACCCTTCGTGTAAATAAACGCTGGCGCTTACTTTCAAAAGACGACGGACATAATTGGCAATTGCTTACCCACAATGATTACAACTGCGTGATCGATAAATAGAGGGAGTGGTAATGATCCACTATCACGGCGGCCCTATTACGCCTGATACGTGCGCTATGAAAGCCTGGCGTGCGCGGCATGCGTTTATCTCTTTTGTGCACGACAGTCAGCTCGGGTTGGCTGCTGAAATCTGCCAGTCGTTTGCCATCGACAACGGCGCGTTTTCTGCGTGGAAGGCGGCAGGCAAAAACAAAATTGACTGGTCGGATTATTACGCGTTTGTTGAGCGCTGGAAAAATCACCCTGGATTCGACTTTGCGATTATCCCCGATGTGATCGACGGTGGCGCAGCTGAGAACGATGCATTGCTCGGCGAGTGGCCGCACGGAAAATTCGTCGGCGTGCCGGTATGGCACATGAACGAATCAGACGATCGGTTTATCCGTCTATGCCATGAGTATCCCCGCGTTGCCATCGGCAGCTGCGGCGAGTATGACGTGCGCAGGCCAGTGCTTGCAGTTACACGGATGAAAGACATTATCCGGCACGTTGTCGATAAGCACGGCCAGCCGATTTGCAAGTTGCACGGACTACGCATGCTGAACCCACAGATATTCACGAAATTGCCGCTCTCCAGTGCTGACAGCACGAACGTAGCCCGCAACATCGGCATCGATAAAAAGTGGAAAGGTGCGTATTCGCCAGCGTCGAAAGAAACGCGGGCAGCAGTTCTGGCTGAGCGAATCGAGGCATTTAACAGCCCAGGCACGCTCGAATACAACGCAGAGGCTGAACGATTCACACCTCAGCTCTCACTGGAGGTTTAACGTGGGTAAGTTCATGCAATCCTTCATCCCGCGTCGCCAGTTTAAGCACAACCCAGAACGCTTCAATGTGCTTTCGAGCGGTGGCGGAACCCAGAGCAACGCAATGATCTGCCTGATTCATGCTGGCGTCTTGCCAAAGCCCGACGTGATCGTTATGTCGGACACCGAGCGCGAAGCAAGCAACGTTTTTACATACCAAGCCAAGCATATCAAGGTGCTTTGCGATGAAGTCGGCATCGAATATCACATCGTTCCGAAAAGCCTTTACGCCACCTACGACATCGTCGGGCCAGATGAAGATGAGCCATTGCCTGGATACTTCTCCACGCGGAACGGACGTGACAAGGACGGGGGGTGTACAGGCAAAAAGCCCGCCTTCTGTAGTGATAAGTGGAAGCGCGAGGTAATTCAGCGATTCCTCAATGATAAATACGGAGAAAGGTATCTCACAAAGCGCGGCGTTGATATGTGGATGGGGATCAGTATTGAAGAGGCGGCGCGTCGCATGAAGGTCACAGATGGGAAATGGCGCCGCCGTTATCCACTCATCGACATGATGCTGACAAAGCAGATGTGCATCCAGTGCGTAGAAGATTACGGCCTCCCAACGCCACCCGCATCGCTCTGCTGGATGTGCCCAAACCGCGATGACGACCTGTGGTTGTTCATGAAAGAGAACGTTCCTGAAGACTTCCAGCGGGCCTGCGAGCATGAGAGGGAGATCCAGAAAATTTGGCCGTGGTTGTGGCTGACAAAATATGGTGTCCCACTTGCTGAGGCACCACTAAAACCAAGCGGCGGCAAAGGCGCTCAGATGGATTTGGTGCAGTTCTGTGATTCTGGAATGTGTTTTGTATAGGGCCGAGGCCTAGGAGAAAGAACAATGAATATATTCATCGGTGTGATTCGTACACTAATTTTTGTCGCGTCAGTGCTTCTGGTTTCTGCCATGAAAGTCACTGCTTCAGGCCCTTTCGGTTACTTCATCGCTGGCGTGTTACTCAGCCTCTACTGCTGGATCATTCTGAAGGCGCTGGACTACATGAAGGATTACCGTCATGGACAATAAGCTGAGCGAACTGAGCAAGCCGGTGGCGTGGACTGACGAGCGCGGGAATCTGTGCACCAACCGAAACAAAGAACGCGGGCTGGAGAGTCGATACCACCAAGACTACGAGAAATACACGACACCTTTCTACTCGCAAGAGTACGTCTCCGCCCTGAAACACGAATCCGCTGTTAACTGGGAGGCAGCGGCATCGCTGAACGTTGAAAACCAGGAACTGAAAAAGCGCATCGCCGAGCTGGAAGCCAAGCTGGATACGCCGGTGCGGTTGCCTCCGGCGGATAGCCAGGGGCGTTACCACGGGATGATGACGCGGTTTGCTATCAAGAAGGCTGGCTTCACCGTAGAGGGGGATGAGTAGGATGGGAACTGCTGACTATCTGTATGACGTGCTTGTCCCGGCAGCGTCAGAATTCAATAAAACGCTTATGGATCGCAGCCGTGGATTTATGGCCATTCGCAAGGGTAAATCATGCCGGGCAAAATTCTTCTCCAAGGCCGCAGAAAAGGCTTGGGTCAAGCTCTGTGCTGAGCGCGGGCTTAAAAACGATACGAAACTGGAATATTGACCATGACACTAACGCCTAACACCCAGGATAAATATAGATGAACCATTTGATGCTTGACCTTGAAACGCTGGGTAAGAAGCCCAGCGCCCCTATCTTGACTATCGGCGCTGTGCTTTTTAATCCGCACACCGGCGAACTTGGCGAGCAGTTCTACACCGCCGTAGACCTGCAAAGCGTCATGGCCGGTAAGGCGACACCTGACGCCGATACGATTATTTGGTGGATGAAGCAAAGCAGCGAAGCCCGCGCAGCTATCTGCGTTGACGGTGCCCCGTCGTTGCTGTCTGCGTTATATGACCTGAATAAGTTTATCCGGGCCAATGTCGCCAATCCTCGTAGCCTGCGCGTGTGGGGAAACGGCGCTGTATTCGATAACGTGATCCTGCGTGAGTCTTACCAGCGTGAATGCGTTCCGTTGCCGTGGGAGTGGTACAACGACAGGGATGTGCGCACTATCGTTGAGCTAGGCCGCGAGGTTGGCTTTGATCCTAAGCGTGATATGCCGTTTGACGGCGAGCGCCACAACGCCTTAGCCGATGCTATCCACCAGGCGAAGTATGTTTCCGCAATTTATCAGCGCCTTTTTCCAGCAGCAGAATAACCCACCAGCCTTCCCGAGGTAACTATGCAAGACATCAACCTAATCCCTGAAAAGGAGGTCATGGCGAAGCTTGGCATTTCGTCACGATCGACCATGTACACCTACCAGAACAAACACTGTTTCCCTAAGCCGGTTCGCACTCACCCAAAAGCATATTTAGAGAGTGCGGTTAATCAGTGGATACTCAACGGCGGAATCAACCAGAAAGCTGCTTCTTAACATGCCAGAAAAGCTTATCGGCATGTATCTCATACCCTTCCTTTTGCCCTTCTATCCAATCATGCTTGTTGTAGACGGCCATCACTCCACCCAGTTCATGCCCCAACATTCTTTCCGTAATGTGTGGGGCTACTCCCTCCTCTGATAGGCGTGTCACCAACGTCCGCCGGAAATCGTGCGCACGCCAATACCCTATATCCAGACATTC
Organism: Serratia sp. CY83965; assembly: GCF_052166375.1. Taxonomy (NCBI): domain Bacteria; kingdom Pseudomonadati; phylum Pseudomonadota; class Gammaproteobacteria; order Enterobacterales; family Yersiniaceae; genus Serratia; species Serratia sp. CY83965. Next base: position 333,053 of record NZ_JBJNOV010000003.1, on the reverse strand, counting down.
ACGAATGCGTTTTATGTAACGATTGGCAGCAGAGATCGTTAGAGGTTCCGTGATCAAATTCCCTGGGAAAAGAACCTTGTCATACGTCAGCATTGCCTTTTCCAGCAACGGCTCAATTTGCTTGAAGATCGGACGCCGGATTTCCTTTCCTGTTTTGCTGTGCTCTTTTGGTACAGTCCAGAGCATTTCTCTCAGATCAAACTCATGCCGTTCAGATAACCTCAACTCGGACAACCGCGCTCCCCAGAGCATGAGCATTTGGTGCAAAAGCTTATTTGAAGTGGATGCCCTGCTGCGCTCTATGGCGATCCAAATTTCTGCCAGCTCAAAATAAGTAAGAATTCTATCCCCGGTTTCAGAACGGCTCCCTACGTCACGAGGCTCAACCTTCATTACTGAGCAGTCGGGTATAAAATGCCGACGGATACACCACCCCATTGCTGATCGCAACTGGACAAGTAGTTGCCGCGCCCGCCTGCTGTTTTCCCTTTCCTCTTGAGTAAACAAATCAACCCATTGCTTAACAGTAATCTCTGCTACTGGACGCCCTTCAAAAGCATCACTTAAACGTTTAATGACAGTCGATTTATACAGCTCTCTGGTGTTATCACGAAGCGAGACATCGACGTAGTTTTCCTTCCAATAATTCAAACAGTCCTTCACCGTTGCCCTGTTGCAGATATCTCCGCTTTTATCAAAATACTGGCGCGGGTCTACCCCTCGGTCATAGAGAGTTCGCAGCTCTGATGTGATTGCACGAGCCTCTTTCAAAGCGACTGCAGGATACCTGCCAATCCCTAATCGTTGGGCTTTACCATGCCACCGGTATCGATACTGAAAGTTGATTACCCCTTTGGGCGAAATGCGGGCGCTAAGCCCATCGGCATCGGACACTTCAGGACTTCCCGAATATGGTTTACCATGTAGTGAGCGCAGTTTTGTATCGCTGAGAGCCATAATAATTTTTTGTACGCAGTTGATTTAAGGTTATGTACCAAACCTGTACACAATAGCACATGGACGAAGGCAAACAAGTGAATACAATCTTATGCAAGAATGGACAAACAAGGCAGTTAAAGCGCTAAAAAACACTTTTAAATCGGTACGTTAAATAACAAATGCGGACAACCCTAGACAGTGAAAGACAACGATAGACAGAATACTTTCTATATTCACGACTATGAGACCTTCGGCAAGAGCCCGTCGCTGGACCGCCCGGCGCAGTTCGCCGGCGTGCGCACCGATATGGATTTCAACATTATCGAAGAGCCGCTGGTCATCTACTGCGCCCCGGCCGACGACTACCTGCCGGAACCCGAGGCGGTGATGATCACCGGCATCACGCCGCAGGTGGCGCGAGCCAAAGGCGTTAACGAGGCCGAGTTCACCCGCCAAATCCATCAGGCCTTCAGCGTGGCCGGCACCTGCATTCTCGGTTACAACAACATCCGTTTCGATGACGAAGTGAGCCGCAATATCTTCTATCGCAACTTCTACGATCCCTATGCCTACAGCTGGCAAAACGGCAACTCGCGTTGGGATCTGCTGGATGTGATGCGCGCCTGCTACGCTCTGCGCCCGGACGGCATCGTCTGGCCGGAAAACGAAGACGGTTTCCCCAGCTTCCGCCTCGAACACCTCACGCGCGCCAACGGCGTCGAACACACGCAGGCTCACGATGCGATGTCGGACGTTTACGCCACCATCGCGATGGCCAAGCTGGTCAAGCAGGCGCAGCCGCGGCTGTTCGATTTCCTGCTGCAGCACCGCAACAAGCACAAGCTGAACGCCCTGATCGACGTCGCCGACATGACGCCGCTGGTGCACGTCTCCGGCATGTTCGGCGCGGCGCGCGGCAACACCAGCTGGGTGTCGCCGTTGGCCTGGCACCCGGACAACAAGAACGCGGTGATCATGTGCGATCTGGCCGGCGACATGACGCCGCTGTTGACGCTGAGCGCCGAGCAACTGCGTGAACGGCTGTACACCCGCCGCGACGATCTGGCGCCGGATCAGGCGCCGGTGCCGATCAAGCTGGTGCACATCAACAAATGTCCGGTGCTGGCGCCGGCCAAAACCTTGCTGCCGGAGAACGCCGAGCGGCTGGGCATCGATCGTCAGGCGTGTCTGCAAAATCTGCAGCTGCTGAAACAGCATCCGGAAGTGCGCGAGAAAGTGGTCGCGCTGTTCGCCGAAGCCGAGCCGTTCAAAGGCGCCGACGACGTCGACGCCCGCTTGTACGACGGTTTCTTCAGCGACGCCGACAAGGCGGCGATGAGGATTATCCAGCAGACCAAGCCGCAGAACCTGCCGGCGCTGGATCTGGCCTTCAGCGACGGCCGCATGAAAGAGCTGCTGTTCCGCTTCCGCGCGCGCAACTACCCGAATACGCTGGACGACGCCGAGCAGCGCCGCTGGCTGCAACACCGTCAGGAAGCCTTGAGCGCGGAGCGCGTGCAGAGCTATCTGCTGCAGCTCGAATCGCTGTATAACCTGCACGAAGGCGACAAAGAGAAAACCGCCCTGCTGAAAGCGCTGTTCGATTACGGCAAAGAGTTGGTGGGATAAAAACCCGCAGCAAGCAGAAAAGGAAAAGGCCGCGAAAGCGGCCTTTTTTGTGGCTGAGGAGACGGCTCGCGCTTAGGCGGCGTCTTCGCTCGCTTGCGGCACCGGCAGACGGAAGCTGCGGGTGACGAAGGCCAGGTAGATCAGGCCGATGGCCGCCCAGACCAGGCCCAGCGTCATCGAGCTGGCTTCCAGGTTGATCCACAGCGCGCCGACGGTCAGTGCGCCCATCACCGGCAAGATCAGGTAGTTGAACGTGTCCTTCACGGTGCGGTTCATCTTGTCGCGAATATAGAACTGCGAGATCACCGACAGGTTGACGAAGGTGAAGGCCACCAGCGCACCGAAGTTGATCAGCGCAGTCGCGGTCACCAGGTCAAACGACACTGCGGACAGCGCGATGGCGCCAACCAGCAGCACGTTCAGCGCCGGGGTACGCCACTTCGGATGCACATAGCCGAAGAAGCGAGTCGGGAACACGCCATCGCGGCCCATTACATACATCAGACGCGAAACGCCCGCGTGCGCCGCCATGCCTGACGCCAATACCGTCACGCAGGAGAACACCAGGATCACCGACTGGAAGAACTTGCCCGCCACGTACAGCATGATTTCAGGCTGCGACGCGTCAGGATCCTTGAAGCGCGAGATGTCCGGGAAATACAGCTGCACGAAGTAAGACACCACGATAAAGATGATGCCGCCGATCAGCGCCGTCAGGAAGATGGCTTTCGGGATCACTTTCTCTGCGTCTTTGGTTTCTTCGGACAGCGAGCTGATGCCGTCGAAGCCCAGGAACGAGAAGCACAGGATGGTCGCGCCGGTAATCATCGGCACCACGTGAGCGTTATCGGACCAGAACGGGCGGCTGCTGACCAGCGTACCGGCGCCTTCGCCGTGGTAAACGCCGTTGATCACCAGGCCCAGGAATACGATCATGATCGCCACCTGCACCACCACGATGATGGAGTTCAGGTTAGCCACCAGCTTGATGCCGCGCAGGTTGAAAATCGTCATCAACCCGACCAGCACCGCCACGAAGATCCAGGACGGGACGCCCGGGAAGATCGCTTCCAGGTAAATCTTGGCCAGCAAAATGTTGATCATCGGCATGAACAGGTAGTCCAGCAGCGATGACCAGCCCACCATAAAGCCGACGTGCGGACTGATGGCTTTCTGGGCGTAGGTGTAGGCGGAACCGGCGGAAGGGAACTTCTTCACCAGCTTGCCGTAGCTCAGGGCGGTAAACAGGATCGCCAGCAGAGCGAAGGCGTACGCGGTCGCGACGTGACCATCGGTCAGGCCGGATACGATGCCGAAGGTATCGAAGATGGTCATTGGCTGCAGATAAGCCAGACCCATCATCACTACCGGAACCAATGTCAGGGTTTTACGCAGCTGAGTGCGCTGAGCCGGAGCGGCGTTAAGGGTGTTATCGGACATTGTTCAGCCCCCCCTTACCTTGAGCCTTGCGGATGGCGGACACGCCAAGACTTAAGGTTGCGGGGAAACTTCGCAACGAGCGACTTAATTCTAAAAGAAGGGGATTGTAAGCTGGATAACGGGTCGAGTTAACCTCGGCTGCTCCATAGTCGCTGCGGCCACAGCGGAAACCGGCGGGCACCGGCGCTAAAGTGAAAAATTGCCCCATCTTTCTAATCCTCATGAGTCACGACCATAAAGTTTTGTTTGATCGTGCACGAAACTATTTATCTATCCGGATCGGTGTCCGGCCTCGCTTGGTGTATGAAACGCTACGTTGGTAAAACTAAATGCAAAAAAAATAACCGACGCTTTCAAAACGTCGGCTATCTGCATTTGAGATATTTTGCACCAGAATGCCTCCGGATGACAAGATCCGGAAGCCCTCAAATACAAATTCTTTTTGTCGATCGAACGGAAAACCAGCCCGGCAGGCGAATTAATCCGCTACCGGCAGGCCGGTCGCCCGCACATACTTCTTACTTTATACGCCCATTCAGGCATTTTTCAACATCCAGTCGATCTCTGTTTCCGTCACCCGCCGTTCAAACTGCAGCAATTCGTCCGTCTTGCAGGCGTGATAAACCTGGGTGAAACGCTCGCCCAGATAGTGGGTCAACGCGTGCTGATGTTCAAACTCGTACAGCGCATCGCTCTGGCGGATCGGCAGCGGCAGCCCCTCCTGCTCCAGCCCGTTGCCGGTCACCGGCTCAGGCAACGGCAGCGCGTTGTCCAACCCGTACAGCATGCCGGCCAGGATCGCCGCCATCACCAGATACGGATTGGCGTCAGCGCCGGCCACGCGGTACTCCACCCGATGATTCTCCGGTTCGCCGCAGGGGATGCGCAGCGCCACGGTGCGATTGTTGTGGCCCCAGGCGGCCTGGATCGGCACATACATCCCCGGCTGGAAACGCCGATAGGCATTGACGTTCGGCGCCAGCAGCGCCATCGACGCCGGCATCAGGGTGATCATTCCGGCCAGCGCCTGTTTCAGCAACGGTGAATCCTCGCCTTCGCCGTCGGCGAACAGGTTGTTGCCCGCCCCGTCCTGCATGCTGACATGCACGTGCATGCCGCTGCCGGCGTAATCCTCATAGGGTTTGGCCATAAAGGTGGCGTGCATACCGTGGTTCTCGGCCACCAGCCGTACCAGCCGCTTCAGCGCCAGCGCGTGATCGCAGGCCAGCAAAATATCGTCGGTATGACGCAGGTTGACCTCGAACTGCCCCGGCGACGCCTCCGCCACCGCGCCGTCCGCCGGCAGCCCCTGCAGCTTCGCCAGCGCGTCGATATCGTTCAGCACCTCAGCGAAATGGTTCAGGTTATCGACGGAATACACCTGGCTTTGGGTGTTGCGCTCCTGGGTGCCGGGCGCACACGGCGGCTGCAAATCGCCTTCCGCGTCGCGCAGCCTATCGATGAGATAAAACTCCAGCTCTACCGCTGCCACCGGGAACAAGCCGCGCTGTCGCAGCGCCTGCCACACGCGGTTCAGCACATTACGGGGTTCAACGTCAAAGGGAGTGCCATCTTCATCCAGCATGGTCAGCAACACCTGGCCGATATGCTCCGGATCGGCGGCCGACGGCGTCAGCGAGCCGGGCACCGGCAGACAAATGCGATCAGGCTCGCCGAGCTCCTGCCCAAGGCCGGTCTCCTCCACCACGTTGCCGAGGATGTCCATGGCGAACACCGACGCGGGGAAGTAGCTGCCTTTTTCCAGTTTTTTCAACCCTGAGACGGGTATGCGCTTGCCGCGGAAGGAACCATTGAGATCGGTGAGAAGGATATCGACATACTGCGTGGCGGGATGGCGTTCCAAATAATGAGCAACCTCATTTTGGAACGCGCTACTTCGCCTCTCTTCATGATGCTGTGCAAAATGTTCAACTGCTGCGCTATTGGTTTGCATACGTCACCCGCCATTATGCTCTTAAGGCGCGTTAGCGCCCGTCCGCCGTTCGATTCAACACATGATTGGATTTCTCGCCAGGTCGCGCCGCTGCCGGGCGCTCAAAATAACATCCACAATATGAAACATAGTATTAACAGAATGGGTTTGCAAATGTTACAATCCTGTTTGATTATTCATCACCGACTGCTAAATTGATAAAATATTGACCGAAAAGGCCTTGCTGCCATTTTTACGTCAACTATTTCGTCCAACGCACCGAGAGTGAATATGGGCAATATATTTTCCAAACCCACCCTAACTACCGATATCATGCAGCATCGTTATCGACCAGACAGGCACCCGATAGCGATCTTCATTTCTACCTGTCGCCCTTACCAGAAGGAAGTACCGCTATGAGCGAAGCCAGCTTGGCACCGGGCAAACGCCTGTCACAGATCCGTCAGCAATTGGGTTTGTCGCAGCGCCGGGTCGCCGAACTGTCCGGGTTAACCCACAGTGCGATCAGCACCATCGAACAGGACAAGGTCAGCCCGGCCATCAGCACGCTGCAAAAGCTGCTGAAGGTGTATGGCCTGTCGCTGTCTGAATTCTTTGCCGAACCGGAGGCCGTCGACGAACCGCGCGTGGTGATCGACGCCGAAGATCTGATTGAGATCGGCAGCCAGGGGGTGTCGATGAAGCTGGTGCACAACGGCAGCCCGACGCGCAACCTGGCGATGATGCTGGAAACCTACCAGCCCGGCACCACCACCGGCGAAAAGATCAAGCATCAGGGCGAAGAGATCGGCACCCTGCTGGAGGGCGAGATCGTGCTGACCATCAACGGCCAGAGCTATTGCCTGACCGCCGGTCAGAGTTACGCCATCAACACCGGCATTCCGCACAGCTTCAGCAATACGTCGGCGCGCATTTGCCGCATCGTCAGCGCACACACCCCTACCACCTTCTGACCGCTTCTCGCACCGGCGCAGCCTGACGCGGGTTGCGCCCCTGCCTCTCCACGTTTTTCATCGCCGTTATGCCATTTTGTTGGTTGCCAACGGCGCAATCTGTGTTACAACAGAGCAAAACAGCCATCTAAACATCTAAACGGCCTTACTACCCTATGTCAACCGCAACGCCTTCACGCCTCGAGATGCGCAATATCTCGATCGCCTTCGCCGGCTTCAACGCGCTGCAGGACGTGGACTTCACGCTGCAGGGCGGATCAATCCATGCGCTGGTCGGCGCCAACGGCGCGGGTAAGTCGACGCTGATGGCGATCCTCTCCGGCGCCCACGATCATTATCGCGGCGAGATCCTGATCGACGGCCAGCCGGTGGCGATCCACTCCCCGCTGCAGGCGCGCCGTCACGGTATTCACGTGGTGCAGCAAGAGGTCGACGTCGCGCTGATCCCCACGCTGTCGGTAGCGGAAAACATCATGCTTGACTGGCTGAACGAGCCGGGCCACTGGCTGAACTGGGCGGAGCTGCACCGCCGCGCCGCGCAGCTGCTGCAGCAATGGGCGCTGCCGCTCAACCCGCGCAGACGCCTGGCGGACTGCACGCTGGCGGAAAAACAGCAGGTGCTGCTGGCGCGCGCGCTGTCGCACCGCTGCCGTTTTCTGGTGCTCGACGAGCCGACCGCGCCGCTCGATCGCGCCGAGAGCGAGCGCCTGTTTAACGTGGTGCGCCGCCTGCAATCCGAAGGCATCGGCATCGTGTTTATTTCCCACCGCATCCATGAACTGAGCGACATTTGCGATCGGCTGACGGTGCTGCGCGACGGCCGGCGCGTCAGCGAAGACGCCATGCGCGGGCTGAGCGGCGAACAGGTCGTCGAGAAGATGCTCGGCCATCGGCTGGACGACATTTTCCCGCCGCCGCGCCCGCCGCACCCAGAGCGAACGCTGCTGCAGGTGGAGGGCTTGCGCGATCGCCATAAGCTGCGCGACGTTTCGCTGCGGTTGCATGAGGGCGAGATCCTCGGCATCGCCGGGCTGGCCGGGGCAGGCAAAACCGAACTGTGCAAGGCATTGTTCGGCGCCGGCGCCGTGCAGCTCGAGCGCGGCGAACTGCGCGGGCAGCCCTGGGCGCCACGCGCGCCGCACCTGTCGGTCGAACAAGGATTGGCGCTGGTGCCGGAAGAACGCCGCAAAGAAGGCATTTTCATCGACGAGGCGATCCCGATGAACCTGAGCGTCAGCGCCGACGACAGCTTCTCGCGCTGGAGCCTGTTCAACCGGCGGCAAGAACTGCGCTGGGCGCGCGAGATCATGCAGCGTCTGAACATTCGCGCCTCCGGCCCGCAACAGCGGCTGGCGCGCCTGTCAGGCGGCAATCAGCAAAAAGTGGCGATCGGCAAATGGCTGCGCGGCGACGCCGAGGTGCTGATCTTCGATGAGCCGACCAAGGGCGTGGACATCAAGGCCAAACAGGAGCTGTTCAGCCTGATCGACGGCCTGGCCCGCGCCGGCAAAGGCGTGATTTACGCCTCCGGCGAGTTCGCCGAGCTGATTGGCCTGTGCGATCGCATCTGCGTGCTGTGGGACGGCCGCATCGTGGCGGAGTTGAACGCCGCCGACATCGACGAAGAAACCTTATTGCTCTATTCCACCGGAGGAACCCCTGCGTGAGTAAAGAATTTGCCTTGCGGCCGGCGCTGCCCTGGCGCCAACAGCTGTTCGATTTCCTCTACAAGTGGGGCATGCTGCTGACCGTGGCGGCGCTGATCGCCCTGTTTGGCCTGGCGTCGGACAATTTTCTCGATGCCAACAACATCATCAATATCCTGCGTTCGATCGCCATCGTGACAGTGATCGCCATCGGCGTCTCCATCTCGCTGTCGGTCGGCGGTTTCGATCTGTCGGTCGGCTCAACCGCCTCGTTGGCCAACGCGCTGGTGATTTCACTGTTCGTCTGGCACGGGTTCGGCACCACCGGCGCCATCGTGGTGACGCTGCTGCTGTGCACACTGGTCGGCCTGTTCAACGCCCTGCTGATCGTGGTGTTCAGAATTCCCGATATGCTGGCGACGCTGGCCAGCCTGTTCGTGATCCAGGGCGTGGCGATGACCTACAGCTACGGCGGTTCCATCACCCAAAACATGGTGCTGCCGAATGGCGACATGGCGGAAGGCCTGATCCCGGAGGTGTTTTCCGCCCTCGGCCAGGTGCCGGTGATCGTGCTGATCATGCTGGCGGTCACCGTGGCGGTGCAGCTGTTTCTGTCGTTGACCAAGCACGGCCGCCGGATGTACGCCATCGGCGGCAACCCCGAGGCGGCGCGTCTGTCGGGCATCCGCACCGTGCGTTACAGGGTTGCCGCTTACGTCATTTCCTCTTGGCTGGCGGCGCTTGGCGGCATCTTGCTGGCGTCACGTATCGGCTCTTCGCAGGTCAATGCCGGCGGCGGCTATCTGATGGACGCGGTGGCGGCGGCCTATATCGGCTTCTCGCTGGCGGGCTCCGGCAAACCCAATGCGCTCGGCACCCTGATCGGCGCTGTGATCCTCGGCGTGCTGCAAAACGGCCTGGTGATGCTGTCGGTGCCCTACTACGCCATGGACATTATCAAAGGCCTGGTGCTGGCGCTGGCGCTGGCCATCACCTACATCCAGAAACGCTGATCCCCCCGGCGCACGCCCGCTGCGCCGCTTTTCCCTTTAATTCATCCGGTTACCCTTTCCCGCCAGCATAACAAGCATACAAATGATATGAATTATCATTAGCGTTTACATTCAGTAAAAAATCCTTACAATACCCTCACGCAACGCTGACGAAGCGAAGTATTTCTCAGCGAACGATGAATGATTTCATTAGAAATTCAATTGGTTAATTACTTTCACTTCAATCCAGGAAAGGTTCACCTCATGGAAACGCCACGTTACAGCAAGCTCGCCGCTCTGGTGATTGCCTCACTCAGCGCCACCGCCGCACTGGCCGCGCCGCAGAACGACACCCAGGACACCATGGTCGTCACCGCCTCCGGCTTCCAGCAAAAAATTCAGGACTCCGCCGCTTCCATCTCGGTGATCCCGCGCCAGCAAATCGAAGACAAGGCTTACCGCGACATCACCGACGCGCTGAAAGACGTGCCGGGCGTGGTGGTCACCGACGGCGGCAGCAAAAGCGACATCAGCATCCGCGGCATGTCTTCCAAGTACACCCTGATCCTGGTGGACGGCAAGCGCGTCGATACCCGCGGTACCCGCCCGAACAGCGACAACGCCGGCATCGAACAAGGCTGGCTGCCGCCGCTGGAAGCCATTGAGCGCATCGAAGTGGTGCGCGGGCCGATGTCTTCGCTGTACGGTTCCGACGCCATGGGCGGCGTGATCAACGTCATCACCCGCAAAACCTCACGCACCGAGTGGAAAGGCTCGCTGCACGGCGATGCCACCCTTCAGGAAAACCGCGATTCCGGCGACCTGTTCCAGACCAACGCCTACGCGTCCGGCCCGCTGGTTGAAGGCCTGCTCGGCCTGCGGGTCAACGGCCTGCTCTCACGCCGCGCGGAAGATAAAATCGTCAACGGTTACAATGAACAGCGCATGCGCAGCGGCACTGCGGTGTTCACCCTGACCCCGGACGAAAAAAACGAATTCGACTTCGAAATCGGCCGCTCGCTGCAGGATCGCAACAGCACGCCGGGCAAATCGGTGGTGGCGGAGCGCTGCAGCAAAGGCAAATGCACCCCAACTTCCCGCAGCGAAGATCTCTACACCCGTACCAACTACTCGCTGACCCACAACGGTTATTACGACTTCGGCAACTCCACCAGCTACGTTCAGCGGGAAGAGACCAACAACCCGGGCCGCAAAATGAAGATGTACAACACCATCTTCAACACCCAGAACCAGTTCGAGCTGGGTTCCCACATGCTGAACCTCGGCGGCCAATACCGCTATGAGAAACTGGGCGACAGTGGCAACCAGCTAAGCTCGGCGCAAGACGTCAATCAACTGACGCGCTGGAGCTGGGCGCTGTTCGCCGAAGACGAATGGGCGCTGACCAATGACTTTAGCCTGACCAGCGGCATCCGTATGGACCGCGATCAGAACTTCGGCAGCCACTGGTCGCCGCGCATGTACGGCGTTTGGCACCTGACCGAGCAGTGGACGCTGAAAGGCGGCGTATCCGCCGGCTACCGTTCGCCGGATCTGCGCCAATCCTCCGCCAACTGGGGCCAGGTCACCGGCGGCGGCGTGCGTAAAGGCATCATCGTCGGCAACCCGGATCTGCAGCCGGAGAAGAGCCTGAGTGAAGAGATCGGTCTGATGTGGGATAGCCTGAAAGGCGTCAACGCCGGGGTCACCGTCTTCAACACCGACTTCAAGAACAAGATCACCGAAGTGCGCCGCTGCGAAGACACGCCGGACTGTAAGATCGGCAATGACGTCTACGACTTTATCAGCGATCGCGTCAACGTCGACAAAGCCAATATGCGCGGCGTAGAAGCCACCTTCGGCTGGCAGATCAACAAAGACTGGAAGTGGAACACCAACTACACCTACACCTCTTCCGAGCAGAAGAGCGGCGAGTTCCAGGGCAAGGCGCTCAACCAGATGCCGAAGCACATGGTTAACACCGTGCTGGATTGGCGCGCCACGCAGGACCTCAGCCTGTGGTCGCGCGTTAATTTCCGCAGCAAAACGTCTGAGTATCTGAGCCGTACCTCGATGGCCAAGAGCACGCCGTCCTACACCTTCGTCGATGCGGGCCTGAGCTACCAGGCGGCGAAAAACCTGCAGCTGACCGGCGGGGTCTACAACATCCTCGACAAGACCGTGGATTACGATCACTACAACACCACGCTGGACGGCCGCCGATACACCGTCGGCATGACCTACAACTTCTGATGCCCCTGGGCGCGCGCCGCGCGCCCTTTTCATTCCATCACCGTGAGGAAGCTCCATGAAATTACGCCGCTCCCCCCTGATGATCGCCCTGCTGGCCGCGATGGCGCTGGCGGGTTGCCACAGCAAAACCGATACGCAGGTAGCCGCTACCCCGGCCACCGTCAACGTCCAGCACCTGAACGGCAGCACCGAGGTGAAGAAGCACCCGCAGCGCATCGTGGTGCTGGATTACGCCTCGCTGGAAACGCTGCAGCTGCTGGACGTCGAGCCGCTGGCGCTGCCCGGCAACCGCAAGAACTTGCCGGATAGCCTGAAGCGCTATCAGGACGACAAATACCTCAATGCCGGCACCCTGTTCCAACCGGATATGGCCGTGCTGCGCGCCGCCAAACCGGATCTTATCCTGATCGCCGGCCGGGCGTCCAAAGCCTATGACGAGCTGAACACGCTGGCGCCGACGTTGAACATGTCCGTCGATCAGCAGGATCAGTTGGGCAGCCTGAAACAGCGCACCTTGCAGTTGGGCGAGCTGTTCGATAAGCAGCAACAGGCGCAGGCGGCGATCGACAAGCTGGATGCGCAGATCGCGGCGGTCAAACCGCAGGCCGCCCAGGCCGGACGCGGGCTGGTGGTGCTGTTCTCCGGCGGCAAGATCAGCGCTTACGCCCCCAAGAGCCGTTTCAGCTTCGTCTATGACGCCCTCGGCTTCGCGTCCGCGTTGCAGTCCGATGAAAAAGACGTGCGCGGCAACAAGCTGACGCCTGAGCAGGTGGCCAAGCTGAATCCGGACTGGCTGTTCGTCATCGACAGAGACGCCGCGACCGGGCGGCCGAACGCGGTGGCGCCGCAGAAAATCCTCACCGGCACCGCACTGAAGAAAACCACGGCGGTGAAAAAAGGCCAGGTGGTTTACCTGCCGGCGGCCGAGGTCTATCTGTCCGGCGGCATCGTCACCGCCCAACACGTCGTCGAACGCGTGAGCGAGGCGCTGAATCACACTGCGCGATAAAGAAAGCCCGGCGATGCCGGGCTTTTTCTTGGGTTAAATCGTCGGCTGGTTTACCAAACCGTCTATCAGCACCTGCGGCGTGCCCTGCGAGCAACGTTCGATGCGCCCGCGCACGCCGTAGACCCGCGCCAGGCTCTGCGGCGTAATCACCTGATCCGGCGCGCCATCGGCGATCAGATCGCCATCCTGAAGCATCAGCACGTGGTCGCCGTGACGCAGCGCGATGTTGATGTCATGCACCACCACCACCGTCACGATATTGCGCTTGCGGGTTTCACGGCGCACCAAATCCATCACGTGGAACTGATAGTTGAGATCGAGCGCGCTCAGCGGCTCATCCAGCAGCAGCAGCGACGGCTGACGGATCAGCGACTGCGCCAACCCCACCAGCTGTTTCTGCCCGCCGGACAGCTGATCGAGATAACTCAACGCCAGATGGGCGATGCCCAGTTGCTCCAGCAGGGCCATCACCTCCGCTTCGCTGCCGGCGTTGCTGCGGCCGCCCGAGGCGCGCTGCGCCACGATAATCGACTCCAGCACGTGCAGGTGCACCCCGGCGGGCAGCGACTGCGGCAGATACACCACTTTCTCCGCGCGACGGGCGAACGGCATCTGCATCAGATCGCCGTCGTCCAGCCACAGCTTGCCCTGCGCCGGGTTCAGCCCGGCCAGCGAGCGCAGCAGCGTCGATTTGCCGCTGCCGTTCGGCCCCAGCAGCACGGTGATTTGCCCGCGCGGCAGCATCGGCACCGAGAGATCGTCGATCACCTGACGTTTCGGGTAGCCCGCCGAGAAGTGTTCTATGCGCAAGCCCTGGTTCATACGTTCCCCCGATGGCGCAGAATAATGCTCAGGAAGAACGGCACCCCGACCAGCGAGGTGACGATGCCCACCGGAATGATCACGCCGGGCACCAGATTTTTCGACGCCACCGAGGCCATCGACAGCACCAGCGCGCCAATCAGCGCGCTGGCCGGCAGGTAGAAACGGTGATCTTCGCCGAAGATCATGCGGGCGATGTGCGGCGCCACCAGGCCGATAAAGCCGATCGGCCCGACGAAAGCCACCGCCAGCGCCGAGAGCATGCTGATGCGCAGCAGCGTGGTCAGCCGCAGACGACGCACGTCGATGCCGAAGCTCACCGCCCGGTCTTCCCCCAGACGCAGCGCGGTCAGTTTCCACGAACTCATCATCGACAGCGGCAGCAGCACGGCGAACACCCCGAACAGAATGCCCAGCTTGTCCCACGAGGCGCGCGCCAGGCTGCCCATGGTCCAGAACACCAGCCCCTGCAGCGTGTCCTCGCTGGCGATGAATTGCATCATCGAGACCAGCGCGTTGAAGGTAAACACCAGCGCGATGCCGAACAGCACTACGCCGGAGGTGGCGACCCGCGTCCAGCGCGTGATGCCGTCGAGCATCAGCGCGGCGAACAGCGCGAAGATAAAAGCGTTGGCGGAGATGAACCACTGATCGGGAATGCCCGGAATGCCGATGCCGAGCACGATCGCCAGCGCGGCGCCAAAGGCCGCGGCGGAAGACACCCCGAGGGTGAAGGGACTGGCCAGCGGGTTATTCAGGATGGTCTGCATTTCCGCCCCGGCCAGGCCGAGCGCAAAGCCCACCACCACCGCCATCAGCGCATAGGGCAAGCGGATGTCCCAGACGATCACCCGCGTGCCGGCATCGGCCGCGGCGGGGTCAAGCAGCGTTTGCCATAAGGAGGACAGCGACAGGCCGGACGGCCCCATGGTGAAATCCAGCAGCAGCGAGCCCAGGATCGCCAGTGCCAACACGCCCATCATCAACAGGCGATGGCGAAGAATATGCTGATAACGCCCCATCACGCCGGCGTTGGGTTGCCCCTTGGCGTCAGTCATGGGATCGGTGGATACGCTCATTCGTTAAGATACCTGTTACAACCATCATGACAGCGGCGCGAAGGCGTCCGCCGTAAACCGGAAAGCGCGCGGCGACCGCCTGCGCGCAGCCGCCCACAATAAAGCAAACGATAATACTTATCAATCATATCAATAGGTGAAAACAGCGTTGTCGAAATGTAATAATTTGTTTTTTCTCGCCATTTTTCAAACCACCACGCTTTCCCCCGCCAACGGCCAGTAGGTTAATTATTCTGAAAATTATTCCTGATCCGACCAGACTCTGACAAATAGCGGCAAAACCACATAGAATCCAAAACCACAGCACCGCGCGTGCAAAAAACTTTCAGGCCGCCGCAAGAGCGGCCTTATTGACGAGGCTGTAATGAGAAGTCCATCTCCGGCGGTAACGCCCAAACGCCCGGCGCTGCTGAACTGGCTGTTGCACAGCCCGCTGCACGCCGATGACGAACCGTTTCAACGCCAGCTGCGTCTCACGCTGACGCCCTCTCCTCTCACCCCCTGGTTGAATGCCGTGGGGCCGGCCGCGCTGTTGGCGGGGTACGCCTGGCTGAACCAACCGCTGGTCGGTATCGGCCTGCTGCTGCTGTTGCTGCTGTTGACCGCCGGGCGCGCCAGGTTGGCGCAAAGGCGCCAACCCGCCTGGCCGAACGCCATGCTGGTGACAGTGTTGTTGTGGGCGCTGCTGGTTGGCGCCAGCGCCGCGCTGGCGATGCTGTCGGGCCGCTTCGTGCTGATCCTGTTCGCCGGCCTGACCATTACCGCCCTGGCCTGCTGGCTGATGCAGCGCCATGCCGCCGCGCCGCGCTTCGCGCTGCTTGAGGTGATCGCGCTGACGCTGCCCTACCTGCTGGCGGCGCCGCTGTCGCGCGTGCAAAATCTGTTTGTCCTGGCGGATCTCGCGCCGCTGTGGCTGGTGCTGGCCCATGGCATGATCGCGCGCTACCATCGCCAATTGGTGCAGCACGTCACGCTGGCCTGGGAGAAGCAGCAGGCATCGCACCGCGATCGCCTGACCGGCTTTCTCAACCGCGCGGGCGGCGAGGTGGTGATGCGCAGCATCTGCCGCCCCGCAGCGGCGCAGCCGATCTCCCACCTGTTCATTCTCGAATTCGGCCCGCTGGCGGCGCTCTACCAAAGTCACGGCGTCCAGATCGGCGACGACGTGCTGCGCACCGTCGGCGAGCGCCTCAAGACGCTGATCCGCCCGAACGACTACGTCTGCCGCTATACCGGCGGTCTGTTTCTGATTCTGGTGCACGATCTGCCCTACGGCGCGGAAAGCGAGTTTCTGGCGCGCATTGTGCCGCCGCTGGAGGCGCCCTACGATTTTGGCGCGTTCGGCGAGGTGAACATGCGGCTTAACGCCGGCATTTTGGCGCTGACGCAGAATTACGCGACGGTAGAGAGTTTGATGAGCTCGGCGCAGCAGGCGCTGGCGGAAGCCAAAGGCGGGAAAAAGTAAACCCAAACGCGGCGGGAACTCCCGCCGCGTGTCACTCACCGAAGATTACTTCACGTCCATCTTCGGGAATTCCATTTCGCTGTACTTCACGACACGGGTGCCTTGCGACAGCTTGTAACCGAACCAAATCAGCAGGAACAGCGGAATGCCGATGTAGGTCGCGGTCACGCCGTACCAGTCAATCTTGTCTTGCAGGAAAGCCTGGTAATTCTGGCCCAGGGTAATGATCAGGCACAGCACGAAGGCGAAGATCGGCCCCAGCGGGAAGAACCCGGAACGGTACGGTAAGTCGTTGAGATCGCGCCCCTGCAGCATGTAACCGCGACGGAAACGGTAGTGGCTGATGGCGATGCCCAACCAGGCGATGAAGCCGGTCATGCCCGAGGTATTCAGCAGCCACAGGTAAACCGACTGGTTGCCGAACATCGAGGTCAGGAAGCACAGCCCGGCCACCACGCAGGTCGCGTACAGCGCGTTGCGCGGCACGCCGCCTTTCGACAGCTTGGCGAAGATGCGCGGCGCTTTGCCTTCGGACGCCAGGGTGAACAGCATGCGGGTCGATGCGTACATGCCCGAGTTACCGGCGGACAACACCGCCGTCAGGATCACCGCGTTCATCACCGCCGCCGCCGACAGCAGGCCGGCATGCTGGAACACCAGGGTGAACGGGCTGACGCTGATGTCTTTCACATCATTGCGCAGCAGGCTCGGATCGGTATACGGAATGATCAGGCTGATGATCAGAATGGCGAAGATATAGAACAGCAGGATACGCCAAAACACCTGACGCACCGCGCGCGGGATGTTTTTACCCGGATTTTCCGATTCGCCGGCCGCGATGCCGATAAGTTCTGTGCCCTGGAACGAGAAGCCGACGATCATGGCCACGCCGATCATCGCCGAGAAGCCGCCGGCGAACGGCGCATCCCCAATGGTCCAGTTCTGCCAGCCGGCATGCTCGCCGCCTTTCAGAATGCCGACAATCATCAGCACGCCGACGGCGATGAAAATAATCACGGTGCTAACCTTGATCAGCGCGAACCAGTATTCCGCCTCGCCGAACCCTTTCACCGAAATGTAGTTCAGCAGGAACATCAGGCCGAGGAACAGCGCGCTCCAAACCCAGCCGGGAGTGTCCGGGAACCAGTAGCTCATCACCAATTGCGAAGCCACTAGGTCAACGGCGATGGTCACCGCCCAGTTGTACCAGTAGTTCCAGCCCAGTGCGAAGCCGAAGCCTTCTTCCACGTATTTGGCGCCGTAGGTGGAGAATGAACCGGAGACCGGCATAAAGGCCGCCAGTTCGCCCAGACTGGTCATCAGGAAGTACACCATCAAACCGATCAGAGCGTAAGACAGCAGCGCCCCGCCGGGGCCTGCCTGAGAAACCGTGGCGCCCGAGGCGACGAACAGGCCGGTGCCGATGGAGCCGCCGATGGCGATCATGGTCAAATGCCGGGCTTTCAGCTCGCGGCGCAATCCGGGAGCTTGCTGCCCCGATGTTTTTATATCCTGCTGAGCCATTCGTTCCCTATCTATCTGCTCTTCGAAAAATGAGGGCGGATTGTAACAAATACCCGCCGGTGAACTAGCAACATTGCACCGATATAAGATAGCTTCATAATTCAGAGGCAATTATTAGCCGCGGCCCTTATGGCCTTACTTACTCTCATTAATGTGAGCGCGCGCAGGTTTTTATGCTTTCTTTTGCCTGCGCGGCGATAGAAGACGTGACGCGCTGTCGATTACAGCGCGCAATAGCTGAGAAAACGCTGCAAGGCGTTGGAAATGTGCTTTTGCCGATGGCGGATCAGGTACAGGGTGCGCCGCAGCGGCGGCAGCGGCACCGGCAGTTCCACCAGCGCGCCGCTGGCCAACTGCTCCGCCACCACGCGCCGTGACAGGCAACTGATGCCGATACCGTGCCGCACCGCATGCTTGATCGCCTCCGAGTTGCCGAGCTCCATCACCAGCTGGAAGTGCGGCAGGTGCGCCAGCAGCAGATGATCCAGCACCTCGCGGGTGCCCGAACCGCGCTCGCGCAGGATCCAAGGCGCATTCGCCAGCGCCTCCAGCGTCGGCGGCTGGCGGGTCAAGGGATTGTCCGGCGCGGCGAACACCACCAGCTCATCCTCCAGCCACGGCTGCGTCACCAGCTCCGGCATATGGCAAGGCCCTTCGATCAGCCCCAGATCGACGCGGAAATCCGCCACCGCCACGATCACGTCCTGGCTGTTGCCAACGTTCAGCTCCAGCGGCGTGGCCGGAAAGTCCCGGCGGTAACGGGCGATCATCTCCGGCAGCATGTAGTTGCCGATGGTGCTGCTGGCGGCGATGCGCAGCGCCCCCCCGTCATGGCGAAACAGCTGCTCGATCTCCCCCGCCTGCTCCAGCAGCGCCAGCGCCTTGGGATACAGCAACCGGCCGTGTTCGTTAATCACCAGCCGTTTGCCGACGCGATCGAACAGCTGCACGCCCAGTTGCCCCTCCAGATCCGCCAGCGCCGCGCTGACCGCCGACTGCGACAGCGCCAGCACCACCGAGGCCTGAGTGGTCGAACCGCTTTTCAGCACTTCGGTGAAGACTTCCAGTTGACGCAACGTGATATGCATAGCCGTCCCGGTATTGAAAAAGGGTTCTGCCAGAGAACCGCAAAATTAATGTCAACATGATGTGGGTAGCCCGGCCAGGCTACCCCGTTTGCGGCCAGTTCGGCGCGCTACTTGCCCAAGGCGACCAGCTGCGCCGCCGCGGCCAGCGCCGCCTCGCGCGGCGTGCCGGCTTCGTCCCGCTGTATCAATTGCAGCATCGCCACGAGATGGTCGCGGTCGATCGCCTTGTTTTCTTCAATCAACCGCCGCACCGCGCGCCCCACTTCCTGATCTACCTGCTCTCTGCGTTGATCGTCGGTATCCATCGCCTGCTCCTGTTCAGTTGGAAAGTTGACGGCGGCTTGCCGCTCCACCTCACCCTAGCCGCAATGCGACTTTATGCCAATGCCTGACGCAATACCACTTATTCAGATAGGTTATAAATATATAATCAATTTCTCTTTTATTCAGCCCAAACGTACTCTTAGCAGCAAGAAACAGACTGAAGGACTGACTTTTATGGCGACTGATACCACTCACACTTACCCCGAGCGACGCTTTCCGCTGTTCGGCCTGCCGCGGCTGGTGCCGGGGCTGGCGCTGACCGGCGCGCTCACCGCGCTGGCCGTCTGGGCCGGCGATATTCCCTGGGTGGCGGAGCTGGGGCTGGGGGCGTTGACGCTGGCAATCCTGCTCGGCATTCTGGTGGGCAACACGCTGTACCCCCGCTGGCAAACCGTTTGTCACGGCGGCGTGCAGCTGGCCAAACAGCGCCTGCTGCGTTTGGGGATTATTCTTTACGGCTTCCGGCTGACCTTTCAGCAGATCGCTGACGTGGGCGCCAGCGGCATTATCATCGACGCGCTGACCCTGATCACCACCTTCCTGCTGGCCTGTTGGCTCGGCAAGAAAGTGTTCGGCATCGACAGCCAAACCGCGATACTGATTGGCGCCGGCAGCAGCATTTGCGGCGCGGCGGCGGTGATGGCCACCGAGCCGGTGCTGAAGGCCGATTCCAGCAAAGTGGCGGTGGCGGTTTCGACCGTGGTGGTGTTCGGCACCCTGGCTATCTTCGTCTATCCGTGGCTGTATCAGTTGAATGAACACTTCCAGTGGCTGCCGTTCAGCCAGGAAACCTTCGGCATCTACGCCGGCTCCACCATTCACGAAGTGGCTCAGGTGGTCGCCGCCGGGCACGCCATCGGGCCGGACGCCGAAAATGCGGCGGTGATCGCCAAGATGATCCGCGTGATGATGCTGGCGCCGTTCCTGCTGCTGCTGTCGGGCTACATCAGCCGCGGCAGCGCAGGCAAGGCGGAAAAATCCGCCATCACCATTCCGTGGTTCGCCGTGCTGTTTATCGCCGTCGCCGGGCTGAACTCCTTCAACCTGCTGCCGGCCACGCTGGTGCGCCATCTGATCACCGCCGACACCTGGATGCTGGCGATGGCGATGGCGGCGCTGGGGTTGACCACCCACATCAGCGCCGTGCGCCAGGCCGGGGTGAAACCGATTCTGTTGGCGACGCTGCTGTTCGTCTGGCTGCTGGTCGGCGGCGGCGCGATAAACCAACTGGTGCAACACCTGCTGTAATCGCCCTCGGCGGCCCGCTTCAGCGGGCCGCCGCTTTTCGCCATTCAATCCGCCCGCCATCAATGCCATAATGTCACCGATAACACAGGAGAATGAAGATGAAGTTTGTCGGTGCACATGTCAGCGCGTCAGGCGGCGTGGATCAGGCGGTTATCCGCGCGCACGAATTGGAGGCGACCGCGTTCGCCCTGTTCACCAAAAATCAGCGTCAATGGAAGGCCGCGCCGCTGGCCGCCGACGTTATCGATAAGTTCAAGAGCGCCTGCGCCCAGTACGGCTTCGGGCCGGGGCAGATCCTGCCGCACGACAGCTACCTGATCAACCTGGGGCACCCGGTAGCCGAGGCGTTGGAAAAATCGCGCGAGGCGTTTATCGACGAGCTGCAGCGCTGCGAACAGCTGGGGCTGACGCTGCTGAACTTCCACCCCGGCAGCCACCTGCTGCAAATCGATGAAGACAAGTGCCTGGCGCGCATCGCCGAATCGATCAATATCGCGCTGGACAAAACCGCCGGCGTGACGGCCGTGATCGAGAACACCGCCGGCCAGGGCAGCAACCTGGGCTTCAAATTCGAACACCTGGCGGCGATCATCGACGGCGTGGAAGACAAAAGCCGCGTCGGCGTCTGCATCGACACCTGCCACGCCTTCGCCGCCGGGTACGATCTGCGCACCGAAGAAGAGTGCGAGCGCACCTTCAAGCAGTTGGGCGACATCGTCGGTTTCAACTACCTGCGCGGCATGCACCTGAACGACGCCAAGAGCGAGTTCAACAGCCGCGTCGACCGCCACCACAGCCTGGGGGAAGGCAACATCGGCAAAACGGTGTTCAGCTACATCATGCGCGATCCGCGTTTCGACAATATCCCGCTGATTCTGGAAACGGTAAACCCGGACATCTGGGCGGAAGAGATCGCCTGGCTGAAAGCGCAGCAGTAACGCGGCGCCCAAACGACAAAACCGGAGCCTGGGCTCCGGTTTTTTTATGGCTGGATCGCCGTTACGCCACGCTGGCCGCCGGTACTTCAGCACGTTTCAGCAGGGCATAAGCCACCCCGGCCAACAGCGTGCCGGCGGCGATCGCTACCAGGTACAGCAGCACCGGCGAAATCGCGCCTGGGATCAGCAGCACGAACAGCCCGCCGTGCGGCGCCATCAGTTTGGCGCCGAACGCCATCGACAGCGCGCCGGTCAGCGCCCCGCCGGCGATGCAGCACGGCAGCACGCGCATCGGATCCCGGGCGGCGAACGGAATCGCCCCTTCGGTGATGAAGCACAGCCCCAGCACCAACGCCGCCTTGCCGCCTTCCTGTTCGGATTTCGGGAACTTGCGGCGCGCCAGCAGCGTCGCCAGACCCATCGCCAGCGGTGGCACCATGCCCGCCGCCATGATTGCCGCCATCGGCGCATACACCGAGGAACTGAGCAGCGCCACGCCGAATGCATAGGCCGCTTTGTTCACCGGGCCGCCCATGTCGGTGCACATCATGCCGCCGAGGATTGCCCCCAGCAGTACGGCGTTGGCGGTGCCCAGCGATTGCAGCCAATGGGTCAGGCCTTCCATGATTTTCGCCACCGGCGTGCCGACCACGTAAATCATGATAAGACCGGTGATCAGGCTGGCCACCAGCGGAATGATCAAGATGGGCTTCAGCGCTTCCATACTCTGCGGCAGACGCAGCTTGCTGCTGATCGCCTTGGCGACGTAACCCGCCAGAAAACCGGCGATGATGCCACCGAGGAACCCGGCGCCGGTGCTCACCGCCAGCATGCCGCCGATCAGGCCCGGCGTCAGGCCCGGACGATCCGCGATGGAAAAGGCGATGAAACCGGCCAATACCGGCACCATCAGCGCAAAGGCGGAGCCGCCGCCGATCTGCATCAGCGCCGCCGCCAACGTGCCTTTGACTTCAAACGCCTTGATGCCGAACACGAAAGACAGCGCGATACACAGGCCGCCGGCCACCACCATCGGCAGCATGTAGGACACGCCGGTCAGCAGGTGACGATACGGGCCGTTGCCCTCTTTCTTCTTCGCCGCCGGCGCCGCGCCGCCGCGCTGCTGCGGCTGGAACACTTCAGCTTCGGCCAGCGCCTTGTCCAGTTCCTGCGCGGTTTTCTTCAGCGCCAGACCGGTGGAAGTACGATACATCGGTTTACCGGCAAACTTGTCCAGATCCACCTCGATGTCCGCCGCGACGATCACCAGATCCGCCGCCGCCACTTCTTCCGGGGTGATGGCGTTACCGGCGCCCACGGAGCCGCGCGTTTCCACTTTCACCCACCAGCCGCGTTTCTTCGCTTCACTTTCAATGGCTTCGGCCGCCATAAAGGTGTGCGCCACGCCGGTTGGGCAAGCGGTGATCGCCACGATGCGTTTTTGCCCATCGGCTTTCACCGGCGCCGCCGCCTGCGGTGCCTGATAGGTTTCAGCTTCGGCCCTGGCGCGCGCCAGAAAAGCGTCCGGTTCACGCACCGCCTGTTCTACATCGCCCACATACACCAATTTGCCGTTCAGCCCGGCGTCAGCAGGGGCAGCCTGCCCCGCCACCGCCACCAGTTCGGCGTCCTGCAGCGACTCGACCAGCGTCAGGCCGGTTTTGGCCGCGGCGGCCTCCAGCATGCGTTTCGCCAGGTGGCCACGGGCCTGCCCCAGCGAACTGTCTACCATCAGCAGCGTTTTCATTCTGCCTCCTGCTATTGATTGAAAGGTTTCAGATCGACGCGCGCCATCATCGCGGCCAACTGGGGACGATCGGTCACGCCGACGTTGCTCTGGCTGACCGCCAGCGCCGCTACCGCCGTGGCCAGACGCAGAGTGTGTTCGCTGGATTCGCGCATCAGCAGGCCGTAAATCAGACCGCCTACCATCGAATCGCCGGCGCCCACGGTGCTGACCACCTCACAGGACGGCGGTTTGGCGATCCAGGCGCCGGATGCGTTAACCCACAGCGCGCCTTCCGCGCCAAGGGAGATAACCACGTGGGCGATGCCCTGCTCGCGCAGCGCATGCGCGGCCTCGACCACGTCCGCCAGCGTCGGCAGCGGGCGACCGGCCCAGATTTCCAGCTCGCGGCGGTTCGGTTTGACCAGCCACGGCGAGGCCTTCAGCCCGGCGACCAGCGCTTCGCGGCTGCTGTCGAAAATGATGCACGGGCACTTGGCGCGCAGCTGGGTCATCCAGTCGGTAAAGGCGTCGGGATCGACGCCGGCCGGCAGGCTGCCGCTCACCGCCACCATGTCAAATTGGCCCAGCCAGCTCAGCGAGTCGCTGACGAAGCGATCCCAGTCCTGCGGCGTCACTTCGAAGCCGGAGAAATTGAAATCGGTCACTTCGCCGTCTTTTTCCGTCAGCTTGACGTTGATGCGGGTGCGCCCCGGCACCACCTGAAAGCGGTTGGCGATCCCCAGATCGCTGAACAGCAGCTGGAAACCGTCCTGATTGTCTTTGCCCAGGAAGCCGCCGACGGTGACGTCGATGCCCAAATCCTTCAACACCTTGGCGACGTTGATGCCCTTACCGGCGGCGTGCAGGCCGGCGGTTTTTACCCGGTTGACTTCCCCGCGCTCGATCTGCGGGCAGAAACCCACCAGATCGTACGCCGGGTTCAGGGTGATCGTTGCTACTCTTCTGCTCATGCTGCGCCCTCGCCCAGTCCTTCATTAATCGCTTCGCCTATCGCCTTCAGCGCGGCTTCAGCATCTTCTCCATTGGCGGTAAAGCGCAGGTGATGCCCTTTCTTCACGCCCAGCGCCACCACCTTCATCAGGCTGCGCCCGTTGGCCGGCTTGCCGCTGCCGTCCAGGTTGGTGACGGTGATGTCACTGTTGAAACTTTTGATCACGTTGACCAGCGCCGTGCCCGGCCGCGCGTGCAGACCATGCTCGTTGCGGATCACGAATTCGGCGCTCAGCACGCTGCTTTCCTCAGCCACTTCACTGGTCAGCAGCGCCAGCACCCCGGCGGCATCCGCCTTCAGCAAACGTTCAGCTTTACTGGCCAGCAGCAGATCGCTGAGGTAGTTGAGCACCGCCAGCGGCTGCGCGTCGGCGACCGACACCGTCAGCAGCAGCGCCACCGGCTCGCCGTCTTCCACGAAAGCCTGCGCCGGGCGGCTGACGGTGGCCGCGCTGGCCAGGTTGCCTTCGACGCTGTCGCTCAGCCAGATGCCCTGCCCCAGGTTCAGCGGCTTGCGGGTGATGACATCACTGACGAACTGCGCGTTGACCGCGCCGGCCTTTTGCAGCCGGCCGGCGTTCAGCGCCTGCAGCGTCATCAGGCTGTCGGCGGCGACGTCGAGCGCAATCAGCGAGACGTCGAACTGGAATTCGGCGCTCTGCTGTTCGCCCATCAGCAGGCTGCGCAGTTCCTCCGCAGAGGTGGTTTGCGCCAGCCGCTCCGCCACGCTGTCATCGCTCAGGACGTGAGTGAGCTGGCGCAGCAGCGCCAAATGCTCGTCGGAGCGGGCGGCGATGCCGATCGCCACATAGGCGGTCTGGCCTTCGCCCCACGCAATGCCCTGCGGGAACTGGAACACCTGCACGCCGGTTTTCAACACCAGATCGCGAGTATCGGTGGTGCCGTGCGGAATGGCGATGCCGTTACCCAGATAGGTGGACGTCTGCAGTTCGCGCTGCAGCATGCCGTCCACGTAACCGGCGCTGACGCAGCCGGCGTCGGTCAGGGCGGCGGCCACCAGGCGGATGGCCTCTTGCTTACCGTCGGCAACGGCGCCCAGATGAATGTCTTGCGGTGACAACTGGAACATGATTCTCCTCTCCTGCTGAATTGAATCGTTTCAGCTTCATTGAGAAAAAGGAGCGTTACCCGTTCGCCACAAGCGGCCGGACAACGCTGAAACGTTTCAAGGAGTGTGTGAGCTGCACAAGACGAAAGCAAGCTTTCTCCCTTTCGCCATTGCAGATTTTTGAGCTTACGCACACTTTCATCGGCTCATTGGTCAGCGCCGGAGCAAAATGACATACTGTGCTGAAACTTTGCTGACGGAGAAAAGCATGAACGTAGTGACGGGCGTCGGGGTGATCATCGTCAACTCTCAAGGCGAGATTTTGTTGGGTAAACGCTGCGGCTCCCACGCGCCCTTTTGGTCGATCCCCGGCGGGCATCTGGATGCCGGTGAAACCTTCGAGCAGTGCGCCCAGCGCGAAATCGCCGAAGAAACCGGGTTGCTTATCGATCCGCCGCGCTTCGTTGGCGTCAGCAACAATCTGCAAACCTGGCGCGCCGAAGGCAAGCACACCGTGTCTATCTGCCTGCAGGTGGATCACCCCGGCGGCAACGCTGAGCTGAAAGAGCCCGAGAAATGCGCCGAATGGCGCTGGTGCGCGCCGGACGCCCTGCCGGAACCCCATTTCGAAGCCAGCCGCACGGCGATCCGCCTGTGGCTGAGCGGCCAGGCCTATCTGCCCACGGCCTGACCCATCGCGAGCGCGCGCTGCGCCGCCCACCGCTATATAAAATAGAATATAACGCTATTTTTTGCGATATATGCCATTTTTTTGACTACGAATAACCCTATAGGGTTAACCCTCTTCTATCATTACCCCTGCAATCGACGTGGCATTCTGACCTCCGGTCGGTGGCCTTTTGGCAAGATTTTATTTTAAATTCATAATTATAAGCGGGTTTACCATGAGCAAAAAACTGACTGGCTTTGAAAAAAAGCGCCGGTGGGGATGGCTATGGCTTTTGCTGCTGGGGATTATCCTCGGCGCGGCGCTGTTGGCCGGGACCGCCACCGTCTTCCATAAAACCAGCGATACCACCTTCTGCGTTTCCTGCCACACCATGCAACAGCCGCTGGCCGAATATCAGGGCAGCGTCCACTTCCAAAACACCAAGGGCATCCGCGCCGAGTGCGCCGACTGCCACGTGCCGCACCAGCCGATCGACTACCTGTGGACCAAGATCCGCGCGGTGAAAGACATTTACGGCGAGATGGTCGGCACCATCGATACGCCGGAAAAATACGAAGCGCACAAGCTGGCGATGGCGCAGTCGGTCTGGAAAACGCTGAAAGAGAACGACTCGGCCACCTGCCGTTCCTGCCACAGCTACGACGCCATGGACATCACCGCCCAGCGCCCTGAGGCGCGCCTGCAACACCCGGTGGCGATCAAACAGGGCGAAACCTGCATCGACTGCCACAAGGGCGTGGCCCACATCCTGCCGGACATGAGCGGCGAAACCCAGGCCGGCGCCGCCGAGCTGGCGAAGGCCGCGGCGTTGACCGCCCCGGGCGCCACCACCCTCTACACCATCGCCACCGAACCGTTCTTCCTCGGCGCGGACGACAGCCATAACGCCGGCAACCTGATGCCGTCCACCGAAGTGCAGGTGGTGAAACAGGAGGGCGACAAGGTGCTGGCCACCGTGAGCGGCTGGCAGCAAGACGGCGTCAGCGAAGTGTTTTACGCCGCGCAGGGTAAGCGCATCCTCAGCGTGCTGCTGGGTGAGGACGCGCGCCAACAGCTGAAGACCGCGTCGACTCAGACCGATGCGGAAACCGGCCTGGTCTGGCATCAGGTTTCTTTGCAGGTGTGGCTGCCGCGCAAGCAGCTGATCGACGATCAGCAAAAAATCTGGCGTTACGCCGCGGACATGATGTCGGCCAACTGCACCGGCTGCCACGGGCTGACCGCGCTCGATCGCTTCAACGCCAACCAATGGATCGGCGTCATCAAAGGCATGGCGCCGCGCACCTCGCTGACGCAGGAACAGCTGCGCGTGCTGACGCAATACGTACAAAAACACGCCAGCGACATGCCACCTGCCGCACCGGCCAAGCTTTAAGGGAGAAGCGCAATGAGCAACCAACAACCGTTAAAAATGAGCCGCCGCCGCTTCCTGACCGGCGCCGCCGCGCTGACCGCCGCCCCGCTGCTGGCGGGCTTATGGCCCAAAGCGGCACTGGCGCAGGCCATCAGCGAAGCGCTGCCGCAGTTCATCGTCTTGCGTCAGGCGCAAAAAGGCATCCTGACCGGCGCCCACTGGGGCGCGTTTGAGGCCATCGTGCAGGACGGCAAGATGGTCGGCGTGCAGCCGGTGCAGGACGATCCGTATCCCAATGAGCTGATCACCATGGCGCCTTATCAGGTGCACGCCGAGAACCGCATCAAATACCCGATGGTGCGCAAAAGCTGGCTGGAAGGCGGCCCCGGCAGCCGCACCGAGCTGCGCGGCCGCGATGAGTGGGTGCGCGTCAGCTGGGACAAAGCGACCGAGCTGGTGTGCAATGAGATCGTTCGCCTGCAGAAAGATCACGGCCCACAGTCGATCTACGCCGGTTCCTACGGCTGGAAAAGCGTCGGCATGCTGCACAACAGCCGTACGCTGCTGCAGCGCCTGATGAACCTGACCGGTGGTTTCCTCGGCTACGCCGGCGACTACTCCACCGGCGCGGCGCAGGTGATCATGTCGCACGTGGTCGGTTCGATGGAGGTCTACGAACAGCAGACCGCCTGGCCGAACGTGATCGAGAACAGCGAGTTGGTGATCCTGTGGGGCTGCAACCCGATGGTCACGCTGAAGAACAGCTGGAACGTGCCGGATCACGTCGGCCAGACCGGCTTCGAAGCGCTGAAGAAGAAAGGCACCCGGGTGATCAGCATCGATCCGGTGCACAATGACAGCGCCAAGTTCGTCAATGCGCAGTGGATCGCCCCGCGCCCTTACACCGACGGCGCCATGCTGATCGGCATCGCCCACACGCTGCTGACCGAGAAGCTGCATAACCCGGACTTCCTGAAAACCTATACCGTCGGCTTCGACAAGTTCCAGGCCTACCTGCTGGGCGAGAACGACGGCGTGGCGAAAACCGCCGAATGGGCGGCCGACATCAGCGGCGTCGATGCCGACACGCTGCGCGCGTTGGCGCGCGAGATGGCGAAGAGCCGCACCATGATCATGGGCGGCTGGGGCATTCAGCGTCAGCACCACGGCGAACAGCAGCACTGGCTGTTGGTGACGGTGGCGGCGATGCTCGGCCAAATCGGCCTGCCGGGCGGCGGCTTCGGCTTCAGCTACCACTATTCGTCCGGCGGCAGCCCGACCGCCAAGGGCGGCATCATCGCCGGCATCTCCGCCGGCAATGCGCCGAAGAACTCGCCGGCGCCGATCCCGGTGGCGCGCATCGCCGAATGCCTGAGCAATCCGGGCAAAACCATCGACTTCAACGGCGCCAAGGTCACCTACCCCGAGGTGAAAATGGTGTATGTGGCGGGCGGCAACACCTTCCACCAGCATCAGGACACTAATAACCTGGTCAGAGCCTGGCAGCGGCCGGACACCATCGTGGTCAACGAGCCTTACTGGACCGCCACCGCCAAGCATGCCGATATCGTGCTGCCGGCCACCACCAGCTACGAGCGCAACGATCTGGAAATGGGCGGCGACTATTCGCAGCTCTACGTGTTCCCGATGCATCAATGCGTGCCGCCGCAGCACGAATCGCGCAGCGACTTCGACATCTTCTCGGCGATGGCGGCCAGGCTGGGCGTGCAGGAAGCCTTTACCGAAGGCAAGGACGAAACCCAGTGGCTGAAAGGCATGTACGACGACATGAAAAACCAGGCGCGCGCCGCGCGGGTGGCGCTGCCGCCGTTCGACATGTTCTGGCAATCCAACAACTACGTGCGTTTCCCGGTGCCGGAGGCCAATAAGCAGTGGGTGCGCTTTGCCGACTATCGCGACAACCCGCTGCTTAACCCGCTGGGCACGCCGTCGGGCAAGATCGAAATCTACTCCGACGCCATCGCCAAAATGCATTATGCGGATTGCCCCGGCATCCCGACCTGGATGCCGCCGCACGAGTGGTATCGCGGGCCGGAAGCGGCCAAGTATCCGCTGTCGCTCAATACCGCGCACCCGACCAATCGGCTGCATTCCCAGCTCGACAATACGCCGCTGCGCAAGAAATACGCGGTGGCGGATCGTGAGGCGATCCTGATCCACCCGCAGGACGCGCAGCCGCGCGGCATCACCGGCGGCGATCTGGTGCGGGCGTTTAACGATCGCGGCCAGATCCTGGTGGGGGCGGTGGTCAGCGAAGACGTGCGGCCCGGCGTGGTGCGCATCAGCGAAGGCGCCTGGTTCGATCCGGCCGATCCGGCGCAGCCCGGCTCGCTGTGCAAGAACGGCAACGTCAACTGCCTGACCTTCGACATCGGCTCTTCCAGCCTGGCGCAGGGCAACTGCGGGCAGATGGCGCAGCTGCAGATCGAGAAATATCAGGGGCCGGCGCTGAAAAATACCGCACACGCGGTGCCGCAAGGCGCCTGATTTACCGGCAAGCAAGGGGGCGCGGCGCGCCCCTGTTTTCCTCGTCGCCGCGCGACAGAGTCGCTGACTCTGCGCCGAGGGATAGCGGTTTGCGTTTCTTTTCAACGGGCGTATGATGCGCGCGAGCTCCCTTTTTCGACGAATTATCAACCGCCATGCCGACTTCATCCGCAGTAACGCGACGCACGCCCGATCTCACTTCGCTGGCCTTTTTGGCGGTGGCCTTCCTGACCGGCATCGCCGGCGCGTTGCAAACCCCGACGCTGAGCCTGTTTCTGGAAACCGAAGTCAAGGTGCGGCCGGCGCTGGTCGGGCTATTCTTTACCGGCAGCGCGGTGATCGGCATTCTGGTCAGCCAGTTTCTCGCCGGCCGTTCGGATAAAAAAGGCGACCGCAAATCACTGATCTTCCTCTGCTGCATGCTGGGCGCGTTGGGGTTCACCCTGTTCGCCTGGAGCCGCAACTATTACCTGCTGCTGCTCGTCGGCGTGCTGCTCACCAGCTTCGGCTCCACCGCTAACCCGCAAATGTTCGCGCTGGCACGCGAACACGCCGATCGCACCGGGCGCGAGGCGGTGATGTTCACCTCTATCATGCGCGCCCAGGTCTCGCTCGCCTGGGTAATCGGCCCGCCGATCGCCTTCGCGCTGGCGCTGGGATTCGGCTTCAAGACCCTGTATCTGGCGGGCGCGGCGGCCTTTGTGTTGTGCGGCCTGCTGGTGTGGCAGCGGTTGCCTTCGATGCCGAAAGCCGTGGCGACGGGCGCCCCGCTGGCCGCGCCGCGGCAGCATCGCCGCGATGCGCTGCTGCTGTTCGCCGCCTGCACCCTGATGTGGACCGCCAACAGCATGTACCTGATCACTATGCCGCTGTATGTAGTGCACGAACTGCGGCTGCCGGAGCGGCTGGCCGGGATATTGATGGGCGCCGCCGCCGGGCTGGAGATCCCGATCATGCTGCTCGCCGGGCTGGCGGCGAAACGCTGCGGCAAGCGTTTCCTGATGCGCGTGGCGGTGGCCGCCGGCGTGCTGTTCTACGCTGGTCTGCTGCTTATCACCGGCAGTGGGCAACTCATCGCTCTGCAGCTGCTGAATGCGGCGTTTATCGGCGTGCTGGCGGGGATAGGCATGCTCTATTTCCAGGATTTGATGCCCGGTCAGGCCGGCACGGCCACCACGCTGTTCACCAATACCATTCGGGTGGGTTGGATCATCGCCGGCGCCCTCGCCGGCGCGGTGGCGGAAATCTGGAGCTACCATGCGGTGTTTTACGCCGCGCTGGCGATGGCGGCAGGCGCGACGCTGTGTCTGTGGCGGTTGAAAGACGCTTAAGGCGCGGTGTCCGCTTCCAGCCTGGCGAGATAAATCAGCGCCTGATCGCGGTGATCGTGGCACATGTCGCGGCTCGGCTGCAGGCTGCCGCACACCTTCGGCCGCAACGGCGAATGAAACAGGCCGCAGCGCAGCCGTTCATCCAGATGAATGCAGCGGGTATTGGCGGGCTTGCCGTTTGGCATGCCGGGGATCGGGCTGGATATTGACGGCGCGATACAGCAGGCGCCGCAGTCGCTGCGACAGTCCATCAGCGCTACTCCTGGCGGGCTGGGGAAAAGAAGCGCGACAATAGCAGCCGCGTGCGGTGGCCGCCAGCAGAATCCCTGCGCCTTGGCGATCTTTACACTCGTCCCGCAACCCTCTTACCCCGGCCGATTCACCGCATGGCGAATAAACGCCCAAAAAGCCGCAATTTAAAGACAAAAACGCGTGAAGCGTGCAATTCCCACGCTTTACATGCGCCATACACACATGTACCATTGAGCTAGTACAAAAGAACCTCTTCCCTCAGGAGCACGCATGTCTACGGACACCATCCAGAAGCTGGCCCGCCCTTCCGTCCTCGGCGGCGCGATGATCATTGCCGGAACCGCCGTTGGCGCCGGCATGTTTTCCATTCCGATCGTCACTTCCGGTGTCTGGTTCAGCGGCTCCGTCGCGCTGCTGGTGTATACCTGGGCCTGCATGCTGCTTTCCGGCCTGATGATCCTCGAAGCCACGCTGCACTACCCGAGCGGCGCCAGCTTCAACACCATGGTCAAGGATCTGCTGGGTAAGGGCTGGAACGCCGTGAACGGCCTGTCGGTGGCGTTCGTGCTGTACATCCTGACCTACGCCTATATCTCCGCCGGCGGCTCGATCATCGCGCACACGCTGGAGGGCATCGTCGGCGTCGGCCAGACCACCGCCGGCCTGGTGTTCGCGCTGGTCGTGGCGTTTATCGTCTGGCTCTCCACCCGCGCGGTCGACCGCCTGAGCACCATTCTGATCGGCGGTATGGTGATCACCTTCGTGATGTCGGTGGGCGACATGTTT
Organism: Serratia sp. CY83965; assembly: GCF_052166375.1. Classification (NCBI taxonomy): domain Bacteria; kingdom Pseudomonadati; phylum Pseudomonadota; class Gammaproteobacteria; order Enterobacterales; family Yersiniaceae; genus Serratia; species Serratia sp. CY83965. The sequence continues at coordinate 301,019 of NZ_JBJNOV010000003.1, read as the reverse complement.
ACCCACGTGCAGCCTGCGGTGCTGTTCAATACCGGCGATGACCAGGCCAGCTATCTGCCTTACGCCCTGGCGGCGTTGCCTTACCTGCTGACCTCGTTCGGCTACCACGGCAACATTCCCGGGCTGGTGAAGTACTACCACAAGGACAGCGGCTCCGTGGTGCGCAGCCTGGTGTACGGCACCCTGTTGGCATTGGCTATCTACATCCTGTGGCAGTATGTGATTCAGGGCAATATCGCGCGCGACGCCTTTAAGCAGGTGATCGCCGAGGGCGGCAACATCGGCAGCCTGCTCAAGCAAATGGGCAACGTCTCCAGCAGCCAAACCGTCAGCCAACTGCTGAACGCCTTCTCCTATATGGCGCTGGCCAGCTCGTTCCTCGGCGTGTCGCTGGGCCTGTTCGACTACCTGGCGGACTTCTGCAAGTTCAAGGACGACGCCGTCGGGCGCAGCAAGACCGCGCTGGTGACCTTTGTGCCACCGACCCTGGCCGCGCTGCTGTTCCCGAACGGTTTCCTGTACGCCATCGGCTTCGCCGGGCTGGCGGCCACCATCTGGGCGGTGATCGTGCCGGCGCTGATGGCGCGCGCCAGCCGCCGCCGCTATCCGCAGGCCGGTTACCGCGCACCGGGCGGCAACGGCGTGATCCTGTTCGTCATCCTGTTCGGGTTGATCAACGCCGCCGCGCATATTCTGTCGCTGTTCGGCCTGCTGCCGGTCTTCCGGTAATCCTCGAAGGGAGAGCGCCTGCTCTCCCTTTCCCGCACTGTTTTTACGCCGGGCTATTGCCTGAAATCGGCGGCGCGAGTACCTTGTCGCAACTTCTCTAATACTCTTCATTGCGGATGAATTGAAATGGCAAGAGCTAACGAAATTAAGCGCGGCATGGCGATCAGCTACAACGGCAAGCTGCTGCTGGTAAAAGATATCGACGTGCAGAGCCCGAGCGCCCGCGGCGCCAGCACCCTGTACAAAATGCGCTTCTCCGACGTGCGCACCGGCCTGAAAGTGGAAGAACGCTTCAAGGGCGACGATATCCTGGACACCATTTCCCTGTCGCGCCGCAAGGTGAACTTCTCCTATATCGACGGCGAAGAATACGTGTTCATGGATGACGAAGATTACACGCCGTACATCTTCAAGAAAGACCAGATCGAAGACGAGCTGCTGTTCATTCCGGAAGGCGGCCTGCCGGGCATGCAGGTGCTGACGCTGGATGGCCAGGTGCTGGCGCTGGAGCTGCCGCAGACCGTGGATATGGAAATCGTCGAGACCGCGCCGGGCATCAAAGGCGCTTCCGCCAGCGCCCGCAACAAACCGGCCACCATGGCGACCGGTCTGGTGATCCATGTGCCGGAATACCTCAGCGCCGGCGACAAGATCCGCATTCATATCGCCGAACGCCGCTACATGAGCCGCGCCGACTAGTCGCGCCAGCGGGGCCGATGCTCGGCCCCGTTTCATTTTCCGCTACGGTAATTCCGGGAAAAAGCGCCGCTTGAGCGCCAGCTCGACGCCGCGCAGCTCCGCCAGCCCTTTCAACCGCCCGATGGCCGAATAGCCCGGATTGGTTTTCTTTTTCAAATCGTCCAGCATCTGATGCCCATGATCGGGGCGCATCGGGATCGGCCGCCGATCGCCCGCCCGCTGCCGACGCAGTTCTTCGTTCAGGATCGCTTCGATCACCGCCACCATGTCCACATCGCCCTGCAGATGCGCCCCCTCGTGGAAGCTTTTCGGGTTTTCCTCGCGGCAGGTGGCGCGCAGGTGGGTAAAGTGAATGCGATCGCCGAAGGTTTCAATCATCCGCACCAGATCGTTGTCGGCGCGCACGCCGTAGGAACCGGTGCACAGGGTGAAGCCGTTATGAATGCTGTCGACGGTCTGCTTCAGCCATTGCATGTCTTCAATCGTGGAGACGATGCGCGGCAGGCCGAGGATCGGCCGCGGCGGATCGTCGGGATGCACCGCCAGCCGGATGCCGGCCTCTTCCGCCACCGGCACGATGGCGCGCAGAAAGACCGCCATGTTTTCGCGCAGCTGCGCCTTGTCGATGCCGTCGTATTCCGCCAGGCGGCGGCGGAACTGCTCCAGCGTATAACCTTCTTCCGCCCCAGGCAGCCCGGCGATGATATTGCCCGTCAGCGTGGCTTTCTCCTCCTCGCTCATGGCGGCGAAATAGGCTGCCGCCTGACTGCGCTCTTGCGGCGTATAGTCGGCCTCGGCGCCGGCGCGCTGCAGGATATGCAGCTCGAACGCGGCGAAGGCGATCTGATCGAAACGCAGCGCTTTGGCGCCGTCCGGCAGCGAATAGGCCAGATCGGTGCGCGTCCAATCGAGGATCGGCATGAAGTTGTAGCAGACGGTATCGATGCCGCAGGCCGCCAGGTTGCGCAGCGTCTGCTGGTAATGGGCGATATGCCGCTGCCAGTCACCGCTGTGAGTTTTGATTTCCTCATGTACCGGCACGCTCTCCACCACCGACCACACCAGCCCCTTTTCCGCCAACAGCGCCTGTCGCGCGCGGATCTCGTCGATCGGCCAGACTTCGCCGTTCGCGATATGATGCAGCGCCGTCACCACCCCGGTCGCCCCGGCCTGACGCACGTCGTCCAAAGAAACCGGATCGTTCGGGCCATACCAACGCCATGTTTGTTCCATGTATTGTCCTTATGCCTGTCTCGCACCGCAATGCTGTTATACCAGTTTAATTTAGATGTCAGTTATCTTTAACTTACTCTTTCGCCACGCGCTGTCAAAACCGAACCCCTCATTGGTTGATCCACTTCACGCTTCTGGCTTATTTTGGACTGACCAATTCCTTTAACCGGCCGACATCCTTACACTGGTCGCAGTTTTTTATCGCCGGCGCCACCCTGTCTATGTGGCAGAAAACTGGTCTGCTAACTTGGCGCAAGTGGCCCGCCAGCTGTCTTACACGCTTTGGAGATGAGATGAAAACGATCGCCAACACCCCGCTGCCCGGCGCCGTCCGGCAGCCGGGCTATGACCGCCGGGCCCTGCGCAGCCGCATCGTGCACCTTGGCTTCGGCGCGTTCCACCGCGCGCATCAAGCGCTGCTGACCGATCGGGTGCTGAACGCCCACGGCGGCGACTGGGGCATTTGCGAGATCAGTCTTTCCGGCGGCGTGCCGCTGTTTGAGGCGCTGCGGCAACAGGATCATCTGTACAGCGTGCTGGAGAAAGGCGCGGACGGCCATCAGGCCATCGTGGTCGGCGCGGTGCATGAGAGCCTGCACCGCAAGCTGGAGGGCATCGCCGCGGTGCTGGAGAAGCTGGCCGAACCGCAGGTGGCGATCGTCTCGATGACCATCACCGAAAAAGGCTACTGCATCGAACCCGGCAGCGGACGGTTGGATCGACAGCATTCGGGGATCGTCGCCGATCTGGCGTGGCCGCATCAGCCGCAGACCGCGCCCGGCATTTTGGTGGAAGCGCTGCGGTTGCGGCGCGAACGCGGCCTGCCCGCCTTCTCCCTGCTCTCCTGCGACAATATTCCGGAGAACGGCCACGTGTTGCGCCGGGCGGTGCTCGATCTGGCGCAGGCGCGGGATCCGTCGCTCGCCGACTGGATCGCCACCGCCGCCACCTTCCCCTGCACCATGGTGGATCGCATCGTGCCGGCCGCCACGCCGGCCACGCTGGATGAGATCGCCGCCGCGCTGGGCGGCGTGCGCGACGAATGCGCCATCGCCTGTGAGCCCTTCATTCAATGGGTAGTGGAAGACAACTTCACCGCCGGACGCCCGGCGTGGGAGCTGGCCGGCGCCCAGTTGGTCAGCGATGTGCTGCCGTTTGAACACATGAAACTGCGCATGCTGAACGGCAGCCACTCGTTCCTGGCTTACTTAGGCTACCTGGGCGGCTACCGCTATATCAACGAGTGCATGGCGGATGAGCACTACCGCCGCGCCGCCCTGCGGTTGATGCTGGACGAACAGGCGCCGACGCTGAGCGTCACCGGCATCAGCCTGCCCGACTACGCCGCGCAGCTCATCGCGCGCTTCAGCAATCCGGCGCTGCAACACCTCACCTGGCAGATCGCCATGGACGGCACGCAAAAGCTGCCGCAGCGCCTGCTGGACGCCGTGCGCTGGCATCTGCGGCACGGTGGCGACTATAGCGGGCTGGCGCTGGGCGTGGCGGGCTGGATGCGTTACGTCGGCGGCGTCGATGACGCCGGTGAGCCGATCGACATTCGCGATCCGCTGGCAGACGTGCTGAAGCAGACGATCGCCGCAACGCCGGACGATCGGCGGCGCGTAGCGGCGCTGTTGGCGTTGAAATCGGTATTCGGCGAAGCGCTGGCGGCGCATGCGGCATTTACCGACGCGGTGACGCAAGCCTATTTGTCGCTGCGCGATCGCGGCGCGCGTGAAACGGTGAAGGAGTGGGTGATGCGGTGAGGAGCCTGCAGGGCCGAGAATAACCATGCCGGCGTAACGTTACGCCGGCATGGCGGAACGACTTAACGATAAACGACCGTCATAACAGCGAGTTTCTTCTGTTGGTCCACCCACTTCATTTCGGTTGTGCCTAGATTTAGCGGAAGTTCTTTGCGTGTAGCATCAAAACCTGACAACGCTTGCTGGGCCTGATAACGCTGGCCGTTGCGGTAACATTGCGTATTCGCCTTAGAATCTGCAATCTTGACCGTGCAAGGACTTTCAACGATAGAACCGACGAAGCGAATTACCCCACCGGCCACGCCTGCATGACTCACTGCCGTCCATGAAAACAACATTCCTACGATCAAAAATAACCGAAAGGTATTCATGGCAACCTCATTTTTAGTTAAGCCAATTTAACCATAGAGGATCTTGTTAGGAATAATCGCAAGGAAAGGGACAGGATTTGATCGTTAATCGCGTCATTAACAATGTAAAAACAAGCTACTAACAAAAGTTAACCGTATCTAATACAGGGTTTTATCTAAGAATTTTCTTGCAAAGAAAGGTGGATTTTATCGGTTGAAAAGCGCAGGGTGACGTGCAAAATTTGCGAGATAGAGCACAAATTAAATCGCGGTCGTTTCACCGATACGGCTGCGTAACTCATTTATTAAGCAGGTTAATTTTTGCGCCAGGAATGATTAATGACCAAAACCAATTTGATTACCGGTTTCCTCGGCAGCGGCAAAACCACCGCTATCCGCCATTTGCTGGCTCATAAGCCCGAACATGAACGCTGGGCGGTATTGGTCAATGAGTTCGGCGAGATCGGCATCGACGGCGCGCTGCTGGCGGACAGCGGCGCGGTGCTCAAAGAGATCCCCGGTGGCTGCATGTGCTGCGTCAACGGCCTGCCGATGCAGGTGGGCCTGAATATACTGTTGCAGCAGGCCAAACCGGACCGGCTGCTGATCGAGCCGACCGGGCTCGGGCATCCGAAACAAATCCTGTCGCTGCTGACCCAGGAGAGCTATGCCGGCTGGATCGATCTGCAGGCTACCCTGTGCCTGCTGGATGCCCGCCAGCTCAGCCAACCCCGCTACCGCGACAACGAAAACTTCCGCGATCAGCTGGCCGCGGCCGATATTATTTTGGCCAGCAAAAGCGATACCTACCGGCCGGAAGACAGGCTGGCGCTGGAGGCCTGGAAGGCGCAAGACCCGCTGCAACGGCCCTGCTACGCCATCGTGCAAGGCGAAGCGGATGTCGCGCTGTTGTCACTTCCGCGCACGAATCGTACAGAATTGCCGGACGCGCAGCATCATCATGGTCAGGCGAAAAAGCAGGGGCTGGCGGCGCTGCGGCTACCGGAGCACGCCCGCTGGCGGCGAGCGTTGAATGAAGGGCAAGGCTTCACCAGCTGCGGCTGGATTTTTGACGGCGATACCCGGTTCGACACCGTCGGTTTCATGGAATGGGTGCGACTCGCGCCGGTCGAACGCGCCAAAGGCGTGGTGCGCATCCCCGAAGGCACATTGCTGATCAATCGTCAGGGGCAGGATCTCAACATCGAAACCCGCCCGGTCGCGCCGCTCGACAGCCGAATTGAGCTTATCCACAGCGAAAATGCCGATTGGAATGCCCTGCAATCCGCCTTGTTTAAGATTCGTTTAAGTTAGACCCCGTACCGTTGCCCCCCGGTTGCCGCAGGGTAGCCGGGTTTTATTTCGTTTTCATTTTTCCAACAGGTTATGTCATGACACGCCGCAATTTACCCTTCATTCTCTTCTTCAATTTACTGGGCGTTGCGCTGTTTCTGTCCTGGTTCCTGCCGGCCAATCACGGCGGCTGGTTTACCCTGGATTCGGCGATCTTCTTCTTCTTTAACCGCCATCTGGCCACCGACCCGGCGTTTTTGCATCTGGTCGCCATCACCAACAACCGCGCGTTCGACGCGATCTCGCTGCTCGCCATGGGGCTGCTGTATCTGTACTTCTATCTGAAGCAGGACGCCGCCGGCCGCCGCCGCCTGGTGATCACCGGCGTGGTGATGCTGCTGACCGCCGTGGTGCTGAACCAGCTTGGCCACCTGCTGCCGGTGAAACATCCAAGCCCCACCCTGACCTTTGACAATATCCATCGCGTCAGCGAGCTGACCGGCATCCCCACCAAGGACGCTTCTGGCGACAGCTTCCCCGGCGACCACGGCATGATGCTGATTATTTTTTCCTGCTTTATGCTGCGCTATTTCGGCCGCGGCGCCTTCGCCGTCGCCCTGCTGATTACGGTGGTCTTCTCATTGCCGCGCGTGATGATTGGCGCCCACTGGTTTACCGATATCGCCGTCGGCTCATTGTCCGTAGTGCTGGTTGGCGCCAGCTGGGTGCTGATGACGCCTTGCAGCGACTGGATCGTCGATCGGTTGAATCGCCTGTTGCCCGGCAAGTACCGCCCCGGCCAACCATAATTTGTGTCTATGACTCATTCCGGGAGGCGCCCGCCTCCCGTCCTCTCCCCCTCGCCGCGCGCAAAAATTTCCCCGCCGTTCGTTAACGCTTTTGCAACCTGATTTCACGCCAGATTCATACATCGGACAATTGGCGTTTTTTATATGAAGATTTACATTATGTTACATCACAAATTCATATAAAAAAGACGGGAAAAAGGCTCGCAATCCCCTATTGGTTCCGGTAATCTCAGATGCGTTTGTGCCTGGTTTAAGTCGAATCAGTATGAAATCCGATAAAAATGTGCGTTCTCGCACGTTTTCAACGGTAACTGGTTGTCGATGCAACAGGTGCGGACTAGGCTCGTTTCGTTTGGCATTTTTCAGATAGCGACTTTCGTCGTTAAGGACTTCAAGGGAAAACAACAACAATGGTCAAATCTCAACCGTTTCTGAGATATTTTTTGCGGGTAGTCCCTGCAATTGCCGCTGCGGTTATGCTGTCAGCGTGCAGCTCGACTCACACTTCGAACTTGAATAACGCACAAACTGAGATGCGTGCAGTTAATGACAAAGACGGTCTTTTACTGCAAGCCTCTCAGGATGAATTCGAAGCGATGGTCCGCAACGTTGACGTCAAGTCAAAGATTATGGATCAGTACGCGGACTGGAAAGGCGTTCGCTACCGCTTAGGCGGTGACACCAAGCGCGGCATCGATTGCTCGGCGTTTGTGCAGCGCACCTTCCGCGAACAGTTCGGCATGGATTTACCGCGTTCAACCTATGAACAGGAAGATCTCGGCAAGAAAATCCAGCGCACCAAGCTGCGCGCCGGCGATTTGGTGCTGTTCCGCGCCGGTTCTACCGGGCGCCATGTCGGCATCTATTTAGGCAACGATCAGTTCGTTCACGCCTCCACCAGCAGTGGGGTCATGATTTCCAAGCTGACCGATAACTATTGGAATAAACGTTATCGAGAAGCGCGCCGGGTGCTGACCAACGGCTGACGGCGCAACGCCCTGAAGATCCTGAATACCAAACGAGCGATAAGCGCCGCCCACGGGCGGCGTTTTTTTTGGGCTGTCGAGCGGGTATCATCAAGATTGATCCCTGCCTTATCGTCACCGTTCCCCACTTAACACTGCCGCACGTCGTTATTTTGATAAACTGTTGGCAGGAAATCGCACCGTCGAGGAAAAACTCGCCTATTATCGTCAGATGACGGCAACGGCGCCCCGGCGTTATTTAAAACGTTTCCGCTGATATTATGCGCATGATATTTCTGTCGGCGACGCCGCATATTTAAACGGCGCCGCCGGTTGGTACGGGATAAAAAGGCAAAAATGAAAAAAAAGCCGCTGGCACAATCCATTAACTGGCTGCGCGACACGCCTGACGCCCTGTTGCAGAGGGCTCGGTTATGGGCTTGAAAAGAGCTTTCGCCCGCAGCGTGTCTCACCGACAACGCAGCCTGGCCAAAAGCGGTGTCGCCGCCCTGGTATTTTTTACGCTATTCACCGCGGTCACGCTTTCTTTGATCAATCACCAGCGCACGCAATATCAACATAAGGTCGAAGCGCGCACGCAAAAGTTCACGCTGGGTTATATCTCGCATCTGACGGCGGTGATGCGGCAAATGATGCCGCTGCTGGACAAGCCTTGCCTCTCCAGCCAGTCGGACATTACCTACCAGGCGGCCTTTACCAGCGGCGTACGCACCTTCCTGTTGGTGAAGGACGGTTACGCCTATTGCTCCTCCGCCACGGGCGACATGATGTTGCCGATGAAAAATATCTACCAGGATATCGACTGGGATCTGCCTCTGGATCTCAAGCTGCAGCAAGGTACGCCGATGGTGCCAAACAAACCGGCGGTTGCGGTTTGGCTGCGGCATCCCGGCGAAAAGGCCACCGGCATCCTCGCTACGCTGGACATCGATCTGATGCCCTACCTGCTGTTCACCTCGCACGACGAACAGGCGCCGGGCATCGCCATCGTGATGGGCAACCGCGCGCTGACCACTTTCAGCCCGAACCTGATGCCGGTCAATCAGCTGCCGAAGGGCAAGGCGGATAACCTGACGCTGCCCAATCTGCCGCTGACCATCCTGTTCTACAACGAGAAACTGACCCCCAACGACATTCGCCTGACGCTGCTGGGCAGCTTGGTGCTGTCATTGATGACCGGCGTACTCTGCTACTACATGCTGCTGCTGCGGCAAAGCCCGGAACGCGCGCTGCTGCGTGGCATCAAGCGCAACGAGTTCTTTATCGAATACCAGCCGGTGTTCCACACCGACAGCAACAGCATCGGCGGGCTGGAAGCGCTGATCCGCTGGCAGCATCCGATCGAGGGCCGTATTCCGCCCGATGTCTTTATCCCCTACGCCGAAAGCAACGGGCTGATCGTGCCGCTTACCCGCCACCTGTTCAGGCTGATCGCCGAAGATGTGCCACAGCTCGCCAAAGCGCTGCCACGGGGAGGTAAAGTTGGCCTCAACATTTCCCCCGCCCACCTCAGCGCGCCGTCGTTCCACCAGGACGTGTATGAACTGTTGACGCAGCTGCCGGGCGATTACTTTACGCTGGTGTTTGAAATCACCGAACGCGGCATGGTGGAAGAAGAGAGCGCGCTGGCGGAGTTTGACTGGCTGCACAAACAGGGCATCGAGATCGCAGTGGACGATTTTGGCACCGGGCACAGCGCGTTGATCTATCTTGAGCGCTTCACCATGGATTATCTGAAGATTGACCGTGGCTTCGTCAACACCATCGGCCAGGATACGGTCACCGCGCCGGTGCTGGATGCGGTGATCTCGCTGGCGAAAAAGCTGAAAATGCTGACGGTGGCCGAGGGCGTGGAAACCGCCGAGCAGATGCAGTTCCTGCAAGAGCACGGCGTCAACTTCATGCAGGGGTACTACTTCAGCAAGCCGCTGAGCATCGATGATTTCGTCGCTTACTGCAATGCTCATCAGGTCTTTGATTATCAGGAAAAAAATAGTTAATCTTTAAGCATCTTTACCCTGCGCCCGCCCGAAGAATGTTATGCTGGGCGCAGGCTGTACTTTATTCCACAGCAGGAGCTTACCGTCTGATGTCCGTGCGCATTTTCGCTGCTCTGGTGCTCTCGGCACTGAGCTTCGGTCTGCGGGCCGAAGCCCTCAACGAAAGCTACGCTTTCGCCCTTCTCGGTGAACCGAAATACGCCACCGACTTCAGCCATTTCGACTACGTCAACCCGGCGGCGCCCAAGGGCGGCGACGTGCGGCTGGCGGCCATCGGCACCTACGATAACTTCAACCGCTTCGCTACCCGCGGCGTGCCCGGCGAGCGCACGATGGAGCTGTACGATACGCTGTTCACCAACTCCGACGACGAACCCGGCAGCTATTACCCGCTGATTGCCGAATCGGCCCGTTTCCCGGCCGACATGCGCTGGATGGAATTGGATATCAACGCCCGCGCCCGCTTCCAGGACGGCAGCCCGATCACCGCCGCCGACGTGGCCTTTACCTTCAATAAATTCATGGCCGAAGGCGTGCCGCAGTTTCGCTCCTATTACAAAGGCGTCACGGTCAAGGCCATTTCCCGGCTGACGGTGCGCATCGAGCTGCCTAAGGCGAACCGTGAGCAAATCCTCAGTCTGCTCAGCCTGCGCGTATTGCCGGAAAGCTTCTGGAAAAACCATAAGCTCAACGAACCGCTCAGCACCCCGCCGCTCGCCAGCGGCCCGTATAAAATCGGCGATTACCGCCTCGGCCAGTACATCATCTATCAGCGGGTGCGCGACTACTGGGCCGCCAATCTGCCGGTGAACCGCGGCCGCTACAACTTCGACAGCATTCGTTACGATTATTACCTGGACGATAAGGTATCACTGGAAGCCTTCAAGGCCGGCGCTTACGATTTCCGCATCGAGCCGTCGCCCAAAAGCTGGGCCACCCAATATCAGGGCGGCAACTTCGCGCGCAACTACATCATCAAGCAAGACGAGACCAACCAGGCGGCGCAGAATACCCGCTGGCTGGCGTTCAATCTGCAAAAACCGCTGTTCGCCGATCGTCGGATACGGGAAGCGATCGGCCTGGCTTTCGATTTTAACTGGATGAACAAGGCGCTGTATTACAACGCCTATCAGCGCGCCGACAGCTATTTCCAAAACACCGCCTACGCCGCCCGCGGCTACCCGGACGCCGCTGAACTGGCCTTGCTGGCACCGCTCAAGGGCCAGATACCGCCGGAGGTATTTACCAGCATCTACCAACCGCCCGCCTCCGACGGTAGCGGCAACGATCGACAAAACCTGCTGAAGGCGACCCAACTGCTGAAAGAAGCCGGTTGGGTGGTCAAAAATCAAAAGCTGGTCAACGCCAAAACCGGCCAGCCGTTCACCTTTGAACTGATGTTGCTGAGCGGCAGCAACTTCCAGTACGTGCTGCCGTTCCGCCACAACCTGCAACGGTTGGGCATCGATATGCAAATCCGCGAGATTGACGCCTCTCAGTACACCCGCCGCATGCGCGAGCGCGATTTCGACATGATGTCGACGGTGTATATGGCGATGCCGTTCCCCAGCGCCGATCTGCAAATTCTGTGGGATTCGCAGTACATTGATTCCAGCTATAACACCCCCGGCGTCAAAGATCCGGCGGTCGACAGCCTGGTCAGGCAAATCGCCGCCCATCAGGGCGACGAAAAAGCCCTCTTGCCGCTCGGCCGCGCGCTAGACCGGGTGCTGACCTGGAACAACTACATGCTGCCGATGTGGTACTCCAACCACGACCGCTACGCCTATTGGGACAAATTCTCCACGCCGTCGATTCGCCCGGCCTATGCGATCGGCTTCGACAACTGGTGGTACGACGTCAACAAGGCGGCGCGCTTACCGGCTCAGCGGCAATAAGGAGTCGGAATGGCGGCCTATCTGATACGCAGACTGTTATTGGTGATCCCCACGCTGTGGGCGATCATCACCATCAACTTTTTTATCGTGCAAATCGCCCCCGGCGGTCCGGTCGATCAGGCCATCGCCGCCATCGAGCTCGGGCACGGCAGCGGGTTTGGCAGCGGCGGTGTCGGCGAAGGCCTGGGCCACGCCCGGACGGGCATCGCGGCTGGCGACGGCCAATATCGCGGTTCGCGCGGCCTGGATCCGGAGGTGATCGCCGAGATCACCCAACGTTACGGTTTCGACAAACCGCTGCACGAGCGCTACTTCACCATGCTGTGGAACTATATGCGCTTCGACTTCGGCGACAGCCTGTTTCGCGGCGCTTCGGTGATGCAGCTGATCGGCCAGAGCCTGCCGGTCTCCATCACGTTGGGCCTCTGGAGCACGCTGATCATCTATCTGGTGTCGATCCCGCTCGGCATCCGCAAGGCCGTCCACAACGGCAGCGCGTTCGATACCTGGAGCAGCACGCTGATTATCATCGGCTACGCCATTCCGGCTTTTCTGTTCGCCATTCTGATGATCGTGCTGTTCGCCGGCGGCAGCTACCTGGACTGGTTCCCGCTGCGCGGCCTGGTATCGAGCAACTTCGACACCCTCTCATGGCCGGCGAAGATCGCCGACTATCTGTGGCATATCACCCTGCCGGTGCTGGCGACGGTGATCGGCGGCTTCGCCACCCTGACCATGCTGACCAAAAACGCGTTCCTCGACGAGATCCGCAAACAGTACGTCACCACCGCCCGTGCCAAAGGGCTGGACGAGAAAAAAATCTTGTACCGCCACGTGTTCCGCAACGCCATGCTGCTGGTGATCGCCGGTTTTCCAGCCACCTTTATCAGCATGTTCTTCACCGGCTCACTGCTGATTGAGGTGATGTTCTCGCTCAACGGCCTGGGGCTGCTGGGTTACGACGCCACGCTGCAGCGCGACTACCCGGTGATGTTCGGCACGCTGTATATCTTCACCCTGATCGGCCTGCTGTTGAATATCCTCAGCGATATCACCTACACCCTGGTCGATCCGCGCATTGACTTCGAGGCCCGCCAATGAGCCGCCTTAGCCCGATCAACCAGGCGCGCTGGGCGCGTTTTCGCCGCAACCGCCGCGGCTACTGGTCGCTGTGGATCTTTTTGGTGCTATTCACCCTGAGCCTGGCCGCCGATCTGATCGCCAACGACAAACCGCTGTTGGTGCGTTATGAAGGCCGGTTGTACCTGCCGTTTATGATTAGCTACAGCGAAACCGCCTTCGGCGGCGAACTGAATACCGAAGCCGACTATCAGGATCCGTTCGTGCAGCGGCAGATCGAACGGCACGGCTGGGCGGTCTGGGCACCGATCCGCTTCAGTTACGACACCATCAACTTCGCCACCGAGGTGCCCTTCCCTTCGCCGCCTTCGCGGCACAACCTGCTGGGCACCGACAGTAACGGCGGCGACGTGCTAGCCCGGGTGCTGTACGGTTTTCGCATTTCGATGCTTTTCGGCCTGGCGCTGACGCTGTTTTCCAGCCTGATCGGCGTGTGCGTCGGCGCGACGCAGGGGTATTACGGCGGGCGTTTCGATCTGTGGGGGCAACGCTTTATCGAAGTGTGGTCGGGCATGCCGACGCTGTTTCTGATCATTCTGCTGTCGAGCATCGTCCAGCCCAATTTCTGGTGGCTGCTCGGCATCACCATCCTGTTCGGCTGGATGAGCCTGGTGGGCGTGGTGCGCGCCGAATTCCTGCGCACCCGCAATTTTGACTATATCCGCGCCGCGCGCGCCATGGGCGTGCCGGATCGGGTAATCATGTCCCGCCATATGCTGCCCAACGCCATGGTGGCGACGCTGACCTTCCTGCCGTTTATCCTCTGCGGCTCGATCACCACCCTGACGTCGCTCGATTTCCTCGGTTTCGGTCTGCCGATAGGCTCGCCGTCGCTCGGCGAATTGCTGCTGCAAGGCAAAAACAATCTGCAGGCGCCGTGGCTCGGCATCACCGCCTTCCTGGTATTGGCAGTGCTGCTGTCGTTATTAATCTTTATCGGCGAAGCGGTGCGCGACGCCTTTGACCCCAGCAAGGCGCATTGATATGGCCACTCCTTTGCTCGCTATTCAGGATCTCAGCATCGCCTTCCGCCAGGGCGACACCGTCACGCCGGTGGTCAACGAACTCTCGCTGCAAATAGCGCCGGCGGAAACGCTGGCGCTGGTAGGGGAATCCGGCTCCGGCAAAAGCGTCACCGCCCTGTCGATACTGCGTCTGCTGCCCGCGCCGCCGGTGGTTTACCCTGCCGGCGATATTCTGTTCAACGGCGAGTCGTTGTTGCATGCGCCGGAAGCTGCACTGCGCAAGGTGCGCGGCAATCAGATCGCGATGATCTTTCAGGAACCGATGGTGTCGCTCAATCCGCTGCACACCATCGAGAAGCAACTGGCGGAAGTGCTGATGCTGCACCGCGGCCTGCGGCGCGAAGCCGCGCGCGCAGAGATCGTCGAATGCCTGGAGCGCGTCGGCATCCGTCAGGCCAAGAGCCGGCTGCAGGATTACCCGCATCAGCTGTCCGGCGGCGAACGCCAGCGGGTGATGATCGCCATGGCGGTGTTGACCCGCCCGAAACTGCTGATCGCCGACGAGCCCACCACCGCGCTCGACGTGACTATCCAGGCGCAGATCCTGACGCTGCTGCAAGAGCTGAAGCAAGAGATGGGCATGGGGTTGCTGTTCATCACCCATAATCTGAATATCGTGCGCCGCCTGGCGGACAACGTGGCGGTGATGCGCCAGGGGCGCTGCGTAGAGCAAAACGGCCGCGCGCAGCTGTTCAGCCGGCCGCAGCATCCCTACACGCAGCAGCTGCTGGCCGCCGAAGACGTCGGTGAGCCGCTGCCGTTGCCTGCCGCGGCCAACGCGCGCTCCGGTGACGAGCGGCCGCTGCTCAAGGTGGAAGATCTGCAGGTGCGCTTCCCCATTCGGCGTGGCCTGCTGCGCCGCACGGTGGATTATCATTATGCATTGAAATCATTGAGTTTCGAGCTGCGCGCCGGGGAAAGCGTCGGGCTGGTGGGAGAATCCGGCTCGGGTAAAAGCACCACCGGGCTTGCGCTATTGCGTCTGCTGGCCTCGCAGGGCGCCATCTGGTTCGACGGCGAACCGCTGCACCCGCTCACGATGAAACAGATGCTGCCCTACCGCAGCCGAATGCAAATCGTCTTCCAGGATCCTTATTCCGCACTGAATCCGCGCCTGAGCGTGCAGCAGATCATCGCCGAGGGGCTGGAGGTGCACCAGCGACTTAGCCCCGAGCAGCGGGAACAACGCGTGATCGAGGTGTTGCGGGAAGTCGGCCTGGATCCGCAGCTTCGCCACCGCTATCCCACCGAGTTCTCCGGCGGCCAACGCCAGCGCATCGCCATCGCGCGCGCGCTGATCCTGCAGCCGCAGCTGCTGATCCTCGACGAGCCGACCTCTTCACTGGATAAATCGGTGCAGGCGCAGATCCTGACGCTGCTGAAATCGCTGCAGCAACGCCATCGGTTGGCATATCTGTTCATCAGCCATGACCTGCAGGTGGTGCGTTCGCTATGTCATCAGGTCATCGTACTGCGACAGGGGGAAGTGGTTGAACAGGGAGACTGCCGGGCGATTTTCGCGGCGCCCGCGGCCGACTATACCCGTCAACTGCTGCAGTTGGCGGATTAGCGGCGAATTCAGAAGGGGTATTGCGCGCTGAGCGGTTCGGCGATCGCGGCACCGACGTTTTTCAGGCGGCACATGGTGGCGCTCTCGTCGCTGCGCTGCACGAACAGGCAAGGTTCCCCTTCCCATTCGACGATCGCACAGTCGACCTGAATCTCCTGCAACGACAGATTGAGCTGTTGCATGACCTGCCAGGCCTCGGCTCCTTCATGGCTGAGCAACTTCAGCCCAATCAGGTTGTTATCTTCGTCTATTCCGTTAAACGGAATCGGTTCGACCTTCACGCCGGTGAAACCGGATAGCCAACGATAACTTTGCGGCAAGCGATGCACTACCGAAAGTTGGATACTCTCCACATGAAATCCCTAGTTTGAAAAGGTGAAACACTTTTACCTGACAGGGTTACTAAGTTATAGCCGTTGACTCCCGACTCTGCCGCGCACAAATGTTATTTAAATGTAAATTTTGCCGCAAGCCATTAACCTGACCCCGTGCTTGCCGATGCCGTGCCACTTTTTGGCGCGCCGTGCGGTGTTATTTCACGGCATTTTGCGACTCAGCTCGCATTTTTGCGTTATATGTAACCCTTTCCCGCAGCGATCTCAACTCTTTTTTCTTGCAATGCGACTACTTTTTCGTCGCCATATTTTTACAATGAAGAAACATCTTACCCGTCACGTTAGCGCAGGCACTGTTGCTAATACCTTGATTTACATCAACCCTAATACAAACCCCCCGCGCTGCTCAGCCAACAGCGCGCCGCGCTACTCGGGGAATATTGGGCGGCACGCTGGCGGATTTTTTTAACAAAAAGCACACAGATGGGAAAACGGCCAATTAATTAGCTTGCGTATATTTAGCAACAAATTTTTCATTGCCGGTTGCTCCCTGAAATGGCAGGGCGCAACCCCGTGACGATGCGGAGCGACACGCCCCGCATCGGGAGAACATCAGGCTGCGCGATCGCGCGGCCGGCTGGCGTAAACATAGAACAGCACCGCCACGATGCTGCACAGCGCCATCGAGGTGACCATTGGCCAAGCGCTTTTGCCCGGCGCCATCGACAGCACCGCCCCCACCAGCGCACCGATGCTGAAGCGCAACGTGCCGGCCAGGGAAGAAGCGGTGCCCGCCATATGCGGAAAATCATCCAGGATCACCGCCATGGCGTTGGAGGAGATCATCGCGATGCACCCCAGATAGACCGCAACGCCGATCACCAGCGCCCAGAATCCCAGGCCCACGGTGCTCACCGCCATCAGCCACAGCCCCATCGCCAGCTGTACCAGCAGCCCCAGCTTGAACATCTTGACCGCACCGAAGCGCCGCACGTTGCGGCTGTTGATCAGCGTCGTCAGGAACAGGAAGACGATGTTCAGCGCAAAATAGTAACCGAAATGCTGCGGCGAAACGTGGTTCAGTTCGATGTAGACGAACGGCCCGGCGCTGAGGAACGAGAACATGCCCGCAAACGAGAAGGCGCTGGCCAACATATAACTCAGCACCCGCTTATGGCGGAACAGCGAACCGAAGTTGCCCAGCGTGGTGCGCAGGTGGAACCGTTGTCGCCGCTCTTTCGGCAACGTCTCCTTGATGAACAAGGCTACCAGCAGCGAACCGATCAGCGCCGCGGCGCCCATGGTCCAGAAGATGGCGTGCCAGCTGAACCACAGCAACAGCGCACCGCCGATCATCGGCGCCAGCAGCGGCGCAATGGTCATCACCAGAATGACGAACGACATCATGCGCGAGAACTCATCCTTGGTGAACATATCGCGCATCAGGGCGTTGATCACCACGCTGGCGGCCGCCGCCGCCAAACCGTGCAGGAAACGCAGCCCGATCAACTGATCGATAGACTGCGCCATGGCACAGGCGCAGCCGGCGATGGCGAAGATCAGCGTTCCCCACAGGATCACCGGCTTGCGGCCGATGCTGTCCGACATCGGCCCATAGAACAGCTGCCCGAAGGCGAAGCCGAGCATATAGGCGCTGAGCGTCATCTGCACGCTGCCGGACTCGACGCCAAACTGGGCGGCGATCACCGGCATGCTGGGCAGGTACATGTCGATGGCCAACGGCATCAACATGGACAACAGGCCCAGAATGAAAATCAAACCGAGATGAGAGGTTCGGTTCTGTTGCACGTTCCACGACTCCTTAATCGGCCGCAATCAATGATCGGTTATCAGTCCTGCAGGTGCGGCGCGCCCACGCTGGCGATCTCTTCTTCCGTCAATGGGCGGTATTCGCCCGGCGCCAGATCGTCATCCAGCGCGATGGCGCCGATGCGCTCGCGGTGCAACGCGATCACCCGGTTACCGACGGCGGCGAACATCCGCTTCACCTGGTGGTAGCGCCCTTCGCTGATGGTCAGGCGCACCACGTGCTCGTCGACCTGCTCCAGCGTCGCCGGCCGCGTCAGATCTTTCTCGTTGTGCAGTTGCACCCCTTCAGCGAAACGCTGCGCAGTGTCTTCCGCCAACGGGTGCTCCAGCGTGACCAAATAGGTTTTCTCGCAGTGGTGGCGCGGCGACGTGACGCGGTGCGACCATTGACCGTCGTCGGTCATCAGCACCAGCCCGGTGGTGTCGATATCCAGCCGCCCGGCGGCGTGCAGCTTGTACGCGACCGGCTCATCGAGGAAATACAGCACCGTCGGATGATCGGGATCGTCGGTAGAGCAGACGTAGCCCTGCGGTTTGTTGAGCATGAAATAGCGCGGGCCGTTCTGCTGCTGCAGCGGATTGCCGTCGAACGCCACTTCTTGCTCCGGGGTCAGTTTAATCGCCCCGCTCTTCACCACCTCACCGTCCACGGTGACGCGTTTAGCCCGAAGTTCGCGCGCGACCAGCGCACGGCTGATGCCTAACTGCTGAGATAAAAACTTGTCCAATCGCATGGGATCTGCTTTGCCTGTCGTTGTTATGATCGCATTGATCGTATTGCCAAAATATGACGCCCGCCGTTGCACCGGGTGCAAATAGCAGGTTCAGGGGGGAAATCGCGTGGGGGAACAGCGATTGCTGTCACACAAGTATAGCGACACTACGCGTTGCCCGACAGAGGTAATTTTCACGCTTCTCGCACCGCGCGTGCGCAGAAGGCATAATAGTAAAAATTTTTCGGCCGCCCGGGGCGTAAAATGTCGCTGTTTCTGTGGGAACGGAGGCGACAAGATCTGTACCCGGCGGCCCATTCCACTCTACGGCGTTCATTTATGGCCTTTACCCTACGCCCCTACCAACTGGAAGCGGTCGAAGCCACCATCAACCATTTCCGGCGGCGTCCCGAACCGGCGCTGATCGTGCTGCCGACCGGCGCCGGCAAAAGCCTGGTGATCGCCGAACTGGCGAAGCGCGCCCGTGGGCGGGTGCTGGTGTTGGCGCACGTCAAGGAACTGGTGGCGCAAAACCACGCCAAATACTGCGCCTACGGCCTGGAGGCGGACATCTTCGCCGCCGGCCTGCAACAAAAAGAAAGCGCCGGCAAAGTGGTGTTCGGCAGCGTGCAGTCGGTGGCGCGCAACCTGCCGCTGTTCAACGGCGCCTTTTCGCTGCTGATCGTCGATGAATGCCACCGCATCAGCGATGACGACGACAGCCAGTACCAACAAATCATCCTGCATTTGCAGAAAACCAACCCGCAGCTGCGGCTGCTGGGGTTGACCGCCACGCCCTATCGTCTGGGCAAGGGCTGGATTTACCAGTATCACTACCACGGTTTCACCCGTGGCGACGGCGCCAGCCTGTTTCGCGACTGCATCTATGAGCTGCCGCTGCGCTATATGATTAAGAACGGCTTCCTGGTGCCGCCTGAGCGGCTGGACATGCCGATTGTGCAGTACGATTTCAGCCGGCTGGAGGCCAGAAGCAACGGCCTGTTCAGCGAAGCGGATCTGAACCGCGAGCTGAAGCGGCAAAACCGCGTCACGCCGCACATCATCAGCCAGATTGTGGAATACGCAGAGGATCGCAAAGGCGTGATGATCTTCGCCGCCACCGTCGAACACGCCCGCGAAATCCACGGCCTGCTGCCGAACGGCGAAGCCGCGCTGGTCAGCGCCGAAACGCCACCCGCCGAGCGCGATGCGCTGATCGAGGCGTTCAAACAGCAGCGGCTGCGCTATCTGGTCAACGTCGCGGTATTGACCACCGGTTTCGACGCGCCGCACGTCGATCTGATCGCGATCCTGCGCCCGACCGAGTCCGTCAGTCTGTATCAGCAGATCGTCGGCCGCGGGCTGCGGCTGGCGCCCGGCAAGGAAGATTGTCTGATCCTCGACTACGCCGGCAACCCGCACGATCTGTTTACGCCGGAGGTCGGCGTCAGCAAGCCGCACGGCGACAGCCAGCCGGTGCAGGTGTTCTGCCCGGCCTGCGGCTTCGCCAATCTGTTCTGGGGCAAGTGCACCGAGAACGGCGACATTATCGAGCACTACGGCCGCCGCTGCCAGGGGTGGCTGGAAGACGACGACGGCCACCGCGAACAGTGCGATTACCGCTTCCGGTTCAAGAGCTGCCCGCACTGCGGCGCGGAGAACGACATCGCCGCACGCCGCTGCCATCAGTGTCAGGAGGTGCTGGTCGATCCTGACGACATGCTGAAGGCGGCGCTGAAGCTGAAAGACGCGCTGGTGCTGCGCTGCGGCGGCATGGAGTTGCAAAGCGGCCGCGATGACAAGGGCGAATGGCTGAAGGCCACCTATTACGACGAGGACGGCACCAGCACCAGCGAGCGTTTCCGCCTGCAGACGCCGGCGCAGCGCAAAGCGTTCGAGATGCTGTTCCTGCGCCCGCACCAGCGCGCGCCGGGCGTGCCGTTCGCCTGGCACACCGCCGCCGACGTGCTGGCGCAACAGCAGGCGCTGCGCCATCCGGATTTCGTGGTGGCGCGCAAACGCGGCCAGTTTTGGCAGGTGCGCGAGAAAGTGTTCGATTATCAAGGCCGTTTCCGCCGCGCCAATCAGTTGGCCTGAGCGAACGGCCCTCAATCTGGGCAGGTTTTCGTTGCCCTGCGGGCGGCTTTCCGTTAAAATGCCGCGCGCTTTACCTGGGCCTGCCCAGCGTTAAAGCGGAATTCCGAACTTGCTACTTGGGTCGCCTGTAGCAGGGTAAATTTTCTTTTAAGAGAAAAAACAATGTTCACTATCAATGCAGAAGTACGTAAAGACCAGGGTAAAGGTGCGAGCCGCCGCCTGCGTGCAGCAAACAAATTCCCAGCTATCGTTTACGGTGGCAAAGAAGCTGCAGTTTCCATCGAATTGGACCATGATTCTGTTAAGAACATGGAAGCTAAACCAGAATTCTACAGCGAAGCAGTAACTCTGGTTATCGACGGTAAAGAAACCAAAGTTAAGGTTCAGGCTGTACAGCGTCACCCGTTCAAGCCAAAACTGGCTCACATCGACTTCGTTCGCGTTTAATCGCTACGTTTTCGAACCTTTCGGGACGCCGAAATAAAGAACGCCGCAATTGCGGCGTTTTTTATTGTCTGCGATTCGGCACGCTTACTTGCCGCTGCCGGTCCGGCGTTGCAGCTGATCGCGCAGGTTCGGCGGCGTGCCTCTGATGGTCAGCGTGTCGGTGGCCGCATCCCAGAAAATGCGCTCGCCCAGCAGCATGGCGTCGAAATTCAGGCTGATGCCGCCGCCGCTGCCGGCAAATTTGGTCAGCTGGCGCAGCGTGCCGCGATCCGCCGGGAAGCTTTCCTCCAACTCATACCCTTGCTCGCTGGAGAACTGCATGAAGTCTTTCTCGCCGACCGGCGACAGCTCCTGCGACAGGGCCTGCAGTTCAATCTCTTCGCCCGCCTGCAGCTGTTCGTTGCAGTAGCTGTACACCTGTTGGCGCACCGACTGGCGCTCGTTCTTGTCCAACTGCGCATCGGCGCAGTAGTCGTCCACCGCCTGCAGCAGCCCACGGTTTTGCGCCTTGGTGTCCAACCCTTCGGACGCCGCCAGGAAATCCATGAAGAAGTCGGCGACCTTGCGGCCTACGCGCCCGCGCAGGAAGGTCAGATAGCGGGTCGATTCCGGGTTGGTTTCCCATTCGGTCAGATCGATGCGCGCGACGATATCGGCGTTGTTGATGTCCAGATAGTGCGTGGTGTTGATATCCAGCTCTTCGTTGACGCGCATGCTGTTACGGCTGTTCAGCACCGCGATCAGCAAGTACTCCACCGCCAGATAACGGTATTGGCCGAACAGCACCACGCCGCCTTCGGCAAACGGATACTTCGCCAGTTCGTCGCGCAGGCGGCCGGTCGCCGCGCGGCTGAAGGCCAGAAAGTCCTTATCGTCCTTGCGGCAAGTGCGCAGCGCTTCCGCCAGCTCGCTGCCTTCGTTGAACAGGCCCAAGGCCTTGCTCTTGGCGCTGTAGACGCGATGCAGTTCCGTCATCATTTCTTCCACCGCCGCGTTGGTGGGAAGCAAGGTATCGCGCAACACCACGTCCAGCGTTTGCTCGTCGCGTTTCACCAATTGGTGCAGAGCGATCTGGTCGATATCCAGACTCATGATAAATCCTCCTGTTCTTTAGGCGCGTATTCAAACACTGAAGACCCCGCCCTGCAATACTAAAAAGCCGCGGCAAACCGGAAAGGCGCTGCGAGGAGCAGCCCCGCCGCGGGCGCCCCCTTCCCCAAATGACAGGAAGTGATAAAAGAGCGGAAAATCACTGCCCTATACGGTAAGATAGGGCACTTTGCAGATTACTAAGCGCAATTTTATGCCACAATCATCCCGTTACAGTGACGAACACGTTGAACAACTGCTCTCAGAGCTGGTCAATGTTCTGGAAAAACACCATACCCCCACCGATCTTTCCCTGATGGTGCTGGGCAACATGGTCACTAATTTGATCAACACCAGCGTTGCCCCCGCGCAGCGGAAAACCCTGGCAAGATCGTTCGCGGAAGCCCTGCAGGCTTCTGTCCGTGAAGATAAAGCACATTAATATTGACTTATGGTGACAAACCGTCAGCGTTATCGTGAAAAAGTCTCCCAGATGATCAGCTGGGGGCACTGGTTCGCCTTATTCAACATCCTGCTCGCCCTTGGGCTGGGCAGCCGCTACCTGTTTGTCACCGACTGGCCCGCATCCCTGCTGGGCCGGGTCTATGCCTTTGTCAGCCTGCTGGGGCATTTCAGCTTTATCGTGTTCGCCGGCTATTTGCTGGTGATCTTCCCGCTCACCTTCGTGGTGATGTCGCAGCGGCTGCTGCGATTTATTTCCGCCGCGCTGGCCACCATCGGGCTCACGCTGTTGCTGGTCGACAGCGAAGTGTTCTCCCATTTCCACCTGCACCTCAATCCGGTGGTGTGGGATCTGGTGGTCAACCCGGATCAAAGCGAACTGTCGCGTGACTGGCAGCTGATGTTTATCTGCGTGCCGGTGATCTTCCTGGTGGAGATGCTGTTCGGCACCTGGAGCTGGCAGAAGCTGCGCAGCCTGAACCGCCGCCGCTTCGGCAAGCCGCTGGCGGCGCTGTTTATCAGCGCCTTTTTCGCGTCGCACCTGATTTATATCTGGGCCGACGCCAACTTCTATCGCCCGATCACCATGCAGCGGGCCAACCTGCCGCTCTCGTACCCGATGACCGCGCGCAAGTTCCTCGAAAAACACGGCCTGCTCGACCAGCAAGAGTATGAGCGCCGTCTGGTGCAACAGGGCAACCCGGAGGCGGTGTCGGTGGAGTATCCGCTCAGCGATCTCAGCTACGGCGATAAAGGCAGCGGCTATAACCTGCTGATGATCGTAGTGGACGGCATTCGCGCCAAAGACGTGGCGCAGGACATGCCAACCCTGACCCGCTTCGCCCAGGAAAACGTGCGTTTCAGCGATCATTACAGTTCGGGCAACCATGCCGATACCGGGCTGTTCGGCCTGTTCTACGGCATTTCCCCGACCTATCTGGACAGCGTGCTCGCCGGCCGCAAGCCGTCAGCACTGATCAATGCGCTCGGCGATCGGGGCTACCAGCTGGGGCTGTTCTCCTCCGATGGCTTCAATGCCAGCCTGTACCGCCAGGCCCTGTTGACCGACTTCTCGCTGCCGACGCCGGCGCCGCAAAGCGACGCCCAGACCACCCAGCAATGGCAGCGTTGGCTGGCAGACCAGGGTAGCAAAGAGCCGTGGTTCTCCTATATCAACTTCAGCGGCGCCGAGCCGACCGAAGGCGACAAAAAACCGGTCCCGGCCGACTTTATTCGGCGCTATCGCGCCGGCGCACAAGATGTGGATACCCAGATAGCCCAGGTGCTGGACACGCTGAAACAGCGCGGCCTGCTGGATAAAACCGTGGTGGTAATCACCGCCGAGCACGGCGTCGAGTTCAACGACAGCGGCAAAGGCCAATGGGGCGCCGGCACCGCCTTCAACCAGGCGCAGCTACAGGTGCCGTTGGTGATCCACTGGCCGGGCACCCCAGCGCAGACCATTAGCAAGCTGACCGGCCATAACGACGTCATGCGCACCTTGATGCAACGCCTGTTGCACGTGAAAACCGCGCCGAAAGACTATTCGCAAGGCGAGGATCTGTTCACCGCCCAACGCCGCAACAACTGGATCGCCACCGGCGATGGCAACCAGCTGGTGATAACCACGCCGACACAAACGCTGATGCTGGACAACAGCGGTAACTATCGCGTCTACGATCAGAACGGCGAAGAGATAAAGGACGAGAAACCGCAGCTTGCTCTGCTGTTGCAGGTGTTGACCGATGTAAAACGCTTTATCGCCAACTAACTGCTTAAAACTAAAGCAATCAAGTGGCGAGGCGCTTGCATTAACATCGGGAATCGGTAGTATGATTTTTCATAGCGTCGGCATGTAGCGCAGCCTGGTAGCGCACCGTCATGGGGTGTCGGGGGTCGGAGGTTCGAATCCTCTCATGCCGACCAAATTTAAGAAAACCTGCTGTAACAGCAGGTTTTTTTTCGTCTGCACGTCGAGAGGATGAGAATCTCCGAAGGAGGTTTGAGCCGAACGTAGTGAGACCACGTTGCTTTAGCAACGGCCCGCAGGGCAAGCATCGAAGATGCGCATAATCCTCTCATGCCGACCAAATTCAAGAAAACCTGCTGTAACAGCAGGTTTTTTTCGTCTGCACGTCGAGAGGATGAGGGCGCAGCCGCTGCGCCACTGTCTCCCCCAACGATCATTGCGCGCCTCGCTTTCACGACGGCCTTTCGCCTTATCAAGCTCAGGCTGAAATTTTGTCTTGTTGGTTTTCGGGCGCCGCGGCGATGAACGCCGGGAGCTGAGTACAGGCGTCGTAAACCGCCTTACAGCGCGGATACCCGCTCAGATCGCACCCCATCCGCAGGGCATTCGCCCACTGAGGGATCAGGCAGCAATCCGCCAACGTCGGGGTATCGCCAACGCAGAAGGGGCCTGGCGGCCTCTGGAGCAACAGCTGTTCTACGGCGCTCAGCCCTTGGCGGATCCAGTGCGCATACCAGCGTTTTTTCTCTTCATCGCCCACCTTCAGCTCTTCACTCAGGTAGCGTAACACCCGTAGGTTATTGACCGGGTGAATATCACAGGCAATGACATAGACGATTTCCAGTACCCTGCTGCGCGCCGGATCGGCCGCCGGCAACAGCGGCGACTGAGGGAAATGGCGATCCAGCCAGTCGGTAATCGCCAGCGACTGGCTGAGAGACTCGCCGTCGTCCGTGAGCAGCGTCGGCACCAGCCCGACCGGGTTCATGCGCCGATAAGCCAGCTCATTCTGCTGCCCGATGCGAATATTGACCCCCACCGTCTGGTAATGGAGGCCTTTCAGCGCCAGCGCAATGCGCACGCGATAGGAGGCTGAGCTATTAAAAAAACTGTACAGCTTCATCATTCACCTCTGAATCGGCCTCAGACAATCTTCACGGCGATAGGGGTTAGCCCCTCTACATTGCCGGTAATCACATCGCCTTTCACCACCGCGCCTACCCCTTCCGGCGTGCCGGTAAAAATCAGATCGCCGGGCTGCAGCTCAAAAAAGCCGGACAGATAGCTGATGGTTTCATTCACCGACCAGATCAGATGGCGGATATCGCTGCGCTGGCGATCGCTGCCGTTGACCTGCAGCCAGATAGGCGCGTTGTTCACGTCTGCGCTGTCGCCGGCTTTATGCAATGGCGCGATGGGCGCAGAAAGATCGAACGACTTGCCGATTTCCCATGGGCGCCCCATCTGACGCATGTCCATCTGCCGATCGCGGCGGGTCATGTCCAGGCCTGTGGCATATCCCCAAATGTATTCATGCGCCTTTTCCAGCGGAATATCGCTCCCCCGTTTACCAATCGCCACCACCAGTTCGATTTCGTAGTGATAGTTGTCGGTTTGCGACGGATACGGCAACGCCAGCGTTTCGCCGGCCGCCACCGGCACCACCGCATCGGCAGGCTTGCAGAAGAAAAACGGCGGCTCACGATCCGGGTCAAAGCCCATTTCGCGGGCATGCGCGGCATAGTTGCGCCCGACGCAGTAGACACGGCGCACGGGAAACTGTTTATCACTCCCCACGACAGGAACCGTCACGGGGGCTTGCGGTGCAAATACGTATTGCGTCATTTTGTCTCTCCCAAATTAATAACGTGCTTCACGGAACAGTCCCAGAGCTTCCTGAACCGGCCGGTCCGAAAAACTGAATAACACGGTGTCTTCGTCCGCCTGGAACGACACGTCGAACCAGGTCGGCGCCACGAAGATATCTTTTGCCGAAAAGTGAAGGGTTTCGCTGCCGATGCTGACCTGACCGCGCCCTTCCACCACGTGATAAATGGTGCTGTCCGTGGTTCGCGCTTTCCGTGAGGAAAAGCCTTTCGGCAGCAGCTGCAGGAAGGCGCCCATCGAGGGCATGGGGTAGCCGCCGGTCACCGGGTTGGCGTAGCGCATCTTGTACCCTTCCCATTCGTCGGCGTCCCCCATGCGGGTGAGGTCATGCAGCGCTTCCCGGCTGCGATCGTAGCGGTAGTTGAAAATGGGCGATGAGTTGCCTTTCTGGTGGCGCAGCGGCAGCATATTGGCCGCATAGCGCGGTAAATAATCCCCCTCCTGGCGCGTCACGGGCTGCTGCTCTTGCGGATAGTCTTCCGCGAAACCGCAACCCAGCAGGTTCACCAGCGGCAAATCCAGCCCGTCCAGCCATACCACCGGCTCCTCGCCGGGATTACCGTGATCGTGCCAGCGCCACTGCGGCGTCAAAATGAAGTCGCCTTCATGCATTTGCGTACGTTCACCGTCAACGGCGGTAAATGCCCCTTTCCCTTCGACGATAAACCGCAATGCCGACTGATTATGGCGATGGCTCGGCGCGACTTCGCCCGGCATGATCAACTGCAATCCGGCATACAGCGTCGGGGTAATGGAGGTCTGTCCGCGCAGCATCGGGTTTTCCAGCACCAGCACGCGGCGAACCGCCTCTTTGGCGCCAATCAACTCGCCGCTGGCCAGCAGATGCGGGCGAATCGCCTGATAGTTCCAGTAAGCCGGGGCGCAGTTTGCATTCGGCGTCGGCGGCACCAAATGGTGCAGCGACTCCCACAATGGGGTCAGGTTCTGCCCTGAAATATGCCGGTAGAACTGCTGGCGGCTGGGATTAACATCCTGATTGCGTTCAGGCATAGGGATTCTCCTTTTCATTCACGACGCTGCGCGAGGCAACGTATCAGGGGCTGGGGCAGACTGGCGAACGACAGCCGTCAGCAGCATTAACATCACCGTACTGATCGCCGCCGGCACGGCAATAATGAAAAATAGCGTATCGAATGAGAAATTCATCGCCATCATCACGCCGCCGGCAAGCGAGCCGACAATCGCGCCGCAGCGGCCAATGGCATTGGACCAGCTGACGCCGGTCGCCCGGCTTTGCGTCGGATAGAGCGTGGCGGTCAAGGCATTCAGCCCAACCTGCGAACCGCTGATGCCGATGCCGGTGCCGAAGATCGCCAGCGCCATCGGCCATAGGCCGTTCTCACTCAGGCCAATCATGGCGATACAGACGGCGCCTAAGGCGTAGCTCACCGCCAAGACCCGGAAGGGATTGTATTTGTCCATCAACGCGCCCAGCCCCAGCGCCCCCACCGTGCCCCCCATCTGGAAAGCGGCGGTCACCCAGGAGGCATGCTGCAGATCAATACCGCGGTGGTTAAGCAGCGTCGGCAACCAACTGGAGAGCAGGTAGATGATCAGCATGCTCATAAAAAAAACCGCCCAGAGCATAAGGGTGATACGCAACTGGCGGCCGGCAAACAGCGGGCTGATGCTGCCTTTGGCCGCCGTGGCGGCTTCGCTCAGATAAAAATGGGTTTCTTCATCGCACTCTCGGGTGATGGCGCTGACCGTTTTGGCAATCACCTTGTGCGGCAGTTGGCGGCGAACCTGCCAGCGCGGGGATTCCGGCAGGGCAAACAGCAGCACCACAAAGAGTATCAGCGGCAAAACGCCACCGAGCACCAAAATGCCGTGCCACCCCATCACCGGCACCAGTTGGGCGCTGACGATCCCGCCCAGGGCTGAACCGAGCGTGAAACCGCAGAACATCAGCGTGACCAGCGCGCCACGGCGGCGAGCGGGCAGATATTCAGAGGTCATCGTGATGGTGTTCGGCATCGCGCCCCCCAACCCCAGGCCGGTGAGAAAACGCAAAACGACCAGCGTTGACAGATCGGGGGAGAAGGCCGAAATCAGGCTCAGCGCGCCAAACAGCGCCACGCAAAGCTCGATGACACGCTTGCGGCCAAAGCGATCAGCAAGCGGGCCGCAAAGCAGTGCACCCGCTGTCAACCCCAGCAGCCCCGCGCCAAACAGCGGCGCCAGTTCACCGGCGGTCAGTTGCCACTGGGCGCGGATGTCGGGTGCGATGAAACCAATGGCGGCGGTGTCAAAACCATCCAGCATCACCACCAAAAAGCAGCAGATGATAACGCGCCACTGCGTCTTACCGATGGGAGCAGCATCGATCAGAGCTTGTAAATCACGCCATTGAGTCATAGTGAGCGCCTCGGTGCGGGTAGGGAGATGTCTGTCTTGTTTTAGGTATGTTACGAATTTGTATCCTTAGCGATAAAATGTACAATGGCTTTTCAGGCGGAGACATAACCGGAGGGTTATAGCAAATGGCGAACTGGGCGCAGAAAATGAAACTTCACCATCTGCAAATGTTGGTGGCGTTGGGCGAGCAGGGAAATCTGACCCACGTTGCCCGGATGATGAACATCTCCCAACCCGCTCTGTCAAAATGGTTGTCACAGCTCGAAGATGAGATTGGGATCACGCTGTTTGAGCGGCATAGCAAAGGGCTGCGCCCCTCCGAGGGGGGAAAATTGCTGCTTCAGCATGCGCAGCGTTTGATCAATGATCTGGAGCGTTCGCAGTCTGAAATCGCCCGCTTTAAGCAAGGCGGGCTGGTGGGAAGCCTGAAAATCGGCTGTTCGCCGGTCGCCACCGACTGCGTTTCGCAGGCCATATTGAGCCTGCTGCAAGAAATGCCAACGCTGCATCTCAATATTGAGGAAAAGGTGATGACCCCGCTGCTGCACGATCTGCTCGCGGGCGCGGTGGACGTCGTCGTGGGCCGCGTTGGCGGGCGGGCGCTGCAACTGCCGCTCAACTATCAAGTGCTCTACACCGAACCGGTATGCTTTGTTGCCCGCCCTCACCATCCGCTGGCAAAATTCGCCTCCCTCACCTGGCACGATCTCACCCACTGGCGCTGGATTGTCTGGCCGACCGGCACGCCCATCCGCCTCAGCATTGATAATGCGCTGGCGGATAACGGCGTGATGCTGCCCGAAAACACGGTTGAATCGGCATCCATGAACGTCAGTACCAACCTGCTGCAAAGCAGCGATATGATCTCCATTCTTTCCCTACGGCTGGCGCAGCGTTATGCCAGCCAGGGGCAGTTGGCGATCCTGAATCTGCCGAAGATAGAGCAGAAAGGCAGCGTGGGCGTCTTCTGGCGCAACAGCGAACCGCCTTTTGCCGCGCTGAGCCGCTTTTTGCAGCTGCTGACGCAGGCTTAATACCCCCACCTGCAGCCACAGCAGATTTACGGCTGCGCCTACGCGGAAAGCTTGACGATGGTCGCAGGGATCCCCTGACGCACCGCCGCACCGGTCACCCAATCCAGCCAGGTATTCGGCACTTCGCGCGTCGGATCGGCAAAGCCCAAATCGTTGAGGTTGATGCCGGCGGCGATGCGCTCATCCATCGCCAGCGGTTCGCCGTCCAGGTAGTGCTGACTGGCCCCCATCTCCCGGTGGCCGTAGCCGTGTTCCACCGCGATCACGCCGGGCATCACGCCCGTCAGTAAACTGATCTGCGCCTCTCGACTGCCGCCCGGCGTGCTGATGCGCACCCGGTCGCCGTGTTGAATGCCGAAACGTGCCCCGTCTGCCGGGTTCAGCGCCACCAGGTTCACCGACTTCACGTCGTGCAGGCGCCGGATCACCGCGGTAGAGCTGCTCATCACATTGGATTTGAAGGACATCAGGCGCAGTGGCCACTGCCGTTCAGGGTAGAGCGCTTCCACCGCGCGGCCGTCCGACAAACGCGCCGGATAGCAGGTGGGGCAGCCGCTGAAGCGCTCGCCGGTGATCGCATGCCGGTGCTTCGCCACTTCCGCATTCCAGATCTGCAGCGGTTTCTCCCAGCGGTTGCCCACGCTGCCGTCGCGGCGGCCGCTGTCATGATCCGCGAATCGGCCGCCGCGGCTGTAAATAAACGCCACGCGGTCGATTTCCTCGGCGCGCAGCGTCTGCGCAAGCTGCGGCAACAAGCGATCGACGCCGCTCAGCGTCAGTTCGTCCGCCCTCACGGCCGGCACCGGCGCCTTGCCGGCAAACGCCACGTTGGCGGCGGCGCGCAGATAATAATCCTCGGCGCGGTTGAGCGGCAGCAGCCCGCCCTGACCGTCGCCGATAGCGCGATCGCCGAACCCCGGCAGCGCCAGGCGTTTAGCGACGGCGATGCAAAACGCCTCCATGGAAATCGGCTGCCCTTGCGCCGTTTTCGCGGTCGCCGGCGTCACTATCGGCCAGCGCGCGGTAGTGGCCTTGCTGGCGACGCCGCCCCAGGGGGCGCTGAACCCCCAGCTCTCAAAATTATGGGTGTCCGGGACGATATAGTCGGCCAGCGCCGTCGTTTCGTTGATAAACGCATCGATGGCGATAAACAGCGGCAAACGCGCCGGATCTTTCAATCGTTCCTCCGCCACGCCGCGCAACCCGGCGATACCGTACAAGGGGTTGGTCATGTTCGAGATCCAGGCTTTCAGCCCGTACGGATACCCCGCCAACGCCGATGTCAGCAGTTCGGTCAGTTGCCCGGCGACGAACGGATACCAGGGCGCCCTGGCCGGCCAGGGGGAAACGCCCGCCGCCACTTTTTCGCGGTATTCGTCAGAGGTTTCATAGGCGGCCTTGCTGCGCGCGATATTCAGCCCCTTTGGTTTTACCAGGCCGGGAAACTCGACCAGGTTATAGCGCGGCCCCTCGGCGAAGCCATTGAATTTACCGCCGCCAACGAACACGCCCCCCGCCAGGCTCAGGTTGCCGATCAGCACGTTAAGCATCATCACCGACCAGGTATTGTAAAACCCGTTCGCCGCCATCATCCCGCCATGGGCGATCACCGCCGCCTTGCGCCCGTGGGCGGTAAAAGCCTCGGCCAGTGCCGCGATGCGTGCCACCGGCACGCCGCATTGCCGGCTGTACGCCTCCGGCGACAGCTTATCGGCGGCCTCTTTCAAACACTGGAAGCCGCTTTTCACCCCCACCTGCGCGCCATCGTGCAGCGTCACCGTACGGCTTACCCACAGCTCTGCGCTGTCGCACGTCTCGGCCGCCACCAGCTCACCCGCGCCGTTGACCACCAGCGGCGACGCCGACCCGGCGCCGTTCAGATCGGCCAGCGTCAAATGCTGCCCCGCGCGCGGATGCTCGTTCTCGGCGATCACCAGATGCGTGGCGTTGGTCCAGCTCTTCTCGCCGGCGCGTTGCATGGCGGCCTCCGACGGGATGGCGAGATAAGCGGCCTGATAACGCCGGTTGTCGAGGATCCAACGGATCATCGCCATCGCCAGCGCCGTGTCGGTGCCCGGCAATATCGGGATCCAATGGCCATGATCGTCCGCCAACGTGGTGGTCAGCGGCAGCGCCGGCGCCACCACCGCATAACGGAACTCGCTGCGCAATCTGGCGCTGGCCAGTTGCCGAGCCTGGCGCTTGAACGGGTTGCCGGACTGCGCCGGCGAAGTCCCCATAAACAGTGCGAATTCGACCTGTTCCCAGTCGGGTTTCACATGCGGGTTCTTGTCCAGATCGTTCATCAACGCGCCGGAACCGGCACGGTAGGCCAGCCCGCAGTAAGCGCCGTGCGCGCCGAAGTTTTTGCTGCCGAAACTGTTCTGGGCAAAGCGCCGCAGGAAGCTATCGCGCCCGTCGTCACCGGCGTTGGTCACCAATAGCTGGTTGGCTTTCGGCCCCAGCCCCGGCCGTCGGGCATCGATCGGCGTCTCCAGATCGCGGATCGCCCGCAGGCCGTCCACATGCCCCTCGCCGAACAGATCGCCGCCTTCCACCACGTCGGCGATCAACTGCTCAAAGCTGATGCGTTGCCACTTGCCCTCGCCGCGCTTGCCGACGCGCTTCATCGGCTCCAGCACGCGCAGCGGGCTGTAAAGCCCCTCCAGCAACGTGGCGCCGCGCGCGCAGGCGGTGGAGCGGGCGTCGAGGCCGCTTTCGCCGCCCAGCTGCGCCAACGCGTCCTGCAGCGGCAACGCAGAGTCGACGTGCCGTTCCTGAGACAGCGGATGGTACGGGTTGCCGGCAATGCGCAATACCCGGTCGGTCTGCCTGTCCACCCGTACCCGCACGCCGCATTGCGTCCAGCAACCGAAACATTGGGTCATCGAGATGGCCTGCTGCGGATTGCCTTGCCACTCCGGCATTGCCCGTCCTTCGGGCGGCAGGGAGTTGCCGTAGATACGATCCAGAGTCACCCGCCCTGAAGTGCCGTGAATCAAGCCGTCAATCGCCCGTTTGGCGACTTCGCGATAGCTCAGGCCGAAAGCGGACAATCCGCCGAAGGCCAGGCCCACTTTCAACCACTGACGCCGGGTGAATTTAGCCATGTTGTTTTCTCCGCAGTAAAAACGCCTGTGCTTCACGCACCATGATCATTAACGCCAGCCACAACCCGAAGGTGCCGACGATCGCCAGCAAACCGTCGGTGCCGAGCGGCAGGCTATAAGGGGAGTTAGACGCGTTGTATTTCGGAATGGTTTGTACCTCGATCAACAGCGTCCAGCGCATCAGCCAGCTCAGCCCCAGTGCGCCGGCCACCAGCAGCGGCGCGCCGCCGCGCGGCAAGCGCCGATAGCCGGTCCAGGCGGCGCAGGCCAGCGTCAGCCCCCACAGCGCAATCCATCCCGCGGCGTACCGGCGCGCCATCGCCTGCGTCTGCAGCCAGTGGCGTACCGCCGCGCCGGATAACGTATCGCCGCATCCCCACAGCAGGATCGCCCCGCCAAGCAGCAGCAACGTCAGCAACATCGCACGCGCCAGCGGCGCTTGCAGATCGGGCCGTTCGCGCAATGTCAGCAGCAGCAAAGCCAAGAGCGCCGGCAGCGCGCTGAGGAACATCACGATCGGAAATCCGTAGCTGAACCAGATTGGGCGGGCGCGCACGATGGAAACCTCTCGCCCGGTGTACAACAGCAGGCCGATAGCCACCAGCGCGCAGGCGGGCGCGATCCCACGCAGCAGCGCAACCGGTCTGCCCGTCAGCCGCGTAAATTCAATCGCGATAAACCACAGGCCGATCAGCAGGGTAAACAGCGGCAAGAATAGCGCGCCCCACGGCATCCACGACCAGGGCGTCGGGTAGGCGTAGAAATGCCAAAAGCGGGCGGTTTGATGCAGGTCGGCGGTCAACGCCAGCGGCGCGGTGATGGCGCACGTCAGCCCGATAAACAGCGCCGCACGCTCCAGGCGTGCGGCGTTGTCCCCTCCGCGCCAGCGCCACACGCAGGCCAGCAGCGCGGCGCAGGCGGCGATGCCGATAAAGAAGAAATATTGCACGGCCCACGGCAGCCAGCTCACTGCCTGCGGCTGGCTCAGTACTTCTGCGATCATCAGTTGGCGGCTCATCGTCCCTCCCCCCATAAGGCGACCTGCGCCCGCCCCGGCAGCGGCGTGACAAAGGCGTCATCCAGCCCCAGATAAAACACGTGGGGCGCGGTTTGGTTCTCCGGCTTGAGGACCTTGATCTCGGCCTCGTGGCGCCGCAGCAGCTTGCTCAGCGTGCTGTGCGGATCGCGCATATCGCCGATGATCCGCGCCCCACCCACGCACGACTCCACGCACGCCGGCAGCAATCCCGCTTCCAGCCGGTGCGCGCAGAAGGTGCATTTGTCCGCCGTTTGGGTGGCGTGATTGATAAAACGGGCATCGTACGGGCAGGCCTGCACGCAATAGGCGCAACCCACGCAGCGTTTGTTGTCGACCACCACGATCCCGTCCTCGCGCTGGAAGGTGGCCTGTACCGGGCATACCGGCACGCAGGGCGGGTTGTCGCAGTGGTTGCAC
Organism: Serratia sp. CY83965; assembly: GCF_052166375.1. NCBI lineage: Bacteria > Pseudomonadati > Pseudomonadota > Gammaproteobacteria > Enterobacterales > Yersiniaceae > Serratia > Serratia sp. CY83965. Next base: position 266,932 of record NZ_JBJNOV010000003.1, on the reverse strand, counting down.
AGCCTGGGCAGCAGCACGTTGGTCGCGACGGATTCGCCTTCGAGGCTGACCTGGTACTGGTTTACCGTGGTGCGGAACTCACCGTGCGGCGTCTGGTTTTCAATGGCGCAGCTCACGGTACAAGCCTGGCACCCTACGCAGCGCCGCAGATCGATCAGCATCGCGTAACGGCGGCTCGCATCCCCCTCGCGCCGCGTCGGCGCTAACGTCAGCCCGGCCTCCGCCACGGGGATCAGCGAAGCCCCCGCCGTCAACACGCCCAGCCGCTGTAAAAACTGCCGTTTACCGAAATCCATGCGCCTCTCCCACGTCCTGGGCATCACCCCGATCACGCTATTGATGCCCGTTAGATGAATAAACAATGTCGATGATTTACAGTGTAAAAATGACATTGGGCTCAGCTCTATTGTGGTTAACCACATACCGAACCTAACGTTGATCTAAAACAAGTGACGGCAGGCAGATTGCCCATCAGGAGGGGCTGTGAGGGTCGTGTTATTACTGCTGTTCAGTCTCGGCTGGGGTATGGCGGCACAGGCGGGAGAGTGGTCGGTCGGCGTGCTGGCGATGCGCGGCGATGCGGCGACCGCGCGTGACTGGCAGCCGCTGATCGACAGTCTCAACGGCAGCGTCGGCGGTGAACGCTTCCGCCTGCAGCCGCTCGATCTGGCGCAGATGCGCGAAGCGGTCAATCGGGGCAGCGTGCAGTTCGTGGTCACTAATCCGGCGCAGTTCGTGCAGTTGAACAACCACTATCATCTGCGCTGGCTGGCGTCGTTGCGCGCCGCCAACGGCGATCGGGCAACGGGTAACATCATCGGCAGCGTGATTTTGGTGCGGCGCGACAGCGGCATTACGACGCCGCAGGCGCTGATGGGCAAAACGGTGGGCGCCATCGATCCGCAGGCCTTCGGCGGCTATCTGACCGGTTATAAGGCGCTCAGCGACGCCGGCATACGGCCCGAGCGCGATTTTCACCTGCGCTTTACCGGTTTTCCTGCCGATGCCCTGCTCTATCTGCTGCGCGAGCGCGCCATTCAGGCCGCCATCGTTCCCGTCTGTTTGCTGGAGAAAATGGATCGGGAAGGCCTGATCAACCCAGCGGATTTTCGCCCGCTGTTGCAACGGCCCACATCGGTTCCCTGCGTCACCAGCACGCCGCTTTACCCCAACTGGTCGTTCGCCGCCCTGCCCGGTCTGGATAACTCACTGGTGGATGCGGTGGCAAGAGCCTTGCTGACCGCCCCACCGCAATCTCCCTTCCTGTGGGGCGCCCCGGCCTCGACCAGCGAGGTGGAAGCCTTGCTGCGCGCCGTCAACCAACACCCGGAACAGCGGCGGCTGTGGCTGGACATCAAGAGCTGGCTGATCCAGCATCAGACGGCCGTCGGCCTGTCGCTGGCGGTGCTGGCGCTGTTGATCGTCAACCATATCTGGATCGCGCTGCTGGTACGCCGGCGCGGGCGGCAGTTGCTTCATGCCGGAGAGCAACTGCGGCGACAGGAGCAGGCGCTGGAGAATGCCAGACAGCTGAACGTATTGGGGGAAATGGCCTCCGGCTTCGCACACGAGCTCAATCAACCGCTGGCGGCTATTCGCCACTATGCGCAGGGGTGCCTGATCCAACTGCGCAAAACGGACGCCGGGCACCCGCTGCTGACGCCGCTTGAAAATATCGACCGGCAGGCGCAGCGCGGCGGCGAGACGATTCATAACCTGCGCCAGTGGGTCCAGTCCCCCAGCGAGAAGGGAGACAGAGCGAGCTGGCGCCCCATCGCGGTGAGCGAAACCGCCGAGCGGGTGTGGACACTGTTGCGCCTGACGCAGCGCTATCCCGACCTGACGTTGTTCAACAATGTGGCACCTTCGCTGACGCTAATCCTGCCGCCGGCGCTGCTGGAACAGCTGCTGGCGAACCTGCTGCTGAATGCGGCGCAGGCCGGGGCCAACGCCGTCTGGCTTTCCGCCGTCCAGAGCGAACGGGCGATCGAGTTGCATCTGCAGGACAACGCGGGTGGGATGAGTGCGGCCGGGCTGGAACAGGCTTTTCGCCCCTTCAACACCACCAAAGCCGGCGGCATGGGGCTGGGGTTGGCCATTTGCCGGCGCCTGGCCCGCTATGGCGGCGGCGAGATCCTGCTGGCTAACCGCCTCGCCCCCGACAGCCGCAAGGGGCTGTGCGTAACCCTGCATTTCATATTGAACGATGAGGAAAACCATGTCGCTAATTCATCTGGTGGATGATGACGTCGCCGTCACCGACGCCTGCCATTTTTTGCTGACCAGCCTCGGCCACGACGTGCAATGCTGGAATGACAGCGCCGGCTTTTTGGCGCAGGCCGATCTGTTTCAGACCGGGATCGTCTTGCTGGACATGCGGATGCCGATACTCGATGGGCATCAGGCCTACGCTGAGCTGCGCCGCCGTGGCAGCACGCTGGCGGTGGTGTTCCTGTCCGGCCATGGCGACGTGCCGATGGCGGTGGAGCAGATGAAGTACGGCGCGGTGGATTTCCTGCAAAAACCGATCGCCGCTGAACCGCTGATCGCCGCCCTCGAACGGGCGCAGCAAGTCTCGGCCAAAGCCTGGCGACGCCATGAAACTTGCGGCCGTTACCGCACGCTCACGCCGAAAGAACGCGACATCGCGCAGTTGGTGGTGCGAGGCATGATGAACAAAGAAATGGCGGAACGGTTGAATATCGCCCTGCGCACCGTAGAGGTCCACCGGGCAAAAGTGATGGAGAAAATGCAGGCCGCCAGCCTGGCGGAATTGGTGATTCAGCTGCAGGTTTTACCGCACGCCGCGCAAGAATGATCGCATCAGGCAAAATTCCGCGCGCCCTCTTGCCAACCGGTCTTCCTCAGGCCAGAATACTGTACATTAAATCAGTGTTTACAGGTGAGTCATGTTTGTAGAATTGGTGTACGACAAACGCAACGTCGCTGGGCTGCCCAACGCCGCCGAGATTATTCGCAACGAGCTGGAAAAACGCGTGCATGCGTTGTTTCCGGAAGCTGACGTGCGCGTAAAACCGATGCAGGCCAACGGCCTGAACTCCGACGCCAGCAAAAGCGATCGTGAGAAGCTGAACCGAATGTTGGAAGAGATGTTCGAAGAAGCGGATCAGTGGCTGGTCACTGATATTTGACGGGCAGCAACGCTATTGACTCCCACTCAGCGGGAACCTTGCCGGGCAGAACGGGCAGCGTGTTTGCCCGAGCCTCTCGGTGATAATGCCGGCGCCGATGCAATAGGCGGCCAATAACCTACTGCACCGGCATTTACCTGGCATCCACTTTATTTATGAAACCGCGTTGGTTTCCGATGACACGTCATCGTTTGATACCAGCGCGTCCGGCGGCAACACCTCCACCTCTTCACGCGCCGGCATGGCGAGGCGCAGATCGATCCAGCGCCCTTCAGGAATATCCATCGCTTCGCCGGCCACGACCGTCGCGGTATCGATGTCAAAACGGCGTTTGCTGATTTTCACCGTAATAACGCCGTCGCTGTCGGTGGCGGTTTCTACAAAGCACAGGCGGTTGCCGTTCACGTCCTGCGGTACTTCGATGGTCCAGCCCTCCTTTGCCAACCCCAGCGAACCACTCAACTGATAAACGCCGGTGGAGATTCGCTCTGCGCTCACCCCCGTCGCCTCACCGTTAACGGCGACACAGCCGGCCAGCGCAAAGCCGCCGTCCAGATAGTCAGCCTGCATATGCTCGGGTGCCGCGGACAATCTCGCGATCGGCGAGGCTTTCTTGATAAAACCGTTGCCGTCAACCGTGGTGTTGGCTTCCGACCACATCCAAACCCAGGGGGTAAACGCGGTGCCATTCCAGCTGCGCACGGCAATTTTTCCCGTCTGTGCAGCACTCACGCCATAGCCGTAACAGGTTTGCACCGTTCGATAGCTGTCGTCGGTTCCCGCCTGCGTCACCGCCCATGAGCGCGTATCGAGGAAATATGTGCCAACGTCTTTGAAGGGGTTGCCAATGGGATCCGTGCTCACATAACCGCGCCGGCTTTGCATTTGCGCATTGAAGTTGCCTTTACTCGCCGCCGTCACGCCTTTACTCAACCCCCAGTCCTTCAGGTTTGGAATGTCTGCGACAGTGGGTTGATCGGACGAGCTGAATAACCGCGACCACGTGATGGTCGAAGGCAATGCGGTAGAGGAACTCCCCACCCAGGCCTGCCGCGAAACCGATGTGGCAAAATACGCGCACGACGGTCCGCCATCCACCGGCAGCGTTAATAGCCCCCCAGACACATTGCCCGGCCGATTGGCCGTCGCCACCGTGTAGCGCTGAATGGAAGATTTATTATCCTTCGCGAATGCATCCTCAGTATGAACCGGCCCGATCCCAAAACCGGCGATAGCAGATTGGGCGACCGTGGCATATTCGGGCAACGCCTGGGATTGCGAGAACGAAACGCCCGTACGCATATCAACTTTCATCACCCCGACCGGTTCCACCGATTGTTTTACCGCCTTATGCTCCCAGCGCAGGCCGGCAGCGTTCGCGTAGGTGATTTGCTCAACCGTATACCAGCAATTGAGTGAAAATGCATTAATTTTCAAATAGATATCATAATTATCTCGGCTAGATTCAATAACCTGAATATCCAAGATCGCCGTTCCGGTATCGTTAATAAAGGTGCCACCGATACGGTTGACCTTGTTGGTCGAATCGCTGGCGCTCTGATTGCCCGTTCTCAACATCAGACGTGACATGCCCGCGTTATAAGTAAAACCGTTAAAACCATTTGAACCATAAAAATTGAGGGCAACGCCTACGCCATTTTGCCCCGCATTTTTAAACTGCCCCAGCAGGAACCAGGCAGAGGTACTGGTATTGTTCTCCGGCAGCTTAAAGCGCACATTATCAAAGGCGGTCACCACCTGAGCGGCGCTCTTCGCCGCATTTTGCTCGCTCACTTTTGCCGCAGCAGCAGAGGAAGAAGCCTTGTCGGCGGACGCTGCCGCTTCAGCACGCAGACGATCGACGGTCTGCACAATCTCCGGCGTGATATCGCTTTCCCCTGGCCGACGCAGGAAATCATTGAGCGTGCCGGGCAGCGAATCGTTATAAACCTCGATAGCCCCCACTCGCTCCGGCTGCGCGCCATACACCGAGATGATGACCTCGTAAGCGCCCGGCTCCACGGGTAGGGAATATTTACCGCTATCATCCGTCACTGATTGTGATTTAGCCAAGCTCAGGACCGTTGACGAGGTTCTGACTGCGCGCAGGGTAATGGTTACGCCGGAGCGAGGATCGCCGTAAGGGCCTTTTAATACGCCGCTGATTAATGTCATTGTACTTTCTCCATAAGTTCTTTGATTAATTCATCCTGGCGATCGATTCTATCCAGAGCCTGATTCAATGCGGCCAGGGCCACATATCCCAGCGTTGAATAATCGACGGATTTTACTTTTTCGATATTTCTACCATCTTTTAATGTGATAGATCCGCCATCACTGATTAATAACGGCATCGTCTTTTCAATTTCCTGAGCAATTCCACCTATCTGTGGCTTGCCATCACGATTGAAAGAATAAAGCTTCAAGCCTCGAACAAGGGAAATAGGATCATTAATAACTTCAATGTCAGTTTTTATTCGAAGATCGGACCCGGTCACCCAACTTCCTGTCATGTTATTAATGTTCCCGCTAGCCAACCAGCGAGCCTCATGCCAATTCCCGACATAGTCCTGATATGAAATATACCCATAGTCTTCAATGCCAATCTCGCGACGTAACGCCATGACCATCGCGGTTTTCAAACCGTTTTGCTTCAGCGTTGATAAAAAAGTCCCTCCTGTTACTTGCCCAGCCATGGCGGTCGATGTGCGATGACAGATGACTGAGGGAGATTCATTATTTCCCCCATCAGCAATGAGTCCTTTAGGAGAAAAAATTGTATCATCAAATGTCGTTGACTTACGGAAGCGTGAATATCCCCCAACGTCAAGGTTTGCCGTTTGCCCTGTCACCAAAGAACCCTGTAAAGACAGTGAACCTTTAATTTCCTGGGCAGCGCTAATCGTCTTGTCTAACTTATTATTGAGTGAAGCTGAAATATTATTCCAGGCCGGGCCGCTATAGGTGCTGCCATCCGGCAACTTAACGGTAATATTTCCGGTATTGCTGAAGACCTGCTGCCAGTTCTCTTTATCGAGGTTCAGCCCACGCAGGGCTTTGGCCGTCTCAGCGGCCAGTTGGGCGGTGATGACGTTCATCGCGTCGCGCGGAACGGCATACCATGCTGCGCCCGCCTGCGTTGGGCCATCATAGGCTTTAATCAGCGTGGCCTGCGTGGCGTTATCAACGGTTTTCACCGGCAGCGTATAGGTGACGCCGCCGACCACGCTCACGATGAAATCACCGGATTTTAATTCGGTATTAAAGGCCGTTCCGGTACCTTTTACTATTATGGAATTACTCGTTAGGGTGAGAGTGCCTGCTGGCATAAGTATCCTCCTGAATTAGCCTGATAAAACCTCGTTACGGAGGTGATGATTACTCCAGCGCAAAGGCCGTATATTGTGGCGTGGCAAAAATGTTCACAATGAAGGTCGTTGAATGTCCTTGTCCTTGATCGAGTTCTCCTGAAGCAAGCTGCCAAAAGGCAGTCGAAGATTTCCCAATTAATGCATCGACATAAACGATGGATACCGAAGGTTGCCCGCTACCTGAACTGGAACTAACGGGAACCTCTGGCATATAGCCTCCACCGGTTGCATTTTGCCTAACCCCGCCATAACCGTGAGGATAGCCGCGTCCGCTTCTTCTAATTTGAATCTGTCCAAAAACACGAACGGGAATAACATTATTACCGCCAAAACGTAATAACCGACTCTCATTAGTATGATAACCCGTCCAGCTTAACATCGAGCCATCCATGATCGCGCCCTCGATATTTGCGGCGGAAAGTTTTCCCTCAATGGAACAGTTTTCAAGAATTCGACAATTGCCAATCACACCATTTTTAAACTCACCGGTGTCGGCATATATTGCTCCACGGGCGCTAATGTTATTGAATTGTGCCCCACCATCTTTATTTATCGCCCAGCCACGCTGCCCACTTATCCAATTAGAAGATTGGATATGCTGTGCGATCTTTGCGCTATCGATAGTGCCATTGCGAATAAACGCGTCGCTAATAAACACCTGCCCATCCACCACGGCAAACGGCGAATACTGATTGCTGTTGTTGCCGCTCATCAGCACGAACTGATTGGCGTTAAAGCCGACGCGAGTCGTGACAGGCCTGCCGTTTTCCGCCAATACCGCGATCGACATGCCGGCGTTATAGAAGGTGCCGTTCACCCGCACGCCCGCTTTCAGCGTATGGATGGCCGTGGCGCCGTCGGCGTCTACCGTCGCCGTCAGTTTGTCTTCCAGCACCGCCGCCACGTCGTCAATCTGCGCCTGCACTTGGGTTTTCATCTCGGCCAGCCCGCGATCGACCTCCGCGATGGTGGTTTTCACCACCATGATGTCGGCACGCACTTCACCATACTGCGCCCACTGGTGATCCACCGTCGCATTGTTTGCCAGCGCATTCTGCAAGATGGCGTCGATGTTGGTGTCGATATCGCCCACCAGCCGCTCGCCGTCTTTAGCGGTCAGAAGATCGTCGCCGATGTTCTCGAGATAATCGCCGGCGTCCGCGTTCGCCTGCCCGGCGCTCCAGCCAGTCCAGTCGCCCTGATTGCCCGTGCGGTCTTGCAGCCGCGCGCGGAACCAGAAGCCCTGTCCCGCCTTCAGCCCGGCCATAGCGTGGGTGTGCAGCGGATACGGGATATCAGCCAGCAGCATCGCGTTATTTCCGGCCGCGTTGTCCGCATACTGAATTTCGGTCTTGAGCGTATCTTCAGCGCCGGTAGGGAACGCCCAGTCGAGCTGGATGCCCCACAGCAAAGGCGATGCCTTGAAGCCGACAGGCATCGGCGGTTTACCCTCTTTGCCCTTGAGGTAGGTTTCCATCGACGTCGCCCAGATAGACGATACGTCACTGGCGTTGATGGCCCGCACCCGCACCCGATAACGACCGGCGTAAATCCCCGGCACTTCAAAGCCGAGCGCCGAGGTGCGCGGCACCGACACCCAGTTGCCGTTATCTTTGCGCCATTCCGCCTCATAGGCGATGGCATTTTCAACCGCACCCCAGGCGGCGCGCAGGGTGGTAATGGCGATACCCTGACTCACCGAGGAGTAGCTGTCGATGGTGATGTTTTTCGGCGGCGCCTGCACGCCGGGCGGAATGATGGAGATCGGACGATCGTCGATACGCGCGCCGGTATCGATGCGGGCGTACTTGTTCGGATCGTGTTCCGCGGCGTTGACGGTATAGGTGTTATCGCCGTTGTCGGCGATGCCCACCACGCGGTAAAGCTGCACCGCCAGATCGTCCGCATCGATGGACCAAGCCGCTTCCGGCGCCGGCGTCTCGCTGTAGGCGGTGGTGACGGTCACTACGCGATCATTCACCGCCTGCACGGTGCGCGCCTGCGCTTTACCTGAAGGCAGGTTAACGATCAGGCGATCGCCGGCTTTAGCGCCCGGCCTCCTGTCCAACGTCAGTTTACGTCCGTCCACGCCGCTGAGGCGCCCGCCAATCACTCGTCCGGCCAGCATCTGGTCCGCCACGCCGACGATATGCCCCGGCATGGGGATCATACCGTCCAGCCCCACGGAGAAGCTGACCGTACGATCCTTGCTGTTGGTCAACAGCGCCCAGCGGCCGCGGCGGTTCGCTTCGCTCGGCGTGGTGCAGCCGATGGCCGTCAGTTCGGTCTGGTTCACGTCGTAGCGGCGCACCAGATCGCTGTCGAATACCGCCTCTATCGCATCGGCGTAATGGTTGCCCGGATCGGACCAACTGACCATCGCGGTGCTGTAGCGGGTGCGCTCGCTGGCGGACGAGTAGGTAAACTTGCCGTCGATCACGTTGGCGCGGGTGTAGGTGAAGTCCATATCGCGCGGCATGTCCGCCAGGGCGACCATTTGGTTTTGCCCCCAATAGGTCATGCCGCGGAAGATGCCGGCCAAATCGCTCAGCACCGTCCAGGCCTCTTCCCGCGACTGCAGATAAACGTTGCAGGTGAAGCGCGGCTCCATGCCCTCGCCGCCGCGCCCGTCCGGCACCGGCTGATCGCAATACTGCGCGATGCGGTACAGTTCGGACTCGGAGACCTGGGAGGCGTCGATGCGATCGCCCAGGCCGAAACGCTCGGCCAAAATAATGTCGTAAAACACCCACGCCGGGTTGTCGCTGTAGGCCCACTTAAAGCCGCCGCTCCAGATGCCGGTATAGCTGCGCGTTTGCGGATCGTAATTGTCCGGCACGCGGATCAGGCGGCCGCGCGGTTTGCAGCTGATCTTCGGGATGTTGGGGAACTGCTTTGAGTCGAACTCCACGTAAAGCAGCGCAGTGTTCGGATAGCGCAGCTTGGCGTCAATGATTTCGGTCAGCGCCTCGATGTTCATGCGGTCGGCGATCCGGGCGCTGTTGGCGTTAGGCGTCAACCGGCGCACGCGCAGCTGCCATCCCGTGGTGGCCTTCGGCAAATTGATGCGATGCGAGCGTTCATACAGCGAGGTGGTTTTATCGTCGATCGCCGCCGTTAACACCTCCTGGTAACTGCCGCCGTCGGTCGCCACGTCGATGGCGTACTCGATGCGATAGCCGTTGACGTCGCCGTTGTCCGCCTGCTTTTGCAGCATGGGCCACCCCAGGCGCAGGCGGACGGCGGAAAGTTGCAGGTTAGAGACGGAGCGCACCCACGGCGCGCCGCTTTTCAGTTCGCTGCCGACCGAGATCTCATTTTCAACGGCGGGAATGCCCTGGATATATTCCTGCGCCTGCGAGCCAGGGCGGAACTCCCAGCGGAAACCGGGAAAGTTTTCCGTTCCGTCGCTGCTCAGCACCGGCGTACCGTCAACAAAAATGTTTGTGCCATCCAGCCCGCCGGCAAATTCTCCTTCGCCCAATGCGAACAGCATCTTCGCTCTGGCGATCGACTGAATGCTGTCCGGCGATTCTACCGGCGTGTGGCCGCCACCGCCGCCGCCTTTTCGCCCACGGATCATGTTCTGTGCCATATTTCGCCCATAAAAAAAGCCGCTATTGCGGCTGTCTGTTCAAACGGATGTCGTTATTGCTGGTCTTCGGTATAAATGCCTGCGGAGATAATCGCCCCGCCAATTTCACGCGTGCCGTACAGCACGCCGACGGGATTGCCCTGCGCCGTGGTGTTGACCGGCCCGCCAAAGGCATAGCTCGGTTTATTTTCCGGGCCTTGCCGCATGCGCAGCCCGCCCATTTGCGGGGAAAGCATTTGGACGACGCCGCCGAGGGCCATTGCGGCACCGCTCATTGCCAACACCCCACCGAACGTACCAGTCGAACCAAAAGCCGCCCATCCAGCAGGGCCGGTTAGCATCGCAGCCCCAATCAAAGCGACACCTAAAATAGTTTGGAATAGACCTGCACGTTTGCTCCCAATCACGACAGGAACAAGGTGAATATCTTCCGTCCCTTTGGTTAATTCCAGTTCCTCCTGCCCGACATTGCGCTTACCAACGAAAACTGAAAATGTCAGACCGCGTTTGTGAGCTTCAAGCATGTAGCGCTCAAAGCCGGGCAGCAGATTTTTCATGGCATCAATAGCCTTTGGTACATTGCGAGCACGATACTCAAATTTTTTTCCAAATATGCCAACCATCGGGCCATGGAATCGTATTGTTCTCAATGGTATCTCAATAAAAGTCATAATGCCTCGATAAAATATTTTTAAATCCCTACAAGCAAGATTTAATCGCTATTAAGGTCACTTTTATTCTCCGCTCAGGAAAAAGAACGGACCTTGTCCCCTCTCCATAATAAACAACTTTCGTTCCGGTATTAATTTTAAGTAAATCGATAAACTCCAGTCCAGCCAGTGGAACTAAAGTTACTCCATTTTCTAAAGGCTTAACTGTTGTATTAATTGCAGGCCCATTATAAGTTTCACTATCTAATTTTGGAATTAAACATGTTTCCATTTGCTCCAGTGTTTTGGTTGTCGAAAAGGTTTGCGTTGGATTTTTTCTAATGTCTGAATAACTCATTGCACATCCCGCCAACCCCAGTACCACCAGCCCAATCATTAACTTTTTCATTACCCTTTTCCTTAAGCTGAAAAGTGGAATGATAGCATCACATCAGGACTTTGTGCCGCAACACCTTCACCGTCCGCTCCTTCCAATAACCGCCGTAAGGCACCCGCTGGCTAAGCATGCCGTACATATGGTGCAGCAACAGGCCATCTGCCAGCAGAATGCCGGCGTGGTTGGCCACCGGTGCCGAAACCTGCATGATCGCCATGTCGCCTGGGCGCGGCGGGCCATCGAACTCGCGAAAGCCGCAGGCATGCCAGTTATCCAGATAGCGGTTTTCACCCCGCTCCCACCACGGGTAATCAATGCGGTAATCCTGGAGCGTTATGCCGTGTTCCTGGCGGAAATAGCTCATGACCAGCCCCCAACAGTCGGTATGCCCCAGCACGAACTGGCGGCCCACCAGCGGCAGTTCGCCGCGCGGCAAAATGGTGCGCAAATCCCCCTCCGGCCAGCTGGCTATCGCCCAAGGCAACTCCATCGCGTCGCACTGCGCCTTGTCCAGCTCACTCGGCTGCGTGGTGGCGTCCGGGTGGCTGTGCACAATGAGGGTGATGGTGCCCCATTCGGCGGCGGCCACGTAGTCTTCCGGCGCCAGATGAAACTGCTCGGTGGGGTTGTCCGCCAGGTTGCGACACGGGAAATAGCGCTCCACGCGGGATTTTTGCGCCACCACGCCGCAGCATTCGCGCGGGTACTCGGCCTTGGCGTGCGCCATAATGGCCGCCGCGGTTTTTTCTTTCATACTCGCCCCCTACTGCCGGATTAACGCCGCGCCCGGGAAGCCGCCAAACGGCAGCGGTTCGTGCTCGCCAAAGCGTTTCTGGCAGTCGCTCAGCAGCCCGCCGCAGCGATCCTGGCTCGGGTCCTCCACCGGGTTGCCTTTGTCGTCAAAGTAACGGCTACCGGCGTAATCGCAGCCCTTGCCGGTGCGATAGTCGCCGCGCGAGCACCAGGTGCACAGGCTGTGGATTTGCCGGGTCGGAATGCGCAACCCCCGCAGATCCGCCGGGCTGGAGAGTTCGAACTCCACCGCCTCGTCGCTTTCCGTCGCCTTGCGATCGATGTAGAACACCTGCAGCTTTTCCTGCAGCGGATCGGCCGAAGAGTTTCCCTGCGGGAAATTGCGGGCGTCAAGGTAGTGCACCAGCGTGTCGTGGATCCGCACCTTGGCCTGCGCCATGTCCTCAAACTGCAGGCAGAGCGCGCTGATCAGGCCGTTGATATTGGCGACCGACAGCTTGGGCGCGTTGCCCTGGCTGTCGGCGGAAATCTCCAGCCCTTCAATGCTAAACGGCCACGGGCCGTACTCCAGCCCCTGCCACCAGACCGATTTCGCCGGCAGTTTGCTTTCATCACCGCCCGCAGCGGCCAGCTCTTGCGGCGTAAACGGCAGGGTATCGCAATGAAAGCGCAGAATATCGGCGCCAAACCGGGTGCCGTCCACCTCAATCAGGCGGATGCGGTTGCCCGGCTCCAGCTTTTGCAAATCTGAATTCAGCATCATCTCCCCCGATTAAACGTGAAAGGCCTCGGTAAACGTGGCCGTCAGTGAATAGTTGCCCCCGCCCATCGCGACCGGCTTATAACCCTCGCAGCGGTAAAGGCCGGGAACCTGCGTCGGTGGCGTCCATTGGAAGGACTTCACCCCATGATGATTTTCCAGAAAGACGATGATCGGCGTGATGTAGTCATACTTGCCGACAAAGGTCAGATCCCAGGAGCGCACGATCGGGTTAATGCCGTCGCCGGAGACCTGCGCATAGCCGTCGCCGAACTGCGCCTTTCTGACGCGAAAGCGCATATCGCCGGCGGCATTGACGCGCGCCGGAAATTCAAATGTCTGAATGCCCATTACATCCCCTTGATTGCTTTCCAAATCGGCTGGCCCGGCATCAGGTTGCGGTTGATCACCTTCTGGCTTTCCTGCGCGGCGATATTGCCCATCCGTTTACCGAACTCGCCCCATCCCGGATCGGCCTGCGAACTGACGTTGCCGCCGTTCTCGATAGTGATGTAGACATTCGGCGCCGCCGCAGACTGCTGGCCGCCGCCGATCGCCCGCACGCCGAGCGAACCGTCCGCGCCGCGTTTGAGCGGCATAATGGCCTCCGGCCCGGCTTCGCCCATCAAGCCGGCGCCTCTGGCGAACGCGAACAACGTGGGATTGCTGACGATCTGGCCGCTGAATGCGCTCAGCGAAGGCGAGGCGTATACGCCGCCCTTGGCGTTGGGGACATAGCCTTGCCAACCGGTCGGCATGCCCATCGCGCCTGAACCGGCCGCGCCCGCGCCGGCGCTTGCAGCCCCGCCCAGCAAACCGCCGCCGATGTTCATAAAGGTAGAGAGAAAGGTTCTGGTTAACAGCGCCTGCATCGCCAGATCGATCAGTTGCTGAATGATGGACTGCGTCATGGAGGTCATCAAACCGAGCATGCTTTGCTTAAAGTTTTGCGTCCCGGTCAGCAGATCGAACATCATGCCGGAGGTCCGTTCCCGCATCATGTCCACCAGCCCCAGCGCCATCTTGTGCACGCGGCTCTGCCCGCCGAACAGACTCAGCGCCTGCTGATACTGAGCGTCCGACGATTCTTGCGTCGACGCCTGCATCAGCTGTTCATAGCGCTGTTTATCCAGCAAGCCTTGCTGGTAGTAGGCCTGGTATTGCGCCTGCTGCTGCACCAATTGGTTGTTAAGCCGAGCGACAGGGTCCACATCACCGGCAATGTTCATACGCGGCGCGGCGAGCGCGTCGGTTTCGGCCTTCAGCCGCTGGCGCGTCATTTCTTGCTGCTGCATCCGGCTGGCGGTGTGGTACTCGCGCTCGGTCAACAGCCGCCCGTCATACAACGCCTTCAGCTCCTTGCCGACCTCTTGCTCTTTACGCACCGCCGCCTGCCCTGGCGCGTATTGTTCAGCGAGCTGTTGCCGCTGCCGCTGGTACTTCTCGGCGTTCAGCGCCATCGCACGCTGCACATCGGCCTGCCCGGCACCAGCCGCCTTGGCCGCTGACGCCAGCTTGGCCTGTGCGCTTTGTTCATCCTGGGTGATTTTGTCGAGGCTGCTCAGATGCGCCTGCTCGATTTCCTGACGCAGCTGTTGGTACTGATCAAGAGCCTGCTGTCGCTTACGACCACGATTATCTGTACTTACCATATCCAATGGATAATCGGGGGGTGGGGGGCCCATCAATTGTGCTGGCGCAGTAACGGGCAAAATATTGCCGGCTGGCTGATTAAATTGACGAGCAGCCCCTGTCAAAACAAGAAGGTTAGCTTGGTCAATATTTTGCATACTAGTGCGAGTATTTTGAATCCCGATGTCAATTGACTCGAGAGCCGCTTCTGCACGCACCCGCGTAGCTTGCATCTGCTTTTCAACACCAAATATGTCGCCCAGCCAACCAGGGTTACTCTGGATTCGTTCTATTCTCTCGTTTGCGTAATTCAACAAATTCTGCTGCTTATCTCGCTCACTAAGCTGTTCTTCGAGCTGCTCACTGAGATCTAATTTTCTCAGGGCAAGTTGCTTACTAGACAGTTTGATAAGCTCTGACGTAGTTAGAATCGCAGCATCTTTCAGACTTACCGCAGCCTCTTTGGCTTGCATTGTTTGCTCATAAAAGTATGCCATCCCCAATCCCGCCTGGATGGCGACACCGATCGGGCCGCCAAGCACACCCAGCGCGACATTGGCGACACGAGACGCCGCGCCGACGCCCGATGTCGCCTGAGCCGCCCCGCGCGCCGCCGCCGCCTGATCGCGCCAGGCCGCCGCGCTGTCATTCAGGCCACCGGCCAGTTTCAGCATCTCCTCCGCCCGGCTGCCACCTTCGCCGGAAGCGCTGCTCGCCTGGCGAGCCGCGTCGTCCAACTGTTTCATCTGCGCCGTCGCGGCGACGGTGATGGACGCGAGTTCGGTGAGCGCCTGCCCATACTGGCGCGAGGTGGCTGCGAGGCCCTGCAGCGACAGCTCAACGCCGGCCAGCCCCGCCAGTTTCCCCGCCAGGCCGCCAAGCGTGCCACCGATGCGTTGATACGACTCGTCGGTCTTCTTCGCGTCCTGCTGAGCCTGGCGGTTAAATTTGGCGGATTGTTCCCCGGCGGTACGGTAAGCCGCCGTCAGTTTGTTTTTAAAGTTGGTGTCATTCAGTTGCAACCCGACGACCAACTGTGCGGTATCAGCCATTTCCCAGCACTCGCATAACGTCAGCACACTGCATATCAATACTGCTTTGCGCGGGCTGACCGGATTGATGAACGGGGGCACTCTCCGCCGCATCGGCCGTCATGCCTTGCAGTTTGAAGTATGCCCGCCAGTGATTCAGGATGTGCGCCGGCATCGCGGCGATCTTGCGAGGATCCGACTCACCCCAGCGATCGGCCAGTTGGAACACCAACATCAGCCAGGGCGAGTCAGTCAGTTTTTTTCCGCTTCCTCCAGGCTGCCGACCGCATGGCGCTTGACGGCGCCGATGGCTTCGACCAGCGTCGGGTTGTCGTGCGCCGCCAGCAGATCGTCTACGCTCGGCAAGGCGCCGGCCGGGATGCGTTTGCCGTCCGGCGTCATCAGGCAAGACAGCAGAAGCTGCACGTTGAGCTGCGCGGCTTTGTTCATGTCACCGCTGTCGATGGCGGCCTTCATGCCGTCTTCGTTTTCCTGCAGTTCCGCGGCTTTCAGGCGACGGATAAAGGCTTTGGCGCCAAAGATCTGCGTTTCAATCACGTGATCGTCGGATTTCAGCAGCGCCGCTTTCAGCGCTTTCAGATCGTATTTCTCACTCATCGGTTTTTCCTTGTTCAATTCGGTTTACTCTGTAATAAGCAGGTTGCCGCAGGCCACATGGCCCGCGGCGGAAGCGTTCGCCTTCAGGCGTTAACCCGCGGCAAACCGCCAATGGGTCACACTTTCGGGGTGACCGAGCCCCAGGTGTTACTGTTTTGCTTGCCCTGGACGGTAATCTGAATGACTTCGCTCGCCGGGGCGGTGATCTCATTCATTTTCCAGCCGGACAGCGACAGGATGGAGGTGGAGGTGCGGCCATTTGGCAGCTCGACGTAGAACTGCACCGTTTCGCGCTTGTCCGCCGCATTCAGCAGCGCCGCGAAATCGGCGTTGGACGGATCGTCGATGAAACCGATGGACTTCTCCGCGCCCTCCGGCAGGTCGGAAATAAACTGCTTGGCGGTATCCAGCAGCGTGGTGCAATCGACAAAACCGCCGGTTTGCCCCATTTCACCTACCGCTTTACAGTTGGTCAGCGCCTTCATGGCCGTCGGTGCAGCCCCAACGGTGCCCCATTTGACGATAGTGCCGGCAGGCAGCATGGCGTATTCTGGCGAGGTTTTATCAGCCATAGTTTTTCTCTCTCTTTTTTGATGAAGGATGGTAGCGGTCGCTACCGGTTTTCGATGCCATAGCGGACGTTAGCCGCCAGGATGCGTAACACTTGGTGCTTATGGTGATCCAGCGCAGGGCGAATAAACGGGGCGGCGGCTTGCGTTGCCGTGCCGTACTCCTGCGCCAGAGCTCTGTGGTAATGCTGTTTACTGGGGCCGACACGCAACGTCACCGCGTTCCATCCGGTAACGGCCGGGCGTATCGCGATGCCGGCGCTCAGCGAGGGTTCGCTGTTTGACGCCCCCCGCTCGGCACACTGCCGCATCGTGCTAAGTAGCGGCGCCAGCGCGGCGTGGCCGGCCTCCGGCAGAATGTGACTGGCGACCTCGCGCCGAATCGCTTCCAAGCGGCGAGTCAATTCCGCCATGCCGGTAACGTTTATGGCGATCACGCCGCCACCTCGGAATGGGTGATGAGGTAATCACGGGCCATCCGATACTGGACGCGGTTATCCGCCAGGGGCGTGGCGCTCTGCAAAAGGGTGCTGCGCGTGACCGCTTGTACCGGCCATTCGCCGATATGACCATGTCGAACCCCTTCCCAGGCGTTCAAAACCGCTTTATCCAGAGCGATCAGCCGGGAGTAATCGTCGATTACGTACAACACGACCTGAAAACGGCTCTGCACCAGCGAGCTGTCAACCAGACCGGTGTTCACTTTCAGATCGCTGATCTTCTGATAGGTCACGCCTTCTTGCTGCGGATCCGGCAAGATCAGCGGATGAACCGCCAGATGGGTTAGCGCGGCCAGCGAGCGTTGGATTTCATCTTCAATCATTTGGGCAAGGTCTCCGTCGTTTTGAGGGGGAATTGTTTTACAGACGCATTCAGGCATCAGGTAAGGAACAGCGCGCGTTCCGCCGCGCGCCGGGCAACCAGCCCATCGAGCCGCACACCGCCCGCATTCACCCATCGGCCGAACTGGTCGGCCGCCCCCTGCCGATCGCCGGCGTTCAGCCGGCGCAGCAGCGTCGAGTTCTCCAGCGCGCGCAGGCCCAGGTTATAGGCGAAGCTCACCAGAGCATCGAACTGCCCCTGCGTGATCGTCACCGCCACCAGCCGTTCGACGCCCCGTTCGAATTGGGCGACACCGCACACCAGCAAACGCTCGGCCGTTGCGACATCGATCGCCATGCCGGCCCCAACTTTTCGTCCCGCTACCGGTTGAGTCCACCCGTAGCCGATGGTCCAAACGCCGACCGAGTCCTGATAAGCCTGCAAACGCAGGCCTTCGAAACGCTTAATCAGCGCCATGCCATCATCACTTATCTTCATTGGTTTCCTCCTGACGCTTTATTGAGAAATCGGCGTTCCAATGCCTTGATCAGCGATGCTCCCGACCACCCCGCCATGCCGCATACGCCGCCCATCACCTCCGAAGGCCAGTCGTAATGCAGCGCAATCATCACCATGGTCAAACCGGCGAAAATAGAGACGAACAACTGCAAAAACAGCGTCCTCCAGCTAAAGGTTTCGCCGTTCAAAACCTTGAAGGAATAGCTGGCGATCGCCCCCAGCAGCGTCATGCCGAAAGCAAGCAGCATTGAAAGGATGTTTGGTTCATTTTTCCAAGGCATAATCATCACCCTCCCCTTACCGGGGCATAGCCCGATCGTCGGGAGTCATGGAAAAGAGCGGCTAAATGCGGCGCCCCTCTCCGTCATTCCTGTTCCATTTAAATAAGCGGCCATTTACGCTGTCGAAAATGGCTTATCCGTTCTGCTCAACCTGAGAAGAGAAATAAGGATTGCGCCGTTTTATAAATGAGAAGGATTAGCCTCCCGCCGTGATCATTCAACGACAGTCATTATTCAGTGAGTGATTGACCGTTTTGACAAGGAGGCTAAAAATGAAAAACCCCGCCGGAGCGAGATTTGGCTATCGTGCAGCGGTGCCGGCAACGACTCAGTTTTATCAGGTTACGCGCTTATTTGCGTACGCGTGAGTCTTTTATTATAAAAAAACAAAACCCCGCCGGAGCGAGGTTTGGCTATCGTGCGGTGGCGCCTGCAACGACTCAGTTTTATCAGATTACGCGTTTATTTGCGTACGCGTGAGTCTTTTATTATAAAAAAACAAAACCCCGCTGGAGCGAGGTTTAGTTATCGTGCAGCGGCGCCGGCAACGACTCAGTTTTATCAGATTACGCGTTTATTTGCGTACGCGTGAGTCTTTTATTATAAAAAAACAAAACCCCGCCGGAGCGAGGTTTAGTTATCGTGCGGCGGTGCCGGCAACGACTCAGTTTTATCAGATTACGCGTTTATTTGCGTACGCGTGAGTCTTTTATTATAAAAAAACCAAAACCCCGCCGGAGCGAGGTTTAGTTATCGTGCGGCGGTGCCGGCAACGACTCAGTTTTATCAGATTACGCGTTTATTTGCGTACGCGTGAGTCTTTTATTATAAAAAAAACAAAACCCCGCCGGAGCGAGGTTTAGTTATCGTGCGGCGGTGCCGGCAACGACTCAGTTTTATCAGGTTACGCGTTTATTTGCGTACGCGTGAGTCTTTTTTTAAATTATTGCAACGCGCATACGCCATTATTATTCCTGATGTCACAGTGAAACGAGAAATAAACCCTCATCAACTTCAACGGCAGCAGTTTCAGCGATCCATAGTCAACTTTATATCCAACATCGCCAGGCATCCCCCGATGAACCCTTCCGCCGTTTGCATCTCTTTACGTATCGTACCGTCTGAACATTTCCTTTTCAGGGCGATCTTACGCAGAGATATGCCATAAACATGGTGGGCAATGATGAGATCGAACTCTTCGGGTTTGTATTTCTTCAATCTGCCCACGCAACCGTCGATCACCAGGCCATCATCATCGCAACAGGAACGCTCGCCTTTCGATTTATAGGACAACAGCCCTCTGAACCCGGCAGCAATGGGGGAATAATCGATGCCGCTATTATCCCTGGCCCATACGCCCCACCGCTCCAACACTTCATTCATATCTCTCATGCTTCCACCTCCTTTGGGCGTTTGCCACATCGCCAGGGCTCCATGTCGTTGACCGACGTCGGTCGAGCCGCTCTTCTGCTCGGCGTGCGCCAACACGCAACAACCGCTCCGCCCGGCGTGCTCGCCGAGGGCATTACACCAAATACTGTATAAATAACCAGTATCAAGTATACCCAGAGGTATCTTTTTTTCAATAGCGAAAATCCATTTACCTGCAGGTAAATTTAGGTACGATGGCCTCATGAAAAACGAGCAAAAAATGCACCTCCAGGAGATGCGGCGAGAGCGCCTGATCATCCTGATCGATAACCTCGGCGTCGGGGGGCAAAAGCGCCTTGCGGAGGCGCTCGGTATTGCCGCAGACTATGTCTCTCGCCTGCTCTACCCGCCGGGCAAGAAAGGCAAAAAGGGCATCAGTGGCGACATGGCGCGAAGGATTGAACAGTACTTCGCCGTGCAAATCGGCTGGCTGGATGGCCTGGAGCAAATCGGGCTACGCCCCGTCAGGCAGAAGGCTTCGCAGGCCTTGGGTAAAACGCTGCCGCTGCTGACGTGGACATTGCCGTTGTCTCATGAACAGCTGCGCAAAGGAACGACCGTCCACTACCCGGCGATGGTGCAATGCAGCGCTCAGGCCTACTGGTTGCCGGTGCGGGATAACACGATGAACGGCTCTGCCGGCGCCAATTACCCAAAGGGCGCCTTGATACTTGTCGAACCCGTTACTGCCGGCATAACCGAGCTCGCGTCCGGCGATAAGGTGATAGCGAAACGCTGTGACAGCGCGGAGCTCATCTTTAGAAGGTATGTCGAGGAAGCCGGGCATCGATGGCTTAAGGGAAGCATGCCGGGTTGCCCGGCGCAGAATGCCGATGAGTACGCGATTATCGGGGTGGTGCTTGGCGCCTGGCTGCCCTAGTCCATGCGCGCCGCGTTGAGAACCGCGTAAAGCAAAAAACCGCCAACCTTGCGGCTGGCGGTTTTTTAGCACTCATGGTGCCGGCTACCGGAATCGAACTGGTGACCTACTGATTACAAGTCAGTTGCTCTACCTACTGAGCTAAGCCGGCTGAATTTGGCGGAAGGACAGAGATTCGAACTCTGGGAGCTGTTACACTCGACGGTTTTCAAGACCGTTGCCTTAAACCACTCGGCCATCCTTCCAATGGGCGCTGATATTAGCGATACCGTTATGAAATGTCTATCATTTTGATGCAAAAAAATGGCATGGGCGGTGCGGTTGCCTAAACTTCAAGCCTTAAACGCTTAAAAAATGAAAAGCCCCGCGAAAGCGAGGCTTTTATGTTCGGCTGAAACGCGTTTACTTCGGCTGCGAATCGTAGTCGGAACAGGTTTGATAGCCCTTGTTCATGACATGGCCCGTGTCGTTGTAGCTGACAAAGTACGTTTGCACTTTGCCATCGCGCGGCGCGACCGCATAGGTATCGCAAGTGCCTTGCGCATGAATCAGCGTGGCGGACGTCGACGGCGGACCGGCAATCGCCCGCACCTGCTGCTTGGTCATCCCTACTTTGACATCGCTGACCACCGGCTCATTGACATAACTGGTTGCACGGTCATAGGCGGTGCAGCCGGCAAGAATGGAAAATACCGCCGCAGTACCGACGGCCAAAACCAACTTCTTCGTCATAGCTTGTCCTCTTGGAGTACGTTTGTTGTCCCCTAAGTCTAGAAGCGGAAAGGCTTTTCTACAAATTCCCGTTTGTCGATCGGTGCGCTTTTTCTCGCGATCGGCCGGCGCGGGCACGACATCGGATTCAAAAGCCGAAATCGCTCAGCGACGGGACATCGTCCGGGCGCCGACCGAGTGGCCAATGAAAACGCCGATCCTGTTCGCGAATCGGCATGTCGTTGATGCAGGCATGGCGGTTAATCATCAGCCCCTCCTGATTGAACTCCCAGTTTTCATTGCCGAAGCTGCGATACCAGTTGCCGGAATCGTCGCGCCACTCATAGGCGAAACGCACCGCGATGCGCGCGCCGTCAAACGCCCACAGTTCCTTAATCAGCCGATACTCCAGCTCTTTCGCCCACTTACGTTGCAAAAATGCGACCACCGCCGCGCGGCCGTCGACAAATTCCGCGCGGTTACGCCAGTGGGTATCGAGGGAATACACCTGCGACACCCGCTCAGGATCGCGGCTGTTCCAGGCATCCTCCGCCAGCCGCACCTTCTCGATAGCGGATTCGCGGGTAAAAGGCGGCAATGGGGGTTTAATGCTCATGCTTATCTCCTGAGTGAAGGCATGTAGACAATTCTGTCTACATCATTACGCTAGCGCATGTAGACAGAGTTGTCTACAATCACTCGAAAATAGCTTGGAGAAAATGATGACCGTCGATCGCAATACCTTACCCGCCCGCCAGCGCATCCTGCTGACGGCTCACGATCTGTTTTATCAGGAAGGGATCCGCGCCACCGGCATCGATCGCATCATCAAAGAATCAGGCGTCACTAAAGTGACGTTTTACCGCCACTTTCCCAGCAAGAACGATTTGATTACGGCGTTTTTGGCCTATCGCCACCAGCAGTGGCTCACCTGGTTCAGCACAGCGCTGGATCGCCATGTGGCACAAACCGGCGGGTTGCTGCCGGCGCTGGCGCCCTGCCTGGCGGAATGGTTCGACGATCCGCGCTTTCGCGGCTGCGCGTTTATCAATACGGCGGTAGAAATCGCCGACCTGCTGCCGGAAAGCCTGCAAATCGCCGGCCGGCATAAGCGGCAAATGACGGATGAACTGGCGCGTCACCTGCCCGCCGGCCCACAGCGGGAACAGCGGGCGGCAATGCTGGCGATGCTGATCGACGGCGCCATCGTCAGAGTGCAGATAGAGCGGCAACCGCAGGCCGCGCTGCAGGTGCTGAATGCCGCGTTGGACATGTTGGCGCAAGGCGGGTTCGATCAGTAATTGGCCCAAATGCCCGGCGTCACCAGTTCCAACAGGTGGGCGTCGGGATCGCGAAAATAAATGATCTCCCCGCCGTGTTCCCAGCGCATCCGCCCCTCAATCTCCACGCCGTTGTCCACCAGATGCCGTTCCCAATGCGGCAGTTGCTCTTTCGTCACCGCCAGCCCGATATGCGCCGGCCCCACGCCATCGTGTGCAGGAATAAACCCGGTCGGATAGTGCGCCCCGCGCAGCGAATCACCTTCGATAAACAGCAACAGTACGCTCCGATCGCCGACGTTGTAGGCGCGAAACCGTTCGTTGGCGGCCATCGTCGGCAACTTCAGCACCTCCCGGTAAAAAGCGTCCGCGCGTTCAATATCGCTGACGTACAGCACCGTTTCGATCACCCTGTCGATCTTGAGTTCCATATCACCTCCGCTCTGTTTTCCGTTCTGACAGCGTAGGTCGAACAGAGGCTATCCGAAGCGCTTCCCGAGCCGATAACGGATCAATCCGTGCTTTTTACCAGCAAAAAAAACGCGGCCCAAAGGCCGCGCTGTGTCATTCACACGCTGGTGCTTAGAACTGGTAAACCAGGCCCACGGCAACCACGTTGTCGGTGTTGATGCCGGCAGCGTCGGTGAAATCGTTGTTGTCCACCAGGTTGATTTTGTAATCAACATAGGTGGACATGTTTTTGTTGAAGAAGTAGGTCGCACCCAGGTCGACAAATTTGACCAGATCTTGATCGCCGTAGTCCTTGCCGTTACCGGCGCGGCCCAGGTCTTTACCTTTGGTCTGGTTATAGCCGACGAACGGACGCAGACCGAAGTCGAACTGGTAGTGCGCATAGGCTTCGAAGCTCTGCGCCTTGTTGGCGTAGCCGTAAACGCTGCTGTCGGAGCTACCGAAACGCGCCGCGTTGTAGGACTGGGTGAACATCACCGCCAGGTAGACGTCGTTGGCGTCATATTTCAGACCGCCGGAGTAGCCTTCGGCCTTGTCGCCGCGGCCCATAATATTGCGGTACGCGCCGGCGCCGTTCTGCTCGCTGGTGCGGCGAGAGTTAAAGAAGGCGCCCGCCGCGCTGATGCCGTAGCCCATGTCATAGCTCATGGACATGCCGTAGCCTTCGCCGTTTTGGCCCAGAACGTCACGACCGTTGTTGGTCTCTTCGCCGTTGCCGTTTTTACCCTGGTACTGCAGGGCGAAGTTCAGGCCGTCAACCAGACCGAAGAAGTCGTTGTTACGGTAGGTCGCCAAGCCGCTGGAACGCTGGAACATGAACTGGTCGGCGCCGTAGGTCATACCGTCGAACTCAGGCTGCAAGTCGGTATACGCCGCGACGTCGTACAGCACGCCGGTGTTACGGCCGTAGTCGAAGGAGCCGTAGTCGCCGAATTTCAGACCGGCGAAGCCGTAACGGGTGAAGTTCTTGTTGTCCTGGCTTTCAGCGTGGTTCAGGTTCGCCTGATATTCCCACTGGCCGTAACCGGTCAGCTGATCGCTGATTTGCGTTTCGCCGCGCAGGCCAAAACGCATATAAGACTGATCGCCGTCCACGCCGTTGTCGCTGGAGAAATAGTGAAGACCGTCGACTTTACCGTACAAATCCAGTTTATTACCGTCTTTGTTGTAGATTTCCGCCGCGCCTGCTGTGCCTGCAACCAGCAGTGCGGGTACCATCAGAGAGAGTACTCGAAGTTTCATCGTTATTATCCTCGTTAATTATGTCGAGCTACGGCCACTGCCCTTTTCGAGCATTATTAGCACGACTGTGCATTACCATTCTGGTAACAAGGGTTATATTAATCCAGAAAGAAAATGATACCAAGTATCCGATAGTGTTTCATTGTAATTAATAAAGGTTTCAAAATGTAAATACGCGCGAACTTTCACAAAACATTACAGACAAACAAAATAAAGCACTTAAAGACAAAGAATAGATTAATTGATAAAAAATCATGTAGTTATACATATCTTTAAGAAAAAAAAGCCAACCATACAATTGAGCCAGACAATAAGCACATTGTGCCAAAACGCAGCCCACACGCAGCCGCTATAATCACCTCGCTATCATCATTATTTTCATTATTACCTTCATTATCCGAAGATAATTTCTGCATTCCTTTAACCGGCTTCTGGCCGGTTTTTTATTTTCCTCCATACTCTCCTCACAATTTCAGCCCGTACAAATAGCACGCAAATAAATAACCTAATGATATAGTTTCATTAATTCACTTTCGCACTAATTGCTAATCTTTTCCCTTATTTTAGTCTACAAATTGAACTTGCTTTTCATTTCGTGCTTTATCGCATCAATTATTTCCCGCCGCAGGCACCATTAGCCGCCGAGTTTCAGTTCTGGTAATCTGAAAAAAGCGCACCTTCAGCGAGTAAAATTCATGATGCCCTTTCAACCCGACGTGCTGTGGCGGCGGCTGCAAAGTTCCCCCTTCCGCGCTCGCTTCCGTTTAAATGCCAAAGACCAGACTTATCTCGATGGCAAGGGATTGCCGCTGATCCTCAGCCATGCCCGCGATTTTATCGACCGCCGCCTGGCCGCCGCCCATCCTAAAAACGACGGCAAGCAAACCCCGATGCGTGGCCACCCGGTGTTCGTCGCCCAGCATGCCACTGCCACCTGCTGCCGCGGCTGTCTGGAAAAGTGGCACGGCATAGCGCAAGGCGTCGCACTGGACGAGCAGCAAAAGGACTATATTGTCCAGGTTATCGCGCTGTGGCTGGTGCGCAGAGGCGGCGCCGGGGATGTGTCAGGCACGAATATTTTCGACCCGGATCGCGGATTGTGATAAAAACTGTCAGTAACTTTCACCATTCTTTTGACCCAAGATCCTGACGCTTACATGACAGCCACCTTGTGCAATGAACAGCAAACGCCCGGCGTTCCTCAACAGATCGCCACCCGTCTGGCCTTTTTCGTCGCCGGTCTCGGCATGGCCGCCTGGGCGCCGCTGGTCCCCTTCGCCAAAGCGCGCATCGGTATCGATGATGGCTCGCTCGGCCTGTTGCTGCTCTGTATCGGCGCCGGCTCCATGCTGGCGATGCCGCTGACCGGTTTCCTGACCGGCAAACTGGGTTGCCGTGCGGTGATCCTGATGGCCGGGCTCGGGTTGTGCATCGATCTGCCGCTATTGGCGCTAATGGATTCCCTCGGCGGCATGGCCGCGGCGCTGCTGCTGTTCGGTGCGGCGATCGGCATGATCGACGTAGCGATGAACGTGCAGGCGGTGATCGTCGAACGCGCCAGCGGCAAGGCGATGATGTCCGGTTTTCACGGTTTCTTCAGCATCGGCGGCATTGCCGGCGCCGGCGGCGTCAGCGCGCTGCTGTGGCTGGGGCTGACGCCGCTGCAATCCACCCTGCTCACCGTGCTGGCGGTGATCGCGCTGCTGACGCTGGCCAGCCGCCATCTGCTGCGTGAGAGCGGCGCCGATGACGGCGGGCCGATGTTCGTCTTGCCGCGCGGCTGGGTGATGTTCATCGGCATTCTGTGCTTTATCATGTTTCTGGCGGAAGGATCGATGCTCGACTGGAGCGCGCTGTTTCTCACCACATTGCGCGGCGTCGAACACAGTCAGGCCGGTCTGGGCTATGCGCTGTTTTCCATCACCATGACGCTCGGCCGGCTCAATGGCGATCGGGTGGTGAACTCGCTGGGCCGCTACCGGGTGCTGCTGCTGGGCAGCCTGTGCGCCGCTCTCGGCCTGAGCCTGGCCATCACCTTCAATCACGCGACCGTTTCGCTGGTCGGTTTCATGCTGGTCGGGCTGGGCGCCTCGAACGTCGTACCGATCCTGTTCAGCGCCGCAGGCAACCAGCGCGACATGCCGGCCAATTTGGCGATCGCCTCCGTCACTACCGTCGGCTATGCCGGTATTCTGGCCGGCCCGGCGTTGATCGGCTTCATCGCTCAGTTTTCCAGCCTGACGGCGGCCTTCGCTTGCGTAGCCGTTCTGCTGTTGGCGGTGGCCGCCAGCGCCAGGGCCGTCACTCGCTGATTCAGGAATGCGCAGCCACTATGCAAAATAAACAATTGACCATAAGCTCCAGCAACATTACCCGCTGCTTCCTGCTGTTTATCGTGCTGCTGACGATCGGCATCGGCCTGTATGGCTACAACTACACCAACGCCTGGCTGGCGGAAAAGAAGTACACGCTGAACAGCATCGCCGGTTCGCTGCAAAAGCGTATCGATGCCTACCGCTATATGACCTATCAGGTCTATGACAAATTCGGCAATGCGCCGGCGCAGAATGTCGATCCCGGTTTGCAGGAAACCCGCCTGCGGCCCGATGTCTATTATGTCGAGAAACCGCACAAGAAAACCGACGCGGTGATCTTCGGCAGCCATGACGAAAACACGCTGGCGATGATCGCCAATATCTCGGACTACCTGGACACCCGCTGGGGCGCCAAGACCGAGAACTACGCCATGTATTACCTCAATGGTCAGGACAATAGCCTCAGCCTGATCACCACCCAGCCGCTCAAAGAGCTGGCTTCGCGCTTTCGGGAAAGCTACCTGACCACCTCGGCGGATGAACGCCGCGCCGAGATGCTGCAACAGGCCAATATGCTCGACGAACGCGAGAGCTTTTCCGACCTGCGCAAGCAGCGCTTCCAGAACGCCTATTCGTTCTCGATTCGCACCACGTTCAATCAGCCGGGGCATCTGGCGACGGTGATCGCCTTCGATTTGCCAATCAACGACATCATTCCGGCCAATCTGGCCCGCGCCAATTTCCTGCTGCTGCCGGATGATGTCGATCTCGACGATAGCGCCATCCCGGCGGACACCGTCCTCGGTACCCATGCGACGATGAGCGGTGGCTGGGTGGAGTTCAGCGCCGCTCTGCCCAATGCGCCGCTGAAGGTGGTGTATCGCGTTTCGGCCATCAATCTGGCCATCGATCTGCTGCGCAACAACATCTGGCTGATCGCAGTCAACTTGCTGCTGCTGGCGCTGTCGATGCTGAGCATCTACTTTATCCGCCGCCAGTACATTCGCCCGAGCGAAAACATGGCGGTAGAGCTGGAGGCCGAGCGCGCGCTGAATCAGGAGATCATCTCCAGCCTGCCCTCCGGCCTGCTGGTCTACAGCTTCGCCAACAATACGGTGATCGCCAGCAACAAAATCGCCGAGCACCTGCTGCCGCACCTCAGCCTGCAAAAGATCGCCCATATGGCCGAACAGCATCACGGGGTGATCCAGGCGACGGTCAACAACGAGGTGTATGAAATCCGCATTTTCCGCAGCCAGCTGTCGCCGGACACCTACCTGTTCCTGATGCACGATCAGGATAAAGAGGTGATGGTGAACAAGCGGCTGCAGCAGGCGCGGCGCGAATACGACAAAAACGTTCAGGCGCGCAAGCTGATGCTGCACAATCTTGGCATCGAGCTGAATCAGCCGGTACGCAAGATGCACGATCTGGTCGACCGTCTGCACAGCCGGCCGGATGAGGAACAACAGCAAGCTCTGCTGGGCCAGCTGACGGCGGCGTCGGCTTCGGTGCTGGAGTTGATCGATAACATCACCCTGCTGACCCGGCTGGAAACACAGGACTGGCAACCCACGCGCGAGCCGTTCAACCCGACGGCGATGATCGACGAGTTGCTGCTGGAGGCCCTGCCTGCCCTTAATCAGAAGGGGCTGGCGCTGTTCAAGCATTTCCAGCTGGACGTCGAGCAGAACTATATCGGCGACGCCAACGCGCTGCGCAAGGTGATCTCGCTGCTGGTGCATTACGCCATTATCACCACCGCCTGCGGCAAGGTTTCTCTGGTTATCGACCATGAGCCCGAGCACCCTGATCGCCTGATTTTCCAAATCAACGACACCGGCTCCGGCATCTCCAACGAAGAGATCAGCAACCTTAACTATCCGTTCCTCAGCCAGACGCTGGTGGATCGCTTCAACCACGGTTCCGGCCTCACGTTCTTCCTGTGCAATCAGCTGTGCAAGAAGCTTAACGGCCAGTTGGACATTCGCAGCAAGGTGGATATCGGCACTCGCTACACCATTCGCGTCGCCATGGAGATGGAGAAAAAAGAGTCGAAGGAGCAGGAAAAGCTGCTCGACGGCGTCACCGCCTTGCTGGACGTTACGTCGGATGAAGTGCGCGGCATCGTGACTCGTCTGCTGCAGGCCTACGGCGCCGACTGCCTCGTCGCCGAAGATCGCGCGGTCAACCGCGATTATGACGTGCTGCTGACCGATAACCCGCAGCGCGCCGATGATTACACCCTGTTGCTGGCGACCGATGAACCGGGCTGGCAAGCGCTGGATAAACGCTACATTCGGGTGAACTATAATCTGAACGGCGCTTTAATCGACGCCGTGCTGATGCTGATCGAACAGCAAATGGCCGCGCTGGAACAGGAAGAAAGCCCGCTTTCATTGAGCTCAGAAGATATCCAACTCTATGAAAAACAATTGAAATCAAGTGATTACTATGGGCTGTTTGTCGATACAGTACCCGACGATGTCAAAAAACTGTATACTGAGGCGGGCAGCAGTGATTTCAATGCGCTGTCACAAACCGCACACCGCCTGAAAGGCGTGTTTGCCATGTTAAATCTGCTTCCCGGCAAGCAGCTGTGCGAATCGTTAGAACAGCGCATCGCAGAAGGTGATGCGCCCGAGATCGAGAATAACATCAGTCAGATTGATTTTTTCGTCAGCAGACTGCTGAAGCAAGGTAGCCAACAACATGAATAACCTGAACGTAATTATTGCTGATGACCATCCTATCGTACTGTTTGGCATCCGGAAGTCACTTGAGCAAATTGAATGGGTGAATGTCGTTGGGGAGTTCGAAGACTCAACCGCACTGATCAACAATCTGTCCAAGCTGGACGCCAACGTGCTGATCACCGATCTGTCGATGCCGGGTGACAAGTATGGCGACGGCATCACGCTGATTAAATACATCAAGCGCCACTATCCGCAGTTGTCGATCATCGTGCTGACCATGAACAACAACCCGGCGATCCTGAGCGCGGTATTGGATCTGGATATCGAAGGCATCGTGCTGAAACAAGGCGCGCCGACCGATCTGCCGAAGGCGCTGGCCGCCCTGCAAAAAGGCAAGAAGTTCACGCCGGAAAGCGTCTCCAAACTGCTGGAGAAGATCAGCGCCAGCGGCTATGGCGACAAACGCCTGTCGCCGAAAGAGAGCGAAGTGCTGCGTCTGTTCGCCGAAGGTTTCCTGGTGACCGAAATCGCCAAGAAACTCAACCGCAGCATCAAAACCATCAGCAGCCAGAAGAAATCGGCGATGATGAAGCTGGGCGTCGAAAACGACATCGCCCTGCTCAACTACCTCTCGTCCGTCAGCATGACGCCGTTGGACAAAGACTAAAGCCCGCCTCACGGCAGGTTAACGCCAAACAGGCACGGCATCCGCCGTGCCTGTTTGCTTTTCAGACCTCGCTGCGGTTGTAGCGTACCCGTTGGCTGTAATATGCCAGCGTCTGCTCCAGCGTCTCCAGCGTGACCGGCTTCGACAGGCAATTATCCATGCCCGCCTCGAGGCAGCGCTGTTTCTCTTCCGCCAACGCGTTCGCCGTCACGCCAATCACCGGCGCACTGAACTGCATCTGCCGCAGGGTCTGCGTCAGACGATAGCCGTCCATGTTCGGCATATTGACGTCGGTCAGCACAATATCGACGTGGTGCTGTTTCAGCACGCCGAGCGCGTCGACGCCATCATTGGCGGTCACCACCTGATACCCCAGCGACCCCAGCTGATCGGAAAGCAGGCGACGGTTGATCGGATGATCGTCAACCACCAGCAGATAAATATCGCCGTTGTCCGCCGCACTGGCCTTGGCGGGCACCGGCAGTTGCACCAGCGCCTCTGCCGCGCCGTTGCCGACGCCGAACAACCGGTTGATTAAGGTCAGCGTTTCACGCGGCGTAGAGGTGCTGTGCATCCAATAGCCCGGCCGGGTTTCCTGCGATGGACCGATATGTTCGGTGGAGAATTGGATCTGAGCCAGCAGCGGCGTGTTCATCATCAACGGGTAATCGCTGAGCATCACCTCGCCGGCGGCGGTATCCTGCCCGTCATAGCGCTGGATATCGGCGCCGTAGCCGCCCAGAATCGCCATCAGGTAACTTTCCAGGCGCTGATTGCGGATATCCAGCCACAGCCGCCGGCCCTGCCAGGTATCGCTGGCCTGCGGGATCGGGAACTGGGCGTTAAACAATGGAATGCGAATGCTGAACAAGCTGCCCAGCCCCGGTTCGGACTCGACGGAGACGTCGCCGTCCATCAGGTTGACCAACTTCTCGCAGATCGCCAGCCCCAAGCCGGTTCCCTGGAAGTGGCGCTGCACGCCGGTCCCCACCTGGAAGAACGGATCGAACAGGCGCGAGATTTCCTTCTCCGGGATGCCGACGCCGGTATCGCGCACGCTGAACTCCAGGTAGCTGCCGCGGGTGCAGACCTGCAGCACGATACAGCCGGTATCGGTGAACTTGATGGCGTTGTTCACCAGGTTGGAGAGCACCTGCTGCAGCCGCACCGGATCGCCGAAAATGCGCTCCGGCACGTTCTGTTCGATAAAGCAGTACAGCCCCAGACGTTTCTTCACCACCAGCGGCAAATAGTTGCCGGCGATATGGGTGATCACCTCCAGGCAGGAGAACTCGCGCGGTTCGATCTTCAGCTGTTCGGACTCGATTTTGGAGAAATCGAGAATATCGCTGATGATTTTCAGCAGCAGGCCGGAAGAGTTATTCATCGCGTTGACCAGCCGATCGACCCCTTGCGGCAGCGCCTTGGTCTGCAGCAAATCGAGATTGCCGATAATGCCGTACAGCGGCGTGCGCAACTCATGGCTGACGGTGGCCAGGAACATCGATTTGGACTGGCTGGCCTGCTCCGCTGCCGCCGCCATCTCCTGCAGCGACTCTTCCATCTTCACGCGCGCGCTGACGTCCACCAGCACGCAGATCGCCACCTCTTCGTTGCGGTAGCGCGAGTGGACAAAGCTGATCTGCAGGTTGTTGTTGTTGCTGGTCATCACATCGACGAAATTCGCCTGCTGTTCGCAAATGATGCGCGTAATGCGATCGCGATCTTCGTGGGTCAACAGGTTGATGTAGTTATGCGCCAGTTCGTTACTCAGGATATTGGTGCCGTCGCTGATACGCAGGATGCAGATGCCCACCGGCGCCGAGGCGACAATCTTGCGGTTGAACTGCTCGTGTTCTTCCAGACGGAAGGCGTTCTCCTCCGCCGGCAAGAACATCTTGCGCTCAAACAGCCAGGCCAGCGTGAACAGCACGATAGCCGATAACAGGTTCAGCAACAGCGCGTTGAGGATCAGCATCTTGAAGCGTTCCACCACGCTTTTCACCGGCAGCGCATAAACGATGCTCAGCGATGAAGGCGGCAATGCTTTCTTCAGGATCAGGTCGCGGTAATTGTCGACATAACCGAAGTAAGCATGCTCTTCGGGGTAGCTGTTGAGCGCAGCGGCATAGCGATCGCCGTCCGCCAGACGCAGCACCGGCTCGTTGTTCTCATCCAACAGCGTGACGCCGATCGGCAGGCTGCCGGCGGTGACGAAATCTTCCAGCCGGACGGTTTGCTCGATGCCCAGCAGCGCCTCCAGCTTATTACCGATATAGAGAGGGGTCAGCACATACAGATAACCGATGTCGGGCCGCTGCGCGCTGGGGCTGATCCAATACAGGTTGTTGTCTTTGTCCAGATTCTTGGCGTTGCGGTATTTCAGAATGCGCTCATGCAGGGACTTCAGCACGTTTTCCCGATTGGCGCTCGCATTGCCGCCGCCGAATTCCGCCATACACAGGCTGTCGCCGCCGATGAAGAACACCCGGTTAAGATCGTAGGCCGCCACGAAGTTCTCTTTCCAATACTGGATCAGGCCGCTCAGCGAATCGAGCGAACTGCGGTAGGTGGTGCTCAGCGTGCAGTTGGACTCCGGGTACAGCGGAAAGAATTGCGGCGGGCTGCCTTTGCCGGGAAACACGCCGCTGAACATGTCCAGGCTGCTGACCGAACCGTTGAGGCGATTCTCCGCCATATACTTGATGTCGCGGATGATGTCGGCGGAATGGCGGATGTAGCCCTGCGCCTGATCGAAGTTGAGGTTGTACTCCTGGCGGATGTCAGATTCTTTCTGATGCAGGATATTCAGAATATAAAAGGTGGTGAGCAGCGCCCCCAACGACCACAGCAAAATCGCCAGCACCCGGAACAAGTAGCGGGATATTTTCAGCGTAGTTCGAAAAGAGGCTAAGTATTTCAATCGGATACCATACGAAAGTCAGTGACGGCGCGCGTTGTCGCCGGCGCGGCGGCCGGCGGCTCGGTGCGCCAATTAAACCATATAACTGAAAAAGGGCCTAGCATCGCTGCCAGGCCCTTTTGTCTCAGTGCATTACGGTGTCGGCATGCCGACGCCCTCACCTTGCTTAAACGTTGTCGTCGTCCACCGGCTCAGCCGCGTCGTCGCCATCGTCCAGCGGCGTGGTGTCTTCTTCCACAGCTTCCGCGCCCGGTTCCAGGCTGTCCAGCTCTTCGTCTTCCACCGGTTCGGCCACCCGCTGCAGACCGACGACATTTTCGTCTTCCGCCGTGCGGATCAGCGTCACGCCCTGGGTGTTACGACCGACCACGCTGACTTCCGAAACGCGGGTACGCACCAGCGTGCCGGCATCGGTGATCATCATGATCTGGTCGCTGGTTTCCACCTGCACCGCGCCGACCACCTGGCCGTTACGCTCGCTCACCTTGATGGAGATAACCCCCTGGGTGGCGCGTGACTTGGTCGGGTACTCGGTGACTGCAGTACGTTTACCGAAGCCGTTTTGCGTGACGGTCAGGATGTCGCCCTCGCCGCGCGGCACGATCAGTGAGATCACGCTATCGCCTTCGCCGAGGTTGATGCCGCGCACGCCGGTCGCGGTACGGCCCATCGAACGCACCTGCGTTTCCGGGAAGCGCACGACTTTACCGTTAGCGGAGAACAGCATCACTTCGTTGCTGCCGTCGGTCAGATCGACGCCGATCAGTTCATCGCCCTCGTTGAGGTTGACGGCGATGATGCCGGCGCTGCGTGGGCGGCTGAACTCGGTCAGCGCGGTTTTCTTCACGGTACCGCTGGCGGTGGCCATGAACACGTGGCGCCCTTCTTCATACTCGCGCACCGGCAGAATGGCGGTGATACGCTCGTCGGCTTCCAGCGGCAGCAGGTTGACGATTGGGCGGCCGCGCGCGCCGCGGCTGGCTTCAGGCAGTTGGTACACCTTCATCCAGTACAGGCGGCCACGGCTGGAGAAGCACAGGATCGTATCGTGGGTGTTGGCCACCAGCAGGCGATCGATAAAGTCTTCTTCTTTAATACGCGCGGCGGACTTGCCTTTGCCGCCGCGGCGCTGCGCTTCATAGTCGGACAGCGGCTGATACTTCACATAGCCCTGGTGAGACAGGGTCACCACCACGTCTTCCTGGTTGATCAGGTCTTCGATGTTGATGTCGGAAGTATTGGCGGTGATCTCGGTGCGGCGGCCGTCGTTGTACAGCTCTTTGACCGCCACCAGCTCTTCGCGGATCACTTCCATCAGGCGCTCTGGGCTTTCCAGAATAAAAATCAGCTCGGCGATAAAGTTGAGCAGCTCTTTATATTCGTCCAGCAGCTTCTCGTGCTCCAGGCCGGTCAGTTTCTGCAGGCGCAGATCCAGAATCGCCTGAGCCTGCTGCTCGGTCAGGTAGTATTTGCCGTCGCGGATGCCGAACTCCGGCTCCAGCCACTCAGGGCGAGCGGCGTCGTCACCGGCGCGTTCCAGCATGGCGCTGACGTTGCCCAGATCCCAAGGCTGCGCCACCAGCGCGACTTTCGCTTCCGCCGGGGTCGGCGCACGGCGAATCAGCTCGATGATCGGGTCGATGTTGGCCAACGCGATAGCCAGCGCTTCCAGAATATGGGCGCGGTCGCGGGCCTTGCGCAGTTCGAAGATGGTGCGGCGGGTGACCACTTCGCGGCGGTGGCGCACGAAGGCTTCGAGGATGTCTTTCAGGTTCAGCAGTTTAGGCTGCCCCTGATGCAGCGCGACCATGTTGATGCCGAAGGTGACCTGCAGTTGCGTCAGCGCATACAGGTTGTTCAGCACCACTTCGCCGACCGCGTCACGTTTGACTTCGATCACGATGCGCATGCCGTCTTTATCGGACTCGTCGCGCAGTGCGCTGATGCCTTCCACGCGTTTTTCTTTCACCAGCTCGGCGATCTTCTCGATCAGACGCGCCTTGTTCACCTGATACGGGATCTCGTGAACGATGATGGTTTCGCGCCCGGTCTTGGCGTCGGCTTCCACTTCCGCGCGCGCGCGCAGGTAGACTTTGCCGCGCCCGGTGCGGTAGGCCTCTTCAATGCCGCGGCGACCGTTGATGATCGCCGCCGTCGGGAAGTCCGGCCCCGGGATGTGTTCCATCAGCCCTTCGATGCTGATGTTTTCATCGTCGATATAGGCCAGGCAGCCGTTGACGACTTCCGCCAGGTTGTGCGGCGGAATATTGGTAGCCATGCCCACGGCGATGCCCGACGAGCCGTTGACCAGCAGGTTCGGGATCTTGGTCGGCATGACGGCCGGGATCTGCTCGGTGCCATCATAGTTAGGCACGAAGTCGACGGTTTCTTTTTCCAGATCCGCCAACAGTTCGTGAGCAATCTTGGACATGCGCACTTCGGTATAACGCATCGCCGCCGCGGAGTCGCCGTCGACGGAGCCGAAGTTACCCTGACCGTCCACCAGCATGTAGCGCAGTGAAAACGGCTGAGCCATACGCACGATAGTGTCGTAAACCGCGCTGTCACCGTGCGGGTGATATTTACCGATCACGTCCCCGACGACACGGGCCGATTTCTTGTATGGTTTATTCCAGTCGTTACCCAATACGCTCATCGCGTACAGAACGCGGCGGTGAACCGGCTTCAGTCCATCACGAACATCTGGCAGGGCACGTCCGACAATAACGGACATCGCATAGTCCAGATACGAGTTTTTCAACTCGTCTTCGATGTTTACCGGTGTGATTTCTCTGGCAAGGTCGCTCATGGAGCTGCTATCCCTCTACTAATGATTCATCTGCCCGCTGCCATAGTGGCAAAGGTGTAAAACTATATCACAAAGCACGCTTTACGGGAAAATAACCGCCGCTGTTTCACGGAAATTGTGCAGATAAGTGCGCTAAAAACGCATCGGCACAGACGATGCCGCGCCGGAACATGTATAATCCGCGCAACGAGAACAAGGAGCCAGACAAGCCCATGAACGCAGAATCATCCAGCCGAGTGCAAAACGTTGACCACCAGGAAATCGCCAAGTTCGAGGCCGTCGCCTCCCGCTGGTGGGATCTGGAAGGCGAGTTCAAACCGCTGCACCGCATCAACCCGCTGCGCCTGAACTACATCATGCAGCGCGCCGGCGGCATTTTTGACAAGCAGGTGCTCGACGTGGGCTGCGGCGGCGGCATTCTGGCGGAGAGCATGGCGCGCGAAGGCGCCAAGGTAACCGGGCTGGACATGGGCGCGGAGCCGCTGCAGGTCGCCCGGCTGCACGCCCTGGAAAGCGGCATGGACGTCACCTATGTGCAAGAGACAGTGGAAAGCCACTCTCAGGCCAACCCGCAGCGCTACGACGTGGTCACCTGCATGGAGATGCTGGAGCACGTGCCGGATCCGGCCTCGGTGGTACGCGCCTGCGCCCAACTGGTGAAACCGGGCGGCCACGTGTTCTTCTCCACCATCAACCGCAACACCAAAGCCTGGCTGATGGCGGTGATCGGCGCGGAGTACGTGCTGAAGATGGTGCCGCAGGGCACCCACGATCATAAGAAGTTCATTCGCCCTTCCGAACTGATCGGCTGGGTCGACGGCACGCCGCTGCGCGAAAAACACATGATCGGCCTGCATTACAACCCGATCACCGATCATTTCAAGCTTGGGCGCAACGTTGACGTGAACTACATCGTGCACACCCAGCACGAAGGTTAAACGCGGTAAACCGCGCCGGCCCTGCATTACCGGGGGGCGGCGCCATTGACGTATTCGGAAAAATACCTAATTTTCGCGACTTCGATCAAAATAGCGGTTGTAAACAGTTTTTTAGAATATTAAATCAGATCAATATGCCGTTTTTTTCTAACGTTTAATAAAGCGCCAAACGATCGGTTTTTTCAGTTTTTAAGGAAAATCTGATCTCGCTTATTGACAAGCTTGTCGCGCCAGTCACGGCGCGCACTGCGAAAGGCAAGTGACATTTCACCCCCAAGTTATCCACAAATTAGGCGGGTTTTGTTCACTTGCAAACGCCGTTTTTTCTCACTATCTTGTTACCTCACCGACATACAACCCCTATATATAGTGTTTACATACTGAGCAGAGCGACTACACTTCTGCTTAGGGGCACCATACGGACAGGTAAAACACCACATGAACCAAAGTCTGCTTGTAACTAAACGCGATGGCCGTAAAGAGCGCATCAACCTCGACAAAATCCACCGGGTCATCGATTGGGCCGCAGAAGGATTACACAACGTCTCGGTTTCTCAAGTAGAGTTGCGTTCCCACATTCAGTTTTATGACGGCATCAAAACCGCCGATATTCACGAAACTATCATCAAAGCCGCTGCCGATCTGATCTCCCGCGATGCGCCGGACTATCAGTACCTGGCCGCTCGCCTGGCGATCTTCCACCTGCGCAAAAAGGCTTACGGCCAGTTCGAACCGCCGAAGCTGCACGCTCACGTGACGCGCATGGTCGAGATGGGCAAATACGATAAACATCTGCTGGAAGACTACAGCGCTGAAGAGTTCGAGCAGATGGACTCCTTTATCGATCACTGGCGCGACATGAACTTCTCTTATGCCGCCGTCAAGCAGCTGGAAGGCAAGTATCTGGTGCAGAACCGCGTCAGCGGCGAGATCTACGAAAGCGCCCAGTTCCTGTACATGCTGGTGTCCGCTTGCCTGTTCTCCAACTACCCGCGTGAAACTCGTCTGGACTACGTCAAACGTTTCTACGACGCGATTTCCACCTTCAAGATTTCGCTGCCAACGCCGATCATGTCCGGCGTGCGCACCCCAACCCGTCAGTTCAGCTCCTGCGTGCTGATCGAGTGCGGCGACAGCCTGGACTCCATCAACGCCACCTCCAGCGCCATTGTGAAATACGTTTCGCAACGCGCCGGCATCGGCATCAACGCCGGCCGCATTCGCGCGCTGGGCAGCCCGATCCGTGGCGGGGAAGCTTTCCATACCGGCTGCATTCCGTTCTACAAACACTTCCAGACCGCCGTCAAATCCTGCTCGCAGGGCGGCGTGCGCGGTGGCGCGGCAACGCTGTTCTACCCGATGTGGCACCTGGAAGTGGAAAGCCTGCTGGTGCTGAAAAACAACCGCGGCGTTGAAGGCAACCGCGTGCGCCACATGGACTACGGCGTGCAGCTGAACCGCCTGATGTACCAGCGTCTGATCAAGGGCGAAGACATCACCCTGTTCAGCCCGTCCGACGTGCCGGGGCTGTATGACGCATTCTTCGCCGATCAGGACGAATTCGAACGTCTGTACACCCAGTACGAAAAAGACGACAGCATTCGCCAGAAGCGCGTGAAAGCGGTTGAGCTGTTCTCGCTGATGATGCAAGAGCGCGCCTCTACCGGCCGCATCTACATCCAGAACGTCGACCACTGCAACACCCACAGCCCGTTCGATCCGCAGATCGCGCCGGTGCGTCAGTCCAACCTGTGCCTGGAAATCGCCCTGCCGACCAAGCCGCTGGAAGACGTCAACGACGAGAACGGCGAAATTGCGCTGTGCACCCTGTCCGCCTTCAACCTGGGCGCGATCGACAGCCTGGACGATCTGGAAGAGCTGGCGACCCTGGCGGTGCGTTCACTCGACGCCCTGCTGGATTATCAGGATTATCCG
This sequence comes from Serratia sp. CY83965, assembly GCF_052166375.1. Classification (NCBI taxonomy): domain Bacteria; kingdom Pseudomonadati; phylum Pseudomonadota; class Gammaproteobacteria; order Enterobacterales; family Yersiniaceae; genus Serratia; species Serratia sp. CY83965. The sequence goes on along the minus strand of NZ_JBJNOV010000003.1, from coordinate 228,484 downwards.
ATCAAGGCCGCGCACCGTGGCGCGATGGGTCGTCGCACCCTGGGCATTGGCGTGATCAACTTCGCCTATTACCTGGCGAAAAACGGCGTGCGCTACTCCGACGGCAGCGCCAACAACCTGACCCACAAAACGTTCGAAGCCATTCAGTACTACCTGCTGAAAGCCTCCAACCGCCTGGCTCAGGAACAAGGCGCTTGCCCGTGGTTCAACGAAACCACCTATTCGCAGGGCATCCTGCCGATCGACACCTACAAGAAAGACCTGGATGCGATCTGCAACGAGCCGCTGCACTACGACTGGGAAACCCTGCGCAAAGAGATCCAGGAAACCGGTCTGCGCAACTCGACGCTGTCCGCCCTGATGCCGTCGGAAACCTCTTCGCAGATTTCCAACGCCACCAACGGCATCGAGCCGCCGCGCGGCCACATCAGCATCAAGGCGTCGAAAGACGGCATCCTGCGCCAGGTGGTGCCGGAGTATGAGCGTCTGAAAGACAACTACGAGCTGCTGTGGGAAATGCCGAGCAACGACGGCTATCTGCAGCTGGTGGGGCTGATGCAGAAATTCATCGACCAGTCGATTTCGGCCAACACCAACTACGATCCTACCCGCTTCCCGGGCGGCAAGGTGCCGATGAAGCAGCTGTTGAAAGACCTGCTCACCACCTACAAGTTCGGCGTGAAAACGCTGTACTACCAAAACACCCGCGACGGCGCGGAAGACGCCCAGGAAGATTTGCAGCCTGCCAAGGCCGGCGATGACGACTGCGAAAGCGGCGCCTGCAAGATCTAAAGTTTGACCTAGCGGGCCGGAGTTTTCCGGCCCCTTCATTTAGCCACGTTACGATGGATTCAGGCTTATGGCTTACACCACTTTTTCTCAGACCAAAAACGACCAGCTGCAAGAGCCGATGTTCTTCGGCCAGTCGGTAAACGTTGCGCGTTTCGACCAGCAAAAGCATGAAATCTTCGAAAAGCTGATCGAAAAACAGCTCTCCTTCTTCTGGCGCCCGGAAGAAGTTGACGTTTCCCGCGATCGCATCGATTATCAGGCGCTGCCGGAGCACGAGAAGCACATCTTCATCAGCAACCTGAAGTATCAGACGCTGCTGGACTCCATCCAGGGCCGCAGCCCGAACGTCGCCCTGCTGCCGCTGATCTCGATCCCTGAGCTGGAAACCTGGGTGGAAACCTGGTCGTTCTCCGAGACCATCCACTCCCGTTCCTACACCCACATCATCCGCAACATCGTCAACGATCCGGCGCTGGTGTTCGACGACATCGTCACCAACGAAGAGATCAAGAAGCGCGCGAAAGACATTTCCGGCTACTACGACGATCTGATCGAGATGACCAGCTACTATCACCTGCTGGGTGAAGGCACCCACCAGGTGAACGGTAAAACCGTCACCGTCAATCTGCGTGCGCTGAAGAAGCAGCTGTACCTGTGCCTGATGAGCGTGAACGCGCTGGAAGCGATCCGTTTCTACGTCAGCTTTGCCTGCTCCTTCGCGTTCGCCGAGCGCGAATTGATGGAAGGCAACGCCAAGATCATCAAGCTGATCGCTCGCGACGAAGCGCTGCACCTGACCGGCACCCAGCACATGCTGAACCTGATGCGTTCCGGCGCCGACGATCCTGAAATGGCGGAGATCGCCGAAGAGTGCCAGCAAGAGTGCTACGATCTGTTCGTGCTGGCCGCCCAGCAGGAGAAAGAGTGGGCGGAATACCTGTTCCGCGACGGCTCGATGATTGGCCTGAACAAAGACATCCTGTGCCAGTATGTGGAATACATCACCAATATCCGCATGCAGGCGGTCGGCCTCGGTCTGCCGTTCGAAACCCGCTCCAACCCGATCCCGTGGATCAACGCCTGGCTGGTGTCCGACAACGTGCAGGTAGCGCCGCAGGAAGTGGAAGTGAGCTCCTACCTGGTTGGCCAGATCGACTCGGAGATCAACGCCGACGACCTGAGCGACTTCGAACTGTAAGCGATGACGACGCCAACCGTGACGCTGCGCGCCGCCGGCACGCAGCTCTCTTGCCCTAACAGTGAAAACTGCCTGCTCGACGTGCTGGAACTGCACGACGTGCAGGTGGAGTACCAATGCCGCTCCGGCTATTGCGGCGCCTGCCGCCTGAAGCTGGTGAAAGGCGAAGTGGCCTACCGCCAACAGCCGCTGGCGTTTATCAACGCCGGCGAAATCCTGCCTTGCTGCTGCATGCCGCTGACGGATATCGAGCTGGAAATGTAAAGTCGGGTGCCGGAAACCGCGCCTGAAGACCAGAAGGCGGGGTTGCCCCCGCCCTAGGATTACCGCTTCACCTCACACGCCAACCTGATCAGGATAGTGATATTTTCCTGGTAGATTTTCAGCTCGCACAGCGAGTCTCTTATCATCCAGATAAATAACAAAACCGTAATACATACAACGGTTAGCGAGTGAAACACATGCCTTAAGCGCATGCTTGCCTCCTTGCTGTGAAGGGGCTACCATAGCGGTGTCTAGGCGTTAGGGCTGCCCCATTCTGATTGAGAGTCAGTCTGGGGCTTTCATCTATCCGCCTTGTCACACAATGCCCAAGACGAACAGTCTCAAGCACCCGTCAAGAGAGTAACAGCATTCCCTCACCGCGAATATCCCCTATAAGATTATGATTAATCAGGGATATATAACTATCCTCAAAGTATTTCGCTTAGTGCCCCTTTCCCGCCGATGTGTAAAAAAGCACCGCGTTGCGGGCGCGCGTACGGCATATCTCGCAGGGATGGGCACCCGCCTTGCAAACGGCGTTAGCGTTGGCGGATCCTCTGTCGCTCAGCGTGCGGACGGTGCAGGTTACGGCGGCGATGCCGGAATGGCACAGCGAACGCATCGCCTTTCTCGGCGACGCCGTGCACGCCATGAGCCCGGCGGGTGGGCTCGGCGCCAACACCGCGCTGGTAGACGCCGTCAGCCTGGCGGCGCATCTGGCGCACTCAGACAGCGCCGGGCAGGCACTCAGGAACTACGGTACAGAACTGCAAACGCGAGGCGCGGCCGCAATACGTCTTTCACGCCTGGCGTCCGAACGGCTGATGCAGCGCGATGAGGCCGACAAGACGGGAGACTCAGCAACGCCGATGCCCGTCACTCGATAATTTCCACCACTTCCAGCCAGGCGTTTTTACCGCACGCCTGGCTCCCATTCAGCCAGCGGCGCAGCATATCCAACGCCAGCATCGCCACCGACTCCTGACGCAACCGCAGACCGTGGCGCGACGCGCGATAACGCACGGTCTGGCCAATGCCGCCGCGCGGCGTGTGCAGCGCAATGCTCACCTGCTCATCGCGCATGGCGCTGACCGCCAACGCCAACGGCGCGCCGGTCAATTCCGCCAGCGAGCGGGCGCGCGTCAGCGTCGTTTCCAGCGTTTCGATGCAGTGTGCCGGCAGCAGCTCGCCACCCGCCAGCGGCGCCCCTTCGCTCTGCAGCTGCAGATTGATCAAACCGCCACTGAACTGCTCGCTCAACGCCAGCTTCAGCCCTTGCTGATTCAGGCGCTGCGTCAGCGTCGCCGGCAACCCGTCGGTGCCTTCAAAAATACAGTTGTCCCCCGCCACTTCGCGCACGCGTCGCCAGGCCAGCTCCATTTCCGCACGCCGGCTTTCCGGCCCGGTCAGCTTCAGTTCGATGATCGGGCTGGAGGAACGGTAACCCAACACCACATCCGGCGGCAGCGGCATGCCGTCCAGCTCGGCGGCCAGATCGCTCTCGGAGGTGCCGAAGGTCGTCAGGCGCAGGCACAGCGGCGGCGCCGGCAAGGTGAAGCGCTGGCGCAGACGCGGTACGATCTGCTGCTCGACCATCACTTTGAATTCCGACGGCACGCCGGGGGTGAAGAACATCAGGCATTGGTTCAGCTGCAATGCGAACCCGCAGGCGGTGCCCACCGGGTTATCCAGCATTTCCGCGTTGGCCGGGATCTGCGCCTGCTTGCGATTGGAAGGGGCCATCGGCCGCCCGCGCTCGGCGAAATAGGCTTCCATGCGCGCCAGCCAGTCAGCCCGTTCGACCAGCTCTACGCCGCTGGCTTTCGCGGCGGCCAGCGCGCTGAGATCGTCGCTGGTCGGCCCCAGGCCGCCGTTGACGATCAACACATCGGCGATATGGCTGCGTTCCTGCAGGATCTCGATCAACGCAGAGAGGCTGTCCCCGACCGTTTCACGCCCGCTCATCAGCACCCCCTGCTGGAACAGGTAGTCCGCCAGCCAGGCGGCGTTGGTATCAATAATTTGCCCGTGCAGCACCTCATCGCCGGTGCTGAGCATCTCCACCCTTAACATTGATCTCTCCCACATTTTTTGGTCATTCCACTATAGAAGCCCGTAAATAACTTTTCACTAGCCTCCTTCGGATAATTTCAGCCTTGGGTCCGTTTCTCATGTGCCATGCCGGCCGCCGCAATGTAAATATTTATTTACATCATGCGTAACGTCGGTTTGACACAAATTAGGGCTTCCACTATCCTGCCATCCTCATAAATCGTTACCTATAATTTTCAAAATCTTTCGGCTGGTAGAGAAAAAACGTGAAGAATCGCACTCTTGGCAGTGTTTTTATCGTGGCGGGCACCACCATTGGCGCCGGGATGCTGGCGATGCCGCTGGCGGCGGCCGGCGTCGGCTTCGGCGTCACGCTGGCCTTACTGGTCGGGCTGTGGCTGTTGATGTGTTACACCGCGCTGCTGCTGGTGGAGGTTTACCAGCATGAGCAGGCGGATACCGGTCTGGGCACGCTCGCCAAACGTTATCTCGGCGGCGGCGGCCAGTGGCTGACCAGCTTTAGCATGATGTTCCTGATGTACGCCCTCACCGCCGCCTATATCAGCGGCGCCGGCGAACTGCTCGCCACCAGCATCAGCCAATGGACATCGCAGGACTTCCCGGTGTCGCTCGGCGTCCTGCTGTTCACCCTGGTGGCCGGCGGCGTGGTGTGCATCGGCACCCACTCGGTCGACTTGTTCAACCGCATCCTGTTCAGCGCCAAAGTGGTATTTCTGGTGGTGATGCTCGGCCTGATGTTGCCAAATATCCACCAAACCAATCTGATGACATTGCCGCTGGAGCAAGGCCTGGCGCTGTCGGCCATTCCGGTGATCTTCACTTCTTTCGGCTTCCACGGCAGCGTGCCGAGCATTGTCAACTACATGGGCGGCAACATTCGCAAACTGCGCTGGGTATTTATCATCGGCAGCGCCATCCCGCTGATGGCCTATATCTTCTGGCAGCTGGCGACGCTGGGCAGCATCAGCTCCGACACCTTCGTCGGCATTCTGGCGCAGCAGGCCGGGCTGAACGGCCTGTTGCAGGCGGTGCGCGACGCGGTGGCTTCGCCGCACGTTGAACTGGCGGTGCACCTGTTCGCCGATCTGGCGCTGGCGACCTCGTTCCTCGGCGTGGCGCTCGGGCTGTTCGATTTCCTGGCCGACCTGTTCAAGCGGCAAGATAACGTGCGCGGCCGCCTGCAAACCGGCGCCATCACCTTCCTGCCGCCGCTGGCCTTCGCGCTGTTCTACCCGCGCGGCTTCGTGCTGGCGCTGGGATTCGCCGCCATCGCCTTGTCGGTGTTGGCGCTGCTGTTGCCTTCACTGCTGGTGTGGAAAACCCGCCAAAAGCATCAGGCGCAGTATCGCGTCTGGGGCGGTACGCCGGCGCTGGCGTTGGTGTTTGTCTGCGGGGTGACGGTGATCGCCATCCAACTGGGCATCGCCAGCGGCATGCTGCCGGCGGTCGGGTAAGCGACGAAAGACAAGAAATGATAAAGAGAAAGGGGCCGCAATGGCCCCTTTTTGCTGAGCCTCAGAAGCTCAGGCCCACGCCGACATAAGGGCCATCGGCCAGCGTATTGTCGCGACGCCCGTCTTTGCCTTCCATTTGCATGTAACGGTAGCCCACGTCCACGCTCAGCGGACGGAACTTCCAGCGCAGGCCGCCGCTGGCTTCGTTATAGGCCTTCACGCCGCTGGTGAAAGACTCAGGGGCAAAGTACCCTTCGCCGTGCAGGCTGAAGTAACGGTTAATTTCCCACTCCAGGCCGCCGCCCAGCGCCACCGCCCCGCCGCTCTTCCCGTCTTTCGGGCTGAGGTACAGCGCTTTGGCGCCCACGGTCGCCGTCAACGGCCCCAGCGGCACGCCGAAGTTCAACCCCACGCTGCCGACGTTGCCGTCGTGGTCGCTGCGCGCCCAGTTGCCGGTCAGGCCAAGACCTGAAGAGCCGGTGCTCATGCCGACGCCCAGGTTGGTGTAGTGTTGCCCGGCTTCGCCCGACACGCTGATGGCGTTCGCCGCGCCGGTCACCAACAGCAATCCTGCCGCGCACGCGACCCAAGTCTTTTTCATCATCTTTCCCTCTGGTTTGTCATCCGTACCGAATGATCGAATCAACGCATAATAATAACGTCACGAGTCTATACCAAAGCGCAATGAGTATTTAAGGGATAAAAGCGAAAAAATTCTTCAATAATCAAATAAATGTAAAAATTTGCAAACAAAAATCCATATTCGTCAAGGCGATGCCAACGATAACCGAGACCTATTTGCCGTCGCTCGGCAATAGGGCTACAACTAGTAGTGGCTTTGACCAAGGTCAGGGGAAGAAGCCCCGCCAAAGGACTATGCTGATGAACGCTTAAACCGCCCGAGTCTTTACTTAACTGCACTACGATAAGGAGCAAGTGATGAGCAAGAAAGGACTGACCACCGCAGCCGGCGCCCCGGTTGTCGATAACAATAACGTGATCACCGCGGGCAAACGCGGCCCGATGCTGTTGCAGGACGTGTGGTTCCTGGAAAAACTGGCCCACTTCGACCGTGAAGTCATCCCCGAGCGTCGCATGCACGCCAAGGGATCCGGCGCCTACGGCACCTTTACCGTCACCCACGACATCACCCGCTACACCCGCGCCAAGATCTTCTCCGAAATCGGTAAGCAGACCGACATGTTTATCCGCTTCTCCACCGTCGCCGGTGAACGCGGCGCCGCCGACGCCGAACGCGACATTCGCGGCTTCGCCATGAAGTTCTATACCGAAGAAGGCAACTGGGATCTGGTGGGTAACGATACGCCGGTGTTCTATCTGCGCGATCCGCTGAAATTCCCCGATCTCAACCACGTGGTGAAACGCGATCCGCATACCAACCTGCGCAATCCGGTCTACAAGTGGGACTTCTTCTCCCACCTGCCGGAATCACTGCACCAGCTGACCATCGACTTCAGCGATCGCGGCATTCCCAAGTCCTACCGCCACATGCACGGCTTCGGCAGCCACACCTTCAGCTTTATCAATGCCGCCAACGAACGTTTCTGGGTGAAATTCCACTTCCGCTGCGAACAGGGCATTGAAAACCTGATGGATGAAGAGGCGGAAGCGATCATCGCCAAGGATCGCGAAAGCTCACAGCGCGATTTGTTCGAGGCGATCAAACGCGGCGACTTCCCGCGCTGGAAGCTGCAAATTCAGATCATGCCGGAACACGAAGCCTCTCAGACGCCATATAACCCATTCGATCTGACCAAGGTATGGCCGCACGGCGACTACCCGCTGATCGACGTCGGTTATTTCGAGTTGAACCGCAATCCCGACAACTACTTCTCCGAAGTCGAACAGGTGGCGATGAACCCCGCCAACGTGGTGCCGGGCATCAGTTTCTCGCCGGATAAAATGCTGCAGGGCCGTCTGTTCTCCTATGGCGATGCGCACCGCTACCGCCTGGGCGTCAACCATCACCAGATCCCGGTGAACGGCGCCAAATGCCCGTTCCACAACTATCATCGCGACGGTGCGATGCGCGTGGACGGCAACAGCGGCAACGGCGCCACCTACGAACCGAACAGCTTCGGCCTGTTCCAGGAGCAGCCGGACTTCAGCGAGCCGCCGCTGAGCATTGAGGGCGCGGCCGATCACTGGAACCATCGTGAAGACGACGATTACTACAGCCAGCCGCGCGCGCTGTTCAACCTGCTGAGCGCCGAAGAGCACCAGCGCATGTTCACCCGCATCGCCGGCGAACTGTCGCAGGTGCCGGAACAGATCCAGCGCCGTCAGGTCGAGCTGTTCACCAAGGTGCACCCGGACTACGGCGCCGGCGTCGCCAAGGCGTTGGGGCTGAAATAACCCTCTGTTGCCATCCACTCAGCCGCCCTTTCGGGCGGCTTTTTTTATGCCGGACGCAGGCGCTCCGCCACCCACTGCTGCAACTGGCGGCGCGAAATCTTGATGCCGCCGTTTTTCAGCTCGTCAGGCAGCGGAAGCAATGCCGTCGGGCGTTGGAAATTGGCCAGCTGGTCCTGCGACCAGGCGAGCAGCGTCGCCAGCGACAGCGCCGGATCGCCGTCGATCACCGCCACCGGCCGCTGGCCGAATTCGGCGTCCGCCACCGGCACTACAAACGCCTGCGTGATCTGCGGATGCGCCGCCAGCACGCGTTCGATATCTTCCGGCTGCACCCCTTCGCCGCCGCTGAAAAACAGGTTGTCCAGCCGGCCGAGAATGCGCAGTTCCCCCTCGATCATCGCGCCGCGATCGCGGGTCGGGAACCAGCCCTGCTCATCGGCCAACGGCTGCAGATGGCCATGACGCCAGTAGCCAAGCGCCAGGCTGTCGGCGCGGATCCAGACCTCTTCATCCACCAATTTTACCTCGCGGCCGCCGAGCGGCAGGCCGACGCCCGGCCGCGCATCGGCGCGCTTGGCGCACACCGTGGAGGCCAGTTCGGTCAGTCCGTAGCCGCACCAGCAGCGGATCCCCGCCGCCTCCGCCCGTTCGGTCAGCTCCACCGGGATCATCGCGCCGCCGAGCAGCACCGCTTTCAACGTCATGCCCGTCAGGGGTTGCGCCAGCAGACGCCAGAGCTGCGTCGGCACCAGCGAAGCATGCGTGCATCCCGCCAATGCCTCCGCCAGCGGGTGCATCTCGCGCACTGCCAATCGGGCGCCCGCCGCCAACCAGCGCCAGACGATGCCCTGGCCGGAGACGTGAAACAGCGGCAGTGACAACAGCCAGCAATCCTCGCGTTGAAAATCCATCAACCGCAACACCCCGGCGGCGCTGGCCAGATGATTGGCGTAGCTGTGCGCCGCCGCCTTCGGCATGCCGCTGGAACCCGAGGTCAGCGTCAGCGTCGCCAGACGCTGCGCCTCCCACGTCGGCAGGTTCGGCCAACGCGGCTCGGTCGAGGGCGGCGTCAACCGAATCACCTCTTCCGGCAGCGCCGGCAACGGATCCGGGCCGAAAGCGAAGGCTATATCCAATTCCGGCAACAGCTGCGCCAACAGCGGCGTCGGCAAGGCGGGATTGAGCGGCAACAGGCGCGCGCCGCATTGCAGCAGCGCCAGATAGGCCAACAGCAACGGATAGCTGTTTTTGCCGCACAGCGCCACGCCGCAGCCCGGTTCTACGCCCTGGTGCTGAAAGTCCGCCGCCAGTTCATCCACCTGGCTTTGCAACGCCAGCCAGCTCAGCGGCCGTTCGCCGAGCAACAGCGCCGTCGCCTGCGGCTGAAGGCGCGCCCAGTGCCGCCACGGCCAATCGCTTAACCGCGCCATAGACACTCCAGCGCCGAGACATCCAGCAGCGGCAACGCGCTGCCCGGCCACGGGCGCAGCACCTGCGCCTGCATCAACCCCAGCGTGTCCAGGCCCGGCACGGTGTCCGGCGTCAGCCAATGGGCGATGCGCGCCAGCTGGGTCAACCCCAGGCTGGACTCGATGCTGGCGCTGATCACCGCCGTCAGCCCCGCCGCGTGCGCCTGCGCCACCAGCGCCTGGCAGCGCGTCAGACTGCCGACCAACGTCGGCTTGATCACAATGGCCGCCACGCCCGGCTCGGCCTGCACCACAAAGTCCGCCTCGCGCACGCTCTCATCCCAGGCGATGGCGATGCCGGTCGCCCGGGCGAAATCGCGCGATTCATCACGGGTCTTGCAGGGCTCTTCCAAAAAGGCGATGCGATCGCGCCACGCCGGGTTGACGTATTTGGCGAAGCCGTCGGCTTTGGCGCGGGTCCAACTGCGGTTGGCATCCAGCCGCAGCCGCAGATCCGGCAGCGCCTCCAGCAGCACGTTGACGATCATGCCGTCGCGCACCGCCTCATACAGCCCTACTTTCACCTTGGCGACTTTCTCGCCCGGCAAAGCGCTCAATGTCTCGAACAGCTCGTCCGGATCGCCGGTACACAGCGGCGCCTTGCGAAAATCCGCCTGCATCGGCAAGCGCTGCTCCAGCTCGGCCTGTGCACAGCTGAGCCCAAAGGCCACCGAGGGCAGCGCGCTGTCATCCGGTTCGTTGCCCGCCAACCAGGCCTGCAGCCAGCCCAACGCGGCCTGTTCGGCCTGCGCCAACGTTTCCCGACTGAATTCCGGCAGCGGCGCGATCTCGCCCCACCCCTCACGCTCGCCCTGGCACAGTTGCACCACCCATCCGTCACGCGTTTTCAACCGCTGATTGCGCAGCACCACGCCCGCCTCCATCGGCAGGCTGTAACGGTATAGCGCCGCGCTGCGGTTTGCTCCGCTCATTACGGGTTACGCTTGAATTTGCTGAAGTCCGGTTGGCGCTTCTCGTTGAACGCGTTGCGCCCTTCCTGCCCTTCGTCGGTCATGTAGAACAACATGGTGGCGTTGCCCGCCAGCTCCTGCAAACCGGCCTGGCCGTCGCAGTCGGCATTCAGCGCCGCCTTCAGGCAGCGCAGCGCCATCGGGCTGTTCTGCAGCATTTCGCGGCACCAGCGCACCGTCTCTTTTTCCAGATCGGCCAGCGGCACCACGGTATTGACCAGGCCCATGTCCAGCGCGGCGGCGGCGTCGTACTGACGGCACAGGAACCAGATTTCGCGCGCCTTCTTCTGGCCGACGATGCGCGCCATGTAAGACGCCCCCCAGCCGCCGTCAAACGAGCCCACTTTCGGGCCGGTCTGGCCGAAGATGGCGTTATCCGCCGCGATGGTCAGATCGCACATCATGTGCAGCACGTGGCCGCCGCCGATCGAATAGCCGGCCACCATCGCCACCACCGGTTTCGGGCAGGTGCGGATCTGGCGCTGAAAGTCCAGCACGTTGAGGTGATGTACGCCGCTGTCGTCGCGATAGCCGCCGTAGTCGCCGCGCACTTTCTGGTCGCCGCCGGAGCAGAAGGCCCTATCGCCGGCGCCGGTCAGAATAATGACGCCGATGCCGTCGTCGTAACGGGCGTTGGCCAGCGCGTCGATCATCTCTTTGACCGTTTGCGGACGAAACGCGTTGCGCACCTGCGGCCGGTTGATGGTGATTTTGGCGATGCCGTCGGCGGACTTGTGATACAGAATGTCTTCGAAATCGCCGGTGCAATCCTGCCAGGCGATGGCGGCATACAGGTGTTCTTCATTCGGATAAAGCATGTTCGGTTCCTTTAACCAGGGTTAACGAGAAAGGTCTGCAGCTCGGCGACGAAATCCTGCGGATTGGCCAGATGCGCGTTGTGGCCGGCCTGCGGCACGATGCGCAACGGCAACCCGGCGTCGCGCGCCAGCCGTTGAAATTTGGGGTCGTTCTCACCGCACAGCACCCGCAGCGGCACGGTCAGTTGGCGCAGCTGCGGCGCCAGATAGGGCTGCCGCCCGAGCGACGTGGCTTCGAGCATGTCGGCAATCGCCGGGCCGCTGTTGACCGAACGCGCGGCGATCAACGCCTGACGGTGCACATGGCTAAGCTCTTTGAACACCGGCTGCTGATACCAGTCCGCCAGCACCTCGGCGATCGGCTCACTGCGAAAACGCGCCGCCCACAGAGCATCCTGCTCGCAGCGATGGCGGCGCTGTTGTTCGTCCTCCAGCCCCGGATTGCCGCCCTCGACGATCACGCCTTGCAGGCCGGCATGGCGGCCGTGGCAAGCGTGATACATGGCGATGCGCCCGCCGAGCGAATAGCCCACCAGCCAATAACGTTCAATATTGCGCAGCTGCAGCGTAGCGGCGATTTGCGCGCTGATGTCGTCGAAGCCGCGGCAGGTCACCGCCACGGAATCGCCGTGGCCGGGCAGATCGATGGCCAGCGACGGCCATTCCGGGCAGCGCGCGGCGATCACCCGCCATTCGTTGTTGTTGCCGAGCAGGCCGTGCAGCCACACCAGCCACGGGCGGCCCGCTTCGCCCTGTTGCAAAATTCGCGTCGCCAGCATCATGGCACCGCCATCTGTTGCACCAGGTATTGCAGGCTTTCGGCCCCTGCGCTCGGTGGCACCTGCAGTTCTATCAGCGTGGCGCCGCCGCGCCGCCAGCCTTGCTCAACCGCCTGTTGCAGCTGGCTCCAGTTTTCCGGCCGCGCGTAGTCAAGCTGGAACATCGCCGCCGCGTGGCTGAACTCGACGTTCTGCGGCATGCAGTAAAAGCGTTGGCGCTCCTCGTCCGGCGTCGGCAACAGCGAGAAAATTTGGCCGCCGTTGTTATTGACGACGATCAGCACCGTCGGCGCCGAACCGTGGCGCAACAACGCCAGCGCATTGAGGTCATACAACGCGGAAAGGTCGCCCACCACCGCCAACGTCGGCCTCGCGGTGGCGCGCTGTACGCCGGCGGCGGTGGAAATCAGACCATCGATGCCACTGGCGCCGCGGTTGCTGAATACCGGGTAAGCGGCAGGCAGCGTCGTTAACGCGTCGATCAGTCGCACCACCAGGCTGTTGCCGAGAAACAGCTGGCCGTTCTCCGGCAGCAGCTCCGGCAGGCGGTGCGCCAGCTGCGCTTCGCCAAAGTTATCGTGCAGATGCGTGGACGCCGCCGTCAGCGCCTTATCCGCCAAGGCCGCCAGCCCGGCGGCCCACGGCGCGCGCGGTTGCGCCGGATGCTGCGCCAACCACTGCGCCACCCCGGCGCGCAAGCGCCGCCCCCGGTGCTGGGCCGGATCGAGCCGCCCCGGCAGCTCGTCGATAACCCAATACTCTTCCGGCCGGCACTGCGTCTGCCACTGCAGCAGGCGTTTGCCGGTCAAGCTGCCGCCGAACTGCACCACCAGCTGCGCGTCTTGCAACAGGCGCTGCGCCTGCGGATGCGCGAGCCATAAATCGGCGCAGGGCAGCGGTTGCCCGGTCTGCGACAGCACATCGCCGATCAGCGGCCAGCCCAGCGTCTCGGCCCAGTCGGCCAGCCGCGCGCCCTCTTCCGCGCTCATGCGGCCGGCCAGCACCACGCCGCGTTTTTGCCGCCAGAAGAACCAGTCCGGCTGCGGCGACGGCGCCGCACGCGTCTCGCTTTCCTGCAGCCACGGACGATCGCCCTGCCACCAGTCGCCCAGCGCGGCGGACCAATCGGCATACTGACGCTCATCGCCGCCGTACAGCGGTTCGGCGAACGGGCAGTTGATATGCAAAGCGCCATGCTGCAGGCGCGCCATCGCGCTGTCGACGCTGGAGGCCAGCCACGCGGCCGGAATATCCGGCGTCGGACGCGGCAGATCGATCGCCAACGTCGGGTGACTGCTGTAGAGACCGTTTTGACGGATCGCCTGATTGGCGCCGCAGTCGATCAGTTCCGGCGGCCGATCGGCGGTGAGAAACACCAGCCGTTCACCGGTCAGGCCGGCTTCGATCAACGCGGGATAAAGGTTCGCCGCCGCGGTGCCGGACGTGACGATCACCGCCACCGGCTCATGCGCCGCCTTCGCCAGACCGAGCGCCAAATGGCCGAGCCCGCGCTCATCAAAATGGGTATGGCAGATAAACGATCGGTTGGCCGCAGCGGCCAGCGTCAGCGGCGTGGAGCGCGATCCCGGAGCGATACAAACATGCCGCACCCCATGGCGGGCCAGCGCCTCGAGCAGCACAGCCGCCCACCGGCGATTAAAAACACTTGTCGACATAGTTCGCTCACAAGTCAGTTAGCAGAGATCGTCTCCGGCGCAGCCGACGGACGCCGCGCCTGTAGTTACGCTCTGTATTATATGAGGTGTTATTTTCACGGCTTTTGCGCCAGCGCAAAAACGCCGTATATCCCTGAGTGTTTACACCAGATAATTATTTGATTTAGAACAAAAAATAAACAATTAAAACACAAATACTTTACACTTGCGGCGACGCCGGCTCAATCCGTCCATACAAAAACAAGGGAAATAGAGGCGCTCCAACGGCGGCTAGCGGGAAGTATAGGCGGGATAAGGGCAAGCGATCGGGGAAACGGCGGGATGAACGACACAGTCTGCAGAAAAGCACGAGGCGGCCTGCGCCGCCCCGATGACATGATTTATTTGCGGGCCAGCAGCAGCCCCAACACCAGCCCGACGGTGGCGCCGATGCCCACGCCGTGCCAGGGTTTGTCCCGCACGTAGTCGTCGGTGCGGTGCACCGCTTCTTTGGCGCGCGCATAGTAGGATTCGCCCGTGTTCGCCCAGCGCGCCTTGACCTCACTCAGCGCCTGCTCGGCGTGCGACTTGATGTCGATATAGGCCTGATCCGCACGATCGCCGGTGTATTGCAGCACTTCTTCCAGCGTCTCGGTCAGCATTCTCAGATCGTCATCCAGCGTAGTTTGCTCAGCATCCGTATGTCTTGCCATCGTGAGATCTCCGTGGTTGAAAAATTAAGCGTTCCTACACTATAGACAAGGATCACCGCCTGCGGCCATCGGACTTTTACCCTAAAACACCAATTGCACCTTGGCGGCCTGGCGTTTATCGCCGGCAAACGTCAGCGCCTGCGCCAACTGCCCGCTGGCGAATTCCGCCGACAGCAACGGCAGCGGATCGATCACGCCGTCGGCCAGCCAGGCCACCGCCAACGCGAACTCCGCCACGAAGCGGAACGATCCAAGCAGATTCAGTTCCTTGGCAATCAACAACATCAGCGGAAAATCGGGGAAGCTGCCGCCCATGCCCACCTGCACCACAGTGCCTTTGGCGCGGGTGAGCTCCAGGCAGCGCTGCAGCGACAGCGGATGTCCCGCCACTTCGAAGGCGACGTCGAAATAGCCCTTGTCCTGCTGATAGTCGCTAAAATCGTCGTCCGCAGCATGCAGGCACCGATTCGCCCCCATTTGCCTCGCGATCGCCAGGCAGCGCGGACTGAGATCGGCGCAGACAATCTCGGCGGCGCCCAGCGCTTTCAGCGCCGCCACCAGCAGACAGCCGATCGGGCCAACGCCGGACACGAAAATCTTTTTCCCCGTCACATCGCCGGGCTGCTTCGCCGCGTGGACAGCCACCGCCAGCGGTTCGGCGAACACCATCACCCTGTCGTCGCGATCGGCGGCGTAAGGAATGCACTGCGCGCTATCCACCACTTTGTATTGGGTAAAAGCGCCGTCGACGTGCGGAAAATACATCGCGCTGCCGAAAAAACGCATCTCGACGCATTGATTGCTTTGCTGCGCCAGACAGTATTTGCACTGCCCACAGGGTTTGCTGGGATTGAGCGCCACCTTCTGCCCGACCGGCAGCTGCGGCGAATCGCTGGCGACCACCTCACCGATCACCTCATGGCCCAGCACCATCGGCTGACGCACCTGAAAATTGCCGACCTTGCCTTCCTGGAAGTAATGCAGATCCGAGCCGCAGATGCCGCCGCGGCTGATTTTCACCAGCGTTCCCTGCCCCCGATAATCCACTTCTTGCGCGATCACCGCCACGTCTCGCTTGCCGTTGACCACGCAGGACTGGGTTTGAATTTTCATCTCCAGACTCCACGGAAAAAGGTTACACCGCCGCCGACATGCCGCCATCGACAAACAGCAGTTGCCCGTTGACGAAGGCGGAGGCGTCGGCGGCCAGGAACACCGCCGCACCGATCAGCTCCTGCGGATCGCCCCAGCGCGCGGCGGGCGTGCGTTGGGTCAGCCAGGCGGTGAAGGCCGGATCGTCGGCCAGCGCCTGCGTCATCTCGGTTTTGAAGTAGCCGGGGGCGATGCCGTTGACCTGAATATTGTAGCGCGCCAGCTCCACGCACATGCCGCGCGTGAGCATTTTCACCGCCCCTTTGGACGCCGCATAAGGGGTGATGGTGTCGCGGCCCAGCTCACTTTGCATCGAGCCGATGTTGACTATCTTGCCGCGCCGGCGCGGCACCATGTAACGCGCCACGGTCTGTGACACGATGAAGACCGCCTTCTGGTTGACGGCGATGATGTCGTCCCAGTCTTGCTCCGGAAACTCGGTGAACGGGTGGCGGCGCTGGATGCCGGCGTTGTTGATCAAAACGTCTATCGCGCCGATGTCCGCTTCGATACGGTCGATGGCGGCATGCACCGCCTGAGAGTCGGTGACGTCGAACGCCGCCGCCTCGGCGCGCAGCCCCTCTTCGCGCAAACGATCGGCGGCGTGCCGGGCATGTTCTTCGGTGGTGGCGTTGATCAGAATATGCGCGCCTTGCTGCGCCAGGCCGCGTGCCAGCAGAAAACCGATGCCGCGCGAGGCGCCGGTGATCAAGACGGTCTTGTTATCCAGTGAAAACAGATTGTTCATGGTGATTCCCGGCCATCAGGCCTCCAATCGGACAGGCCTCTATCTCAGCCGATTGTTACCGGTAAAAACGTGATGGAAATCACTGAAAATCATGTTACGAAACCCTGTTACCCTTAACGTGATCTCACGCAGGCAGCAAGAGGGGAAAGATCATCTATCCGATTGAAAAATGGCTATTTCCAATAGAAGTGCATTCATTTTTATCGCCAAATCGATGGGTTAAAATACCGCTATCCCCCTTGCCGCGCCGCCTGTGAAGGCCACCGAATGAAACACCTCCGCGTTACGCGACAGGACATCACACAATGGGCCGGCGTAACCCAAACGCCGGGTGACCAAACGCTGGTGGTGAACTGCCGTCTCTCACTCGGCGGCACCGTTTGAGCCGACATTCGGGCCAACCGGCGGCGTAGCGCGGGCTTTTTCGCTGCGCGCCGCCCACCACAGACCGCTGTTTTTCATCGCATAGCCGAATAGCAGCCCCACCAGCAGGGAAAGCGTCACCAGCGGCCAATCGCCGCCGCCGGCGAAGGTCGCGCAGGCACCGATAAAGGTGCCGGGCACGAACCCCAACCACTGCTGTTTGGCCTGAATGCACATCAGGAACGCCACGACGCCGGTCAGCAGATACCCCAGCAGATTCCACTGCGGGGCCAGTTCGCTGCCGCGGATGATCGCCATTGCCCAGAAGACGCCGCTGCAGCAGGTCAACGCGCTAATCAACAGCCCTTTCAGCCCGCCCTGCGGGCAGGCGAAATACGCCGTGCAGCCCAGAAAACCGGCCCAACCGATCAGCCCCAGGCTGACGGCAACCCAGCCCCAAACGCCGGAGAGGATCCCGGTAGTAACGGCAATGGCGAAAAGAACGTTCATAAAGTGACCCGCGGCAAAAATAAAGCGCGCAGTTTAACCGAAGCGAGTGATTTTTTCGTGACTAAAATCACGAAAAAAATGCAAATAAGGAAATGTAAATATCAAAAAATCAATGTGTATCACAAAAAAAGCCAGCGTGACGAGCACGCTGGAATAACACAACACCAGGGAAATCACGATCTCAAATGAAATGCCTACATGCGACGCCTGTCGCCTCCCTCCCGAACGCCGGTTTCAGCGTGGGAAGCCCGCACGCGTTACCATGACGCTCAACGTCAAACAAATCACGGCGCTGCTCAGGAATAACAAGTGGGTCGCCAAATGCAAATCGGCGTGGTCGATCACAACGCCCAACAGGATCGGCACCCAGTTAGCAATATAAGCGATCACGTAGAACAGGGAGATCAAACGCGCATGGCTGGCTTTCGGTGAAATCAGATTCACCAGCGTGGCGCTGCCGACGAAGATCGCGCCATAGGCGTAACCGGCGATCACCATGCCTGCGGCGGCCAGCGCCAGCGAATGGATCTGAATCGCCACGGCGAACACCCCGACCGACAAAGCCTGAGCCAGGCAACCGAACAACAGCGAATGGCGGGCGTTGATGCGACGACTCAAAATCTGGCTGATGCCGGCAATCACCAGATAGACGGCGACCACATAGCCAAAGACGCCACGGCTCTGCATATCCAACAGCTTTTCGGCGACGCTCGGCCCTATCGCCAGAATGCTGGCGGCAACCGCCCAACAAATGAACAATGCCCCGGCGCACAGGAAGAATTTGCCGCCGGTCGCGCGCAGGCCATCCGCCAGAGAGCTCTTCGCCACCGGCGCGTTATCCGCCGCTGCGCTATCGGCCTGCGCCGCCACCGCCTCTCGCGGCCAACGCAGCATCACGCCCAGTGCGGCGACGGCGGCGATGGCCATGATGATGATGAACGGCAATGACGTGGTATGAAAACCGGTTTGCAGGGCGACGCCGCTAAAGATCGGGCCCAGGGCCAATCCGGTGGTAAAGGACAGCGTCGCGATCAACGCCGCATTTTTTCCGCCGTCCTGCGGCCCGAAACGCACCAACGCGATATTCGCCGCACCGGTCAGGGCGCCGGTGCCGACGCCGGCCAGCAGCCGTGCCATAAACATCATGAAGAACGATGACGCCACCGAAAACAGCAGCGCGCCAAGCAACACCACCAACAGCGCCGGCACGATCATGCTGCGCAGGTCTTTTACTTTCCCCGCCATATTGCCTACGCCGAACAGCGAAATCAGCACGCCGGCGGCATAAGCGCCGTAGATGATCGTCAGGCTGACCGAGCTCAACGCCAGCTCATGTTGATAAAGCGGATAAAGCGGCGTCGGCGCGCTGCTGTTCAACAGCGCTGACATCAATGCCAACGCCAGAAACAGCAAGATAGCGAAATGCGATGTACCCGCCTTCGCTTTAGCCGTTTCTTCAACGGCGATACTTTCTGACATGTTCAACTCCCGAATCGATCAGGCATTCGCCCTAAATAAATGCGCCTTCCCGTAGGCCACGCGGCTTAAGGAAGCGCGCTTATCATAGCGTTGGGCTATCACGCCCAAAATAGCCAAGAATGCATCATCGTGATTCATTAATGCAGCATCGCAGCGTCAGGCATGCATTTCTGCAGCATGCGACGCCGCCAGGCGATGGCGCAACCGCCCAATGCCACGCCATACACTGCATGGTTGGCCAGGCTGGCGATCAGCAAAGCCGGATTTTTACCGGCCATTCCCCAAAGCCCCAACCCCACCGAGGGATAAATGAAGCACAGCGAGATCAGCGAGCAGGCCAGGCCATACGTCAGCGCCCCGACGAACAGGCCGCCCCCGGACTTAATGCGCGGGCAGATCAGGCAATAGAACGGGATCGCCAGGCTAATGCCGGCAAAATAGTGCGCGCCGTAGCCCATCATCAGAGCCTCTGGCACATCGGGAATGTCGCCAGGCCGCAAAAACCAAAATTGCCCCTGCAGCCATTGATTCATCAGTTTGCCGATGAAGGCCAGGTTGAGCTTGCCGATGAGACCGACGCTGGAGGCGACACTGTTCACCCCATCCATCACCAACGTCGCCACCATGCCAAACAAGACCGCCATCGCCATGCCGCCAACCGGACGCATGTTCATTGTTTCGTTCCTTATCACGTTATGCCACCGCCGCCTGCTCGGACTTGGCCGAAGCACGCTTGCGCACCGCCAACGCGCCGGACAACACGATCAGCGCCATACCGGCGGCGGCGATATAAGACTGCTGTTCGCCAAATATCAGATAGCCAAGCAGCGTAGAGAAAATAATGGTGCTGTAAGAGAGAATGCTGACAATCACCGCATTGCCGCCCCCGTAGGCGCGAGTCATGGCGATCTGCCCCAGGCTGCCGAAGACGCCGATGGCGCAGACGCACAGCAGCATTGCGCCGTCCAGCAAGGAAAAGCCCAGTAACGCAGTCATCAGGCCGCCAACCAGCGTTCCCACCAGCGAGAAATAGAACACCACGCGCAGTTCCGGCTCTCCGCGCCGCACCAGCTTGCCGACGTTAAAGTAAGCCAGCGCGGTCAACAGACCGGCCGCCAGCCCGACCAGCGTGGCAACGTACTCCCCGTTGGGGGCGTCGGGGCGCAGCAATACCAAAATGCCGGCAAAGCCCAACAGCACGGAAAACAACAGCCGACCGGTCAGTTGCCCTCGGGTCGTGATAAACGCGATCGCCGACTGAAAGAGGGGATTGGTATAACCCAACGTGGTGGCGGTGGCGATCGGCAGATGTATCAGCGAATAAAAACCGCAGTACATCGCCGCATTGCCTATCGCCGCCCGCTTCATATGCAATCCGAGATGACGGGTGCGAAAACCGAGGCGCTGGATCTTGATCAGCGCCGCGACGATCAGCACATTGATGAGAGAACGATAAAAAATGATGTCGAAAAATCCGACCGTCGTCGACGCCAACTTGATGCAAGCACCCATCAGCGCAAAGAACCCGCTGGCGACGACCATCCACAAAGCTACCATGATCTTCTCTTATTAACGGCCTTTGGTCTGGGCCGTATCAACACTACCCGGCGGCTTTCACCGTCAACGGTTTATCGTCCGCGCAAGCGAAGAACACCAGCATTTCGGCGCCTTGCTCGCCGGAAACGCCCTGGTGCACGATATCCACGGTATCGGTAAACGAATCCCCCTGCCGGAACGTGCGGCGTTCACCGGTTGTCCTGACGGTGAGCGAAACGCTGCCGCCGCTCATGTACACTGCGCTGATGCAAGGATGCGTATGCCAGGCCAGTACCTTGTTCGGCTCTACCGTCACCTTAAGCATGGTGATCTGCGGTGCGCCGGCGGGATACTGACGATATGCCGAGCCCTCCCACGCGCTGTCGGTCTTGAGCAACGTCGTTTTGACGATGCCTTCGCCATGCCCCTCGGCAGCCTGAACCGGCCCCTGAAATACTGCCAACAATGCCAAAATGCTCCACTTAACCATCTGATCGCTCCATGACTGCCGCGAGTAAAAATGCCAGGCGCCGCGCGCGGTGAACCTGGCGAGTTGAAAAAACAGCGTTGTGCTACAGTCCTTTGATGCGCTGCTCGTATTCCGCGATGCTCTCGGCGTAGTAGCGGTTAGGCGCCGCAAAGTTGCCCACCATCACTTCGATGAGGTACGGCCCCGGATGTTTCGCCGCGGCGTCGAGGGCTTCGTCCAGATCCTCCAGCGTCTCCGCCTTCGCGGAGGCGACCCCCAGGCTGTTGGCAAACGCTTTCCAGTCATGGCTGGGCAAGGCGGTATAGTCAGCGGAAATGCCGCGATTTTGCAGCGTGTCGATGTGCATGGCGCCGTGCGCGTTGTTGTTCATCACCACGAACACCACCTTCACGCCATAACGCGCGGCGGTCTGAATTTCGATGCCGTGCATCAGCATGCAACCGTCGCCTGTCACCACGACGCAATCCCGCTGCGGTGCCGCCAGCTTGATGCCGATGCCCGCGCAAATGGCCCACCCCATCGGCGCCAGGGAGCTGGAGGTGTGATAATCCCCCCGCCCGGCCGCCAGCCAGTGATGCGCCATGAAGATGCGGTGTGCGCCCGAATCGACCACGACGTTGGTATCCGGATTCATGCGGCTGCGAATGTGTTTAATCGCATCGCCGGGATACAGCCGGCTTTCGCCCTGGGCGATGCGCGCCTGCAACGTCGGCTGCGGCTGTTCCAGCGGCAGTGCGCGAACCCCTTCCAACCAGGCGTCACGCAAGTGAGCCGCGTCGCCAAGCCGCGCGTCCTCATCGCCAACCGCGGCCAACAAACAGTGCAACGTACCGCTCAGGCTGGAAAATATCTGCAGATCCGGCTGGTAATGCGAGCTCACTTTGTCGAAGTCTTCGTCGATCGCCACCAGCGTTTTATTGCCGTGCAGTCTCGGGTTCCAGTTCAGACTGTCGCGCTGGCTGAGATCGCAGCCCAGCACCAGCAGCACGTCGACGCCTTCACCGTTGAGGGTTTCTACCGCGCGGGCATGCCCGGCAAAACCGTAGACCCCTAATGCCAGGGCGTGCCCTTCGGGAAACGCGCCCTTGCCGGACAACGTCGTGGCGACAGGCAAGCGGTATTTTTCCGCTACCCGCAACAACAGCGCGGCATCCTGCGGATTGTTCATCCGGTTGCCCACCAGGCAGGCGACGTTGAGGCCGCGCAGCAGATAATCATGCAGCAGCTGTTCCACCGCTTGCACATCCACGGCCGCTTCACGGTGCTGCGGCACTCGCTCAGGCTGGTCGCGACGATCGCCGAACGCGGTTTTCTTCTGCATGTCGACCGGCACGCTCAGATAGGCGCGCCCTTTCCGCTGTGGGTTCAGACTGGAGAGGCTGCGGCGCAGCTCATGCTGCAAGGTCAGGTTGTTTTTCGTTTCTATCGCGGCGCAAAGCAACGGTTTGACGATGGTCAGCTCATCGATGCCGCTGTTGCTGCCGTCCTGAAAAGCGCCCTGCGCCTCGTGATAGGTGGCGATGCTGCCGGCCAGGTACAGCACGGGGATCTTATCGGCTTGCGCGGCGGCCATCGCCGGCAGGAAATTCATGGTGCCGGGGCCTGAAATGCCCAAGCAGACGCCAAACTTTCGGCTGGCGCGGGCATAGCCATCGGCCATAAATCCGCATGCGGTTTCATGGGCACCGACGATGCCGACAATCTCGGAACGGTCAATAGAAGTGATTAACGGGTAAACCAGTTTGCCGGGGACCAAAAAGATATGTTGAATGCCGCGCGCTGCAAGGCCTTGAATAATGATATCGGCGTTGTTGCGTTCCATCTTCTCGGCGCCTGGCGCCACGGTAACTCTGACTCCGTCCTCCGTCGCCAGCGCAACGGGGGGGCACAGCATCTCTGCGTGAGACTCCATTTTTTTATATCCAGTCATATCATCGTGAGCTAACTTGATTCAGAGTCGATCCCACTTGGCGGTCGCCCAGAAATAACGGGAACCGGCTCTTATTCGTATTGCTTATGCATTAGGGTAGCCTTGGTGTAAAATATGCGTCGGGTCGCAGCATAAGCGCCGATAAGAATAAGCATTACCAGACAAAAATAAAGGTGCAAAACCGCTTCACGGTGATGCATTTATACATATCCTGAAACATTATAAATAATGATGATACGAAGCATTTTTTTCGGTCTCCACACCAGAATAAACACCGCATCACACCGCTTCCTTCCTCCTCCCGCCAGTCTGTACAGAGGAGGTGCGCAATGAACTGGGACGACGCCCGATTTTTTCTCGCCGTTGCGCGCTGCGGCACGCTACGCAAAGCCGCCAGCCAGCTGCATGTCGATCAGGCGACCGTCGGCCGACGGCTCTCCGCTTTCGAAGACGCGCTCGGCTCCAAGCTGTTTATCCGCACGCCGAAATCCTTCGCCCTCAGCCCGCTGGGGGAAGAAATGCTGGCGGACGTGATGAAGATGGAAAATGCGGTGCAGGCGATCAACCGTAAAGCCGCCAGCGGTGACGAAAGCCTGTGCGGCAACGTGCGCATCGCCACTACCGATACCTTGGCCGAAGCCTTCGTGATGCCGGCGCTGCAAGATCTGCGGGAACGCTATCCGGCCATCACCGTCACGCTGCTGACGGCGGTCAACATCGCCGATATTTCTTACCACGGCGCAGATCTGGCGATCCGCGGCGCCCGTCCCGATGACGATGAGCTGATCATCAAACGGTTAGCCACCATCGAAATGGGCCTGTATGCCACTCAGCACTATTTGGCGCGGCGCGGCATGCCGGTCAAAGGCGAGCAGTTGCGCGGCCACGATCTGCTGATGTTCCCGCGCGAGCTGGTGCCGCGCCACTGGAACAATTTCTGCGGCGAGGCTCTGCACGAGCCCAACGTCGTGCTGCAATGCAATTCGCAGCTACTGCTGCGTTCCGCCACTCGCAGCGGGCTGGGCATCGGCTTGCTCTCCGCTTTTTTGGCGGACAAAGACCCGGAGCTGGTGCGCCTGTTCCCGGAGAACAAAGACTGGGTGGATATCTGGCTGGTGCTGCACCCCGATTTGCAACGCGCCGCCCGCGTGCGGGCGGTGGTGCAGGCGCTGGAAACGTCGTTTAGCGCCCATTACGGCTGAGTGCCGTTTCGCCCATAAAAAAAGGCCGCCGAAGCGACCTTTTTACTGTCTGAAGCGTTATCAGAACGTCGGCTGCGCCATCTGCACCAGCGAAATCAGCGGCTGCGGATAAACACCCAACAGCAGCACCAGCGCGGCGGAGATCAGCACCACGACGCCACCGGCGGTCAACGCCCAGTTGTTCGGGGTGTCGCGCTGCAGCGATTCCGGCGCGCTGAGGAACAGACTGACGGTCACGCGCAGGTAGTAGTACAGGCCGATGGCGCTGCCTACCACGACTGCGCCGGTCAGCCACCACAGGTGTGCGCTGACGCCCATCGCGATCACGAAGAACTTACCGATAAAGCCCAGCGTCATCGGAATACCGGCCAGCGACAGCATCATCACCGTCATCACCGCAGACAAGATTGGCTTATGCCAGAACAGGCCGCGGTAAGAGAACAGCGAATCCGCATCCGGGCCGCGGTATGGGCTGGACATCAGGCTGACCACGCCGAAGGCGCCCAGGCTGCTGAACAGGTAACCGGCCAGATAAACGCCGGCGGTTTCCAGCGACAGCTGATGAGTTTGCACCGCAATCAGCGCCACCAGCAGGTAGCCCAGGTGAGCGATCGACGAGTAACCCAGCAGACGCTTGATGTTGGTCTGGCTGATGGCCATCAGGTTGCCGAACAAGATAGAACAGAACGCGATGATCGACAGCACCAGGCGCAGCGCTTCGTTGTCGGCGGCCGGGGCATACAGGAACAGACGCATCACGACCGCGAAGATCGCGATCTTGCTGGCGGTCGCCAGGAAGGTCGAAACCGGCGCAGGCGCGCCCTGATACACGTCCGGCGTCCACAGTTGGAACGGCACCAGCGACAGCTTGAAGCCCAGACCGACGATCATCATGCCCATGCCGGCCAGAATCAGCGGCTGGTGCATCATGTTTTCCTGCAGGCTCTTGCCGAGGCCGGCCAGCGACAGATCGCCGGATTCGGCGTACAGCAGCGCCATGCCGAACAGCAAGAACGACGACGCGGCGGCGGACAGCAGCATGTACTTGATGGCGGCTTCCAGCGGGCGCTTCTGGCGATAGGCGTAGCCCACCAGGCCGAACAGCGGCAGCGAGATAAGCTCAATGCCGATGAACAGCGAAGCCAGATGGTTGGCGCTCGCCAGCAGGATGCCGCCCATGGCGGCGATCAGCACCAGCAGGTAGAACTCTTCGCGGTTATCCGGATAGCCGACCAGCCACGGATAGGCGAAGGTGCAGGTCGCCAGACTCGCCAGCAGCACCAGCCCGGTGTAGAACATCGAGTAGCCGTCAACCCGCAGCAGCGGGGTGACGTCCATTGGGCCTGCCTGGCCGACAAAGTACAGCGAAAGCAGCGCCAGGTTGAGACCGATCACGGTCAGGGTGGCGTTGATAAAGTGGTCGCGTCGCCACGCAATGCCTAGCATCACAACCACCACCGTCAATCCGACGATCAACAGCGGCAGCAGTGCGATCAGTTGTTGAGGAGTTATTGTCATGGCGAATTACGGCCTTGTTGTTGAAATTGCTGAAACTGACGAACCGAACCAGTGTTGCACGTTGCTCATCGCCGCGTTGGAAGTATCCAGAATCGGCTGCGGGTAAACCCCCAGCAGAACCAGCAACACCACCAGCAGCAGAATGATGAACAATTCGCGCGCGGTCATGCCCTGCAGCGGCTGGTCTGACTTAGGCGCACCGTAGTAAGCGCGCTGCATCATGATCAGCGAGTAAACCGAAGCGAACACCAGACCGAAGGTGGAGATCACGGTGATCACCGGCACCACCTGGTAGCTGCCGAACAGAATCATGAATTCGCCGACGAAGTTACCGGTACCCGGCATCCCCAGCGTAGCCACGGCGAAGAACAGCGACAGCGCAGGGATGAACTTGATACGCCCCCACAGGCCGCCCATCTGACGCATGTCACGGGTGTGCAGACGCTCATACAGCTGGCCGCAGATGATAAACATACCGGCGGCGGACAGACCGTGCGCGATCATCTGGATCACGGCGCCCTGGTAAGCCAGCTGGCTGCCGGTGTAGATGGCGATCAGCACGAAGCCCATGTGCGATACCGAGGTGTAGGCGATAAGACGCTTGATGTCGGTCTGCGCGAACGCCATCCAGGCGCCGTAGAAGATGCCGACCACGCCCAGCCACATGGCGATTGGCGCAAACTCGTGCGAAGCCTCAGGGAACAGCGGCAGGCTGAAACGCAACAGGCCATAGGCCGCGGTTTTCAGCAAGATGCCCGCCAGGTCGACGGAACCTGCGGTCGGCGCCTGGCTGTGCGCGTCCGGCAACCAGCCGTGCAGCGGCACCACCGGCATTTTCACCGCGAAGGCGATGAAGAAGCCCAGCATCAGCAGATATTGCACGTTGTGGGACATCGGCGTTTGCAGCAGGTCTTCGTAATCGAAGGTCCACACGCCGGTGGCGTTGTAGTGCACGAACACCAGGCCCAGGATCGCAATCAGCATCACCAGACCGCTGGCCTGGGTGTAGATGAAGAACTTGGTCGCCGCGGTGATGCGGGTTTTACCGTCCGACGCCTTGTGGCCCCACAGCGCGATCAGGAAGTACATCGGCACCAACATCATTTCCCAGAAGAAGAAGAACAGGAACATGTCGATGGCGAGGAACACGCCGATAACGCCGCCCAGGATCCACAGCAGGTTGAGGTGGAAGAAGCCCTGATATTTCTGGATTTCACGCCAGGAACAGAGGATCGCCAGCACGCCCAGCAGACCGGTCAACACCACCATCAGCAGCGACAGACCGTCCAGCGCCAGGTGGATGGAGATGCCGAAGCGCGGGATCCACGGCAGCAGGAATTCGCTCTGCCACTGCGGAATGCCTTTCGGCGTGGTCAATGTATAGCCGCCCTGCATCCACAGCTGCAGAGAGAGCGCCAACGTCAGCCCCATTGCGATCAGCGCTATCCAGCGCGGCACCTTAGTACCGAAGCGCTCAAGCTGCCAGCACAGCAGACCGCCGATAAAGGGGATAAGAATTAGCCAAGGTAATAGCATGGCGTTTTGTGTCCCTTATACGAATAATTTCAAACTTTGTACGTAGCGCCTGCCCGGCGCTACGCCCGAAAAATGCGTCTGTTTAAATTATTCAATTAAACCAAAATCAACAGAGCCAATACGACCACTGCACCCACACCCATAGACGCTATATACCAACGCACCTGGCCATTCTCGCTCACCGTCAGACCGCGGTTCCCCCAGCGGGAGAAGACGGCCGGCAGGTTCATCAGCGAGTTCAGCGGATCGCGCTGCAGCAGCTTCGCAATGCCCAGGTACGGCTTGACGAACACTTTGTCATACAGCCAGTCGAAGCCCCAGGCATGGAACCACCAGGTCGAGAAGAAACGACCCGGCGCGCTGTTGGCGATGCTGTTGACCAGGCTGCGTTTGCCCAGCCACAGCGCGGCCGCCAGCAGAATGCCGACGATAGCCACCACGCCGGAGGTGATTTCCAGCGTCAGCACGCTGCCGTGCGCCAGTTCGGTCGTCTCCGGCAGCACGCCCTGCAACGGCGGCACGATCATCGCGCCGACGAAGGTGGACAGCACCAGCAGAACCAGCAGCGGCAGGTGGTGAGTGAAGCCTTTACCGGCATGCGCTTTGATTTTCTCTTCGCCATGGAACACGATGAAAATCATTCGGAAGGTGTACAGCGAGGTCATGAACGCACCGACCAGGCCGGCAACCATCAGGTTGATGTGGCCGTTAGCCATCGCGCCCGCCAGGATCTCGTCCTTACTGAAGAAGCCGGCCGTGACCAGCGGCAACGCGGACAGCGCCGCGCCACCCACCAGGAAGCAGACGTACACCAGCGGGATGCTCTTGCGCAGACCGCCCATCTTGAAGATGTTTTGCTCGTGGTGGCAAGCCAGGATCACCGAACCGGACGACAGGAACAGCAGCGCCTTGAAGAACGCGTGGGTCATCAGGTGGAAGATCGCCGCGTCCCATGCCTGCACGCCCAGCGCCAGGAACATGTAACCGATCTGGCTCATGGTGGAGTAAGCGAGCACGCGCTTGATGTCGGTCTGCACCAGCGCGGCGAAGCCGGCCAGCAGCAGAGTGACCGCACCGACGATGCCCACCAGGTGCAGCACTTCCGGCGCCATCAGGAACAGGCCGTGCGTGCGGGCGATCAGATAGACGCCCGCGGTCACCATGGTCGCCGCGTGGATCAGTGCGGAAACCGGGGTTGGGCCCGCCATCGCGTCCGCCAACCAGGTTTGCAACGGCAGCTGCGCCGATTTACCGACCGCGCCGCCCAGCAGCATCAGGGTCGCCCAGGTGATGGCCGTATCGCCCACCGCCAGTTTCTGCGGCGCCAGGATCATCAGCTCGCGGATGTTCAGCGTGCCCAGCTCGTTGTAGAGGATGAACAGCGCGAACGCCAAGAACACGTCGCCCACGCGGGTGACGATAAAGGCTTTCATCGCCGCCGCGCCGTTGGCCGGATCTTTATAGTAGAAACCGATCAACAGGTAGCTGCACAGGCCCACGCCTTCCCAACCCAGATACATCAGCAGCAGGTTGTCCGCCAGCACCAATACCACCATGCTGGCGATAAACAGGTTGGTGTAAGCGAAGAAGCGCGAATAGCCCTCTTCACCGCGCATGTACCAGGAAGCGAACATGTGGATGAAGAAGCCGACGCCGGTGACCACCGACAGCATGGTCAGCGACAGGCCGTCCAGCACCAGGGTCACGCCGATATTGAAGTTGCCGACGGCCATCCAGGTCCACAGGCTTTGCTCGAACAGCTGCACGCCGGCGGCTTTCTGGGCGAAGAAATCCATCGCCACATACACCGTGACCAGCGCAGCCAGGCCGATAGAACCCACGCCGACGGTGGCCGCCGTGTTTTCAGACCAACGACCGCGGGAAAATGCCAACAGCAGGAACCCGATCAGCGGTAGCAGAATTGTTAAATATAATAGGTTCATCCGCGCATCTCACTGACAGTATCAATATTCAGGGTATGACGACGACGGTAGAGCTGCAGCAGCAGCGCCAGGCCGATACTGGCCTCGGCTGCCGCCAGGCTGATCGCCAGGATGTACATCACCTGCCCGTCCGCCTGGCCCCAGTAGCTTCCCGCCACGATAAACGCCAACGCCGCAGCGTTGATCATCACTTCCAGGCTGATCAGCATAAACAGCAGGTTGCGGCGCACCAGCAGCCCGGTCAACCCGAGCACAAACAGGATAGCCGCCAGGATCAGGCCGTGTTGAAGAGGGATCATGCTTGCTCCTCCGATTTTCTTCTCGCCATTTCGCCACCCACCGGCGCGTTGCTCAGCACCTCGCCAGGCTTGTGCTCGCGGCCGATATGGAAGGCGACAACCAGACCCGCCAACAGCAGCATTGAAGCCAGCTCAACCGCCAGTACGTAAGGCCCGAACAGGCTGATGCCTACCGCCTTCGCGTCAACCATCTCACCGCTGATGCCCTGATCGGATACGCTGCGGATCGCAACGATCAATACCACCAGCAGCGCCAGCGACAGCAGGCCAGGCCCGATCCACACCGTCGGCTTCATCCAGTCGCGCTCTTGCTGCTGCACGTTGCCGAGGTTCAGCATCATCACCACGAACACGAACAGCACCATGATGGCGCCCGCATAAACGATGATTTCCAACGCGGCGGCAAAGTAGGCGCCGAGAGAGAAGAAGACTGCCGAGATCGCCAATAACGAGACGATCAGATACAGCAGCGCATGCACAGGGTTGGTATGGGTGATCACGCGAATCGTCGCGGCCACCGCAATCAAACCTGCCAGATAAAATGCAATTTCCATGCTTGCTGGCTCCTTAGGGCAACAGACCTTTGACGTCGATCGGTTTGGCTTCGTTTTCGGCTTCGCCTTTGGCTTTGCCGTCAATCGCCATACCGGCCATCCGGTAGAAGTTATATTCCGGATATTTACCCGGCCCCGAGATCAACAGATCCTCTTTTTCGTACACCAGATCCTGACGCTTGTACTCGCCCAGTTCGAAATCCGGCGTCAGCTGGATAGCGGTAGTTGGGCAAGCCTCTTCGCACAGGCCGCAGAAGATGCAGCGCGAGAAGTTGATGCGGAAGAACTCCGGATACCAACGGCCGTCTTTCTGTTCTGCCTTTTGCAGCGAGATACAGCCGACCGGGCAGGCAACCGCACACAGGTTACAGGCGACGCAGCGCTCTTCGCCGTCCGGATCGCGCGTCAGCACGATGCGGCCGCGGTAGCGCGGCGGCAGGTAAACCGGTTCTTCCGGATACATCTGGGTTTCGCGCTTGGCGAAGGCATGCATGCCAATCATCCAAATGCTGCGCACCTGGGTGCCGAAACCAACCACTAACTCTTTCAATGTCATGGTTTATTCACCCCTTATTGAGCGTTGTACAAAATGACCGCGGCGGTTGCCAGCAGGTTCAGCAGCGTCAGCGGCAGGCACACTTTCCAACCGAAGGACATCACCTGGTCATAACGCGGACGCGGCAGCGCGGCGCGGATCAGGATGAACATCATCATGAAGAAGGCCGTTTTCAACGCGAACCAGATGAATGGCGGCAGGAACGGACCCTGCCAGCCGCCGAAGAACAACGTCACAATCAGGGCAGACACGGTGACGATACCGATGTATTCCCCCACGAAGAACAGACCGAACTTCATGCCGGAATATTCGATGTGGTAACCGTCAGCCAGTTCCTGCTCGGCTTCCGGCTGGTCAAACGGGTGACGGTGACACACCGCCACGCCGGCGATCGCGAAGGTCACGAAGCCGAAGAACTGCGGAATGACGTTCCAGACGTGCGCCTGAGATTCAACGATGGCCTGCATGTTGAATGAATCCGCCTGCATCACCACGCCCATCAGCGACAGGCCGATGAACACTTCGTAGCTCAGGGTTTGCGCGGAGGCACGCATCGCGCCCAACAGCGAGTATTTGTTGTTGCTCGACCATCCGGCGAACAGCACGGCGTACACCGCCAGGCCGGCCATCATCAGGAAGAACAGAATACCGATGTTGAGATCGGACACCGCCCAGGTCGGGCTGACCGGCACGATGGCAAATGCCAGCAACAGGGAAGTAAAGGCGATCATCGGCGCCAGGGTGAAGATCACCCGGTCGGAGAATCTCGGCACCCAGTCTTCCTTGAAGAACATTTTGATCATGTCGGCGACAAGCTGCAGCGAGCCGCCCCAGCCTACGCGGTTCGGTCCGTAGCGGTTCTGGAACAGGCCGAGCAGACGGCGTTCGCCGAAGCTCATGAACGCCCCGCACGCCACGACCACCAACAGGATCACGACCGCTTTAAGAGTGGCGATCAAGATGTCGATCACCTCAGGGGTAAACCAGCTCATCGTGCCGCCTCCCGCAGATTGTCTACCTTAGCACCCACCAAGATCGGCGGGATCCCTGGCAAGCCGAGCGGCAAACCAACCTGGCCCTGGGTCAGGGTTTCACTCAGACGCACCGGCAGACGCAGGGTCTGGCCCGCGCAGTTGAACTCCACCAGGCTGCCCGCGTTGACGCCAAGCGTCGCCGCATCGGCCGGGTTGACCATCACGTAGGCTTCCGGCATGCGCTGCTGGATCACGTGAGAGCGCTGCGACATTTCATCGCTGCCGAACAGGTGGTAGTAAGGCGCGACACGCCAGCCGTCGTTCGGATTGAAGGCGGCAGGCACGCGATCGAAGTAACCGAGGCTGCCCTCCCCCGCTTCGATCAAGCGCACGCCCGGATCGCCGTGACGCAGTTTGCCGCCCACTTCGGCCTGGAACTTGTTCCATGCCTGCGGTGAGTTCCAGCCTGGCGCCCAGGCGAACGGGATCTGCTGACGATCGGCCAGCGGGCTGTTGTTCCCTTCCATCGAGAAGGCGAACATGGTGTCTTTATCCTGCGGCTGACGCGGCTCGTGCACGCTGATGTTGGCGCGCATGGCGGTACGGCCGCTGGAGCGGTGCGGCGAACGCGCCAGCTTCTGACCGCGAATGCGGAACGTCGCGTCCGGCGCGGCGTCGACGATGCCCTGCAGCTGCGGCAACGCGGCGACGCAAGCGGCGATCACGTCATCGAGCTGGGTCCAGTCCACGTGGCGGCTGGTGTAGGTGGAGTGCAGCGAGTGCATCCAGCGCCAGCTTTCCAGCATCACGGTGAACTGATTCTTCTTGGCGTCGTCGTAGTAAGCCGGATCGTACACCTGGAAGAAGCGCTGCGCGCGGCCTTCCTGGTTGATCAGCGTACCGTCGCTCTCGGCGAAACTGGCCGAGGAGAGGATCAGGTTGGCTTTGTCCATGATCGCGGTGCGCTGGTGGTCGGCGACGATCAGGTTGTTGACCTTGGCCAACGCCGCGTCCACCTGCGCCGCCGGCGCATGACGATAGAGATCGTTTTCCATCACGATGGCGGTGTCGGCTGCGCCGCTCGCCAGCTGTTCCAGCGCCTGATCGAGCGAACCGCCGCCGATCATCGCCAGGCCCATGCTGTTGGCTGCGCCCGCCACGAAGGTGATGCCGACGTCGGCACCGCGGCCCTTCAACGCTTTGGCGATGTTGGCCGCCGCTTCGATGATGGCTTCGCTGCCGGCATTGCTGCCGGTAATGATCAGCGGTTTGCGTGCGCCGGTCAGCGCCTGCACGATGATATCGACTTTCTTGTTCAGGCCTTCAGCCAGATCGTTCACCGCCGGCGCTGCGCTATCCAGCGCGTGAGCGATGGCGAAGCCGAAGCGCGCCTGCTCGTCAACCGGCGCGCGGTAGTTCCAGGCGGCGATGTCGTCCAGGCGGGTGTTGTCGACGTTGGTGGTGAACAGCGGGTACTTAGCGTGCTGGCCGATGTTCTGCACCGCCGCGATCTGCCAGTCGGCAACGCGCTGCGCCGCCGCCATCGCGCGGGCTTTCCCCTTGACGGCCTGACGCACGGACAGCGCGATGCGCGCGCCGGTTTGCGTCAGGTCTTCGCCCAGCACCAGCACCGCGTCGTAATCCTCGATCTCGCGCAGCGCCGGCGTATGAACGCCGCCGTTTTTCAGCACGTTCAGCATCAGCGCCAGGCGTGATTGCTCAGCCTGAGCGATACCGGTGTAGTAGTTCTCGGCGCCGACCAGCTCGCGCAGTGCGAAGTTGCTTTCCAGGCTGGCGCGCGGGGAGCCGATGCCGATGGTTTTCTTCGCCTGACGCAGGATGTCCGCCGCGCCCTGCATCGCCTGCTCGGCGTTCAGGGTGATCCAGTCATCGCCGCGCAGCTGCTGCGGTTGACGCGGACGATCTTTCTGGTTGACGTAGCCGTAACCGAAACGGCCGCGGTCGCACAGGAAGTAGTGGTTCACGCTGCCGTTGTAACGGTTTTCGATACGGCGCAGCTCGCCATAGCGCTCGCCCGGGCTGGTATTACAGCCGATGCTGCACTGCTGGCAAATGCTCGGCGCGAACTGCATGTCCCATTTACGGTTGTAGCGTTCGGAGTGCGTTTTGTCGGTGAAGACGCCGGTCGGGCACACTTCCACCAGGTTGCCGGAGAACTCGCTTTCCAGCGTGCCGCTTTCCGGGCGACCAAAGTAGACGTTGTCGTGCGCGCCGTACACGCCGAAGTCGGTGCCGTCCGCATAGTCTTTGTAGTAACGCACGCAGCGATAGCAGGCGATGCAGCGGTTCATCTCGTGCGAGATAAACGGCCCCAGCTCCTGGTTGTTGTGGGTGCGCTTGGTGAAGCGGTAGCGACGGAAGCTGTGGCCGGTCATTACCGTCATATCCTGCAGGTGACAGTTACCGCCTTCCTCACAGACCGGGCAATCGTGCGGGTGGTTGGTCATCAACCACTCGACCACGCTTTCACGGAACTGCTTCGCTTCGCCGTCATCGATGGAGATGAAGGTGCCATCGGATGCCGGGGTCATACAGGACATCACCAAACGGCCGCGCGTATCTTCCGCGTTTTGGTATTGCTTTACCGCACATTGGCGGCAAGCGCCGACGCTTCCCAGCGCCGGATGCCAGCAAAAGTAAGGAATATCAAGGCCGAGGGAGAGACAAGCCTGCAGCAGGTTGTCCGCCCCGTCTACCTCATACTCTTTGCCGTCTACATGAATCGTAGCCATAGTCAGCATGCTTCCAAGTGGCCTGCCTTGCGGCAGGCGTTAATCAAAAATTCTGGCCGTGTTCGGGCGAGTCGGCTTACCAGCGTTGCTTCAGCAGATTGTTCGGCTGAATGCCGCCAATCGCATGCGCGTTGCCGAAGTGCTGCACGGCGATACCCGCCTCGAACTCTTCACGGAAATATTTAATCGCGCTTTGCAGTGGCTCTACGGCACCTGGCGCGTGGGCGCAGAAGGTTTTGCCCGGGCCGAGGGAACGGCACAGCTGTTCGAGGGTTTCGATATCCCCCGGCTGCCCTTCGCCGTTTTCCAACGCGCGCAGGATCTTCACGCTCCACGGCAGGCCATCGCGGCAAGGCGTACACCAGCCGCAGGACTCGCGGGCGAAGAACTCTTCCAGGTTGCGCACCAGCGGCACCATGCCGATCTCGTGGTCAACCGCCATCGCCAACGCGGTGCCGAGACGGCTGCCGGCTTTGCCGATCGCGCCGTATTCCATCGGCAGATCGAGGTGATCGGCGGTCAGGAAGTCGGTGCCCGCGCCGCCCGGCTGCCAGGCTTTGAAACGCAGACCGTCGCGCATGCCGCCGGCGTAGTCTTCCAGGATTTCGCGCGCGGTGGTGCCGAACGGCAGTTCCCAGACGCCCGGATTTTTCACCCGGCCGGAGAAGCCCATCAGCTTGGTGCCTTTGTCTTCACTGCCGGAGATGCCGGTGTACCACTCTACGCCGTTCGCCAAAATGGCCGGCACGTTGCACAGCGTTTCGACGTTGTTGACGCAGGTCGGCTTGCCCCAGACGCCGGCGCTGGCCGGGAATGGCGGCTTGGAGCGCGGGTTGGCGCGGCGGCCTTCCAGCGAGTTGATCAGCGCGGTTTCTTCGCCGCAGATGTAACGGCCGGCGCCGGTGTGCACGATCAGCTCGAAATCAAATCCTGTGCCGAGAATGTTCTTGCCCAGATAGCCGGCTTCGGTGGCTTCCGCGATAGCGCGACGCAGGTGCGCCGCCGCTTCGATGTACTCGCCGCGCAGGAAGATGTACCCGCGGTAGGCTTTCAGCGCGAACGCGGAGATCAGCATGCCTTCCACCAGCAGGTGCGGCAGCTGCTCCATCAGCAGGCGGTCTTTGTAAGTGCCCGGCTCCATCTCATCGGCGTTACACAGCAGGTAACGGATGTTCATGGATTCGTCCTTCGGCATCAGGCTCCACTTCAAACCGGTGGAGAAGCCCGCGCCGCCGCGGCCCTTCAGCCCGGAATCTTTCACCAGGCCGACGATCTCGTCCGGGGCCAGGCCTTTGAGGGCCTTCTCTGCGCCGGCATAGCCGTTTTTGCTGCGGTATTCGTCCAGCCACAGCGGCTGCTTGTCATCGCGCAGACGCCAGGTCAGCGGATGCGTTTCGGGAGTGCGTACAATGTGCTTGGTCATTGATACTGCTCCAGTAGCGTCTCGATATCTTCAGGCTTCAGCTGACTGTGCGTGTCCTCGTCAATCATCATGGTCGGCCCTTTATCGCAGTTGCCCAGACAACAGGTCGGCAACAGCGTGAAGCGGCCATCAAAGGTGGTTTGACCCGGCTTGATGTTCAGCTTCTTCTCGATAGCGGCCTGAATGCCCTGGTAACCGGTGATGTGACAAACAACGCTGTCACAATAACGGATCACGTGACGTCCTACTGGCTGACGGAAAATCTGGCTGTAGAACGTGGCCACGCCTTCTACGTCGCTGGCGGGGATGCCCAGCACTTCCGCGATGGCGTAAATCGCACCGTCCGGAACCCAACCGCGCTGCTTCTGCACAATTTTCAGTGCTTCGATGGACGCGGCGCGCGGATCCTCGTAATGGTGCTTTTCGTGCTCGATCGCATCACGTTCTTCCGCGCTCAGTACAAATGCATCAACGCCGCTCTGAGGAGCGGCTGCGTTGATGGGCTCGAGCGCATCATTAACTGCGTGATTGTCTTTTTGATCATGCATAGTTAGCGGTCCACATCTGACATTACAAAATCGATACTACCCAGATAGACGATCAGGTCGGAAACCAGGCTGCCACGGATGACCGATGGGATCTGCTGCAGGTGCGCAAAGCTCGGCGTACGTACCCGGGTGCGATAGCTCATGGTGCTGCCGTCGCTGGTCAGGTAGTAGCTGTTGATCCCTTTGGTGGCTTCAATCATCTGGAATGATTCGTTGGCTGGCATCACCGGGCCCCAGGAAACCTGCAGGAAGTGGGTGATCAGCGTTTCAATGTGCTGCAGCGTGCGCTCTTTCGGCGGCGGCGTAGTCAGCGGGTGATCGGCCTTGAACGGGCCTTCCGGCATGTTATTCAGGCACTGTTCGAGGATGCGCAGGCTCTGGCGCAGCTCTTCCACCTTCAGCATCACGCGGGTGTAGCAGTCGCTGGTGCCGTCGCCGACCGGCACTTCGAAGTCGAAGTTCTCGTAGCCGGAGTACGGACGCCATTTACGCACGTCGAACTCCACGCCGGTCGCGCGCAGGCCGGCGCCGGTCACGCCCCACTCCAGCGCTTCTTTGGCGTTGTAAGACGCGACGCCGATGGAGCGGCCTTTCAGGATGCTGTTCTTCAGCGCCGCTTTCACGTAGGAGTCCAGACGCTTCGGCATCCAGTCGAGGAATTCACGCAGCAGGCGATCCCAGCCGCGCGGCAGATCGTGCGCGACGCCGCCGATGCGGAACCAGGCCGGGTGCATACGGAAACCGGTGATCGCTTCCACCAGATCGTAGATTTTCTGACGATCGGTAAAGGCGAAGAACACCGGGGTCATCGCGCCGACGTCCTGAATGAAGGTGGAGATGTACAGCAGATGGCTGTTGATGCGGAACAGCTCGGACAGCATCACGCGGATGGTGTCGACGCGCTCGGGCACCTTGATGCCGGCCAGCTTCTCGACCGCCAACACGTAAGGCATTTCGTTCACGCAGCCGCCGAGGTACTCGATGCGGTCGGTGTACGGGATGTAGCTGTGCCAGGATTGACGCTCGCCCATCTTCTCGGCGCCGCGGTGGTGATAGCCGATATCCGGCACGCAGTCGACGATCTCTTCGCCGTCCAGCTGCAGAATGATGCGGAACGCACCGTGCGCGGACGGGTGGTTTGGGCCGAGGTTGAGGAACATGAAGTCTTCGTTCTCGGTGCCGCGCTTCATGCCCCAGTCTTCCGGCTTGAAGGTCAGCGCTTCCATTTCCAGATCTTCTTTCTGCTTGGTCAGCACGAAAGGATCGAATTCAGTGGCGCGCGCCGGGTAGTCCTTGCGCAGCGGGTGCCCTTCCCAGGTCTGCGGCATCATGATGCGCGACAGGTGCGGGTGGCCGTCGAAGGTGATGCCGAACATTTCCCAGGTTTCGCGCTCGTACCAGTTGGCGTTCGGGAACACCTTGGTCGCCGTCGGCACGTGCAGGTCTTTTTCAGACAGCGCCACCTTCAGCATGATGTCGCGGTTGCGCTCGATGGAGATCAGATGGTAGAAAACGGAGAAATCCGCAGCGGGCAGGCCGTCGCGGTGGGTGCGAAGGCGTTCATCCACGCCATGCAGATCGAACAGCATGACATACGGCTTCGGCTGTTTTCTCAGGAACGTCATTACTTCCAGTAACTGGTCAGGTTTAACCCATACCACGGGCATGCCGGTACGAGTGGCCTGAACAGTAAAGGCTTCCGGCCCAAAACGGTTGCGCAGTTCGCCGATCACCGGGTCGTCAAGGTGATCTCGGGTCTGCCAGGCAGGCAAGGCGTCGTGCGTCGTCAAATCTGTCATAATTTTTTTTCACCACACTAAAGGGTTATTCGCCGCAAGTTTCACTTTTCGCTGTGTTAACCAATAGCGCACTAAGATGGACGTTAAATGAACGTCTTAAATCTCGTCAGGCGTCCGGAGGTTGGTCACCGCGATGCGCTCGCCGTGTTTACGCTCTCTTTCAGACTGCATATTGGCGCGGTAAACGCCCTGATCGCCGACAACCCACGACAGCGGGCGACGTTCTTTGCCAATGGATTCCTGCAGCAGCATCAGCGCTTGCATGTAGGCTTCCGGACGCGGTGGGCAGCCGGGAATGTACACGTCGACCGGCAGGAACTTGTCCACGCCCTGCACTACGGAATAGATGTCGTACATGCCGCCGGAGTTGGCGCAGGCGCCCATCGAGATCACCCACTTAGGCTCCAGCATCTGCTCGTACAGGCGCTGGATGACCGGGGCCATTTTGGTGAAGCAGGTCCCGGCTACCACCATCAGGTCAGCCTGACGCGGGGAGGCGCGCAACACTTCCGCACCGAAACGCGCCACGTCGTGAACGGCGGTAAACGACGTCACCATCTCCACGTAACAGCACGAAAGGCCGAAGTTATACGGCCAAATAGAGTTTTTACGCCCCCAGTTCACCATGTCATGCAGCGCATGTTCGAGTTTACCCATGTAAACCGTGCGGTGAACCTGTTGTTCCAGGGGATCGGCGACGATCTCCTGTTTTTGCAGGGGATAACGGTCGTTCTCACCGTTCGGGTCTATGCGGGTGAGCGTATAGTCCATCTTAATGCCTCGCTGTTACTGCGGATGACTGTTGGTGTTAGTGATCGTGCTCGGTTTGCTGCGGCGTTGGGAACGCGCCGGAGTCCAATCCAACGCGCCGATGCGCACCAGATAAACCAGACCGGCCAATAGCACCAAAATGAAAATGGCGGCTTCGATAAAGCCCACCCAGCCGCTCTCGCGAATCGAGACCGACCAGGCATACAGGTATAAGGCTTCAACGTCGAAAATAACGAAGAACATGGCCACCAGGTAGAACTTGGCGGACAAGCGCATGCGCGCCGTGCCGACCGAGTCGATGCCTGATTCAAACGGGGTGTGTTTGGCGCGCGCCCGGGCTCTCCCGCCCAAGAAGAACGCACCCAGCAGCATTAAGCCGCAAAGCCCGATAGCCACGACGAGAAATACGGCGAGCGCCCAGTGATGAGCGATAACTTCAGTGGTTGTTGACATACTCTATGCTTACTCATCAAAAGTGGCGTCGATCGCACTGCTCTTGTCACCGGCAGTTAGTGCGCCACATCGATTTAAGGGAAGGATAAATAACCACACAAACAAACTGCTTTTACAGCGAGTTAGGCAGCGTTTTTCTGTGGGCTTTTTACTCCTTTCTATAACCTTTTGTCAACTTTGACAAAAGTATCTACACACTAGTTTACATACGTATCATTTGATTAACATTTGATGCGCCAGGGACAGGCTAAATCGTGTCAGTTAATTTTTGTGTAGAAACAGATAGATATAAACCAACATGCACATTTCAGTTTTACTATACCATTGTCTCAGGAATTCCCTGTTCTTCCACTCACTACCTAGGGGTATTTTTTTGATCCAGGACACGTTTTCAGCATAAATCCTCAAAAAAAGTGTGGCCCTTTAACAATTTTCCTCAAATTAAGCCGCAAAAACGACCGCCATAAGCTAACAAAATAACCCTGCTATTACCATGCCTTTAACTCATTCAA
This sequence comes from Serratia sp. CY83965, assembly GCF_052166375.1. Classification (NCBI taxonomy): domain Bacteria; kingdom Pseudomonadati; phylum Pseudomonadota; class Gammaproteobacteria; order Enterobacterales; family Yersiniaceae; genus Serratia; species Serratia sp. CY83965. The sequence continues at coordinate 188,873 of NZ_JBJNOV010000003.1, read as the reverse complement.
TCTTATTGTGCAAAAAACGAACCCAGCATCTTAAATCCGGTCAAACTCTCTTTTCAGCAACGCTTAAAAGTTAATAAAACAGACGACTCATAACAAAATCACACTTAAACCTCTATAACAGTAGAAATCATCAAAAAACGGCCAAAAAAAACCTCCGCCGAAGCAGAGGTTTTTCATCAGATATCACGTCGCGGCGTTATTCTTCTTCGTCCACCAGGCTGGCATCATCCTGATCGCTCTGGAGACCGGCTTCCGCGCCGTTGAAGCCATAGCCGTCATCGCCGCCCTGCATCGCGCTGAAGATGGCCATGGCCAGTTCGTTGCTGCACTGCGCGTTTTTGCACAGCACATACTGGGTATCCGGCAGCGGCGGCAAACCTTCCACCGCGCCCAGCACCCGCAGATCGGGGCTCATCATCTCGATCGGCCGCGCGGTCACGCCCAGGCCGGCCTTACAGGCCGCCCGCACCGCGGACAGCGTGGAGGCGACGTAGGCGATACGCCACGGGATACCGGCTTCGTCCAACTGTTTGATCGCCAGCGCGCGGAACGGGCTTGGTTCATCCATCACCACCAGCGGGATAGGTTCGCCGGCCTGATAGTGATAATCGGCAGCGCAGTACCACAGCGTCGGCGACGTGCGCAGCACGATGTGCGGGTGCCCGGCCGGATCGGCCGTGGTCACCGCCAGATCGATCTCCCCCTCTTCCAGCAGATCGACCATCGTCGTGCTGCGCTTTACGCGCACGTCAATGGCCAGCTTCGGATAAATGGCGGTCACGCGGTTCAACAAGAAAGGCAGAATGGTATCGGCGGTGTCGTCGGAAGCGCCGATGGTCAGAACACCTTTAATATTGTTGTACATCAGCGAGGTACAGGCTTCGTCGTTAAAGCGCAGGATCTTCCTGGCATAACCGAGAAGCTGAATACCATGCTCAGTCAGGAGTTTGTTGCGCCCATGGCGGGCAAACAGTTCTTTGCCGACCAGTTGCTCTAATCGCTGCATTTGTTGGCTGACGGCTGATTGCGTACGGCAAACGGCAACAGCCGCCGCCGCGAAGGTATTCAAATCAGCAACCGCAACAAAGGTTCTTAGCAGATCGAGGTCGAGATTAAGTATCGGACGATTTGCAGTTGTCATAGTGTATTCTTCACTTTTTTAAATTCTAATTTACGAACTACTACCCTGGTGTGTTTCTCAGACGCCGTTGAAAAGGACGGAGCCTGTTATGACAGTACCCCACTCATAAGTGGAGGGCAAAAAAATTACTTATGATTCGTTACCTCTATCGCTTTTTAAAATGCGATCTATCGATGGTGCTTATAGAACGCGGGGGACTGAATACCGGTGGGAAGGGAAAAACCCCACCGAACCTGAGATTTTACTCATTGATACTGCCTAATTTCCACTCCATTCGTGCTACTGAGAATCCTTATCAACCGGCGTTCAGGCTGCATTACAGAGTAAGAAAAATAAATAATTAACGGCACCAACGTCGTGTTATCACTCAATGAATTTAATAAATTCAATCAGTAAGATTTTTACTTTAAATAATAATCCTATAACCACATAAACAATGCTTAAGCTGAAATATAAAGTAAAGCTAATGTAAATATGCCATTTTTTTAGTGTGGTGCGCTAACCGGCAACCCGCTATCAGACAACTCCGGTATTATCGTTCCTTTACAGTTTATTGAAGCCTATTCTCACTTTCGGCTTATCAGTTCACTGCTGCCGGCCGCGATCGCCGACACGTCTCGTTTATCGACACGTGATTTTACAGAACAAAACCCTAGTAAAATTATAGTTCATGAAATTATGAACCACAAAATAACTTTACCTTTGCTTATCATAACTAAAATCCCCCGTTACGACATGCATTTGCACCAAAGGCGTGCAAAACCCTTCAAAAGCAACTACGCCAGGAGTACATTGGGCGGGTTGCGGCGTCCCACGGTAGGAGCGCCCCTATCCCAGCAAAAGGCTCAACTTTTTATGTCCCCCATTGAGAAATCCAGCAAACTGGACAACGTCTGCTATGACATTCGCGGCCCGGTGCTTAAAGAAGCTAAACGTCTTGAAGAAGAAGGCAACAAAGTCCTGAAACTGAACATCGGCAACCCTGCCCCGTTCGGTTTCGACGCCCCGGACGAAATCCTGGTCGACGTGATCCGCAATCTGCCCACGGCGCAAGGCTACTCCGACTCCAAGGGCCTCTTCTCGGCGCGTAAAGCGATCATGCAGCACTATCAGGCGCGCAACATGCGTGACGTGACCGTTGAGGATATCTACATTGGCAACGGCGTCTCGGAGCTGATCGTTCAATCCATGCAGGCGCTGCTCAACAGCGGCGACGAAATGCTGGTGCCGGCGCCGGACTACCCGTTGTGGACCGCCGCGGTCTCGCTGTCCGGCGGCAAAGCCGTGCACTATCTGTGCGATGAGCAGGCCGGCTGGTTCCCGGATCTGGACGACATCATCAGCAAGATCACCCCGCGCACCCGCGGCATCGTGATCATCAACCCGAACAACCCAACCGGCGCGGTGTACAGCAAAGCGCTGCTGGAACAGATCGTCGAGATCGCCCGTCAACACAACCTGATCATCTTCGCCGACGAGATCTACGACAAGATCCTGTACGACGAAGCGGAGCACCACTCTATCGCCGCGCTGGCGCCGGATCTGCTGACCGTGACCTTCAACGGCCTGTCGAAGACCTACCGCGTGGCGGGCTTCCGCCAGGGCTGGATGGTGCTGAACGGGCCGAAAAAGCACGCCAAAGGCTATATCGAAGGGCTGGAGATGCTGGCTTCGATGCGCCTGTGCGCCAACGTGCCGATGCAGCACGCGATTCAAACCGCGCTGGGCGGTTATCAAAGCATCAGCGAATTCATTCAGCCCGGCGGCCGTCTGTACGAACAGCGCAACCGCACCTGGGAACTGCTCAATGACATTCCGGGCGTCTCATGCGTGAAGCCGCAGGGCGCGCTGTACATGTTCCCGCGCATCGATGCCAAACGCTTCAATATCCATGACGACCAGAAGCTGGTGCTGGATCTGTTGCTGCAGGAAAAAGTGCTGCTGGTGCAGGGGACCGCATTCAACTGGCCCTACCCGGATCATGTGCGCATCGTCACCCTGCCGCGCGTAGACGAGCTGGAAATGGCGGTCGGCAAGCTGGGCCGCTTCCTTGAAGGCTACCATCAGTAATCGCCTGGGGCGCAGCGCCTTGCTGCGCCCTTCTCTCATTGCCCGGTTGCAAAATTCGCCGTCACTGCTTCACAATGGGGGCCTCACTTGCCGTTAAAGAGAGCACCATGAGCCAGAGCCATTTCTTCGCCCATCTGTCCCGCCTGAAACTGATCAACCGCTGGCCACTGATGCGCAACGTGCGCACCGAGAACGTCTCCGAACACAGTCTGCAGGTGGCTTTTGTCGCCCACGCGTTGGCGGTGATCAAGAACCGCAAGTTCAACGGCAATCTCAACGCCGACCGAGTTGCGCTGCTGGCGATGTATCACGACGCCAGCGAAGTGATCACCGGCGACATGCCGACGCCGATCAAGTACTACAATCCGCAGATCGCCCACGAGTACAAGAAGATCGAAAAGATCGCCCAGCAAAAGCTGCTGGACATGATCCCCGCGGAACTGCGCAACGATTTCCGCACCATTCTCGATGAGCACTATTACAGCGAAGATGAAAAGCAGGTGGTAAAGCAGGCGGACGCATTGTGCGCCTACCTGAAATGCCTGGAGGAGCTGTCTGCCGGTAACAACGAATTTACCCTGGCCAAGGCGCGGCTGGATAAAACCCTGGAACAGCGCCGCAGCCCGGAAATGGACTACTTCATGGAAGTGTTCATTCCCAGTTTCAGTCTGTCATTGGACGAAATCAGCCTCGACAGCTCGCTGTAACCCCGCCGGCGCAGCCTCGTTGCGCCGTTAAAAACCGTAGAGCCACGGCACCACAATCACGCTGACCGCCATCACCAACAGGGTGAACGGCACGCCGAGCCGCACGAAATCGCCGAACTTGTAATTGCCCGGCCCCAGCACCAGCGTATTGACCGGTGAAGAAACCGGCGTCATAAAGGCGGCGGATGCGGCGACGGCGATAATCATCGCGAACGGGTATGGCGATACCCCCATTTCGCGCGCGGCGGCGATGGCGATCGGCGCCATCAGCACCGCCGTCGCGGTATTGGAAATAAACAGGCCGATGGTGGCGCACAAGACGAACAGGCACAGCAGCATCACGCGCGGCCCCGCGCCGCCGGCGACGTCCATCAGCCCGCTGACGATCAGATCCACCCCGCCGGTCTTTTGCAGCGCCTGCGCGAACGGCATCATGCCGACGATCAAAATAATGCTCGGCCAATGGATCGATTTATAGGCGCTCTCCATATCGATGCAGCGGAACTTGCCCATCAGCAAACAGGCGATCAGCGCCGCGATCGGGTTGGGGATTTCGTCGGTCAGCATCATCGCCACCATCAGCGCCAGGCAAAACAGCGCATGCGGCGCCTGCGTGATGGCCGGCGCCACTTCGTCCACCTCGGCCGGCAGATTGAGCACGATAAAGTCGTGGGTTTTGGCCTGCAGCTGACGAATCGCCTTCCAATCGCCGATCACCAGTAAGATGTCGCCCAGTTCCAGCGGCTCGTCCACCAACTTGCCGCCCAGCGTCTCGCCGTGGCGGCGGATGCCCACCACGTTCAGATCGTAACGGCTGCGGAACGCCGCTTCGCGCAGGCTTTTGCCCAGCAGCGCCGAGTCCGGGATCAGCGACACCTCCGCCATGCCGACGTTGCGCGACTGTTCCGAGAAGTAATCGCCGCGCAGCACCATCGGCTCCAGCCGCTGCTCGCCGCAGAATTCGCGCAGATCGACCTGGCTGTCCGACATGTCGATCAAGAGGACGTCGCCCTCGCGCAGTTCGGTGCTGCCGGAGGCGCTGACCATCACCCGCCGGAAGCGTTTCCAGCGCTCGATGCCCACCACGTTGGCGCCATAGCGCGCGCGCAGGTGCAGCTCGTCCAGCGAACGCCCGATCAGCGGCGAAGCGCTGCGGACAGCCAACCGCCGCGCGCGGCCGGTCAGCTTGTAATCGCGGATCAGGTCACGGAAGGTGCGGCGCTGCCAGTCGTCGCCTGCTTTGCCCGTGTCGCAGCTGCCCAGCCAACGCCGGGCGATCAGCATGTAACCGACGCCCAGCGCCAGCACCGCCAGGCCAATGGGCGTCACGCTGAAGAAACCGAAACCATGGATGCCTTCACGCACCAGTTCGCTGTTGACCACCATGTTGGGCGGCGTGGCCACCAGCGTCATCATGCCGCTGATCAGCCCGGCGAAGCTGAGCGGCATCATCAGCCGCCCCGGCGCGATCTTCATTCTCGCCGTCACGCTGAGCACCACCGGGATAAAGATCGCCACCACGCCGGTCGAGCTCATAAATGCCCCCAATCCGGCGACCGTCACCATCAGCAGCATCAACATTTTGGTTTCGCTGCTGCCGGCCACTTTCACCAGCCAGTCGCCCACCTGATAAGCCACGCCGGTGCGCACCAGCCCTTCGCCGATCACGAACAGCGCGGCGATCAAAATCACATTGGGATCGCTGAAACCGACCGTCGCCTCCTGCAAGCTGAGCGTGCCGCTCAGCACGAAAGCGATGATCACCAACAGCGCCACCACGTCCATCCGCAGCTTGTTGGTGGTAAACAGCACGATGGCAATCAGCAGTAAACTCAGCACCCACAGTAATTCGCTGTTCAAAACGGCCTCATCCGGCAAATGTCCAAGGGTCTAAAAAATAGCATAAAAAAACCCCGCCGAAGCGGGGTCTAATCAATTAGGGTGAAGATCATGCCGCTTAAACCAGCCGGCGAACGATCGCGCCCTGCGCCGTTTTATCGACGGCGATCTGCGCCAGCGAATCCAGCCGCAGGTCGACCTGCTCCAGCTTCGGCGCATCGGCCGGGGCGTTGACCGCAATCACCTGGCAACCCGCCGCCAGGCCGGAGAGAATGCCGGCCGGCGCGTCTTCGACCACTACGCACTCGTGCGGCGCCAGCCCCAGGCGCTCGGCGCCCAGCAGATAGGCGTCGGGCTGCGGCTTGCCATGTTTAACCTGCTCGGCGGTGATGAACACCGCCGGCTGCGGCAAACCGCCGGCCTGGCGGCGAGCGCCGGCCACCGGCACCGAACCGGAGGTGACGATCGCCCAAGGGATGCCGAGCGCGTTCAGGCGCTCCAGCAACGCAATCGCGCCCGGCAGCGCGCGAACGCCATCGGTATCCTGCGCTTCCACCTGCTCCAGCAATTGGAATTCGCGCTGAATTTCCGCTTCGCTTTCGCCCGGCATAAAATGGCGCAGAGAAGTAATGGCCTGTTTACCGTGAATGAAGTCCAGCACCGCTTGCGGCTCGACGCCGCGGCGCTCGGCCCAGTGCGTCCAGGCGCGCTCTACCGCCGGCAGCGAATCCACCAGGGTGCCATCAAGATCGAACAGAAAACCCTTACACTCCACAGAAAACCTCTTCTTAATCAAGCATTGATGATTTGCGCTATCTCAACGGCGCTCAAGTGATACTGGCGCGGACAGGCCAACCAGATCGCCAGCATACGCTGGTATTTTTCCCACATTTTGGTCTGGGCGTTAAAACCGTGGCTGCCGGAATCAAAGTGAGTATAGCGCCCCTCGGTGCTGACCAGGAAACGCACGTAACTCAGGTAGCGCGCCTCGGTCGCGGCGTCGAAGCCGAGGAACGCCAGGCGGCGCTCGTCCAGATCCTGCTTCTCTTTCAGGTTGCCCCAGGAAACCTGCAGCGCATGATGCATTTCCATCACGTTGATGATGGTGCGGCACACCTCTTCGCTCAGTTCGCCGAAGTCGCGATCCAGCTCGCGCATTTGCAAACCGAAACCGCGTTCGACGATGGTTTGCAACCGGCGATAACGATCGCCGTTGTCCGGATCGAGCAAGGTCATCATCTTGTACTGATTCGACAGGATCAGCCGCTGGGCGTTGGTCATTTCCATCAGGATTTCCTCATTTCTGTGTGATGGCGGGAGCATCGCACAGCGCAAGAACGCAGGAAATCACAACTCGACCGTTCTTTGATTTAAACCGGGGTTATTGGCGCTTAGACGAAAAAGGCCGCACAACGCGGCCTTTTTTCATTTACAGATCGTCGAGGAAGGTTTTGTCCAGCTGCTTGAAGGCGCGCTTGAGCAAATCAGCCAACGTCTGATAGGTCGGCGTGCCTTCGAGCGGCGCCACCGCCTGTCCGGCTTCCGTCAGCTTGTTGCGCACCTCATGGAACCATTGCAGCAGCGTCGGCGGCAGCGGCGTGACCGAACGGCGCCCCAGCCACCACAAGCCCTGCATCGGCAGGCTGCAGGCGAACAGCGCGGTGGCGATCGCCGGGCCCAGTTGGCCGCCGAGCGCGATCTGCCAGGTCAGCGTGAAAATCGCCAACGGCGGCATGAAACGGATAGCGAAACGGGTGGCACGCGCAACGCGGTTCTCCGGAAAGACCGGTGCCAGACGTTTGTCTGACGGCCAGGTTTTCATATAATGCTGCCCGCGCTGGAAGACCTGAAACCAGCTTACGGAACCGGACGGTTTGCTCGTCATTGCGTACCTCAACGTCACGTAAAGAAACTAAAAGCGTGCTGCCAGAGACCATACTAAAAAATTTGAAGCTTTAAATTTATTTTGTGTTTGCACCGGGCTATCGGTATCCTAAGCCGGCCTTGTGGCCGGTAGAAGATGACGTAAATTTTGTCAACTTTTAGCCCTATAAAAATCAAGATTATTTAAACCGCAGAGAAATCATCGGTTTTTCCATCATCCTGTGATTTGTGCACTTCACATGATGTTAATCATAAATGTCATCGGCACTATGCGCTACGCTTGTTGTCTGATTGACGATTAATTCACCACGTGTGTTCGATTTTCTTTTAACAACACGACTATTTAAGTAGGTACTTCCATGTCGAGTAAGCTAGTACTGGTTCTTAACTGCGGCAGTTCTTCTCTGAAATTCGCCATCATCGATGCCGTTAACGGCGACGAATTCCTCTCCGGTTTGGCCGAGTGTTTCCACCTGCCTGAAGCTCGCATCAAGTGGAAAATGGACGGCGCCAAACACGAAGCTGCCCTGGGGGCCGGCGCTGCACACAGCGAAGCGCTGAACTTCATTGTTAATACTATTCTGGCACAAAAACCAGAGCTTTCCGCGCAGCTGACCGCTATCGGCCACCGCATCGTGCACGGCGGCGAGAAATTCACCGCCTCCGCCGTGATCAACGACGAAGTTCTGCAGGGTATCAAAGATTCCGTGCCGTTTGCACCACTGCACAACCCAGCTCACCTGATCGGCATCGCGGAAGCGCTGAAATCCTTCCCTCACCTGGCTGACAAGAACGTTGCCGTGTTCGACACCGCGTTCCACCAGACCATGCCGGAAGAATCTTACCTGTACGCCCTGCCGTACAGCCTGTACCGCGACCACGGCGTTCGCCGCTACGGCGCACACGGCACCAGCCACTTCTACGTGACTCAGGAAGCCGCGAAGATGCTGAACAAGCCGGTGGAAGAAGTGAATGTGATCACTTGCCACCTGGGCAACGGCGGTTCCGTCACCGCAGTGCGCAACGGCCAGTGCGTTGACACCTCCATGGGTCTGACCCCGCTGGAAGGCCTGGTAATGGGCACCCGCAGCGGTGACATCGATCCGGCTATCATCTTCCACCTGCACGATTCTCTGGGCATGAGCGTTGACCAGATCAACAAGATGCTGACCAAAGAATCCGGCCTGCTGGGCCTGACCGAAGTCACCAGCGACTGCCGTTACGTTGAAGACAACTACGACAGCAAAGCCGACGCCAAACGCGCCATGGACGTGTTCTGCCACCGTCTGGCCAAATACGTCGGCGCCTACAGCGCGCTGATGGAAGGCCGTCTGGACGCGGTGATCTTCACCGGCGGCATCGGCGAGAACGCCGGCATGGTGCGTGAGCTGACCCTGAACAAACTGGGTCTGCTGGGCTTCGAAATCGACCACGACCGCAACATGGCCGCTCGCTTCGGCAAATCCGGCGCCATCACCAAAGACGGCAGCCGCCTGGCGCTGGTGATCCCGACCAACGAAGAGTTGGTCATCGCGCAGGACGCATCCCGCCTGACCGCGTAATGCTCTCAAAACACCGTCAGCCCAGGCTGACGGTGTTGTTTTAGCCTCATGTTAATCGTGAAGAGGACTATTCTGTGTCACGTACTATTATGTTGATCCCCACCGGCACCAGCGTCGGCCTGACCAGCGTCAGCCTGGGTGTCATCCGCTCCATGGAGCAAAAAGGCGTTCGTCTGAGCGTGTTCAAGCCTATCGCTCAACCGCGCACCGGCGACAACGCGCTCGACCAGACCACCACCATCATCCGCAGCAACTCCACCATCCCGGCGGCCGAACCGCTGCGCATGGATTACGTTGAAGGCCTACTGAGCTCCAACCAGCAAGACGTGCTGATGGAAGAGATCGTGGCGCGCTACCACGAGAACACCAAAGACGCGGAAGTGGTGCTGATCGAAGGCCTGGTGCCGACCCGCAAACACCAGTTCGCCAACGCGCTGAACTACGAGATCGCCAAAACCCTTAACGCCGAGATCGTCTTCGTACTGGCGCTGGGCAACGACTCCCCGGCGCAGCTGAAAGAGCGCATCGAACTGGCGCGCACCAGCTTCGGCGGCAGCAAGAACAAAAACATCACCGGCGTTATCATCAACAAGCTGAACGCGCCGGTCGACGATCAGGGCCGCACCCGTCCTGACCTGTCCGAAATCTTCGACGACTCCACCAAAGCCAGCATCGCCCACGTCGATCCTGCGCAGCTGTTCGCCAACAGCCCGCTGCCGGTTCTGGGCTGCGTGCCGTGGAGTTTCGATCTGATCGCCACCCGCGCCATCGACATGGCTCGCCACCTGAAGGCCCGCGTGGTCAACGAAGGCGACATCATGACCCGCCGCGTGAAGTCCGTGACCTTCTGTGCGCGCAGCATCCCGCACATGCTGGAACACTTCCGCCCAGGCTCCCTGCTGGTGACCTCCGCAGACCGTCCTGACGTGCTGGTCTCCGCCTGCCTGGCGGCGATGAACGGCGTGGAAATCGGCGCCATCCTGCTGACCGGCGGCTACGCCATCGATGAGCCGATCAAGAAGCTGTGCGAACGCGCCTTCCAGACCGGCCTGCCGGTGTTCATGGTCGACACCAACACCTGGCAGACCTCGCTGAGCCTGCAGAGCTTCAACCTCGAAGTGCCGGCGGACGACCACCAGCGCATCGAGAAAGTGCAGAACTACGTGGCCAGCCACATCAGCACCGAGTGGATCGACTCGCTGACCGCTACCTCCGAGCGTTCACGCCGTCTGTCTCCACCGGCGTTCCGTTACGAACTGACCGAACTGGCGCGTAAAGCCGGCAAGCGCATCGTGCTGCCGGAAGGCGACGAGCCGCGCACCGTGAAAGCGGCGGCCATCTGCGCCGAACGCGGCATCGCGGAATGCGTGCTGCTCGGCAACCCGGACGAGATCCAGCGCGTCGCGGCAGCGCAAGGCGTTGAGCTGGGCAAAGGCATCGAAATCGTCGATCCGGTCGCCGTGCGTGAAAACTACGTGCCGCGTCTGGTTGAGCTGCGCAAGAGCAAGGGCATGACCGAAGTGGTCGCGCGCGAGCAGCTGGAAGACAACGTGGTGCTCGGCACCCTGATGCTGGAACAGGGCGAAGTCGACGGTCTGGTCTCCGGCGCGGTTCACACCACCGCCAACACCATTCGTCCGCCGTTGCAGCTGATCAAAACCGCGCCGGGCAGCTCGCTGGTGTCCTCCGTGTTCTTCATGCTGTTGCCTGACCAGGTACTGGTCTACGGCGACTGCGCGATCAACCCGGATCCGACCGCCGAGCAGCTGTCTGAAATCGCCATCCAGTCTGCGGATTCCGCCGCGGCCTTCGGCATCGAGCCGCGCGTAGCGATGATCTCCTACTCCACCGGCAACTCCGGTGCGGGCAGCGACGTTGAGAAAGTGCGCGAAGCGACCCGTCTGGCGCAGGAAAAACGCCCGGACCTGATCATCGACGGCCCGCTGCAGTACGACGCCGCCATCATGGCCGACGTTGCCAAGTCCAAGGCGCCGAACTCGCCGGTGGCCGGCCAGGCGACCGTGTTCATCTTCCCGGATCTGAACACCGGCAATACCACCTACAAAGCGGTACAGCGTTCCGCTGACCTGGTCTCCATCGGGCCGATGCTGCAAGGCATGCGCAAGCCGGTGAACGACCTGTCGCGCGGCGCACTGGTTGACGATATCGTCTACACCGTCGCGCTGACGGCGATCCAGTCTTCCCAGGCTGACGCTGCCGCCAAGGCCTGATATTCTTCAGGTTGAGCGATAAAAAAGCGCCGGTCATTGACCGGCGCTTTTCTTTTGCGTTCCCTAACGCGCCAGCAACTGCCCGGCAGCCTCCAAAATATGTTCGGCAGTCAGGCCATACTCCTGCTGTAAAAACGCCTGGGTGCCCACCTGGCCGTAACGCTCCTTCACCCCCACGCGCCGCATCGGCGTCGGGCACTCTTCCGCCAGCACCTCCGCCACCGCCGATCCCAGCCCGTTATGAATGCTGTGGTTCTCACAGGTGACGATGCGTCCGGTCTTGGCCGCGTAGGTTTTGATCAGTTCACGGTCGATAGGCTTGAGGGTGAACATATCGATCACCGCCGCGCTGACGCCCTGCCGCGCCAGCATCTCCGCCGCTTTCAACGCCTCCGCCACCATGATACCGTTGGCGATCAGCGTGACGTCGTCGCCATCGCGCAGCAGGTTGCCCTTGCCGATGGTAAAGCGCGAGCCTTCCTGGTAGATGCGCGTCGCCTGCTTGCGAATGGTGCGCACCCAGTAGAAGCCGCGCAGATCCATCAGTTGGCGCAGAACGTCGGCGAACATGGTGGCGTCGGTCACTTCCAGCACCACCGAATGCGCCAGCCCGCGCACAATGCCCATGTCCTCGAACGACATGTGGGTGCCGCCGTTGTGGCAGGCGCTTACCCCGGCGTCGGAAGCGATCACCTTGACGTTGTTGCGCTGGTAATCCAGCGACATGAACAGCTGATCGAAACAGCGGCGGCTGGCGAAGGCGGTGAAGGTATGCACGAACGGCACCCGGCCGGTAAGCGACAGCCCGGCGGCGACGCCGATCACGTTGGCCTCCATGATGCCGCAGTTGATCACGTGCTGCGGGTGATCCTTGTGCACGCCGTCCATCGCCATCGAGCTCATCAAATCCGCCTCCAGCGCGATGATCGGCGCGCCCGCCTCAATCTGCCGCCGCACCGCGCCGGCGTAGACTTTGCGCATTTCGACGGCGTCGTTTTCCAACTGCGTCACTACGTTAAACATGGGCGGCCTCCAGTTCGGCGATGGCTTTTTCGATCTCCAGCTGCACGTCCGGCGTCAGGCGCAGGTGGTGTGAGTTCGACAGGTTTTCCAGATAGGTCACGCCCTGTCCCTTGATGCTGTCGAGCACGATCGCCAGCGGCCGCTGTTCGCCGCCGCGCGCCGGCGCTACCGCCGCCAGCAGCGCCGCGATGTCGTCGCCCTTGATGGTTTGCACCTCAAAGCCGAAGGCGCGGAACTTGGCGGCCAGATCGAACGGTTGGATCACCTCGTCCAGCGCGCCGTCCAGCTGTTGCTTGTTGTAATCGATGAACAGCGTCAGGTTGTTCAGGTTGTGGTGGGCGATAAACTGGAACGCCTCCCAGCACTGCCCTTCATTCAGCTCTCCGTCGCCGAGGATGCTGAACACCCGGTTGCGCCGCCCCGCCAGCCGATGGGATAACGCCATGCCGGCGGCGATCGACACGCCCTGCCCCAGTGAGCCGGTGGTGGCGTCCACGCCGCGCGTGCGCAGCCGGTCCGGGTGGCTCGGCAGGCGCGTGCCGTTCTGATTGAGGGTCTTCAGTTCCGCCAGCGGGAAGTAGCCCTTGATCGCCAGCGTGCTGTACAGCGCCGGGCCGGCGTGCCCTTTCGACAGCACGAAGTCATCGCGCTCCGGCCAGTCCGGGTCCGCCGGATCGATGCGCATCACGCCGCCGTACAGCACCGCCAGCGTCTCCACCACCGACATGCAGCCGCCGTAGTGGCCGAAGCCCAGCCCGGTCAGCGCTTTCAGCGTTTCCAGACGGATCGCGCGCGCCAGAGTGCGCAGCTCTTCAATTTCCGTTTCGCTCGTTGTGTCGTTCATCAGTCTGCCCTCGTTATTTCTCGACGCGGTCAGCGGCCGGCGCGCCTTTGCGTTTTCTCAAGAAGTTATGCGCCACCAGCAGCGCGAACACGGCGACGATCGCCAGCATGATCATCTCCTTCGACATAAAGCGCGCCATATTGCCCAGCAGGATGCCGATCACGCCGAAGTCGGCGTCGGAGAAGGTGGTGTTGGCAAAGCCAAGCGCCCCCAGCACCGGCAACAGCAGCACCGGCAGGAAGGTGATCAGCAGTCCGTTGGCGAAGGCGCCCAGCATCGCGCCGCGCCGCCCGCCGGTCGCGTTGCCGAACACCCCGGCGGTAGCGCCGGTGAAGAAATGCGGCACCACGCCGGGCAGGATCAGCACCATCTTCAGTTGCCCCAGCAGGAACAGCCCGGCCAACCCGCCAAGGAAGCTGAACAGGAAGCCGATCAGCACCGCGTTGGGGGCATAGGGATAAACCACCGGGCAATCCAGCGCCGGCCGCGCGTTAGGCACCAGTTTTTCCGAGAAGCCGGTGAACGCCGGCACGATCTCCGCCAGAATCAAGCGCACGCCCTGCAGAATGATGAACACCCCGGCGGCGAAGGTGATGGCCTGGATAATCGAATACACCAGGTAGTTCTGGCCGCCACTGAGCTCGCTTTCCACATAGGCCCGCCCGGCGCAGATCGCCAGGATCAGGTAGATGACGATCATGGTCATCGAGATCGAAATGGAGCTGTCACGCAGGAAGCTGAGGTTTTTCGGCAGGTTCATCTCCTCGGTCGAGCGCGAGTTCTTACCCACCTTCGAGCCGATCCAGCCGGACAGCACATAGCCCAGGGTGCCGAAGTGGCCGAAAGCGATATCGTCGTTGCCGGTGATGCGGCGCATATAGCGCTGGGCGATCGCCGGGAAGAACGCCATCACCAGCCCCAGGGTCAACGCGCCGGTAAACACCAGTTGAACGCCCTCGAAGCCCGCCACCGTCAGGATGATGCCGATCATGCAGGCCATGTAGAAGGTGTGGTGGCCGGTGAGGAAGATGTATTTCAGCCGGGTGAAGCGCGCCACCACGATGTTCGCCACCATGCCGAACGCCATGATCAAGGCGGTGGAAGCGCCGTATTTCTCCAGCGCGATAGAGACGATCGCTTCGTTGTTCGGAATGATGCCCTGAATATTAAATGCGTGTTCGAACATGCCGCCCAACGGATTGAGCGACCCGACCAATACCGTGGCGCCGCCGCCCAAAACGATAAAGCCGAGAATGGTTTTTACCGTGCCTTTCACCACGTCGGAAAAGGATTTCTTTTGCGCCAGCAAACCGATCAGCGCAATAAGCCCGACCAGCACCGAAGGCACCTTTAATATATCCACCACAAACTTAAGCGTTTCCTGGATAAACATATCCACCTCGCCAATCGTTTTATTCAGAGGATTGAGTGGGCTTCGAAGTAAGCGCGCAGCTTGGCTTCCAGCTCATTGATGTCGATGATGTTGCTGATCACCACCAGCTGCTCGGCCGGCACGCTGGCGCTGTCGGCGATGTCTTTCGCCATCACGAACACGTCGGCTGCGCCGGGGGTGGCCGACGACAGATCGGAGTGTTCGACCTCGGCCTCCACGCCCATTTTTTTCAGCACCTTTTTAATATTCATTTCCACCATAAAACTGCTGCCGAGACCAGAACCGCAAATCGCCATGATTTTCATGATATCCACCTGTTGAATTTAGCGTGTAGGGTAGCGCCGCCGGTCATATTCCCGGCGTTGTTAGCATTAATCGTGCTCCTGGTGATTAAACGTTAATAGCGGGCGATAATATCCTCGATTTGTCGTTTATCTTTGGCGTGAAATAACGCCTCCATTGCCTGATTGTCTGAAAATAATTCAGCCAGTTGCGAAATCAATTCGATGTGGCTGTTGCCGTCAGGCGCGGAAAGCGTCACCACCACCTGAACCGGATCGTTATCCGCGGAATGAAAGTTCACCCCCTGATGGATCTTCAACAGCGATAACCCCAGCGCGTTGGCGCCCTCCTCGGGCCGGGCGTGTGGCATGGCGATGCCCGGCGCCAGGACGAAGTAAGGGCCGAGCTTCTCCTGCTGATGAAAGATGGCCGTCAGATAATTCGGCGTAATCACGCCGTCTTGCAGCAGCGGCTGCGCGCTCAGCGTTACCGCCTGGCGCCAGTCCTCCACCCGTTCGCACAGCTGTATATGATCGGCGGTCAGCCACTCTTTCAGCACGTTATCCTCCCGAGAATCGATGATTGCGGCCGGTGATTAATTCACCGACGACGGTAAAACTTTAATCAACCCCTCCCGGCCACACAGTGATGGATATCACAAAGATAGCGCTACCAAAGCGCTATCATGCAGATCTGTGATAGCGCTATCAAAACGCCGCGCCGCGGCATGACGTTAACCACAATTTTTTCTCGCTCTTTCGGGTAACGGGGTAGAATGTGCCACATACGGGGATCGTCGAAGCCGCGCCGTCGGCTTCCCACCCTCACCATTTTTATGCGCCGCGCGCGCATTTCAGTCGGGATTTGGCATGTCGATCGGTAAAAAACGACGCAGCACGGGCAGGGTGACGTTGGCTGACGTAGCGCAGCTGGCGGGCGTCGGCACCATGACGGTGTCGCGCGCGCTGCGCACGCCGGAGCAGGTTTCAGACAAACTGCGCGAGAAGATTGAAGCCGCGGTGAGCGAGTTGGGGTATCTGCCCAACCTGGCCGCCAGTTCGCTGGCGTCGGCCTCCTCCTACACCATCGCCATGGTGGTGCCCAGCCTGTCCGAATCCGGCTGCGCCGAGATGTTCGCCGGTCTGCAGAAAGTGCTGCAGCCCGCCGGCTATCACATCATGCTGGCGGAGTCGCAGCACCACCTGGAACGCGAGGAGAGACTGCTGGAGACCCTGCTCTCTTACAACCTGGCGGCGGCGGTGCTGCTCAGCGTCGAGCATTCGCAAAATGCCCGCAACGCGTTGATCGCCGCCAACATTCCGGTGGTGGAGATCGGCGCCGTGCGCGCCGATCCGATCGACATGAGCATCGGCATCGATTACGTGGCGGCCATGTATCAGCTGACGCAAACGGTGATCGCCGGCGGCTATCAGAATATCGGGCTGCTGTGCGCCAATCAGGAACAGTGGATTTTCCAGCAGCACCTGCAGGGTTGGCACAAGGCGCTTCTGCGCAACCATATGTCGCCGCATCGGGTGATCAACGCCGCGCAGCCCGCCAGCTTCAGCACCGGCGCGCAGCAGCTGCCGGAATTTTTGCTGGCCTGGCCGGAGCTGGACGCGCTGGTGTGCGCCTCGGACGAACTGGCCGGTGGCGCGCTGTATGAATGCCAGCGGCGGCGCATCAAGGTGCCGGACAATCTGGCGGTGGTGGGGTTCGGCAACAGCGAGTTCAGCCGGGTGTGCCAGCCGCCGCTGACCACCATGACCATTCCGCATCGCGACATCGGCATTCAGGCCGGCCAGGCGCTGCTGGCGCGGCTGAACGAGCAACCCTGGCAACCGGCGGGCTCCCTGCCCGCCACGCTGTGCCGCCGCGACAGTTGCTGAATCCACAGCATAAAAAAAGCCGGTCGATGACCGGCTTTCTCACGCGTTGGCGTCTCAGTGGTTGTCGAGCGGCTTACCGTAATCCTGTTCGTTGTTGCGCGTCAGCCACAGCGACAGCGCCTTCAGCGAATCCGGGGTAAACTCGTCGCAGCGCGCGGTGATCTCTTCCGGCGTCAGCCAGCACACTTCAGCCACTTCTTCTTCCTGCAGCGCGAACGGGCCGTGCGATACGCAGCTGAACAGCGCCCCCCACACCCGGCACTGCTCTTCTTCGAAGTAGAACAGACCGTGTTCGGCGAAAGGCACGCCGGCGATGCCCAGCTCTTCTTCCGCCTCGCGGCGCGCCGAATCCAGTACGTTTTCACCGCTTTGCACTACGCCACCCGCCGTCGCGTCCAGCCAGCCCGGGTAGAAGTCCTTGATCTCGGTGCGACGCTGCACCAGAATTTTTCCCATCCCATCATGCACCACAATATAGGTAGCACGATGACGCAGCCGCTCCGCCCGCATCTGTTGACGACTGGATTGCGCAATCACCTCGTTTTGCTCGTCGACGATATCAACCCATTCGGTATCTGCAGCCTGACCCTGTTCCGCCATCCTCTAAAACCTTCTATTTTGGCGCGATGCATCCCGCGCGCTGGTTAATCAATGAGTGTTTTTCAAAGATTTTTATTGTGTGTGTATAAATTAGTGCGTTTAGCGTGTTAACGCCACCTCCGCGACGACCTTGCCGTCGTCGAGCGCCAGCACGCGCAAAGTGCCCCGATCCAACATGCCGTAGCTGGCCGGAAAGCCCCCTTTCGGGATGCTGACCGAGCCTGGATTGAAGCAATAGATCTCACCCTGCCGCTCCGCCTGCGGCAGATGCGTATGGCCGTAGGCCAGGACGTCACCGCGGGATAACGGCGGCAGTGCCGAGGGATGATAAAGGTGACCGTGGGTCAAAAACAATCGTCTTTTTTGCAGTAAAACCTGTTGCCAGGGCGCCTCGATGGGAAACGTCAGCAGCATCTGATCGACCTCGCTGTCGCAATTGCCGCGAACGGCGATGATCTTGTCGCTATAGCGATTCAATCGTTCGGCAACCTGAGCGGGCTGATACCCGGCGGGCAGCGCGTTGCGCGGGCCGTGATTCAGCAAATCACCCAGAAGAATCAGCCAGTCGGCGCCGTGTTGTGCGAACAATTCCAGCACGCGTTCGGTAGCCGGCAGCGATCCGTGGATATCCGAGGCGAACATCAGCTTCATAACCTTGTCCTATAGAGGGAAATAAGCGCCATTTTACCGCGCCGGCGCCGTGCGGCAAACCGCCGCCCGCCCCGGTGGAGAATTGTGATCCAACTGCGCAGATAGCATCGGACGAATCCCACATAGCCTGCTATCCTTAGCTGCTATTGTTGGATCTCTGATATACCTTTTTGTGCGCGGCGAAGACCGCAGCAACGTGTAATGAATTACAGATCACCTTACCGCAGGAGGCAACATGATTGACCTGTATTACGCGCCTACTCCCAATGGTCACAAGATCACCTTGTTTCTGGAAGAGGTCGGCTTGCCCTACCGTATCCATCGCGTAAACATCAGCGCCGGCGAGCAGTTCAAACCGGACTTTCTGAGCATTTCTCCCAACAACAAAATCCCGGCGATCGTCGATCAGCAACCGGTGGACGGCGGCGCGCCGATCAGCCTGTTCGAGTCCGGGGAAATCCTGCTGTATCTGGCGGAGAAGACCGGCAAGCTGCTGAGCAAGGGCCTGCGCGAACGCGCCGCCACCCTGCAGTGGCTGTTCTGGCAGGTGGCCGGGTTCGGGCCGATGCTCGGGCAGAATCATCACTTTAATCACTACGCGCCGCAGCCGGTGCCTTACGCCATCGAGCGTTACCATCTGGAGACCAAGCGGCTGTACGGCGTGCTGGAAGCTGAACTGCAAAAACACCCGTACCTGGGCGGCGACAACTACAGCATCGCCGATATCGCCACCTACCCGTGGGTGGTGTCGCATCCGCGCCAGCGCATCGATCTGGCAGATTACCCGGCGGTGCGCAACTGGTTCGAGCGTATCAGCAACCGCCCGGCAACCGAGCGCGCCTACAAACTGGCCGAACAAGCCTAAGCGCCTCCCCCGACTCCCCGTCGGCCGGGGAGTCACATCGTCCTCACGTTATCATTTCCTTACTTTCCGTGTATTCTGAACGCTAATAATCAGACCTATGGAGAATCTCTGATGTCTTTCAGTCAACCCGACGCCGTTATTCGCATTAAAAATCTGCGGCTGCGCACGTTCATCGGTATCAAGGAAGAGGAAATCAACAACCGACAGGACGTTCTGATCAACGTGGTGATCCACTACCCGGCGGATAAGGCGCGCAACAGCGAAGACATCGCCGACGCGCTCAACTACCGCACCATCACCAAAGCGATCATCCGCCATGTGGAAGATAACCGTTTCGCATTGCTGGAAAAATTAACGCAGGATGTGCTCGACATCGTAAAAGAACACGCCTGGGTAACCTATGCTGAAGTGGAGATAGATAAACTTCTGGCTCTGCGCTACGCCGATTCGGTCTCCATGACCATGAGCTACCGCCGGGGCTAACTCAGGGAGGTCGACCATGCGGATCCTGATCACCGGCGCAACGGGATTGATAGGCAGCAGCCTGACGGCAAGACTGCTGGCGCTTTCTCACCACATTACGGTACTGACCCGCGACGAGCGGCGCGCCCGAGCCAGGCTGGGCGACCGGCCGAGCTATTGGCAAACGCTGGACGACCGGCAGTCGCTGGATGACTTCGACGCAGTGATCAACCTCGCCGGCGAACCTATCGCCGACAAGCGCTGGAGCGCGCAGCAGAAAGAGCGCCTGTGCCGCAGCCGCTGGGATCTGACCGAACGGTTGGCGCAGCTGATCAAGGCCGGCAGCACGCCGCCCGGCGTGCTGATTTCCGGTTCCGCCGTCGGCTACTACGGCGATCAGGGGCAGGCGGTGGTCACCGAAGAGGAGCCGCCGCACGACGAATTCACCCACCAGCTGTGCCAACGCTGGGAAACGCTGGCGCTGCAGGCGCAGAGCGACGCCACCCGCGTCTGCCTGCTGCGCACCGGCGTGGTGCTGGCGCCACAAGGCGGCGCGCTGGCCAAAATGCTGCCGCCGTTCCGCTTCGGGCTGGGCGGCCCGATCGGCGACGGCCGCCAATATCTGCCGTGGATCCATCTCGACGACATGGTCAACGGCATTATTTATCTGCTGGATCACGCCACGCTGACCGGCCCGTTCAACATGGTCGCCCCCTACCCGGTGCATAACGAACAGTTCGCCGCCCAACTGGCCAACGTGCTCGATCGCCCGGCGTTTCTGCGGGTGCCGGCGTTCGTCATGCGCTTGTTGATGGGGGAAGCGGCGGTGCTGGTGCTCGGCGGCCAGCGGGCGGTGCCGAAACGGCTGGAAGAAGCCGGCTTCCACTTCCGCTATCTGGAGTTGGAACAGGCGTTGGATGACGTGATCAATCAGCGGGCCGAAGCCCGCTGATCTGACGTTACTTCAACGCGCCGGACAGGAACTGCTGCAGGCGCGGGCTTTTGGGGTTGCCGAACAGCTCGGCCGGCGGCCCCTGTTCTTCAATCAACCCTTTGTGCAGGAAGATCACGTGGTTGGAAACGTGGCGCGCAAACTCCATTTCGTGCGTCACCACCACCATGGTCTTCCCCTCCTCCGCCAGCTTCTGCATGATGCGCAGCACCTCGCCCACCAGTTCGGGATCCAGTGCCGACGTCGGTTCGTCAAACAGCAGCACCTCCGGCTCCATCGCCAATGCGCGGGCGATAGAGACGCGCTGCTGCTGGCCGCCCGACAGGTGCACCGGGTATTTGCCGCGCGCCCGCTCGTCGATGCCCACTTTGTCCAGGTAGCGCACCGCGCGCTCGTGCGCGTCGGCCTTGCTCAGCCCCAGCACCTGCACCGGCGCTTCCATCACGTTCTCCAGCACCGTCATGTGGCTCCACAGGTTAAAGTGCTGAAATACCATGGTCAGGCGGGTGCGCAACAGCTGCAGCTGCTTCTTGTCGAATACCTTCAGTTGGCCGTCCTTGTCGCGCACCATGCGAATATCTTCGTTGTTCAGACTGATCGAACCTTCGCTCGGCTTCTCAAGGAAGTTGATGCAGCGCAGAAAGGTGCTTTTGCCGGAGCCGGAGGAGCCGATGATGCTGATCACATCCCCGGCGTTGGCCGCCAGCGAGACGCCCTTCAGCACTTCGTGGTCGCCATAGCGTTTGTGCAGTTCCGTGACGGCTAATTTATTCTCAGACATGGTTTTCTTCCCGTCATTTATCAGTGACTAACGTGTGCCATCCAGCGTTTCTCAGCTTTGCGGAACAGGCTGATTAACACGTAGGAGATGATCAGATACAGCACCGCCGCAATGCCGAAGGCGTAAAACGGCTGATAGGTCGCGGCGTTGATGTCGCGCGCGATCTTCAACAGATCCGGCACGGTGGCGGTAAACGCCAGCGCGGTGGAGTGCAGCATCAGGATCACTTCGTTGCTGTAAGCCGGCAGCGCGGTGCGCAGCGCCGAAGGCAAAATGATGCAGCGATACATCTTGAAACGCGAGAAACCGTAGGCGTTGGCGGCCTCGATTTCACCGTGCGGCACCGAGCGGATCGCCCCGGCGAAGATCTCGGTGGTATAAGCGCAGGTGTTGAGCGTCAGCGCCAGGATGGTGCAGTTGAGCCCGCTGCGGAAAAACGCATTGAGAAACTCGCTGCCGCGCACGATCTCGAGGCTATACATGCCGGAGTAGAACACCAGCAGTTGCACGTACAGCGGCGTACCGCGAAACACATAGGTGTAGAGCCACACCGGGAAACGCACCCAGCGAAGGGAAGAAACGCGCGCCACCGCCATCGGGATCGCCAGCAGCCCGCCCATCACCACCGAGGCAATCAGCAGCCACAGCGTGATCGCCACGCCAGTGAAGCGGTAGCCGTCACTCCACAGCAGCGACTGCCAATACTGTTGCAGGATCTCGATCATAGTTCGGCCCTCTTGACGCCCAGTGAGTAACGCCGTTCAAGCCACAGCAGCACGCCGTTGGAAACGGTAGTGAAGATCAGATACACCACGCCGGCCACGATGGCGAAGAAGAACGGCTGATAGGTGCCTTTTCCCGCCAGCTGCGTGGCTTTGACCACATCGTTCAGGCCGAGAATCGACACCAGCGCCGTCGCCTTCAGGATCACCTGCCAGTTATTGCCGATGCCCGGCAGGGCGAAACGCATCATCGCCGGGAACAGAATGCGCCGGAAGATCTGCGCGCCGCTGAAGCCATAGGCCGTCGCCGCTTCGATCTGCCCTTTCGGCACCGCCAGATAAGCGCCGCGGAAGGTCTCGGTAAAATAAGCGCCGTAGATAAAGCCGAGGGTAATGATGCCGGCGCCGAGCGGATCGATATCGATCTGCGCGAAGCCCAGCAGCGTAGTGATATTGTTCAGCGCGATTTGCAGACCGTAAAAAATCAGCAGCATCAGCACCAGATCGGGCACGCCGCGGATCAGCGTGGTATAGGCGCCGAACAGGCCGGAGATAAAGGGGTTATGAGACAGTTTGCCACCGGCGCCGATCAGGCCGATCACCACCGCCAGCAACACGGAACTGAGGGCCAGCTCCAGCGTCACCAGAGCCCCCTCGAAAATCAGTTGGGAATAGCCTTGCAGCATCTACTTCACCCTGTGGTCTAGGATCCGAACCATCGGGGCCGGCACGCCGGCCCCGCAGTCACAGCATGGAACGGTAAGCGGATTACCCGCCGTAGACGTCAAAGTCGAAGTACTTTTTCGCGTATTTGTCGTAGGTGCCGTCTTTGCGCATCTCGGCGAAGGCTTTGTCCAGCGCCGCTTTCAGCTCGGTATCGGTCTTGCGCAGCCCCATGCCGGTGCCGACGCCGAAGAACTTGTCATCCTTCACCGATTCGCCGGCGAACGCATAGTCTTTGCCCGGCGGCTGTTTCAGGAAGCCGTCGCTGCCCGCCACTTCATCCTGGAAGGCGGCGTCGATACGGCCGGAAGCCAAATCGGCGTAAACCAGATCCTGGTTCTGGTAAGGCACGACGGTGATGCCCTTCGGCTGCCACATGGCGTTGGCGTAGGCTTCCTGGGTGGTGCCCTGCAACACGCCCACACTCTTGCCTTTCAGGGCGTCCACGGTAGGCAACAGCTTGGACCCTTTCGGCGCGATCAGACGCGCGTTGGCGGCATACAGCTTGTCGGTAAAGGCGATTTCCTGCTGGCGTTTTTCGGTGATGGACAGCGAAGAGATGATGGCGTCGATTTTCTTCGCCTTGAGGGATGGGATGAGCGCGTCGAAGTCGCTCTCCACGAAGGTGCATTGGGTATTGATGCGTTTGCACAGCTCTTTGGCCAAATCGATGTCAAAGCCAACCAATTCGCCTTTGGCGTTTTTGGATTCAAACGGTGCGTAAGTCGGATCGGTGCCAATCTTCAGCGTGGAAGGAATGGCGGCAAAGGCGCTGCTGGCGGCGCTCAAAGCCAGAACTAACGGCAAAATCAAAACCCGCTTTTTCATAAATTACCCTCAAATTGATTTTTTGATGCCACTACGGGCATTACTTTTCCCCACCAAATCAATTTGCAGTAATCGTGCCACATTAGGTGCTACGGGCGGAGGGAACGGCTCCGGCCTTCACAATACTGTTTCCTGGGACGATAACCGCAAAATTAAATCGGCCGCTCGGGGCCGCGCCACTGGCAGCCGCGATAAGGCGGCGCCATGAAACAGTGAACGTGATGAAGTGGGATCATTATGGTGCATACGTCGCCCTAATTCAGTGCGGTGTTGCACAAATGTGCCAATTTGGGGATAAAAATGTTAATCAGCACCCTGCCAGCGGGTGAACAGATCGGCCGGCAGTTCGATATCAAACTGATCGATCACCCGATTGACGGTCTGATCGATGATGTCTTCCACGCTTTTCGGCTGGTGGTAAAACGCCGGCACCGGCGGCATGATCGCCGCGCCCATCTCCGCCGCCTGCGTCATCAACCGCAGGTGTCCCAGATGCAGCGGCGTTTCCCGCACGCACAGCACCAAACGGCGGCGCTCTTTGAGCACCACGTCGGCGGCGCGGGTCAGCAGCCCGTCGCTGTAGCTGTTGACGATGCCGGACAGGGTTTTGATCGAGCATGGCAGGATCGCCATGCCCAGGGTTTTGAAGGAACCGGAAGAGATGGCGGCGGCGATATCGCGCGCATCGTGCACCACGTCGGCCAACGCCTGCACTTCACGCAGGCTGTACGGCGTTTCCAGCGCCAGCGTCTGCCGTGCAGCGTTGCTCATCACCAGATGGGTTTCCACCTCTGCGACGTCGCGCAAAACCTGTAACAGGCGCACGCCGTAGATCGCGCCGCTGGCGCCGGAAATGCCGATGATGAGTCGTTTCATGGAAAATGGCCTCTGCCGTAAAAAGTAAGATCAGGCAGACTTTGCCGCAATGGCGAGGGATAAGCAAGTTCACAGGAGCAAGGCGCACCGCCGCAGACGCGGCGATGCCCCCCCGAGTAATCAACGCGGCCGGTTAGCCTTCGTTGTGCAGTTCCAGATTTTCCGCTTCGGTTTGCCCTCGCAGCGCCTTGGCGTCGTCGCTGCGCAGCGACTCCAGATATTCCAGATAGCTTTGATCGACGTCTTTGGTCACGTAGATGCCGTTGAACACCGAGCATTCGAACTGGGTGATGTCCGGGTTCTCTTCGCGCACCGCTTCGATCAGATCGTCCAGGTCCTGGAAGATCAGCCCGTCGGCGCCGATAATCTGGCGGATTTCATCCACTTCACGCCCGTGGGCGATCAGTTCGTTGGCGCTCGGCATGTCGATGCCGTAGACATTCGGGAAACGCACTTCCGGCGCGGCGGAAGCCAGGTACACACGCTTGGCGCCCGCTTCGCGCGCCATCTCGACGATCTGTTCCGACGTGGTGCCGCGCACGATGGAGTCATCCACCAGCAGCACGTTCTTGTCGCGGAACTCGGCGCGGTTGGCGTTCAGCTTGCGGCGCACCGACTGACGACGCGCCTGCTGGCCCGGCATGATAAAGGTGCGGCCGACGTAGCGGTTCTTCACAAAGCCCTGGCGGTAGGGTTTCTCGAGAATGCGCGCGATCTCCAGCGCGATGTCGCAGGAGGTTTCCGGGATCGGGATCACCACGTCGATGTCCAGATCTTCCCATTCGCGGGCAATCTTCTCACCCAGCTTCTGGCCCATGCGCACGCGGGCGCTGTAGACCGAGATCTTGTCCATAAAGGAGTCCGGGCGCGCGAAATAGACGTATTCGAACAGGCACGGGTTGGTTTTCGGGTTCTCTGCGCACTGGCGGGTGAACAGCTGGCCCTTGGTGGTGATATACACCGCTTCGCCCGGCGCCACGTCGCGCAGGAACTCAAAGCCCAGGGTATCCAGCGCCACGCTCTCTGAAGCCACCATGTACTCGCTGCGGCCATCCTCCAGCGTGCGTTTGCCGATCACCAGCGGACGAATACCGTTCGGATCGCGGAACGCCAGCAGGCCATGGCCGATGATCATCGCCACGCAGGCGTAAGCGCCGCGCAGTTGCTGATGCATGGCGGCGACCGCGGTAAAAATGTTGTCGGCCTCCAGCGGATAATGCGGGAAGCGATCCAGCTCGCTGGCCAGCACGTTCAGCAGGATTTCCGAGTCGGAGGTGGTGTTGACATGGCGGCGGCCGCTTTCGAACAGCTTTTGGCGCAGCTCATGGGCGTTGGTCAGATTGCCGTTGTGGGCCAGCGTAATGCCGAACGGCGAGTTGACGTAGAAAGGCTGGGCCTCAGAGGCGCTCGAGCTGCCGGCCGTCGGGTAACGCACATGGCCAATGCCCATGTTGCCCTGCAAGCGTTGCATATGGCGCGCCTCAAACACATCTTTCACCAGGCCGTTGGCTTTACGCAAACGGAACCCGTTGTGGGCGTCAATGGTGACGATGCCTGCGGCATCCTGGCCACGGTGCTGAAGCACCGTCAGCGCATCATAAATCGACTGGTTTACCGGCATGAAACCGGCGATACCGACAATACCGCACATGTTGTCTTTTCCTCATCAGCGCTACCGCCCCGGCAATTGGGTCGGCAAGAAACTCGACGTGCTCTGCAGGTAGTCAAAGAACCACCTGATGACGTAACTGAACTGGGGAATGAGCTGTGACTGTTTCCAGTCGGCACTCTGTGAAAAGCCGGTAAAGGTATCCAGGAAGAACAGGATCGCTGCGACGATCAATACTCCGCGCAGCGCGCCGAAGCAGATGCCCAACACCCGGTCGGTGCCCGACAACCCGGTTTTCTCTACCAGTGAGCTAATCACATAGTTAACAATAGCCCCTACGATCAAGGTCGCGATGAACAAAATCGCGATCGCGATGCCGTTTCGCACCAGTTCATCTTCAAAACGAGTGAAATAGACCGCAAGGTAAGAGTAGAAATGGCTGGCAACAAAAAACGCACATCCCCATGTCACAAGTGACAATGCTTCGCGAACAAACCCTCGGATCAGGCTCACCAGAGCCGAAAATCCAATCACCGCTATAATGACGTAATCAATCCAGACCATGAACTATTCCAATGATGAATCGCCCCTGCATCCAATTCGCGGCGAATTCTAACAGAAAAAGAAAACGTTTGCGTAGGGGATTTCCTACCACGTTACAAATAAAAAGCGGCGATCAAAAAATTCCCAATCGCCGCGCCTACATAGGTGATTTCGCCTGTAAAAGGCGCGGTTTTTCTCGCTTTATCTCCACCACTCCTTAATTCAGGGGCGCATCGTGCTGCGCCCCTGCGGGGTTTAACGGCCGTACGGCTTCACCTGCCCGCTCAGCCCGCTGATCGAGTTCAGCGACGGCAGCGCCGCCTGCAGCTTCTGCTTGGAAGCGTCCGGGCCGACGTAGATACGGGTGATCTGCCCCTGCACCGGCGTTGACGGCACGGTAAAGGCGCGATAGCCCGAGAGGCGCAGCGAGGCGACAATCTCGTTCGCCTTGGCGGCATTTTTCAACGCCCCGAGCTGCACGACGTAGGCTTGCCCGGCAGGCGCTTTTTCTTCCGCCGGTTTCGGCTGCGGCGTCGGTTCAGGTTTCGGCGTCGGCTCCGGTACCGGCTTCACTTCCACCGGTTTCGGTTGCGGCACCGGTTTCGGTTTCACTTCCACCGGTTTGGTTTCTACCGGTTTCGGCTTGGGCTGCGGCACCGGCTGAGGACGCGTCTCGACCGGTGGCGGCGCCACCTGCGCTGGCTGCTGAGCACCTTGCCGCACCGCCTGTTGCGCCGCCGCTTCGTTGGCCGCCTGCTGTTCGACCAGCGCGCCCGCCCCTTCCGGCGGCTGCGCCGGCAACGGTTGAGTCACCGGTGGCAGCACGTCGTTCTCTTCGACGTCGCCCGCCTTCGGCACCAACGGAATGGCCGCGAATTCATCCTCGTAATGCTTCTTTTTGCCGTCCAGCAACCCTGGCAGGATGATCACCCCCAGCGCCACCAGAATCACGGTTCCGACCAGTCGGTTCTGAAATTTACTCGCCACTCACACTCCCCGCATCTCGTCTAACGCCGCCATCACCTGCGCCACGGTGTGGAACGATCCACAGACGATCACAATATCCTGTTTATCAGCATCCTGCATAGCCTGCCGCCAGGCAGTTTCGACATCATTAAAGCGGCGCGGTTCCGTCAGATGCTGCGCCAGCTGTTCGACGCTGGCGCCGCGCGGCCCGTCGAGCGGCGCGCAGTACCATTCATCCACCTGCTCGCTGAGGCAGGCCAGCGTGCCGGCGATATCCTTGTCCGACAGCATGCCCACCACCGCGCGCACCTTGCCGCCGTTGCGCGGCAGTTGGGCCAGACGCCCGGCCAGATAGCCGGCGGCATGCGGGTTGTGCGCCACATCGAGGATCAGCGTCGGCTCCCGTCGCACGATCTGGAAACGCCCCGGCAACGTCGCCTGCTGCAGCCCGGTGAAAATCGCGCGTTCGTCGATTTCCAGCGGGCTGCAGTTGAGCGCCGCCAGCGCGGTAGCGGCGTTGGCCAGCGGTACGTTCGGCGTCGGCAGATCGGTCAGCAGCGTGTCGCCGCCCAGCCACTGCCAGCGATCGCCCTGCTCGCTGAAGCGCCAGGTTTCACCACGGCGAGACAGCGGCGCGCCCAGCGTTTCGGCAACCTGACGAATGCTGTCCGGCATATCGGGTTCACCGACCACCGCCGGTTTGCCGCTGCGGAAAATGCCGGCCTTTTCACGGCCGATGCTTTCGCGATCGTTGCCCAGCCAGTCGGTGTGATCGAGCGCAATGCTGGTGATCACCGCCACGCTCGGATCGACGATGTTAGTGGCGTCGAGACGCCCGCCCAGCCCCACTTCCAGGATCACCACGTCGAGTCGCGCCTGTTTGAACAGCTGCAGCGCCGACAGGGTGCCGAATTCGAAATAGGTCAGCGACGTTTCGCCGCGGCCGGCTTCAATGGCGGCGAACGAGCGGCTGTGCTCCGCTTCGCTCAGTTCTTCGCCCTGAATGCGCACGCGTTCGGTATAGCGCACCAGATGCGGTGAACTGTAGACGCCGACGCGCAGGCCGGCGGCCAGCAGAATAGCTTCAAGGGTGCGACAGGTGGTGCCTTTGCCGTTGGTGCCGGCAACGGTGAACACCGTGGGTGCGGGGGTCAGTAAATCCAGATGCGCCGCGACGCGCTGTACGCGCTCAAGGCCGAGTTCGATCGCCTGGCTGTGCAGACGTTCCAGATAGTAAAGCCACGAGCTCAATGGCGACGTGGCTTGGGGAATTTGGTGGTTTTGCATGAGTCCCATCACTGAACTTGGGTTCATTAATCCATCAGGGCACCACCCTCACCGCGGTAAAGGCGATGCGCTTCGTGACTGCCGCCAGCCTGCAAACCGCAGCGGAAAGGCTACGGCCGGCAGGGAGCGGGCATCAGCCGTCACTTAGCCACAAAGTGGCGGCTGAACCCGGGCGGGATCTGTCTTTGCCTCAGGCGTCGGCCTGCGGCTCCGGCTCAATGACCGGCGCGGCCTCATCGAAATGCGGCTGCGGCTGGTTTGTCAGCTTGGACAGAATGCTCGCCAACGTTTGGCGCATTTCCGGACGGCGAACGATCATGTCGATCGCGCCTTTTTCGATCAGGAACTCGCTGCGCTGGAAGCCTGGTGGCAGTTTCTCGCGCACGGTTTGCTCGATAACGCGCGGGCCGGCAAAACCGATCAGCGCTTTCGGCTCGGCGATATTGATGTCGCCCAGCATCGCCAGGCTGGCGGAGACACCGCCCATGGTCGGGTCGGTCAGCACGGAGATATACGGCAAGCCGCGCTCCTGCATTTTGGCCAACGCCGCGCTGGTTTTCGCCATCTGCATCAGCGACATCAGCGCTTCCTGCATGCGCGCGCCGCCGCTGGCGGAGAAGCACACCAGCGGACAGTTGTCCTCCAGCGCCTGCTCAACCGCACGCACGAAACGCGCGCCGACCACGGAAGACATCGAGCCGCCGATGAAGGCGAATTCGAAGGACGCGGCGACGATCGGCATGCCGTACAGCGTGCCCTTCATCACCACCAGCGCGTCTTTCTCGCCGGTCGCTTTCTGTGCGGCGACCAGACGATCTTTATAGCGCTTGGAATCCTTGAATTTCAGAACGTCCTTCGGCTCCAGATCGCTGCCCAGCTCCACTTCGCTGCCTTCGTCCAGCAGGGTATGCAGACGCGCGCGCGCGCTCATACGCATGTGGTGGTCGCACTTCGGGCACACTTCCAGATTCCGCTCCAGCTCGGCGCGGTAGAGAACCTGGCCGCAGCTGTCGCATTTAGTCCAGACCCCTTCAGGAATGCTCGCCTTACGGGTTTGTGTGATATTGCTCTTGTTAAGAATTCGTTCAATCCAGCTCATCGATGACCTTTCTGTTTGAACCTGGCACACGCCAGTCCGCTGTTCATGCTTTAACAATCCCCCCGAAAACACCCCAATGAAAAAATGCCCGTTCGCGGCGCGGCAAGCGCGGCGACTGAGGCATCGGCTTCAGGGTTGTTCGCAGGAACAGACCATAATGTCGCTCATTAAACCATATCGGCCCGACGCTGTGGACAAAAAACTGGTCGAACCGACAGGTTAAGCGATGTTTTTACTGTTTTTGCTGGCGGGCGGCCGCGCGCTTGTGGCGCCAAATTTCAATCACGCCCGGTAGAATCGAAACGATGATGATCCCGACGATCAACAGCTTCAGGTTCTCCTGCACCACTGGCAGATCGCCGAACAGATAGCCAGCATAAGTGAAGAGCAGCACCCAAACCAGTGCGCCAATCACGTTGTAGGCGGCGAAGTGGCGATAGGACATATGCCCCATGCCCGCGACGAACGGCGCAAAAGTACGCACGATCGGCACGAATCGCGCCAGAATAATCGTTTTCCCACCGTGCTTCTCATAGAACTGATGCGTCTTGTCCAAGTAGCTGCGGCGGAAGATTTTCGAATTCGGGTTGCTGAACAGCTTCTCGCCGAACAACCGCCCGATAGTGTAGTTCACCGCATCGCCGATGATCGCCGCCACGGCCATCAACGCCACCATGGTATGCACGTTCAGATCGTTGGTCGGCAACGCCGCCAGCGCGCCGGCGACGAACAGCAAAGAATCCCCCGGCAGGAACGGCGTCACCACCAGACCGGTTTCGCAAAACAGGATCAGGAACAGAATAGCGTAGACCCACATGCCGTATTGTGCGACCAGTTCGGCCAAGTGCACATCAATATGCAGAATAAAATCAATAATAAACTTGATGATGTCCATAAATTCTCTCATTGATGCCGGGCGTTTCAATCACCCGGCAGAAGCACAAGGGAGCAACGCTTTCAGGCGTGCCGGCGTTTAATCGTCGGGCAAAAACAGCGGCCCCATCGGCGGCCGCGGTAGACCAAAGTGGTCAGGGTAATCCACGGCAACCAGATACAGCCCCTCGGCTCGCGCCGTCGCCGCCGCCAGATTGCGATCCTTCAGCGCCAGCAACTCGGCCATCCAGTTCTCACCCTGATTGCCGCAGCCGATCTCCATCAGGCTGCCGACGATGTTGCGAACCATATGATGCACAAAGGCATTCGCCTTGATATCTACCACAATATATTCGCCGTAGCGCGTAACCTTAACGTGTTTTACGCAACGCCACGGGGTGCGCGACTGACATTGCACCGCGCGGAACGACGTGAAGTCGTTCTCGCCCAGCAGCGCCTGCGCCGCCCGGTGCATGCGATCGGCGTCCAGCGGGTGATAAAAATGCGTCACCCCCTGCTGCAGCACCGCCGGCCGGTAGCGATGGTTGAAAATGATATAGCGGTAGCGGCGCGCGGTGGCGCTGAAACGCGCGTGAAAATCGTCGGCGACGGGGCTCACCCAACGCACCGCGATGTCCGGCGGCAAATGGGTATTCACCCCCATCGTCCAGGCGGCATCCTTGCGGCGCGCAGTGGTTTCGAAATGCACCACCTGCCCGGTGGCGTGCACCCCGGCGTCGGTGCGCCCGGCGCACAGCACGGTAATCGGCGCATCCGCCACCTTGCTCAACGCCTGCTCCAAGCGTTCCTGCACGCTGGCCACTTCTTGCTGCCGCTGCCAGCCGTAGTACCGGCTGCCGTCATATTCGATGCCCAGCGCTACCTTCAGCGTCGGCTGAGCGGGCGAGACCACCTCAGACATCAGTACATCTGCTCCTGCACCAGACGCTCGGCGGTTTCGATAGCCATCAACGCGCCGCCGAAGCGCACATTGTCCGCTACCGTCCAGAACTGCAGCAGCTCGGGGATGCCGTAATCGTTACGCAGGCAACCGATGCTGAGCGCATCGCTGCCGGAAGCGTCGGTGACCTGGGTCGGGTAATCGTCCTCTTCGCTCAGCTGAATGTCTTCGACCTCTTCGAGCTCGCTGCGCGCCTCTTCGGCGGACAGCGGGCGCAGCGCTTCCAGGTGCACCACCTGCGCGTGGCCGTAAAACACCGGCGACTGAACGCAGCTCACCGAAATCGGCAGCCCTTCATCCTGCAGCACCTTGCGCACCTGATCGACGATCAGGCGCTCTTCGCGCACGCTGCCCTGCTCGTCGGCGACAAGCGGCAGCAGGTTGAACGCCAGCTGTTTACCGAAGACGCCTTCCTCGGCCGGAATGCCATTCAGCAGGCGCGCGCTCTGGCCGGCCAAGTCGTCCACCGCCACCTTGCCGCGCGACGATACCGACATCAGCGTGGTGACGTGCAGACGCGACAGCCCCGCCTGTTCGGTCAGCGGTTTGATCGCCGTCAGCAGTTGGCTGACCATGCTGTCGGCCACCGCCACGATATTGCGGTTACGGTAATCCGCCAGCACCTGCGGGTTCACGCCCGGCACCACCAGCGGCACATCCGGCTCCATGGCGAACAGGCCGCTGGTGTCGATCACCAGGCAGCCCATGTTGCCGGCTTCTTCGGCATAGCGCGCGGAAGCGTCGCTGCCGGCGACGAAGAAGGCCAGCTGCGCCTGCGACCAGTCGAACTCTTCGGCGTTTTGCACCAGAAGAGACTTGCCGTTGAAGCGCACATTGGCGCCCGCGCTGCGTTCGCTTGCCAGAGGATAGAGTTCACCCACCGGGAACTGGCGTTCCTGCAACAATTCCAGCAACGCTTCACCTACCGCGCCAGTGGCGCCGAGCAGCGCGATATTCCAGCCGTCAGACATCGGGTTTTCTCCAGAGTATTTCATTCATAAAAGCACACGGGCAGTGCAATCACCGCCCGATAATCTTTACCGCTCACTGTAGCGGCGTTGGCTTAAGACAACCTTACGCTACGCCACGCTGAAGCCCAGCTTGCCGAGCAGCTCGGCGCTGGCGCTGTCATCGCATTGCACGGCCAGCGAAGACCACTCGCGGCGCTCCTGGTAGTGCTTGCGCAGGCGATCGAATTCGCCCGGTTGCCCGGCGACTTTGCGCAGTGGCGCATCATCGCGGCGCACATCATACACCAAGTGCATCAATCGTTTTAACCGCGCTTCATCCAGCGGGCCGTTGAGGCGGATCAGGCTGAACTCCGGCACCGGCAGCAGCGAGGCCAGCGCCACCTGCTGCGGCTGCCCCAGATGGCGGCTGAACGCTTCGAACACCTGGGTGGTGCCGCGCGCCTTGCCTTCCAGCGTATACCCGGCGATATGCGCGGTGCCGATATCCACCCGCGCCAGCAGCGGCAAGGCGAGATCCGGCTCGGGTTCCCACACGTCCAGCACCGTGCTCAACTTTTTGCCCTTTTCCAACGCCTGCAGCAGCGCGGTGTTATCCACCACCGGCCCGCGACAGGCGTTGATCAGAATGCGGTTGTCCGGCAGCGCCGCCAACAGATCCGCATCCGCCAGATGCAGCGAATGGTAAGGGCCGGATTTATTCAGCGGCGTATGGAAGGTCAGCACATCGGCCTCGGCCACCAGCTTCTCCAACGGCCAAAACTCCCCGGCGTCGCCGCGATCGGCACGCGGCGGATCGCACAGCAGCGTGCGCACGCCCAGCGCTTTGAGGCGCGCGTCCAGGCGGGAACCGACGTTGCCCACGCCGACGATGCCGACGGTTTTATCCCGCAGTTGGAAGCCGTCGCGTTCGGCCAGCAGCATCAAGGCGGAGAACACATACTCGACCACCGCGATGGCGTTGCAGCCCGGCGCGGCGGAAAACCCGATGCCCTGCCGTTGCAGCCAGGCGTCATCAACGTGATCGGTGCCGGCGGTGGCGGTGCCGACAAAGCCAATGCGGCTGCCGGCCAACAAGGCTTCATTGACCTTGGTGACCGAACGCACCATCAGCGCATCGGCATCCGCCAGCGCCTCGCGCGGGATCGGACGCCCCGGCACCGCCTGCACGTCGCCCAAGCGGCTGAACAGCTCGGCCGCGTAGGGCATATTTTCATCAACCAGAATTTTCACTGCGTTCTCCGACGGTTTACGGCTATTTGTCTGCGAAATAGTGTGCCACTGAATCAGGCACGGCGAAAGCGTTCAGGGGTGGTGCCGGCGATCTGCTGGAACATGACGATAAAGGCCGACGCGGAGCTGTAGCCGACGTCCAACGCCACGTCCTGCACGGTTTTGCCCTGCTCGAGCAACGACACGGCATGCAGAAAACGCAGGCGCTGGCGCCACTCGCTGAACGACATGCCCAGATCCTGCTGGCAGCGGCGCGACAGCGTGCGCTCGGTGGTGTAGACCCGCGCCGCCCACGTCGCCAGCGAGGTGTTGTCCGCCGGACAATGCTCCAGCGCTTCCAGCACCGGCGCCAAAAATTTGTCGTCCGACGACGGCAGATAGGTTTGCTGACGCGGCGACAGGCGCAGCTGATCGATCAGCACCTGGCACAGGCGCAAATCCTCCTCCGCCTGCGGAATGTACTGCTTGCGCGCATAGAAATCCTCGGCGATGGCGCGGAAGATGGGCGTGACGCTCACCAGACAGGGGTCGGCCGGCATACCGGCGCACAGCGCCGGCGTGATGTCCACCATGCGGCACTGCGCCAGTCGCTGGTTGTAGCAGGAGTGTTCGATGCCCGCCGGCGCCCACAACACGAACTCCGGCGGCGCCAGAAAGCGCTGCCCGCCGATGCGCAGCACCATCACCCCGGCCTTGACCCACATCAACTGGCCCCAGGTGTGGCTGTGCGGCTGGAATTCGGTGCGCGCGTTAAACTCTTCGCAGCGGAACTGCACCGGGTTGGGCGCCGGGATCAGCGACTCGGGGAAATGGCGGATTTCTGGCATGGTTTCGTCCCGTGATTTGTCTTGTTTACGCCGATTTTTGTCTGGATATCGCTATATATGATAAACCGGACACGCGTAGACTAGCCAGCATGTTGGACGTTATTGAGAATAATTATCATGAATATGCTCTTCCCGCTGTTGGCCGTGCTGATTTGGTCGATTAACGCCGTCGTCAGCAAACTCTCCGCCACCGCCATCGATCCGGCGGCCATTTCGCTCTACCGCTGGCTGCTGGCGCTGGTTGCCCTGACGCCGTTCGTGCTGCCGGGCGTGCTGCGCAATTGGGCGCAGGTGCGCGCCAACTGGTGGAAGTTGATGATCCTCGGCCTGCTGGGCATGGTGCTGTATCAAAGCCTGGCCTATTACGCGGCGCACAGCGTCAGCGCGCTGTTTATGGGCATCATCGTGTCGCTGATCCCGCTGCTGACCATCCTGATCAGCATCGTCCTGCTGCGCATTGCGCCGACCGTCGGTGTGCTGCTCGGCAGTATTCTCTCCTTCGGCGGTTTGATCTGGCTGGTCAGCGGCGGCCAGCCCGGCGTACTGCTGCAGCACGGTATCGGCAAGGGGGAATTGATGATGCTACTCGCCACCGCCTCTTACGCGCTGTATGGCGTGTTGACCAAACGCTGGGCCATCGCGCTGCCGAACTGGCAATCGCTGTACGTGCAGATCCTGTTCGGCGTGCTGCTGCTGCTGCCTAATTTCCTGATGGCGCAGGATGTCGGCTTGAACGGCCATAACCTGCCGCTGGTGCTGTTCGCCGGCATTCCGGCTTCGATCATCGCCCCGTTCCTGTGGATCCAGGGCGTGATGCGCCTGGGCGCCAACACCGCCTCGATCTTCATGAACCTGGCGCCGGTGTTTACCGCCGCTATCGCCGTGCTGTTCCTGCATGAGCAGTTGCACGGTTACCACCTGATCGGCGGCGGCATTACCCTGCTGGGCGTTATCCTGTCGCAGCGGCTGCGCACGCCGCTGACGCGTAAAGCCAAAGTCCCGGCGGCTGACGTCGAGTCCTGCAAAGAACAGGCTTAAGACAACAGCCTGAAACGCACCCGCACCAACAGGCCGCCCAGCGCGGCGGAGCTCAACAGCTCCGGGCGGGTGCCGTGATACGCGGTGATATCCTTCACCAGCGCCAGCCCCAGGCCGGCGCCCGGCTGATCGCCCACGTTGTCCAGCCGGTGAAACGGCTGCAGCGCCAGCGCCTTGTCCTGTAAGGCGATGCCGGGGCCGCTGTCTTCAATCTCCAGCACGCCTTCCCCCGTCTCCTTTCCCTGCGTGAGGCGAGCGGTGACCACGCCCTGACGCGGTGTGTATTTCAACGCATTGTCCAACAGGTTGGCGCACAGTTCGGCCAACAGCAGCGGTTCCCCTGCCACCTGACACGCCGCTTCACCTTCGAAACCGAGATCGATCTGTTTGCTGCGCGCCTGCGGCAAGCGCGAAAAACAGGCGTCGCGCAGCACCTGCGCCAGGTTGACCGGCTGCAGCTTGCGCTCGGCCTGGTGCTCGCTGGCCTTCAGGCGTGAGAGATACAGCAGGCGGTCGGTCAGTGCCACGGTATTGTCCAGCGTCGCGCTCATCGCCTGCAGGCTTTCACGCCACTGCTGCGGCCGATCGCTGGCCAGCGCCACCCCGACCTGCGTCTTCAACACCGCCAGCGGCGTGCGCAGCTGGTGGGAAGCGTCGGCGCTGAAGCGTTCCTGACGCGCCACCATCAGCCGCAGCCGTTCGATATAGCGATTGAACGCCACCAGCAGCGGCTGCATCTCCGACCACGGCAATACCCGCGGCAAGGGCGTCAGCTCGCCCGGATCGCGCCGCAGCATGATGCCGGAGAGTTTACGCATCGGCTTCAACACCCGCTTGAGCAGCGCGAACGCCAGGATCAGGGTCAACACCACCACCGTGCCCTGGCTCAGCAGCGCCGCGATCATCATCTGCCGCGCCAGGTAACGGCGCGATTCCAGGGTTTCCGCCACCAAAATGGTCGCCATGCCGCTCACCCCCGACTCGTTGACCGGTTGAAACAGCGCCGCCACGCGGATCGGCCGGCCGAGGTATTCCGCATCATAAAAATGCACCAGCGCCGGGTAGAGCGTGGAGCGCGGGATATGGGGCGGCAGCGACGGCAAATCGTCATAGCCCGAGATGCTTTTTCCCTGCGGCGAAATCACCTCGTAATACAGCTGATCGTTCATGTTGCGCTCGAAGCTGTCGAGCACTACATAGGGCACATCGACCGCCAGCTTGCCTTCGCGCACCACCAGTCGCTCCGCCACGGTGCGCGCCGACGCCAGCAGCGTGCGATCGTAAGCCAATGTGGCGGCGCTCATGGCGCTGAAATAGTGGGTGTAGATAGAGATACCGCCCAACGCCAGCAGCGGCAGGCCAAAAAACAGCAGCAGTTGATAGAACAGCGAACGCGGCGCATTAAACCACCGCATTGCAGAGCTCCAGGCTGTAGCCCAGACCGCGCAGCGTGACGATCGCCACATCGCTGCCCTGCAGCTTTTTCCGCAGGCGGTGTACGTAAAGCTCGATGCTCTCGGGATTGGCCTCGTCGGACAGCGTAAACACCTGCTCGAACAGCTGTTGTTTGGCCACCGGGCGGCCGCGCCGATGCATCAGCGCGGTCAACACCGCCAGTTCGCGCGGCGTCAGCGCTAGCGGCTTGCTCTCCAGCAGAAAATAGCCTTCGTCATGGTAGGTCAACGCGCCGTACTGCAACGCCGGCTGCGGGGCGCCGACGCTGCGGCGCAGCAGCGCCCGAATACGCGCTTCCAGCTCGTCCAGTTCGAACGGCTTGGTGAGGTAATCGTCCGCCCCCAGATTCAGGCCCTTTACCCGATCGGCCACGTCGGTGCGCGCCGTCAGCAGCAACACCGGCAGATCCTGCCCGCGCTTGCGCAGGCGCGCCAGCAAATCCAGGCCGTTCAAACGCGGCAGCGCCACATCCAACACCGCCAGCGCATAACGCTCGTTGAGCAACAGATGATCGGCCGCCACGCCGTCCGGAGCGACGTCGACGGCAAACCCGGCGCCGGTCAGCGCCTTTTGCAACCAGTGAGACAGCTCGGGGTGATCTTCAACCAATAACAGTCGCATGTTCCCATTCCATTGATTTATCTGAACAACCTGGCTCCGACACGGCGTCCGTTAACAGGCTGATAACAGAGAATGGCATGGAAAATAAGGGGATAAAAGAGCGCCGCGCCGCCAGTTTTGGGAGCTGGCACACAATTATGCGTATGGAGCGCGATCGCAGGGCGGCGTCAGATCAGCGGAATGGGGCTATCGGCCACGGCAATGTCCAGCACCGAGCGCAGCTTGTCGGCGGTAAACGGTGCAGAAACCAGCACGGAGCGATTGTTGACGGCAAATACCAGATCGATGCCGGTCACGCAGGCGGTCATCTGGCAGGCATATCTTTCACCGGCGGCGTTGACGAAATGCAGCTCAAACACGCCAACCTCGGCGCGCAGTCGCTTCAAACGGCACTGCCCGGTTCCACCGACCATCTCCGCGTAGACCTCAGGCAACCGTTTAATCGCGCATACTTTGGCGCTGTCCCTGCCGCTAAACAATTTCCCTAACGAAAACATATCACTGCGTCTCTATTCATTTCACTGATCATGATTTTATCGCGAAAGCAAAACGGCAAACCTGATATTACGCAGGATTTTGGCCGGTTTTGCGCCCTGTTCCTGCCAGCATTTCTATGGTAGCGCACCCGTGATTCGCTAGCGACAAGAGACCCTAATCACAGACTGGAAACTTTTCCGGCCACTGAAAGGTAAATGAAAGGTTGTTGTTTTAACAATCCTGCAACCGCGCTCAGCGGGATTCACAACCAGAACAATACCGAGGGCAAGCCACAATGAAAAAAATAATGACCCGTACCTTGACCGCCGCCGCACTGTTGCTGGCGGCCTCTCAGGCCTTTGCCGGGGAAGCGCCCAAACGCACCGAATGCATTGCGCCGGCCAAGCCCGGCGGCGGCTTCGATCTGACCTGCAAGCTGATTCAGGTGTCGTTGCAGGACACCAAGGCCATCGATAAACCGATGCGCGTCACCTATATGCCCGGCGGCGTCGGCGCGGTGGCCTACAACGCCATCGTCGCGCAGCGCCCGGCGGAGTTCGGCACCGTGGTGGCCTTCTCCGGCGGTTCGCTGCTCAATCTGGCTCAGGGCAAGTTCGGCCGCTATAACGTGGACGACGTGAAATGGCTGGCGGCGGTCGGAACCGACTACGGCATGATCGCGGTGCGCGCCGACTCGCCTTACAAAACCCTGAAAGACCTGATGGACGCCTTCCAAAAAGATCCCAACAGCGTGGTGTTCGGCGCCGGCGCCTCCATCGGCAGCCAGGACTGGATGAAAACCGCGCTGCTGGCGCGCGAAGTCGGCGTGGATCCGCGCAAGATGCGCTACGTGGCGTTCGAAGGCGGCGGCGAGCCGGTCACCGCGCTGCTGGGCAACCATATTCAGGCGGTTTCCGGTGACCTGAGCGAGATGGTGCCTTACCTGCAGGGCGACAAAATCCGCGTGCTGGCGGTGTATGCCGAGCAACGTTTGCCGGGCCAGTTGGCCGACATTCCGACCGCCAAAGAACAGGGGTACAGCCTGGTGTGGCCGATCATTCGCGGCTTCTACGTCGGGCCGAAAGTCAGCGATGAAGAGTATCAGTGGTGGATCGACACCTTCCAGAAAATGATGGCGACAGACGAATTCAAGCAGCAGCGCGATCTGCGCGGCCTGTTCGAATTCAATATGACCGGCAAAGAGCTGGACGCCTACGTGAAGAATCAGGTTGCCCAATACCGTGAGCAGGCGAAAGTGTTCGGCCTGGCCAAATAACCGCAGGGGAAAACCATGAGCGATCGTATTTTTGCCGGCTTTTGGCTGCTGCTGTGTATCGGCGGGCTGTTCATCGGCTGGGGCATTCAAAGCGAATACAGCTA
The DNA here is from genome assembly GCF_052166375.1 of Serratia sp. CY83965. Classification (NCBI taxonomy): domain Bacteria; kingdom Pseudomonadati; phylum Pseudomonadota; class Gammaproteobacteria; order Enterobacterales; family Yersiniaceae; genus Serratia; species Serratia sp. CY83965. Next base: position 149,211 of record NZ_JBJNOV010000003.1, on the reverse strand, counting down.
TGAACCGCTGGGGCCGCGCCCGTTCCCGCTGGCGATCCTCAGCCTGATGGCGCTGTGCGCGGCCCTGTTGCTGCTGCGCCGCCCACAGGCGGTGGAATGGCCGCACCACAAGGTGCTGCAGCGGCTGCTGGTGCTGGTGATCACCCTGGTGCTGTATGCCTGGGGCTTTGAATGGCTGGGCTTTCCGCTGGCGACCGCGCTGCTGACGTTCAGCATCGGCCTGTTGTTTCAGGCCAGCCTGCCGGCGGCGGCCATCTCCGGCGTCGTCATGGGCGCAGCGCTGTACTACGCCTTTGACCAACTTCTCGATGTCACACTGCCGCTCGGCATCTGGCTGAGCTAACGGGAGCGATGATGGATACCTGGATGTATTTGACCCAAGGGTTTGAAGTGGCGCTGGTGCCGCAGAACCTGATTATCGCCCTGATCGGCTGCTTCGTTGGCACCATCGTCGGCCTGTTGCCGGGGCTGGGGCCGATCAACGGCGTGGCGATCCTGCTGCCGCTGGCGTTCGCCCTAAAACTGCCGGCCGAATCGGCGCTGATCCTGCTGGCGACGGTGTATATCGGCTGCGAATACGGCGGGCGCATCTCGTCGATTCTGCTCAACGTGCCAGGCGACGCGGCGGCGATCATGACCGCGCTGGACGGCTACCCGATGGCGCAGCAGGGGCGCGCCGGCGTGGCGCTGTCCATCTCGGCGGTCAGCTCGTTTGTCGGCTCGATGATCGCCATCGGCGGCATCATTCTGTTCGCGCCGCTGCTGGCCCGCTGGTCGCTGGCCTTCGGCCCGGCCGAGTATTTCGCCCTGATGGTGTTCGCCATCGCCTGCCTCGGCAGCATGATGAGCCAGAACCCGCTAAAATCGCTGCTGGCGGCGCTGATCGGCCTGGGATTGGCGACGGTGGGCGTCGACGCCAACACCGGCGTTTACCGCTTTACCTTCGACAGCGTGCATCTCTCCGACGGCGTGCAGTTTATCGTGGTGGTGATCGGCCTGTTCTCGGTCAGCGAAATCCTGCTGATGCTGGAAAGCACCAGCGCCGGGCAAAAGCTGGTGCGTAAAACCGGCCGCCTGCTGTTCAACCGTAAAGAGGCGGCGCAGTGCGCAGGCCCGACCCTGCGCTCGTCGGTGATCGGTTTCTTCGTCGGCATTCTGCCGGGCGCCGGCGCCACCATCGCCAGCGCGTTGACCTACATGACCGAGAAGAAAATCAGCGGCAACAGCGACACCTTCGGCAAGGGCGACATTCGCGGCGTAGCGGCGCCGGAAGCGGCCAACAACGCCTCGGCCTGCGGCTCGTTCATTCCGATGCTGACGCTGGGGGTACCGGGTTCCGGCACCACGGCGGTGATGATGGGCGCGCTGACGCTGTACAACATCACCCCCGGCCCGGCGATGTTCACCGAACAGCCGGATATCGTCTGGGGGCTGATCGCCGCGCTGCTGATCGCTAACGTCATTTTGCTGATCATGAACCTGCCGCTGGTCGGCCTGTTCACCCGCATGCTGACCATCCCGCTGTGGTTCCTGGTGCCGGCGATCGCCGCGGTGTCGGCGGTAGGGGTTTATGCGGTGCACAGCACCACCTTCGACCTGCTGTTGATGGTCGGGTTGGGCGTGTTCGGCTACATTCTGCGGAAAATGCATTTCCCGATGTCGCCGCTGATTCTGGGCTTTGTGCTGGGTGAGATGCTGGAACAAAACCTGCGCCGCGCGCTGTCGATCAGCAACGGCGAGTTCGGCATTCTGTGGAGCAGCAGCATCGCGCAAACGCTGCTGGTATTGGCGGTCGCGGTGCTGGCGTTGCCGCCGCTGCTGCGCCTGATGCGCAAACGCCGCCAACCGGCGGCCGAGGCCAAGGCCGAATAACGCGAAACGGGCGGGGATCCCCCGCCCGTGGTGTTTAACGGCGCAAGGCCGCAATTCCCTTTTCCAGCGCCCCGATATCGTCATCGGCAAGCAGAGGCTGGATCACCGCAAAGTCCGCCTCGGACAAGTCATAGAGGCGCAACGCAAGCAACCGCGCGATGATTTCCGGCGTGAATCGCCAACGGATAAACGTCGCCGGGTTACCGCCGACGATGGCATAAGGTTCAACATCGCCGGCCACCACGCTGCCGGCGGCGACGATCGCCCCTTCGCCTATCGATACCCCCGGCATCAACATCGCCCGCATGCCGATCCAGCAACCGTCACCCAGCCGGGTATCGCCTTTGGGACGGTATGCCTGCTTGATGGTTGCCATAAACGGGTACAGGCTCAGCCAGTCGATGCGGTGGGTGTGATTACCGCCCATCAGGATCACCGCTTCGGCCGCGATGCACACGTAATCGCCGATCAGCAAACGGTCTATTTCGCCCAGCGGCTGCCATTGCCGGCTGACCGCGTCGCCGTGCAGATAGCGCACCACCGAGCGTTCGAAGCCGTTGTCCCAGCAGTCGCTGTAGTAGCTGTGGGTGCCTTTGACGATTATATTCGGGTTGGTCACCGTCTGATGCAGCAGCTCGGTTTTGGACCAGTGTTTTTCGGACATGGCGTATTCTCTTGTTACGGGAATAAAAGCCACGGAACGGAGTGTCTGTGGCCGTGTTGTCGTTCACTCAACACGGCCATTCAAGCGATAAGCGCTCGTTTCAATCTCGGGTTATTCATCATTACCGCCTCTCTTGCGAGGCGTAATGCTAACCGATCACGCCTCGGCGGTCTTGCTTTTCAACAGCAGCACCCCGCCCATCACCAACGCGCTGCCCAGCAGCTGCAGCTGATTCATGTTCTCCCCCAGCAGGAAATAGGCGATCACCGCGGTGAACACTAGCTCCAGCGACAGGATCAGGTTGGCTACCGCCAGCGGCAGCGTTTTCAGGCTGATGTTATACAACCCGAAACCCAGCAGCGTCGGCCCGGCGGCCAACGCCAGCAGCAACAGCCAGCCGCTCCACTGAATGCCCTGCGCGCTGTGCGACAGGAACCACAGATCGCCGGCCATGCCGTGGAACGCCGCCAACGGGAACGCCGTCAGCGCCGCATTGAACGCCAGCTGATACAGCGCCGAAAACCCGAACACGTACAGGATGGTGTTCCACACCGGATAGCCGCGTTCGCTGGCCACCCGCCCGCCGAGGGTATACAGGGTATAACCGATGCCCGACAGCATCCCCACCAGCAGCCCCAGCAGATCGAAGTGGCTGTTCCCCATGCTGTCGCCATTGCTGACCAGGAAGCAGCCGCCCAGGCTGATGGCGATCACCAGCAATTGGCGCAGCGTCAGGCGTTCGCTATACATCACCCAGCCGAGGAATACGGTAAAGCCCACCGAACAGTAGGTCAGAATGGTCGCCACCGACGCACCGTTCAGCGCCACCGACAGCGTCCACAGGCTGTTGAACAGCGCCAGCAGCAGCCCGTAAAGCGCGTAGAACACCACCTGCTCACGGCGCAGACGCGCCCACTGCGGTTTCACCAGCAACAGCAGCGGCAACAACACCAACGCCACCAGCGCCGCGCGCCAGAACGCCAGCACGAAGGTCGGCAGGTGGTAATACTCGGTCAGCGCGCGGATGATGATGGCGGTAAAGGCCAGCAGCATGGCGCTGATAATGGCGATGACGTACCCCTGGCTGCTGCCCTGAAAGAGGCGCGCGCCGGGCAGCGCCGGCCGGGCGGAAACGCCTGACGATAATGACATGAGATCCTCGGAGAAATGGCGACATAAATACTCAGGCACAGAGTGTAACGCGGCCATTTTTTCTCACTATAGCCACTTTGCGGCGTTGTCATGCAGGCCACTTTTCTGCGCTTGAAGCCCTGTTGACATGGGGTATAGTGAAAATATCTCTCCCTAACCGGGCCAATTTCGCATGCACATCCCGTTAGATCGCGAACAGGACGTTCCGCTCTATTTACAGATCGAAGAAGCGCTGCGGCGCGCCATCCTCACCGGCGTGTTCGTCGATGGCGACAAGCTGCCCTCGACGCGCACGCTGGCGACCGAGCTGGCGGTCAGCCGTTTAACGGTGGATAACGCCTACGCCGAGCTGGCGGCCAAGGGCTTTTTGCATCAGCGGCGCGGCAGCGGCGCCTATGTCGCGCACCCGCAGGCGCAAACTCGCCCGGCCCGCCCGACCAGCGACGCCCCTTTCCCGCTGGAGAGCTTCACCACCCTCACCTCGCGTCTGGACGGCTACGCCGACGCCCCGCTGCCGGAGGGGCTGATCAACTTCGCCGCCGGCGTCGGCAGCCCCAAAATATTTCCGCTGGAGGCGTTTCGCAAAGTGCTGCTGTCGGTGCTCAGCCGCCACGCGGAAGAGGCCTTCAGCTACGGCGAATACTGCGGCTACTATCCGCTGCGCGATACGCTGAGCCGCATCCTCAGCGCCCAGGGCATCCCCACGCAGGCGGAACAGGTGCTGATCACCAACGGTTCGCAGCATGCCATCAGTCTGGTGGTGCAAAGCCTGCTGGCGCCGGGTGATACGGTGATCGTCGAAGAGCCGACCTACGCCGAAGCGCTGGGTCTGCTGCGCCAGCACCGCATCAATATCGTCACCGTGCCCGGCGACCGCCACGGCATGCGGGTGGATTTGCTGCCGGAGTTGTTGGAACGCCACCGCCCCAAACTGATCTACACCATCCCCAACTTCCACAACCCGACCGGCCGTTGCCTGAGCGAGACGCGCCGGCGACGTCTGCTGGCAATCGCCCAACAGGCCGGCGTGGTGATCCTGGAAGACGACTTCGTCGGCGATCTGCGTTATCAAGGCAAACAACTGCCGTCGCTGCGCGCGCTGGCGCAGCCGGGCGCGGTGATCTACGTCAGCACCTTCTCCAAAATGCTGCTGCCCAGCATGCGCATCGGCTATCTGGTGGCGGACAGCGAACACTATCAGCGTTTCGCCAGGCTGAAGCACGTCGACAGCTTCACCAGTTCCAGCCTGATCCAGCGGGCGCTGGACGCGTTCGTCACCGTCGGCCGTTACGATAAGCAGCTGCGGCGCGCCGGGCGCGTCTATCGCCTGCATCTGGAAGTGATGATCGACGCGTTGCAACGGCAGCTGCCGCCGGGGTGCCGTTTCGAAACGCCGCAAGGCGGCTTGTTTATCTGGCTGACGCTGCCCGCGACGGTGACCACCGCCGAACTGATGCCGGCGGCCTGGCGGCACGGTGTCACCTTTGCCCGCGGTGAATGCTTCTATGCGCAGGAACAGCTGGGCGCACACGGCCTGCGGCTAAACTTCGCCGCCAACTCGCCGCCGCAGATTGAAGAAGGTATCGCCCGGCTGTGCCGGGCGATTGAGGAAGTGATAGCGGAGAAAAGCGCCGGTTAGACGGCGGCCCACCACAGCCGCAGCTTCATCCCCCAGTAGCTGGTCCAGCCGGTGGTGCTCTGCACCACCTTGCCCTGCGAGATCACCACGAAGGTCGGCGTCACGCCAATCCGCCACTGTGCCGACAGCGCGCCGGCCGGATCGTTGACCACCGGCAGCGCCAGCCGTTTACGCGCCAGCCACTGTTTCACCTGGGTATCGTCGCCCGAGCGCAGCGCGACGGTCAGCACGTTGCCGCCCTCCGCCTGCAAGCGGGCGACGTCCGGCGTGGTGAAACGGCAAACGCCGCACCAGCTGGCCCAAAAGTAAACCAGCAGCGGCCGCTCATGGCTAAGCTGCGCCAACGACACGCGCTCGCCGTCCAGCGAGGTCAGCGTCTGGGCATCGAAGGCCGGCGGCGCCTGCGGCGCGTTCAGCCAATCCATCACCGTGACCACCGCCAATGCGATCAGCGCCAGCAGCAGCAACTCGCGCCCCCAGCGCTTGAGCTTAGCCATTGTTGGCCTTCGCCAGCTGCTGCTTCACCATCGTTTCCAGCTCTTCATACGACACCGCTCCCGGCAGCATCCGATCGCCGATCAGCGTCGCCGGCGTTCCTTGTACGCCCAGTTGCTCCGCCAACGCCATATTGCTGCGCAGCGTGGTCATGCTCTGTTCGCTCGGCGCCACCGCCTTGACGCCGGTTTTCTCCTGCGCGGCGGCGATGCTGGCATTGTCGTGGAAGCCCTTTTTCGCCATCAGCCGCTGATGCAAGGCCCAGAATTGCTCCGGGTGCTGCTGCCAGGTGGTGAGCGCCACGCGCGCCGAGCTGACCGAACTTTCGCCCTTGAACGGCAGCAGCTTCACCACCAGCGCCACATCCGGGTATTGCTTGACGATCTTCTCCAGCATCGGATCAAACCGCTTGCAGTACGGGCAGTTATAGTCGGTAAAGGTCACCAGCGTCAGTTTGGCGTTGGCGGCGCCCAGCCGCGGGCTGGCCGGATCCTGATACAGCGTTTTGGCGTTCTGCTTGATAGCCTGGCTGATTTGCTGGCTGGCGGTTTGCTGCTGCCAGGCGTCCACCGCCTGCGCCAGAATGTCCGGGTTGGACACCAGCGTTTCGCGGATCATCTCTTTGATACGCGCCTCTTGCGCCGGGGTGAAAGGCTCGGCGGCCCACACCGGGGCGGCGATGATCATCAGTAAAATCAGTAGTTTTTTCATTGTTCGGTTCCTTTGGCATGGGAAAGCGTTTGCAGCACGGCGTCACGGGTCAACAGCGGGGATAACACCTCGCCGTCCGGGCTGCCGGGGCCATAGATTTGGTTGAAAGGCACGGCGACGCTGCCGCGCCTTTGCAGGAAGGCGCTGATGTCGGCCGACGGGCGGCTCCAGTCGCCGCGCAGCGCGACCACATCATCGGCGCTCAACGCCCGCTGTATGTCATCGCGCAGCAGCACATTGAATTTGTTGGCTTTGCAGGTCACGCACCAGTCGGCGGTCACGTCGACGAACACCCGCTTATGCTGCGCCAGCGCCTCGGCGATCGCCTGTTCGCTCAGCGGTTGCCACTGCACCCGATCCTGCAAGGGTTGACGCCACAGACCGGCGGTCAGCGAGCCGGCCAGCAAGGCCGCGCCCGCCAGCACCAACGTGCCCGCCGCCAGCTTGGCCGCCAACCGTGCCCCTTGCTGGCGCCACACCGCCAGCAGTAATGCCAGCAACGCCAGCGCCCCCAGCCACAGCGTGGCCTGCGCGCCGATATGATTGCTCAGCAGGCTCAGCAACCACAGCGACGACGCCAGCATCAGCAATCCCATCGCCAGCTTGACGGTATTCATCCAGCGGCCGGGGCGCGGCAACCGCAGCGCCAGCGACGGCCAGGCGGCGATCAGCAGCCACGGCAGACTCATGCCGATGCCGAGCGCGATGAACATGCCCCACAGCACCGGCAGCGACGCCGCCAGCGCGAAGGCCACCGCCGTGCCGAGAAACGGCGCCGAGCACGGCGTCGCCAGCAGCGTGGCGAACGCGCCCTGCCAGAAATGGCCGCTCAGACCGTGCCCGTTATGGGTCGCCAGCGAGGTATTCAGATCGGATGAGAGTCGCAGATGGAACAGGCCGAACAGGTTGGCGCTGAACAGCAGCGTCACCAGCACCATAAAGCCGATAAACCACGGATTCTGGAACTGAATGCCCCAGCCGAGCGCGTGGTTGCCGAGCCGCAGCAGCGTCATCAGCAGGGCCAACGCCATAAACGAGGCGACGATGCCCAGCGACGACGCCAGAAACTGCAGACGAACGCTGCGCCGATCGCGCCGCTCCACCTGCAGGATGGAGCCGAGTTTGATGCCCAACACCGGCAGGACGCACGGCATCAGATTGAGGATCAACCCGCCCGCCAGCGCCATCAATACCGCCTGCCATAGCGGGAACGCCGCACCGGCCGGCGCGGCCAGCGGCTCGCCGATCGGCAGCGTTATCTGCTGCGCCATGCCGCCGTCGTCGATCACCAACGTCAGCGTTTTGCCGCGCAGATCCGGCGCCGCATCGCCCCAGCCATCGCTGACCGGCACTCGCGCCAACAGCTGAGCGCCGTCGGTCTCGACCTGCGGCTTGCCGAGATCGGCATCCGCCAGGGTATCGAAGAACAGCGCAGGCTGTTGCCAGCCGGCGGCGCGTTCGGCGGAAATCTGCAGCTCGCCGCTGCGATACCCGGCCTTGACGCTTTCCGCCAACCCGGCGGCGATCGGCACCTGCCCCATTGCCTGCGCGAAGTCATGGTTAAACTGCGGATCGTTCGGCGTGGTCAGATCCAGACTGAACGGGTAGTCGGTCAGAATGCAGACGTTGCTGCAGGTGGACAGCGTCAGCGTACCCGCCAGCGGGCCGGACACCTGGCCTGGCATCACGATCGGCAGCGTGACCCGATCGTGATAGCCCTGGGTGGAAATGCCGGCCACTTCGAAACGCTGCGGCGTCGGCCAGTGCCAGGTCGCCGGCGGCGGGTTACCCTGCCAGACGATAGCCGGCGCGATGCCGCCTTCGCCTGGAGAGCGCCAGTAGGTTTTCCAGCCTTTTTGCAGCTCGACCGACAGCAGCAGGCGGGTCTCTCCCGGCTGTGACGTGTCGGCGCGCAGCCGCACCTTGGCATGATCGTTGGCCGGATTTTGCAGCCAGCCGCTGTCCGCCGCCTGCAAGGCAGGCAGCCACAGCATAAACAGGCAAGCGCAGGCCAGCCTGATAATTTTCAACATGTTAATTCTCCATAAATGATTAATTCACCGCGAAAAACGGGCGATTAACTCATTCACGGAAGACGCATAATCGAAGGTGCACCCTGAGGGTGGGCGGTGAAATGGCGCGGGGAGGAGGAATGCGCAGACGCGCGGCAATGGTCGGCGCCAACAGCGCCAGCAGCAGACCCAGCCCGAACAGCACGGTTTCGAACATTACCGGCGGCGCGGCCAGCAATGATTTGGCGCTCAGCTCACAGGGCGTCGGCTGCGCTTCGGCGGCGGCGTCACTGGATTGCACGGCAGTGGCGGCCGGGATCCCCAGCGTTTGCTGCAGCGCATGCAGGCCCGCCATGCGCTGGGTCATGCACGTCAGCACCACCAGGCAAGCCAGGCATAAAAACCATTTTGCAATCCGCTGCCGTTTAACCATGCCATCCTCATGTTCAGATCTGGGGTTATCTTAGCGACGCAGACGCGTTTAGCAACGTTTTGTCGGTAAAGAAATGTCTGAGCGGCGGTATTGATGGCGGCGATTTACAGGTATCATAGACGGTAAGCCTGCGCTTTTCGCCGGGTACGATGACGATTCTCTCCTCCAGGCACACTGCGGGGATACACAGCGAAGGACTGGTGATATGCAACCTTTGAGTGGGCCGGGCACCCCAATCGCCGGCGAACGCCCCCTCTCCCCGGGCAAAACGGCGGCCACTGACGATCAACCCCTCTCTCCGGCGCAGCGCACGACGCTGGAAAAACTGATCGTGAAAATCATGACGCTCAGCCCGGCCAAATCGGCGGAGATCTGGGCGTCTCTGCGTCACGATCTCGGCGCCGACAAAGGCGGCGAACTGCTGGCGCGCCATTTTCAACCGGCGGAACAGCTGCTGCAAACGCGCCTGACGCAGGCGCAACAAAACCATGCCGGGCGCCAACTGCTGCAACAGCTGGCCGAATTGCTGCCGCAGGGCAATAACCGCCAGGCGGTCAGCGACTTTATTCGCCAGCAGTTCGGCCATACGGTGTTGAGCCAGCTGAGCCCACCGCAATTGCAGCAGGTGCTGAATCTGTTGCAGACCGGCGGCCTGACCATTCCCCAGCCGCAGCAAACCGCCACCAGCGATCGCCCGCTGCTGCCCGCAGAGCATCAAAGCCTGCAGCAGCAGATCACCAAACTCAGCGCCGCGACCGGCGAAGCGCCGGCTAAAATCTGGCAAACGCTGTTCGATCTGGCGGGCGTGAAAACCAACGATCCGCTGCCGGCGCGCCACTTCCAGCTGCTGAACCAGTTTTTACAGGTGAAGGTGGCGCTCAGCCCGCAGAACGCGCCGACGCTGAACAACCTGCTGGCGGCGCTAAAACAGCCGGCGGATGAGCAAGAACTGCAGCAGATGAACGACTATTGCCAGGCGCGCTTCAACTGCGGTGCCAATGCACCGCTGACGCACCCGCAAATGAGCGACGCCATTCATCAGCTGTTTGCCCGCCGTCTGGATAAAGCCGGCCAGGCGCAGCCGATCGCCAGCCACCCTGTCGAACCGCAGCCGCTGCTCAACCCGCTGATCGCCGCTCTGCCTCTGCCGCTGCAGAAAGCGCTCAGCAAGCCGGCCGTGGCGCTGATCCTGTTGCTGTTGGCGTTGGCGGTCGTGCTGGCGCTGGTGTTTTAACGCCTCAGGCGCAGCCACAGTCCTCAGCAGCCGCCCGATCGCGCAGCGATCCCGGCTGTTCTCCGATGGCCAATGGATGGCCATCACGCAGCCAGAAGTCCAGCCCGCCGATCAGCTCCTTCACCCTGAATCCCAGTTTCGCCAGCTTGTAAGCGCCTTTGGTGGATCCGTTGCAGCCAATGCCGTCGCAGTAGGTCACATACACCTTTTTACGATCCAGATGCGCCGTGCCGGCTTCATCCATCAGGCGATGCGGCAAGCTGAACGCGCCGGGAATATGCCCGGCGGCGTACAGCGCCTCCGCGCGGGTATCGATCACCACTATCCCGTCCACGCCTTTGCGCAGATCTTCCGCCACATCCCAGGCATCCGCATAGCGGCTCAGTTTGGCCGCCAGGTAGGCCAAACTCTCTTCCGGCGCCGCCGGCGGAAAAGCCAGCACCAATGATTCTTTCGACATATCACTTACTCCCGTGCATCAAGACAGATGACAATAGTGCCCCATTTTGGTCTTATGATTGATACCCATTATCCACAGATGATAAGACCCATTATGCGGCACACGCTGATCACGCTGTTTCAGCAATCGCCCCAGGCCGTCGGCACACTGCGCGATCGTTTGTGCGCGGCATTGCGGCAAGCCATCCACCACGGCGCATTGAGCATTGGGCAACGCCTGCCCTCCAGCCGAGTGCTGGCTGGGGATCTGAGCCTCTCAAGGGTGACCGTCGAAGCAGCCTACGGCCAGTTGGAGGCGGAAGGATATTTGCAGCGCCGCGTCGGCCAGGGCACCTTTGTGGCGATTACCATCGCCAAATCACCGCCGCCGGCAGCCGGCTCCGGCTTGCCGCGCCTTTCGCAGCGCGGCCAACAGATCGTGCAAACCGGCGGCTGCCGCGATCCGCAGCAGCCACAGGCGTTTGCCGCCGGCTCGCCGGATCTGCGCGCGTTTCCGCTGGCCTTGTGGAAGCAGCTGACCGCGCAGCGCCTGCGGCTACAGGGGGAAAGCCTGCTGCGCTACGGCGACCCGCAGGGCTATTTGCCGCTGCGTGAAGCGATTGCCGCCCACGTCAACCAAACGCGCGGCGTAATCTGCGATGCAAACCAGGTTATCGTGCTGACCAGTTCGCAGCAGGCGCTGCAGCTGATCGCCACGTTGCTGCTGGACAGCGGCGACAGCGTCTGGATGGAAGAACCGGGTTACGCCGGGGCGAGAAACGCCTTTATCAGCGCCGGCGCCGCCCTGACGCCGGTGGCGGTAGACGGCGACGGCCTGCACGCTGAGCCCTCCTTGCCCGAGCCGCGTTTGATTTATCTGACGCCCTCGCACCAATACCCAACCGGCGCAGCGCTCAGCCTGGCACGCCGATTGGCATTGCTGACGCTGGCGGAAAGGCAGCAGGCCTGGATCATTGAGGACGATTACGACAGCGAGTTTCATTACGACGGCCTGCCGATACCGGCGATGCAGGGCCTGGATCGCCGTGGCCGGGTACTGTACCTCGGCACCTTTTCCAAATCGCTGTTCCCTTCGTTGCGGTTGGCGTACCTGATCGTACCGCCCACGCTGGTTGAAGCGTTCGTCACCGCGCGCACGGTGTATGACGGCCACAGCGCGCAGCTGATGCAGGCGGTCACCGCCGAATTCATCCGCCAGGGGCACTTCGCCGCGCATATCCGCTACATGCGCCAACTCTACCATAGCCGGCGCGATGTGTTGCTGGCGGCAGTGCGCGAAAAACTCGGCCACTTCGCCACACCCGCTCCCGCCGCCGGCGGCCTGCAGCTCAGCGTCTGGCTGCCGCCCGGCCAGGAGGCGGCGCTCAGCCGGCAGGCGCGGCGGCTCGGCGTCCTTACGCCCGGGTTAACTGCGCAATACCAAACGGTTCAGGCCCAGCGCGACGGATGGCTGCTGGGCTTTTCGGCCCTGACGCCGGGCGAGATCCGCAGCGCCGTCGAGCGGCTGGCGCGGATCGCCGCGGCTTAGCCCTGCCCCGGAGAGACGCCGGCCGGCTTATTGCTCGGTCAGGCGCATCTCCGCAACCAGCGGCAGGTGATCGCTCACCGCCGGCCAGTGCACGCCGTTCCAATCGCCGCTGGCGTTCGGCACCGTCAGGCTGTCCAGATGCCAACGCTGCGCATTGCCGCTAAAGATGTAATCCACCTTGATTTCGGCGTTTTCCGCCGGCCAGCTGCGGCCGTCCTGCCCGTTGGGCATGATATCGTTCCAATAGCGGCTCAGCTCCAGCCAGGTGACGCTGCCCGGCACGTCGTTCATATCGCCGAACAGCAGTTTGATGCCGCGCACTTCGATGGTGCGATCGTTCAGCTCCCGTACCTGATCCAGACGCATCGTCGGATCTTCCTTGGTATCGAGGTGGGTGTTGAACAGGGTGATCGGCGTCGGGAACTCCGGCACATCGACCTTGGCGCTGAAGGCGATGCGCTGCTCGCGCTGGCCGGACGGCAACGGATAGATCACGGCATCGTGCAGCGGATACTTCGAGAGAAACGCCAGGCCGTATTCACCGCCGTCGAAATCGATCGCCCGGCCGAACACCGCCTGCATGCCGGTAAGCTTCGCCAGTTCCGCCGCCTGATCGACCCGCCCGCTGCGGGCGGTGAGTTTATCCACCTCCTGCAGCGCCACCACGTCGACGTTCATCGCGCGAATCGCCTTGGCGATGGCGGTCATATCGCTGACCTTGCCGGCGGCGATATTGAAGCTGGCGACGCGGATCTTCGGCGCCTGTTCCAGTTCGTAGGTTTTGTTCTTCAGGCCGCCCAACGCGCTGGCCACCTCGCGGCTGTTGGCGTTGCTGTTGGCGTGCCCGGTATCGGCAGACGACCAGGCGCTGTGAGAGATACCCAGGGACAGTAAGGTGATAAGCAGAGCGTGACCGGTGTGCATGAATTCTCCTTGAGGGACAGATAAGTGTTATGTGGGCGCATCCCGGCCCACAGCTAATACCGATTTTGCCGCAGAAACCTGCGACTATTTCCTAGTTGCACCGCTATTTTTCGTTTCTGCGCGATACTTCGCATTCTGGCGGTTTACGCATTGCACCGTTGGACAAACGGCTGATTTCGTTTTAAAACCGGTAGATTGCCAACCGCGAGGAGTTCCGATGACCAGCCCGATTGCCGAACAGCTTACCGAACGTTTCTTCCGCTATCTGGCGGTGACCAGCCAGAGTAACGCCGCCGCAGCCACCCTGCCCAGCACGCCGGGGCAGCATGAGATGGCGCAACTGTTGGCGGACGAGCTGCGCCGGCTCGGCCTGGCCGACGTGCAAATCGACGAGCACGCCACCGTGACCGCGCGCAAGCCCGGCACCCAACCCGGCGCGCCGCGCATCGGCTTCATCACGCATATCGACACCGTGGACGTTGGCCTCTCGCCCGAGATTCGCCCGCAGCGCCTGCGCTTCACCGGCGAAGATTTATGTCTGAACGCCGAGCAAGACATCTGGCTGCGGGTCGCCGAGCATCCGGAGATCCTGCCCTACCGGAACGAAGAGATCCTGTTCAGCGACGGCACCAGCGTGCTGGGCGCCGACAATAAGGCGGCGGTCACCGTGGTGATGACGCTGCTGGCCAACCTGACCGCGGCCGATCGCCACGGCGATATCGTGGTGGCGTTCGTGCCGGACGAAGAAATCGGCCTGCGCGGCGCCAAGGCGCTGGATCTGCAGCGCTTCCCCGTCGATTTCGCCTACACCATCGACTGCTGCGAACTGGGTGAAGTGGTATACGAGAATTTCAACGCGGCGGCGGCGGAGATCCTCATCGAGGGAGTGACCGCCCACCCGATGTCGGCGAAAAACGTGTTAATCAACCCAATACGCATCGCCAACGACATCATAAACCGATTCGACGTGCAGGATACCCCGGAGCACACCGAGGGGCGCGAGGGTTATTTCTGGTTCACCGATCTGGCCGCCAACGCCAATCAGGCGACGCTGAAGGTGTCGATTCGCGACTTCGATCGCGCGGCGTTCGAGACGCGCAAGGCCCGCCTTGAGGAGACGGTGCGCCAGGTGGCGGCCAACTATCCGCGCGCCAACGTCAGCTGCAGCGTCAGCGACATCTACAGCAACATCAGCAACGCCATCGGCGAGGACCGGCGCGCTATCGATCTGATCTTCGGCGCCCTCGCCGCCCACGGCATCCCGCCGAAGGTGATCCCTATGCGCGGCGGCACCGACGGCGCGGCGCTCTCCAGCCGCGGCATCCTGACGCCCAATTACTTCACCGGCGCGCATAACTTCCACTCGCGCTTCGAGTTTTTACCCGTCAGCGCCTTCGTGAAATCCTATCAGGTGACCCGCAGCATTTGCCTGCTGGCCGCGCGGCAAAGCGGCCAACCGGCTTAGCTCATCACCCAACCGAGCAACGCGGCCCATACCAACAGCGGCAGCGAATAATAGTGGAAGCGCAACCAGATCATGCGCTCCCCCGCCATGCGCAGCGCAATCAGGTTGGCGAGCGATCCGATCGCCAACCCGAAGCCGCCGGCGTTGACCGCATAGGCCAGCTGAGCGCTGGAAGGCACATAGTTGAGCAACAGTATGGTGGCCGGCACGTTGCTGACGATCTGCGACAGCCCAACGCCCAACGCATACACGCCGCCCTCGCTCAGCCCGGCGATGGCGGCGAACGCCGGCTGAAGCGGCGGCAAACGGGTAAACAGGCCGACATCGATGAACATGGCGGCGAACACGAAAATCAGGCTCCAGTCGATCTGCAACAGCACCCGGCGCGCCAGCAGCAAGAAACCGGCGAACACCGCCAACAGCCCATACAACGGCAGATCGAAATCGAGACTCAGCAGGAAAACCGCATACAGCCCTACGCAGCTCAGCAACAGCGGCCGCTGGTAGGGATACCCCTCGGTATTCGGCGCTTTCACAATGTCGCGCGCCGGGAAGCTTAACCAGGTCAGCGCCAGCAAGCTCAACATCATTGCGGCGCCAAACGGCGCCATCTGGCCGATGAAACCGAGGAAAGAGAGGCCGGAGCGGCTCCACAGCAGGATATTTTGCGGGTTGCCGATCGGCGTCAGCAACGAACCGGCGTTCACCGCCAGCGCCTGGAAGATGATCAAGCGGCCAACCGGCAGCGCCGACAGCTTTTTCAGCGTGATGGTGAGCGGAATGACGATAAACAGCGCCACATCGTTGGTAAGAAACGACGACAGTAGCGCAGCGGAAAACACCAGGAACAGCGCCAGCCGCCGTTCGCTGAGCAAGCGGTTGATAATCTTGCGGCCGACAAAATCGAAGTAACCGCTGACCTCCACGCCTTTGGTCAGCAGCATCAGCCCCAACAGGGTGATGAGGGTACGGCCGTCGATAAAACCACCCAGCGCTGTCAGCGGTTGCGGATGAAAAGCGAACATCGCCACGCCGGCCAGCAGCAATGCATGCAAGAAGCGATCTTTGATAAAGGGGTGGATAAGCCGAGAAATGGCGGTTGAACTCATGGTGGCTGCGTGAACCTCACCGAAAAGAATGGGCAGACGTTAGCTCAGACGCGGCTTCAGCGCCAGCAAAATGCTATTTTACCTTTATCCACTTTTCATTTGCCGCGCTTTACTTTATTTGTAGCGGCTTTCTCGTTTTCAAAGGACATGTTATGGCTTCCCTGTTCGCCAAAGGGGCGTTGCTGAGCGCCTTATGCGCCCTGCTCGTCGCCTGCGACAATGCCTCCTCCTCCCGCCCGCAAATCGATATCGACGGCAAGACCATGGGCACCTTCTACAGCGTTAAGGTCAGCGGTGACGTCGCGATCGGCAAACAAGAGCTGCAGCGGCAGATCGACACGGTGCTCGAACGGGCCAACGACGATATCTCTACCTACCGCGCCGATTCGGTGCTGTCGCGGTTTAACCGCAGCGCCAGCCTCGGGCCGCAGCCGATCCCACGCGGCATGGCGGACATCGTGTTGATGGCTCAACGCATCGGCCGCGATACCGGCGGCGCCATGGATATCACCGTCGGCCCGCTGGTGAACCTGTGGGGATTCGGCCCAGACAAACATCCGGTCAAGGTGCCGGAACAGGCGCAGATCGACGCGGCGAAGCAGCGCACCGGCCTGCAGCACCTGAAGCTGATCAGCGACAACCGCGGGGAGTGGCTGCAAAAAGATCTGCCGGACATGTATGTCGATCTCTCAACGCTGGGCGAAGGCTATGGCGCGGATGAGTTGGTGCGCCTGATGAACCGCAACGGCATTACCAACTACCTGGTATCGGTCGGTGGCGCGGTCTCTTCGCGCGGCGTCAACGGCCAGGGCAAACCCTGGCGGGTGGCGATCCAAAAGCCGACCGATCGTGAAAATGCGGTGCAGGCGCTGGTTGATCTGCACGGTTACGGCATCAGCACCGCCGGCAGCTACCGCAACTACTTTGAACAAAACGGCCAGCGCTACTCCCATGTCATCGATCCGACCACCGGCAGGCCGATCAACCACCGGCTGGTTTCCGCCACGGTGATCGCCCCGACCGCGCTTGAGGCCGACGGCTGGGATACCGGTCTGATGGTGCTGGGCACGGAGAAAGCGTTGCAGCTCGCGGAAGAGAAAGGGCTGGCGGTCTACCTGATCAGTAAAACCGACGACGGTTTCAGCGCCGTGATGACGCCGCAGTTCAAAGCGTTTTTGGTGCAGTGAGATAAAAAAAGCCCGGCACGCCATGGCCGGGCTTAGTCCTGTTCCGCGCCGATCACTTGGTCAGCGCGATGATGCCGAGGGTCAGACCGGCAACCGCCGCCGCGCCGCCGGCGATCGCGCCCGCGGTTTCCCAGTTATCCTGAGTGGTGCCCTTCATGCAGGTGTTGGTATGCACCAGACGCCCCTGGTCATCGTAGACCGGCACGCAGGGAGAATCGGTGGCGCATCCGGCCAACACGGCCGACAGTAACCCAACCGCAATTAACTTTTTCATACTTCTTGCCTCAATGTTCGATCACTTTATAAAGCTACGCCGAGCGATAATCACGCTACCAGGCTATTGTATGCCCAACGCGTGTAATGGCGAGGTAATGATGTGTCAGGGGATGTGATTTGGGAAAACTCCGAGCGCTCGGCAAGTGGGCTTTGAGCAATAAAAAGCCCGCGAAAACGCGGGCTTGATGGCGAGGTGAGGCTCAGGCGGGATTATTTCGCCAGTTTGCGCATCACCAGGGTGGCGTTGGTGCCGCCGAAGCCGAAGCTGTTGGACATCACGGTGGTCAGCTCGCGCTGAGTCGGCTGAGTCACGATGTTCATGCCAGCCGCCTGCTCATCCAGCGTTTCGATGTTGATGCTCGGTGCGATAAAGCCGTGCTCCAGCATCAACAGGCTGTAGATCGCTTCCTGCACGCCCGCGGCGCCCAGCGAGTGACCGGTCATCGCCTTGGTGGAGGAGATAGCCGGGGTATTGTCGCCGAACACTTCGCGAATGGCGCCCAGTTCTTTCACGTCGCCCACCGGTGTGGAGGTGCCGTGCACGTTGATGTAGTCGATCGGCGCGTCCAGATCCTGCATCGCCATCTTCATGCAGCGCACTGCGCCTTCGCCCGAAGGTGCAACCATGTCGGCGCCGTCAGACGTTGCGCCGTAGCCGACGATTTCTGCGTAGATGTGCGCGCCGCGCGCCAGCGCGTGCTCCAGTTCTTCAACCACCACCATGCCGCCGCCGCCGGCGATGACGAAACCGTCACGATCGGCGTCGTAGGTGCGGGAGGCTTTTTCCGGCGTGTCGTTGTACTTGGTGGACAGCGCGCCCATCGCATCGAACTCGCAGGCCATTTCCCAGCACAGCTCTTCGCCGCCGCCGGCGAACACGATGTCCTGTTTGCCCAGCTGGATTTGCTCAACCGCGTTGCCGATGCAGTGTGCGGAGGTCGCGCAAGCGGAGCTGATGGAGTAGTTCACGCCGTGGATTTTGAATGGCGTCGCCAGGCAGGCGGAAACGCCGGAAGCCATGGCTTTGGTGACCACGTACGGGCCAACCGCTTTCAAGCCGCGCGGGCTGCGCATCGCATCGGCGCCGAACACCTGGAAACGCGGAGAACCGCCGCCGGAACCGGCGATCAGGCCTACGCGCGGGTTGTTTTGATACTCTTCTTCCTTCAAACCGGAAGACGCGATCGCTTCTTGCATCGCCAGGAAGGCATAAATGGAAGCATCGCTCATGAAACGCACCGCCTTGCGGTCGATCAGGCCGGTCGTGTCGAGCTTAACTTGCCCCCATACGTGACTACGCATGCCGGAATCTTTCAGTTCCTGGGAGAAAGTGATCCCAGAACGTCCTTCCTGCAGGCTCGCCAGGACCTCCTGCTGGTTATTACCAATGCTGGAGACAACTCCCAGGCCAGTAATCACTGCACGTTTCATTCAATACCTCTTCCACTATTTACCTACGGGATTTTGCATCGCACTTTAGCGTACAGATGTAAGCCGAACAAGTCCGATCAGCGTTTTTCAGCTTTATTGTTGTCCAGTTTGCGCCAGGGCGCCAGCGCCGTTAGAATTCGCGGCATCCCTTGAATTTCGAGCCATTGACCGTGAACCATGCCCCCATCCAAACCGCAACGCTAACCTGGAACGAACAGGGTACACCTGTTTCGAAACAGTTTGATGACGTCTATTTTTCCAATCAGGATGGGCTGGAAGAAACCCGTTATGTCTTCCTGCACGGCAATCGGCTGCCGCAGCGTTTCGCCGTCCACCCGCGCTCGCTGTTTGTCGTGGCGGAAACCGGGTTTGGCACCGGGCTCAATTTCCTCACGCTATGGCAGGCCTTCGCCGGCTTTCGCCAGGCCGAGCCGGACGCAACGCTGCAGCGCCTGCACTTTATCAGCTTCGAAAAATTTCCCCTGCAGCAGGCTGACCTGGCGGCGGCGCATGCGCGCTGGCCGGAGCTGGCGCCTTACGCCGACGAACTGCGCGCCCAATGGCCGCTGCCGTTGCCGGGTTGCCATCGCCTGCTGTTAGCCGAAGGCCGCATTACGCTCGATCTGTGGTTCGGCGACGTCAACGATCTGCTGCCGCAGTTTGACGCCAGCATGAATAACCAGGTGGATGCCTGGTTCCTCGACGGCTTCGCGCCGGCAAAAAATCCCGACATGTGGACCGATCAACTGTTCGCCGCCATGGCGCGTTTCGCCCGGCCGGGAGGCAGCTTCGCCACCTTTACCGCCGCCGGCTTCGTGCGCCGCGGCTTGCAACAGGCCGGTTTTCAGGTCAACCGCTGCAAAGGCTTCGGCCAAAAACGTGAAATGCTCGCCGGCGAGCTCCCGGCCGATGCGCAGCCCGCCGCACACCCAGCGCCCTGGTATCGACGCCCGGCGGCGGACAACACCGCCGACATCGCCCTGATCGGCGGCGGCGTCGCCAGCGCGCTCACTGCGCTGGCCTTGCTGCGGCGCGGCGCCACCGTCACGCTGTACTGCGCCGATGAACAGGCGGCCGAAGGCGCATCCGGCAACCGCCAGGGCGCGATTTATCCTTTGCTGAACGGCAGCGGCGACGCGCTGGAGAGTTTCTTCAGCGCCGCGTTTCCCTTCGCCCGCCGCCAATACGACGCCCTGTTGCAACAAGGCGTCGCCTTCGATCACCAGTGGTGCGGCGTCAGCCAGTTGGCCTATGACGAAAAGAGCAGCGCCAAGATCGCCAATATGCTGAAAACCGACTGGCCGCAGGCCTTGGCGATGGCGGCCGACCGCGAGACGCTCAGCGAACGCTGCGGCGTCGATACCGGCTTTGGCGGCATCACCTACCCGCTAGGCGGCTGGCTGTGCCCGGCCGAGCTGACGCGCGGCGCTATCGCGCTGGCGCAGCGCCAGGGCTTGGTCTGCCGCTACCGGCACGATGCAAAGATGCTGACGCAGGAAGAAAACGGCTGGCGCATCGATTTCGCCAACGGCGACAGCCGGCGCCATGCGACGGTGATCCTGGCCAACGGCCATCGGTTGGCCGAGCTGGCGCCGACAGAAGCCCTGCCGCTGTATTCGGTACGCGGGCAGGTGTCGCATATCCCGACCTCGCCGGCCCTCGGTCAACTGAAGCAGGTCTTGTGCTACGACGGCTACCTGACGCCGATTAATGCCAACAACGGCCAGCACTGCATTGGCGCCAGCTATCAGCGCGGCGACATCGCCACCGACTACCGCGAGCAGGAGCAACAGGAAAACCGCGAGCGCCTGCTACGCTGCCTGCCGGAGCAGGCCTGGCCGCAGCAGGTGGACGTCAGCGCACGCCAGGCGCGCTGCGGCGTGCGCAGCGCCACCCGCGATCATCTGCCGATGGTCGGCGCGCTGCCGGACTATCAGGCCACGCTGACGCAGTATCAGGATTTGCAGCGGCAAAATCAGCGCGGCGAAACCGTCGCCGATGCGCCGGTCTATCCCGGCCTGTTCGCTATCGGCGGATTAGGCTCGCGCGGGCTGAGCTCGGCGCCGCTGGCGGCGGAAATTTTGGCGGCGCAGCTGTTCGGCGAGCCGTTGCCGGGCGATGCGCGCCTGCTGGCGGCGTTGAATCCGAATCGGATGTGGGTGCGGAAATTACTGAAGGGACGTGCGGTTTAATCAACCCGGAGGGGCGCGGCGATCGCGCCCCGGCATGGCGGTCAGGCGGCAGGGGTGGCAGCCTGATAGAGGTTTTCCCACATGCCGCGCACCAGGATCTGATCCGGCGGCGAAAGTTCACCGGCGGCGATCGCCTTGTGCAGGCTCTCCTCCACCCGCGCTTTCAGCGCTTCAGCGGTGTGTTCGCCCTGCTCTTCCGCTTCGGCCACCGCCAGCGTCAGATGACCGCGCAGGTAGCCACCGGCAAACAGTTCATCATCGCTGGCGTGCTCTACCATGTCATCAATCAGCGCCAAAATGCGCGCTTCAAATTCTGCGATCATCAAATTTCCTCATTAAATAACGGACTGTGGCGTCAGTTGAGATCTTCCGGGTACGGAAAATGCTCGGCCGCCAACGGTGGCGTATTGTAGAACGATTGCAGCGCCTGAATAAAGCGCGCAGGCCTTGTGGGTATTCCCTGCTCCAGCAGCGTCAATACCCGGTCGCGCACCTTGCGTTGGAACGCAATGCGATCCGGCTCGCAGTCGCCATTCAGGTTGTCGCAGCTGACGTTAAACGGGAAACCGGCCGCCACGCAGAACATCCATTCCAGCGCCTGCGGTTTTATCTCCACGGCTTCGAATTCGCTCTGGGTCTGCGCGTCGCGCCCGTCCGGGCAATACCAATAACCGAAGTCCACCAATTGACGGCGCGCTTCACCGGCGATGCACCAGTGCGAGATTTCGTGCAGGCCGCTGGCGTAGAAACCGTGGGCGAACACGATGCGGTGATACGGCAGTTCATCGTCGGCCGGCAGGTAAATGGGTTCGTCGTCGCCCTTCACCAGGCGAGTGTTGTAGTCATCGCTGAAGCAGCGATTGAAGATCTCGATCAGCTGTTCATAGCGATGACGGGTCTGCGTGTCTGACATAAAAACTCTATAACCACAAAAATAAAGAGGCCATTATACCCGATAAGACAGGGCGCGTAAGCAGCGCCCCCTTTTCATCTTTAACCGTGCATCAAGGCGGTCAACCACTGCTGAATTTCCGCGCCGTGATTGTCGTACAGCAGCTTGAGGCTCATCACCAGCGAAACGATCACGATCATCGGCCGAATCAATTTCTGGCCGCGGGTCAGCACCATGTGCGCGCCCAGACGCGCCCCCAGCACCTGCCCCACCAACATCACCAGACCGATGCTCCACACCACCTTGCCGCCGATGATGAACAGCGCCAACCCGCCAACGTTGGAGGTAAAGTTCAGCACTTTGGCGTGCGCCGTGGACTTGGCGAGGTTGAAACCGCACAGCGTCACGTAGGCCAACGCGTAGAATGACCCGGCGCCGGGGCCGAAAAAGCCGTCGTAAAACCCGACGCAACCGCCGGCCACCAGCCCGAACGGCAAGGCCCCGAGACGGCGTTGACGATCTTCCTCACCCAGTCGCGGCATCAACAAGAAATAGAGACCGATGCCGATCACCAGCAGCGGCAACATCTGCCGCAGCAAATCGGCGCGCATATGCTGCACCAAAATGGCGCCGGCGATCGAGCCGATCAGCGTCAGAAAAATCGTCAGCTTCTGGTCGTTGAGATTCACCGCTCGCCGACGAATGAAGTACAGACTGGCGGAGAAGGAGCCGCCGACCGACTGCAACTTATTGGTCGCCAGCGCCTGCGCCGGAGGAACCCCCACTGCCAGCAAGGCCGGCACCGTCAGTAATCCGCCGCCGCCGGCGATGGAGTCGATAAACCCCGCCAACAGCGCTACCGCAAACAACACCCCGAGCATCTCGGGGCCAATGACGAACCAGTCCATGTGTTATTCCGCTGAGAAATGGTGATCCAGCAATGCCTGACAGGTCGGCGGTAGCGGCGGCGGCACGGGTTTGCCCGGCTTCGCGTTCGGCTGATGCGGTACGAACCAGCTCGCCAGTTCGGCGCCGCAGCCGTCGCCCGGCGGCGGCGTATCCTGCTCCTGGCACTCCAGGCTGCCAGCCGGACAACGCAGACGCACGTGCATGTGCGCACGGTGGCCGAACCACGGCCGCACCTTGTGCAACCAGGCCCGATCGGCGCCGGCATCCAGGCACAGGCGCTGCTTGATCGCCGGATTGACGAAGATGCGCGTCACCTCCGCATCCTGTGCCGCCAGCTTAATCAGCGACTCAATTTGCGGTTGCCATTGGCGCGCCACCACCTGCTTGCCGTCGCCCGACACCAGGTCGATCGGCTGCGGCTTCAGCAATTGCTGCGCGCTCCAGCGTTGGCGCGGCAACTGCAGCCAGATGTCGACATCGAGCCCCGACTGGTGGCTGGCGTGGCCGCTGCTGAAACGCCCGCCGGCCGGCATCGCCATGTCGCCGATCAGCACCGTGCCCAGCGCTTTCTGATTCGCCTGGCTGCTGAGACGCTGAATGAACGCCAGCAGATCCGGGTGGCCGAAATAGCGGCGCTGGTCGGTACGCATCACCTGGTAGTTCGGTGAGTTCAGCGGCAGCGGCTGCGCGCCGATGACGCAACCGTTGGCGAAACCGCCCACCGCCTGCGGCGCGCCGGCCACCGGATGGTCGATTTTCTGCCACGGCGTCAGCGCCATGGCGGAAGCGGAGGCCGTCAGGGCCAGCAGGCCCAACATCCAGTTTTTCATGGCGATTACCAGCGCGGCACGTCGGAAACCACATCACCGTTTTGCGCACGCTGGCGCAGCAGGTGATCCATCAACACGATCGCCATCATCGCTTCGGCGATCGGCACGGCGCGGATGCCCACGCACGGATCGTGGCGACCGCGGGTCACCATTTCCACCGCTTCGCCCTGGCGATTGATGGTGCGCCCCGGCACCATGATGCTGGAGGTCGGTTTCAGCGCCAGATGCGCGATCACCGGTTGGCCGCTGCTGATGCCGCCGAGGATGCCACCGGCATGGTTGCTCTGGAAGCCTTCCGGGGTGATTTCATCGCGGTTTTCGCTGCCGCGTTTGGTCACCACGGCGAACCCGTCGCCGATCTCCACGCCTTTCACCGCGTTGATGCTCATCAGCGCGTGTGCCAGATCGGCGTCGAGGCGGTCAAACACCGGCTCACCCAGGCCAACCGGCACGTTTTCAGCGATCACGCTGACCTTGGCGCCGATGGAGTCGCCCTCTTTTTTCAGCGCGCGCATCAGTTCGTCCAGCGCTTCCAGCTTGTCCGGATCCGGGCAGAAGAACGGGTTCTGCTCGACCTGATCCCAGTCTTTCAGCTCACAGGTCACGTCGCCGATCTGCGCCAGATAGCCGCGCACCTGCACGCCGAACTTCTGCTGCAGGTATTTCTTGGCGATAGCGCCCGCCGCGACGCGCATGGCGGTTTCACGCGCCGAAGAGCGGCCGCCGCCGCGATAGTCGCGCAGACCGTATTTCTGTTCGTAGGTGTAGTCGGCATGCCCCGGACGGAACACGTCTTTGATGGCGCTGTAGTCTTGCGAGCGCTGATCGGTGTTTTCAATGATCAGACCGATGCTGGTGCCGGTGGTCACGCCTTCGAATACGCCGGAGAGAATACGCACCTGATCCGGTTCGCGACGCTGGGTGGTGTAACGCGAGGTGCCCGGACGACGGCGGTCCAGATCGTGTTGCAAATCGGCTTCGGTAAGCGGGATGCCTGGCGGCACGCCGTCGACGATACAACCCAGCGCCACCCCGTGAGATTCACCGAAGGTGGTGACGCGGAAAATCTGCCCAATACTGTTTCCTGCCATCACGGCTCCTTACCGTTAGTCTTTTATCGTTATGAGGCCCGCCATACGGGCCTTGGAAATGCGGCTTAGCTGCGATAGAGGTTGAAGTGTTCCTTGCAATCCACCAACTGCTGTTTGGTCAGCATGAACACGCCGTCGCCGCCGTTTTCGAACTCCAGCCAGGTGAACGGAATGTCCGGATATTGTTCCATCAGATGTACCATGCTGTTGCCCACTTCACAAATCAGCACGCCGTCGTCGGTCAGGTAGTCCGGCGCGCAGGCCAGGATGCGGCGCACCAGCTTCAGGCCATCGCTGCCCGCCGCCAGGCCCAGTTCCGGCTCAAAGCGGAACTCCTGCGGCAGATCCGACATGTCTTCCGCATCGACGTACGGCGGGTTGGTGACGATCAGATCGTACTGGATCGCGGGAACGTCGCGGAACAGATCGGAACGGATCGGGATCACCTGATGTTCGACGCCGTGCGCCTGAATATTGCGCTCGGTTACCGCCAGCACTTCGCTGGAGATGTCCACCGCGTCCACTTCCGCTTCCGGGAAAGCGTAGCCGCAGGCGATGGCGATGCAGCCGCTGCCGGTGCACATGTCGAGGATATGGCGCGGCGGGTGCGGGATCAGCGCGCTGAAACGATCGTTGATCAGCTCGCCGATCGGCGAACGCGGCACCAGCACGCGCTCGTCGACGTAGAATTCCATGCCGCAGAACCAGGCCTTGTTGGTCAGGTAAGCGACCGGGATGCGTTCGTTGACGCGGCGGATCACGCGCTCAACGATGCGATGGCGCTCGCTGGAAGTCAGACGGGCGGTGTGCATGTCCTCCGGAATGTCCAACGGCAGGAACAGGCTTGGCAGCACCAATTGCACCGCTTCGTCCCACGGATTATCGGTTCCGTGACCATAATAGATATTGGCGGCGTTGAAGCGGCTTACCGTCCAGCGCAGCATATCTTGAATGGTGTGCAGTTCGTTCACTGCTTCGTCGACGAAAATTTTGTCCAATTTGCCCTCCGGCAGGCGCTGTGTTTCATGATTTAGCCGCATAGTTTGCCATGAAGCCCGCGACAAATCACGCTTGCCCCTCGCGCTTTTCACTCTGGCCCGAGTTTTGCGTCGACAGCGCTCATTCACAAGGTAAACTAGCGAAATAAACGATTTCCGGTGAATGAAGCATGAAGAACAAGCCCCCTCTGAGCAAAGACGAACAACAGCTCTTCAGAGAGTCGGTGGCGGGCGCGAAAAAGCTGCGCCAGGACACCATCGTCCACCGCCCGCCGAAGCCCAAGGTCAAACAGATTGCGCCGCAGCGATTGCTGCAGGAGCAGGTCGATGCCAGCTATTATTTTTCAGATGAATACCAGCCGCAGTTGGAAGAGGAAGGCCCGACGCGCTACGTGCGCCCCGGCAGCAGCCCGTATGAGCTGAAGAAGCTGCGACGCGGCGATTATTCGCCGGAACTGTTTCTTGATTTGCACGGCCTGACCCAGCTGCAGGCCAAGCAGGAGCTGGGGGCGCTGATCGCCGCCTGCAAACGCGAGCACGTGCACTGCGCCTGCGTGATGCACGGGCACGGCAAGCACATCCTCAAACAGCAAACGCCGCTGTGGCTGGCGCAGCATCCCGACGTGCTGGCGTTCCACCAGGCGCCGAAGGAATGGGGCGGCAACGCCGCCATCCTGCTGTTGGTGGAACTGGCCGAGTAGTTCCTGCAAAAACGACTCAGGGCGATGTCAGACATCGCCCTGAGTTTATTCCGCACCGCATCCGCGGTTCACACTTTGGCCATCACCTGCGACGGGCTGACCTGCCATTCAAACTTGCCGTAGCTGCCGTCGGCCGGCAGATCGACGTTGGCAATCGCCGAGGTCGCGAACATCGGCGGGCACTCGCCCGGGCACAGTTCAGCCACCAGATACCCCACCAGCGGCAGGTGCGACACGATCAGCACCGAGCTCACACCTTGCATCGCCAGCGCCTGAAGATAGCTGCCGACCTGTTCGGCGTTGCCGCCCGGCGTCAGCTCGGGCAGCACTTCTTCGCCCTCCGGCAGCGTCAAGGCTTCACGCACCGTCGCCAGCGTCTGTTCGGCCCGCAGATAGGGGCTGACCAGCACGCGTTCAATATCCACAGACTTGGTGTTCAACCAGGCCGCCATCTGACGGGACTCGTCGCGGCCACACAGGGTAAGGGGCCTTACCGCATCGCTGGCTGCCTCGAGCGCCGCCTCTCCGTGACGCATAATCAAAACTTGCATATTGCACCGCTGTTGTTGACAAAGTAACGCTATACAGAAACGCCGTGCGTGCTGTACCGCCGAGTTTTCCAACCCAAAGCCAAAGCTTTAAAACGATAACGCGCCGTCTCTTTATGGCGGCCGGGCATTTTGCCTGAAAGTTTGCCTAAAGAAAATGCTGTTTTTTACAGCAACCCTCCCCTGGCAAACCTCGATTGCTCACAGAACAATCAATTCAACGGGTTAAATTTTAACCTTGCCGCCATGAAATTTATTGATGACGGTCAAGCTAACTTACCGCTGCCTGCGCCTTGCTGTACAGCCTCACCGGCTGACGCTGTTGCAAGGAGTGATGGCGATCACAACGCGACCCTGTTGCAACTATAGTGCAAATCGGGCCGTCCTGCGTTCAGCTCCCCTGCGGGTAAAAACGCTCGCCCTGCTGCGCCATGCGCTGCAAGCGTTCGCACGGCGCAAAGTGCTCGCCGTGCTGCTGGCGCAGGTATTCCAACGTTTTCACCACTTTTTCGGCGCCGAGCTCGTCCATATAGCGGAACGGGCCGCCGAGGAACGGCGGGAAGCCGATGCCGAACACCGCACCGATATCGCCGTCGCGCGCGCTGCGGATCACGCCTTCATCCAGGCAGCGCGCCGCTTCGTTCAGCATCATCATCACGCAGCGCTGGGCGACGGTCGCCGGCAGCATGTGCGACTTCGGCGTGACGCCGAGCAACGTATACAATGAGGTATCCGCACGTTTACGCCGCTGCCGCTGCTGCCCTTCGCTCGGGTAGAGATAGAAGCCGCGGCCGTTCTTGCGCCCTTTACGCCCGTCCTTCAGCACCGCATCGAACGCAGCCGGCGCGGCGAAACGCGGCCCCAGCGCCTCGACCAGCACGGGAATGATTTTGGTGCCAACGTCGATGCCCACTTCATCCAGCAGGGTAATCGGGCCGACCGGGAAACCGAAGTCCACCAACGCCTTGTCCAGCGACTCCATCGGCTCGCCTTCCAGCAGGCAGCGCGCCGCTTCGTTGATGTACGGCGCCAGGATGCGGTTGACGTAAAAACCGGCGCTGTCGCCCACCACGATGGCGGTCTTGCCCTGCTTGTGCGCCAGCGCCACGGTGGTGGCGATGGTCTCTTCGCTGGTGCCGGCGTGCGGGATCACTTCCACCAGCGGCATTTTATCCACCGGGCTGAAGTAGTGCAGACCAATCACCTGCTGCGGCCGCTGCGCCTTTTCGGCGATGTGGCCGATAGGCAGCGAAGAGGTGTTGGAGGCGAACACGGTATGCGGCGCGCAGTTTGCTTCGACCTCGGCCACCATCTGCTGTTTCAGCGCCAGATCCTCAAACACCGCCTCGACCACGATATCCGCCTGCTCAAAGCCGGTGTAATCGGTAGAGCCGGAGATCAGCATCATCTGTTTTTGCCGCTCCGCCGGGCGCATGCGCTTGCTGCGTACCCGTTTGCCGAGCACATCCCAGCTGTATTTCAGCGCGTGATTGATGCCGGTTTCATTGATGTCTTTGATGCGAACCGGCAAACCGCCGCGCGTGGCGGTGACACAGGCGATGCCGCCGCCCATCAGGCCGCCGCCGAGAATGCCGACGCGATGCAGGGCATGCGGCTTGGCATTGCCGCCCCGCTCTTTTTTCAGCGCGGTGGAGGCGAAGAACAGGCTGCGCAACGCCGCCGACTGAGGCGTCATCGCCAGCTCGCCAAAGGCGCGCGCTTCGGCCTCATAACCGCTGGCGCTGCCGTGATCCAGCCCGGTGCGCACCACCTGAATAATGCGCTCCGCCGCCGGGTAGTTGCCGTGGGTTTTCGCCAGCGTTTTTTTGCGCACGATGCTGAACAACAGATTTCTGCCCAGCGGGCCATTGAGCAGGCGATCCTGCCACGGCAGCTCGCGCTGATGCTTCCAGCCCTGTTTCACCCGCTCGATGGCGGTCTGCAACAGGATCGACTGCGGCACGGCGTCGTCCACCAGCCCCATGCGCAGCGCCTGGCGGGCGCGAATGTGCTTGCCGGTCAGGATCATGTCCAGCGCCTTGGCGGCGCCGATCAGGCGCGGCAGGCGCTGAGTGCCGCCAGAGCCCGGCAGCAGGCCCAGCTGCACTTCCGGCAGACCGAGCGCGGTTTTGTCATCCAGCGAACAGACGCGGCCGTGGCAGGCCAGCGCCAACTCCAGGCCGCCGCCAAGGCAGGCGCCGTGGATGGCGGCCACCACCGGCACCGGGAACGCGGCGATCTGCGCCAGCGTGCTCTGCCCTTTCTTGGCCAGCGTTTCCGCCTCTTTGGCGCTGGTGCAGGCGGCGATCATGGTGATGTCGGCGCCGGCGATAAACGAGTCCGGCTTGCCGGAAACGATCACCAGCCCTTCCAGCGCGGTATGCTGCTGCGCCCGGATCAGCACGTCATTCACCTGTTCGACGAACTCGGCCTTGAGCGTATTGACCTTGTCGCCCGGCACGTCGATGGTGATCACGCCGATATTGTCGGGGCGAATCGTCAGCTGAAAGGCCGACGGTTTGGCCCGCTGTTCGTGCAATGCGTTTTCGGCACTCATTATTCCACCTCCACGATCATCGCGGCGCCTAACCCGCCGGCGGCGCAGGCGGTGGTCAGGCCCAACCCGCCGCCGCGGCGTTTCAGCTCGCGCAGCGTCTGGGTGATCATGCGCGCGCCGGTGGCGGCGAACGGGTGGCCATAGGCGATGGAACCGCCCAAGACGTTGAATTTGTCCATGTCCACCTCGCCGATCGCCTGGCTGCGGCCAAGCTTCTCGCGGGCGAACGCTTCGCTGGCGAACATCTTCAGGTTAGCCAGCGTTTGCGCGGCGAAAGCTTCATGCATGTCGATGAGCGTCAGATCGGCCAGACCGATGCCGGCGCGATCCAGCGCCAGCGGCGTGGCGTAAGAAGGCCCCAGCAGCATGTCTTCCCACACGTCGATGGCGGCGAAGGCGAAACTGCGCAGATAGCCGAGCGGCTGCAGCCCCAGCGCTTTGGCGCGCGATTCGCTCATCATCAATACCGCCGCCGCGCCGTCGGTCAACGGCGTGCTGTTGGCCGCGGTGACGCTGCCATGCTTGCGATCGAACGCCGGTTTCAGCTTGGCGTAGGAAGCCAGGCTGGAGTCTTTGCGGATATTGTTGTCTTCGGAAAGCTGCGCGCGGTAAGGCGGCACGTAGGCCGTCATCACCTCATCGCGCAGCCACCCCTCACGCCAGGCTCTGGCCGCCAGTTCGTGGGAACGGTGCGCCAGCGCATCCTGCGCTTCGCGGGTGATGCCGTGGCTTTTCGCCATCTGCTCAGCGGTATCGCCCATGCGCAGACCGGTGGAATACTCCGCCACCGCCGGCGGCACCGGCATCAGATCGCGGAATTTCAGCCGGCTGAACAGTTTGAGACGCTGCGACAGCGTGCGCGCCTTGTTGACGTCCACCAGCGTGCGCGCCAACGCCTTGCTGACCCCGATCGGCAAGACGGAAGAAGAGTCCGCCCCACCGGCGATGCCGACGCTGATGCTGCCGGCCATGATGCTCTCCGCCACGTTGGCGATCGCCTGGAAGCTGGTGGCGCAGGCGCGCGACACGCTGTAAGCGTCGGTATGAACGCTCATACCGGTGCCAAGCACGATTTCACGCGCGATGTTCGGCGCCTCGGGCATTTGCACCACCTGGCCGAACACCAGCTGTTCGATCAGTTTTGGATCGATGCCGCTGCGCGCCAATAGCTCGCTCACCGCCGTTTTCCCTAAATCCACCGCCGGAATGCCGTGATAGGCAGTCGCCTGTTTGGCAAAGGGGGTACGCAGTCCATTCACAATCGCAATGCGGTCACCATGACGGGTCACCAACGGCAGTGCCTTACTCATAAATGCTCCTGAAGAAAATAACGTCAGCGCAATGGGCAGAAAGAGGTCTGACCTGATGAGGTCATTGTTAACCAAACGGTTACATTTGGCAAACCGGCAGAGATCAAAACTGCGAGCAGGCGCACTTTCTATGGGGAACGAGGCGAAGAAGGAAATCCCCGGCGCGCAGCAGGCGGCGCCGGGGGTAAAGCGGGGATTAACGCAGGCCGAGCTGGAAGATCAGGGTTTCCGCCTGGCAGGCGAAGGTGAAATCGGCCTCCAACTGCACGCCGCCGTCAACCGGTTTAATGCTACTGCTGATGTCACAAGGATCGGACTCGACAGCGCGCGCCTTTTCGCTCAGGGCCGCCAGCATCGCCTCCGCATCTTGTTGATTACCGAACACCTGGCTGTAGGACGCGGTGCAATCGGTGTTATCCATCACGGTGCCGACATCCACGCAGCAACACGCGGCGGTTTCCTGGGCGCTGCATTTATTAATTGCATCTGACATGATTGGTTCTCCTCAAGGGCCTCTGTTATCAGCCCAAATTGCCGTTTCACTCACCGGCACAAAGCCACAAAATTCTGCGGGTATTTTACGCTTCCACGCCGGCAATCACTAGCACTTACTTTTACTGGGTGTTTTAAGTGATGGAAATCACAAATAAAAATGAGCGTCTGCTAAGGAACGGTAAGAATTTTGTTATTTACCGCTGTCTTTTTGTTAAGCAGATCTCTTTTTTGATATCAGGTTGGAAATATTTCAAAAACAAACTTGCAACAATTTCACAGGTCAGACCTATACTTCAGCCACTGGTCTGATTTGTCTGAACGATAACGGACCCTACAATCCCGCGCTCCTTGTTACTTCGTGTAACAATAGTTTAAATAATAAACACATAATGAGGTTTTGGTCATGAGCCAGAAAAACCTATTGACTAAATCAGCTCTCGCAGCTGCAGTGGCAATTATTTCTTCAAACGTGTCTGCCGCAGGATTCCAGCTGAATGAGTTCTCATCAGCTGGTTTAGGACGTTCGTATTCTGGCGAAGGCGCCATGGCGGATACGGCGGCTTCCGCAAGCCGCAACCCGGCGTTGTTGATGATGTATACCCGTCCCGAGCTGTCCATCGGCGCAGTCTTCATCGACCCGGACGTTGACATCACCGGCAAATCGCCTTCCGGCGCCAGCCTGGACTCCAAAAATATCGCCCCTGTCGCCTGGGTGCCGAACCTGCATTATGTTCACCCGATTAACGATCAGTTCGCCGTAGGCGGCTCGGTCACCAGCAACTTCGGTTTGGCGACCGAATTCAACGACGGTTATACCGCCGGCGCTTACGGCGGTAAGACCGATCTGACTACCGTTAACCTCAACCTGAGCGGCGCCTACCGTCTGAATCAACACTTCAGCTTCGGTCTGGGCTTCGATGCGGTGTACGCCAAAGCCAAACTGGAACGCTACGCCGGTGAATTGCCGAAACTGATCGCAGGTTCCGGCCAATTACCGCCGCAGCTGGCCGGTCCGGTATCACAGATCCCGGCTGATACCCAGATTTCGCATCTGAAAGGCGATAAATGGGGTTACGGCTGGAACGCCGGCATTCTGTACGAAGTGGACGAAAACAACCGTTACGGCTTCACCTATCGCTCCGAAGTGAAAATCAAGTTTGACGGCGATTACAAGAGCAGCCTGCCATCGGCCTATAACCCAATTCTGGGTTCCCTCGGCCTGCCTTTGGGCACCAACGGCAGCACCATTCCGGGCTCTCTGGATCTGAACCTGCCGGAAATGTGGGAGCTGTCCGGTTACAACAAAGTGGCGCCGCAGTGGGCTATCCACTACAGCCTGGCTTACACCAGCTGGAGCCAGTTCCAGGAGCTGAGAGCCACCGGCAACAACGGCCAGACCCTGTTCGAGAAGCATGAAGGCTTCCGCGATGCCTACCGTATCGCGCTGGGCACCACCTACTTCTACGACGACAACTGGACCTTCCGGACCGGTATCGCCTTCGATGACAGCCCGGTGCCCGCCCAAAACCGTTCGATCTCCATTCCCGATCAGGACCGTTTCTGGCTGAGTGCCGGTACTACCTATGCGTTCAACAAAGACGCCTCGGTTGATGTCGGCGTGTCCTACATGCACGGCCAGAAAGTCACCATCAACGAAGGCCCTTACACCTTCAACTCGGTGGGTAAAGCCTGGCTGTACGGCGCCAACTTCAACTACCGCTTCTAATCTCGCCTGAGATGGATGCCAAAGCGCCCCCTGGGGCGCTTTTTCTTTGCCTGCCGCTTGCCGCCGGCATAAAAAAAACCCGCCTGACGGCGGGTTTTCATTGGCATAATGCCCGGGATCACTGCGAGTCGATCTCGTCCAGTTCGCCCTGAATCGCCTTGGCGTTCGGGTTCTCTTCCGGCTTGAGCGAGCCGCCGTTGGCGATGAAATCGTGGCGCTGGAAGTAAGCCTCGCGCACCATGACATAAGGATCGGAAGAGTTGCGCAGCAGGCCGTCGGAATCCAGCAGTTGAGCGCGGGTTTCGATACCCTCGACCACCCATTTGCCCGCCGACATCCAGAAGGTCAGGTAGCTCAGCATCGGATACAGCGTATCCGCAAAGTCGCCGCCTTCGTCACGCAGCGTGAAGCTGCCGTAGCCCGGCAACATCACGTACGGGCCGTAACCCACATCGTAATGGCCCAGCGTACTGCCGAAGCGGTTCGGTTCTTCGCGCGCCAGTTTCGGGTTGGCCATGCCGGCCACGTCGATCAGACCGCCCATCCCAAGCAGGGTGTTCAGGAAGAAACGGTTGAAGTGGATCATCCCGCGGTAGGGATCGCCCTTGAGGAAGGCGTTGACCATGCTGGCCGGCTCTTCCAGGTTGGAGGTGAAGTTGCTGATGCCGTTACGCGCCGGCATCGGCACGTAGTCGCGCCAGGCCACCGCGACCGGACGCAGAATATAAGGATCCAGGACGTTGTAGTTGAAGTCGAACATCGTCCGGTTAAATCCTTCCAGAGGATCGGAACGCCCTTGCGGCTCATTGTCTGGCGTGCTGGCACAGCCCACCAGTAATACCGCTGCGAATGCCACCCCAGTCAGGCGAAAGTTCATATTTTTCTCCATAAAAACACGTTCGGTCTTATTTTTCAGGGACCTGCTTGTTTATCTGAACGCTAACCTGCTCTTTACCGCTGAATGTCTGCAGCGAGCTTTCGCCGAACCAGTCCCCCGGCTGCGGCGTGGCCAATCCGTCCTGTGAGAGGCGCACACGCACCTGCACCTGATGCTGTGCCGAGAGTAGACGCTCGGGCATCATGGCGTTGCTGTCGTCCAGAGAGAAAGACAGCGGAAAACGGCTCAACGGCAATTGTTTTACCGCGACCGGCACCGGGCTGACGCCGTCGGTCACCGAGATAACCAGCGTCCCCTGCGGCGGCATGGCTTTCGCCGCCTGCGGTGACAGTGAAACAGTCACATTCAGTTTAACAGTTTCTCCGCCGGCCTGGGCTTTTGCTTGTGCAATACTGCGCTTTATCACTTCCGCGCGCGGATCGTTAGCCGGCAGCAGCTGCAGCATCACTTGCCAGGCGCCGATCGCCTGTTTGAAATCGCCCTGTTCGAAGGCATTGAACGCCAGCAGGCTCAGCACCCGCGGATCGCTGTGGTTTTCCGCGATCATGCGCCGCAACAGCTGCGTCGCCTGCTTGTTATCCTCCGGATCGTTGGATCGCGTCAAGACCTCGGCATAGCCGAGCCGCACTTCCAGACTATTCGGATCCAATTGATAAGCATGAGCAAAGGCCTGCGTGGCGGTAGTGGCATTGTTCAACGCCATGCCGACGCGCCCCAGCATCATCCAGTCGTTGATATTGCGATCGTCCTGCTGCAGCGCGGTGCGCAGCCCCAGCCCGAGACGGGCAATCTCTTCCATGCTCAGCGGTTTGGCGCGCTCATTGGCGACGCGCTCGCGCAATTCCGGCATTTGCGCCTGCACCATGCGCCAGTCCAGCACCTGCGCCAGCCCGCCGGTTTTCAGATAAAAGCCAACGGTCACCACCAGCAATAACAGCACGCCCGGCACCAGCGCCCAGCGGTTGATCGGTTTCGCCTGCGCCATCTGCTCGGCCGGGATATCGTTCAACAGGTTCTGTTGCAGCTCTTTGACCAGTTCCGGACGCTCGGCTACCACGCCCTGCTGCTCATCCTGCTCCAACTCGCTGAGGCGATCCTGATAAAACGCCTTGTTCAACGCATCGCGCGTGGCGGCGCTCTGCTTGCCGTGGCGCATCGCCGGCACCACCAGCAACGCGGCGGCGCCGGCCAGCAACACGCAAATAATCAGCCAAAAAGCCATTAGGGTTTCTTCCTGTCAGTCTCTTGCAACAGCGCCGCCAGGCGCTGCCGTTCCCGTTCGGAGAATGCATCGTCCACCGCCGCCTCGGGCTTGCGACGGGTGCGCAGGATCACCACCGCCCCGCCGATCAATACGAACAGCAGCGGGCCGATCCACAAGATCAGCGTCGCCGGCGTTACCGGCGGCTCGTAGGTGACGAAGTTGCCATAACGCGCCACCATGTAATCGATGATCTGCTGCTTGCTTTGCCCCTGCATCATCAGCTCGTACACTTTGGTGCGCATGTCGGCGGCGATAATGGCGTTGGAATCGGCAATGCTGTTGTTCTGGCATTTCGGGCAGCGCAGCTGTTCGGTCAACTCGCGATACTGCTGCTCCTGCTCGACGGAGTTGAAGCGATAGGTATCGATCGCCGCGGCGGCGCTCCAGCTCAGCAGCGCGGCGCACAGCAGAACAATCAACCTCATGCCTCACCCCCGTACTTTTTATACAGCGGCAGCACTTCCTGCTGCCAGACGCGCTCATTCATGTCGCCGGCGTGGCGATAGCGAATGATCCCCTGGCCGTCGATAAGAAAGGTCTCAGGCGCGCCGTACACCCCGAGATCCAACCCCAGCATGCCGTCGCCGTCGTACAGGCTGAGCGCATAGGGATTGCCCAGGGAATTCAGCCAGGCCACCGCCTTGGCGCGATCGTCTTTATAGTTCAGGCCGACCACCCGTACGCCGCGCGCCGCCAGCGTATTGAGATACTGATGTTCCGCGCGGCAGGTCGGGCACCAGGTGGCCCAGACGTTGAGCAAGATCGGCTTGCCGTCGCGCAGCACCGCCTGATCGTAGGTTTTGCCGGGCTGATCCAGCGATTCCAGCGTGAAGGTCGGCACCGGTTTGCCGATCAGCGCCGACTCCAGCATGGTCGGATCTTCGCCGCCCGCGTTGCGCGTCAGTTGCACCATCAGGGCCGCCACCAACAGCAGGAAAAGTATCAATGGGATAAACAGCAGCTTACGCTTCATGATTGCGCCTCCAGCTTGCCTTCGCGCTTGAGCTTTTTGCTCATGCGATAACGCGGGTCGAGAATGCACAGCAGGCCGCCGATCGCCATAAAGACGCCGCCGAACCAGATCCAGCGCACGAAGGGTTTGTAATACAGACGCACCGCCCAGGATCCGTCTTCCAGCTCCTCGCCCAGCGCCGCGTACAGATCGCGGCTGAACCCGCCGTCGATCGCCGCCTCGGTCATCATGCTGCGCGCCACGCTGTAGTAGCGTTTCTCCGCATGCAGCGTCGCCTCCGGCTTGCCGTTGCGCGTCACGTCGATGATGCCGACGCCGCCGCTGTAGTTCGGGCCGCGAATGTCGTGCACGTCGCGGAACACGAAGTGATAATTGTGGATATCCACGCTGTCGCCGGCCTTCATCCGCACGTCGCGCTCCACGCTGTAGTTCTGGCTGAAGGCGATGCCGATCACCGTCACCGCCACGCCGAGGTGGCCGAGCACCATGCCCCAATGGCTGCGAGACAGCTGCCGCAGACCGCGCCAGAAACCGTGGCGGTGGGTGGCGCGCTCATGCAGCTCCATCAGCGTCAGGATGATCACCCACAGCGCCATGATCAGGCCCACCACCGTCATGCCGGCGATGCTGTCCTGCAGCAGCCACGGCAGCAGAATCGACAGCACCAGCGTCACCAGCAGCGCCACGCCGAGGCGGCGCCACAGCTTGCGCGGCTCATCGCGGCGCCAGCGCACCAGCGGCCCGATACCCAACAGCAGCGCCAACGGCGCCATCAGCCAGGTGAACATGGTGTTGAAGAACGGCTCGCCGATCGAAATGCTGCCCAGCCCCAACTGTTTGTGCACCAGCGGCAGCAGCGTGCCCAACAGCACCACCAGCATGGCGGCGATCAGCAACACGTTATTGCCCAGCAGGAAGGTCTCGCGCGAGAAAGTCTCGTGCTGCACCCGGCTGCGCACCTGGCCGCCCTTGACCGCGTACAGCAGCAGCGAACCGCCGATGACGATCACCAGATAGGCGAGAATAAACATGCCGCGCGCCGGATCGGAGGCGAAGGAGTGCACCGAGACCAGCACGCCGGAGCGCACCAGGAAGGTGCCCAGCAGGCACAGCGAGAAGGCGGTGATCGCCAGCAGCACCGTCCAGGCTTTGAACGTGCCGCGTTTTTCGGTCACCGCCAGCGAATGCATCAGCGCGGTGCCGGCCAGCCACGGCATAAAGGAGGCGTTCTCTACCGGATCCCAGAACCACCAACCGCCCCAGCCCAACTCATAGTAGGCCCAGGCCGATCCGAGCACGATGCCCAGCGTGAGGAACACCCAGGCGGCGGTGGTCCACGGGCGCGACCAGCGCGCCCAGGCGGTGTCGAGCCGGCCGGCCATCAGCGAGGCGATGGCGAACGCGAAGGCGACCGAGAAGCCGACATAGCCCATGTACAGCAGCGGCGGGTGGAAGATCAGGCCGATATCCTGCAGCAGCGGGTTGAGATCGCTGCCGTCGATCGGGAAGTTAGGCAACGTGCGGGTGAACGGGTTGGAGGTCATGATGATGAACAGCAGGAAGCCGGCGGTGATCATGCCCATCACCGACAGCACCCGCGCCACCGCGTCCTGCGGCATCGCCCGGCTGCACAACGCCACCGCCAGCGACCAGCAGCTCAGCAGCAGCACCCACAGCAGCAGCGAACCTTCGTGCGCCCCCCAGGTGGCGGCGATGCGGTAATACACCGGCAATTGGGTATTGGAGTTGGTGGCCACGTAGGCGACGGTAAAATCGTTGACCACGAAGGCATGCACCAGGCACAGGAACGCCAGCGCAATCGCCGCGAACATGCCGTAGGTCAGCGGGCGGGCCACCGCCATCATGCGGCTGTCCTGCCGCGCCGCGCCCCACTGCGGGTAAATGCTCAGCAGCAGCGCGATCGCCAGCGCCAGGCACAGCAGAAAACTGCCCAGTTCCGGCATCATGACTTGGCGCCCTCCGCCTGCGGCGCGTTATACGCTTCCGCCGGCCCTTTGTGATTCTCTTTCATCGCGTCGGCCACTTCCGGCGGCGTATATTTCTCGTCGTGCTTGGCCAGCACTTCACGCGCGTTGACCACGTTGCCCTCGCCCAGCACGCCCTGCGCCACCACGCCCTGCCCTTCGCGGAACAGATCCGGCAGAATGCCGGTGTAGGTCACGCCGATCGCGCCGCGCGCGTCGTAAATCTTGAAGCTGACCTGCAGCGTATTGGGATCGCGTTTCACCGAGCCCGGCATCACCATGCCGCCGATGCGCAGCCGTTGGCCGACCTCGGGCTTCTCATGATTTTCGCCCTTGCCCTGCAGGATCTCACCCGGGGTATAGAACAGATCGATGTTGGAGCGCAGCGCGTACAGCATCAGGGTCGCGGTCAGTGCAATACCGATCAGCACAACGATCGCCAGATAAAGGCGGCTTTTACGACGTGGATTCACAATGATTTCTCCCGCGGTGCGGCGGATTTTTGTTTTGATTGTTGCGCATGGCGAATGCGCCGCTCGCGCGCCTGACGGCGGCCGATCTCGGCGAGCAACTGCCGCCGCTGCCAGACGGTGTGCGCCACCAGCCCCAACAGCGAAATCAGCGTGGCGGCGACCGCCAGCCAGACATAGAAGGCATAACCGCCCATGGCGAAAAACGCCGGCCAGGAATCGAATGCGGCATTCATGACTGACGCTCCTTGTTCACCAGCCCGGCGACCCACGGGCGCTGGCGCTCCTGGAACAGAATCAGATTGCGCAGGCGCATCAGCGTCAGCGTGACGAACAACAGCAGGTAGCCGAGGATCGCCCAGCGCAGCGGGGTACGCATGCTGGGCGCGATGGATTGCTGCATGTTGGTCGAGCCCTGATGCAGCGTGTTCCACCATTCGACGGAGAAATGGATGATCGGAATGTTCACCACGCCCACCAGCACCAGAATGCCGGCGGCCCGGCCCGCCAGGCGGCGGTCTTCGAAAGCGTTATACAGCGCGATGACGCCCATATAAAGGAACAGCAGCACCAGCTCGGAGGTCAGCCGCGCATCCCATACCCACCAGGTGCCCCACATCGGCTTGCCCCAGGCGGAGCCGGTCACCAGCGCGATAAAGGTGAACACCGCGCCGATCGGTGCCATCGCCGCCACCACGGTATCGGACATTTTCATCTGCCACACCAGGCCGATAAACGCCGCCACCGCCATCGAGGCATAGATGCCCATCGACCACATGGCCGCCGGCACGTGAATATAAATGATGCGGAAGCTGTCGCCCTGCTGATAATCCTTCGGCGCGAAACCAAAGCCCCAGGCCCAGCCAAGCAGCAGGCAGGCCGCCGCCGCCAGCCCCAGCCAGGGGATAAAGCGGCCGCAGACATGATACAGCCGTTCAGGCCGCGCCAGTTGATGTAACCATTTCCACATTGTCGTCAGTGCTCACGGTAATTTTTATGCGTCGGCCGCCTCGAGCGTTCGAAACGGCGAAAATCTTCTGCGGGGTACGCTCTTGCCGGCCTTGCCCCGTCTGTTCATTCAATTTGTTAGCTAGTGCACGCTCACTCGCAGCGCCGCTGCGGCAGCAAACGGCGCCAATGTCACGCTGCCCGCCAGCATCGCGCCGAGTATCGCCAGGTAACCGTCGATCGGCATGCCCATCGCGGCGGCGTCGATCGCGCCGGTGGCGAAGATCAGCACCGGGATATACAGCGGCAGCACCAGCAGGCTGAGCAGCACGCCCCCTTTGCGCAGGCCGACGGTCAGCCCCACGCCGATAGCGCCGATCAGGCTCAGCGTCGGCGTGCCGAGCAGCAGCGTACCCGCCACCGCCAGCCAGGTTTGCATATCAAGCGACAACAGCAGCGCCACCAGCGGCGACAGGATCAGCAGCGGCAATCCCGTCACGACCCAGTGAGCACACACTTTGCCCAGCACCGTCATCGGCAGCGGCGTCGGCAGCAGCAACAGTTGCTCCAGCGAGCCATCGAGAAAATCGTCGCGAAACAGCCGCTCCAGCGACAGCAGCGAGGCCAACAGCGCCGCCACCCATACGATGCCCGGCGCAATGCGCGCCAGCAACTGCGGCTCCGGGCCAATCCCCAACGGGAACAGCGTGATCACAATCAGGAAAAACCACAGCGGGTTGACGATCTCCGAACCTTTACGGCAGGCGATTTTCAGTTCGCGACGCACCAGGGTCAAAAACATCACAAACTCCCCGCGTCGTGTTCCGCCAAACGAATTTTGCCCACCGTTTGGCTGACGCCGGCCAAATCCTGATGGGTGGTCAACAATACCATGCCGCCCCGCTGCGCATGTTGCTCAAAAAGGCTAATCAAATCGGCCACGCCCTGTTTATCGATCGCCGTTAGCGGCTCATCGAGGATCCACAGCGGCGCCGCGCTGAGCCACAGGCGCGCCAACGCCACGCGCCGCTGCTGCCCGGCGGAAAGCTGCGCCACCGGCAGATCTTCGTAGCCCACCAACCCCACCTGCTCCAGCGCGCGCCAGATAGCCTGATGCTCGACCGCGCCGCGCACCGCCTGATAAAACTGCAGGTTTTCGAAGGGTGTCAATACGGCTTTTATGCCCGGTTGATGGCCGATAAACAGCAAATCTTGCTGGTAATCCGCGCGAGCGCGCAGCGTGTCACGCCCGCGCCAGCACACCTCACCGCCGTCCGGCCGCGCCAGACCGGCGAGGATGCGCAGCAAACTGGTCTTGCCCGCGCCGTTCGGCCCCTCTACCTGAATGATATCGCCCGGCTGAACTGAAAAGCTTAGCTCGCTAAACAGGATGCGTTCATCACGCACGCAACTCAGACTTTTGGCTTCCAGCATCGGGGAACTCATATTTTTCTTTGGGATAGCGAATCATAGCATAAGCCTTTCACCACACGCAGCCCGCGGGGGGCGCGCCGAGGGGCCAATATGGCGAGCAGGATCAAGAATGCGCGGAAAAAAGCGGCGGATTTTAACTCTTGTTACCTTTTTCTGTATTTCGCCGCATTTAGGCCGGGCAACTACGCTTAATGACGTGACCTCACCCTTATTGAGCAGGAGCGACAGCATGAACGAACAGCAACGCCAGGAGCACGAGCAGGATGAGACGATGCGGGTAGAGAGCGAAGAACAGGAACAGGGCAAGCGCGAAATCGAAGTCAGGGAAGAGAATCTGCCGTCGCGCGCGGCGGCGGTGCATGAACAGATCCGGATGGAAGGCGAAAAAGAGCTGGAGCGCGACGGGCTGGCATTGCTGTGGTCGGCGATCGCCGCCGGGCTGTCGATGGGCGCCTCGCTGGCGGCGAAAGGCATTTTCCACGCCCGCTTGCCGGACGATCCCAGCCGCTTTTTCATCGAGAACCTCGGCTACACCTTCGGTTTTATCATTGTCATTATGGCGCGCCAGCAGCTGTTTACCGAAAACACCGTCACGGCGGTATTGCCCATCATGCACAAACCCACGCCGCGCAACCTGCTGATCCTGCTGCGCCTGTGGGGCGTGGTGCTGCTCGGCAACCTGATCGGCACCGGGCTGGCGGCGCTGGCGTTTACCCATATGCCGCTGTTCGACGCCGAAACGCGCGGCGCCTTCATCAGCCTGGGCGAAGAGGTGATGCGCCATACGCCGGGAGAAATGTTCGCCAACGGCATCCTGGCCGGCTGGATCATCGCCACCATGGTATGGATGATCCCGGCCGCCGGCGGAGCGAAAATCTGGGTGATCGTGCTGATGACCTACCTGGTGGCGATTTGCGATCTGACCCATATCGTGGTCGGTTCGGTAGAGATCCTCTATCTGGTGTTCAACGGCGCGATTGGGTGGCAGGAATTCGTCTATCCGTTCGCCCTGCCGACGCTGGCGGGCAACATCATCGGCGGCACCTTTATCTTTGCGTTGATAAGCCATGCGCAGATCCGCAACGATTTGAGCGCCCAAAAACGGGCGGCGCGTCAGCAACAGGAAAAACGGCGCCACGGCGGGGAAAAACCGTGATCGCCGTCGGTTAGGCGAGGAAATTTCGGCGCTAACTGGCGAGGTATTGAGCAAACGCGCCGCTAAGCGCTTATTCTGCGGGTAAAAAAAGGTATAATGCCTCGGCAGCTTCGGTTGCCAGCCCGCAGCGTCCCCGTAGTTAAACGGATATAACAAGCCCCTCCTAAGGGCTAGTTACTGGTTCGATTCCAGTCGGGGACACCATTATTTATTATCAAGCCATTCCCCATCATCCGCACCCGCAATCCCCCTTCTCCACGCCTCAGACCCGATTTCCTCCGCGCGTTATGATTGGCATTAATTGAAAAACTTGATATCCGTCGGCGTAGAAATCGTCGCCGCCTCACCTTTGGCCTTCAACTCGCCCGTCTCATCATCGAAATCGAACAGCGTAACGGTATTGGTGAACACGTTCGTGACATAAAGATGGTTGCCGGTGGCATCGAAAGCGAGCGCACGCGGCTCAATGCCGCCGGCCTCATAGCGCGTCGTCTCCCCTGGCAGCCCATCCCCACCAATTTTTAATACCAGCAAATGGTTATCGGCACCGCGATTGGTGGCAATAAGATATCTCCCGCTCGGGCTGAGGATAATGGCTCCGCCGCTTTTCGCCTCCGCGGAATCCTGCCCACCGTTCAGTTTCACTTTTCCTTGTAGCGTCAATCGATGGTCACTGACGGTAAACGCCTCGATTTCACCCGCCATTTCGGTGATGACATAGGCATACTCGCCTTTCGGCGAGAACACCATGTGCCTTGGGCCGGCGCCTGGCGCAAAGCTGACATCGCGCGATGCATCCGCCTGTAACGGCTGTGCGCTATCCGAGCGATAGCGATAGGCGTGCAGCTTGTCCCCGCCGAGATCCGCCGCATACAGATATTTACCATCGCGGCTGAAGGTGGTTGAGTGCGCATGGCCCCCTTCCTGGCGCCCCTGCACGACGCCAGAACCTGATA
This sequence comes from Serratia sp. CY83965, assembly GCF_052166375.1. NCBI lineage: Bacteria > Pseudomonadati > Pseudomonadota > Gammaproteobacteria > Enterobacterales > Yersiniaceae > Serratia > Serratia sp. CY83965. The sequence goes on along the minus strand of NZ_JBJNOV010000003.1, from coordinate 106,287 downwards.
TAAACGGATAATGCTGCACCCGTTCACCCAGTTTGCCGTCACTGCCAATTGGCAATACCGTCATCCCCGCGCCGCCTTTGGCGACGGAGTAGTTGGCGACAAACAGAAACTTGCCATCCGGACTGAGGGTGGCGTGCGTCGGCTGCTGGCCCGCACTGTTCACCGTATTCAGCACCCGCACGCTGCCAGCGTCGTCTATTGCCAAGGCGGTCACCGTTCCCGCGTTCTCCTCATTGGTGGCATAGGCGAAACGGCCATCGCGAGATTTTACGATCCACGATGGGCTTTTCATTTTAACCACGTCGAGCAGCGTTAACGTGCCGTCGCCATTAACCGTCAGGCGATAGAGCCCTTCACTGGGTCTTGCCGGTTTCTGCACCGCAGGCGCATCCGGAATATGGGTCCAGGTACCGACTAACGCTATTTGCTGATGTTCCCGATTATTGGCCATCGCATTTCCTGAAAACATGAGAAAAATTAACACCGCAGTTAATTGAATGCCCGGCCGGCCTAAGCCGGCAACGATTGTTCGGCCAGGTGCAGACAATATAGAAGATAGCATAAAGCGAGCTTGAGGCCGCTTATTAATCGAGTCGAGAGGTTTTTCTCTATTCATGATGTTTTCTTGCCTCATCACTATGTCACAGGAATAAGTATATCGACATTGACAACCTTCCCATTTAGATCCTCTTGCCTGTATAACTCTATAAAAAAGCTCTCCCGCATTTTGACATTGATAGCTGGCAGATAAGCGTCATACATTACATCGAAAAAGTCAATATATTCTGACAACTCCCCCGTAAAGGGAATGACAATATATTTACCCATAGGGATATAGAAGTTAAAAATGGAATGGAAAACCTCTTGCCCCTTGCTGTTGGAATGCCATTTATTACTCCTTTTCTTTTCCACATTACATGCCCCCCGCTGCTTGCTTAACCATTTCTCATTGGTCTGGGCAATGTCGCCGGCATCTCTGAATTTTCTTATAGAATGAAAAATCAGCGATTTGTAATGCTTTAACATCTCAATGTCATCCGGCATGACCGTGTGATAGAAATAGGGTTTCTTATCGTTGCCATACGGGGGGATCTGCGTGGAAAAATCCCACCCCCGGCTGTTTCTAAAGCTGTTGGGCGTTTCGCCAAAGAAACGTTTGAATGCCCGCGTGTAACATTGTTGTGAGGCAAACCCGGATGCCAGGGCGACATCCAATATGTTCCCTTGGTGCTGTTTGAGCAGAATAGCAGAGCGACTCAGTTTTCTATTCCTTATATAAGTCCCTAGCGTTATACCAAAATAATGCTTAAACAGCCGTTGCAAATGCCATTTAGAGTAACCTGAGATAATGGAAACCTTTTCAACTGACAGCCCCTCAACAATATTCTTTTCCATATATTCCAATACCTGCAAAAGAATATCTTTTCTGTAATCCATATGTGCTCCTTGCTTTTATAAGATTCGCGTCCTTTTTATTAAAATCGTTAACCAACCAAACCAAGTCATTAAGATTAATCCTAAAAAAAACCAGCCTGTCAATTCATTTTTTTCGTCATAGGAAAAACTATCGCATAAATAACTGAAAATGATCATGTTATATAAATCTCTCCGCAAGAAACCCATAAAACAAAATCAACTCGCGTAAAGTGCACTCATCAAAGATGCACTTGCCACGCCAGGTAGAATCACACTTTTTGCTAATTGTTTTACCTTAAAGTGTTTTTTACAGCCAGATTTCATGGCCGAATAGGAATTTCATCATCACAAATGAAAACGCATTTTATATGCTTGGCCCGCCGATAAAACGTACTGCGGAAGAGATATAAAAGTATGGCCGGCAGTCAAAGAAGACGGGAGGAATAAGCTCAAGGCTGAACATCGGTCTCAATAATCTCGCATCGCAATAGCGCGTTTCTTTTTTATCGTTCCTGCGCAGAGAAAACGGATATCTTAACAAACCTTGCTCGATGCCCTATTTTACAAACCGCGCCCATTGGGAACCCTGTCTACGCCCATGAATCGCCCATCTCTCCCCCGGCAAAGTACCGAGCCGACTCGCCCGCGCCTTGTTGTCAGAACGGCCGGCGGCCGCAAACAAAAAGCCCGGCTCGCGAGGCAGGGCTTTTCATTAACGGCCTGATTAATCAGCCAGGTTGTCGATCTCTGCGGACCTGTGCTTGCGCAACAGGTACAGCAGCAAAGACACCCGCCGCTCGGTGCGCTCCGGAGTATCCGGCGGCAGGTTGTAGCGCAGGGTATAACGCTCGTTGTTCTCGTTGCAGAAATCGATGACGAGCACGGGAGCTGAGGCCCCCGCTACTTTTCGATAATTCAGCGAGATGCACGACAGATTTTTTTTCATCTCAACTTACCGCGCGACAGTGCGGCGGGTTGATTCGGCAATCCGCCCCACGCCGGCGCTCAACGCAGCGCCCAACAGCAGCACCAACAACGACCCCCACGCGGCGCGAGACAGTTGTTTGGCCGCTTCATCGGCCGCTTCACGCGCTTTCTGTTCGGCCTCGGCCTTGAGTTTTTCCACTTTCTGCACCGCCTGCTGGTAAGCCTGAGCGTAGTTATCGACGATTTGGCTCGCTTCATCGCGGCTCTTGCCGGTGCGCGCCGCAACGATATTCACCAACGCATCCTTGTCGGCCGCGCTCAACGTCGGCTCACCGGACTGCTTGACGCGGTCGAACCACTGTTTAAGCTCAGAGGCGGCCTGCGCCGGATCGGCAGCCGCATCCATGGCCGATTGTTTGCCATCGGCGGTCGCTCTATCGGCCTTCTGTTCTAACCGAGACGGATCCAGTTCCGGTTTGCCGGTCTGCTTGAGCGTGGCGTTCAACTGATTTTCCAGGCTTCCCCAGTCAAGGCTGATGCCCTTTTTATCCAGCTGCTGCTTGAGGCCTTCGCCCACGTTTGGCGCCGCCGCCGCCAGGCCGCTGCCCGCCAGCGAAAGCCCTTTGCCCACCGCGCTGCCCGCCAGCCCCACCACGCCGCTCGCCAATGAAACCATCAGCCAGGTGGTCAGCAAGGTGGTGATCGCCCAGCTCAGCAAACCATGCAAGCCGCCGCGATTCGGTGCGGCGCGGCCGGCGACGAACGCGCCTGCGGCCAGCGATGCCAACGTTGAAACCAGCAGCCAGATCCCGGTGCCGGTGCCAAAGCCGCTCAACGGGTTGCCCTGTTGCATCATATCCACGGCCTGAGCGCCAATAGCCGTGCCCAGCACGCTGAAGGTCAGATAAGTCACCAGCGCCACGGCACTCCCGGCCAATATCGAGCCCCATGACACCTGAAACGCTAAGCGATTTGATTCATAGACAGTGGTCATCGTTGTTCCTTATATTTTCTGGACAAGTGATTGCACGCACGGCGGATAACCGCGCAGACAAATTCAGTCTGCCGCGCGGCGTTGTCGGCCGTCCCGGTTCATTTGCATCAGAATGCCTAGTGCATTCACACCCTGCGAATACGCACGTTATGCACTAAGCTGCTCAGCGAGTAGCGTAACCCGCGGCCCCCTTAAGCGGCCGTCCCCCTTCTGTCTAGCGGAGAACACATGAGCCAATCCGTTTTGGCCAGCGAAACCCACCGCGGCCACCTGCAGCAAATCATCTCCGGCTTGTCCGACGGCGTGATCCTGACGGATACCGATCAAACCTTGCTATGGGCCAACGAGGCCGCGTTGGCCATGCATGGCGTGAGTCATCAGAAAGCTCTGGGGGCCGATGCCGGCGAGTACGCGGCGCGTTTTGCCCTGCGCTATCGCAACAATCATCCGCTGGTTTTGGAACAGTACCCGCTGAACCGGGTTGCCGAAGGCGAAACCTTCACCGATGTGGTGGTGGAGGTTCGGCAGGTCGACGATCCGGACAGCTTCTGGGTGCACCGCCTGCGGAGCCTGATTATCACCGATGCGCAGGGGCAGCCGGAGCTGCTGGCGCTGATCCTGAGCGACGCGACGGAGTGGGCCAGCGCCGAACAGCGTTTTGAAAAAACCTTCAACGCCAATCCGGCGCCGGCGGTCATTTGTCGGCTCAGCGACCTGCGCTACGTCAAGGTCAACCAGGGCTTCCTTGATATGACGGGTTATCAGCGTGAACAGGTCATGGGGCGTTCGGTTTATGAACTCGACGTTTTGGAACAGGCGGAGCACAAAGAGCTGGCGGTGCAGCGCCTGGGGGAAGGCGCCACCATCCCGCAGATGGAGGCCGAGCTGAAACTGCCCGGCGGAGGAAGCAAGCTGGTGGTGGTTGCCGGCCAACCGCTGGATATCAATGAAGACGACTGCATGCTGTTCACGTTCACCGATCTCGAACCCCGACGCCAGGCGGAATCAGCGCTGCGAGAAAGTGAAGAGCGGTTCGCCAAGGCATTTCGCCTGAGCCCGGTGCCGACGTTGTTATGTACCGCGCACGAACGGCGCGTGCTGGATGTCAACGAAGCCTTCACCCGCGCCACCGAGTACGCCGCCGAAGACTTGATCGGCAAGACGGTCGGAGAGATCCCGTTTATTGACGATCCGGAGGCGAACCGCCGTTTGTTTGCCGCCCTGGAAAAAAGCGGCAACGTCGAAGGGCTGGACATCCGGGTGCGCAAGAAGGGGAGCGAGTCGATTGACTGTGTGGCCTCGGCGGATGCCGTCAGCATCCACAATGCGCCCTGTTATCTGCTGGTGCTCATGGACATTACCGAACGCAAACGCTCGGAGCTGGAGCTGGTAAGCGCCATCGAAGAAGTGATGCAGGACGCCTCCTGGTTCAGCCAAACCCTGATCGAAAAACTGGCCAACGTGAAAAGCATCAACCGGCCCGACCAGGCTGGACTCACCGCCAGCGATCTCACGCCACGCGAGCGCGATGTGCTGGAATTGATTTGCGAGGGGCTGCCGGACAAGAAAATCGCGGCGCGTCTCAATCTGGCGCTCAACACCATCCGCAATCATGTCGCGACGGTCTATTCCAAACTCGGCGTGCACAGCCGCAGCGAAGCCATCGTCTGGGCCAGAGAGCGCGGGCTGTTTACCGGCGGAGCGGCCTCCAGGAACGGCAAGTAGCCTGCAAATGCACTACCCAAACAGATGCAAACGCCCCTTATAGGCCAAAAGTGAAGTGCATAACATGGCGGTGCAAATGCAGGCTTTCGCTCTGTGCGAACGCCAAACGGATCGAACCTTAGGAGCACATCATAATGAACAGCGAAAAAGCCAATGGCATGATGGACAAAGTGGCGGGCAAAGCGCAGGAAATCGCAGGTGACGTCAGCGGTAACGAACGTTGGCAGGCCGAAGGCGTCACGCGCCAGGCAGTGGGCGCGCTGCAAGAAAAATACGGCGACGCCCTGAGCTGCGCCGGCGGTATGATGAAGAAAAACCCCCTCGCCGCGTTGGCACTCGTTGCCGGCGCAGGTTTGTTGGCCGGCCTGCTGCTGCGCCGCCGTTGATACGCGCCGGCGAGCAAACCGCTTTTCCCTGAATGTCGCGCCCGGAGGGTAACCACCGGGCGCAGTTCTATCGGCCTGAGGGGGCGCAGTATTATCGATTGATGCCTCCGCTCGTTTGCCGCTGGGATTAACGCGTATTCTGTGTCGCCATGCGACAAATTATTGCGGCGAAAACGTTATATCCCGCAGGGAACATGAGCCTTTATCGTTCAGGCTGCGCACACCGTCTTTACTCGCTGCTTAACGGCACGTCTTTTTATTATATTCGTCCTATTGCTGATTATCATAACCCTCTCACTCAGTGCGCCCACTGCCTGTTATTTCCGGTTGTTATGCAAGCAAGTGAATTTCCCTTCAACATAACGATATCTCTCAGCGTAAAAACTGAATATATCAATCAGTCTGGGTTTATCCTCCGCGCCATTAAATGTTAACATTGCCGTATTATGCGCATGGAGAAATAGCATGTTCCCCAGTAAAAAACATTCGCAGCGGGCAACCCCGCTGACCAGCTATCAATTTTCCCGGCTACATACTTTCGAATGCGTCGCCCGTCATTTATCTTTTGCGCTGGCGGCGCAAGAATTGTCGATCACCCCCAGCGCCGTGAGCCACCGCATTAATTTGCTCGAAAAGGAATTGGGTTTTCTGCTATTCCAACGCTTTCATCGCCGAATTACGCTGACGCCGGAGGGCGAGCGCATGCAATGGGCGCTGGACAGTTCCTTCAACACCTTGAATCAGGAAATCCTGGACATTAAAAATCGCGAGTTGACGGGGACCTTGACCCTCTACTCGCACCCGTCCCTGGTGCAATGTCTGCTGCTGCCGCGCATCGGCGACTTTATCGCCCAACACCCCACCATTCACCTCAACATTCTGACCGGGCAGGAAATCATCAACCTGGCCAACCGCGGCGTGGATCTGGCGATGTACTTCGGCAAACTGCGCTCGGGGCGGCATCTGGAAGAGGCCTTTATGCAGGAATCGATGGTGCCGATCTGCACGCCGCAGTACGCCGCCGCACACAATCTGTATAGTGCGCCGGAAAACCTGGCTCACTGTACGCTGCTGCACGATCGCTACAACTCCGGCGAAGATGAGTGGCAAACCTGGTCACAACACTTTGCGCTGGGACTGGATACCGACAGTAAAAGTATGGAGTTCGACCGTTCCGATCTCGCGGTGCTGGCCGCTACGCGGCACCTTGGCGTCGCCATGGGGCGGCTTAATCTGGTGCAGGACTGGATCAAAAGCGGCGAGCTGATCATTCCATTCGCCGATATGACCGTGCCCTGCGAACACTGCTATTTTACCTCGACCATCTCCGAGCGGCAGTGGCCGAAGATCCTCGCGTTTAAGCAGTGGATCATGAAAATCTCCCCTCTGGTCTGATGGCCGGAGGGTTAGCGCTCTATTTTGGGAGAATAAGAAAAATGCAGCGCGCAGGCGTAGAGCCGGCCGGCCTTTGAATAAGAGATATATTTGCGGTTTTTATCCCAGGCCAGCAGGGTATTATTGGCAAAATAATAAACCTCCAATTGCATCCCATTAGCCAACCTCGCCCAACTCCGGCTTCTTATTACGGTAAAATCACCGTTATCGCTGAGCGTAATCAGCGGCACACCCCAGGCATAGCGGGATATTTGCAGCTGAATAATGAATTGGCTTTCGCAGCTTATTTGGTAGTTCTGTACATCAACATCCATAATTTATATTTTTGGTGCCACCCTTCGGTCAACATAAATAAGATATGAACAACTCACTACGATTAACCCCAGTACGATCAGCACGGCACCCAATACAAATTCAATTTGCAATGGTTCGCCGAGAATGACGGCCCCCGCCAGGATGCCGAATACCGGCGTCATAAAGGTGAGAATGCCCAGCGAGGAAGCCTGATAACGGCGCAACAGTGAAAACCAGATCAGGTAGCTGAAAAACGACACGATCACCGTTTGGAACAACAGGCTGCTCCAGGCCACGGGGCTCAGGACAACGTGCAAATTGTCCGTCGCCAGCGCCAGCAGCGACAGCAGTACACAGGCGCCCGTCAACTGGAACAGCAGCGTCTGTTTGGCCGGGCACTCCGCCAGGCGCGTGGTACGGATCACCAGGGTAGAACCGCCCCAGGCGATCCCCGCCAGCAGGCCATAGAAATCGCCTTTCAGCCGATCGGCCCCGCCGCTTCCCTCGGCCATGCCCGATATGGCCAGCACCACGCCGCCAAAGGCGATGAGCATGCCCAGCCACTGCAGCGGCGACAGGCGCTCCTGACGGATCAGGAAATGCAGGCCAAGGGCGGAAAACAGCGGCGCGGTGTACAAAAACACCGCCATATGCGAGGCGCTGGTATAGCGCAACCCTTCGGAGACAAAAAAGAACTCCAGCGCGAACAATGCCCCTACGCTCAAACCGGCGCTCAGCGTGGCGCGATCCCAGGTGAAACACTCGCCGCGGCAACGCGCCAGCAGGTATACCCCCAACGCGGCGAGACCCGAGCGAATGGCAATTTGCAGCACCGCCGACACATCCGCCTCGGCAGCCTTGATCGCCACCTGCTGCATTCCCCAGATGGCGCAAAGCACCACCATGGCGGCCGCAGCCCTGCCGTCAATACCGATTCTTGCATTCATAATAGGATTCTCGCCGCCGTTGAAATAATCACAGGCTGCCGTCGCGTTATTCTTTATACACCACGATTTCCTGATAAATTTTAATAACCTCACCATCGCTGTCGACGGAGTCGGTATATTCGGTTTGCTGCGCCAAATGAATCACCTTCCATCCTTTGCGCGCCAGTTCCGGGATCGTCAGGCGCCCTATGCCGCGGCAGGAAAACTGGGTATCGTCAGACAACCTGACCTTACTAACCTCTGCATAATCATAAGCTTGAGAATGACAAACGTGCGATTCCGCCGCCATCGCCGGTAATGAAAACACCCCCACCAACAACATGAACAGATTTCTCATGGCGACCTCCCAATCGCTTATTCCTGCCGACCGATTACGCAGAAAAAGGCTAACGTTAATACGGCGGTGACAGGCTGAAATTAATTATCTCTTGCACGGATAAAATTACAGGCTGACGCCGATGACTGACAAATGAAAAATATAAACCTTGGCGTTAGATGAATTCATCCGAATCGAAAGGCATGAAAAACGGCCCTTTTCACCGCACGAAATGGTCAAAAACCGGCCAACAATTAGCAAGAAAAGTAATTATTTATGTCACCGTTTATGTTACAAATGCCGCCCGCCGCTAAAACACCAAAAAAACCGTCAAAATGCGTGAAAACGCAGCGTTCTGCGCAAAACATCGGCATGGCGGCGCTGATGGGGGCGGTCATACATAAAACAGGGATAACACATGGCAATGAAATTGCGCGTATTGACTCAAGCGGTGGCGCTGGGTCTGGCGATCGGCAGCGCGTCGTTCGCCGCTCAGGCGGAAATCACCCTGCTGAAGCAGGATCCGCAGGCTGGCGATCCGCTCAGCCGCCTGAACTTCACCGTTGGCGGCAGTATCCGTCCGCAGTTCAACAACATGACGGGTGACGGTGACAAGGGCTCCTACAAGCGTAACGGCTTCGACGGCGGCACCCGCTTCCGTTTCGCGGCGGACTATTACCTGTTCGACGATATCAGCTGGATCAGCTACTACGAGCTGGGCGTGAACATTCCGGCGCTGTTCGACTGGGATCACCACTATGCCGACGGCGCGAGAAACACCAGCCGCCGCATGCTGTACACCGGCCTGAAAAGCAACACCTGGGGCCAGATGACCTTCGGTCAGCAGAACAGCGTTTACTACGATGTGGTTGGCGCCAAAACCGATATCTGGGACTACGACATGCTGGCCCAGGCACCGGGCAACGGCATCAACGGCGACTACGACGGCTCTTACCGCTCACGCAAAATGCTGAAGTACAAGAACCGCTTCGGCGATGCGGACGTTTACGCTTCGTACCTATTCAGCGACAGCGACTATCTGCCGGGCAACGGCCTGCGCTACAAGCGCAAAGGCGGCGGCTCACTGGGCGTGGATTACCACATTACGCAGGACCTGACCTGGGGCACCGCCTGGAACTACACCCGCGCCGAAATGCGCAATCCGTCCACCAGCGGCAGCAAGAGCTATGACCAGAACATTTTCGGTACCGCCATCAGTTGGAAACCGGACAACTGGACCCTCACCTTCGGCGGCGGTTACTACAACGACTTCCTGACCACCAAGAAAGCCGACATCAATAATTACTTCGCCGGCGACGCATGGGGTATCGAATACCTGGCCGGTTATACCGTGCCGGTTGGCCAGTACGCGGTGAAATCGGTGATGCCGTACTTCATGGGCGACCGCCTGGAATACATCACCGGCCGCAACTACCAGCGCATCGACAACGGCCTCGGGGTTACCGTGCAGTTTGACTACGGTTTCCGCGTTGACGTGGAGCATGTGCTGACATCGAGCACCGACAACCTCGGCGATATGACCGTGGTGCGCCTGCGCTACGATTTCTGATTGCTCAGAACGCAAAAAAGGCCGCTTGCGCGGCCTTTTTCGTTTATTGACGCAGCGTCAGAAGCCGCCGCGCGCCGAGCGCCCGACCGCTTCGCCCAGTTGCCATACCGCCATGGCGTAATGGGTGCTGTGGTTATAGCGGGTGATGACGTAGAAGTTCGGCAGGCCGTACCAATACTGGTAGCCGGTGCCGATGTCCAGCCGCAGCAGGCTGGCTTCCTGATTATCGCCGAGCGAGCCCTGCGGGCTTAGGCCGGCTTCCGCCAGCGCGGCGACCGAGTAGCGCGTCTTGAAGCCGTTTTCCAGCCCCGGCGCCTGGCCGTTGGCCTGAATGGCGACCGGCTCGCCTTTGGACCAGCCGTGCGCCTTGAAGTAATTGGCCACGCTGCCGATGGCATCGACCGGATCCCACAGGTTGATATGCCCATCGCCGTTGAAGTCGACCGCGTAGCTTTTGAAGGAAGAAGGCATGAACTGCCCATAGCCCATCGCGCCGGCAAAGGAGCCGCGCAGTTCGAGCGGATCGTCGCCTTCAGTGCGCGACATCAGCAGGAAGGTTTCCAGCTCACCGGCGAAGTAATCGGCGCGGCGCGGGTAGTTGAAGGCCAGCGTCGCCAGCGCGTCGATAATGCGGGTTTTACCCATTACGCGGCCCCAGCGGGTCTCCACGCCGATAATCCCCACGATGATCTCCGGCGGCACGCCGTATACCTGCCAGGCGCGCTGCAGCGCATCCTGATATTGATTCCAGAACACTACGCCGTTTTGCACGTTATCCGGAGTGATGAACTTGTTGCGGTAGCGCAGCCAGGAACCGTTCGGCCCGGTTGGGCCCTGGGTAGACGGCGTCGGCGCCTGCCTGTCCATCAGCCGCAGCACCGAGTCCAATCGCCGAGCCTGCGCCAACACGTCGTGCAGCTGCTGCCGGTCAAACCCGTGTTCCTGCACCATCTTATCGATAAAGCGCGCGGTATTCGGGTTATTGGCGAAATCCCCTCCCAGCGGCGCGCCGCTGTGCACCGGGCTCAGCAAAAAGCCGCCCTTTACCGGGGTGCTCTGCGGCGTAGCGGTGGTACTGGGTTTCGGCGTGCTGCTACAGGCAGCAAGCAAGGTAATCAGCGGTAAAAGCGCAACCAGGTGACGCATCGGATATCCATATAGCCATGCAAGAGATAAGTGGGAGTTATGTTAATGCATTGTTCAACGCGAACAAACAGGATTATGCCGCCAATTACCGCGCCAGGTAGCCAAACGTGCCAAATTGTGACGTTTTGCACGGTGAAAGGACGCCCGGTGCGACCGCGTGGAATCTCAACCGCGACTAAATGAGAAAAGTTATCACCTTGACGCCCCCGTTTGCCCCGTTAAAATGCCCGGCTGCTTGCCATCCGGCCGTCGCCGGGCGGTCAATGATTACGACAACGGACTGTGATGGAATCTCTCGGACAACTCGCCAAAGACCTTTACCGCGGGCGCATCTCGCGCAAACCCTTTGTTTTCTCGCTGGCGATCTTCGCCGTTGGCATCGTGCTGTTGTCGTTTCTGTCGACCTACCTGGATAAAAACCATTTTCGCGCCCATGCGCACGGCGACACCGAGGAATTCGTCTCGGTGCTGCTGTATCTGCTGTGCATCATGGTGTGGGCGCTGTTCTGTTTTGGCCTGGTGGCGTGGTTTATGGCCAAAACCGCGTTTCGGCTCAACGATATCGGCCTGCCCGGCTGGATGCTGGCCGTAACATGCTACGTTTGCTCGGTGCTCAACAACTACGCCCCCGGTCCGGTGGCGCGCTGGCTGCCGCTGTTCAGTCTGGCCGTCATGATCTGCGCCCTGCTGTTGCCGCCCGACGGGCTGCGCCGCAAGCCGGACGGCAACGCTGACGATTAACGCAGCTGCACCACCTTGTTCGCTGCTGGTTCGGCCGCCGTCAGCCTGCCGCTAACCTGGCTGATGCCGCCGCCGCTGTTGTGGGACACCACGGCGATCGGCAAACGCCGCAACTGCCGGGTCAGCTCCGGCGTGATATAGCCGATGTGGGTGTTCTGTTGCTGTTTCCGCCAGCGGTCGGCCGCCCTGCGACGGGAGAAATACTGGTTGTATTTGGCCCAGGCGATCAGAGTGACGGCATTGAACAACGCCACAATGATATACAGCGAGATCACTTCCAGCAGCGACAGAGCGGAACCCACCCCGTGCTGATCCATTACCGACATCAGGCCGCGACTGAACAGATAAAGGAAACCGCACCAGGCGAAAAGCGTCAGCAGGCTGTCTACCATACGCGGCAGCAGGCCGCGCTCGGAATAAATCAGGACGTCCGTCATTCTTTGATCCTCCCAATGCCCCGGTCGGGGCTTATCCAGCGCGCACGCCCGCGCCGAGCTTTCAACATCACTTTGGAAAACGCCACCAGCGTGGTCAGCAAGCTGAGCAGCCAATACACCAGCGGATACCAGATGATCCAGAACAGCGAGCGGCCGAAGCCCTTCTCATAACGCTTCTCCAGCAGCAGACTGACGGTGAACTGCAGCAAGCACACCACGCCCAGCACCAGGCCGGTAAACGCCGGCGTCAGCAGCGAGTGGATGCGGATGCCCTCCGGCAGCGGTACCGCCAGTCCGACCAGAAAAATCAGCACGCTGACCAGGTAAGTGAACGCCCACAGCGTGGAGAGGCAATACTCGGCGAACAGCAGCCACATATGCCGGTGCTCCCAGGCCCACAGGTTGCGCAGATTCTTTAAAAACACCTCGGCCCCGCCCTGCGCCCAGCGCAGGCGCTGCTTCCATAGCCCGCGCAAGGTCTCCGGCATCAGGATCCAGCACAGCGCTCGCGGTTCGAAGAAGATAGCCCAGTGCTTCAGCTGCAGCTTCCAGCTGATGTCGATGTCTTCGGTGATCATGTCCTGACTCCAGTAACCGACATCGGTGAGCGCTTGCTTACGAAACGCCGCGACCACGCCGGAAATGGTGAACAGGCGGCCATAAACGCGCTGCGTGCGCTTGATAAGGCCGATGATCGACGAAAACTCACCGACCTGGATGCGGCCGATCAGCGTGGAGCGCGTGCGGATGCGCGGGTTGCCGGTCACCGCGCCGACATGCGGATTGGCCAACAGCGGCGCCACCAAATAGGCTGCCGCATCGCGATCCAGCAGCGCATCGCCGTCGATGCACACCAGATACTCGCTGCGCGCCGCCGCTGCGCCCGCCTGCAGCGCGATCGCCTTGCCCTGATTTTGCGCCAGATGGATCACTCGCAGCCGGGGGAACTCCAGCGTCAACTGGTCCAACACCTCGGCGGTGTCATCGCTGGAGCCGTCGTTGATGGCGATCACTTCGATATTGTCATAGCGCTGCGCCATCGCCGCCGAAATGGTTTCACGCGCGTTCAACCCTTCGTTGAAACAGGGGATCAGCACGCTGATCGACGGGTTGCCCGGCAGCGCCGGCGCGGGCATGTCCGGGCTCCAGCGCCAATGCCGCTCACGATGCAGCCAGAAATAGATGCCGCCGGCGATCCAGATGCCGGACATGAACAACGGCCAGAAGAACACGAAGTTGAGCAGCATTTCGCCGGTAAACAGCAGGACGATGCCGAAAGGCACGCTCAACACCAGACACAGGATAAATAAGGCAATTAAACGATCGGTCATGGCAGTGGGAACCAGGCTGAGGACAACACCGGGCGAACGGCATCCAGCTTAGGCCGATCGTCGAGGAAGTTGTCAGGGTAATAACCAAAGCTCTGAGCGCCATTGCGCTGCAGGCGACGCATCCATTCGGCCAGCAGTTGACCGTCATCCAGGCTGACCCGGCGCTCCTTGCGCCAGTCGACAGCCTGCAACTCAAACACCGTTTTATCGAGCGCGCCGGGGTAAGCGGCCACTTTGCCCACCAGTTGATCCAGCCAGCGGCCGCTGTCGGCGCGCGGCACGTTTTCCATCAGCGGCATCGCCATCGGCGCCACCCAGTCGTAGGCCTGCAGGAAATCCGCCAGATTCTGGCCGAACCAGGCTTCACTGGCGGGATCGAGCACCGGCATCGCATAGATGTTGCGCGCGGTTTGCACCTGCGGGCCGCGGATCGCCCGCACCCGCTCGGTCAGCGACTGGGTAAACCCGATCAGCGCCCGGCTCTTGAAGCGCGTCCAGCGCGCCATCGCCTTCGGATCCTGGCGTATCGCCGCCACCGAATCGGCGAAGCCGGCCTGACGGTAGGCCGCAACGGCGTCGGGGCCGGCATCTTCGAAGTCCGACAGCAGGGCATCGTCGTGGAACAGGATCCCTTTGAAGGTGGCGTGGGCCGCCAGATCCTCGTAGATCTCACCGATGCGCTGACGCGCCACCGGGCTGAACGGCGACAGGCGACGATACTGCTTGTCGTCTACCGACAGCTGCCCGCTTTGCGGATCGAGGCGCTGCACGCGCGGCACGTCAGGCCCCAGCTCGAATGCCAGCACCGGCATCCAGGCATACACGGCCACGCCGGTGCGCGAAGAGAGCTGCCAGGAGACTCGGTTGAACAGGTCGGCCTTCATCGGCAGCCAGCGGTTGGGAAAATAGAGCTCGCGCACGTTGCCGTCGCCTTTTGGATCGGCGAACGCCTGCAGGAAAACGGTATTGATGCGCAGGTCGTAGATGCGCTGGATCAGCTTATCGAGGTTTTTGGCCTGCTGCTGCGGATCGGGATCGTAGAGGTAGTCGAGATCGACGTGCGCCACCCGCATGATCTGTCGGTTCTGTATCTGCGTCAGTTGCTGGGCGAAGCTCGTCAGCGACGGGTTGCCGGCCACCAGCATGCGCGGCACGTTCTCAGGCGCGTTGACGTCTCCCAGCCCGTTCTCCAGCGTCAGCGCCATGCGGTAACCGTGCTTGCGCGCGATGTCCAGCGCCACGCCGCCGGCCGCACCGTACGGCCAGACCCACACGCGCGGCGCCTTACCGGTGGCGGCGGTGATGCGCCGGGTGATCAACGCCACGTCCTTCTCGATGCGTTGGCGGTATTCCTTCTCGCTTTCGTAGCGGCCCTGTTTGGCGTCGTACAGCCGATTGGCGACCGCCGGTTCGGTATTGCCCTGCGGGTTGGCGATGCCGCCGTAATGCGAAGCGTAGGTATGCGCGCCAATCTCCACCAGCCCGGAGTCCGACACTTCCCGCACCTGCTGCCAGGTGAGGAAACGATCGCGCGGCGTCATCAGGCCGCCGAAATCGACCGGCTTGCCGGCCGGCGCATCCAGCCAAACGCCGACCGGCGCCAGCACCGCCGGCCAGTTGTAGGCCTTCAGCAGCGGGAATACCCGGCTGTAGAAGCTGCGGTAGCCGTCGTCGAAGGTCAGCAGCACCGCCTTGTTCGGCAACGCCGGGCCGCCGTTTTGCGCCTGCAGGATCTGCTCGACCGACACCGGCTGGTAGCCGTTTTGCTTCAGCCAGGCGAACTGTTCGTTGAGCGCGCTGGTGCGCACCGACATGTAGCGCTGGTCCGCCGCGCCGTCTTCTACGTCGTGATACGCCAGCACCGCGTAACGGTTGGCCGGCCACGGCCGTTCCATCGGCCCCACGGGGCGCTCCGCCGGCGGCGTGAAGCGCGGCACGTCCGCCTGACTGCAGGCGGTGGTCAGCAAGGCGGCCAACACGAGAAGTGAAGATCGAATAAGCATGATGATTCCTTTAAAAACGATAATTCAGATCAAACGTCACGCCGATGTTCCGCTCGCGTTTACCGTCGTACGGATGCTTCTCAAACTGCAGCATCGCGCCGGCGTCCAACACTCCGTTCCAGCTGACGCGCTGGCCGTAACCCAGCTGGGTGATCGGCTTGCGCGCATAGTCCCGCTGCCAATAGCTGCCGGCGCCGGCCTGGAACTGCTGACTCCACTCGGTCTGATAATGGCGATACAGGGTGTGATCGAGCGTTAACGACGGCAGCAGCGTGAAGTCGCGCTTCGGGTTGTAATACGGCACGTTCTCCTTGCTGTTGCGGCTGCCGGACAGCGTCAGGTTCATGTCCAGCCGATAGCGGGCGCCGGCGAGCAGCCGTTGCCGCCCTTCCAGGCCGTACTCCAGCCGGTTGTTGCCGTCCGAGAAGTGCGAAGGCGCCACGCTGGCGCGCAGCTCGCGGCTTTCGTTCTGCTGCCAACGCAGCCACAGGTTGCCGCCGTTGGCGCTGATGCCGTTGGTCAACGCGCGCAGCGGCGTCTCGGCCGACAGGCGCGCCACCGAACCGCCGAGGCGCCATTGATCATTCAGGTCATACCAGGATGAGAGGCGCAGGCCGAGCTCATTGCCGTGGCCGTAGTTGCGGTTGGCCACCTCGGCCTCCAGCCACAGATCGCGCGAGCGCCACTCGGCGCCGGCGCTGAGATCGCGGTTGATGCCCTTGCCCTCGTCGAATTGGCCGGTGTTGAATCCCCAGCCGGTGAACAACCGCCAGTTGTCGTCGATCGGCGGTGAATAGAGCGCGGCGTGAATGCCGAAATCGTGGCTGCCGCTGACCGGCCCGTCGGAATCAATGCCCTGATTGCCGCTGATGCGCAGTTCAGACATATGGTGAATGCGGCGCGAACGTTCAAGCTGCTGAGCGGCAACGCTTTCCGGCGCGCGCTGGATGACGTCGTCGGCCAGCAAATCCAGTTGGCGCCACTCCTGCAACGCCTGCGCGACATAGCCCTGCTGGATCTCCAACGGCAGGCTGCGCGGCTCCAGCCCTTCCACCTGCTTCAACTCCTCCTCGGCGCGACGCGGCCAGCCGCGCGCCAAATAAACGCTGGCCAAGGAGATGCGCAAACCCTGATTGCCCGGCGCCGTTCGCGCCAGATGGGTCAACTGCCGTTCGGCCTCGGCCAGATCGCGTTGATAAACCCGCGACTGCGCCAGCAGCGATTGGCCGACCAGCCAGTCATCGTTGTAGGCCAGCGTCGGCAGTTGGTACAGGCGGGTCGCGTAGGGATAGCGCTGGCTGACGCGCTGCGCCAGCAACGCCGCCTGATCGATGCGTTCGTTCTCCGCCTGCGCGTAAAACAGATCGGTTTCGTCTTCGGCTGTCACCGCCTGCGGCGCGGCGGCGTTCAGGCGGCCGAAAATGGCCTGCGCCTTGTCCGGCTGCTGCAGATAGAGGTAGGCGGACGCCGCCCAGCGCTGGGCATAATCCGGCACCGTGCGCCCTTCCGCCTGCAAGGTTTGATATTCGCTCACCACTTCGGCCATTCGATAACGCGCCAACAGCGCGCCCAGGCGATCGACGCGCGCCTGTTGGTAGCTGTCCTGCGCCTCCGGCAGCGGCCGCCACTGCGCCAGCAGTTGGTCATAGCGCGCCAGCGCGCGGTCGGCGATGACGAAACGTTCTTGTTCGCCGCGAGCATCGATAAACGACAGCCGCACCAGCTCGGCGGCTTCATCCGCCTGCAGGCGCCGCTGCTGCGCGGGCGGCAATGCCAGCCCCTGGCTTTCACGCAGCGCCGGATCCGCGACCCGATTCGCCGCCAGCAGCGTCACGTAATAAGCCTGAATACCGGTGTCGGACGGCGCCAGCGCGCGGGCATGAGTGGCGTTTTCCAGCGCCGCCCAGCTGCGGCCGGCGGCCTGGTCCACATAGGCGCGCGTCAGATACCACGTCGCCGGCTCCAGCAGTTTCTCCGCTTTGGACGCCTCCGTTTGCGCCTGCGCATCCTGCCCGGCATCCGCCAGCGTCATCACATAGCCACGCTGTAAGCCGCCGTCGGCGGGAGCGAGCTGCAACGCCGTACGCCACAGTCGCAGCGATGGTTGCCACTGCTTCAGGTTGCGATAGGCGCGGGCCGCCGTCGCCAGACTGGCGCTATCCCGCTGCAGCGCGGCGCCGTCGGCACGCCAAAGCGCGACGACCTCTTCATCGTGGCCGGCCCATCCGGCCACCTGGATATAATCGGCTCGCTGCTGCAGGCTCAACTCCTCCTGAGCGCGCCGCTGCGATAGATACGCCAGCACCGGCGCAGTATCGCCCGATCTGGCCTGACGGATCAGCGCGTCATAGCGTTCATCCGCCAGCGCGGTGGCCGGCAGGGATAAACCGATAAACAGCAATGACGCCGCATATTTGGTAGCGTGGCGTTCGGTAAAGCGTAATGAACGCGAGTTAACTTTAGGCACGAGGTATTCCTTTAATCCGTGAGCTGCTGTCCTGGCAAAGTAGAAATGCGAGCAGGCACCCGAAAAGTCGGCTAGAGCCGTCGGGTAATAAGCATGGAGTAATGAATATTTCTGTCTGGCGCACGCTTAAATAGAATCGAATGCGCCTTTGCCTAAAAAGAGTATTTTATAAATCCGCCAATGAATACCGCAGCCAGGTGATATCTGCCTGAAACTGGAATTTCACAATTATCAATAAGTGAAATAATAAAAATTAAAACAATACAAATCAATAAGATGGGATTTATTTATGACCAATATTCTTATTTTCACTCTTTCGTGTGAAATTATATAAAAACCAGTGTGATATTTGATTTTAATTCTCATTATCACCGGCCAACAGGAATATTAATCCAAACACCCAATTAAATAATCTACCTTCTTGGAAAAATAATAAGACTATTGTTAACACGAAAATTAAATTTGCCTGCTAATAATTATTCAGTTCAATTTAAATTCCCCACGTATACATTCATGCTGGCTATCTCCCGGGCATGCCGTCACAATAGCGCCTCATTCTGGTTTCAATCAGGGATTGCCATGTACAGCCACTACCCCGCCCATTACACCTTCGATAGCGACAGCGATGCCTGGCAGATCGGTTTCCACGACTTCCCCGAGTGGCAATCTGCCTGCTATAAACGCGAAGACATCGAGCTGGAAGCACAGGAAAGCCTGCTGGCCGCCATCGCCGCCGCGATGGATGAAGGGCTGCCCCTGCCCGCCCCTTCTCCTCTGCAAACCGATGACTTGAGGGTACATCTGCCGGCGCTGGTGACGCTGAAGATCGAACTGCACAACGCGATGCTGCGCAAAAACACCGGCAAAGCGGCGCTGGCGCGCAAGCTGGGATTCAACGGCGGGCAAATGGAGCGGTTGCTGGATATCGGCTACGCCTCGAAGATTGAAGCGTTGGAGCAGGCGTTGTATCTGCTGGGCTACGAAGTGCGCGTGACAATAAGCGAAGTTTGTCAATAAGTTAGCGATATGTAAGCGAAATATTATCCAAGGGGGCTAAATTTTCCCCGTTTTGCGCCGATATGATGGCTACCTAATCACTTGTCGCAACAACGAAGGCTAAAAATGGAGTGGAGTCGCCGTCATATTTGGGCCGTTATTCTGCTGTCTTGTCTCGTTTTTTGGGTCATTTTGGCGACCGGCATCAACGCCGTCGCTTGAGCGCCTGCCGCCGTATTGCAATACCCGATTTTAAAGCCCGCCACAGCGGGCTACTTTCTGTCGCTTGCTTATAAAAAGCGTTATAAAACAGCCCGCACTGTTTAAAAAACAGCCTAAAATTGTGATCAAAAACACAGTATTGAAATCAGACCAGTATTGAGAGTACATTAGCGCCGATCCTGTCGCGGTTCGGATTTTACCTCACGGAGCATGAGGCGCGACAACCGGACACCCCGCGCTCGAGGACGTTGTTCTTTCGCTTGGAAGAATCCGCCCGACAAGCCGGTTGTCCATAAAACACTCAGCACAACAATCGGGATCATTGCTGGCGAGGACTCCAGACAGGAGTTGTTCAGTGAAATATTTTTTGATGGGCGTGTCATTCATGCTGGTTGCCTGGGTTGGCACCTTCATGTTGATGGTTGCCTGACAGCAGCCACACCAGGAACACAGACAAAGGGACGCGCAAGCGTCCCTTTGTCGTTTCCGTCGTTCGCCATTATTTGCCCGGCATCATGCGGCGCAGGGTGTCATCCTTGCGCAGGTAGTGGTGATACAGCGCCGCCAGCGCATGCGCGCCAATGATAAAGTAGCCGATATTCGCCAGCGTCTCATGAACCGTTTTAACCAGCTTGCGCA
The DNA here is from genome assembly GCF_052166375.1 of Serratia sp. CY83965. Taxonomy (NCBI): domain Bacteria; kingdom Pseudomonadati; phylum Pseudomonadota; class Gammaproteobacteria; order Enterobacterales; family Yersiniaceae; genus Serratia; species Serratia sp. CY83965. The sequence continues at coordinate 86,335 of NZ_JBJNOV010000003.1, read as the reverse complement.
TCACCGGATCCGGCGTCACCCATTGCGGTACCGGCCACCCCAGTAAAGTCCACGATTTCCCGCCGTAGGCCAGGGTTAACACGCCCAGCAGCGGCAACATCAGGAATACCACGTACAGCAGCCAATGGAAGATCTTGGCGCCCACTTCCTGCCATTCCTCCAGCGGCGGCGTGGTCGGCGGCGTCGCGTGGAGGGTGCGCACCGCCAGCCGAATCAGCATCAGGACAAAAACCGAAGCCCCAAAATTAAAGTGCAGATTTTTGACCAGCGGCGCCCACGCCTCCGGCACCGAATCCTTCAGCAACATCGCCGCGTAGGTGAGGATCACCATCAGCAGTGTCAACCAATGTAAAACGATTTGCGATCGCGCATAGCGGTTGCTCATACACTCTATCCAAAAAAATAAAATTCAGCGTAGTCGAGCATAATGGGGAAATAATGAAGAAAACCTTGGGACGGGAAAAAATAAGGCCGGACAAACGTCCGGCCTGACAGGATTATTTGGCGCCGCCGCCTTTGCCCGGCATCAGCAGCCCGTCCGCGCGGAACATGGCCTTGATGCCGCGCACCGCCTGGCGAATACGGTCCTGATTTTCGATCAGCGCGAAGCGCACATGGGTATCGCCATAGTCGCCGAAGCCGATGCCCGGCGAAACGCAAACCTTGGCTTCCGCCAGCAGGCGTTTGGCGAACTCCAGCGAACCGAGATGGGCATAAGGTTCGGGAATTTTCGCCCAGACGTACATCGACGCCTTCGGGTTTTCCACCATCCAGCCGGCCTCATGCAGCCCTTTCACCAACACGTTGCGGCGCTGCCGGTACTGCTCGGCGATATCGCGCACGCACTGCTGATCGCCTTCCAGCGCGGCGATGGCCGCCACCTGCAGCGGCGTAAAGGTCCCGTAGTCGTGGTAGCTCTTGATGCGCGCCAACGCGCTGACCAGTTCGGGATTGCCGACCATGAAACCGATGCGCCAGCCGGCCATGTTGTAGCTTTTCGACAGGGTGAAGAACTCCACCGCAATGTCTTTCGCCCCCGGCACCTGCATGATCGACGGCGCTTTCCAGCCGTCATAGACGATATCGGCATAGGCCAGATCGTGGATCACCAGCACGTTGTACTGCTTGGCCAGCGCCACCACCCGCTCGAAGAAATCCAGCTCCACGCACTGCGCGGTCGGGTTGGACGGGAAGCCGAGGATCATCATTTTCGGGCGCGGAATGGTTTCCCGAATGGCGCGCTCCAGCTCGCCGAAGAAATCCACGCCGTCCACCAGCGGCACCGAGCGCACCTGAGCACCGGCGATCACCGCGCCGTAAATGTGGATCGGGTAACTGGGGTTCGGCACCAGCACGGTATCGCCGTGATCGAGGGTCGCCAGCATCAGGTGCGCCAGCCCCTCTTTCGAACCGATAGTGACGATGGCTTCGCTTTCCGGATCGATATCCACCTGATAACGATCGGCATACCAGCGCGAAATGGCGCGGCGCAGGCGCGGAATGCCGCGCGAGGTGGAATAACCGTGGGTGTCGTCGCGCTGGGCGACGGCGCACAGTTTTTCCACGATGTGCGGCGGCGTCGGGCCGTCGGGGTTACCCATGCTGAAGTCGATAATATCCTCGCCGCGACGGCGTGCGGCCATCTTCAGTTCGGCGGTGATGTTGAATACGTAAGGGGGAAGGCGTTCAATGCGCGTGAAACGGCGCTGTGGACTGTTATCAGCCATAGGGGATTCCTCGATAGACGTTAGCGCCCGGACCGTCCGAGCGACGCTGGCCAGCGAACTGACCGAATATCGAACATAGCGCAGCGCCGACGAGCTTGTCGATACCCGGCGCGATATTTTTATTTAGCGCTCTGAAACTCCGCCGCCAGCAGCCCGAACAGCCAGTCGTCGCACCACTGATCCGCCAGACGGTAGTTGTCGCGCAACGTGCCCTCCAGCTGGAAACCGCACGACTCCAGCAGGCCGCGCGAGGCGAGGTTGCCGGCGGTCACGGTGGCGGTCAGCTTGTGAAAACCGCAGGCGTTCACCGCAAAATCCAGCACCGCCCGCAGCGACTCCTTGCCATAGCCCTTGCCCTGCCCGGAAGGCAAACTCCCGTATCCCACTTCCGCCTGCCGATACGGCACCCAGTGCGGGCGAAAGCCGGTAATGCCCACCGCCTCTCCGCTGTGCTTCTCACGCATCACCAGGCACAGCCACTGGTCGCCGTGTTTGTCCCAGACCGGCAGGCGCTCCTCGAATCGTGCGCGGATCTCCGCTTCGCTGCGCGGATCGGAGATGTAACGGATCACCTCGGGATCTTGGTACAGGCGCAGAAACAGCGGCCAATCCTCGGCGGTTATCGACTGTAATTGCAGACGTTCAGTGACCAGCTTCATAAAATCTCCGAAAAACGAAAAAGAGGAACTTACGAATGAAAGATATCTCTTTATTTTCCCCGATTGGTTGCCGATAATCATTTACGTTAAAACCACAAAACCATAACGTCTTGCCCGATTCCCTACAACTGCCCGCCGCCGTTACCCACGCGGCATCAGGAGAACACCATGGCCTCTTTAGTCATCGACGATATTCCGCAGGCGATCGTTAACGTCAAGCGTCAGCTGCGCCAGGCATTGCCCAACTATCGCGACGTATTCCAGGCGCTGGAAGAGAACATCCGCGCCCAGGTCGAACAGATTCGCCGCGAACTGGCCGCCGGCCACAACCCGGTGCCGCAAATTGACGCGGAAGATATCCTGCAGCAGCGCGTCACTGAACAACAAAAAGCGCTGATCAAACAGCGCGGCGCCTGCGCTATTCGCGGGGTGTTTCCGCGCGCCAAAGCCGAGGGCTGGAACCGCGAAATCGGCGATTACCTCGATCGCAACAACTTCGTCGAGCGGTTGAAAAACGCCGCCGAAGACAACTATTTCGGCAAGCTGGCCGCCAGCAAGCCGCAGATTTACGGCATCTATTGGTCAAAACCGCAGGTCGAAGCGCGGCAGGATGCGCGCATGCATGCGGTACAGGTGTTCCTCAACAGCCTGTGGGCCACCGAAAGCAACGGCAAGCAGCATTTCGATCCGACCCGCGTCGCCACCTACGCCGATCGCACCCGCCGCCGCCCGCCGAACTCCTCATCACTGGGCCTGTCACCGCACGTCGACAGCGGCACCATCGAGCGCTGGCTGGACGAGAATTTCCGCTATGTGTATCGCCACGTCTTCTCCGGCGACTGGCAGCAGTACGATCCCTTCGCCGCCGACGGCCGCACCGAGGTGCGCGAAATAGCCTCCCCGGCGGTCTGCTCGATGTTCCGCACCTTCCAGGGCTGGACGGCGCTGACGCCGCAACGCACCAACGCCGGCACGCTGAACCTGGTGCCGATCGCCAACGCCATGGCCTATGTGTTGCTGCGCGCGCTGCAGGACGACGTCGCCGACGACGATCTGTGCGATGCGGCGCCGGGCCGCGCGCTGTCGATCTCGGAAAAATGGCATCCCCTTTTATTAAGCGGGATTTCCCCTATTCCCGATCTGGAGCCGGGCGACACGGTATTTTGGCATTGCGACGTGATCCACGCGGTGGAGAACGAACATAACGGCGAGTTCGACAGCAACGTGATGTACATCGCCGCCGCGCCGGGCTGCGAGAAAAACGACGCCTATCTGCAGCGCCAACTGCCGAGCTTTATCGACGGCAGAACGCCGCCGGACTTCGCCCCCGACGATTTCGAGGTCGATTTCGAGGGCCGCGCCACCGTCGAGCTGCTGACGCCGCTGGGCAAAGCGCAGCTCGGCATGCGCTGACCGCCGCCCCAGCCACGGGCCTCTCTCGCTGTGGTATACTGCCGTCATCCGTAGGCCGCAGCGAGAACCCGTCGTGCACCCTTTTTTTGAAATGCTGTTGGCGGTGTTTGATCGCGCCGCGCTGATGTTGATCTGTCTGTTTTTCCTGACCCGCACCCGGCTGTTCCGCCAACTGCTGCAAAAAGAAGACCATACGCCGCTCGAGCTCGGCATCGTCACGGCGATCTTCTCGCTGTTCGCGCTGTTCAGCACCTACTCCGGCATTAACGTTGAGGGATCGCTGGTCAACGTGCGCGTCATCGCCATCATGGCCGGCGGCATCCTGTTCGGCCCCTGGGTGGGGATCGTCACCGGCATCATCGCCGGGGTGCACCGCTATCTGATCGACATCGGCGGCATCACCTCGGTGCCCTGCCTCATCACCAGCATCATCGCCGGCATCAGCGCCGGCTACATCAACCTCAAGGTGAGAAAAGAGCAGCGCTGGCGCGCCGGCATCGTCGGCGGCATGCTGTGCGAATCCCTCACCATGCTGCTGATCGTGCTGTGGGCCAAGCCGACCGAGCTTGGGCTGGACATCGTGTCGCAGATCGCGCTGCCGATGATCCTCGGCACGGTGTGCATCGGCCTGATCGTGCTGCTGGTGCAGAGCGTCGAAGATGAAAAAGAGGTGATCGCCGCGCGCCAGGCCAAGCTGGCGCTGGATATCGCCCACAAGACGCTGCCCTATTTTCGCAACATCAACAGCGAATCGCTGGCCACCATTTGCGATATCATCCGCCAGGACATCCGCGCCGACGCGGTGGCGATCACTGATACCCATCAGGTGCTGGCTTACGTCGGCGTGGGGCGCGAAGCCTACCCGATCGGCCGCGAAGGGCTGAGCCGCGTTACCCGCGAAAGCATTCGCCACGGCAAAATCATCATCAAAAACAACCTGGAAAACCCGGCCGCGCCGCAGATCCATTCGCAGCTGGTGGTGCCGTTGTGGGAAAAGGGCGAAGTGACCGGCGCGCTGAAAATTTACTACTGCCACGCTCACCAGATCACCAACACGCTGAAGGTGATGGCGGTCGGGCTGTCGCAGATCATCTCCACCCAGATGGAGGTTTCGCGCATCGAGCATCTGCGCCAGATGGCGGATAAAGCCGAAATGCGCGCGCTGCAGAGCAAGATTAACCCGCACTTCCTGTTCAACGCGCTGAACGCCATCTCTTCCTCCATCCGCCTGAATCCGGACACCGCGCGCCAGCTGATCATCAATCTGTCGCGCTACCTGCGCTACAACCTGGAGCTGAACGACGAACTGATCGATATCCGCAAGGAACTGCATCAGATCCAGGATTACATCGCCATCGAACAGGCGCGCTTCGGCGCCAAGCTGACGGTGATTTACGACATCGACGACGACGTCTCGGTGCGCATTCCGAGCCTGCTGATCCAGCCGCTGGTGGAGAACGCCATCGTGCACGGCATCCAGCCCTGCAAGGGCAAAGGGGTAGTCGTGATCGCGGTGAAAGATCAGGGCGACCGGGTGAAAATATCGGTGAAGGATACCGGCCACGGCATCAATCAGGAAACCATCGATCGGGTGGCGCGCAACGAGATGCCGGGCCACAATATCGGCCTGCTCAACGTACACCACCGCGTGTCGCTGCTGTACGGTGAAGGGCTGCATATCCGCCGCCTGGAGCCGGGCACCGAAATCGCGTTCTACATCAGCAAAAACGGCGGCAAGCTGCATCAGGAATCGAGCGCGCCGCCGATCGGGGAGGCCTCATGAAAGCCATCATCGTGGAAGACGAATTCCTCGCGCAGGAAGAACTCAGCTACCTGATCAAGAAACACAGCAATATCGATATCGTCGCTACCTTCGAGGATGGCCTCGACGTCCTCAAATACCTGCAGACCCACCAGGTCGACGCCATTTTCCTCGACATCAACATCCCGTCGCTGGACGGCGTGTTGCTGGCGCAAAACATCAGCAAATTCGCGCATCGCCCGTCTATCGTGTTCATCACCGCCTATAAAGAGCACGCGGTGGAAGCGTTCGAGATCGAAGCGTTCGACTATATCCTCAAGCCCTATCACGAGGCGCGCATCGTCACCATGCTGCAAAAGCTGGAGGCGCTGCATCATCGCCCCGCTGGCGCGGCGGAACCGACCAGCGCGCCGAGCCGCGGCAGCCACAGCATCAACCTGATCAAAGACGAGCGGATCATCGTTACCGACATCAACGACATCTATTACGCCGCCGCCGATGAAAAGGTGACGCGGGTCTACACTCGCCGGGAAGAGTTCGTGATGCCGATGAACCTCACCGAGTTTTACGGCCGGCTGCCGGAAGAACATTTCTTCCGCTGCCACCGCTCTTACTGCGTTAACCTGGCCAAGATCCGCGAGATCGTGCCCTGGTTCAACAATACCTACATTCTGCGGCTGAGCGATCTTGAGTTTGAAGTGCCGGTCAGCCGCAGCAAGGTGAAAGAGTTTCGCAAGCTGATGCGCCTGTAAGCGCTTACCAGCGCGGGCCCGGACGGTAGTAATAGCCGGGCGGCGGCGGTGGCGGCATGCGGTAATGCGGCCGATCTCGCCAGTCGCGCCGCGGCGGCCCGTAGTAAATCACCCGTGGCGGCGGGCCGTAATAGTACCCGCGCGGGCGTTCATACCGGTGATGATCGGCCCACCAACGCGGATCGCGCCAGCGATAGCCGTCCCAGTAGTGGCCGCGATGATCGCGATCGCCGATATGCAACGACAGGCCCGGCACGTTCACGCCGATGGACACGTCGGCCTGGCTCGCCAGCGGCAGCGCCAGCAGCGCGGCCAGTAACAACAGCGTTTTTTTCATTTCATGGACTCCTGCAGAGCGGACCTCGTCCGATCGCAGATAACATAGTCCCGCGCTCGCCGCCGCTCTATAGGCGCAATGCCGATTTACGCCTTGCAGACGCATCCTTCACAATTTCACCACAATCGTTCACCGGTGATTAACAATAAATCGTTGATATCTTTGATGTAGATCACGTGTCACCCCCGGCATTTCACGCGCTTTTCGGCGCAAAAACGGCAACTCACGCCGTATAAAATGCATTTCATTCCTTCCATCGTGCAACTCATTCCCTATCCGCCGCCCGCCGGGGGCGCCGGCCATATAATAAGCCCATACCGCGGGAACACAGATTCACCCCGCAAATTTCAGCCAACGGCTCACGCCCGGCAACGCACACACAGGAAGGAGACCGGCCATGAACACCAAACCGGCAAATCGCAGCTTAATCGTTCTCGGCACCATCATCTGTCAGATGGGTCTGGGCACCATCTACACCTGGAGCCTGTTCAACCAGCCGCTGGTCGACAAGTTCCACTGGGGGCTGGCGGACGTCGCCACCACCTTCTCCATCACCAGCTTCTTCCTGGCCTTCGCCACGCTGTTCGCCGGCAAGCTGCAAGAACGCTTCGGCATCCGCAATCTGACGCTGTGTTCCGGCATTCTGGTCGGCCTGGGTCTCATCGCCAGCGCCCACGTCAGCTCGCTCGACATGATTTACCTGCTGGCTGGCGTGGTGGTGGGCTTTGCGGTCGGTATCGCCTACATCTCCACCCTGTCCAACCTGATTAAGTGGTTCCCCGCCAACAAAGGCCTGATTTCCGGCATCTCCGTCGGCGCCTTCGGCAGCGGCAGCCTGCTGTTCAAATACGTCAACGCCGCCCTGATCGCTGACGTCGGCGTTTCCGGCGCCTTCTTCTACTGGGGTGCCATCGTGATGGGCCTGATCGTCGTCGGTTCCCTGTTGCTGAAAGAGCCGGTGCTGGCGGCCAACGCCGCACAGCAAGGCGCCAATGGTCTGGGCAACGACTTCAGCGTGCGCCAGATGCTGGCCACCAAAGAAGCCTACCTGCTATTCACCATCTTCTTCGCTGCCTGCATGAGCGGTCTGTACCTGATTGGCATCGTGAAAGACATGGGCGTTCAGCTGGCCGGGATGGACTTGGCTACCGCCGCCAACACCGTGTCCGCCGTCGCCATCTTCAACACCGCCGGCCGCATCATCCTGGGTACGCTGTCCGATAAAGTGGGCCGCATGCGCGTCATCAGCTTCACCATGCTGGTTACCGTGCTGGCGATTGTCGCCCTGAGCTTCATGACCCTGAACCACACGCTGTTCTTCATCTGCGTCGGCGCGGTGGCCTTCTGCTTCGGCGGCAACATCACCGTGTTCCCGGCGATTGTCGGCGACTTCTTCGGCCTGAAAAACCACAGCAAAAACTACGGCATCATCTACCAGGGCTTCGGCCTGGGCGCGCTGGCCGGTTCGTTCGTCGCCAAATACTTCGGCGGCTTCCACGCCACCTTCATGGTGATTGGCGTCCTGTCCGCCGCTTCTTTGCTGATTACGCTATTCATCAAAGCGCCGAAGGCGGTGGAAATGGAAAGCGAAGAAACCGCACAGGCGGCGGAGCTGGCCAAAGCCTGATACCCCGCGAAAACGACAAGGGGCGCAACCTGCGGGTTGCGCCCCTTTTTTATTGCCCTGCCGCGCGGCTTACAGCCGCATGCCCAGCGTCTGGCGCAGATGCGCGCCGGCCCCCAACAGGCCCGGTTGACCATGGGTTATCATGAACACCGGAATGTCTCGCACATAGTCACGGAAACGCCCTTTGTCTTCGAAGGCGGCGCGGAAGCCCGAGGCCTTGAAGAATTCCATAAAGCGCGGCACGATGCCGCCGGCGATGTACACGCCGCCAAAGGTGCCCAGATTCAGCGCCAGGTTGCCGCCGAAGCGCCCCATGATCACGCAAAACAGCGACAGCGCACGGCGGCAGTCGATGCAGCTGTCGGCCAGCGCCCGCTCGGTAATGTCCTTCGGCGCCAGTTTCTCCGGCAGGCGGTTGTCTGCCTTGACGATGGCGCGATACAGGTTGACCAGGCCCGGCCCGGACAGCACGCGCTCGGCGGAAACGTGCCCTACTTCACCGCGCAGCACCTCCAGAATAATGTCTTCTTCTTCGCTGTTCGGCGCGAAATCGACATGGCCGCCCTCGCCCGGCAGGCTGACCCAGCGGCGATCGACCTGCACCAGGTGGGCGACGCCCAGCCCGGTGCCGGCGCCATACACCGCAATCGGTTTGCCCGGCTGCGCATCGCCGCCGCCAAACTGCAGCACGTCGTCCGGCGAGAGCATCGGGATCGCCATCGAGACGGCGGTGAAATCGTTGATCACTTCCAGATGACTCAACCCCAGGTTGGCCTTCATTTCTTTGATCGAGAACGCCCAGCTGTGGTTGGTCATCGCGACCCAGTCTTCCGTCACCGGGCAGGCGATCGCGATACAGGCGTCCTGCACCTCGATATCGCACGCTTTCAGATAGTGGCGGATCACCGCCTCCAGGCTGTCGAACTCCAGGCCGGAATAGGTTTTCGCCTGGGTAATCTCACCCGTCGCAACAGTGCACAACGCCAGGCGGGCATTGGTGCCGCCAACATCACCTACGAGGGCATAGGTCATTGATTTCGTCTCCGCAAAATGAAAAATAAAAAGCTGCCCACACTGTAAAATCCTGCTGCGAAAACAACAATCACCCGCCTCGGATCTGCACCTCAATAGCGATCCGGATCACAAAAAACGTTTCAGCTTGCCCGCTATGCCGCGATTTGAAACAAATTGCGGCAAAAAATGCCCCCCGGCGACTGTTAACCGCCATCGCCGCCGGGCAATATCAATGCGTGCCTGCGCGCCGATAGTCTGGCAAGTTGTGGCCACTGCCCAACCACCCGCTCTCCCTGCCCCGCAGGGAGACATCGACAAGGGATTATTCATGCTGCATCCGCGCGCCAATGCCATGTTGGCCTTTGCTTTGCCTGCGCTGATTATCGGTTCCGCTTCCAGTCTGGTGCTGCTGTTGGTGATGAAAATTGCCGCCGCATTGCAGCAATTACTGTGGGTGACGCTGCCCGATGCGCTGAGCCTGGACGCCCAGTCGCCCTGGTGGCCGGTTGCGATGCTGACGCTGACCGGCGTGGCGGTCGGCCTGATCGTGCGTTATATGCCGGGTCACGCCGGGCCGGATCCGGCGACGGAATCGCTGATCGGCATGCCGCTGCCGCTCTCCGCCCTGCCGGGGTTGGGGTTGGCGCTGATCGTCGGCCTGGCCGGCGGCGTCAGTCTGGGGCCGGAGAACCCGATCACCGCCATCAACATCGCACTGGCGGCGGCGGCCGGCGCGCGCCTGCTGCCGAAAGTGCCGCGCATGGACTGGATCATCCTGGCCGCGGCAGGCACCATCGGCGCAATGTTCGGCACACCGGTCGCCGCCGCGCTGATCTTTTCGCAAACCCTGGCCGGCAATAACGAAACGCCGCTGTGGGATCGGCTGTTCGCCCCGCTGGTGGCCGCCGCCGCCGGCGCGGTCACCACCCAGATGTTCTTCGTGCCCAATTTCGCCCTGCAGCTCGACGCCTACGACGTGACGCGGCTGCCGGACATCTTCAGCGGCGCCATCGTGGCGCTGATCGCCATCGCGCTCGGCATGGTGGCGCTGTGGTGTTTCCCGCATGTTCACCGCCTGTTCCATTCAATGAAGAATCCGGTGTTGATGTTAGGGCTGGGCGGCTTTGTGCTGGGGCTGCTGGCGCTGTTGGGCGGAGAGATTACCCTGTTCAAGGGGCTGGATGAGATGAAACGCCTGGCGGTGGACGACAGCTATTCGGTGCCGGCGCTGTTGACCATTACCCTGACCAAGCTGGCGGCGCTGGTGATCGCCGCCGCCTGCGGTTTCCGCGGCGGGCGCATCTTCCCGGCGGTGTTTGTCGGCGCGGCGCTGGGCCTGATGCTGCATCAGCACGTTCCGGCGGTGCCGGCGGCGATCACCGTCTCCTGCGCCATCATGGGGCTGGTGCTGGTGGTGACCCGCGACGGCTGGCTCAGCCTGTTTATGGCGGTGGCGGTAGTGCCGGATCTGCACCTGCTGCCGGTCTTGTGCATCGTGATGCTGCCCGCCTGGCTGGCGCTGGCGGGCAAACCGCTGATGCTGGTAAACCGCCGGCAACCGCCGCACGACGATTAGGCCAGCGCGAACGCCGCGGCGGCGCGGGCGTGGATCGCGGTGGTGTCGAACACCGGCACCGACGCATCCCGCTCGCTCACCAGCAAGCCTATTTCGGTGCAGCCGAAAATAATCCCCTGCGCCCCCTGCTGTTCCAGATCGCTGATGATCCGGCGATACTCGTCGCGCGAGGCGTCGCGAATTTTGCCGAGGCAGAGTTCGTCATAGATGATGCGGTGCACGATGTCACGATCGGCGCTGACCGGCGTCACCACGTCGATGCCGTGCAATTCCTGCAGGCGGCCGCGGTAGAAGGTCTGCTCCATGGTAAAACGCGTGCCCAGCAGCCCGACGCGGCGAATGTTTTTCTCCCGCACCTGCAGCGCCGTGGCGTCGGCGATGTGAATCAGCGGCAGGCCGCTGGCCTGCTCGACCGCCTCCGCCACCTTGTGCATGGTGTTGGTGCAGATCACGATGGCTTCGGCGCCGGCGGCGCGCAAAGCCACCGCGGCCTCGGCCAACAGCCGGCCGGCGCCGTCCCAATCGCCCTGGTGCTGCAAGCGCTCAATCTCCTGGAAATCGACGCTGTAGAGCACGATTTTGGCCGAATGCAGCCCGCCGAGGCGCGCCTTTACCTGCTCGTTGATGGTGCGGTAATACGGAATGGTGGATTCCCAGCTCATGCCGCCCAGCAGACCCAACACTTTCATCCTTCGTTCCTCAGCATTTCCGACGATCCTCTGACCTTACCTGAGAATCGTCAGTCTGACGACGCCTTATTTGGCGCCGGAATTGATCGGCTGGCGCGCCTCGAACCAGCGCTGGCGCAGCGTGTCGTACAGCCAGTTATAGGCCATGGTGTACGGCAGGAAGAACAGGAAGAAACCGATTTCCAGCATAAACGCCTGCGCCCAGGAGATACTCAGCATCCAGGCGGCGATCGGCACGCCGATCAGGATAAAACCGGCTTCAAAGCCGACGGCGTGCAGCGCACGCACCTTCAGGTTACGCACCACCCGGCTGACCGGCCACAGGCGGTCGAACACCGTGTTGTAAACCATGTTCCACAGCATCGCGACGGTGGACAGCATCACCGCCAACGCGCCGACCTGCACCATTGAACGGTTCAGCAGCCACGCGCCCAGCGGGGCGCAAACCATCACGGCGATGGCCTCGAAACCGACGGCGTGGACGATACGTTCAATGAGAGACTTGTTTTGCAGTTGCATACATCACCTTTTTTTCAACAGTTGTTGCGAAAGCCAGGTGATTATCATCGCTTTTTTGGGTAGATTAAAAATAGGTTCCATCGATAAAGTAGATATATCATGCACTATTCCCCGGAAGCGTTGCAGGCGTTCGTGGAAGCCGCCGCCCTCGGCTCATTTTCCGCCGCCGCGCGCAAACTGCGCAAAAGCCAATCCACCGTCAGCACCGCCATCGCCAATCTGGAAGCCGACCTGGCATTGACGCTGTTCGATCGCAGCGCGCGCCAGCCGGTGCTCACCGCCGCCGGCCGCAAAGTGCTGGGGCACGTACAGGCGATCCTCGCGGCCAGCGAACGGCTCGACGCCCTGAGCATTCAGCTGGCGGGCGAGGTTGAACCGCGCCTGAGCATGGTGTTTTCCGATACCTACCAGCCCAAGCATCACGATCGGTTGATGCAGCTGTTCGAACAGCGCTACCCGGAAATTGAGCTGGAATGGATGATCGCCGAGGAAGGCGACGTCATCGATCTGCTGCAAAGCGGCCGCGCGCATTTGGGCATGGTGGAAGTGCAAAAAAGTTATCCGCCGGATATCGCCTTCTCCCGGCTGCCTGAGCAGACCGAAATGGGGCTGTTCGTCGCCCATCAGCATCCGCTGGCCCAGGTCGCCGCGCCGACGCCGGAGCAGTTGTCCAGCACCCGCCAGCTGATCCTGAATACCTACACCGGCGCCGAGGCGGCCAGACAGGGTGGACTGGTCTGGTCGGCGCCCAGCTATCTGCTGTTGCTGGAGATGGCGGAACAAGGATTCGGTTGGGCGGTGTTGCCGCACTGGCTGGTGCAGCAATACGGCCACGGCAGACTCACCCAGCTGCGGCCGCGCGGCTGGCCAAAACTGATTTCGGTGGATGCGGTATGGTCCAAACTGACCCCGCCGGGCCCGGCGGGGTTCTGGATGCTGGAGCGCCTGCTGGGCGACACCCTGCCCTAAGCGGCGGCGTTGCGCGCCTGAATAGCGCGAGAGACGGTATCGAGGAGTTCCGGAATGTCCATCTTCGGCAGCATCACTTCGATGAAGGCCAGCCGCTCGTCGTCCGCTACCTCGCGCAACGCCTGACGCAATCCGTCCGGCTCGCTGACCCGCAACGCCTTCACCGGCCGCTCACCGGCCAGCGCCGTCGGCAACTGCGTCCAGTTCCAGCGCGCGATGTCGTTATAACTTTGCTCCGGCCCGTGGATCGCGCGCTCAACGGTATACCCCTGATTGTTCAACACGAAGATCACCGGTTTAAGCCCGTCGCGCAGCATCGATCCCAGTTCCTGCACGGTTAACTGCGCGGCGCCGTCACCGATCAGCAATACTGCCCGGCGCTGCGGTTCGGCGGTCTGCACGCCGAACGTCGCCGGCAGGGTATAGCCGATCGATCCCCAGAGCGACTGCACGATCAGGCGGCAGCCACGCGGCAACCTCAGCGCCGCCGCGCCGAAACAGGCGGTGCCCTGATCGGCCAGCACGATATCCCCCGGCCGCAGGAAATCCTGTATCTGCCGCCAGAAGGCGTGCTGATCCAGCCGTTCCCCATCGCCTTCCGGCAGCGCCGGGCGAACGATCGGCGGCAATGGCCAACGCGACGCCAGCGACAGGCTCAGGCGGTGCAATGCCTGCACCGCCTCGCGCATCGGAATACGGCTAAAGCGCCGCCGCCCGACCCAGGCTTCGAACGGTTGAATATCGATGCATTTTTCCACCGGCAGATGATGCGTGAAACCGGCGGTAATGGTGTCGGTCAAGCGTACGCCGACGTTGATCACCACATCGGCGTTTTCGATCAATTGTTTCACCGCCGGATCGCTGGCGCCGCCGCAGTAGGTACCAACGAAACCGGCGCGGTTCTCGTCCAGCACGCCCTTGCCGAGCAGCAGCGTCGCGTGCGGCATATCGACCTCCTGCAGCCACTCGTCCAGCGCCGCTTCGGCGCCGAAGCGATCGGCGAGGAAGTCCGCCAGCAGCGACACCCGCCGCGCCGACAGCAGCTTTTCGCGCGCTGCGGCGATAAACGCCTGCAATGCGCTCTGCGACAGTTTGGCCTGACGCAACATCAACGGCGCCGGTTTGGCCGACAGCGGCGCTAGTGCGACGTCGCTGGGCAACATCAGATAAACCGGGCGATGTTCCAGCAAGGCGACGCCGATCAGGCGGTCTATCTCCACGGCGGCGTTATCGGCTGTCAGGTTAGCCTGTGCGACGGTCACCTCTTTGGCTATCCGGGCGAAGTGGTTAAAGTCGCCATCCCCCAATGAATGGTGCAGCAAATCACCGGCGCGCTGGGCCCGCTGCGCCGGTGTGCCGACCACGTGGATCACCGGCAGGTATTCAGCGTAGCTGCCGGCCACCCCATTCAACGCGCTCAGTTCCCCCACGCCAAAGGTGGTGAGCAGCGCGGCCGCCGGTTTGCAGCGCGCATAGCCGTCGGCGGCGTAGGCGGCGTTCAATTCATTGGCGCAGCCCACCCAGGTAATTTGCGGATGATCGAGGACGTGATCGAGAAATTGCAGGTTGTAATCCCCCGGCACGCCGAAGAAATGACGGATGCCGATTTGGGCCAGACGATCGAGCAGATAATTGGCCACCGTATAGGTCTGAGTCATGATCATCACCTGTCTGCAACTGGAGCGATTATCTTAAGTATCGAAGATGCCGTTCGAATTTCGAACAATCCCCCCTGCGTCGAACGGCAACCTGGCGTTACATGCCGGCGCCGTGATCCCTCCCGCGGCAGCGCGAGGTGAAAACGTATACACTCAAAGCACTTCACCTCTCGCCGACAAGGATAACTATGTCTTACCCAGCCTCCCCCTCGCGTTATCAAGATATGGAATACCGGCGCTGCGGCCGCAGCGGGCTGAAGCTGCCCGCCGTCTCACTCGGGCTGTGGCACAACTTCGGCGACGCCACGCTGTACGACAACGCCCGCGGCCTGATCCGCTGCGCCTTCGATCGCGGCATTACCCATTTCGATCTGGCCAATAACTACGGCCCGCCGCCCGGCGCCGCCGAGGAGAACTTTGGCCACATTCTCAACGCCGATCTACGGGCCTGGCGCGATGAGCTGATCGTCTCATCCAAAGCCGGTTACACCATGTGGCCCGGCCCCTACGGCGATTGGGGCTCGAAAAAGTACCTGGTCGCCAGCCTCGATCAGAGCCTGAAGCGCATGGGGTTGGAGTATGTGGATATCTTTTATCATCATCGGCCGGATCCGGACACGCCGCTGGAAGAAACCATGGCGGCGCTGGATCTGCTGGTGCGCCAGGGCAAAGCGCTGTATGTCGGTTTGTCCAACTACCCGGCCGAGCGCGCGCGACAGGCGTTCGACATTCTGCAGCGGCTCGGCACGCCGTGCGTGATCCACCAGCCGAAGTATTCGATGTTGGAACGCGGGCCGGAGACGGCGTTGCTGGATACGCTAGAGGAACATGGCGTCGGATCTATCGCCTTCTCGCCGCTGGCGGGCGGCCTGCTGACCGATCGCTACCTGCACGGCATACCGCAAGATTCTCGCGCCGCCAGCGGCAGCCGCTTCCTGCAGCCGGAGCAGCTGACCGCCGAGCGACTGGACAAGGTGCGCCGCCTCGATGCGCTGGCGCGGCAACGCGGGCAAAAGCTGTCGCAGATGGCGCTGGCCTGGGTGCTGCGCGGCGATCGCGTTACCTCAGTGCTGATCGGCGCCAGCAAGAATGCGCAGATAGAAGACGCGGTGGGCATGCTGGCCAATCGTCACTTTAGTGAAGAAGAGCTCGCGCAGATCGAGACAATCTTATTGTAATCGTTTACAAATTCCGCCGTTCAATAGAGCGGCGCTACCCCAGAAAAATCTCAAATCTTAACCTCCTGCATCATTTTCAGAGTGGCTCTCAGATTCAACCCTATGCGCCGGCGCTATGATGCCGATATTGCAGCAAAAATAACGATAAGGCCGCTTTTAAACTGATGAACGCGCTTCATAAAGTGACAAACGGCCAGGCCGCGCAAGCGGGAAGGAGAAGCCATGTTTAAACCTCTGCTCTTGGCCGCCATTTTGGCGGCGACGGTACTGCCCGCCGCACAGCAGGCGCATGCCGAAGGGATCAGCATCGATCTGATGCCGGGCGTTTCATTGCGCATCGGCGATCAGGATAACCGCGGCCGCTATTGGGATGGTTACGATTGGCGGGATCGCGACTGGTGGCAAGGCCATCAGGGGCGTTATCTCGGCGACCGCAGCCGTCGCGGTTACTACTGGGACGGCTATCGCTGGCGCGATGGCGACTACTGGCGTAAACACTATTACTACCATGAAGGACGCTATCGTAAATACGACAAACACTACGATAAGCACCACTGGAAGAAAGAGAAAAAGCACCACCACGATCATGACCGCGATCGCTGGCGCCGCCACGGCGATGACGACCGCGATTAACGACGACGGGCCGGCGCAACGCCGGCCCGCACTGTTTTTGCTTACAGCACGCTGCCGATCAGCAGGTAGCCGTTCAATCCCACCACCACCAGCACGATCAGCTTGCCCAGGTTTTGCACCAGCGGGCCGTTGACCATTTCCCCCATCAGCGCCCGATTGCCGGTGAAAGCCAGCAGCGGCACCAACGCCAGCGCAATGCCGAAGCTGAGCAGCACCTGACTCAGCACCAGAATGCGCGTCGCATCCATCCCCAACATGATGACGATAAACGACGGCAGCATGGTCACCGCGCGCCGCAGCCACAGCGGAATATGGAAACGCACGAACCCCTGCATCACCACCTGCCCCGCCAACGTGCCGACCACAGTAGAAGAGAGGCCGGCCGCCACCAGGCTCAGGCCGAACACGGTGGCGGCGGCGTGCCCGAGCAGCGGTTGCAGCGTCAGGTAAGCCACGTCGAGATCGGCGATGCCGCTGTGGCCGCTGAAATGAAACGCGGCGGCGGCGGTGGCCATCATCGCCAGATTGACGAAACCGGCGATGGTCATGGCCACGGCGACGTCGACTTTGGTAGCGGCATAGCGTTCCGCCTTGTCGTGCTCGCCGCCGATTTGGGTGAGCGACGAATGCAGATAGATCACGTGCGGCATGATGGTGGCGCCCAATACCCCGGCAGCCAGGAATACCGCATCGCCGTTAGGCAAATCGGGCAGCGCCATGCCCTTCAGCAACGGTGCCAACTGCGGCTGGGAGAACGCCAGCTCGACGATGTAGGCGGCGGCGACGAACAACAACAGGCCGCCGATCACCAGCTCCAGCGGCTTTTGCCCGCGTTTTTGCAGCATCAGAATTAAAAAGGTGGCGATGCCGGTCAGCACTGCGCCCTGCAACAGAGAGACGCCGAGCAGCAGCTTGAAGCCGATCGCCGCGCCGATAAACTCGGCCAGGTCGGTCGCCATGGCGATGATCTCCGCCTGCACCCAATAGGCCCACACCGCCGGCCGCGGAAAGCGATCGCGAATATGCTCGGCCAGATTTTTCCCGGTGGCGATGCCCAGCTTGGCGGACAACAGCTGGATCAGCATCGCCATCACATTGGCCCAAACCACCACCCACAGCAGGCTGTAGCCGAATGAGGCGCCGGCCTGGATGTTGGTGGCGAAGTTGCCGGGATCGATATAGCCGATAGCGGCGATGAAGGCGGGCCCCATGAGCGAGAGTTTGATTTTTCTGGCGGAGCGACCGGAGGTGGTTTCAACCACGCGACTGTTCAGCATATGTTGAACCCTTACTGAAATTACGTTTATCTCCACTCTATATAAATGATAATAATTATCAAGCGCATTTGGAGCGGTAAAACTTATCTCTGTAATAGCCAACATTAACGGTTTTATCGAAGGGTTCAGCGCGAAGCTTGCCGATTTCCGTGCTTTTGGGATGGGATTTTGGCTGCAATACCCCTGAAAGACAGGTTAGCACAAGAATACGAATTTCCTATTGCTGCTTTAACATCTTGATTTTTTATGCTTTTGCGCAACACTTTAGGAGAACTCCCACTATGATTTTCCATATTTGCAATAGAAGTCTCGTTTTTAAACGTAGCGTTACATAAAATGACAGCCGAAATTCAGCCTGCCTCAAATTTGGAGCAAACATGTCCCATATTGCGCACTTTGCGTTGGCGATAGTGGTGGTGGCGATCCTGGCCCTGTTGGTGTGCCGCGATCGTAAAAGCATCCGCATTCGCTATGTTATTCAACTACTGGTTATCGAAGTACTGCTGGCCTACTTTTTCCTGCATTCGGAAGCGGGTTTGGGCTTCGTAAAAGGATTCGCCGCGCTGTTTGACAAACTGCTCGGGTTTGCGGGACAAGGGACTGATTTCGTGTTCGGCGGCATGGGCGACAAAGGCCTGGCGTTCTTCTTCCTGAAGGTGCTGTGCCCAATCGTCTTCATTTCGGCGCTGATCGGTATTCTGCAGTACATCAAGGTGCTGCCGTTCATCATCCGCATTATCGGCACCGTGCTGTCGAAAGTGAACGGCATGGGCAAGCTGGAGTCGTTTAACGCCGTCAGCTCGCTGATCCTGGGGCAATCCGAAAACTTCATCGCCTACAAGGATATCCTGGGCAAGATGTCGGAAAAGCGCATGTACACCATGGCGGCGACCGCGATGTCTACGGTTTCCATGTCCATCGTCGGCGCCTATATGACCATGCTGGACGCCAAGTTCGTGGTGGCGGCGCTGGTATTGAACATGTTCAGCACCTTTATCGTGCTGTCGCTGGTCAACCCGTACGACACCAATAAAGAAGAAGAGCTGCACCTCGGCAACCTGCACGAAGGCCAGAGCTTCTTTGAAATGCTGGGTGAATACATCCTGGCGGGCTTCAAAGTAGCGATTATCGTCGCCGCGATGCTGATTGGCTTCATCGCCCTGATCGCCGCGCTCAACGGTGTGTTCAGCGCCATTTTCGGCCTGAGCTTCCAGGAAATCCTCGGCTACTTCTTCTATCCATTCGCCTGGATCATGGGCATTCCTAAACACGAAGCCCTGCAGGTTGGCAGCATCATGGCGACCAAACTGGTTTCCAACGAATTCGTGGCCATGATGGAACTGCAGAAAGTCTCTGCCGAGCTGTCGCCGCGCAGCCTGGGGATCCTGTCGGTGTTCCTGGTGTCCTTCGCCAACTTCTCTTCCATCGGCATCGTGGCCGGTGCGATCAAGGGCCTGAACGAACACCAGGGCAACGTGGTGTCACGCTTTGGCCTGAAGCTGGTGTACGGCTCTACGCTGGTCAGCATCCTGTCCGCTTCCATCGCGGGTCTGGTGCTGGGCTAAGCCTCGAACCGGCCAGGATAACAAGGCGCCTGCGGGCGCCTTTTTTATTGGCTGGCCTTCGGCGAAGGTGGAATAATGCAAAGCAAAAAGCCGACCCTAAGGTCGGCTTTTTAAATGGTGGTGGAGCTAGACGGGATCGAACCGTCGACCTCTTGCATGCCATGCAAGCGCTCTCCCAGCTGAGCTATAGCCCCACAAAAGTGGTACGCGTTGACCGGCGTTACGGTATTCCCCAACCTATCTCAGAAGAAGGTTGGTGGAGCTAGACGGGATCGAACCGTCGACCTCTTGCATGCCATGCAAGCGCTCTCCCAGCTGAGCTATAGCCCCGTTCCACAATCACTTTGTGCTGTGAACGGGGCGCATAATATGAAACCCGCTCAAAGCTGTCAACGGCTAAATTGAATTACTGAATCAAGCGTTGAAAAAGCCGCCAAATCAGCATCTTTGGCGCCAAAAAATCATCACTTTGCGCAGAGTTCATCCATTTTTCGCGCTACATCTCAAAATGGCGAAAGACCCTGCATATCACGTTGATTTTTAATTAACGGAATGTTAGCGAAATGCGCTTGAGTCGGACTCCCGAGCGGCATAGACTGCCCGCGCCATAAACTTCATTACTATAAACCGAGTCCGTCATGTCTTTGCATTCACCAAAAGAAATCGCCGCCCTCGCCGTTCAGGCCGGGGTAAACAAAAGCCGCGCCCCGCTCGCTAATCTGCTGATTCTGGGCTTTCTCGCCGGCGCCTTTATCGCCACCGGCTTCCTGCTGGATATTCACGTCATCGGCACCCTGCCGGCCGAATGGGGCTCTTTCGGCGCGCTGTTGGGCGCAGCGGTCTTTCCTATCGGCCTGATCCTGACCATTCTGGCCGGCGGCGAACTGTTGACCGGCAACATGATGACCTTGCCGATGGCCTGGTTTGCCCGTGAAATTCCCGCTATCGCCGTGCTGCGCAACTGGTTTTGGGTCACCCTGGCCAACCTGGCCGGCAGCGTGGCCGTCGCCTACTTTTTCGGCCATCTGCTGGGCCTGACCGAAGGCGCGTTTTTGCATAAGACGCTGGCAATCGCGCAGGCCAAAGTGGATGCGGACTTCCTGCACGCCTTCATCTCCGGCGTCGGCTGCAACTGGCTGGTGTGCCTGGCGGTGTGGTTAGCCTTCGCCAGCAAGGATGTGCCGGGCAAAGTGATCGGCATGTGGTTCCCGGTCATGGCTTTTGTCGCCATCGGCTTCCAGCACGTGGTGGCGAACATGTTCATCATCCCGGCGGCCATCTTTGCCGGCGGCATGGGCTGGGAGCAGTACCTGCCTAATTTCGTCGCGGTATTTCTCGGCAATGCGCTGGGCGGCGCCGGCTTTGTCGGGCTAATGTATTTCCTCGCCTACCGCCCGGGTTTACCGGCCGGCGAGCAAGCCTGACAGCAAGCAATAAAAAAAGCCCCGGGATTGCTCCACGGGGCTTTTTCATTTATGGCGTATCAACCTAATCAGGCTTGCGCTTCGCGCTCGGCGATGTAAGCCAGCGCCATGTCGATGCGCTGCAGCGAACGCTTCTGGCCGATCGCATGCACGGTCACGTCCATGCCCGGCGACTGGCCGGCGCCGGTCACCGCGACGCGCAGCGGCATGCCGACTTTACCCATGCCGACACCCAGCTCATCCGCCGTGCCCTGAATGGCGTCATGCACATTTTCCGGCGTCCAGACGGTGATGGCGGCCAGCTTGGCGCGCACCGCTTCCAGCGGCTGACGCGCAACCGGGCGCAGGTGCTTCTTGGCGGCGTCGGCGTCAAACTCGCTGAAATCTGCGTAGAAGTAACGGCAAGACTCCGCCATCTCTTTCAGCGTTTTGCAACGCTCGCCCAGCAGCTTGACGATGTCTTTCAGTTCCGGGCCGTTGCGGGTTTCAATGCCCAGTTGCTCAACGTGCCATGCCAGATGCACCGCCACTTCTTCCGCCGGCATATGGTTGATGTAATGGTGGTTCAGCCACTGCAGCTTCTCGGTGTTGAACGCGCTGGCGGATTTGTTGATCGCTTCCAGCGTGAAGAACTCTTTCATCTCATCGATGGAGAAGATCTCCTGATCGCCGTGGGACCAGCCCAGACGCACCAGGTAGTTCAGCAGCGCCTGCGGCAGATAGCCGTCGTCGCGATACTGCATGACGCCCACCGCGCCGTGGCGCTTGGACAGTTTTTTACCGTCGTCGCCGAGGATCATCGACACGTGCGCGTATTCCGGCACCGGCGCGCCCAGCGCTTTGAGAATGTTGATCTGGCGCGGGGTGTTGTTGATGTGGTCTTCACCGCGGATCACATGGGTGATTTCCATGTCCCAGTCATCGACGACGACGCAGAAGTTATAGGTTGGCGAACCGTCGGTGCGGCGGATGATCAGATCGTCCAGCTCCTGGTTGCTGAATTCGATCGGGCCGCGAATTTTGTCGTCGAAGATCACCGAGCCTTCCTGCGGGTTACGGAAGCGCACCACGTGCGGCTCGTCGTCGGTGTGGCTGCACTGGCTGTCGCGGCAGTGGCCGTCGTAACGCGGCTTCTCGCCGTTTTCCATCTGCTTCTCGCGCAGCGCTTCCAGACGTTCCTTGGAGCAATAGCATTTATACGCCGTGCCCTGCTCCAGCATCTCGTCGATGACCGCGTTGTAGCGATCGAAACGCTTGGTCTGGAAATACGGGCCTTCATCCCAATCCAGGTTCAACCAGTTCATGCCATCCATAATTGCGTCGATCGCGTCCTGGGTAGAACGTTCCAGATCGGTATCTTCGATACGCAGAACGAACTCACCACCCGCATGGCGGCTGAACAACCAGGAATAAAGTGCGGTACGCGCGCCGCCGACGTGAAGATAGCCGGTCGGGCTCGGTGCAAAACGGGTTTTGATTTTCATTGGGTTCACTGCCTTATTACGCAACGCGTGTCGGCGGTTGCCGACGATTGCTCGGAATTGAAAAAAGAGTGGACGACATTGTATCACCACGCGCTAATTCCTCAACGCCGACACGATATTGCGCCAGTCGATTTAGCGCGTTTTGCGGCGAGTTTCGCATAGCATCGCGCAAAGAATCGGCGCCGCTGGCGATAATTATCGCGCCCTGCCTAAATTTGCGGCGAACGATTGAAATCATTTTAAAAAGCGTTGACTCACTTTGAACTATCCCTATAATGCGACTCCAACAAGACGGGGCGATTAGCTCAGTTGGTAGAGCATCTCCTTTACACGGAGGGGGTCGGCGGTTCGAGCCCGTCATCGCCCACCATCTTGTTGAGAAAAAATGAGAACGAATGAGGGTGATTAGCTCAGTTGGTAGAGCATCTCCTTTACACGGAGGGGGTCGGCGGTTCGAGCCCGTCATCACCCACCATCATTCGCTCGTTTAGCAGTGCCTGGAAGTCCTGAAGTGGGTGATTAGCTCAGTTGGTAGAGCATCTCCTTTACACGGAGGGGGTCGGCGGTTCGAGCCCGTCATCACCCACCACTTCTGCGGGTCGTTAGCTCAGTTGGTAGAGCAGTTGACTTTTAATCAATTGGTCGCAGGTTCGAATCCTGCACGACCCACCAATTCAGAAAAAAGCGCCTTTTGGCGCTTTTTTCGTTTCTGCGCCATCTGACTCTACCTTTATCTTCTTACTGACATGGCCCACTGAGTCGTGCGGGTGAGATCCTGCGTTCAGGTTCGAGCATCGCGCAGCGATACGACAACGCGCAGCGTTGCCCGTAGGGTGAGGCCACAGGCCGAATCAATCCTGCACGACCCACCAATTCAGAAAAAAGCGCCTTTTGGCGCTTTTTTCGTTTCTGCCTCACTCACTGCCCCTATCTCCTTATTTTTTCTGTATTCACCACGCGCTGAGATACGAATGGTTATCATTTTGGCGGCTTGAATGGTAAATTAGCGGGCATACACCACGCAGCCAATCCGCCGCCGGATTGATACGCCTTAGTTCAAGGAAAGAAAGAGCCCGCTCATGACCCTATCCTTACGCCAGCTGTTCATTGCATTTATCGCCACTTCCAGCCTGCTGCTCAGTGGCTGCGGCCCGGACGACAAGAGCGACGGGCAGAAACCGTCCGCCCCCGCAACCGACAGCAGTTGGCCGCGCACCATCGACAGCGTCAAAGGGAAATTCACGCTGGAAAAACCGCCGCAGCGCATCGTGTCCACCAGCGTCACCATCACCGGCACGCTGCTGGCTATCGACGCCCCGGTGGTCGCCAGCGCCGCCACCAGCCCAAATCCCCTGGTGGCCGATAAACAAGGTTTCTTTACCCAATGGAGCGAGGTGGCCAAGCAGCGCCACGTCGAGCGGCTGTACCAGGTGGAGCCCAATGCCGAAGCCGTCGCCGCCGCCGCGCCGGATTTGATCGTCGTCGCCGCGACCGGCGGGGATTCGGCGTTGAAACTGTATGACCAGCTGTCCGCCATTGCGCCGACGCTGGTGCTCGATTATGGCGACAAAAGCTGGCAGCAGCTGGCCAGCGAGCTCGGCGAGATCACCGGTCATGAAGCCGGCGCCAAACAGGCGGAAGATCGTTTCGAACAGCGCGTGGAGCAAGTGAAGCAGGCGATCGCGCTGCCGCCGCAGCCCACCACTCCGCTGGTGTATGCCGACAACGGCCGCGAGGCCATGCTGTGGACGCCGGGTTCCGCCCAGGGCAAACTGCTGACCCAGCTCGGTTTCCAACTGGCCACCCCGCCGGAAAGCGCCAAAGGCAACACCAGCATGGGGAAACGCCATGACATCATCCAGATCTCCGGCGAAAAAATGGCCGAAGGCCTGAATGGCAAAACCCTGATCCTGTTCGCCACCAATGAGCGCAAAGTGCAAGAGGTGCTGACCAACCCGTTCCTCAAACATCTGGAGCCGGTGGAACAGCGGCACGTCTACGCCGTCGGCAACGACACCTTCCGCCTCGATTACTACAGCGCCACCAACATGCTGAACCAAATCGAACGGTTGTTCAAAAAGCCCTGAATCACGCCGTCGGCAGGCCAGACCCCTGCCGACGCTTTCCGCAAGCGGGGCAAGCATTCACATTCAATCAATTGAAATATCAATAGTTATTAACATCATCATTGCACCTGCGCCGCCAACCGGCGGGTGCATGCGGGCGTAAACTCGTGCTACTATAAGCACCCGCATGAACGCAAATAACAATGAGAATAAAAATCATACAGGAGTTACCGGTGTGAACGTACCCACTCCGACTGAGCGGACGCTTTCGTCCGCACCGCACGCAGCTTACGCCAGTGGCTTCAAACGCATCGCCGGGTTCGGTATCGGTTTGGCGCTGTTGCTGCTGTGCATCATGGCCAGCCTGATGCTGGGTTCCAAAGCCATCCCCTTCCATACCGTCTGGCTCAGCCTGCAGGGCGCCGCGAGCGGTTCCGACAGCACCATCATTCTCAATGCCCGGGTACCCCGTACGCTGGCGGGCATCCTGGCCGGCATGGCGCTCGGCGCCGCCGGCGCGCTGATTCAGGCGCTGACGCGCAACCCGCTGGCCGATCCCGGCGTGCTCGGCATCAACGCCGGCGCCAGCTTCGCCGTAGTCATCGGCATCATGTTTTTCGGCGCCGCCACCACCGAAAGCTATATGGCCTACGCCTTTGTCGGCGCGGCCCTCACCACCCTGCTGGTCTACCTGATCGGCACGCTGGCGGGCGGGCGCATCAACCCGGTGCGGCTGACGCTGGCTGGCGTGGCGATCGGCGCGGTGCTGCTCGGCATCACCACCGGGCTGTCGCTGATCGATCCGCAAACCTTTGACCAACTGCGCTTCTGGCAGGCCGGCACGCTGGATATCCGCACGCTGTCCACGCTGCCGGTCACCGCCCCCGCCATTTTGCTCGGCTGCCTGCTGACGCTGCTCATCGCCCGGCCGCTGAATACCATCGGCATGGGGGAAGATTTGGCTATCGCGCTCGGCGCGCGCGTGGTGTTGACTCAGATCGTCGCGGTGATCGCCATCACGCTGCTGTGCGGCGCGGCGACCGCCACCGTCGGTCCGATCAGCTTCATCGGCCTGATGGTGCCGCATATCGCCCGTTGGTGGGTCGGCCCCGACCAACGCTGGATCCTGCCCTATTCCATGCTGCTGGCGCCGATTTTACTGCTGTGCGCCGACGTGGTCGGCCGCTTGCTGGCGGCCGGTGAACTGCGGGTTTCCATCGTCGCCGCCTTTATCGGCGCGCCGGTACTGATCTGGCTGGTGCGCCGCAAGAAAACGCTGGGGGGCTTGTGATGAGTCTGCCGCACACGCTGTATATCGGCCGTCCGGACGGCGTCATCAACTGGCGCGTGCCGCTGCGCCTGCTGTTGGTCAACCTTTCGCTGCTGGCGTTATGCCTGGCGATGGCGGTTGCCGCGCTGTGCTACGGCACGCTACAGCTCTCGCTGGAGCAAGTCTTTGCCGCGCTCAGCGGCGAGGCGCCGAAAAATCTGGTGACCGTGGTCACCCAATGGCGCTTGCCCCGCATCGCCATGGCGCTGTTGTTAGGCGCCGCGCTCGGCATGAGCGGCGCCATTTTCCAGTCGATTATCCGCAACCCGCTCGGCAGCCCGGACGTGATCGGCTTTAACATGGGGGCCTACACCGGCGCGCTGATCGCCATCACCCTGTTCAACGGCGGATACTATTACATCGCCGGCGGCGCGCTGGCCGGCGGCATTCTCTCGGCGCTGGCCATCTATCTGCTGGCCTGGCGGCAAGGCATCGCCGGTTTCCGGTTGATCATCGTCGGCATCGCCATCAGCGCAGTGCTGGTTTCCACCAACACCTGGCTGATCATCACCGCCTCGCTTGAGCGCGCCATGGACGCCGCCATGTGGCAGGCCGGTTCGCTCAACGGCATGACCTGGCAAAAAGCCCAGCCCGCCACGGCGTTCATCGTGCTGGCGGCCGCGGCCGCGCTGCTGATGGGCAAACGGCTGCAGCTGCTGGAAATGGGCGACGACACGGCGCGCGCGCTGGGCGTCAACGCCGAAGGCAGCCGGCTGTGGCTGATGCTGTTTGGCGTTACCCTCACCGCCGCCGTCACCGCCACCGCTGGGCCGATTTCCTTTATCGCGCTGGCGGCGCCGCAGATCGCCCGTCGCCTGGCCGGACAATCCTCGGTCACCCTGACCTCCTCGGCGCTGATGGGCGCGGCGTTGCTGCTCGGCGCCGACGTGGTGTCCCAACATCTTTTCGCGCCGATCCAACTACCGGTCGGGGTCGTGACCGTCTGCATCGGCGGCCTGTACCTGATTTGGCTGCTCATCCGAGAGGCCCGCAGATAATGAAGAGTGATAATGCCATGAGCCACCGCCTGCACGCCTCGCACCTGAAGCTGGGCTACGACAATAAAATCATCGCTGACGATCTGAGCGTGGCGATCCCCGACGGCGCCTTCACGGTGATCGTCGGGCCGAACGCCTGCGGCAAATCGACGCTGTTGCGCGCCCTGTGCCGCCTGCTGAAACCCAGCGCCGGCGAGGTGATGCTGGACGGCAAGAACATCAGCAGCTTCGCCACCAAGGCGCTGGCGCGCGAGCTTGGCCTGCTGCCGCAAACTTCAATCGCGCCGGACAGCATCACCGTGGCGGATCTGGTGTCGCGCGGCCGCTATCCGCATCAGAGCCTGCTGAAACAGTGGACGCAGGCCGACAAACAGGCGGTGGAAGCCGCCATGGCGGCCACCAACGTCAGCCAATTGGCGGACCGCAGCGTCGACGAACTGTCCGGCGGGCAGCGTCAGCGCGTCTGGGTGGCGATGGCGCTGGCGCAGCAAACCCCGCTGCTGCTGCTGGATGAGCCGACCACCTACCTCGACATCGCGCACCAGATTGAGCTGCTGGATCTGTTCCGCCAGCTTAACCGCGAGCGCGGTCAAACCATGATCGCGGTGCTGCACGATCTCAACCACGCCTGCCGCTATGCCGATCACATCATCGCCATGCGCGACGGCAAGATCGTGGCGGAGGGGAAACCGGCGGAGATCATCACCGCCGAACTGGTGGAGCGAGTGTTCGGCATGCCGTGCATGATCATCGACGATCCGCTGTCCCACACGCCGCTGGTGATCCCGCGCGGCCGCTACCACTGCGACACGCCGCAGGCATGAAAAAGGCCGGGTTACCCCGGCCTTTTGGTTACTTCTCCAGCGACACCTGTTTGAAGATGTGTTTGCCGAACGGGTCTATCTCGTAGCCTTTCACTTCCTTGCGCACCGGTTCGAAGATGGTCGAGTGCGCGATCATCAGCGCCGGCATCTGATCGTGCATCATCACCTGCGCCTGCTGGTACATCGCCACCCGTTTGGCGTGATCGTTCTCTTCACGCGCCTGCAGGATCAGCTGGTCGAACGGTTTGTAGCACCATTTCGCCGAGTTGGAGCCGCCGAGCGAAGCGCAGGTGAACAGCGGGCCGAAGAAGTTGTCCGGATCGCCGTTGGCGGTGGTCCAGCCCATCAGCGCGGTCTGGTGCTCGCCGTTTTTAATCCGCTGTAAATACTCGCCCCACTCGAAGGTGACGATTTTGGCGCGCACGCCGATCTTGGCCCAGTCGGCCTGGATCATCTCCGCCATGCGCTTGGCGTTGGGGTTATAGGGCCGCTGCACCGGCATCGCCCACAGATCGATGTCGAAACCCTGCCCCAGCCCGGCCTCCTGCAACAGCTGCTTCGCCCGCTCCGGCGAATACGGGTAGTCTTCAAGCTGCGCGTTGCTGCCCCATTGGGTCGGTGGCAGCAGATTTTTGGCCGGCTGGCCGGCGCCGTGGAACACCGCGTCGATGATCGCCGGCTTGTTGACCGCCAGCGCCAGCGCCTGGCGCACCTTGACGTTATCCAACGGTTTCTTCTGGGTGTTGAACGCCAGGAAACCGATATTCAAGCCGGATTTTTCCATTACCTGAAGGTTGCCGTCCTGCCGCATGCGCGCCAGATCCACCGGGTTGGGGAACGGCATCACCTGGCACTCGTTCTTTTGCAGCTTGGCGTAACGCACCGTCGCATCCGGCGTGATCGAAAACACCAGTCGGTCGATCTTCGGTTTGCCTTCCCAGTAACGATCGAACGCCTTGTAGAGGATTTTCGCATCCTTCTGGTACTGCACCAGTTGGAACGGCCCGGTGCCGATCGGATCGTTGTCCACCCGCTGCGGCGTGCCGGCCTTCAGCATCGTGTCGGCATATTCCGCCGATAAAATGGTGGCGAAATACATGCCCAGATCGGCGACGAACGGCGCCTCGGCGCGGGAGAGCTCAAAGCGCACGGTGTGGTCATCCACCTTGACGATCCGGTCAATCAGCGTGCCGAACTCCATCGACTCGAAGTTGGTGTAGGCGCCATTGGAGACCTTGTGATACGGGTTGTTGGCGTCCTTCTGGCGCATAAACGAGAAGATGACGTCATCGGCGTTGAAATCGCGGGTGGGCGTAAAATATTTATTGCTCTGGAATGCCACGCCCTTGCGCAGATGGAAGGTATAGCGCTTGCCATCTTCGCTCACCTCCCAGCTTTCCGCCAGGCTGGGTTGCAGCTCGACGGTGCCGGGTTTGAAATCCACCAGCCGGTTGTAGATCGCCGCCGAACTGGCGTCTACCGTGGTGCCGGAGGTGAACAGCTGCGGGTTGAAGCCTTCCGGTGAACCTTCGGAACAGTAGACCAGCGTATTGGCCCGCGCGCCGCCGGCAATCGCCAACGCCAGCAGCCCGATCGTTATTGCTTTTCTTTTCATTGCGCTATCCCCAGTGGTGAAAAAACAGCCCAACGGATAGCAATAAATCATGCAGTTAGCGATGTAAAGGACAAATTCCGCGCATAAAAACGGGCAGGCGCGCAAGCGGCCTGCCCCGGTGAAACAGCGCGATGATGAAATTAAATCATCTGGCTGAAGTTCATCTGCGCCATCAGCTTATAGTTGTCGGCGTAGTCGACCGGAATGGCCACCACCACCGGTCCCTGGATCGCCATCGCCTTGCGCAGCATCGGCCGCAGGTCGTCTACCGACTGCACGGCGAAACCGACCGCGCCGCAGGATTCCGCATAGGCCTTGAAGTCAATCGGCCCAAACTCCACGCCGGATTTGCGCTGGTATTTGTTCACTTCCTGCATCTCCACCATGTTGTAGGCGTTATCGACCCAGATCACGTGCACGATGTTATTTTTCAACCGCACCGCGGTCTCCAGTTCCATGCTCGACTGCATGAAGCCGCCATCGCCGGAGATCGACACCACCTTATCGCCGGGGCGCACCAGCGCCGCGCCGATGGCCCACGGCAGCGCCACCCCCATGGTTTGCTGGCCGTTGGAGATCAACAGCTGGCGGGCGCGGAAGCTGTAAAGGTAACGGGCGATCCAGATGTGGAAGCTGCCCATGTCCACGCACAGCGTCACGTCGTCGCTGACGATGTCCTGCAGCTCCTTGACGATGCGCAGCGGATGGATCGGCATGCCGCCGCGGCGCGCGGCGCGTTCCGCCAGTTCTGTGCGCTGACGGCCGAGATCGGAGAGGATCAGCTCCACCTCCGGCGGCACGCAGACCGCCTCATTGAACGCTTCGGTCATCATGTTCAACGTGGCGCTGATGTTGCCCACCAGTTCGACATCCGGCCGATAGCAGGTGTCGATATCCGCCGGCAGCACGTCGATGTGCACCAGCTTCAGCTGCCCGTGGCTGTTCCACATGCAGGGATCGTATTCGATCGGATCATAGCCGACGCTCACCACCAGATCGGCCTTCTGCAACAGCTGATCGGCCGGCTGGTTGTTGAACAGGCCGACGCGGCCGGCGAAACGGGCGAAGTGGTTGACGTCGATCACCCCCGCCGCCTGATAGGTACCGACCACCGGCATATGGGTGCGGTACAGCAGATGGCGCACCGCCTCGCTGTTCTCCGGCCGGCTGGCCTGCAAACCGAGCAGCAATACCGGGCATTTGGCCTGGCGAATCAGCTTCACCGCCGCCTGGATGTCGTCCGCCGCCGCGGCCCCCATGCGCGGCAAGCGGCAGCCGGCCAGCACCGGCGCGCTGACCGGTTCATTGACGATATCCATCGGCAGGCTGACGAATGATGCTCCCGGCCGGCCAAACTCGGCGCGGCGGAAGGCGTTGGCGATCACCTCGGAAATCGCCGAACCGGCATGCACTTCGGCGCAATACTTGGTCACCGGCCGGAACATGCTGACGGTATCCATGCTCTGGTGCGTCTGCTTCAGGCTGTCGGCGCGCTTCACCGCCCCGCCAAAGGCCACTACCGCGTCCCCCTCCGAGGTGGCGGTGGCCAGCCCGGTGATCAGGTTGGAGCTGCCCGGCCCGGAGGTGACCAGCGCCACCCCGGCCTTGCCGGTCAGGCGGCCGACCGCCGCCGCCATAAAGGCCGCGTTGGCCTCATGCCGCACCACCACCGTGTCGATCGATGGCGCATCCTCCAGCGAGTCGAACACCCGATCGATCTTGGCGCCCGGAATGCCGAAAACGTGTTTGACGCCCTGCGCTTCCAGGTTTTTCACCACCAAATCGGCGCCGCATTGCCAGTCATTGCCTGTTTTTTCCTGTGCCATGGTTCCACCTCCTAAGAAAACGATCGCCGGGGTTAGCCCTCGGCGGAACGAATCGCGCGATCCAAATCCTCTGGGCAGAGGTTAGCGCGCAAGAAATCCGCATCATGCGGCAACTGAAGATTGAGACGGGTGATGACGCCGAACTGCAGGCGGCCATGATCGAGCTGGTAGTCCAGCACGTGGCCGCCGCCGCTGCGGTCGTCGGTAACGAAGTGTTCGTGATAGCCGGCCACGCCGATGCCCTGCATGTAATCCGGCGAGCGGAAACCGACCAGCGTGCCGCGCCGTTGATGAAACGAGAAGGTCGGCTGCTCTTCTATCGCTTCCAACATCGGGCGGTAGGGCCGCTCCTGGCGCGGCACGGTGCGGGTTTCCACGTGACTGAACTCACCGTCGACCCGTACCGCGCAGAACAGGTTCGGCGAGGCGACCTGTTCGTCGATGCACTGATGCAGTTGCGCCTTGGTGATCGGCCGGTCGAACTGTTGGCTGATGCTGGGCTGGAAAAAGGTGACGACGGCGAAAGGGGTTTTCTGTTGCAAACCGGCTGGGCGGGCGCTGCCGTCGGCGCGCAGCTGGTGTATTTCCTGGTCGAAAGCGATCAGTTCGCCGTCCAGGTGATTGAAGGTGCCGAGGCCGAAATCGCCGTGTTTGAGCAACTCGGCAATGGTGGTTTCACCCTCGTAGACCCCGTCGATGAGCGCGCTCATCAGCGAGATTTGATAGATTTCGCCCTCCCCGGCGTTGATCGACTGCCTGGCAAAACCCTGCGCCAAATGGCGCGCACAGGAACACCCATGTTTTTCGTTCATGACTCACTCCTCCACCAGCGCGGGATCGCGATTCCGCGCGTTCAAAAGACCCACCGACGGCGGGCCAAGATGCCCCCTAAGGCGCGTTCATCAGTTGGAACGATTCAGCCTGAGGCGACAAAAAAACCGGCACGGCTGGCCGGCCGATATCCAGAACCCACGGCATGATGTGTGAAAGTAAAGGCTCACTAATCATTAATGCTGAGTCGGATATCAAATTGAACGGTTAATCTGGTGTTGGAGCGACAATCAACTCCGCAGGCGGCTCATGCAGCCTGGGAAAAACATCTGTTATTTAGTGCTAAGCGCCGCGAGGTTTATGCGTTTTTTCTCTATACGGCCAGGATGCGGCGGCGTTGAAGCCCGCCGTCAACCCGCAGCCAGAGTAGCCGCAGCGCCGCCGACAGAGAAGCGGGTATTCATAAGAAACGCTTTTGCATATAATGCAAAAATGAATGACGCCCGTTATGTTGAACATCTGCCGATCTTTCTCGACGTGGCCCGCCTGGGCAGCTTTTCCGCCGCCGCTCGCCGGCTGGGCATGGTGCCCTCCTCGCTGGTGCGCCATATCGACGCATTGGAAAGCGCGCTCGGCGCCGCGCTGTTCGTCCGCTCCACCCGTGGGCTGCTGCTGACCGACGCCGGCGAGCTGCTGCTAACGCGCGCCGCCGAGCTGATGGCGGACATTACCGGTATTCACGCCGAGCTGAGCGCGTTAAACGAAACGCCGCAGGGCACGCTGCGCATCAGCTGCCTGCCGACCTTCGGCAAAACCTATGTGCTGCCGCTGCTGCCGACGCTGGCGGAACGCCATCCGCAGCTGTCTGTCGATCTCGATCTGACCGAACGCCAGACCGATCCGACCCAGGAACGGCTGGACGCCGCCCTCCGCATCGGCGAACAGAAGGACAGCGCGCTGTACGCCAGCCGTATCGCCACGCAACGCTGGGTGATGTGCGCCAGCCCCGCCTACGTCGCCCGCTATGGCCTGCCGAGCGATCTGGAAGCGTTGCCGCAGCATCGGCTGATCGCCCGCTACCACAAACAGCAGCCGGCCTGCTGGGCGCAGATCCTCGACGCGGCGCTGATGAGCCGCTGCACCATGGCGCTGCGCTGCGACGACTTCACCGCGCAGCGCCAGGCGGCGCTGCTCGGCCTCGGCATCGCCTTTCTGCCCAACTGGGTGGTGGGGCCGGACGTGCAGAATGGGCAACTGGTTCAGATGCTCGAAGATCCGCGCCATGAGCAGCAAGGCATCTATCTGCTGCGCCCGATGGCGAAGGTGTCCGCCCGGCTGGCGGCCTTCACCGCCCTGCTGCAGCAAACCCTCGGTCAGCCGCCCAGTTGGGGGTAAAGCGGTGTCACCCGGTTGTGCAGCGCCGGATTGTCGCTCTCGTCCTTCAGCTCGATGCCGCTCAGCCGCCGCTGGAACGCCTGCTCCAGCAGCCAGGCCAGACGGAACGCCGCCTGCGGGTAATCCAGCCCCTCCGGCCGCACGTTGGAGATGCAGTTACGCTCGGCGTCCGTTCTGCGCGCATTCGGCTCCCAGGTTAAATAAATGCCCAGGCTGTCCGGCGACGACAGCCCCGGCCGTTCGCCGATCAGCACCGCCACCGCCCGGGCCTGCAGGCATTCGCCGATCTCATCCCCCAGCGCCACCCGCGCCTGATGCGCCAGCACCACCGGCGTCACGCTCAACCCCAGCGTATCGAGATAAGGTCGCAGCGCCTGCAGCAGCGGCAGCGCCTGGCGGTGCACCGCCTTGGAGGAGAGGCCGTCCGCCACCGCCAGCAGCAGATCGACACGGCGCGATGGTGAGCCGAGCAGCAGGCTGCGGCTGTCCGGCGCCAATCGCCGCCCCAGATCCGGTCGGCGCAGGTAGGCGGCGCGGTCGGCGGCCTGGCTGTGCACCGTCAGCGTGGGCCAACCGGCCTCGTGCAAATCCGCCGCCAGCCGCTCGCTGTCGAAAGGCTGATGCACCGCGTCGCGCGCCAGGGCATGGGCCAGGCCGAAGCGCAGCAGCTCGTCGGTCGGCAGGCTGGCGCCGGTGCGCCCCAGCGCGATGCGCGCGTCGGTAAAGGCGCGCAGCGCGTTCCAACTGTTGACGTGAACCGGTTTGCTCATGTCCGTTCTCCCTGCAGCGCCAGCAACAACGGGTGATTGGCGGCGGCATCGCGCAGCCGCCCGCGTTCGTCGGTGATGTTCATCGCCGCCAGCCAGGCGGCGAACTCCGGCGCATGCTTCAGCCCCAGCAGCTCGCGGATATAGAGCGCGTCATGGAACGAGGTGCTTTGGTAGTTGAGCATGATGTCGTCCGCGCCCGGCACGCCGATCAGGAACGTCAACCCGGCGGCGGCCAACAGCGTCAGCAGCGTGTCCATGTCGTCCTGATCGGCTTCGGCATGGTTGGTGTAGCAGACGTCGCAGCCCAGCGGTAGGCCGAGCAGCTTGCCGCAGAAGTGGTCCTCCAGCCCGGCGCGAATAATTTGCTTGCCGTCATACAGGTATTCGGGGCCGATAAACCCCACCACGGTGTTGATCAGCAGCGGTGAGAAATGGCGCGCCACCGCATAGGCGCGCGCCTCGCAGGTCTGCTGATCGACGCCGTGATGCGCGTTGGCCGACAGGCAACTGCCCTGCCCGGTTTCGAAGTACATCACGTTATCGCCCAATGTGCCGCGCCTAAGGCTCAGCGCCGCCTGCTGCGCCTCCGCCAGCAGCGCCAGGCTGATGCCGAAACCACGGTTGGCCGTCTCGGTGCCGGCGATCGACTGAAACACCAGATCCACCGGCGCGCCGCGCTCCATCAGCCGCAGCGTGTTGGTCACATGGGTCAGCACGCAGGATTGGGTGGGAATGGCGAAGCGCTGTATCACCTCGTCCAGCATATAGTTGAGCTTTTCCAGCAGCGGCAGGCTGTCGCTGGCCGGGTTGATGCCGACCACCGCGTCGCCGCTGCCGTACAGCAGACCGTCCAGCATGCTGGCGGCGATGCCCTGCAGGCTGTCGGTCGGGTGATTGGGCTGCAGCCGCACGCTGAGGTGGCCCGGCAGACCGATCGTGTTGCGAAAGCGCGTCACCACTCGGCATTTCTTCGCCACCAGGATCAGATCCTGATTGCGCATGATCTTGCTTACCGCCGCCGCCATCTCCGGCGTAATGCCGGCGGCCACCTGCGCCAGCATGGCGCTGTCCGCCTGCTCGCTCAGCAGCCAGTCGCGAAAATCGCCGATCGTGAGGTGCGAGATGGGCTCAAAGGCGGCGGTGTCGTGGCTATCGATGATCAGGCGCGTCACCTCGTCCTGCTCGTACGGCACCAGCGGCTGCTGCAGGAACGTCTTGAGCGGCACATCCGCCAGCGCGATGCGCGCCGCCATGCGCTCTTCGGCGCTTTCCGCCGCCACCTCCGCCAGATAATCGCCGGAACGCGCCGGCGAAGCTTTCGCCATCAGCTGGCGCAGGCCGCCGAAGCGATAGCCGCGTTGGCCCACCGTTGCCTGATACATAGCCCCCTCCCTTGCCCTGAGTGACGAGATAACAGCCCTGCACCAAGTGTAGTCAGTGAAGCAAGAAAATTAATTTGCCTGCTATCGCCGCCATCGCGCATCCCCCCATTTCACCCGCCGCCGCTTCGGGTTACAGTAGCCGCGAAAACAGGAGGGGTGATGGATCCGCAACGGCAAATTATCGACTGGCTGCAACAAGATAGCGCGCGCATGGTCGCCCTGCGCACCGTGCGCCGGCTCGGCCTGAATGACTGGTGCCTCGGCGCCGGCTTTGTGCGCAACCTGGTGTGGGATCGGCGCCACGGCTATGTGGAGCCCACGCCGCTCAACGATATCGACGTGATCCACTTCGATGCGGAGCGGGCGGACGCCGAACGCGATCGCATGCTGGAGGCGCGGCTGCAGCAGTGGCTGCCGCGGCCTTGGTCGGTCAAGAACCAGGCGCGGATGCACCTGCGCGGCGGCCGGGCGCCTTACCGCGACAGCGAAGAGGCCATCAGCTTCTGGACCGAAGTGGAAACGGCGATCGGCGCGCGCCTGAACGCCGACGACAGCATCACGCTGGTGGCCCCCTTCGGGCTCGCGGCGCTGTTCGACGACACCATTACCTTCAACGCGAAAAACGGCGATCGCGCAGCCTATGCCCAGCGCGTGGTCGACAAAGGCTGGCTGCTGCGCTGGCCGCGTCTGCGGCAGGTAAAGATTTAGCCGCCGCTGCCGATACCCTGAACAGCGAGATCCAGACTCAGGGAGAGCAACCATGTCGACCACCATCACCATGATCGTACCGATCAAGAATACCGTCCCCGGCGTCAGCAACGTCTTCAGCGCGCCGGGCCATCAGGGCGAATTGCTGATGGCCAAGCCGGTCAACAACCAGCCGCAAGGCGGCAAGATGGAGAAAAACGAACGCGCCAACGGCAATGACGAACCGGTTAATCTCAACGAAAGCCGCGCCTCGGCGCGCATCAAGGCGCTGAACCGGCAGATTCAGGCGCTGCAGCAAAAGCTGGTGGAACTGAAGGACTCCGACGCCGATCCTAAGGAAATCGAAAAGCAGAAACAGCTGATCGAAGCGCAGATCAAGATGTTGCAAGCCGAGATCGCGCGCATCCAGAAAGAAGAAATGGAAAAGCAGCAGCAGGAGCAAATGGAAAAAGCCGCGGCGCGAGCCGGCGACGGCGTAAACCGCCCAACGCCGCTCAACGCGGTGGACGTCTATATCTGAGTCAATATGCCGCGTTTTCCCGCCGGCGCTGTTGCAGCAGCGCCGCCTGCTGACGCGCCACCTGCCAGATGGCCTCCGCCGCCGGCGTCAGCGAGCGGTTCTTGCGCCGCACCAGCATCAGCGCGCGGTTAATTTCCGGCACCAGCCGCCGTACCCGAAGCCGCCCCCCTTCCGGCAGCGGCAGCGCCAACACCGGGAAAATGCTGATGCCGATCCCCTCCGCCACCATCGGGAACAGCGTCGCCGGATGGCCGATTTCCTGCACCACCTGCGCTTCGACCCCCTGCTGCCTCAGCGCGCTGTCGATCAGCGGCCGGCTGCCCGACGCATAATCCTGCAGCACCAGACGGCAGCCGTTCAATGCCGACCAACGCACCGCCTGCTGCGCAGCAAACGGGTGATCGTCGCGGCACAGCAACAGGAACGGTTCATGCAGCACCGCTTCGCACTCCAGATCCACCGCTTGCACCGGATCGACCACGATGCCGAAATCCACCTCGGCGTTACGCACGCTGTGCAGTACCTGCTGCTGCGCCTGATCGCGCAGCATGATGCGGATCTCCGGGTATTGGCGCTCGCCGGCGGCGATGCACTGCGGCATCAGATGGGCGGAAATGGTCTGGCTCGTCGCCACCCGCACCGTGCCGCTGCGCTGTACGCCAAAGCTGCGCGCATCCAGCAAAGCAGCCTGCAGTTCGTCCAGCAACCGTTCAACCCGGTTGGCCAGCCGCAGGCCGGCGTCGGTCAACACCACTTCACGCGTGGTGCGATCCAGCAAACGCACGCCGACCTCCGCCTCCAGCTCTTTCACGCTGTGGCTGACCGCCGATTGCGTCAGGCCGATCGCCTCGCCGGCGCGGCTGAAGCTGCCGTGGCGGGCGACAACGACGAACACCCGCAGCTGTTTGAGTGAGTAATTCATGTGTTTTATTCATAGATGAATTAAATAAATCAATTTAATTATTATATCCCCGCGCGGGAGAATAGCCCCATCGATTTTCTACCCGAGCGCATCGCCATGAGATTCCTGCCCGATCGTTTTACCCTGACGCTGATCGCCACCGTGCTGCTGGCGTCGTTCCTGCCGGCGCGCGGCGAGTTCGTCGGCTGGCTCAACGCCCTGACCATCGCCGCCATCGCCCTGCTGTTCTTCATGCACGGCGCCAAGCTGTCGCGCGAGGCCATCCTGGCCGGCAGCAATAACTGGCGGCTGCATCTGTGGGTGATGTTCAGCACCTTCATCATTTTTCCGGCGCTGGGGATGCTGTTCGCCTGGTGGGCGCCGATCGACGTCAGCCCCGAGCTGTACGCCGGTTTCATCTACCTGTGCATCCTGCCCGCCACCGTGCAGTCAGCCATCGCCTTCACCTCGCTGGCGGGCGGCAACGTGGCGGCGGCGGTGTGCAGCGCCTCCGCCTCCAGCCTGCTGGGGATCTTCGTGTCGCCGCTGTTGGTCGGCCTGCTGATGAACGTGCACGGTGATACCGGCAGCCTGCGGCAGGTGGGCTCGATCGTGCTGCAGCTGCTGGTGCCGTTCGTCGCCGGCCACCTGCTGCGGCCGCTGATCGGCGGTTGGATCGAGCGCCATCGCCCGCTTATCGGCAAAACCGACCAGACCTCGATTCTGCTGGTGGTGTACGCCGCCTTCAGCGAGGCGGTGACGCACGGCATCTGGCATCAGGTAGGGATCGGTTCGCTGGCGTTTATCGTCGGCGGCAGCATCGTGCTGCTGGCGATCGTGCTGGTGGTGAACACTTACATGGCGCGCTGGCTGGGGTTCAGCAAAGCGGACGAAATCACCATCGTGTTCTGCGGATCGAAGAAGAGCCTGGCGAACGGCATTCCGATGGCCAATATCCTGTTCCCGGCGGCGACGGTGGGGATCATGGTGCTGCCGCTGATGGTGTTTCATCAGGTGCAGTTGATGACCTGCGCAGTGCTGGCCAAAAGGTATCAACGCAAGCAGCAAACGCAGCAGGCGGTGCCCAACGCGCAGGCGTCGCGCGGGTAAAAAAAGACGGGCCGAGGCCCGTCAGATCAGCTTTTCTTCAGCGGCTTGACCAGGTGGTCAAGCCCTTCGATTTTAATCGCCAGCGTCATCTCCATCAGCATGCCGAGCTTGCCTTTGGGGAATTCGCCCTTACGGGCGAACCACAGCAGGTACTCTTCGGGCAGGTCGATCAGCACCCGCCCTTGGTACTTGCCGAACGGCATCACGGTGTTGGCGATCTCCAGCAGGTTTTCCTTTTCCATCAGTCACCCAGCAGGCGGATCATTTCCGCTTCGTCGATCACGGCGATACCCAGCTCCTGCGCCTTCGCCAGCTTGGAGCCGGCCGCCTCGCCGGCGATCACCAGATCGGTTTTCTTCGACACGCTGCCGCTGACCTTGGCGCCCAGCGCCGTCAGGCGATCTTTGGCTTCGTCGCGCGACAGCTGGCTCAGCGAGCCGGTCAGCACCACGGTTTTTCCGGCGAACGGGCTGTCTATCTCTTCCGCTACCACCACCACCGGCGCCGGCCAGCGGATGCCGATCTCGGCGCCCACCAGCTCGTTGATCACCTGCTGATTGAGCGCTTCATCGAGGAAATTGCGGGTGTGTTTGGCCACCACTTCGCCGACGTCCGGCACTTCTTTCAGCGCCTCGATATCGGCGGCGAACAGCTTTTCCAGCGAACCGAAATGCGCAGCCAGGTTGGCGGCGGTCGCTTCACCGACCTCGCGAATGCCAAGCGCATACAGAAAACGGGCGAAGGTGGTCTGCTTGGATTTCTCCAACGCGTTGACCAGATTCTGCGCCGATTTCGGCCCCATGCGATCCAGACCGGTCAGAATGCCGGCGGACAGGCGGAACAGATCGGCCGGGTTCTTCACGTACTCCTTGTCCACCAGCTGCTCGATGATCTTGTCACCCATGCCCTCGACGTCCAGCGCGCGACGGGAAACGAAGTGCTTCAACGCCTCTTTGCGCTGCGCGCCGCAGATCAGCCCGCCGGTGCAGCGCGCCACGGCTTCGCCTTCCACGCGCTCAACGTCGGAGCCGCACACCGGACAGTGCAGCGGGAACACCACTTCGCGCGCATCCTGCGGCCGACGGTCTTCCAGCACCCCCACCACCTGCGGGATCACGTCGCCGGCGCGGCGCACGATCACCGTATCGCCGATGCGCAGCCCCAACCGCTCAATTTCATCGGCGTTGTGCAAGGTCGCATTGCTGACGGTCACCCCGGCCACCAGCACCGGCTCAAGGCGGGCCACCGGCGTAATCGCGCCGGTGCGGCCAACCTGAAACTCCACTTCGCGCACCACGGTGATCTGCTCCTGCGCCGGGAATTTGAACGCCGTCGCCCAGCGCGGCGCACGCGCCACGAAGCCCAGCGTTTCCTGCAGATCGATATCGTCAATCTTGATCACTACGCCGTCGATGTCGAAACCGAGCTGTGCGCGGTCCTGCTCGACCTGGCGATAGAACGCCAGCACTTCCTCGCTGCCGGTGCGGCGCTGGGCGCGATCGCTGACCGGCAGGCCCCAGGCCTTGAACTGCATCAGGCGCTCAAAGTGGCTGCGCGGCAGCTCGCCGCCTTCCAGCAGGCCGACGCCGTAGCAGAAGAAGGTCAGCGGGCGTTTGGCGGTAATACGCGGATCGAGCTGGCGCAGCGAGCCGGCGGCGGCGTTGCGCGGGTTGGCGAATACCTTGCCGTCTTTGCGCCGCGCCTCTTCGTTCATCTGTTCAAAACCGGCCTGCGGCATGAACACTTCGCCGCGCACTTCCAGCCGGCGCGGGATATTGTCGCCGGTCAGGCGCAACGGGATGGCGCGAATGGTGCGCACGTTGGTAGTGATGTTCTCGCCGGTGGTGCCGTCGCCGCGCGTCGCCGCGCGCACCAGTTCGCCGTCTTCATACAGCAGGCTGACCGCCAGGCCATCCAGCTTCAGTTCGCAGCAGAAGGTCAGCGGATCGCTGCTTTTGAGCCTGTCCTGCACGCGCTTGTAAAACGCCAGGAAGCTTTCTTCGTCGAATACGTTGTCCAGCGACAGCATCGGCACTTCGTGACGCACCTGGTCGAACGCCGCCAGCGGCGCCGCGCCCACGCGCTGGGTCGGTGAATCGGCGGTGATCAGTTCCGGATGCGCGCTCTCCAGCTCGCGCAGTTCGCGCATCAGGCGGTCATATTCCGCATCCGGCACTTCCGGCGCATCCAGTACATGATACTGGTATTCATGATGGCGCAGTGTGGCTCGTAGTTGATTGATTTGTTGGATTATCGATTCCATGGCTCACCATCAAAGATAAAAAACCCCCGGCTAGCGGGGGCTTTGTTGTTACGGATGTTCAGTGCGCGCGGCAACCCGGTCAGGCGTTGTTTTCCAACACTTCACGGATACGCGCTTTGTAGGTTTCCAGCTTCTGCGGCGTCATCATGCGGCGCTCGTCGTCCAGCACCACGCCGCCCACGTCGTCGGCGATGCGCTGCGCCGACTGCAGCATCAGCTTGAAGTTCTGATTGGCGTCGCCGTAAGACGGCACCATCATAAACATCGACACGCCCGGCGTGGAGAAGTCGGACATCATGTCAGGATCGAACGACCCCGGCTTGACCATGTTCGCCAGGCTGAACAGCACCGGGCCGCTGCCGGCCGGGCTGATATGGCGGTGGAAGATGCCCATCTCGCCAAACTGGAAGCCCGCTTGCAACACGCTCTGCAGCAGCACTTCGCCGCCGATCACGCCGCCCTGATGGGCCGCGACATGCAGCACCAGCACGGTCTCTTTCAGTTTAGCCTGAACTGGCGCAGCGGCCGGCTGTTGCGGCTGCGGTGCAGGTTCCGACTCAGGCTTGACTTCCGGCGCTGGCTGCACAGGGGCGGGTTCGGCGTGGAATGCCGGTTCCGCCGCCAGCGGCGCCTCATGTTCATGCGGCAGATCGTCAACGCGCGGCTCGCGGCGCGCGGCCGGTTGCGATTGCTGCGGCTCGGCCGGTTCTTCGTCCGGCGCGTAGTTGTTCAGCAGGATGTCATCATACTCCGGCCGCTGAGACAGCGGAGGCGGCGTCTGATGAGCGGCCGGCTGAACGGCGCGGGGCGCAGGCGCAGCCGCCGGAGCGGGCTTCGGCGCGGCCACGGGTTCTTCGCGTGCGGCATCGAAATGGCCGAATGACGGCTCGTCTTGCGGGTGAGCGGCGCGTACGCGCACCTCACCGACGCCTTCTTCGAGATCGTCGATCGGAGTTTGTTCACGTTCCTTTTGGGAACGTTTGGCTGGGCGATCGCGGAAGAGCGCTGACCGTTCTTTGCGACTGGTCCACAGACCGTGCAATAACAGCGCTATTATGGCGATCGCGCCAACAACGATTAATATCAGACGCAAATCCTGCATCATTGCTATCTCTGTTGTTCCAATACATTGCCACCGCGGCAAACATTCACTCTTTAACTCTATTTGCCCGCGCACACAAGTGCAAGTCCGTGCTGAACTTTATGCCAATAAAGATGATTATACTGCCTTTTTCTGCTGGTTTTTCAGCCAACCCTACCCTAGCCAGTGGAAAATCATCCCTATATGATAATGATGCCTGTTCAGACAACGAGATAACTTAAGATATGTCCTATACGCAGCCCCCTCCCCGATCGACCAGCGGCATTCACTATTTCGCCGAAGGCTGGCGCCTGATTTCACGCCCGGGGATTAAACGCTATGTGGTCCTGCCGTTGCTGGTCAACGTGCTGCTGATGGGTTCCGCTTTCTGGTGGCTGTTCAGCCGCCTCGGCGACTGGATCCCGGCGATGATGAGCCACGTTCCCGACTGGCTGCAATGGTTGAGCTACCTGCTGTGGCCGCTGGCGGTCATTTCGGTGCTGCTGGTGTTCAGCTATCTGTTCAGCACCATCACCAATCTGATCGCCGCGCCGTTCTGCGGTCTGCTGGCCGAACAGCTCGAAGGCAGCCTGACCGGCAAACCGCTGCCGGACACCGGTCTGCTCGGCATCGCCAAAGATCTGCCGCGCATCATGGCGCGCGAATGGCGCAAACTGATGTATTACCTGCCGCGCGCGCTGCTGCTGCTGGCGCTGTACTTCGTGCCCGGCATCGGCCAGACGGTGGCGCCGGTGCTGTGGTTCCTGTTCAGCGCCTGGATGCTGGCGATTCAGTATTGCGACTATCCGTTCGATAACCACAAGGTGAGCTTTGCCGACATGCGCCGCGCACTGCGCCAGCACAAAACCGACAACCTGCAGTTCGGCGCGCTGGTCAGCCTGTTTACCATGATCCCGATCCTCAACCTGGTGATCCTGCCGGTCGCCGTCTGCGGCGCCACCGCGATGTGGGTCGATCGCTACCGCTCGCAATTCGTCCGATAACCGCCGTTTTTTGCCGCCGACAGCGCGGAAATTTTCGACAGGGCGCGCATTTCGCGCCCTTATCATTGTGCTTAAAACTTATTTCCTAATAACATATAGATATACCAATTCTTTACTTCCCTGCCGGTACTGTTAGCGTATGCTTTCGATGTTCCCCACATTTTCATAGAGTTAAAGGACGGGCTATGAGCAAGATATATGAAGACAACTCATTAACAATCGGCCATACGCCGCTGGTTCGTCTGAACCGTATCGGCAACGGACGCATTCTGGCCAAGGTTGAATCACGCAACCCGAGCTTCAGCGTCAAATGCCGCATCGGTGCCAATATGATTTGGGATGCGGAACAACGCGGTGTGCTGACCGCCGGCAAGGAACTGGTGGAGCCGACCAGCGGCAACACCGGCATCGCGCTGGCCTTCGTCGCCGCCGCGCGCGGTTACAAGCTGACGCTGACCATGCCGGAAACCATGAGCATCGAACGCCGCAAGCTGCTCAAGGCGCTGGGCGCCAATCTGGTGCTGACCGAAGGGGCGAAAGGCATGAAAGGCGCCATCGCCAAAGCGGAGGAGATCGTCGCCACCGATCCAAACCGTTACCTGATCCTGCAACAGTTCAGCAACCCGGCCAACCCGGCCATCCATGAAAAAACCACCGGCCCGGAAATCTGGGAAGACACCGATGGGGAAGTCGATGTGTTCATCTCCGGCGTCGGCACCGGCGGCACATTGACCGGCGTCAGCCGCTACATCAAGAACACCAAAGGCAAGGCCATCACCACCGTGGCGGTCGAGCCGACCGACTCGCCGGTCATCAGCCAGGCACTGGCCGGTGAAGAGCTGAAACCGGGCCCGCACAAGATCCAGGGCATCGGCGCCGGCTTCATACCGGGCAACCTCGATCTTGACCTGGTGGATCGCGTCGAAAAAATCTCCAACGACGAAGCCATCAGCATGGCACGCCGCCTGATGGACGAAGAAGGCATCCTGGCAGGCATCTCCTCCGGCGCAGCGGTCGCAGCGGCGGTAAAACTGGCCGAAGAACCGGCGTTCGCCGACAAGACCATTGTGGTCATCCTGCCCTCTTCCGGCGAAC
Source organism: Serratia sp. CY83965 (assembly GCF_052166375.1). Lineage (NCBI taxonomy): Bacteria > Pseudomonadati > Pseudomonadota > Gammaproteobacteria > Enterobacterales > Yersiniaceae > Serratia > Serratia sp. CY83965. The sequence goes on along the minus strand of NZ_JBJNOV010000003.1, from coordinate 42,413 downwards.
GTTATCTCAGCACCGCGCTGTTCGCCGATCTGTTCACCGAGCAGGAATTACAGCAGTAATTCCGCCACTGCACAAATCGCTAAAAAAGCACCCTGCGGGGTGCTTTTTTGTGGACTGGATCAAACTTTATAGCAGTCCAAGATTGCTTTTGCCCGTCGCCTTTAGTATTTAACGGTGCATTATTTCGATGCGCAAAATTAATCACTCTCCGAGCCTGGTCGAGGCTGAATCGATTTACTCATCTGTCGCCGACGCGGCGAATCGGGCATAATGGGGAGCGGATTGGAACGACGTCTAAAGCCGAGTTTTTTGATCTGAAGTGCCTAACGCGTCGTTTTCTGTTGCATCAACGTTCGCCCCTGTCCATAGTCAGGCGCTATAACCAGACAAGTTAAAGTCAGGCCCCTGGGCTAAACTTTAACTCCACAACATTAATCCAATAAGTTGGGGAAACATCAATGTTCCAGCAAGAAGTTACTATTACCGCTCCGAATGGTCTGCATACTCGCCCTGCCGCTCAGTTCGTTAAAGAAGCCAAAGGCTTCACGTCTGACATCACCGTGACCTCCAACGGCAAAAGCGCCAGCGCTAAAAGCCTGTTCAAACTGCAAACTCTGGGGCTGACTCAAGGGACCGTAGTGACCATCTCAGCTGAAGGTGAAGACGAGCAGAAAGCCGTTGAGCACTTGGTAAAACTGATGGCAGAGCTTGAGTAATCGGCCCGTCTTTTTAGTTAACACCAGTCAAGAGTAAGGTAGGGTTATGATTTCAGGCATTTTAGTATCACCGGGCATCGCTTTTGGTAAGGCTCTCTTGCTGAAAGAAGACGACATCGTCATCAACCGGAAGAAAATCTCTGCTGATCAAGTAGAGCAGGAAGTCTCGCGTTTTCTGGCTGGCCGCGCGAAAGCGTCCGAACAGCTGGAAGCGATCAAGACCAAAGCTGGCGAAACCTTCGGCGAAGAGAAGGAAGCTATCTTCGAAGGCCACATCATGTTGCTGGAAGACGAAGAGCTTGAGCAGGAAATCATAGCCCTAATCAAAGACGATCTGGCCTCCGCAGACGCCGCCGCCTACACCGTGATCGAAGGCCAGGCGAAAGCGTTGGAAGAGCTGGACGACGAATACCTGAAAGAACGCGCCGCCGACGTGCGCGACATCGGCAAACGCCTGCTGCAGAACATTCTGGGCATGCCGATCGTCGATCTGGGTTCCATTCAGGACGAAGTGATCCTGGTGGCCACCGATCTGACCCCGTCCGAGACCGCGCAGCTGAACCTGGACAAAGTGCTGGGCTTCATCACCGATCTCGGCGGCCGCACCTCCCACACCTCTATCATGGCGCGCTCCCTGGAGCTGCCGGCGATCGTCGGCACCAGCGACGTGACCAAGCAGGTGAAAAACGACGACTACCTGATTCTGGATGCGGTTAACAACAAAATTTACGTTAACCCGACCGCTGATGTGATCGATCAGCTGAAAGCCGCCCAGAACCAATACATCACCGAGAAAAACGATCTGGCCAAGCTGAAGGATCTGCCGGCGATTACGCTGGACGGCCATCAGGTTGAAGTCTGCGCCAACATCGGCACCGTGCGCGACGTCGCGGGTGCAGAGCGCAACGGCGCGGAAGGCGTCGGCCTGTATCGTACCGAATTCCTGTTCATGGATCGCGACTCGCTGCCGACCGAAGACGAGCAGTTCCAGGCTTATAAAGCCGTGGCAGAAGCCATGGGCTCGCAGGCTGTGATCGTCCGCACCATGGACATCGGCGGCGACAAAGACCTGCCGTACATGAACCTGCCGAAGGAAGAGAACCCGTTCCTCGGCTGGCGCGCCATCCGCATCGCGATGGACCGCCGTGAAATCCTGCACGCCCAGCTGCGCGCCATCCTGCGCGCCTCGGCGTTCGGCAAACTGCGCATCATGTTCCCGATGATCATCTCCGTGGAAGAAGTGCGCGATCTGAAAGGCGAAATCGAGACGCTGAAGGCGCAACTGCGCGAAGAAGGCAAGGCGTTTGACGAGAGCATCGAAGTGGGCGTGATGGTGGAAACACCGGCTGCGGCGGTCATCGCTCACCACCTGGCGAAAGAAGTCGACTTCTTTAGTATTGGGACAAACGATCTAACCCAGTATACTCTGGCGGTAGATCGCGGCAACGAGCTGATTTCTCATCTCTATAACCCGATGTCCCCATCAGTGCTTGGCCTGATCAAACAGGTTATTGATGCATCTCACGCGGAAGGCAAGTGGACCGGCATGTGCGGCGAACTGGCTGGCGATGAGCGTGCTACACTGTTGTTATTGGGCATGGGGCTGGATGAGTTCAGCATGAGTGCGATTTCAATCCCGCGCATCAAGAAAATTATTCGTAACACGAATTTCGAAGATGTGAAGGCGTTGGCAGCGCAGGCCTTGGCACAGCCAACGGCACAAGACCTGATGAATTGCGTCAATAAATTCATCGAAGAAAAAACGCTCTGCTAAACTTCCACGACACTGGAACGCCGCCCAATTTAATGCTTAGGAGAAGATCATGGGTTTGTTCGATAAACTGAAATCTCTGGTTTCTGATGACAAGAAAGACACGGGCACTATCGAGATCGTCGCTCCCCTTTCTGGCGAAATCGTCAATATCGAAGATGTGCCGGACGTAGTGTTCGCTGAAAAAATCGTTGGCGACGGTATCGCCATCAAACCGGCCGGCAACAAAATGGTTGCTCCGGTTGACGGCACCATCGGCAAGATTTTCGAAACCAACCATGCATTCTCTATCGAATCCGACAGCGGCATTGAGCTGTTCGTCCACTTCGGCATCGATACCGTAGAACTGAAAGGCGAAGGCTTCAAACGCATCGCCGAAGAAGGCCAGCGCGTCAAGAAAGGCGACGTCGTTATCGAGTTCAACCTGCCACTGCTGGAAGAGAAAGCCAAGTCTACCCTGACGCCGGTCGTTATCTCCAACATGGACGAGATCAAAGAGCTGATCAAACTGTCGGGCAGCGTGACCGTTGGCGAAACCCCGATCATCCGCATCAAGAAGTAATCGCGGATGAGCAAGAAAAACGGCGCCCTCGGCGCCGTTTTTTTTATCCCCTTCGTCTTTCGAACCGCAGCGTTGTTGGCCGCACGTGCTCACCCCGGTCACTTACCGGAGTAAGCTCCCGGAGATTCCCCCGCTTGCCGCCTAGCTGCAATTCGAAATCCTTTGGGTATGCCGCGGATAATAGACGTTATCGGCGCAGGCAGTTTGAACATGGACAGCGCGCAACCTTCGAAGCGTACACGCAGTACGTGACGAAGGCGTGCACTGCCCTAGTTCAAAATGGCAAGTAAGATAGTCTATTATTGCCAGCGCGGGATACGCAGGGTAATGACCAGCCCCTCTTTGTCGCCGTTGCGCGCCTCAACCTGGCCACCGTGCGCCAACACCACCTTGCGGGTAATCGCCAGCCCCAGGCCGTAGCCCTTGCCCGACTGCGCCGACTTCACGCGCACGAACGGATCGAAGATGCTCGACAGCTTCGCCTCTTCGACCCCCGGCCCCTGATCGCTGACGGCGATCTGGAACTGGTTATCGACGCGCGACAGCGCCACCGTCACCCGCTGCCCGTGGATGGAAAAGCGCAGCGCATTGCGCACGATGTTGTCCACCGCTCGCCGCATCAGCTCCGCATTGCCCTTGACGGTATACTCCACGTCCGATTCGGCCTGCAGCACGATATCCACGCCGGGCACCTGCGCCTCGTAGCGCGCATCGCTCACCACCGCATCCACCAGGCCGTACAGATCGAAATACTCTTCGTCCGGCAGGCTGCTGTGTTCGGTACGCGACAGCGCCAGCAGCTCGCCGATCATTTTGTCCAGCCGCCCCGACTCATGTTCGATGCGCTTGAGCGAGGTTTCGACGTTGCCGGCATTCTGTCGCGCCAGTCCGATCGCCAGCTGCAGGCGCGCCAACGGTGAACGCAGCTCGTGCGAGACGTCGTGCAACAGCTGCTCGCGGGCGCTGACCAACAGCTCCAGGCGTTCGGCCATAGTGTCGAAATCGCGCGCCACGTCGGACAGCTCGTCATGGCGGCGCCGCATCGTCGGAAACAGCCGCACCGAGAGATCGCCCTGCGCCACCCGATCCAGGCCGCCGCGCAGCTGACGCATCGGCCGGGTCAGGTTCCAGGCCAGCACGGCGCTGAACAGCAAACCGCCCAGCCCGCCGACCCACAGCATCGGCGCAGGAATGTTGAAGAAGTGGGAACGCCGCTCCGGCCGATACTCTTCCCGCAGCCCGCGCACGTCATAGCTCAGCCAGTAACCCTGCCCTTCCCCGGTCTGCACCCAGGCGGAAATCGCTTTCGGCATCCGCCGCCCTTCAAACACCGGTTCTTCCGGCGTAGGCGGCGGTTGGGTCATTGGCGTCACCGACAGCAGACGCCGATCGTCCTCGGGCCAGTCGCGCATCAAGGCTTCCAGCGCCGGCATGCCGCCGCGGCGCAACTGAGTGGCGGCCGAGGTCAGCTGCAGGCCTATGACCCGCCGCGCCATGGCGTTCTCCGGCGGCACATAGCGATCGCCATAGAGAGAAAACGCCACCCACAGCGCCTGCGTCATGATGAGAAAGGTCAGCCAAAAGCCGAGTAAAATTTTCCAGAACAGTCTTCCGCGCATGTCAGGTTACCGAATGCGATAGCCGATGCTGCGCACCGTCTCGATGCTGAGCTTACTGCCGGCCAGCGCGCTCAGCTTCTGGCGGATATTGCTGATATGCACGTCCACGCTGCGATCATAGGCCTCGCGCGGGCGCCCCAGCCCCTTCTCGGACAGTTCGTCCTTCGATACCACACGATCCGGCGCGCGCAGCAACAGCTCCAACAGATTGAATTCCGAAGCGGTCAGATCAAACGCCTTACCGCGCCATTCGCTGCTGCGGGTTGAAGGGTTCAGCGTCAGCTCGCCGAAGCTGATGGCGGCCTCCTCGTCCGCCTCTTGCGGCCGCTCTTCGAAACGGCGCAGCACCGCGCGCAGACGCGCCACCAATTCGCGCGGGTAGCACGGTTTGGGCATGTAATCGTCAGCACCCATCTCCAGGCCAATCACCCGATCGATGTTGTCGCCTTTGGCGGTCAGCATGATGATCGGCAGCCGGCTCTTTTTACGCACATCGCGCAGCACGTCGATGCCGCTCATGTCCGGCAGCATGATGTCGAGGATCATCGCGGTATAGTCGCCCGACAGCGCGCCCTCAACCCCCGCCTTGCCGGTCAGCACCAGCGTGGCGTCGAAGCCTTCGCCCGTCAGGTATTCGCTCAGCATGGTGCCAAGCTCCAGGTCATCGTCGACCAGTAAAATTTTCATGCCTTGCTCCTTCACCGATTTTCGTTATTTTCCCGCCAATTCCGCCGGCCCGCAGCCGGTTTTACTCAATCCTTACACATCGCTCTTTGCGTCTCGCCACCGTTATTGTGGTCGCTGCCGCGCAATTTCTCTACTTCAGTCATGGCATTGGCGCACGAGCAAGCGGCAGCTACCACGCAAGCGGGGCTGCCGTCTGTCGGAAGGAAAGTGGGAAAGATTCTCCCGACGGAACACACCGCCGGGAAGGAGCGATCAGTCGAACACGCCGGTAGAGAGGTAACGGTCGCCGCGATCGCAGACGATCGCCACCACCACGCTGCCAGGATGGGCCGCCGCGATGCGCAAGGCGCCGGCTACGGCACCGCCGGAGCTGACGCCGCAGAAAATGCCTTCACGCTGCGCCAACTGGCGCATGGTCTGCTCGGCATCGCCCTGTTCGATATCCAACACCTGATCCACCAGCTCCGGGCGGAAAATCCCCGGCAGGTAAGCGGGCGACCAACGGCGAATGCCGGGGATGCTGCTGCCCTCCGCAGGCTGCAGGCCGACGATCTGCACCTGCGGATTCTGGCTCTTCAGGTAACCGCCCACGCCGGTAATGGTGCCGGTGGTGCCCATGCTGGAAACGAAGTGCGTGATGCGCCCTTCGGTCTGGCGCCAGATCTCCGGGCCGGTGGTGGTGAAGTGGGCATAGGGATTGTCGAGATTGTTAAACTGATCCAGCACCTTGCCCTGCCCCTGGCGCTGCATCTCCAGCGCCAGATCGCGCGCCCCTTCCATCCCCTGCTCACGGCTGACCAGGATCAGTTCCGCACCGTAGGCGCGCATCGCCGCCTGCCGCTCCAGGCTCATGTTCTCCGGCATCAGCAGCTTCAGCGCATAGCCTTTCAATGCAGCGATCATCGCCAGTGCAATGCCGGTGTTGCCGCTGGTAGCCTCGATCAGCACGTCGCCGGGCTTGATCTCCCCGCGCAGCTCCGCCTGCTGGATCATCGCCAACGCGGCGCGATCCTTCACCGATCCCGCCGGGTTATTGCCTTCCAGTTTGACCCATACCTCGCTGCCCGCCTGGGCGGCCAGCCGTTGCAGTTGTACCAGCGGGGTATTCCCGATGCATTGTTCGAGCGTTGTCACGATCTTTGCCTGTGTGTTGGTGTGCGTAAAGTAAAAAGGCAACCCCGGGGTTGCCTTGAAGAAAAGGACGGCTAAAACCTATCAGGCGCTTTTGGCTAACGCAACAGGTTGCAGCAGTTGATCGCCGGCATACAGCCGCGCATTGAGGCTGCCGACGTAATAACGGCCGCCGCGCACCGGCGTGGCGTTGCCTTCCGGCAACACTATGCTTATCGGTTCCTGATGCCAGCCGATCGGCTGCACCGTCAGTTGCCAGAAATGGCCGCGCGGGCTGACTTCCAATACCTGAACCGGCAGTGGGCAGCGCTCGCTGCTCTCGGTCGCCACTTCCATTTCCCACGGGCGCAGGAACAGATCGACGCTGCCCTGGTGCATCGGCTGGAACGACAGCGGCCACTGGTGCGCGCCGACGAACAGCTGGGAGCCGCGAATTTCGCCGTTCAGACGGTTCACTTCCCCCATAAACTCCAGCACGAAACGGCTGGCCGGCTCGCGCATAATCTCCTCCGGCGAGCCAACCTGTTCAATATTGCCCTGGCTCATCACCACGATGCGGTCGGCCACTTCCATCGCCTCTTCCTGATCGTGGGTGACGAATACGCTGGTGAACTTCAGCTCTTCGTGCAGCTGGCGCAGCCAGCGACGCAGCTCTTTACGCACCTGCGCATCCAGCGCGCCAAACGGCTCGTCCAGCAGCAGAATTTGCGGTTCCACCGCCAGGGCGCGCGCCAGCGCCACGCGTTGTTTCTGGCCGCCGGACAGCTGCGACGGGTAGCGATTGGCCAAATGGCCAAGCTGCACCATGTCCAGCAACTGAGTGACTTTCTGTTTGATCGCCGCAGCGTTCGGCCGCTCGCGGCGCGGCAGCACGGTCAGGCCAAAGGCGATATTGTCGAACACCGTCATGTGGCGGAACAGCGCATAGTGCTGAAACACGAAGCCGACACGTCTGTCGCGCGCGTGCATGTGACTGACGTCGGTGCCGTGGAAACCCAGCTTGCCGCCGCTCTGGCTTTCCAGCCCGGCGATGATGCGCAGCAGCGTGGTCTTGCCGGAACCCGACGGCCCGAGCAGCGCCACCATCTCGCCGGAAGCAATATCGAGCGAGATATCGTTCAATACCTTGGTGCGACCGAAGTACTTGTTGATGCCGTTAATCTCAATGCTCATGATTTTCCTCCCGCTCAAGACGCGCATTTTGACGTTCCAGACGCCACTGCAGCGCGCTCTTCAAAAATAGGGTAACGATCGCCATCAGGGTCAGCAGCGCGGCGGCGGTAAAAGCGCCGACGGTGTTGTAATCCTGCTGCAACAGCTCGACCTGCAGCGGCAGGCTGTAGGTTTCGCCGCGAATCGAACCGGACACCACCGACACCGCGCCGAACTCGCCGATGGCGCGCGCGTTGGTCAGCACCACGCCGTACAGCAACGCCCAGCGAATGTTGGGCAGCGTCACGCGGCGGAACATCTGCCAGCCGGACGCCCCCAGCAGAATGGCGGCCTCATCTTCCTGGCTGCCCTGGCTGAGCATCATCGGCACCAGCTCGCGCACCACGAAGGGACAGGTGACGAAGATGGTCACCAGCACCATGCCCGGCCAGGAGAACATGATCTGGATGTTATGCGCATCCAGCCAGCCGCCCAGCAGGCCGTTGCTGCCGTAAAACAGCAGATAAATCAGCCCCGCCACCACCGGTGAAACGGCGAACGGGATGTCGATCAGCGTCAGCAGCAGCTGGCGGCCGGGGAAGGTAAAACGCGTCACCAGCCACGCCAGCAACGTGCCGAACACCAGGTTGAACGGCACGGTGATCAGCGCGATCAAGACCGTCAGCCAGATGGCGTGCAGCATGTCCGGATCGAGCAAGTTGCTCCACATCGCGCCAACCCCTTTGGAGAAGGCCTCGGCGAAAATCGACATCATCGGCACCACCAGCAGCAGCACCGAGAACAGCGTACCGATAGCGATCAGCGTCCACTTGCCCCAGTTGACGCGCGGGCGCTCGGCGCCGTTGAAGGCGGAAATATCAGCCATCAGTGCCCTCCTCCCAAACGTCTGCCGAAGCGGCTTTGCAAGACGTTAATGCTGAACAGCAGCAGCAGCGACGCCGCCAGGATCACCGAGGCGATGGCGCTGGCCGCCGGATAATCGAATTCCTGCAAACGCACAAAAATCATCAGCGAGGTCACTTCCGTCTTCCAGGCGATATTGCCGGCGATGAAAATCACCGCCCCGAACTCGCCCAGACTGCGGGTAAAGGAAATGGCGGTGCCGGCCAGCAGCGCCGGCGCCACTTCAGGCAGCACCACGCGGCGAAAACTCTGCCAGCGCGTGGCGCCCAGCGTCTCGGCCGCCTCTTCGTACTCCGGCCCTAACTCTTCCAGCACCGGCTGCACGGTACGCACCACAAACGGCAGGCTGGTGAACGCCATCGCCACCGCGATCCCAAGCCAGGTGAAGGTGACCTTGATGTCAAAGTGCGCCAGCCACTGGCCGTACCAGCCCGTGGTGGAAAACAGACCGGCCAGCGTCAGGCCGGCTACCGCCGTCGGCAGCGCGAACGGCAAATCGATCAGGCCGTCCAGCAGCGAACGGCCGGGAAAACGGTAGCGCGTCAGGATCCAGGCCATCAGCATACCGAACACCGCGTTGAACAGGCTGGCGACGCCGGCCGCCAGCAGCGTCACTTTATACGCCGCCACCACCTGCGGGTTGGAAATCACTTCCCAGTACTGCGCCAGGCTCATCTGCGCCAGCTGCATCACCAGCGCGGTGAGCGGCAGCAGCAGGATCAAACAGGTATAAAACAGGCTGCTGCCGAGGCTGAGGCCAAATCCGGGCAGCACCCGCTTACTGGACGACAACGCCAACATTTACTTGCGCCCTGCCGCTAACAGCTGATCCAGCTCGCCGCCGGTGGCGAAGTGGGTTTTCATCACCTGCGGCCAGCCGCCGAACTGGTCTTCCACCCGGAACAGTTGGGTGTCCGGGAATTGCCCCTTCGCGGCAGCCATCGCTTTCTGGTCATAGACGCGGTAGTAGAAGCTGGTGATCACCTGCTGCGCCGCCGGGCTGTAGAGATAGTTCAGATAGGCTTTGGCCGCCTGTTCGGTGCCGTTGCGCTCGACGTTTTTGTCGACCCAGGCCACCGGGAACTCCGCCAGAATATCGACCGGCGGCACGATCACTTCGTACTTGTCTTCACCGTATTGCTTGCGGATGTTGTTCACTTCGGACTCGAAGCTGATCAGCACGTCGCCCAAACCGCGCTCGACGAAGGTGGTGGTCGCGCCGCGGCCGCCGGTATCGAACACCAGCACGTTTTTCAGGAAGCGGGTCATGAAGGCGCGGGTCTTGGCCGCATCGTTGCCGTCAGCCTGGCTGGCGGCGCCCCAGGCGGCCAGATAGGTGTAACGGCCGTTGCCGGAGGTTTTCGGGTTCGGGAACACCAGTTTCACATCGTCACGCACCAGATCGTTCCAGGTGTGGATGCCCTTCGGGTTGTCTTTGCGCACCAGAAACGCCATGGTGGAATAGAACGGCGAGCTGTTGTTCGGCAGACGCGACTGCCAGTCAGCCGGGATCAGCTGCCCGCGATCGTGCAGGATCTGTACGTCGGTGACCTGGTTGTAGGTCACCACGTCGGCCCGCAGGCCCTGCAGGATCGCCAGCGCCTGCTTCGACGAGCCGGCGTGCGATTGTTTGATGGTCAACTTGTCGTTCGGATGCTGTTGATTCCATTGCTGTTCAAAGCCGGGATTCAGCGCGACGAACAATTCACGGGAAACGTCATAAGAGCTGTTCAGCATTTCCGCCGCCGACGCGGCGCCGCTCGCCAACAGCGCAGCCGCCAGCCAACCTTTCAGCACGAGATTTTTAACCCGGTTTTGTTTCATTCTGCACCTTATCACTGAGTCATTCCTTCAGGCTTTCGCCTTATTGACGACCAGTGTATTTATAACTCGGTGCGGAGCTGTAACGCTTTTATATACCGTTTAGTGATTTACAAGCATCAAACGCTATAAGGCAGGGAATGCGAGGCGTTTTCGGGACGGGAAAACGGACCGAAGCCGGACGCGCCGGCTTCGGCGACGGCGTCAAAGTGACAGCAAGCGCGTCAGCGATGGCGCAAAGTAGTAGCTGCCGGTCACTGCACGGCTGAAGCGCAACATCGCGTCACGTTTGCCGTCCAGATCGCCGAACATGCTCAGCAGCTGCTGCTCGATATTGTGCAAGCGCGCGCAATAGGCGATGAAGAACAGGCCGTGCTTGCCGCTGGCGGTGCCGTAAGGCAGGCTCTGGCGCAAAATTTTCAGGCCCTTGCCGTTCTCTTTCAAATCGACGCGGCTGACGTGCGAGGTATCCGGGCGCTGATCGGCCGGCAGCTCTTCGCTATCGTGCTTGGTGCGGCCGATGATCTGCTCCTGCTGTTCGGTGGTAAAGCGCTGCCACTGGCGCAGGTTGTGCTCGTAGCGTTGCACCAGCACGTAGCTGCCGCCTGCGTCCTCTTCGCCTTCAGCGATCGTCGCCACTGCCGGGCGCTGATCGCCCTGCGGATTTTCGGTGCCGTCGACGAAGCCACTCAGATCGCGCTCTTCCACCCAGCGGAAACCGTGGGTTTCTTCTTCAATCTTGATGACGTTGCCGAACGCCGCCAACGCCGCCTGCGCCAGCGTGAAGTTGACGTCGTGACGCAGCGACTGGATGTGGATCAGCATATCGCGCTGGGTGGCCGGCGCCAGCCCTTTGCCGAGCGGCGTGAACGGCTTCAACTCTTTCGCGCCCTGGCCGCTGGAGAGATCGTGCCAGACGTCGTAACCGAAAGCGATCACCGCGCCGAGGCGCGCATCGGGGAACTGCTGCTGCAGCTCGCTCAGGGTCTGACAAAACTGCTTGCAGCCCTGGCGCAAGTCGGCGAATTCGCCCTGTACGCTGGCTTCCATAAAAATGGCGAAACGGCAGTGCTCCAGCAGAATGCCGCTCTGAACCTGTGTCATGTTGTTATCCTCAATACCAAAACCAGGCAACAGGTATGGCGGTTGACGCGCGGGTTCCCTGTTACAAACGCGCGTTATCATACCGCAAGCGCGGGCGATTGCCTTGCAGCAGCGCAAAGAAAATAGGGGTAATGGCTTGAAAAGGCAGGCGCCGCGAACCGGCGCCCGTTGAACGCGTTACTGCTGCGGCTTGGCGTGCCAGATGATTTTGCTGACCGTCCAGCTTTTCAGGGTGTCGTCCGGCGGAATGATATCCTGCGCCCCGGCCCACTTGCCGCTGAAGATGTAGGTGACGTACTTGCTCTGCTCCGCCACGCACTCCACTTTACCGGCGTCTTCGCCGCTGCCCGGCTTACAGGAGCCGAACGCCTTGCTGTACATATCGCCGAACGGCGTGCCGAGCTTGTTGCCCCACTCCGTCGCCACTTTCGGATCCAGCACGTCCACGCGCTGCAGGCGCCCTTTCGGTTCGCCGGTGATCACCAGTTTCACTTCGTCGCCGGACAGCGCCTGGTAATAAGAGACGATCTGGCCGTTGTTGGTCGCCATGCCGCCGCGCAGGCGGTAGTTGCCGTCCAGCCCGTCATTGATGGCGCTTTCCGACATCGGCGTGCCGGCGTTGAGCTTGCCGACGCCCTTGGCGCCAACCTCCAGGCTGCTGCCGAACCAGTTGAACGGCGACAGGCTGGACCAAGAGAAATTGGACATGCTCGAACAGCCGGTCAGTAACAGCGGAAGCCCTAACAACAGGGGGCGAATATTCATCTCTAGCTCCTTAAACATCAATGGCACGGGGCGGTAACCCGCCCCTGCCGCACTCGGCGTTTTGCTGCATGCCAGCCTCTCACAACGGCCCGCACTACGCCAACGGTTGCCAGCTTGGAGTGCGGAAAATGCGAAAAGTGCCGCACTTCTCGGCAATTAGTCGGCGTGCTCCGCCGGCGCGAAACAGGCTTTCAGACGCGCATTCAGCAACAGATAGCTCAGCGCCAGCGCGTCGAGTAACGCCAACGCCAGCTCCAGCCCCGGCGCATCGCCGTCCTGGCGCCACAGGCTGAACAGCGAGCCGCCGAGCGACGCCAGCAGCGAGACAGCCAGCCCCCAGCGCCAACCGCGCCACAGCCGCGGCCATTGGTGGCGACGGCCGCTCAGCAAAAACGCCAGCGCCGCCGGCAGACCGAGCAGCATGCCGTACCAAAAGCGTTGGGTATCCGGATAAAACAGCGCCAGCAAGCTTTCGCCCTGCTCATGCGAAACGCCGGCCATCACGAACAATAGCCAGGTGCGCGCCTGCAAAATCAGCACGGCCCAAAATCCCAGCGGCAGCCGCAGCGCGCCGTGCTGGTCGTAATCATCCGGGGAAAACCGGGGTGAGAATGGCTTCAACGATCGTTCCTTGCCAACAGAATAAAGACTATGGCTACAGATGGGCGCCGGCGATGGGAATTTCAATGCGTCGGCTTAAGAAGCTCTTAAGATCGGCGTGTTTTAATCCCTATCACTAAGCAAGCCCCCGATATCAGCGGGATGTGATTTTCAATAACGATAAGGAAGCGCAACATGAAAAAACTGACTCTGGCCGCTCTGATCGCGCTGTGCAGCGCACCGGTACTGGCGCAACAAGGCGGGTTCCTCGATCCGGCCGCGCCGCAGGCTCAAACGCAAACCACCGCACAAGGTGGTTTCTCCGGCCCCAGCGCGGCGCTGACCACCGTGGACAAGGTGAAATCGCTGAGCGACGACACCTGGGTGATGCTGCAGGGCAACATCGAGCAGCGCATCGGCGACGATACCTACACCTTCCGCGACGCCACCGGCACCCTGACGGTCGAGATCGATCGCAAGCGCTGGAACGGCCAAACCGTCACGCCGAAAGACAAGGTGCAGTTGGAAGGGAAAGTGGATAAAGACTGGAGCAGCGTGGAAGTGGACGTGAAAACCGTCAAAAAGCTGCCGTAATGCGATGCGGCGGGCGGGCTATACCGCCGTCCGCCGCTCGATCAATATTCCTGATCTTCGATCAGCCGCTTGCCCAGGCTGGTGATGCCCTGGATTTCGTAGCCGAGCTTCTCGTACATCTCAACCACCGTGTCGTTGTCTTCGCGCACCATAATTTGGATCTTCGGGCAGCCGCGGGCGATCAGCTTCTTCTCCAGACGGTTGATCAACGCATTGGCGATGCCGCGCCCGCGATAGTCGGGATGCACCCCGAGGTAATACGCCGAGCCGCGGTGGCCGTCATAGCCGCCCATCACCGAACCGACCACTTCGCCGCCGACTTCCGCCACCAGGAACAGCTCCGGATCGTGGTTCAGCTTGCGCTCGATGTCCATTTCCGGATCGTTCCAGGGCCGCAGCAGATCGCAGCGCTCCCACAGGGTAATGACTTCTTCAAAGTCGTCTTGTCGAAATACGCGAATTTCCATCGATGTTGGCCGCTGTTAATTAAGGTGTTTATCTGATTATCGCGTGATTATTCACTTACGCAATATCAAACTGCGATTTAGCGCGCTATTTTGCCCGGAAATCGCCGGTAACAGGCGTAATAAATGGAAATAGTTATCGGGTCGATTAATGATTATCAATACGATATAACGTCGCAAAATAGAAACGTCGACGGAGCGTTGCGTAATGAAAAAGCAGGGTAAACAATTCCTCAATTTTAAGCCGCTTGCCGTTTCCCCGACGCGACGCCAACTGTTGCTTTCCGGCCTGGCGGTGGCGCTGTTCGGCGTGAAAAGCCACAGCGCCAAGGCGGAAGGCCTGCTGCGCAATCAGCACAGCAAACCGGCGGCGAAACCGGCCGGCGGCAAAAAGCGGGTGATGATCGATCCCGGCCACGGCGGCATCGACTCCGGCGCGGTCGGCCACGAAGGCTCGCAGGAAAAACACATCGTGCTGGAAATCGCCAACCACGTGCGCCGTTTCCTGCATGAGCACGATCACGTCGAGGCGCGCCTGACGCGCGAAGAAGATGAGTTCATTCCGCTGTTCCAGCGGGTCGAGATCGCCCACCAGCACCAGGCCGACCTGTTCATTTCGATTCACGCCGACGGCTTTACCAGCCCGTCGGCCTCCGGCGCTTCGGTGTTCGCCCTCTCCAACCGCGGCGCCAGCAGCGCCATGGCGCGCTACCTGTCCAACCGTGAAAACGCCGCCGACGACGTGGCGGGCGGCAAGTACAAGGATCAGGACAACTACCTGCAGCAGGTGCTGTTCGATCTGGTGCAAACCGACACCATCAACAACAGCCTGACGCTCGGCCGCCACGTGCTCGGTCAAATTCGCCCGGTGCACCATCTGCACAGCGACAGCACCGAACAGGCGGCGTTCGCGGTGCTGAAATCCCCGTCCATCCCCTCGGTGTTGGTGGAAACCTCGTTCATCACCAACCCGAACGAAGAACGGCTGCTGGGCACCACCGCGTTTCGCGAGAAAATCGCCCGCGCCATCGCGGACGGCATCGTCAACTTCTTCGACTATTTCGACGCACACCAACGCAAACCCCGCTGATGCCGCGGGCGGCGAATAAGAGTATACTCAGCGCCTTGTTCAGCCAGACGCTATAAAGACCCCGCATGAGTTTACCTAACATCGCTGAAGTAAAATCCTTCCTGCTGGCGCTGCAGGATCACATCTGCGCGCAGCTCGCCCAGGCCGACGGCGGCGCCGTGTTCACCGAAGACCAATGGACGCGTGAAGAAGGCGGCGGTGGCCGCAGCCGCGTGCTGACCAACGGCGCGGTGTTCGAACAGGCAGGAGTCAACTTCTCGCACGTCTCCGGCGCCACCCTGCCGGCCTCGGCGACCGCGCACCGTCCGGAACTGGCCGGACGCAGCTTCCAGGCGATGGGCGTCTCATTGGTTATCCACCCGCTCAGCCCCTACGTGCCCACCAGCCACGCCAACGTGCGCTTCTTCATCGCCGAAAAACCGGGCGAAGCCCCGGTGTGGTGGTTCGGCGGCGGTTTTGACCTGACGCCGTTCTACGGTTTCGCAGAGGATGCCGTGCACTGGCACCGCACCGCGGCCGAGCTGTGCGCGCCG
Organism: Serratia sp. CY83965; assembly: GCF_052166375.1. Classification (NCBI taxonomy): domain Bacteria; kingdom Pseudomonadati; phylum Pseudomonadota; class Gammaproteobacteria; order Enterobacterales; family Yersiniaceae; genus Serratia; species Serratia sp. CY83965. The sequence goes on along the minus strand of NZ_JBJNOV010000003.1, from coordinate 26,880 downwards.
TTCGGCGACGAGGTCTACCCCAAATATAAACAGTGGTGCGACGATTACTTCTTCATCAAGCATCGCAACGAAGCGCGCGGCATCGGCGGCCTGTTCTACGACGATCTGAACACCCCGGATTTCGACCATTGTTTCGCCTTCACCCGCGCGGTGGGCCAGGGCTTCCTCGACGCTTATCTGCCGATCGTCGAAAAACGCAAGGCCTTGACCTGGGGCGAGCGCGAGCGCCAGTTCCAGCTGTATCGCCGCGGCCGCTATGTGGAGTTCAACCTGGTGTGGGATCGCGGCACGCTGTTCGGGCTGCAAACCGGCGGGCGCACCGAGTCCATCCTGATGTCGATGCCGCCGCTGGTGCGTTGGGAATATAACTACCAGCCGGAGGCCGACAGCCCGGAAGCGGCGCTGGCGCGCGATTTCCTGCCGGTGCGCGACTGGCTGCAGGAGTCGAAATGATGCAGATTTGGGTCGATGCGGACGCCTGTCCGAACGTGATCAAAGAGGTGCTGTTCCGCGCCGCCGATCGCACCGCCATCACCGTCACGCTGGTGGCGAACCAGCCATTGCGCACGCCGCCGTCGAAGCACATCCGTTCGCTGCAGGTGGCGGCCGGCTTCGACGTGGCCGATAACGAGATCGTGCGCCGCTGCGAAGCGGGCGATCTGGTGATCACCGCCGACATCCCGCTGGCGGCGGAGGTGATCGAGAAAGGTGCGGTGGCGCTGAACCCGCGCGGCGAACGCTACACGCCGGACACCATCCGCGAGCGACTCAACATGCGCGATTTTATGGATACCCTGCGCGCCAGCGGCATTCAGACCGGCGGCCCGAACGCCCTGAACCAGCGCGACCGCCAGCAGTTCGCCAACGAGCTGGACAAATGGCTGCTGCAGGCGAAACGGGCGCAGTGACTGCGCCCTGCTCTGCTGCGGTTTAGAAGCGCAACTCCCCCCCGAAGATATAAGTCCGCCCACGGGCGGTGTTGGTCGGCGTGAAATCTTGTGACTGCGAAGGCAGCGAATTCATCTTGTTCAGCGCGTCCGAGTAGTCCTTGTCCATCAGGTTTTGCACGCTGAGCTTCAGCAGCAGATTGCGATTCACCTGATAGGTGCCGTACAGATCGATAATGGTCGGAATATGCGGCGCCGGCTCCTTCATCAACTGTTCGTTTTCATCGAGAGTGGAATCAGGCGACAGGCGCACCGCTTTGCCGGTGTATTTCACCACCCCGCCCAGCGTCAACGTCTCGTCCAGCAGGCGCACCCCGCTGTCCAGCGTGAAGTAGAATTCCGGCAGTTCGCTGACATCACCCGCGCCGAACACGTTGCTGGCCTGGTTGGTCGGCTGGGAAGTATGCTCCTTGCTTAACGACAGTTTGGTAAACGCGAAACCGGCGTCGTACAGCGCTTCGATCTCCACACCGCGCATTTTGACCGGTTCGGGGGCGTTGCTGTACATGGTCATGCTGACGTTGACGTCCGCGTTATCCCACTCTTCCTGCGTCGCCTGCGAACGGTTGCACTTCTGGCGGTCTTTACACACCAGGTAGGTTTGGCTGGAGATGTAGTTTTTGATCCTGGTTTCGAAATAGACCGCTTTCAGTTGGAAGCTGTCCTGCTTGAACAACAGATCGTGGGCATTGGCGTTGAACCCGCCCTGCCAGGTCTCCGCTTTTTCGCCCTTGAGGAACGGGTTCATCGACTGGCCGCCGCTGTTGGCGAAGAACACCTCCTGGATATTCGGCCCGCGCATCGACTTGCTGTAGCTGACGAACGGCTGCAGCCACGGCGTCACCTGCGCCGACAGCATGACCGACGGGTTGAAGCCGTGTTCGTTACGGTTGATATTGCCGGCGCCCTGCGGGAAGCACTCTACGCGCTCGTCACAGGCCGGCTTATAGCCGGAGAGGCGATAGGCGGTGTAGTTCAGATCGAAATTCCCCTGCCAGATGCCGTAGTTGGCCTGCAGGCCGCTGTACAGGCTGGAGATATCCTGCTTGCCCGACATTCCCACCGGCATGCTTTCCGCCTGATTGTCATCCGTCACCAAACCGGAGGCCTTTTTCTTATACTCGTTGCGCACCAGCTTGCCGCCGTAGCTGAACGCGAAATCGACGTCCTGCAGGCTGAAACGGCTGGTGTTGTTGATATCCAGCGCATCGGAGATGTTTTTCGCCGTGCTGTCGCTGAATCCCGCCATGTTGTCGGACATGAACTTCTGCTCGCCGCGGCTGGTGCTGGCGGTCAGGTTGAAATCGATCAGTTCGGAGAACGGCGCGTAGTGGTATTTAAGGTAGAAATCGTCGCTGTCGATGTGGCGGCGGGTGATTTTATTCTGGTAGCTGCGCGCCGACAGTTCGATGCTGTTGAAGGCATCCGGCTTGATGTCCACCTTGAACAGCTGGGATTTCGGGTTCTGGCGGTAGGTTTTATCGACGTTGAACATCTCGCTGTCGAAACCGGCGCCGTTTTTGTAGTTGGAGGTGATGGAGCTGCCGCTGATCGCCGCCATCGCCCCCAGACTGCCGCCGTCGGCAAAAGCGGCGGTTTTGGCGCCCACGGCGATCATGCCGCTGCGGCCGATGCCGTTATTGCCCACCGAGAATTTGGTGCGCACGCCGAACGGGTTATCGGAAAACACCACATCGTCCACGCCGATGGTGCGGAAGTTGGCGCTGCCCGCCAGGGCGTTCACCCCGTCGGAACCGGTGGCGTTGCCGCGCGCCACGTCGACGCCGACGATAAAGTTAGGATCGATCAGCGCCCCGAACTGGCTGGTGGGCAATCCCCCGTGTGCCGCGTCGCTCGGCGAGTTGCCGTAGTAGTTTTGCGTGATGCCGTCGACCATGGTGTTGACCCGGCCAAAGCCGCTCAGGCCGCGAATATTGACGCTGACCGATCCCTGGCCGGGATCGATCTGGGTATAGGTGCCCGGCATGCTGCGCAGAATGCTGTCCACCGACTCCAGATTTTTGTTTTCGTCGCGCGAGCTGAACGCGCCCGGCCTGGCCAACGCCTCTTTTTCGCTGCTCTTGCCGCCGTCGGCGGCCGAGACGTTGAGCGGGCTGAACGCCACGCTGCCTTTATTATTTTCCGCCTGTTCCTGCGCGGCCGCAGCCGGCCCGTACAGCGCCAGTCCCGCGCCGATCAGGCTCGCTATCATTTTGATTTTCATATATCCCCAGAAATAGCCAATAAGGTTTGATGGCCGACAATGCCCAGCAAAAAGCCCGCCGAAAGCGCGGTAAAAGTTGTTATTGTTTTATTGCGCCGCAGCGTGCCGCGGCGCTGAAGGTTATTTCTGCGCCTGCCGATCCGCCGCCAGAATAAAGGCGTACTCCAGCGCGCCGTTTTCCAGCCGCGCCAGGCGACCCGATTTGCCGCCGTGGCCGGCGGTCATGTCGGTGGAAAGCAGCAGCAGCGAATCGCCCTGCTTGAAGCGCCGCAGCTTCGCCACCCATTTGGCCGGTTCCCAATACTGCACCTGCGAGTCGTACAAACCGCTGGTGACCAGCAGGTTCGGGTAACGCTGCCTGCGCACGTTGTCGTACGGGCTGTAGGACTTCATCAGCGCATAGGCGGCCGGCTGGTGCGGGTTGCCCCACTCCTCGTATTCCCCGGTGGTCAGCGGAATGCTGTCGTCCAGCATGGTGGTCACCACGTCGACGAACGGCACCTGCGCCACCACCGCGTTGTACAGCTGCGGCGCCTGATTGATCACCGCCCCCATCAGCAAACCGCCGGCGCTGCCGCCCATGGCGTAGATGCGCCCCGGTTGGCCGTAGCCGTCGTTGATCAGCGCTTGGGTAGCGTCGATGAAATCGTTGAAGCTGTTCGGTTTGTGCGTCAGTTTGCCCTGTTTGTACCAGCGCTGCCCCAGCTCGCCGCCGCCGCGCACGTGGATCAGCGCATAGACGAAGCCGCGATCCAACAGGCTGATGCGGTTGGCGCTGAACGCCGGATCCATGCTCATGCCGTAAGCGCCATAGCCATACACCAGCAGCGGGTTATGCCCGTTTTTGAACAGCGATGTGCGGTACACCAGCGAGACCGGCACCTTCACGCCGTCGCGCGCCGCGATCCAAATGCGTTCGCTGTGATACAGGCTGGGATCGACGCCTTTCACTTCCTGTTGCTTGAGCAGGGTGCGCTCGCCCTTGTTCAGATCCCACTCATAGGTGCGGGTCGGCGTGGTCATCGCCGAATAACCGTAGCGCAACCGATCGCTGTCCGGCTCCGGGTTATAGCCCAGCCAGGCCATGTAGCTGGCGTCGTCGAACGGGATGGCGCGCTCGGTTTTACCGTCCCAGCTGATTTGCCGCAGCTGCACCAGCCCGTTGGCGCGTTCCTGCACCACCAGCCAGTCGCGGAACAGGCTGAAGCTCTCCACCTCGTGCTGCGCCTGCGGCGCAATCAGCGTCTGCCAGGGTTTGCCCGCCGCCGCCGTGCGGTACAGGCCGAAGTTCGGATCCTGATGGTTGGAACGCAAATAGAACTCGCCGCGGTAGTGATCGAGATAATACTCGCGGCCTTTTTGCCGGGCGGCGAACAGCTGCGGCTCGCGCTGCGGCTGGCTGGCGTCGATCAGGCGCACCTCGGAGGTGGTGTTGCCGCTGATGGTGAGTATCAGGTAGTCACGCGAAGAAGAACGGCTGAGGCTGAGGTAGAACGCCGGATCGTTTTCCTGATACACCAGTTTATCTTCCGCCGGCGGCGTGCCGTACTGATGACGGTAGACCTGATACGGCAGCAGCGTTTGCGGGTGGTTGCGCACGTAGAACAGGGTTTGGTTGTCGTTGGCCCACACCATGTTGCCGGAGGTGTTTTCCAGCGTTTCCGGCGACCAGCGTTCGCTGCCTAACTCGCGCAGGGAGATGCGGTATTGGCGGCGGCCCTGCAGATCTTCGGCCACCGCCAGACGGCGGTTGTCCCGGCTAATGTCCATCGCCCCCAGGCGATAGTAAGCGTGGCCGGCGGCGCGCTGGTTGGCGTCCAGCAGGGTTTGCCATGGCGCGTCGGCGGTGAGCGCCTGGCGTTGATACAGCGCGAAATCTTTACCGGCGGCGTAGCTTTCCTGATAGCGATAGCCGTTGAGCTGATACGGCACTGAACGATCGTCAGGGTTCATGCGGCCCAGCATCTCCTGATACAGCGTGGCGCGCAGCTTCTGATACGGCGCCATCATCTGCTCGGTATAGCGGTTCTCCGCCTTCAGGTAGTCCAGCACCTTCGGTTCTTTTCGGCTGTCGTCGCGCAGCCAGTAGTAATCGTCGGTGCGCGTCTCGCCATGCGCCGTCAGCGCTTTCGGCGCGCGTTCCGCCAACGGCGGCTGCGGTTGCGCCAGCGCGGCGCCGGCGAGGCCTAAAGAAAGCCAGAGCGCGGCCGCGATGCGACGGCGCGGGGTGAATAACAGCGGATTCATAATCCCTCACGAAGTTTGAAGAGGCGCACGACGGCGATGCGGCGCCTGCGGGCATTAACGGCGGGCATTCAACTCCGCCAGATTGAAATCGATCGGCATCGTCACCTTGACGGCCCCCTGCTGCAGCATCTCCGGCGGCGGCGGCGGCAACGGCTGGGCGCGCGACACCACCGCCACCGCTTCCCGATCCAGCGACGCGGTGCCGGAACGCACCTGCAGCATGACGTTCGAGACCCGCCCCTGCGCATCGACGCTGAAACTGACCTGCGGCATGCCGCTGCGCCGGCGGCTGCGGGCATCCAAAGGGTAATCCTTGATGCGGTTCAGCTTGCCTTTCACCAGGCTCTCCCACGACAGCTTGGCCTGCGCGTTGCTGTTGGCGTCGCTGTTGATCGGGGCGGCGGTGTGGTGGGAGAGCGTCTGCGCCTGCGGCGCGGCGGCGCTGGACGCGGCGGCATTGCGCGTCTCTTTGGCCTGTTCCTGCGGCTTCGGCTGCGCTTTTTGCGGGGGACGGTGTTCGGCGCGCTTCTTCTGCGCCGTCACGATTTTTGCTTTATCGGCGCGCGCCAGCTTGGGCAGATCCGGCTGTTGCTGCTGCTCAGCGGGCTGCGCTGCGGCGGATTCCGCCTGCTGCACGCCCAGCGGCAGCGGCTTGCTTTCCGGCGCTTCAATCTGCGCCGCCCAGCTCATCATCACCGCCGGCGGCGGCAACACCACCGGCTCCAGCGCCGTCTGCGGCCAGTAAAACAACAGCACCAACGCCGCGTGAGCCGCCAGGGCGAGCAGCAGGCCGCGCGCCCAGCGCGGCTGCGGCAGTTCAAAGGCCGGGAGGGAGTAAGACTGACTTAACATAGGGGCATTAGCTTGCTTAATTGCGAATGATTGCAGATCACATTTACTAATGATAATCATTTGCAACTATAATTAACACCCCTTTTCACTCTCTTAACGTATTCATTTCACTGATGGTGTGATCCACAGGTAGTCTGCGGTGTTCGCATCGACCTGTACGCCCGGTTCCGCCAGCATCAGCACCGTCGGCACCGCCGCCGGTTGCAGATCCCGCACGTGCAGCGGCACCCCTACCGATTTGGCGGCGTGATAGCCGCCGGCGATCAACAGCGCGGGCGTCGGTGCCGCCAGCAAGCGCTCAGCCATGCGCCGATCGCGCTGCTGCTGGATCGCCAGCATCGCATGCAGCTGGTCGGCCTCAATCTTGCCGCCGTGCGAAGTGCGGATGGTCTCTTCCAGCGCCTTGCGCACCGCCGGCTGCGCCGATAGCTGCCCCGCCGGGAACTGCGGCTGCTGATAGAACGCCGTAATCTCGCTGCGATCCAGGTTGGCCGACCACAGCGGGTAAGGCGCGCGCATCGCCGCCATCGTCACCCCGCCATACAGCTCCCACTTCCAGCCCGGCTGCCAGGCGATCAGTTCCGCTACGCGGCCGTCACGCACCGTGGGATCGCTCTGCAGCCACTGTTTGACCTTGTCGACCTGCGCCTGCTGGTTCGGGTTGATCATCTCCATCAGCACGCTGCCCTGCGGCCGCCGTTGCGGCAACTGCTGCACCAGCCATTGCTCAATCTGATGGTGGTAAGGATTGTCATGCTTCTCCCCCAGGATCACCCGCGGCTGCTGCGCCAATCGCGTCAACAGCTGCTCTGGCGTCAGGCTCGCGCCGCTGTGCAGATCGGTGATGCTTCCCAAACTCGCGACGTCGCTGGCCGGTGTCTTAACCGGCGTTTGGCTGCAGGCGCCAAGCGCCAACGCCGCCAATAAAATCAGATATCTCATCATGTTGCCCCATTATCGAAAATGGCGACATTATAGATAATAATTATCATTTGCATATAGATCCGGCTTAACGATTTTTTTACGCGGCGATCGCCGGTGGCGCATTGCGTTAAAAAGGCATTACGGGTATAACCAATAGCCATTCAGATATTTAGACGTCTATACGGATAGATTATTATGCACGCATCGGCGCCCGCCGCAGGGCAGTTCAAACGCAGCATGAAGGCCCGGCACCTGGTGATGTTGTCGCTGGGCGGCGTGATCGGCACCGGGCTGTTTTTCAACACCGGCTACATCATCTCCACCACCGGCGCGCTCGGCACGCTGCTGGCCTACCTGATCGGCGCGCTGGTGGTGTATCTGGTGATGCTGTGCCTGGGTGAGCTGTCGGTGGCGATGCCAGAAACCGGCGCCTTTCACGTCTACGCTTCGCGCTATTTGGGGCCGGCCACCGGCTATGCCGTCGCCTGGCTGTATTGGCTGACCTGGACGGTGGCGCTGGGCTCCAGCCTGACCGCGGCCGGATTCTGCATGCAGTACTGGTTCCCGCAGTCGCCGGTGTGGCTGTGGTGCCTGATCTTCTGCGCGGCGATTTTCCTGCTCAATGTGGTGACCACCCGCTTTTTCGCCGAAAGTGAATTCTGGTTTTCGCTGATCAAAGTGGTGACCATTCTGGCATTCATCATACTGGGCGGCGCCGCCATGTTCGGCCTGCTGCCGATGAAAGACGGCACGCCGGCGCCGTTCCTGCACAACCTGACCGCTTCCGGCTGGCTGCCGCACGGCACGCTGCCGATCCTGATGACCATGGTGGCGGTGAACTTCGCCTTCTCCGGCACGGAACTGATCGGCATCGCCGCCGGTGAAACCGAGAACCCGGAAAAAGTCGTGCCGCTGGCGATCCGCACCACGGTGATCCGCCTGATGCTGTTCTTTATCGGCACGGTCTTCGTGCTGGCGGCGTTGATCCCGATGGATCAGGCGGGGATCGTCAAAAGCCCGTTCGTGCTGGTGTTTGAACGCATCGGTGTGCCTTACGCCGCCGATATCTTCAACTTCGTGATCCTGACCGCCATCCTGTCGGCGGCCAACTCCGGCCTGTACGCCTCCGGGCGCATGCTGTGGTCGCTGGCCCACCAGCGCACCTTGCCGGCCTACTTCGCCCGCGTCAATGCGCGCGGCATTCCGATCAACGCCCTGACCTTCAGCATGCTCGGCGGCGTGCTGGCGCTGCTGACCAGCGTGATCGCGCCGGACACGGTGTTCGTCGCCCTGTCGGCGATCTCCGGCTTTGCGGTAGTGGCGGTGTGGCTGAGCATCTGCGCGGCCCACTATGCTTTCCGCCGCGCCTACCTGCGCAGCGGCCAGCCGATAAGCGGCCTGAAATACCGCGCGCCCGGCTATCCATTGACGCCGATCCTCGGCTTTGCGCTGTGCCTGCTGGCCTGCATCGGGCTGGCGTTCGATCCGGAGCAGCGCATTGCGCTCTACTGCGGGCTGCCGTTCGTCGCCCTGTGCTACCTCACCTATTTCCTGACCCGGCGCGCCGGGCAAAAAAATGCTTTGGGAGAACAACATGTCGGTTAACAACCCCGTCGCCCGCCTGCTGGCCGAACAGTCGACGCTGATCCTGGACGGCGCGCTGGCCACCGAACTGGAAGCGCGCGGCTGCGACCTGACCGATCCGCTGTGGTCGGCCAAGGTGCTGATTGAAAATCCCGAGCTTATCTATCAGGTGCATCTCGATTATTTCAACGCCGGCGCCCAGTGCGCCATCACCGCCAGCTATCAGGCCACACCGCAGGGCTTCTTGCGCCGCGGCCTGGATCAGGATCAGTCGCTGGCGCTGATCGCCAAAAGCGTGCAGCTGGCGCAGCGGGCGCGCCGCGATTATCTGGCCGCGCACCCGCAAGCGGCGCCGCTGCTGATCGCCGGCTCGGTGGGCCCGTACGGCGCCTATCTGGCCGACGGCTCGGAATACCGCGGCGACTATCGGCTGGCGCAGGATGACTTCATTGCCTTCCACCGCCCTCGCCTCGCCGCGCTGGCCGCCACCGGCGTCGATCTGCTGGCCTGCGAAACGCTGCCGTCGTTCGCTGAACTGCAGGCGCTGCTGACGCTGTTGCAGGAGTTCCCGACGCTCGGCGCCTGGTTCGCCTTCACCCTGCGCGACAGCCAACACCTCAGCGACGGCACGCCGCTGACGGAGGTCATGTCCGCGCTGCGCGGCAACCCGCAGGTGCTGGCGATCGGCATCAACTGCATCGCGCTGGACAAGGTCGCCCCGGCGTTGCGTCAACTGAACGCGCTGGCCGACAAGCCGCTGCTGGTCTACCCAAACTCCGGGGAGCACTACGATGCGGTCAGCAAAACCTGGCGCGCCTGCGACGGCGAGCACGGCAGCCTGGTCGATCAGGCGGCGGAGTGGCGCGCGCTCGGCGCGCAATTGATCGGCGGCTGTTGCCGCACCACACCGCAGGATATTCGCGCCATCGCCGCGCGCTGCAAGAAATGAGCAGGGGGGTTATTCGGTTAGCCGGCGTAAGTGTTCAGCGGCTTGTTCTACGTTGAGGCGGCCTTGAGCTGCTTCAACCGTAATTTCGACCAGTTCTGCGTCTTCCCGCAGTGCAATGCCATTAATACCGAGAAATAGCGCCATGCTTTGGAAGGCCGTACGTTTGTTGCCATCAAGAAAAATGTGACCGTGGCTGATGGCGATGAGATAGAGCGCAGCCAAGCGGTATACGTCTGTGACGTTCTCGTAGTGGTAAGCATTGAGCACGCGGTTGGCTACAGCCTCAACTTTGCTGCCTTCCTGGCGGCCGTGAGGCACAATTTCAGCATTGAACTCCGCAATATCCTCTGCGGTCAAAAAGATCATCTATTCGCCAGCGCCTTAATCGTATCCGCGTGTTTAGCCTGAATGCGCGCTTTCACTTTGGCTTTGACCAAAACCTCATAGTCGGCCTTACTGATGATGTAAACCTCATCGTGTCCGCGGCGCGTCACTTCCACCGGCTGTTTTTGCGCTTCCAAAAGCACCTCGGCCAAATTGTTTCTCGCCGCCGTATAGCTAATCGTAGTCATTTTCTTTACCTGTACATGTACATATTTGACGATTATTTGTACCACGCCCGCTGGAAATAAAAAAGCCCCCGGCGCCAACGGCACAGGGGGCCAGTCATTCAACCCGGTCTTACAGCGGTTCGGTCTGGGCTTCCACCACCGCCAGCGCCACCATGTTGACGATGCGGCGCACCGAGGCGATCGGCGTCAGGATGTGCACCGGTTTGGCGACCCCCATCAGCACCGGCCCGACGGTCACCCCTTCCGAGCAGGAGACGCGCAGCAGGTTGTAGCTGATGCGCGCCGCTTCCATGTTCGGCATGATCAGCAGGTTGGCCGAGCCTTTCAGCGGGCTGTCCGGCATCAGATCGTGGCGGATGCTCTCCACCAGCGCGGCGTCGCCGTGCATTTCGCCATCGATCTCCAGCTCCGGCGCCAGCTCGTTCACCAGCTCCAACGTTTTGCGCATCTTGCGCGCCGCCGGGCAGTCAGACGAGCCGAAGCTGGAATGAGACAGCAGCGCCACCTTCGGTTCGATGCCGAAGCGGCGCACGGTTTCCGCCGCCATCAGGGTGATCTCCGCCAGCTGTTCCGGCGTCGGATCGTCGTTGACGTAGGTGTCGGCGATGAAGGTGTTGCCGCTCGGCAGCAGCAGCGCGTTCATCGCGCCGGCGACGTGCGCGCCTTCACGGAAGCCGAACACGTTCTTCACCACGTCGTAATGCTCGTGGTAGCTGCCGATGGTGCCGCAGATCATCGCATCCGCTTCGCCGCGATGCAGCATGATGGCGGCGATCAGCGTCGGGTTGCCGATCACCGCACGGCGCGCCTGCTCTTGCGAAACGCCGCGGCGTTTCATGATCTGGTAGTACTCTCCCCAGTATTCGTTGAAGCGCGGATCCGACTCGTTGTTCACCACTTCGAAATCTTTGCCCGGCGTCAGCTGCAGGCCCAGCTTTTTCAGGCGCATCTCGATCACGCTCGGCCGGCCGACCAGGATCGGGAAGGCCAGCCCCTGCGACACCAGCTCCTGCGTGGCGTGCAGCACGCGCTCTTCCTCGCCTTCCGCCAGCACCACCCGCTTCACCTCTTTGCGCGCCTGCGAGAAGATCGGTTTCATGAACAGGTTGGTTTTGTAGACGAACTCCGCCAGCTTCTCCACATAGGCGTCGAAGTCTTCGATCGGGCGCGTCGCCACGCCGGAATCCATCGCCGCCTTGGCCACCGCCGGCGCGATCTTGACGATCAGGCGCGGATCGAACGGTTTCGGAATGATGTATTCCGGCCCGAAGGAGAGATCCTGATCGTCATACGCGGAAGCCACCACGTCGCTCTGCTCCGCCAGCGCCAGATCGGCGATGGCATGCACGCAGGCCAGCTTCATCTCTTCGTTGATGGTGGTGGCGCCCACGTCCAGCGCGCCGCGGAAAATGAACGGGAAGCACAGGACGTTGTTCACCTGGTTCGGGTAGTCGGAACGGCCGGTACAGATGATGGCGTCCGGGCGCACCGCTTTGGCCAGCGGCGGCAGAATTTCCGGTTCCGGGTTGGCCAGCGCCATGATCAGCGGATCGCGCGCCATGGTTTTCACCATATCCTGCGTCAGGACGCCCGGCCCGGAGCAGCCGAGGAAGATGTCGGCATTCGGGATGGCGTCGCCCAGCGTGCGCTGGCCGTTATCCTCGATGGCGTAGGCGGCTTTGGTCTGTTCCATATTGGCGTCGCGGCCTTTATAGATGACGCCCTTGGAATCGCAGACGGTGATGTTCTGCTGACGCAGCCCCAGCGCCACCAGCAGGTTCAGGCAGGCGATGGAGGCCGCGCCGGCGCCGGACACCACCAGCCGCACGTCGGAGATATTCTTCTTCACCACGCGCAGGCCGTTGAGCACCGCAGCGGTGGTAATGATCGCCGTGCCGTGCTGGTCGTCGTGGAATACCGGGATCTTCATGCGCTCACGCAGTTTCTGTTCGATGTAGAAACACTCCGGCGCCTTGATGTCTTCCAGGTTGATGCCGCCGAAGGTCGGTTCCAGCGCGGCGATAATATCGATTAACTTGTCAGGGTTATGCTCATCCACTTCGATATCAAATACATCGATACCGGAAAACTTCTTGAACAAAACGCCCTTGCCTTCCATCACCGGCTTACCGGCCAACGCGCCGATATTGCCCAGACCCAGTACCGCCGTGCCGTTGGAAATCACCGCCACCAGATTGCCACGCGCGGTGTATTTGTAGGCCGCCAGCGGATCTTCGGCGATCTCGAGGCAAGGCGCGGCGACGCCCGGCGAATAGGCCAGCGCCAGATCGCGCTGGGTCGCCAACGGTTTGGTAGGGGAAACCTGGATCTTCCCTGGGACAGGAAACTGATGGAAATCAAGGGCACTCTGTTTGAGCTGTTCGTCCATTATGGATTCCTTTGTTTTTTGCTTTTATGTTGAGGTAAGGCTTTGAGGCTGCGCCCTGCCGTGGGCCATGGCGCCCAATTACAATGACAGGGCACAGCCTTGAAGTATAGTGAGAGAAACATCACAAACTTTGAAGCGCGCCATAACCTTGGTCGAAAGAGCGTTTTAAAAGTAAAAAAAGAAGATCTGCGAGACGAGCAGAGAAACGCCGCCGTCAGCGCGGCGGCAGCGTGGCGCGCCAGGCGTTGAGCGTCTCCACCTGGCCGGCGCAAATGTGTAACGAGGTTTGTAACGCCAGGACATAGCTCACCGCATCCCCCCAGGTCTCTCCCTCTAACTGCGGTTGTTCACAGGGAGCGAACACCGACTCAGGGGGCAACAGCGGCACGGCCTGCGGCGTCGGCCGGGCGCAGGAGCTCAAGCACAGCGCCAGGCAGAGGCTGAGCGGCGCAGGGATCGTTTTTAATCGCTTCACGGTATTTCCTCTGATAAGCCTCGTGTTGTTGGCGCAACTGCCGTTCCTGCCGCTGCTGCGCCGCCATCAGCGCGCGATTTTGCGCATCCTGTGTCTGCAAGGTGGCGATAAGCCCCGCCTGCTGCGCCAGGCTTTTTTGCAGTTCCGCCGCCTGTTGCCGCGCGGACGCCAACTGGTGCGACAACAGCGAGCTATAGCCGCCCAGGCAGATGGCCGCCAGCAACAACAGCAGCAAGCCGCCCTGCATCAGTTTTTGCAGCCAGCCGCTCATGCCGGATAGTCCCGGAACGGCAGTTGGAAGTGCGGGCCATCCTTGAGGGTTTTCCACTCGCCGCCCCATTCGACGTTGATGCCGCATTCACGCGCCGCGCGCCGCACCGCCACCGCAATCTGCGCGTAGTAATCCCACTCCCAGGAGGCCACGCCCGCCGGCATCGCCACCACGTCCACCGCGTGCCCGGTCAGGTGGCGGCTGCGCAGCGTTTGGCTGCTGCCGGCGCGCACCATTTCCCGCTGGCGCGCCATGCTGCGCAGCCCCTCGCTGACGGAAAACGGCACCAGCGAATAACGCAGCGCCAGGCGAATAACGCGCACCAGATCCGGGTGCACACCGCGCAGGTTCTCTTCGCTGCGGGCGGTAAAACGAATCTCTTCAATGTCATTTAACATTTTTAAACCCCGTCTTTTTGCCGATGAATTTTTTAATTAAGGCGTTGATGTAATCCGCCCCCATAAAACCAATCAGTACGCTGGCCAAATTCGCCCACTTTAATTCCAGGCCCATCAGCGCCAGCGCATCGCGCACCGTCCAGGCCAATAACGCGCACATCGCCGCATTCAATAAACGGCGCCGAATTCCCACGTTGCGGTAAGCGCCATGTAATAGCGCCATCACGCCGGCCAGAATGGCGTTCAATACCGGCTGAAGATATTCACATACTCGCTGGACTATTAAGCCAACAGCGTCAGGCTCTATGCTGGACATAGCTCATCTCCTTTTTATTTTTAATTAAATGCCAATCACGGCCGGCGGGACATCGGATACTCAGAATCTAGTTAAGGATGCTATTACAAAGCAAATGAATAAATACAGGCCCTATGGTCGAATTCATTCACGCTGAACGTTGGCACAACACATAAAACGCCAATGCATGCGGCAGTTAATAAAAATTCATTCTTATGGTGATTTATTTCGACTTTTATTCTCGAGGAAAATAAACATTAATGGCGACGGGGAATATTCCCCCATTGAAAAACATCCACTCTGGAGAAATGCCATGTCCACACGCAAAGCCGTTATTGGGTATTATTTTATTCCGACCAACCAAATCAATAATTACACCGAGACCGATACGTCTGTCGTACCGTTCCCGGTTTCCAACATCACGCCGGCCAAAGCCAAACAGCTGACGCACATTAACTTCTCGTTCCTGGATATCAACAGCAACCTGGAATGCGCCTGGGATCCGGCCACCAACGACGCCAAGGCGCGCGATGTGGTCAACCGTTTAACCGCGCTCAAAGCGCACAACCCCAGCCTGCGCATCATGTTCTCCATCGGCGGCTGGTACTACTCCAACGATCTGGGCGTGTCGCACGCCAACTACGTCAACGCGGTGAAAACCCCGGCGGCGCGCACCAAGTTCGCCCAATCCTGCGTGCGCATCATGAAGGATTACGGCTTCGACGGCGTGGACATCGACTGGGAGTATCCGCAGGCGGCGGAAGTGGACGGTTTCATCGCCGCGCTGCAGGAGATCCGCACCTTGCTGAACCAGCAAACCATCGCGGACGGCCGCCAGGCGTTGCCGTATCAGCTGACCATCGCCGGCGCCGGCGGCGCCTTCTTCCTGTCGCGCTATTACAGCAAGCTGGCGCAAATCGTCGCGCCACTCGATTACATCAACCTGATGACCTACGATCTGGCCGGCCCCTGGGAGAAGATCACCAACCACCAGGCGGCGCTGTTCGGCGACGCGGCCGGGCCGACCTTCTACAACGCGCTGCGCGAAGCCAATCTGGGCTGGAGCTGGGAAGAGCTGACCCGCGCTTTCCCCAGCCCGTTCAGCCTGACGGTCGACGCCGCCGTGCAGCAGCACCTGATGATGGAAGGCGTGCCGAGCGCCAAAATCGTCATGGGCGTGCCCTTCTACGGCCGCGCCTTCAAGGGCGTCAGCGGCGGCAACGGAGGCCAGTACAGCAGCCACAGCACGCCGGGCGAAGATCCGTATCCGAACGCCGATTACTGGCTGGTGGGCTGCGACGAGTGCGTGCGCGACAAGGATCCGCGCATCGCCTCCTATCGCCAGCTGGAGCAGATGCTGCAGGGCAACTACGGCTATCAGCGGTTGTGGAACGATAAGACCAAAACCCCGTATCTGTATCATGCGCAGAACGGGCTGTTTGTCACCTATGACGATGCCGAGAGCTTCAAATACAAAGCGAAGTACATCAAGCAGCAGCAGCTGGGCGGCGTAATGTTCTGGCATTTGGGGCAAGACAACCGCAACGGCGATCTGCTGGCCGCGCTGGATCGCTATTTCAACGCCGCAGACTACGACGACAGCCAGCTGGATATGGGCACCGGCCTGCGATACACCGGCGTCGGCCCCGGCAACCTGCCGATCATGACCGCGCCGGCCTATGTGCCGGGCACCACTTACGCCCAGGGCGCGCTGGTGTCCTACCAAGGCTACGTCTGGCAGACCAAGTGGGGTTACATCACCTCGGCGCCCGGCTCAGACAGCGCCTGGCTGAAGGTGGGCCGCCTGGCGTAAGCCGTAAAAAAACCCCGTAGCCGAATGCTGCGGGGTTTTCATTGAGTTAACCGTTTGATTTTCGCGTCCCTTCGTGTCTATTCCATCAGTTGTGGCACCACGGATAGCCGCCATCCCGTACCACTTCGCGGCCCATCAGGCTGTAGACATCGCTTTTGCGCGTCAGCCGCTCATGCCACCAGTTAAACCCGGCGCCCTTGCTGGCCGGGTGCCACGCCAGCCAAATCATTTCGTCGCCCTTTTGCATTTCCACCGGCACCGTCACCAGTTCGCCGCTGGCCAATTCCTTTTCGATCAAAGCAGGCGGCAGAAAAGCGTGGCCGATGCCGCGTTTGAGCAGCGCCAGGTTGCTTTCCACGTCGCATACCACCAACTGACGCTGCAAGGGCAGCGTGCCGTGATTGCGCTTGGGCAGCTCGTGGCTGCTGTCGGCGATCACCACCACGATGTCGTTCAACCGCTGTTTCTTGCACACCGGTTTTCTCTGCGCCGCGAACGGGTGCGAAGGCGACACGCATAGCACAAAGTTGAGCTTGCCGAGCATCAGGGTTTTGGCCTGCACGCTGTCGGGAATTTGGCCGATGGCGATGATCAGATCCGCCCGGTTGTTCTTCAGCGCATCCCAGGTACCGTTCAACGCTTCCCGCTGCACCGAGATACTGGCGTTCGGGCAATGCTGAATAT
Source organism: Serratia sp. CY83965 (assembly GCF_052166375.1). Classification (NCBI taxonomy): domain Bacteria; kingdom Pseudomonadati; phylum Pseudomonadota; class Gammaproteobacteria; order Enterobacterales; family Yersiniaceae; genus Serratia; species Serratia sp. CY83965. The sequence continues at coordinate 10,256 of NZ_JBJNOV010000003.1, read as the reverse complement.
AGTCGCGGATATCCTGCGTCAGGGTTTCCAACGGGAAGAAGGTGTCTACCGCCAAGCGGATATTATTGTCCAGCTTGGGAATGTTGCGCACCCGGCTTTCCAGATCCTGCACCGCATTTAATATCCAGCTGCCCTCCTGCAGGAGAAATTCCCCTTCATCCGTCAGGGTAATCATGGGGCCATTGCGATGAAAAAGTTTCACGCAGAGTTTGCTTTCAATATTGGAAACCCGATAAGAAATCGCCGAAGGCGTTTTATGCAGTGCCTCCGCCGCCATAGAGAAAGATCCGGTGCTCTTGATGGTGCTGATTATTTTAATCGCGTCCAGGGATAATCTAGTCATACAAATTCCTCTTTAAAATAAAATAAGAAAAATGACACTAAATTCCCAAGGTGGTGGCGCACAAAAATCGATCAAATCGAACAAGGGTACTCATAGCAACAAGCAATATACTTCATAAATGAGAGCGCTATCTTAAATACTATTCATCACGACCTGATATAAAATTCATCATAGCGCCCTACTTTTACACAGCGACAGTTAAATAAATTCAGCCTAACGATCAAAGATCGTCATCATAATAATTTTCGTTAATAGCCGTTAAAACATTCCGCTCTATCGCATGACCAGAATGATAAAAATAAAACAAGCCGACAAGAAGGGTTATTTCCAATTGCGTTATTACTCTCTCATTTTGTCGGTGAAATACGCTCAACTTACAACATTATTTCAGTCAGGAGTGACTTATGAACAAAACTTCCCGTACCCTGCTCTCTCTGGGCCTGCTGAGCGCGGCCATGTTCGGCGTTTCGCAACAGGCGAATGCTCACGGTTATGTCGAGTCGCCAGCCAGCCGCGCCTACCAGTGCAAACTGCAGCTCAACACGCAGTGCGGCAGCGTGCAGTACGAACCGCAGAGCGTCGAAGGCCTGAAAGGCTTCCCACAGGCCGGCCCGGCTGACGGCCACATCGCCAGCGCCGACAAGTCCACCTTCTTCGAACTGGATCAGCAAACGCCGACGCGCTGGAACAAGCTCAACCTGAAAACCGGCCCGAACTCCTTTACCTGGAAACTGACCGCCCGTCACAGCACCACCAGCTGGCGCTATTTCATCACCAAGCCGAACTGGGACGCTTCGCAGCCGCTGACCCGCGCTTCCTTTGACCTGACGCCGTTCTGCCAGTTCAACGACGGCGGCGCCATCCCTGCCGCACAGGTCACCCACCAGTGCAACATACCGGCAGATCGCAGCGGTTCGCACGTGATCCTTGCCGTGTGGGACATAGCCGACACCGCCAACGCCTTCTATCAGGCGATCGACGTCAACCTGAGCAAATAATCGGTCAAATGAGGAGATCGTTGAGGGTTCAGCCTGGCGCTGAACCCTTTTTTTTGCAGGTGCCGCTATTGCGACATGTTGAGGATAGTGCGCACATTGAGCGCGCTGGTGGCGATAATGTCGATGGCGCCGGTGCGCAAAGCGCCCAAAATCGCCAACGCCTTGGTATTCTCGGAAGCAATGGCGATCACGCAAGGGATTTTGCGCAGCTCATCAATGCTCAGCCCGATCACTCTGTCATTCATCACCGTGTCGACATGCTGCCCCTGAGCATTGAAAAAGTCATAGCCGGCGATGTCGCCGATCACGCCCTGATTAAGGCTGGCGTCGATAATCTCGTGCGGCGTAAACCACCCCAATTTCACCATATAGCTGTTTTCATTCATGTCGCCAATCCCGACTAACGCCACATCGGCCTTACGCGCGCGGTCCAGCGTTTCCTTGATCGTGCCGTTCTGCATGAAGGCGTCTTTCAGCGCGCGATTTTCGACGTAGGCCGGCGCGTAAAGCGTCTCGCTGCTGCCGCCGAACTTCTTCGCCAAGCGCCGACTGATATGGTCGGCGTTGATCGCATCGCCCGGACGGTGGGTGCCGCCGATGCCGCAGATGAACTTGCAGTTGCGTTCCGTCACGCTGCCGACGTGATCGGCGATCGCCGCCACGTTGCGTCCCTGGCCGACCGCCAACACCATATCGTCTTTCAGCGACATCGCCAGATAGTTGGACACCAGCGCCGCCACCTGCCGACGCTGTTCCTCTTCGTCCTGATGGTCGAGCGCGATCAACGCGCGGCTGATGGGAAAACGTTCCATCATCTGCTGTTCCAGCCGGGTGCTGAATACCGGGTGATAACGCACGTTGATCTCGACGATGCCTTCTTCCTTGGCGCGCTTGAGCAAACGACCGACTTTGATCCGTGAGATGCCGAATTTTTTGGCGATCTCTTCCTGCGTGATCTCATCCTGATAATAAGCAACGGCGATTTCGGTCAGCAGTTCGTTATCCTGGGACACAGTTTGTTTTTCCATCCGTTAGACGTTTCCCCACGGCAGGCCGGTTGATGATGGCGGAGGGACGATACACGCCCCTCCGACAAGGCTGAATGCCCGCTAGTATAACGCGTTCAAGCGGCAACGGTATTCAGTCGTTGTTCCACCTCGTCCGCCAATCGGGTCAAGAGCAGGCAGCAAGATACCGCGCCGGCGTCCAGTACGCCGCGCGAACGCTCGCCCAGACGGCTGGCGCGGCCGATTTTCGCCACCAGCTCGCGCGTGGAATCGCGCCCGCGTTCCGCGGCGATCCTCATCTTTTCCAGCGCTGCGGCGAAGTCGTCACCGCGCCCGGCCGCCTGCTCAAACGCCGCCACCGCCGGTATCAGCGTATCCATCAGACACTTGTCGCCCACGCCCGCGCTGCTGATGTCCTGCAGTTCGCTCAATCCGCCGTGCAACATCGCCAAAAATGCCTGCTTATCCAGCACGCTGCGCTCACGGACGCTCTCCGCCATGCCCATGAACAGGCTGCCGTACAGCGGCCCCATCGAACCGCCGATGCCCTCCATCAGCGCATCCGATACCGCATCGAACGCCTGCGCCAGCGTGAGCTCGCGGCCGCGAATGGCATCGCCGCACATCGCGAATCCCTTCGACATATTAATGCCATGGTCACCGTCGCCGATGGCGCCGTCGATTTCGCTCAGGTATTCGCGGTTGCTGATAATGGTTTCTATCAGCCCCGTAACGATCTCACTGCCGTACCGGGTTGAAATTTGTTCCGTCATGATTCACTCCACCTGGGTTAAGCCTAAAGATTGCGCCGGCATGTCCAGCAGCGTTTTCAGTTCGTCATCCAGCGTCATCAGCGTCAGCGTCACGCCCATCATTTCCAGCGACGTGAAGTAATTGCCGACGTAGCGCCGATGCACCCGCACGCCTTTCGCCGTCAACCGACGCTCTATTTCGGCATAATAGATATACAGCTCCATCACCGGCGTGGCGCCAAGCCCGGAGATCAGCAACGCCACCTCCTGGCCTTGTTCCAACGGCATATCGTTGAGCACAAAATCGAGCATGGTGCCGGCCATCGCCGACGCCGACTGGATCGGCGATACCTCAATGCCCGGTTCGCCGTGATGGCCGATGCCGATCTCCATCTTGCCGTCTTCGATATGAAAATTGGGTTTGCCGACCGCGGGAATGGTGCAGGAACTGAGGCCGACGCCGATCGAACGACACCGGTCGATGGCTTTTTGCGCCGCGCCGATCACGCCGTCCAGATCGTATCCCTTGGCCGCCGCCGCCGCGCCGACCTTCCACATCAGAATTTCGCCGGCCACGCCGCGTCGCTTATCTCTCTCACTGGCCGGCGCCGAGGCGACGTCATCGTTGGCCACCACGGTTTTCACCCGTATGCCGGCCGCCGTCGCCTTCTTGATCGCCATCTTGACGTTCATGTTATCGCCGGCGTAGTTGCCGTACAGGCAAGCGACGCCCGCCCCGCTGTCCGCCGCCTTGAAGGCGTCGAGAAAAGCCCCCGCCGTAGGCGATGAAAAAATCTCGCCAATCGCGACGGCATCCAGCATGTTTTTGCCGACATAGCCCAGGAACGCCGGCTCATGGCCGGAGCCGCCGCCGGTGACGATGCCCACTTTGCCGGCGATCGGCGCAGGCGGATATTTCAACACCCGCGCATTGTCGGTGGCGGCGTAATAGTTCGGGTGGGCCAGCCTGTAGCCCTGGATGGCGTCTTCCACTACGTGATCGGGATCGTTAATGATTCTGTTCATCGCGGCCTCTCTGTCGCCTGAATAAGAAATTATTGAATGGTGTAACCGCCGTCGACCACCAGGTTGGCGCCGGTGATCATCGCCGCCGCGTCACCGGCCAAAAACAGGGCGCTGGCGGCGATATCTTGCGGCTCAGCAAAGCGCCGCAGCGGAATTTTCTGCTTCATCTGCTCAGCCACCTCGCCAGACCAGGCCTTACGGCCCAGCTCCGTCAAAACCACGGTGGGTGAAATGGCGTTGACCCGCACGTTGTGCGGCCCCCACTCCAGCGCCAGCACCTGGGTCAACCCGATAACGCCCGCTTTGCTGGCGCAATAGGCCAGGTGATTAGGCAAAGCCACCACCCCGGCCTGCGAGGCGAGATTGATGATGCTGCCGCCGCGCTGACTAATGAAACGGCGCCCTACCGCCTGGCAGGTAAGAAACACGCCTTTCAGATTGACCGCCAGGGTTGCATCCCACGCCGTTTCCGGCAGCTCCTCGGCCGGATGCAGCGCGACGATGCCGGCGCTGTTGACCAGCACGTCCAGCCGCCCGAAATGCGCCTCAATCTGCGCCACCGCCCGCTCCACCGACGCGGCATCGGTGACGTCGGCCACGACGCCCAACGCCGCCTCGGCGTCCAGCTGTCGCGCCACTTCCGCAACCTGCGGCGCCCGATCGAGCAGCGCCACGCGCGCGCCGTTTTGCAGATAGCGTTCGGCAATCGCGAGACCGATCCCTGCAGCGCCGCCGGTAATCAGCGCCACCTTGCCCTGCAGCGAGAGCTCGCGCGGCGCCGTAGTTTGATGATTAATCATAAATTTCCCCTTAAAACTGTGAACTTCACGATCGGTCAGGATATTTTCGCCAAACTCGCGCCGCGTTCTTCCTGCGCCGTCGCGCTTTCTTTCGGCAGCGTGACAAATTTCATCAGCACGCCGCTGAACAGGTACAAACCGGTAAAGATCCAGATCACGCCAACGGCGCCGAGGCTGCCGATAAACAGCCCCACCACCGCCGGGCCGACAAAGGTGCTCAGGCCGGCGCCCAGATTGAGAATCGACATCGCCGCACCCTTATTGTCCGGCGCCAGCGACGGCATGATGGCCGACAGCGGCACGAACGCCGCCAGGCAGGCGCCGAACAACCCGGCGGCGCACACGGTCAGCAGGTAGTTGGCGCCAAAGAATTGCGGCACGTAGTAGAACATCAGCGTGGTCAAGGCGCAGCCGACGCAGCCGAACCACATCACCACATTGCGCCAGCCGAGCCCGTCGCTGATCACGCCGAAAATCAGGTTGAAAATGATGTTGACCGTCCACAGCGCGGCGTACATCTGCAGCCAATGCGTGCGGGTGAACCCCATATCCATCATGTACATGGGCATGAATACGACGAAGCCGTAAGCCGCAGAGGTATTAATGGTGCGCACGATGCCGCCCAGGCCGATCTTCGGGTTTTCAAACGCGATGGTGATGCCTTTCAAGACGTAACCCAGCGACGCTTTTTCCCGGTTGCCGCGCTGTGCCGCGCCGTCGTCGCGATTGAGCATCAGCGCAATCACCGCGCCCAGCACGACGAAAATCAGCGCGCTCCACAGTGTGTGGATCTCGCCGAGATAAGGCAGCATGATGCTGGAATACAGCACGCCCAGCACGCTGAGCCCGCCGCTGTAGACGAACCAGAAAATCCCCACCGCCGACCCCAGCCTTTCCGGCGGCGCCTCATACGCCACCCACACCAGAAAACCGTAGGCAAATAGCGGATAGCCCAAGCCGCGCAGCGCATAGGTCGGCACCATGATCGCCAGGTTGTTGCTCGGCAGGCCGAACGTCAAAAAGCACACCGAACCGAACAAGAACAGCAGCAGGCCGGCCAACATCACCCGCCGGGCGGTAAAGATTTCCGCCAGCACGCCGGAAAACCAGGCGGCGATCGCGGCCGCAAAGCCATAAACGCTGAACAGCAGCGCCGATTCCTGAATGCTAAGCCCTTTGCCAATCAAATAAGGCGACAGCCATCCTTGTTCCAGCCCTTCGCCCATCATGAACACCAACACGCCGGCATAGCCCAGCAGCAGTTTCGGTGACAGACCAATGCGATGAATCAGTCCATGCAACATAGAACACCCCAGCACATGTGATTATGGAGGCGCAGGCTCGCCCGCACCCGAGGAACGACGCAGGTTTCAGAGGTTTGGATTAAGCACCACTTTGATTGAACCGATGCCGCGCTTCATCAGCTCGAAACCTTCGGCGAACTGTTCCAGCGGCAACGTATGCGTCACCACGCCTTCGGTCGGCAGATCGCCATTGGCGATGCCTTCGATCACCAGCGGGTAGCAGTAAGGGCCGAGGTGCGAACCGAGCACGTCCAGCTCCTTGCGGTCGCTGATGATGCTCCAATCGACGGTCACCGGATCCTTGAACACGGAAAATTCGACGAAGGTGCCGAGCTTGCGGATCAGCGTCAGGCCCTGTTCCACGGACTTCTGTGCGCCGGTCGCCTCGATGTAGATGTCGCAGCCGTAGCCGTCGGTCATCGCTTTAACCGCGGCGGGCACGTCGTCACGGGTAGGATTCAGCGTCACATCCGCGCCGAAGCGCTTCGCCAAGGCCAGACGTTCGTCGGACAGATCCAGCACCACCAGCTTCGAAGGCCCGGACTTTTTGATCGCCCCGATCATGCCCAGCCCCAGGGTGCCGGCGCCGGCCAACACCACCACATCGCCCAGTTTGATATTGGCGCGTTGCACCGCATGGAAGGAGCAAGCATAGGGTTCGATCAGAATGGCTTTTTCGATCGGCAGGTCGGCCGGCACATGGTAGTTAATCGCCTCTTTGGTGAACTTCATGTACTCGGCCATGCCGCCGTTAACGTTTTTCTGGAAACCGTACAGGTCATGCTTTTCGCACATCCAATACTGACCGCGGTTGCAGAAGCGGCATTGCCAGCAGGGAACGATTTGTTCTGATATCACGCGCTCGCCGAGATTGAAGCCCTCGACGCCTTCGCCATACCCCACGACATGGCCGATAAATTCATGACCGGGGATCATCGGCGCCTTGATGTATGCCGGTTGTTTTTCATCGCCCCAGAAGCTGGGCGCCCCTTCGAACGCTTTAACATCACCGGCGCAGATGCCGCAGGCCTCGATCTTCACCAGGATCTCTTTCGGGCCGATCTTCGGTACCGGCACCTGTTCCAGGCGGTAATCTTTCGGGGCGTACGCCACAACCGCCTTCATGATCTCGGGGATACCGGCCGCCATTTTCGCCTCTGTTATGCAGGTCTGACACATAGCACTCTCCTCTGGTAGGGCAACTTATTTTGATCATTAATACAAACAAAGAACAAATGAACACTAACGCCGCGCGTTCAATTTGCCCACAGTGAACTTATCAAAGTGTGATATCGCTCAAAAACCCGTCTCAACTAGGGTAAACAACGATTGAAAGCCCTTTTTTAGTGACTGATATCACCTTTTACAGTGGCAAACTGAAAAATCCAGCAAAAAACAAAAGAACATCAATTGAACATTTGATTAAACAGGGATACGGTAATGAACGTGGCGCCACCGAGGATCGCCACCCTTTTCGTTACCAATCAGGAGACCGCTATGCTGCCTATCGCCATCGGCGCCGATGATGCCGCCATTGAACTGAAGGATCTGATCGTTGCCCACCTGCAACAACGGGACATCCCCGTCATTGACTACACGACGGATCGCGCCGCAGAAACGGGGATCTATCCCGATATCGCCTATCGCGTCGCGCAGGCGATACGGGAGGAAAAACATCGGCGGGGCATCCTGCTGTGCGGCACCGGCATCGGTATGAGCATCGTGGCCAATAAAGTGCCCGGCATTCGTGCGGCGCAATGTCACGATACCTACTCCGCCCAACGGGCGCGCAAAAGCAATGATGCTCAGATCATCACGCTGGGCGCGCGGGTCATCGGTGCCGAACTGGCGAAAACCATCGTCGATGCCTGGCTGGAATCGGAGTTTGAAGGGGGAGGATCGGCGCCGAAAGTCGAGCGAATCGGCTATTACGAAAACGCGGCCGGACGGCGTTAAACCGCCTGCAGTCTCGATGGCGGTCGCGCGCAAGCCGCGCTCCGCCTGGGTTTATTCGGCATTCATTGTTATTATCCATCGCAACAATCAGAAAAAGCGCATTTTCATTCTCGATCCGATGATGCAGTGTGTTCCCCCTATGATGAAAAAGGTTCTCATTTCCCTACATTGAGCTTGGTCAAGGAGCTTATCAATGAATCAATTAGACGCACTCAAGCAGCTGACCACGGTGGTCGCCGACAGCGGCGATATCGAATCCATCCGCCAGTTCGAACCCCAGGACGCCACCACCAACCCTTCGCTGATCCTGAAAGCCGCCGCGCTGCCGCAGTACAAAGCGCTGATCACCGAAGCGCTGGAGTATGCCCGCCGCCAGGGCGGCAGCAAGGAAACCCAGCTGATCAACGCCAGCGATAAACTGGCGGTCAACATCGGCGTCGAGATCCTCAAAAGCGTGCCGGGCCGCATCTCCACCGAAGTGGACGCCCGCCTGTCGTTCGATCGCGGCATGTGCGTCGCCAAAGCGCGCAAACTGATCGGCATGTATCAGGAACAGGGCATCGACAAATCGCGCATCCTGATCAAACTGGCTTCCACCTGGGAAGGCATCAAAGCCGCCGAAGAGCTGGAAAAAGAAGGCATCAACACCAACCTGACGCTGCTGTTCTCCTTCGCCCAGGCCCGCGCCTGCGCCGAAGCCGGCGTGTATCTGATCTCGCCGTTCGTCGGCCGCATCTATGACTGGTATCAGGCCAAACAGCCTGCCGCCGACTACGACGCCGATCAGGATCCGGGCGTGAAATCGGTGCGCACCATCTATGAATACTACAAGCGTCATCGTTACCAGACGGTGATCATGGGCGCCAGCTTCCGCAAGGTTGAGCAAATCCTGGCGCTGGCCGGCTGCGATCGCCTGACCATCGCGCCGAACCTGCTGGAACAGCTGAAAAACAGCGAACAGCCGGTCGAGCGCAAGCTGACCCCGTCGACCGAGGGCTTCCACCAACCTGCCCCGCTGGCCGAAGCGGAGTTCCGCTGGCTGCACAACCAGGACGCCATGGCGGTGGAAAAACTCGCCGAAGGCATTCGCCTGTTCGCCGTCGACCAGCAGAAGCTGGAAGACATGTTGGCCGCTCAACTGTAATCGCACTGGAGTTTCGTTATGTCTTCTCGTAAAGAGCTTGCCAACGCTATCCGCGCACTCAGCATGGACGCCGTACAAAAAGCAAATTCCGGCCACCCGGGGGCCCCTATGGGCATGGCGGACATCGCCGAAGTCCTGTGGCGTGACTATCCCAACCACAACCCGACTAACCCGCACTGGGCTGACCGCGACCGTTTCGTGCTCTCCAACGGCCACGGCTCCATGTTGATTTACAGCCTCCTGCACCTCACCGGCTATGACCTGCCGATGCGCGAGCTGGAAAACTTCCGTCAGCTGCACTCCAAAACCCCGGGCCACCCGGAGTACGGCTACACCCCGGGCGTTGAAACCACCACCGGCCCGCTGGGCCAGGGCATCGCCAACGCCGTCGGCTTCGCCATCGCCGAACGCACCCTGGCGGCGCAGTTCAACCGCCCCGGCCACGACATCGTCGACCACCACACCTACGCCTTCATGGGCGACGGCTGCATGATGGAAGGCATCTCGCACGAAGTCTGCTCCCTGGCCGGCACCCTCAAGCTCGGCAAGCTGACCGCCTTCTACGATGACAACGGCATCTCCATCGACGGTCACGTCGACGGCTGGTTCACCGACGACACCGCCCTGCGTTTTGAAGCCTACGGCTGGCACGTGGTGCGCAACGTCGACGGCCACAACCCGGACGCCATCAAGGCCGCGATTGAAGAAGCCCGCAAGGTGACCGACAAGCCGTCACTGCTGATGTGCAAGACCGTTATCGGCTTCGGTTCGCCGAACAAGGCCGGCACCCATGACGTGCACGGCGCCGCGCTGGGCGCTGCCGAAGTGGCCGCCACCCGCGAAGCGCTGGGCTGGAAATACGCCGCCTTTGAAATCCCGCAGGACATCTACGCTCAGTGGGACGCCAAAGAAGCCGGTCAGGCCAA
>NZ_JBJNOV010000029.1:0-682 GCF_052166375.1 Serratia sp. CY83965 | reverse complement strand
GTAATCCGCGGTTCCGCGCTGAAAGCGCTGGAAGGCGAAGCTGAGTGGGAAGCGAAAATCATCGAACTGGCCGAAGCCCTGGACAGCTACATCCCAGAGCCAGAGCGTGCTATCGACAAGCCGTTCCTGCTGCCAATCGAAGACGTATTCTCCATCTCCGGTCGTGGTACCGTTGTTACCGGTCGTGTTGAGCGCGGTATCATCAAAGTTGGCGAAGAAGTTGAAATCGTTGGTATCAAAGACACCGTTAAGTCTACCTGTACTGGCGTTGAAATGTTCCGCAAACTGCTGGACGAAGGCCGTGCTGGTGAGAACGTAGGTGTTCTGCTGCGTGGTATCAAACGTGAAGAAATCGAACGTGGTCAGGTACTGGCTAAGCCAGGCTCCATCAAGCCGCACACCCAGTTCGAATCTGAAGTGTACATCCTGAGCAAAGATGAAGGTGGTCGTCACACGCCATTCTTCAAAGGCTACCGTCCACAGTTCTACTTCCGTACCACTGACGTGACCGGTACCATCGAACTGCCAGAAGGCGTAGAGATGGTAATGCCAGGCGACAACGTGAACATGGTTGTAACCCTGATTCACCCAATCGCGATGGACGACGGTCTGCGTTTCGCAATCCGTGAAGGCGGCCGTACTGTAGGCGCTGGTGTTGTTGCTAAAGTTATCGCTTAATCGC
>NZ_JBJNOV010000027.1:0-555 GCF_052166375.1 Serratia sp. CY83965 | reverse complement strand
TCACCACCTTCCTCCTCGCTGAAAGTGCTTTACAACCCGAAGGCCTTCTTCACACACGCGGCATGGCTGCATCAGGCTTGCGCCCATTGTGCAATATTCCCCACTGCTGCCTCCCGTAGGAGTCTGGACCGTGTCTCAGTTCCAGTGTGGCTGGTCATCCTCTCAGACCAGCTAGGGATCGTCGCCTAGGTGAGCCATTACCCCACCTACTAGCTAATCCCATCTGGGCACATCTGATGGCAAGAGGCCCGAAGGTCCCCCTCTTTGGTCTTGCGACGTTATGCGGTATTAGCTACCGTTTCCAGTAGTTATCCCCCTCCATCAGGCAGTTTCCCAGACATTACTCACCCGTCCGCCGCTCGTCACCCAGGGAGCAAGCTCCCCTGTGCTACCGCTCGACTTGCATGTGTTAAGCCTGCCGCCAGCGTTCAATCTGAGCCATGATCAAACTCTTCAATTAAAAGCTTGATTTGCTTCCACTCGAGAAGCGATGCTCAAAGATTTACTGCATGAATTTTACTTCAGTTAGTCACTCTTCAAGACTTGATATTTTTT
>NZ_JBJNOV010000026.1:0-3686 GCF_052166375.1 Serratia sp. CY83965 | reverse complement strand
GCGCTGTTCAGATCCGTGTGATACCAGTAAATATCCGCCGAGCGGCTGTCGCCCGCCTGCTCCAGCGCCGCCAGCGGGCTCCACGGGCTGGCCGGATCGTAGCTCCAACTGCGGCGGCTGCCGTCGTCGCGCAGCTCCTGCAGCAACCGGTAGCCCTGCCACAGGAAACGGGTCGTCTGTTCGGTTTTGCCCTTGTAGCGCACCACCTTGCGGCTGCGGCGGCCCAGCGCGTCGTAATAATACTGCGCCTCGAATTCGCCCTGCGGGCCGCGACCGTGCGCCTGCACCAGCCGGTTGTCGGCGTCGTAGCGGTAGTGCTGTTCGTACAGGCCATTGCGCCGGCTGATCAGGTTGCCCCAGGCGTCGTAACGGTAAAACAGTTTTTGCCAGTGCGTCAGGCGGTTGTCGGCAATCGGCGCCAGCGGCAGGTGCGCGTCGATGTCGTTCTGTGGGCTGCGCTCGCCCAGCAGGTTATCCGCCAGATCGTACACCAGCCGCGCGCCCGGTTTGCCCTGATTGGGTTCGCGGTGTTCCTTTCAACGAATTCCCCTAAAATAAAAGAGGGTCATTGTTGACATGTTGTAAAAAAGTACAAATCAGATCCTAATTAATGCACTCTCTTCATTTTTATTTTCACTACTTTTAATAAATGAAATGACTATATCGAGAGAGTCTCTTCTAAATCTTACTTCGTAATTGCCTATATCCATAATCAAAAACACACCTGACATATAGTCAGAACCGTCAGGTTCAAGGTAACCACCGCTAGTATCTTCCCCTGCACCAACAAAAACCTTTCCTGAAGGCACATTCAAAAATAACGATTTGTAGTTCTCATTTATGTTATCAACAACTCGAACCGTATACTGACCGTCCTCACCAAGATTCAAAAACAACACGTTACCTTTATTTACTTCTTCCAGTTCATCCTCTGGAATGCTCCACCAATCGGCATCATCGCTAACTCTATGTTTTAAAGACACCAAATCAAAAATTGACAAGGTCGCAGTATCTGTTGTGAAAGAGAAAGTCTTATTCATACCCCTCCTATTGAAATATTATTTCACTAATTCGGTCGCCCGGTTGGAGACTTGCTTTTCTACCCGCATTTTTAAAGAGCTACCAGTGGAGTGTTTTTAATCTTTGTTGCCAGCCGCGTCGGCCACTTCCAGCGGCGCGCTGTTCAGATCGGTGTGATACCAGTAAATATCGCCGAGCGGCTGTCGCCCTCCTGCTCCAACACCGCCAGCGGGTTCCACGGGCTGGCCGGATCGTAGCTCCAGCTGCGGCGGCTGCCGTCGTCGCGCTGCTCCTGCAGCGGCCCAGCGCGTCGTAATGATACTGCGCCTCGAATTCGCCCTGCGGGCCGCGGCAGTGCGCCTGCCAGTTGTCGGCGATCGGCACCAGTGGCAGGTGCGCGAGGATGTCGTTTTGCAGACTTATATAAACCAGTTCATTCTTATTTCTAAAGAACGCCTCGCTGAACCTAATTTTTTAGCGTTAAAGTATATTATTTATCCCTCTCATTCTCACAAGCCACTTGTATTTGAAATTAGATGCTTCCATTTCTCAAGATACCCCTCAAACTCATCTATACTCGAAACAATCATAGACTCCTCGGTGTACTCATTAAAAATCTCCACACCGTTAGGTTTAATAGTTATAGTATGAGAGTTCCCCGTCCCCTCCCAAAATGGAAGAACCCCAGATCTTACAAGCTTACAGGTCTCAATAAACTCATTGACACCATAAAAACCTCTTTGGATGTCATCCTTTATAAAGTCAGTTAGTATCCTATAGTCACTATTAGATTCTATAGACGGATAACCGTCATCACAGATAAAAAACCTCATGAAAATCCTCCATGCTCTTTATTTCCTCATTCAATTCCTGCACACTCAGCAATCAAACTATCACCATTTCCTCAGGTTTTAGCACATTGACCTTCAGTCGGAATCCAGCACTTGAATCTATAGCAACCGTTGAATCATGTAATATGGTTGCAGAAACGAAGGGGTTGGAGTTTTCCGAGTAAACAACCCAAACTAGTTTTTCTTCGCGATCCAAATAAGCGATAAAACCTTCTGAACCATAGCTCCCTTCCCCTAAACATAAGTATCCACCACAACTCAAATTAATTTTTTTTATTACATCAATAGTAGTAACCTCATCTTTATTTTTTTCATAGAACTCAAAAAAATCGAAACATCCCGATTTAGATACTTTAGGCGTGGGGTAGGATATGATATCGATCAACTCAGCTCTACCATCTGAAAAATACAGAGCATTTTTAATCGGTAATTCACCAGCTTCCCACAGTTCAGTAATTACATTCTTCATTTTTATGGACACATCTTAAACGGAACAACTCACATCGACGTATTCAGCACATACGGATAAAGGTTCAACCCACCGCGCAGCCCTATCGGCTCCAGCGTGGTAAAACACCAACCTAGGAACAGGTTGTATGCAGGCCACTTTCGTCATCCTGATATTGCCCGACGTAGCGAGCGGTTGCTGATATTTCGCGCCCTGCCGCTTCGCCGCGCCGGCTATCGTCTGGCCCTGCAACTTGCCAGCTTAGCTCATCATTTCATAGAAATAAACTTTCATCTATGCCACTCACTTTCGTTTAAAACCTCACCAACTTTTTTCATTTTTTATAGATATGTTATTGTTGGTTATATCAAAACAGATATAGAAACCCAGCGTAGATTGAAAATAAACACATTTGCCAGCCTCTATAACGTTAACAAAAGGATTAGATGTTGTTGAGTACATGGACCATTTTAATCTATTAGTTCCATCTGTACGTGCAATAAACCCTTCATTGCCCATTTCACCCTCACCACATAACAAGAAATCACCGTCAGGAAGTTGCACTTTGTTATTCACTTGAATCTCTGACCACACCTCGTCATACTGTTCAATCAATGCATTCAAGGTTGTCTCATTACCTAATGAAATTTTATACTCTTTATTAAAGGTGCCTTTGAATTTATAATTCATCTCGAATTCAATATCTATTTCCCTTACAACACCTACATCATTAATGATTACATCTAATCCGACTAGTTGATTGTTTTCCCACTTACTCTGCATTTCTTTAGCTATCATTTGCAACTCCCCATTTTTTTGTTCTTGCTAACAATTGTTGGCTTCTTAGGTGTTCCAGTTGCTGGTAACTGGACTCTAGGAACATCAGAATTCTTAGGTTTAGAGTTCAGTTTTTTATTGAGATTACTCCCATACGTACCTCCAGTTGCTGGTGGTGGTAACGGATCAGATAAATTAACCCTCTTAATTGGTACAGATTCTACATTAGCCATTTGCGCTGCATATAACCTGCGGTTGTCTAGAGAGACTAATTGCCCATCCACTTCGGCAACATTTAAAGGTCCACTTCGATTCCAATCCCAATTGTTATTAGACATATCATGTATATATCCAGTTACGTTATCAGATATATATGCTTGAGAATAATTTAACGACGAAGGATTAACCCATTCAATACTCAACCCCAACGGATCCACCCACATCAGCGGGTTCGGCGCATACTGATACAGGTTCAACCCGCCACGCAGCCCTATCGGATCCTGCGTGGTGAAACGCCCCACCTCGGGTTCGTAGTAGCGGAACAGGTTGTAGTGCAGGCCGCTTTCGTCGTCCTGGTATTGCCCGGCGTA
>NZ_JBJNOV010000025.1:0-5444 GCF_052166375.1 Serratia sp. CY83965 | reverse complement strand
GCCGATGGTAGTGTGGGGTCTCCCCATGCGAGAGTAGGACACTGCCAGGCATCAAATTAAGCCGAAAGCCCTGAACTGACGTTCAGGGCTTTTTGCTATGCGTAAAATAAATATCCTGACAGTATCTATTACTTTGAAAAATGCCTTTTTGGGCATGTGTAACTTATTCTTATAATGAAGAATAATGTTTCTTTGCTAGAGAAATAGCCAGCTAAATATATAATTGATAGTTCCAGATTATTATTTAAATAATAAAAATAGCTATCTATGAACAGACTGATGAGAATTATCCGGTTATATCAAAGATAAATCTTAATTCTTCAGTGTATTAGTCGATAAGTTTCACGTTAATTAAAACAAATATTAGCCAGACGCCTCGAATCGAGTAGACTAGGCGAAAGATTATTTCCGTATGGGTACTGAACGTTATGTCTACTGAAAGCGCGTCTTTAAAAAACCACAATACGTTTGCGCTCCCGGTCAACGCAGCGCACCTGATCATGGCCGATAGAATTGAGCTGATGCTCAAGGTGTGGCAACAAACGCGCAAGCGTCAGGAGCCGTTGCTGATTCTCGGTGAAGGTAGCAACGTGCTGTTCCTGGAGGATTTTTCTGGCACAGTAATGGTCAATCAGTTGAAGGGTATTGATGTTCGGGAAGATAACGATGCCTGGTATCTCCACGTCAGCTCCGGTGAAAATTGGCATGACCTGGTGCAATATACGCTGCAGGCTGGGATCTGCGGCCTGGAAAACCTGGCGTTGATTCCTGGATTGGCCGGTTCCGCCCCTATCCAGAACATCGGCGCCTACGGCGTCGAATTGAAAGACGTCTGCGAGTATGTCGATCTGCTGGACTTCTCTACCGGCGCTATCGATCGTATTCCGGCTGCCGAGTGTGGTTTTGGCTACCGGGAAAGTATTTTCAAACACCGTTTCCAGACCGGGCATGTCATTGTCGGGTTAGGTCTGCGTCTCAACAAACAGTGGCAACCCAAATTGAGCTACGGCGATCTGGCCAAGCTGGATCCTGCCACGGTGACGCCACTTCAGGTATTTGAATCCGTATGTGCCATGCGCCGCAGCAAGCTGCCCGATCCGCGTGAAACCGGCAATGCCGGCAGCTTCTTCAAGAATCCGCTGGTGAACGCAGAGAAAGCCGCAGAACTCATCGCTAAATATTCCGGCATGCCGCATTATCCACAGCAGGATGGCCAGGTGAAGCTGGCCGCCGGATGGCTTATCGATCAATGCGAACTGAAAGGATATCGTATCGGTGGCGCCGCGGTACACCGCCAGCAAGCGCTGGTGCTGGTGAACATCGACAACGCCCACAGTCAGGATGTGGTGGCATTGGCGCGCCACGTGCGCAAGTCGGTGGCCGATAAATTCGGCGTGTGGCTGGAACCTGAGGTGCGTTTTATTGGTGCGACCGGTGAACTGAATGCCGTGGCGGTGCTGTCATGAAAGATACCAAGGTTCCGTTAAAACTGATCGCGCTGCTGGCTGACGGCGAATTCCATTCCGGTGAACACCTCGGTGAGTCACTGGGCATGAGTCGCGCGGCGATCAATAAGCATATTCAGACCATTCGCGAATGGGGACTGGATGTCTTTACCGTGCCCGGAAAAGGCTATAGCCTGCCTGGCGCCATCCAGCTGTTGGAAGCCAAGCGAATCCTCAGCCTGCTGGAAGACAAGCGTGTAAGCGTGTTGCCGGTGGTCGATTCCACCAACCAATACTTGCTGGACCGCATCGATGAATTGCACTCTGGTGATGCCTGCGTCGCTGAATACCAACAGGCAGGACGAGGGCGCCGCGGGCGGCAGTGGATCTCGCCATTCGGCGCTAATTTATATCTGTCGATGTTCTGGCGACTGGAGCAGGGGCCGGCAGCGGCGATGGGGCTTAGCCTGGTGATCGGGATGGTGATGGCGGAGGTCTTGCAGCGTCTCGGTGCGGCTGATGTACGCGTGAAGTGGCCTAACGATCTTTATCTGAACGATCGTAAATTGGCGGGGATCCTGGTCGAATTGACGGGAAAAACTGGCGATGCGGCTCAACTGGTCATCGGCGCCGGCATCAACCTGGCGATGCGTGATACCAATGCCAGCGCCATTACTCAGGGATGGATTAACCTACAGGAAGCGGGAATTCAGATCGATCGCAATGAACTGGCTGCAACTCTGCTTAATGAACTGCGTCAGTCATTGAAACAGTTTGAGATAGACGGACTGGCGCCTTTTATCGGTCGCTGGCGTACCTTGGATAACTTTATCGACAGGCCGGTCAAACTGCTGATTGGCGAGCGACAGATTGTGGGTATCGCCCGGGGTATCGATTCGCAGGGCGCACTGTTGCTGGAACAGGACGGGGAAATCAAACCTTTTATCGGCGGAGAGATATCGCTGCGCAGCGCGGAATAGTGAGAAAAGACAAGGGGACGGCAGCGTCCCCTTGATCGTTCGGTAGGCTTATTTTCTTAAACGCACGCTTTCAACGGCATGGTTGGCGCTTTTGGTCATAATCAGGCTCGCGCGTTCGCGCGTAGGCAGTATGTTCTGCTGCAAATTCAATCCATTGATTTCATTCCATAATTGCGTGGCGATATTAATCGCCTCCGGTTCCGGCAATTTTGAATAATTATGGAAATAAGAATCGGGATTGGAAAATGCGCCCTGACGGAATTTCAGAAAACGATTGATATACCAGCTTTGCAATAGCGTCTCCGGCGCATCGACATATATAGAGAAGTCGACAAAGTCGGAAACGAATACGCGATGCGGATCGTGAGGATAATCCATACCGCTTTGCAATACGTTAAGCCCTTCCAGGATCAGAATATCCGGTTGCTCGATGACTTTATTACCTTCGGGCACGACGTCATAGATCAAATGGGAATAAACCGGGGCGGTGACGCGTTTGGCGCCGGATTTCACTTCCGACACGAATTTCACCAGGCTATGCATATCGTAAGACTGCGGGAAGCCTTTTTTCTTCATCAGGCCGCGTTCGTTCAGCACCTTATTAGGGTGCAAGAAGCCGTCGGTCGTGATCAACTCAACGCTGCGGTGTTCTGGCCAACGGCTCAACAACGCCTGCAACAGACGTGCGGTTGTGCTCTTACCTACGGCTACGCTGCCGGCGATGCCGATGACATAGGGAATCTTTTGCCCGTCGGTGCCGAGGAATTGCTCGAGCACCGCCTGTCGGCGCAGGTTGGAACTGATATAGAAGTTCAACAGTCGTGACAGCGGCAGATAAATCTGCGCAACTTCTTCCAACGAGAGATCTTCGTTAATCCCTTTCAGTTTAACGATCTCTTCTTCCGACAACGTCAGCGGCACCGAATCTCGCAACGCAGCCCATTGGGTACGATCGAACTGTAGGTAAGGCGTTGCTAAAGATTGATCTCTTTTTATCATAAGCCAAATTCTGCCTGTTAACGCAGGTTGGGAAAGGCGCCGGACGCCAACTCCAGAGAATAAACAAGCTGCATATTATAGACAGCTTCGTTTTTGGCGTAGACTTTTTTCGCAAAAGTTGTCGATAGGCAGCAGTTTATGTCAATTGTGCGAAGCGGCGCGCAGTTGATAAAGCGGGGTTGCAAGGCGGTATCATCAGAGCCGGATACCGCCTGAAGACTAGCTGGCGATAGCGCGCGAAGGTTGATTTACGGTGAACAGACGTTTGTAATAAATGACGGTCGGATGGTAATGCCCATCGGGGCCCGCTGCATAATCCGGCAGCTCGCCCAAACAGCGATAACCCAAGCTGCGATAAAGCGCTTCTGCCGCCGAACCGGCCTGCGTATCCAGATACAATAGCCCGCGTTGCTGCTGCAGTGCCGCGTACTCCAGCGTTTTCATCAGAGTCTGACCTACGCCGTTGCGGCGAGCGCGGCTATGCACCAACAGCTTCACCACCTCCGCACGATTACGGCCGTTCGGCTTCTGGCAAAGCTCGAGTTGCACGGTGCCAACGACGCCGCGATCGTCACGGGCAATCCACAGCAGCAGTTCACCTTTGGCCAAGGCCGGTCGCAGACTGTGGAAGTAGCTCTCGGCGTCTTCGTGAGGAATTAAGGTGTCGTAACCGACAGAAGCGCCGTGCGTGACGGCATCGGTCAACAGGCGGGCCAACTCATCGCGGTAAATCGGCAACGTAGCGGCGTTGATAGGCACTATTTTCATCGGTCATTCCTCCTGGGATGGGGGTAATGAAGAGAAGCAATAACTGAGCCACAACGGCGAAAGGCATAGCGACGGCAAAAGGGCGAGGGATCAGTGTAGCTCACGCCGCAGTCCGGGGCAGGGATCCCCTTTTTGGTGCATCGATCCCGCTCACAGTTTACCATCGCGGGTTAAGTGTTTTGAGAAGCCCGACACGGAGAAAGCGGTGCTCAAGGCTTGCAAAAAGTGGATAAAATTGTAGAGAATGATTGCCGCGAGTGATGAATGTTTGCACGCCGCAGGCTGCAAATTGCATGACAGTATGCAAAATTGACTGATTTATGAGCGAAAGTGCGCGTAAAGCAATTTTTTTGTTGCATAGGTCGCCCGCTCTACCTAGAATGCGCTGCACTTGATGCCGGCTTAGCTCAGTAGGTAGAGCAACTGACTTGTAATCAGTAGGTCACCAGTTCGATTCCGGTAGCCGGCACCATTCAAGTCACAAGTAGTTAAAATCTGGTGGGGTTCCCGAGCGGCCAAAGGGAGCAGACTGTAAATCTGCCGTCACAGACTTCGAAGGTTCGAATCCTTCCCCCACCACCAAATCTTGCCTTCGGCGATTAACTGAGATGCGATGAATACCGCAGCGGTTGATGGCGGGAGGAGAGGGCGAAAGCCTTCGGCAAGGTTCGAGCTGTGCAGCGCAAGGCGCAGCCGGCCCGAAGGATGCGAGCCGAGTGATGAACAATCCTGCTCCATCCCAAAATTCTACAGAAAAATCAGGTAGCCGAGTTCCAGGATGCGGGCATCGTATAATGGCTATTACCTCAGCCTTCCAAGCTGATGATGTGGGTTCGATTCCCACTGCCCGCTCCAAGATGTGCTGATATAGCTCAGTTGGTAGAGCGCACCCTTGGTAAGGGTGAGGTCGGCAGTTCGAATCTGCCTATCAGCACCACTTCTTAATTTCTCGCCCCCTGATTTTCTTTCTGTTCTGGATTCAACGAGCAAATGCTTGGTTGATGTGGTGATACCACCGATTTATCCGTGTCTTAGAGGGACAATCGATGTCTAAAGAAAAGTTTGAACGTACAAAACCGCACGTTAACGTCGGTACTATCGGCCACGTTGACCACGGTAAAACTACCCTGACTGCAGCGATCACTACCGTACTGGCTAAAACCTACGGCGGTTCTGCACGTGCTTTCGACCAGATCGATAACGCGCCAGAAGAAAAAGCTCGTGGTATCACCATCAACACCTCTCACGTTGA
>NZ_JBJNOV010000024.1:0-25694 GCF_052166375.1 Serratia sp. CY83965 | reverse complement strand
AACCCTGATTCACCCAATCGCGATGGACGACGGTCTGCGTTTCGCAATCCGTGAAGGCGGCCGTACTGTAGGCGCTGGTGTTGTTGCTAAAGTTATCGCTTAATCGCGAATAATTTTTCGACACAAAAAAGGGCACTTAGGTGCCCTTTTTTTATGCAATTTGTACAAATCTTAATTGAAATAAAAACCATTCCTATTTAGACTCAATGCATTGGTTAAGAAGTGAGTCTCTCTATGTATGTATGTCTGTGTAATGCGGTGACTGACAAAGCGATCCGTAATGCGGTGCGTCAGCACAACCCCCATACCATGAAGCAACTACGTGAACTTGTGCCGATTGGTACCGATTGTGGAAAGTGCATTCGTCAGGCAAGACAGATTATGGTGGAGGAACGCGGAACTATCATCCCAATGCATGAAGTTGCCTAACAAAGGGTAAGGTTATTTTTGACTCTTGGCTTACAGGTTCTACACTTTTAGAACTGGCCAGGAGGAGTTACCTATGAAAGGCGATAAAAAGATCATTGCTCACCTCAACAAACTGCTCGGCAACGAGCTGGTTGCCATCAATCAATATTTCCTGCACGCCCGCATGTTCAAGAATTGGGGTTTAATGCGCCTCAACGATAAGGAATACCACGAGTCGATCGACGAAATGAAACATGCCGATCGCTACATTGAACGCATCCTGTTCCTGGAAGGAATACCTAATCTGCAAGACCTCGGCAAGCTGAACATCGGCGAAGACATTGAAGAGATGCTGCGTTCCGATCTGGCGCTGGAATTGGCGGGTGCCAAGAACCTGCGCGAAGGTATCGCCTACGCCGACTCGATTCACGATTATGTCAGCCGTGATTTGATGATCGACATTCTGGCCGATGAAGAAGAGCATATCGACTGGCTGGAAACCGAGCTGGATCTGATCGCTCGCCTCGGCATTCAAAACTATGCCCAGGCCCAGATTTTAGAGCGCAAAGAGTAAGCCTGCCTTCCGTTCGTCATCGCCTCTCCTGCCGGTGACCGTTTTTACGGTGGGGCAGGGGAGCTGCCCGCCAAGCATAATTCATACCTTGATCGCCGCCTTCATCCCGTGACCGTCGCTGAAAGCGCAAAAATGACGATTTCCTGAGCATATTTCCAACTGCGACTTGCTTCCTGGGCCATTTTGCGTATAATGCGCGGGCTTACCTAATCTTGGTAAGCCTGATTTTAGCGAATCAGTCGATTGGCAGGCCTTTTTTGCCTTTCGAACAATACTCCCGATATGGGGGTTATATGTTGACGATTACACTCCCCCATCAATCGAAATGGGTGTGAGGAGTAATTATTTACGTTTATAAATAATTGGAGCTCTGGTCTCATGCAGAACCAAAGAATCCGTATCCGCCTGAAAGCGTTTGATCATCGTCTGATCGATCAATCAACCGCGGAAATCGTCGAGACTGCAAAGCGCACTGGTGCGCAAGTCCGTGGTCCGATCCCGCTGCCAACTCGCAAAGAGCGCTTTACCGTTCTGATCTCTCCGCACGTTAACAAAGACGCGCGCGATCAGTACGAGATTCGCACTCACAAGCGTCTGGTTGACATCGTTGAGCCAACCGAGAAAACCGTTGATGCTCTGATGCGTCTGGATCTGGCTGCCGGTGTAGACGTGCAGATCAGCCTGGGTTAATCAGGTCATTGAGCGATTGAGAGGTTGAAACAATGATTGGTTTAGTCGGTAAAAAAGTGGGTATGACCCGTATCTTCACTGAAGATGGCGTTTCTATCCCAGTAACCGTAATTGAAATTGAAGCGAACCGCGTGACTCAGGTTAAAAGCCTGGACACCGACGGTTACCGTGCCGTTCAGGTTACCACTGGTAGCAAAAAAGCTAACCGTGTAACCAAGCCGGAAGCGGGCCATTTCGCTAAAGCTGGCGTTGAAGCTGGCCGTGGTCTGTGGGAATTCCGCCTGGAAGAAGGTCAAGAATTCGCTGCAGGTCAGGAAATTAGCGTAGAAATCTTCGCTGACGTTAAAAAAGTCGATGTTACCGGTACTTCTAAAGGTAAAGGTTTTGCTGGCACTGTTAAGCGCTGGAACTTCCGTACCCAAGACGCTACCCACGGTAACTCCTTGTCTCACCGCGTTCCGGGTTCTATCGGTCAGAACCAGACTCCGGGCAAAGTGTTCAAAGGCAAGAAAATGGCTGGCCACCTGGGTGATGAGCGCGTAACCGTTCAAAGCCTGGACGTAGTACGTGTTGACGCTGAGCGCAACCTGCTGCTGGTTAAGGGTGCTGTACCGGGCGCAACCGGTGGCAACCTGATCGTTAAACCAGCTGTGAAGGCGTAAGGGGATAGCAATGGAATTAGTATTGAAAGACGCGCAAAGCGCGCTGACTGTTTCCGAAACTACCTTCGGTCGTGATTTCAACGAAGCGCTGGTACACCAGGTTGTTGTTGCTTATGCAGCAGGTGCCCGTCAAGGTACTCGTGCTCAGAAGACCCGTGCTGAAGTAACTGGTTCCGGCAAAAAGCCATGGCGTCAGAAAGGCACCGGCCGTGCGCGTTCAGGTTCTGTAAAGAGCCCGATCTGGCGTTCAGGCGGCGTGACCTTTGCTGCTAAGCCACAGGACCACAGTCAGAAAGTAAACAAAAAGATGTACCGCGGCGCGCTGAAAAGCATCCTGTCCGAACTGGTACGTCAAGATCGTCTGATCGTTGTCGAGAAGTTCTCTGTAGAAGCGCCTAAAACTAAGCTGCTGGCACAGAAACTGAAAGATATGGCTCTGGAAGACGTGCTGATCGTGACCGGTGAACTGGATGAGAATCTGTTCCTGGCAGCTCGCAACCTGTACAAGGTTGACGTGCGCGATGTAGCAGGTATCGATCCGGTTAGCCTGATCGCCTTCGACAAAGTGGTTATGACTGCTGATGCTGTGAAGCAAGTTGAGGAGATGCTGGCATGATCCGTGAAGAACGTTTGCTGAAAGTGCTGCGTGCACCGCACGTATCTGAAAAAGCATCCGCTGCGATGGAAAAAAGCAACACCATCGTTCTCAAAGTTGCCAAAGACGCGACCAAAGCAGAAATCAAAGCTGCAGTGCAGAAACTGTTTGAAGTCGAAGTCAAAGACGTGAACACCCTGGTAGTTAAAGGGAAAGTGAAGCGTCACGGTCAGCGTGTTGGTCGTCGTAGCGACTGGAAAAAAGCTTACGTCACCCTGAAAGAAGGCCAGAATCTGGACTTCATCGGCGGCGCAGAGTAAGTCGGAGGAGTAAGAACAATGGCAATTGTTAAATGTAAACCTACATCTCCGGGTCGTCGCCACGTTGTTAAAGTGGTTAACCCTGAGCTGCACAAGGGTAAACCTTATGCCCCGCTGCTGGAAAAACTGAGCAAAAGCGGTGGTCGTAACAACAATGGCCGTATCACCACCCGTCATATCGGTGGTGGCCACAAGCAACATTATCGTCTGGTTGACTTCAAGCGCAACAAAGACGGTATCCCTGCTGTGGTTGAGCGTCTGGAGTACGATCCGAACCGTTCCGCGAACATCGCGCTGGTTCTGTACAAAGACGGCGAACGCCGTTACATCCTGGCGCCGAAAGGCCTGAAAGCTGGTGACCAGATTCAATCTGGCGTTGATGCTGCAATCAAAGCGGGTAACACCCTGCCGATGCGCAACATTCCAGTTGGTTCAACGGTTCACAACGTAGAAATGAAACCAGGTAAAGGCGGCCAGATGGCTCGCTCCGCTGGTGCCTACGTTCAGATCGTTGCTCGTGATGGTTCCTACGTAACTCTGCGTCTGCGCTCCGGCGAAATGCGTAAAGTTCCAGCTGATTGCCGCGCCACCCTGGGTGAAGTCGGTAACGCTGAACACATGCTTCGCGTTCTGGGTAAAGCAGGTGCTGCACGTTGGCGTGGTGTTCGTCCTACCGTTCGCGGTACGGCGATGAACCCGGTAGATCACCCGCACGGTGGTGGTGAAGGTCGTAACTTTGGTAAGCACCCGGTAACTCCGTGGGGCGTTCAGACCAAAGGTAAGAAGACCCGTAGCAACAAGCGTACTGATAAGTTCATCGTACGTCGCCGTAGCAAAAAATAATTAGAGGATAAGCCATGCCACGTTCTCTCAAGAAAGGTCCTTTTATTGACCTGCACTTGCTGAAGAAGGTAGAGAAAGCGGTGGAAAGCGGTGACAAGAAGCCTTTGCGCACTTGGTCCCGTCGTTCAACGATCTTTCCTAACATGATCGGTTTGACCATCGCTGTCCATAATGGTCGTCAGCACGTACCAGTGTTCGTTTCCGATGAAATGGTCGGTCACAAACTGGGTGAATTCGCGCCGACTCGTACTTATCGCGGCCATGCGGCTGATAAAAAAGCTAAAAAGCGCTAAGGTAGGAGGAAGAGATGGAAACTATCGCTAAACATCGCCACGCTCGTTCTTCTGCTCAGAAGGTTCGCCTTGTTGCTGACCTGATTCGCGGTAAGAAAGTGTCGCAAGCTCTGGAAACTCTGACCTACACCAACAAGAAAGCTGCTGGTCTGGTTAAGAAAGTGCTGGAGTCTGCCATTGCTAACGCAGAACACAACGATGGCGCTGACATCGATGATCTGAAAGTTACGAAAATCTTCGTAGACGAAGGCCCAAGCATGAAGCGCATTATGCCGCGTGCAAAAGGTCGTGCAGATCGCATCCTGAAGCGCACCAGCCACATTACTGTGGTTGTGTCCGATCGCTGAGACTCTGGAGACTAGCAATGGGTCAGAAAGTACATCCTAATGGTATTCGCCTGGGTATTGTCAAACCTTGGAACTCTACTTGGTATGCGAATACCAAAGAATTCGCTGACAACCTGGACAGCGACTTTAAAGTTCGTCAATTCCTGACTAAGGAACTGTCGAAAGCTTCCGTTTCTCGCATCGTTATCGAGCGTCCTGCGAAGAGCATCCGTGTGACCATTCACACTGCTCGCCCAGGCATCGTTATCGGCAAGAAAGGTGAAGACGTCGAAAAACTGCGCAAGGTCGTAGCGGACATCGCTGGCGTTCCTGCACAGATCAACATCGCCGAAGTCCGTAAACCGGAACTCGACGCTAAATTGGTTGCTGACAGCATCACTTCTCAGCTGGAACGTCGCGTTATGTTCCGTCGTGCTATGAAGCGTGCAGTACAGAACGCAATGCGTCTTGGCGCTAAAGGTATCAAAGTTGAAGTAAGCGGCCGTCTTGGCGGCGCCGAAATCGCACGTACCGAATGGTACCGCGAAGGTCGTGTTCCATTGCACACTCTGCGTGCGGACATCGACTACAACACATCTGAAGCGCACACCACTTATGGTGTAATCGGCGTTAAGGTATGGATCTTCAAAGGTGAGATCCTGGGTGGTATGGCTGCAGTTGAACAACCGGAACCGGCTGCTCAACCTAAAAAGCAGCAGCGTAAAGGCCGCAAGTAAGGAGAGTCGCTGATGTTACAACCAAAGCGTACAAAATTCCGTAAGGTGCACAAGGGCCGCAACCGTGGTCTGGCGCAAGGTACGGATGTTAGCTTCGGCACTTTCGGTCTGAAAGCTGTTGGCCGTGGCCGTCTGACTGCTCGTCAAATCGAAGCAGCTCGTCGTGCAATGACTCGTGCAGTTAAGCGTCAAGGCAAGATCTGGATCCGTGTATTCCCGGACAAACCGATCACCGAGAAGCCGCTGGAAGTGCGTATGGGTAAAGGTAAGGGTAACGTGGAGTATTGGGTTGCCCTGATCCAGCCTGGTAAGGTCCTGTACGAAATGGACGGCGTGCCAGAAGAGGTTGCCCGCGAGGCATTCAAACTGGCAGCAGCGAAACTGCCGATCAAAACCACCTTTGTAACTAAGACGGTGATGTAATGAAAGCACAAGAGCTGCGTGAAAAAAGCGTTGAAGAGCTGAATGCCGAGCTGCTCAACCTGCTGCGTGAGCAATTCAACTTGCGCATGCAGGCGGCCAGTGGCCAGCTGCAACAAACTCACCTGTTGAAACAAGTGCGTCGTGACGTCGCACGCGTTAAGACTTTACTGACTCAAAAGGCGGGTGTGTAAATGACTGAAGTTATCCGTACCCTGCAGGGTCGTGTTGTTAGCGATAAAATGGAGAAATCCATCGTTGTTGCTATCGAGCGTACTGTGAAGCACCCGATCTACGGGAAATTCATCAAACGTACGACCAAGCTGCACGTACATGACGAGAACAACGAATGTGGTACCGGCGACGTGGTGGAAATCCGCGAATGCCGCCCACTGTCCAAGACCAAGTCCTGGACGTTGGTTCGCGTTGTAGAGAAAGCGATTCTGTAATAGAGTAGCTGGCTCTCACTTAATAAACGGCTCAGAAAATGAGCCGTTTATTTTTTCTACCCATACCAAGTAAGCGGTGTTATAATGCTGCGCCCTCGGTTATGGGGCTTTTCAACGGCCTAATTTTTACTTGGGTCTTTAAAGTAGTAGTTGACATTAGCGGAGCACTAAAATGATCCAAGAACAGACTATGCTGAACGTCGCCGACAACTCCGGTGCACGTCGCGTAATGTGTATCAAGGTTCTAGGTGGCTCGCACCGTCGCTACGCAGGCGTCGGCGACATCATCAAAATTACCATCAAGGAAGCAATTCCTCGCGGTAAGGTGAAGAAAGGCGATGTTCTGAAGGCGGTAGTGGTGCGCACCAAGAAGGGTGTACGTCGCCCGGACGGTTCTGTCATTCGCTTCGATGGCAATGCATGCGTTATTTTGAACAATAACAGCGAGCAGCCAATCGGTACGCGTATTTTTGGGCCGGTAACTCGTGAACTGCGTAATGAGAAGTTCATGAAAATTATCTCTCTGGCACCAGAAGTACTCTAAGGAGCGAACATGGCAGCGAAGATCCGTCGTGATGACGAAGTTATCGTGATTACCGGGAAAGACAAAGGTAAGCGCGGTAAAGTAAAAAATGTCCTGTCTGCTGGCAAGGTCATTGTTGAAGGCATCAACCTGGTTAAGAAACACCAGAAGCCGGTTCCGGCTCTGAACCAACCAGGCGGCATTGTTGAGAAAGAAGCTGCAATTCAGGTTTCTAACATTGCTATCTTCAACGCGGCTACCGGCAAGGCTGACCGTGTAGGCTTTAGATTCGAAGACGGCAAAAAAGTCCGTTTCTTCAAGTCTAACAGCGAAACTATCAAGTAATTTGGAGTAATACGATGGCGAAACTGCATGATTACTACAAAGACGAGGTAGTCAAACAACTGATGTCTCAGTTTGATTACAACTCTGTCATGCAAGTCCCTCGGGTCGAGAAGATCACCCTGAACATGGGTGTTGGTGAAGCGATTGCTGACAAGAAACTGCTGGATAACGCCGCAGCGGACCTGGCAGCCATCTCCGGTCAAAAACCGTTGATCACCAAAGCCCGCAAATCTGTTGCAGGCTTCAAAATCCGTCAGGGCTATCCGATCGGCTGTAAAGTAACTCTGCGTGGCGAACGCATGTGGGAGTTCTTTGAGCGTCTGATCTCCATTGCTGTTCCACGTATCCGTGACTTCCGTGGCCTGTCCGCCAAGTCATTCGATGGCCGTGGCAACTACAGCATGGGCGTGCGTGAGCAAATCATCTTCCCAGAAATCGACTACGACAAAGTCGATCGCGTTCGTGGTTTGGATATTACCATTACCACTACTGCGAAATCTGATGATGAAGGCCGCGCGCTGCTGGCTGCTTTTAACTTCCCGTTCCGCAAGTAAGGCAGGGTTACTGATGGCTAAGCAATCAATGAAAGCACGCGAAGTCAAGCGCGTGAAATTAGCTGACAAGTTCTTTGCAAAACGCGCTGAACTGAAAGCTATTATCTCTGATGTGAACGCATCCGATGAAGATCGTTGGAATGCCGTTCTCAAGCTGCAAACTCTGC
Organism: Serratia sp. CY83965; assembly: GCF_052166375.1. Lineage (NCBI taxonomy): Bacteria > Pseudomonadati > Pseudomonadota > Gammaproteobacteria > Enterobacterales > Yersiniaceae > Serratia > Serratia sp. CY83965. Next base: position 17,788 of record NZ_JBJNOV010000024.1, on the reverse strand, counting down.
CGCGTGATTCCAGCCCGTCTCGTCAGCGTAAACGCTGCCGCCAAACTGGCCGTCCACATGGTTATGTGGGCAAATTCGGGTTGAGCCGTATTAAGCTTCGTGAAGCCGCTATGCGCGGTGAAGTACCAGGCTTGAAAAAGGCTAGCTGGTAATTACCAATTGAATCACGGGAGTAAAGACAGATGAGCATGCAAGATCCGATCGCGGATATGCTGACCCGTATCCGTAACGGTCAAGCCGCGAACAAAGTTGCGGTCACCATGCCTTCCTCCAAGCTGAAAGTGGCAATTGCCAACGTGCTGAAGGAAGAAGGTTTTATTGAAGATTTCAAAATCGAAGGCGACGCCAAGCCTGTTCTGGAACTGGTACTGAAGTACTTCCAGGGCAAAGCTGTGGTAGAAAGCATTCAACGTATCAGCCGTCCAGGTCTGCGCATCTACAAGAAAAAAGATGAGCTGCCAAAAGTTATGGCCGGTTTGGGTATCGCTGTTGTTTCTACCTCTAAAGGTGTTATGACCGATCGTGCAGCTCGCCAGGCTGGTCTGGGTGGCGAGATTATCTGCTACGTAGCTTAATTCGGGAGGAAAGAATGTCTCGTGTTGCAAAAGCACCCGTCGTCATTCCTGCCGGCGTAGAGGTAAAACTCAACGGTCAGGTTATTTCGATTAAGGGTAAAAACGGCGAGTTGACTCGTACTATCCACGACGCCGTTGAAGTGAAGCAAGAAGCTAACGCACTGACTTTCGCTCCGCGCGAAGGTTTTGCTAACGCATGGGCCCAAGCGGGTACCACGCGCGCTCTGCTGAACGCAATGGTTGTTGGTGTTACCGAAGGCTTCACCAAGAAGCTTCAACTGGTAGGTGTTGGTTATCGTGCTGCCGTTAAAGGCAACGTGGTGAATTTGGCCCTGGGCTTCTCTCACCCTATCGATCACCAGCTGCCGGCAGGTATCACTGCTGAATGCCCAAGCCAAACTGAAATCGTGCTGAAAGGCGCTGATAAGCAGGTAATTGGCCAGGTAGCAGCAGATCTGCGCGCTTACCGTCGTCCTGAGCCTTACAAAGGCAAGGGTGTTCGTTACGCCGACGAAGTCGTGCGTACCAAAGAGGCTAAGAAGAAGTAAGGTAACACTATGGATAAGAAATCTGCTCGTATCCGTCGTGCGACCCGCGCACGCCGCAAGCTCCAAGAGCTGGGTGCAACCCGCCTGGTGGTACATCGTACCCCGCGTCACATTTACGCACAGGTGATTGCTCCAAACGGTTCTGAAGTACTGGTAGCCGCTTCTACTTTAGAAAAAGCTATCGCGGAGCAACTGAAGTATTCCGGTAACAAAGACGCAGCAGCAGCCGTAGGTAAAGCTCTGGCTGAGCGCGCGTTGGAAAAAGGGATTGCGAAAGTATCCTTTGACCGTTCCGGTTTCCAATATCATGGTCGAGTCCAGGCACTGGCAGATGCTGCCCGTGAAGCTGGCCTTCAGTTCTAAGGAAGAGGTTTAAGATGGCTCACATCGAAAAACAAGCTGGCGAACTGCAGGAAAAGCTGATCGCGGTAAACCGCGTATCTAAAACCGTAAAAGGTGGCCGTATTTTCAGCTTTACCGCACTGACTGTAGTTGGTGATGGTAACGGTCGCGTTGGTTTTGGCTACGGCAAAGCACGCGAAGTTCCAGCAGCGATCCAGAAAGCGATGGAAAAAGCCCGTCGCAACATGATGAACGTCGCGCTGAACAGCGGCACCCTGCAGCACCCTGTTAAGGGCGCTCACACGGGTTCTCGCGTGTTCATGCAGCCTGCTCATGAAGGTACCGGTATCATCGCGGGCGGTGCAATGCGCGCCGTTCTCGAAGTTGCTGGGGTGCACAACGTATTGGCTAAAGCTTATGGTTCCACCAACCCGATCAACGTGGTTCGTGCAACTATCGACGCTCTGGCGAATATGAAGTCTCCTGAAATGGTCGCTGCTAAGCGTGGTAAATCCGTTGCCGACATTCTGGGGTAATTGACCATGGCTAAGACTATTAAAGTTACACAAACTCGCAGCTCAATTGGCCGTCTGCCGAAGCATAAAGCTACTCTGCTCGGTCTGGGTCTGCGTCGTATTGGTCACACCGTAGAGCGCGAGGATACTCCTGCTGTTCGCGGTATGGTCAACCTGGTTTCCTACATGGTTAAAGTTGAGGAGTAACAGATGCGTTTAAATACTCTGTCTCCGGCTGAAGGTGCCAAGCATGCGCCTAAGCGTGTAGGTCGTGGTATTGGTTCTGGCCTGGGTAAAACCGGCGGCCGTGGTCACAAAGGTCAGAAGTCTCGTTCTGGCGGTGGCGTACGTCGTGGTTTCGAAGGTGGTCAGATGCCTCTGTACCGTCGTCTGCCGAAATTCGGCTTCACTTCACGCAAAGCGATGATCACGGCAGAAGTTCGTCTGTCTGAACTGGCTCTGGTTGAAGGCGATGTTATCGACCTGAACGCGCTGAAAGCCGCTAACGTAGTTGGTGTCCAGATCGAATTCGCGAAAGTTGTACTTTCTGGCGAAGTCGCTCGTCCGGTAACCCTGCGTGGTCTGCGTGTCACCAAAGGCGCTCGTGCTGCTATCGAGGCTGCTGGCGGTAAAATTGAGGAATAAGTAGCAGATGGCTAAGCAACCAGGATTAGATTTTCAAAGTGCTAAAGGCGGGCTCGGCGAGCTGAAGCGCAGACTTTTGTTTGTCATCGGCGCGCTGATTGTCTTCCGCATCGGCTCTTTCATTCCGATTCCTGGTATCGATGCCACTGTGCTTGCCAAATTGCTTGAGCAGCAGAGAGGCACTATCATTGAAATGTTTAACATGTTCTCTGGTGGTGCCCTCAGCCGTGCTTCTATCTTTGCTCTGGGGATCATGCCGTATATCTCGGCGTCGATCATTATCCAGCTGCTGACGGTGGTTCATCCAGCGTTGGCGGAAATCAAGAAAGAAGGGGAGGCTGGCCGTCGCAAGATTAGCCAGTACACCCGCTACGGTACGCTGGTATTGGCCATATTCCAGTCGATCGGTATTGCTACCGGTCTGCCGAATATGCCTGGTATGCAGGGCCTGGTGTTAAACCCAGGCTTTGCATTCTACTTTACTGCGGTTGTGAGCCTGGTAACCGGGACAATGTTCCTGATGTGGCTGGGTGAGCAGATTACTGAGCGCGGTATCGGCAACGGTATCTCGATCATTATCTTCGCGGGTATTGTAGCGGGGCTCCCGCCGGCAGTGGCCCATACTATCGAGCAAGCGCGGCAAGGCGACCTGCACTTCCTCCTGCTGCTGTTGGTTGCAGTATTGGTGTTTGCAGTAACCTTCTTCGTTGTTTTCATCGAGCGTGGTCAACGTCGTATCGTCGTTAACTATGCGAAGCGTCAACAAGGTCGTCGTGTTTATGCAGCACAGAGTACACACTTACCGTTGAAAGTGAACATGGCGGGCGTTATCCCGGCGATTTTCGCTTCCAGCATTATTCTGTTCCCGGCCACGATTGCATCATGGTTTGGGGGCGGTACCGGTTGGAACTGGCTGACTACGATTTCGCTGTATTTGCAGCCAGGGCAACCGCTTTATGTGTTACTCTATGCGTCTGCAATCATCTTCTTCTGTTTCTTCTACACGGCGTTGGTCTTCAACCCGCGTGAGACAGCAGATAACCTGAAGAAGTCCGGTGCCTTCGTACCAGGAATTCGTCCGGGAGAGCAAACGGCGAAGTATATCGATAAAGTAATGACGCGTTTAACCCTGGTGGGCGCGATGTACATTACTTTCATCTGCCTGATCCCGGAGTTCATGCGTGATGCAATGAAAGTACCATTCTACTTTGGTGGTACCTCGCTACTGATCGTGGTTGTCGTCATCATGGACTTTATGGCTCAAGTGCAAACTCTGATGATGTCAAGTCAGTACGAGTCTGCATTGAAGAAAGCAAATCTGAAAGGCTATAACCGCTAGTCAGATTCGTTTGAGAAGTTACGGAGAGTAAAAATGAAAGTTCGTGCTTCCGTCAAGAAATTATGTCGTAACTGCAAAATCGTTAAGCGTAACGGTGTCGTTCGTGTGATTTGCAGCGCCGAGCCGAAGCATAAACAGCGTCAAGGCTGATTATCTCGCATATTTTTCTTGCAAAGTTGGGTTGAGCTGGCTAGATTAGCCAGCCAATCTTTTGTATGTCGCACTGCAACATTATTTGAGTATCCTGAAAACGGGCTTTTCAGAATGGTGTTGCTGTATAAAATAGTAGGAGTGCATAGTGGCCCGTATAGCAGGCATTAACATTCCTGATCATAAACATACCGTTATCGCCTTAACGTCGATCTTCGGTATCGGTAAAACCCGTTCACAGGCTATCTGTGCATCCACGGGTATTGCTGAAAATGTTAAGATCAGTGAGCTGTCTGAAGAGCAAATCGAAAAGCTTCGTGATGCAGTTGCCAAATACACCGTTGAGGGTGATTTGCGTCGTGAAATTACCCTGAGCATCAAGCGTCTTATGGACCTTGGTTGCTATCGTGGTTTGCGTCATCGTCGTGGTCTGCCGGTACGCGGTCAGCGCACCAAGACCAACGCTCGTACCCGTAAGGGTCCGCGCAAGCCGATCAAGAAATAATCGGGGTTATTGAATAATGGCAAAGGCACCTGTTCGTACACGTAAGCGTGTAAGAAAGCAAGTCTCTGACGGCGTGGCTCATATCCATGCTTCTTTCAACAACACCATCGTTACCATCACTGATCGTCAGGGTAATGCTTTGGGTTGGGCAACAGCCGGTGGTTCCGGTTTCCGTGGTTCTCGTAAGTCCACTCCGTTCGCAGCACAGGTTGCAGCAGAACGTTGTGCTGACGCAGTGAAAGAATACGGTATCAAGAACCTGGAAGTTATGGTTAAAGGACCTGGTCCTGGTCGTGAGTCTACTATCCGCGCTCTGAACGCGGCTGGTTTCCGCATCACTAACATTACTGATGTGACTCCGATCCCTCATAACGGTTGTCGTCCGCCGAAAAAGCGCCGCGTGTAACGCAGCTTTTAGGATTGTTGGAGAAAGAAAATGGCAAGATATTTGGGTCCTAAGCTCAAGCTGAGCCGTCGTGAGGGCACAGACCTGTTCCTTAAGTCTGGCGTTCGCGCGATCGATTCCAAGTGTAAAATTGAACAAGCACCTGGTCAGCACGGTGCGCGTAAACCGCGTCTGTCTGATTACGGTGTTCAGTTGCGTGAGAAGCAGAAAGTTCGTCGTATGTACGGCATTCTGGAGCGTCAATTCCGCAACTATTACAAAGAAGCAACCCGCCTGAAGGGCAACACCGGTGAAAACCTGTTGCAGCTGCTGGAAGGTCGTCTGGACAACGTTGTTTACCGTATGGGCTTCGGCGCTACTCGTGCAGAGTCACGTCAGCTGGTTAGCCACAAAGCAGTTATGGTAAACGGTCGCGTTGTTAACATCGCTTCTTATCAGGTATCTCCGAATGACGTAGTCAGCATCCGCGAGAAAGCTAAAAAGCAGTCTCGTGTTAAAGCTTCTCTGGAGCTGGCTGAGCAGCGTGAAAAGCCGACTTGGCTGGAAGTTGATGCTGCTAAGATGGAAGGCGTGTTCAAGCGTATGCCTGAACGTACCGATCTGTCTGCGGACATTAACGAACACCTGATCGTCGAGCTTTACTCCAAGTAAAGCTTAGTACCAAAGAGAGGACACAATGCAGGGTTCTGTGACAGAGTTTCTAAAACCGCGCCTGGTAGATATCGAGCAAGTCAGTTCGACGCACGCCAAGGTGACCCTTGAGCCTTTAGAGCGTGGCTTTGGCCATACTCTTGGCAACGCACTGCGCCGTATTCTGCTTTCATCTATGCCGGGTTGCGCGGTGACCGAGGTTGAGATTGATGGTGTACTGCATGAGTACAGCACCAAAGAAGGCGTACAGGAAGATATCCTGGAGATCCTGCTCAACCTGAAAGGGCTGGCGGTGAGAGTTCAAGGCAAAGACGAAGTTATTCTTACCCTGAATAAATCTGGCATTGGCCCTGTGACCGCTGCCGACATCACCCATGATGGTGATGTCGAAATCGTCAAGCCTCAGCACGTGATTTGCCACCTGACTGATGAGAACGCGGCTATCAGCATGCGTATCAAAGTTCAGCGCGGTCGCGGTTATGTGCCGGCTTCTGCCCGAATTCATTCGGAAGAAGATGAGCGCCCAATCGGTCGTCTGTTGGTTGACGCCTGCTACAGCCCTGTAGAGCGTATCGCCTACAATGTTGAAGCTGCGCGTGTAGAACAGCGTACTGACTTGGATAAGCTGGTCATCGAAATGGAGACCAATGGCACGATCGATCCTGAAGAGGCGATCCGCCGTGCGGCCACCATTCTGGCTGAACAACTTGAAGCTTTCGTTGACCTGCGTGATGTGCGTCAGCCGGAAGTTAAAGAAGAGAAACCGGAATTCGATCCGATCTTGCTGCGCCCTGTTGACGATCTGGAATTGACTGTCCGCTCTGCTAACTGCCTCAAGGCAGAAGCTATCCACTACATCGGTGATCTGGTACAGCGTACCGAGGTTGAGTTGCTGAAAACGCCAAACCTGGGTAAAAAATCTCTTACCGAGATTAAAGACGTGCTGGCCTCACGTGGTCTGTCTCTGGGCATGCGCCTGGAAAACTGGCCGCCGGCAAGCATTGCTGACGAGTAACCGGATCACAGGTTAAGGTTTTACTGAGAAGGATAAGGTCATGCGCCATCGTAAGAGTGGTCGTCAACTGAACCGTAACAGCAGCCATCGCCAGGCTATGTTCCGTAACATGGCCGGCTCTTTGGTTCGTCATGAGATCATCAAGACGACCCTGCCAAAAGCAAAAGAGCTGCGTCGCGTTGTTGAGCCGCTGATTACTCTTGCCAAGACCGACAGCGTAGCTAATCGTCGTCTGGCATTCGCCCGTACTCGTGATAACGAGATCGTGGCAAAACTGTTTAACGAGCTGGGCCCGCGTTTCGCGAGCCGTGCCGGTGGTTACACTCGCATTCTGAAGTGTGGCTTCCGCGCAGGCGACAACGCGCCGATGGCATACATCGAGCTGGTTGATCGTGCTGAGTCTCAAGCAGAAGTAGCAACTGCAGAGTAATCTGTAGACGCGTAAAAAAACCGGGCTTGCCCGGTTTTTTTACGTCCAAATCCCGCCAAATGTGCTCAATTCCCCCGCCGTGCTTAAGATCCTCGCCCCTATCCGTTATGCTAAGACTCATTCAATAGGCTCACTGAGACTGTCTGTTATGGGGTTGCTTGACCAATGGGCGGAACGTCATATCCTTGATGCCCAGGATAAAGGCGAGTTCGACAATCTGCCCGGCCAGGGCCAACCGCTGGTGCTGGACGATGACAGCGCGGTGCCTGCTGAGCTGCGCGCCGGTTACCGTCTGCTGAAAAATGCCGGTTACCTGCCGCCGGCGCTGGAAGATCGCAAAGAGGCGTTGACCGTTGCTCACTTACTGCAAGGGATCAACAGTGAGCATCCGGACTATGTCGATCTCAGCAAGCGCATGGCACTGCTGGAACATCGGTTGCGTCAGGCTGGGATGAGCACCGATTTCTTGCATGGCGAATATCAGCGCGCGCTGGACGGTAAATTCACTCGGGAGGAGAAGTAATGTTCAAGATAGGTCAGTTGGCCAAGCTTGCCGAAGTGACGCCGGATACCGTGCGTTACTATGAAAAGCAGGGCATGATGGATCACAATGTCCGCACAGAGGGCGGTTATCGACTCTACACCGAGCAGGATCTGCAGCGGCTGCGTTTTATTCGCTATGCCAAACAGTTGGGCTTTACTCTGGAAACGATCGCCGAACTGCTGTCGATCCGGGTTGATCCTGAACATCATACCTGCCAGGAGTCGAAGTCGATCGTCGATGCTCGCCTGAGCGAAGTGGAAAGTAAGTTGGCGGAGCTGACTCGCATGCGCGAATCGTTGAAACGCTTGAGCGACGCCTGCTGCGGCACTGCCCATACCAGCAACTATTGTTCTATTCTGGAAGCCTTGGAACAGGGCGCCAGCGATGATAAAGGCAAAGAAGGTTGCTGACGGCACTTTAATTTTTATATTGCCGGCAGTATTATCGGCTCGTTTTATTACCCTACCTTTTACAGGAGCATTATCATGACGAAATATCGTCACACCAAAGGTCAGATTCAAGATAACGCCATTGAGGCACTGCTGCATGATCCGCTATTCCGTCAGCGGGTAGAAAAGAATGTGAAAGGCAAAGGCAGCTATCGGCGTAAAGAAAAACACAACAAAGGCGGTAACTGGGAGGCCAGTGGTAAACTATCAAGCGATAATTTACCATTGGCCTTCTGGTTTTAAGGCATTAAAAAAGCCACCTTCATCAGGTGGCTTTTTATTGGCATAACCAAACGCTGTCTTACAGTTTTGGCTGCTGTTGCTGGCTCAGCAAATCACGGATTTCCGTCAGCAGTTTCTCTTCTGCGGTAGGTGCCGGCGGCGCTGCGGGCGCTTCTTCCTGTTTGCGGCGCATTTTGTTCATCAATTTAATCGCCAGGAAGATGGCGAAGGCGACAATCACGAAGTCGAATACGGTTTGGATGAATGAACCGTAGTTCATTACCACCGCCGGTACGGCGCCCTGAGCTTCGCGTAACACCAGATGGAACTGTTTAAAGTCGACGCCGCCGATCAGTAAGCCCAGTGGTGGCATGATGATATCAGCCACGAAGGACGAAACAATCTTGCCGAATGCGGCACCGATAATCACACCGACGGCCAGATCGACCACGTTGCCACGCATGGCAAATTCGCGAAACTCTTTCAACATACTCATAGAACGCACCCCTTGCAGAATTAATAACTCAAGTTTAACAAAGCAATTTCCCTTTGCCACAAAAGGAGAGAAGTTTTATCTCCTCCCAAGGCAGAGAACAACCACGCGATTATAGACCATAGCCAAATAAATTCGTTCTACAAGAAGAACGGGCTCGGTTGGAACAAGCGTTCAACGTCAGGCACGAATTTCTTGTCGGTAATAAACATGATGACGTGATCGCCCTGTTCGATTTTGCTGTTGCCGTTGGCAATGATCACGTCATCGCCACGCACGATCGCACCGATGGTCGTCCCCGGTGGCAACTTGATATCTTCGACGATGCGGCCGACCACTTTGGACGTGCTTTCATCGCCGTGTGCAATCGCTTCGATCGCTTCCGCCACGCCGCGGCGCAGCGACGAAACGCTGACGATATCCGCTTTGCGCACGTGCCCCAACAGGGCGGAGATGGTCGCCTGCTGCGGTGAAATGGCGATATCAATCACGCTGCCCTGCACCAGGTCGACATAGGCGCGGCGCTGGATCAGCACCATCACCTTCTTGGCGCCCATGCGCTTAGCCAGCATGGCGGACATGATGTTGGCCTCATCGTCGTTGGTGATGGCGATGAAAACATCCACCTGCTCGACGTGCTCTTCGGCCAGCAGCTCCTGATCGGAGGCATCGCCGTAGAACACGATGGTATCGTGCAGCTGTTCGGCCAGTTCGGCGGCGCGTTGCTGATTCCGCTCGATCAGTTTGACGTTGTAGTCTTTTTCCAGTTTGGCGGCCAGGCCGGCGCCGACGTTGCCGCCGCCGACGATCATGATGCGCTTATAGGGTTTTTCCAGCCGCTGCAGTTCGCTCATCACCGCGCGGATATGCTGTGAGGCGGCGACGAAGAAAACTTCATCGCCGGCTTCGATAATGGTCGAGCCCTGCGGACGGATCGGTCTGTCCTGGCGGAAAATAGCGGCGACGCGGGTGTCGATATGCGGCATGTGCTCGCGCATTGAAGAGAGCGCATTGCCGACCAGCGGGCCGCCGTAATAGGCTTTAACCGCGGCGATGCTGACCTTGCCTTCGGCGAAGTTAACCACCTGCAGGGCGCCAGGGTATTCAATCAGCTTGTAGATATAGTCGATGACCAGCTGCTCCGGCGAAATCAGATGGTCGATTGGCACCGCTTCCGGCAGGAACAGTTTTTCCGACTCGCGGATATATTCCGGCGCGCGGATACGGGCGATACGGTTGGGGGTGTTAAACAGAGAATAGGCGATCTGGCAGGCGATCATGTTGGTTTCGTCGGAGTTGGTGACGGCGACCAGCATGTCGGCGTCTTCTGCGCCGGCTTCGCGCAGCACCCGAGGGTGGGAACCATGTCCCTGAACCACCCGCAAATCGAATTTATCCTGTAGTTGGCGCAAGCGGCCGGAATCGGTATCGACGACGGTGATATCGTTGTTTTCACCCACCAGGTTTTCCGCCAGCGTCCCGCCAACCTGACCGGCACCAAGAATAATTATTTTCATCGTGTTCTCTGCTTCACACTGAAAGACTTAGGGCGCGCACGCACGCCCTGAAGCATTACATTTTAATCAGCTTAGCGTAAAAGAAGCCATCGCCGTCCTCGGGATGCGGGATATTCTGTCGCCCTGGCCGTTGCGCATCGCCGGTTTCAACCAGCTTGGCATCGGCGTGGCGTTGCAAGAACGCGGCGATCTGGCTGCTGTTTTCATCCGGCAGGATAGAGCAGGTGGCGTAAACCATCACGCCGCCTGGTTTTAGATGCGGCCAGACGGCTTCCAGAATTTCTGCCTGCAGTGCGGCGAGTTCGGCGATGTCGCGATCGCGGCGCAGCCATTTGATGTCGGGGTGACGGCGGATCACGCCGGTGGCGGAACAAGGCGCGTCCAGCAGGATACGATCGAACTGTTTGTCCCCGCACCACTGCTGCGGAGTGCGGCCATCGCCCAATTTAACCTCTGCGTGCAAACGCAGACGCTGCAGGTTCTCTTTGACTCGCGCCAGGCGCTGTTCGTCGATATCGACCGCCATGACGTGCGCTTTCGGCGCCGTTTCCAGAATATGCGTGGTTTTGCCGCCGGGTGCGGCGCACAGGTCGAGGATCTGTTCGCCGTCTTGCGGATCCAACAGATCGACACACCCCTGGGCTGAGGCATCTTGCACGGTGACCCAGCCTTCGGCGAACCCTGGCAGATCGGTCACGGCGCAAGGCGCCAGCAAACGCACCGCATCGGCATAGTCTGAATGAGTTTCCGCGGCGATGCCGGCGTCGCTCAGCAGCTGCAGATAAGCGTCACGGGTGTGATGCAGGCGGTTGACGCGCAGCCACATCGGCGGTTTCTGGTTATTGGCGTCGACGATCTGTTCCCAGTTGGCGGGATAAGCTTGTTGAATGCGTTTCAGCAACCAGCTCGGGTGCAGATAGCGGCTGTCATTGTTAGAGGCGCGCTGCAGCAGCTCTTCCTGCTGGCGCTGGAATTGCCGCAAGACGCCGTTAATCAGGCCTTTCAACTGCGGCCGTTTCAGCGCCACCGCGCCTTCTACGGTTTCCGCCAACACGGCGTGCGCCGGGATGCGGGTATACAGCAACTGATACAGGCCGACCATCAGCAAGTAGTGCAGCGTACGCTGCTTACCGGTCAGCGGCTTGGCCATCAATTGCTGAATGCACCATTCGAGCTGCGGCAGCACGCGCAACGTGCCGAAACACAGCTCCTGCAGCAATCCGCGATCTTTATCGCTGATGGAGGTTTGCAGCGCCGGCAGGACAGTGCTGAGCGACTGCCCCTGATCCAGCACCTGGCCGATGGCTTTGGCAGCGATGCTGCGGAGATTGTAATTATTTTTCATAGGCTGAAGCTGATAACGATCGGCATTAAGAAAATAACGGCCCGGCGATGAACGGCCGGGCAGTGGAGCGACTTACAGCCGGTTACCCGGGGTAAACCATTCACGACGTGAATTTAAAAGGTCTTGCGCCGACATCGGTTTCTTGCCGGCGGGCTGCAGTTGGATCAGGTTGAGGATACCGTCGGCAGTCGCCACCTGGATACCGTGCTTGTCGGCATGGACAACGGTGCCTGGCTCCGCGTTGGCGCTTTGTGCCAGTACGCTGGCCTGCCACACTTTCACCGGTTGATCGTCGATGGTGAAGTAGCTGACCGGCCAAGGGTTGAAGGCGCGGATGCAGCGCTCCAACTGGGCAGCGGACAGTGTCCAGTCCAGGCGGGCTTCTTCTTTGCTCAGTTTCTCGGCGTAGGTGACCAGCGCTTCGTCCTGCACTTCGCGGGTGGCGCTGCCGTCTGCCATTTGGCGCAGCGTAGTCAACATGCCCTGCGGGCCGAGCTGGGCCAACTTGTCGTAGAGACTGGCGCTGGTATCGCTGCTCTCAATCTGGCAGGCAATCTTGTGCATCATGTCACCGGTATCGAGACCGACGTCCATCTGCATGATGGTCACGCCGGTTTCGCTGTCACCGGCCCAGAGCGAACGCTGGATCGGCGCCGCGCCGCGCCAGCGAGGCAGCAGCGAGCCATGTACGTTGATGCAACCGAGACGCGGCATATCCAGCACCGCCTGCGGCAGGATCAGCCCGTAGGCCACCACCACCATCACGTCGGCGTTGAGATCGGCCACCAGGCGCTGGTTCTCTTCGGGGCGCAGCGATTTGGGCTGAAATACCGGCAGTAGGTGTTGCTCGGCCAGCACTTTGACCGGGCTTGGCGTCAGCTTGTTGCCGCGGCCCGCCGGGCGGTCGGGCTGGGTAAAAACGCCGACAATCTGGTGCTCAGATGACAACAGCGCGTCAAGATGACGCGCTGCGAAGTCTGGTGTTCCGGCGAAAATAATCCGTAAAGAGTCAGACACGTTGATTTCCTGATCGGTTAGGCGCGGGCTTGAAGCTTGGCCATTTTTTCCAGTTTCTGACGAATGCGCTGACGCTTGAGCGGCGACAGGTAATCGACGAACAGTTTGCCCATCAGGTGATCCATCTCGTGCTGGATGCAGATCGCCAACAGGTCGTCCGCTTCCAGCTCGAAAGGTTTGCCTTCACGATCCAGTGCGCGGATCTTCACCTGCGCGGCGCGCGGCACTAACGCACGCTGCTCGGGAATGGAAAGACAGCCTTCCTCGATGCCGGTTTCACCGCTTTTTTCCAGCAGCTCCGGGTTGATCAACACCAGGCGCTGATCGCGATTCTCGGAGACGTCGATCACGATAATGCGCTGATGGATATCCACCTGAGTCGCAGCCAGGCCAATGCCTTCCTCTGCGTACATGGTTTCAAACATATCATCCACGATGCGCTGGATATCTGCATTGACTTCTTTTACCGGCGCTGCGACTTTGCGCAGACGCTCGTCTGGGAAATGTAATACCTGCAAGACTGACATATATCTTTAGATCTGTATCCGAGTAATGAACGAGGTTTAACCTCTATTCTAGACATTTCCCGACCTGATTGACAGCATTGTGCACCAATTGCTCAGATTGGTAATACCACCGTTTTTGCTGAGGGAACAGAAGATGCGGCCGGAAGAGATCGCTTTACGGATGCGGGGGGTAACGGGGCTGCAGACCGTCGTGGCCAGCCGGATCGTGCAGCAGCTATCGCAAATGGGTTGCGAGCCTCGCCGCGTGCTGCATGAGCTGGGATTGAACGAACGGCAGCAGACGCAGTTCAACCAGTTGGATCCCGGTTATCTGTCGGCCAGCCTGCGTTGGTTGGAGCTGCCGGCGCACCGTATGCTGAACTATGGGGCGGCCGGTTATCCCGAACGCCTGGCCCAGATCGACGATGCGCCGCTATTTTTGCTGATCGAAGGCGATCCTCAGGCGTTGTCGCACCCGCAGCTCGCCATGGTGGGCAGCCGGCAGTTCAGCCACTACGGCGAGCGTTGGGCTCACCATTTCGCCGAGGAATTGGCGCGTTGCGGTTTCACCATCACCAGCGGTTTGGCGATCGGCATCGACGGCATTTGCCATCGCGCGGCGCTGGCGGCCGGGGGGTGCACGATTGCGGTGTTGGGCAGCGGGCTGGGCAATATCTATCCGCGCCGGCACCGCCGGCTCGCGGAGCAGATAGTCGAGCAGGGCGGTGCGGTGATTTCAGATCATTTGGTCACCGATTTGCCCCTGGCCGACCATTTTCCTCGCCGTAACCGCATTATCAGCGGGCTGAGCCAGGGCGTTCTGGTCATAGAAGCCTCGTTGCGCAGCGGTACCCTGGTGACAGCTCGCTATGCGCTGGAGCAGGGGCGTGAGGTATTCGCCTTGCCGGGGCCGTTAGGGAACCCGATGAGCGAAGGCACGCACTGGCTGATCCAACAGGGCGCGCATCTGGTGACTGGGCCGAAAGATATCGCCGAATTGCTGGGAAGCGGCCTCCAATGGTTGCCACTGAACGAAAATACAACTATTTGTGCGTCGCAGGCTGAAGTTGAATTGCCATTTGCCGATGTGTTGGCTAACGTAGGAGATGAGGTGACACCTGTTGACGTCGTCGCTGAACGTGCCGGCCAACCTGTGCCAGAGGTGGTAATCAAGTTACTCGAACTGGAGTTAGCAGGGTGGATCGCAGCTGTACCCGGCGGCTATGTCCGATTAAGGAGGGCAAGCCATGTTCGACGTACTCATGTACTTGTTTGAAACTTATATCCACAATGAACCAGAGATGCGCGTCGATCAGGATCAACTGACCGATGATCTCGCCCAAGCGGGGTTTCATCAGGATGATATCTACAACGCGTTGAATTGGCTTGAGAAGTTGGCCGACCTGCAAGAAGGTCAAAATGCGCCTTACTTTATGGATGCCGATCCGCTGGCGATGCGGATCTATACCGAAGAGGAAAGCGCGCGTTTGGACGCCGGCTGCCGTGGTTTTCTCCTGTTCCTGGAACAGATTCAGGTATTGAACCTCGAAACCCGTGAAATGGTTATCGACCGCGTTATGGCTTTGGATAATGCGGAATTCGATCTCGAAGATCTGAAATGGGTCGTGTTGATGGTGCTGTTTAATATCCCCGGATATGAAAGCGCCTATCAGCAAATGGAAGAACTGTTGTTTGAAGTGAACGAAGGTTATCTGCATTGAGCCGATAACGCGCATAGAAGACGTTATGACAAAAAACGCGATTTTTGCCGCCAGGCAAAATGAACCCTGTCCGGAATGCGGGGCCGAGCTGGTGATCCGTAGCGGTCGCCACGGCCCTTTTCTCGGCTGTTCCCAGTACCCTGAATGCCAATATATTCGGCCGCTGAAAGCACAGGCCGATGGCCATATCGTCAAGGTGTTGGACGGGCAACCGTGCCCGAAATGTCAGGCGACGTTGGTGCTGCGCCAGGGGCGCTATGGCATGTTTATCGGCTGCAGCGATTATCCGCAGTGCGATCACACTGAAGTGATCGATAAGCCTGATGAAACCGCCATTACCTGTCCGCAGTGCGGCCAAGGCAAACTGTTGCAGCGCAAGTCGCGTTACGGCAAGGTTTTCCACTCCTGCGATCGTTACCCGGAATGCCAGTTTGCTCTCAACGTTAAACCCGTCGCCGGTGAATGCGTCTATTGCCATTATCCGCTGCTGATGGAAAAGCGCACGGCAAAAGGCCCCGTCCTGTGCTGTGCCAGCAAGCTGTGCGGGAAACCCGTTGCGACTACAGAATAATCACATCATGAATTCAGAATTAAGCCCGAACCTTTTATCTATCATCGATGCTTTGCATCAACAGCAGGTGATTGCCTATCCCACCGAAGCGGTATTCGGCCTGGGTTGCGATCCCGACAGCGAACAGGCGGTCAATGCGCTGCTGGCGTTGAAACAGCGGCCGTGGGAAAAGGGGCTGATTCTGATCGCCGCCGACTATGCGCAGCTTAAGCCTTATATTGACGACAGTACGCTCAGCGAACAGCAGCGCGCGACGATGTTCGCCAGCTGGCCTGGGCCGGTAACCTGGGTGTTGCCTGCTCGCCCGGAGACGCCGCGTTTGTTGACCGGGCGTTTCAGTTCACTGGCGGTGCGCGTCAGCGATCATCCGTTGGTGCAGTTGCTGTGCCGGCAGTACGGCAAGCCGCTGGTGTCGACCAGCGCCAATCTCAGTGGGCTGGAACCGTGCCGCAGCGCGGATGAGGTCACACGGCAATTTGGCGAGGCTTTCCCGGTATTGGCCGGCAAGGTAGGCGGCCGTCTTAATCCTTCCGAAATCAGAGATGCTCTGACCGGCGAACAGATCCGTCAGGGCTAGAGGAAATGGGCATGGAGAAGTTTGCGGTATTTGGCAACCCTATCGGCCACAGCAAGTCGCCGCGAATTCATGCGCTGTTCGCAGCCCAGACTGACATAGAGCATCCTTATGGAACAGTGCTGGCGCCGCTGGACGGTTTTGAAATCAGCCTGCAGGAATTTATCCGCGCCGGAGGGCAGGGGGCGAACGTCACGGTGCCTTTCAAGGAGCGAGCTTATTCGGCTGCTTCTGAGCTGAGCGAGCGTGCAGCGATGGCCGGGGCGGTCAATACCCTGAAGGTGTTGCCGAATGGTGGCCTATTGGGGGATAACACCGACGGCATCGGTTTGCTGACCGATCTGCAGCGTCAGCAATTGATCCGGCCGCAGGATCGCATTCTGCTGGTGGGCGCCGGCGGCGCGGCGCGCGGCGTGATCCTGCCGCTGCTGTCTTTCGGCTGCCGGCTCACGATCACCAACCGCACCTTCAGCCGGGCCCAAGAGTTGGCCGACGCTTTCCGGCATCTGGGGGAGATCTCGGCGGTGCCGATGGATCAATTGGGTCAACAAGCTTTTGATCTGGTGATCAATGCGACGGCATCCGGCATCAGTGGAGAGATCCCGGCGTTGCCTACGGGCGTAGTCAACGCGCAAACCCGTTGCTATGACATGTTCTATCAGCAGGGCGTCACGCCGTTCCTAGCCTGGGCGCAGCAGCAAGGGGCAACGGAATATGCCGATGGGCTGGGCATGTTGGTGGGGCAGGCGGCGCATGCTTTCCTGCTTTGGCACGGAGTGATGCCAGAGATCGAACCGGTATTACGCCAGCTGCGCAGCGAACTGGCGGCATAAATCCCCTACCCCGTTCTCTTTATAGGGAACGGGGAGCCCGTCAGATGTCTTCCGACAGGTATTCATCTTTCCAGCGTACATAGTTGTTAGAAGAATAAAGCAATCCCTCCAACTCGGCGGCGGTCAAAGGCCGAACCTGGCGTGCCGGGCTACCCATATAAAGATAGCCGCTGGCCAGGCGTTTGCCCGGCGCTACCAAACTGCCGGCGCCAATCATCACATCGTCTTCTACGACTACGCCGTCCAACAGGATCGATCCCATACCGACCAGCACCCGGTTGCCGATGGCGCAGCCGTGCAGCATCGCTTTATGGCCAACGGTCACGTCTTCTCCAATAAGCAGGGGATAACCGTCGGGGTTATGTTCGGAGCGATGAGTCACATGCAGCACGCTGCCGTCCTGAATATTGCTGCGCGCGCCGATCTTTACCGCATTGACGTCACCGCGAATGGCGACCAACGGCCAGATGCTGACGTCATCCGCCAGATCGACGTCACCGATCACCACGCTGGAAGGATCGATCAAGACGCGTTGACCGAGTTTGGGTGTGTATTGAAGATAAGAACGTACTGCATCGGACATGGTGCTTGCCTCACGTCGGGATCATATTTACCGGCAATACTAGACCCTGGCGATGGAATTACAACCAGTCGCCGCGCCGGATCCTGCGGAAAATGGCCCTGATCGCACAAGATCCACCCGGAAGGGCTGAAAAGTGTGCAAACGGAAAGAAAAGATCAAAAAAGGGGTTGTGCAAAAAACTCGGATCCCTATAATGCGCCTCCATCGACACGGCGCAAGTGATTCACTTCACACAGCGGCCGGGAAGAAAGAGAAAAAATCCTGAAAATTAGGGTTGACTCTGAAAGAGGAA
>NZ_JBJNOV010000023.1:0-24382 GCF_052166375.1 Serratia sp. CY83965 | reverse complement strand
AACCCTGATTCACCCAATCGCGATGGACGACGGTCTGCGTTTCGCAATCCGTGAAGGCGGCCGTACTGTAGGCGCTGGTGTTGTTGCTAAAGTTATCGCTTAATCGCTGATAAAGTTTGACGCGACACGCGGTAAAAGGGCATCATTTGATGCCCTTTTTCTACGCTGTGAACTAGAACCTATCTCATCAGCGATTTTGCAGTCATAATCATTGGTGAGATGGGCTCTTAAACCGTATTGACTGAATACGTCATGGCGTAAAACACCGGGATATCGCTAGTGCGGTATCCGATCGGTTTGGTTTGCCTCGCAATGCGAGGCAAAGTTGTTTGTTCTGAATCATCATTGTGACAGGTTGGTTTATGAGTGCGAATACCGAGGCTCAAGGGAGCGGACGCGGCCTGGAAACGGCAAAGTGGCTGATCGTCGCCGTTCTGTTGGTTGTGGCTATTGTCGGTAACTATTACTACCGTGATTTAAGCCTGCCATTGCGCGCGCTGGCAGTTGTGCTGATCATCGCCGTTGCAGGTGCAGTGGCTCTGATGACCACCAAAGGCAAAGCCACCGTTGCGTTTGCCCGTGAAGCGCGTACCGAAGTACGTAAAGTGATTTGGCCAACTCGTCAGGAAACGCTGCACACCACGTTGATCGTCGCCGCGGTAACCGCCGTGATGTCACTGATTCTGTGGGGGCTGGATGGTATTCTGGTCCGTCTGGTGTCGTTTATTACTGGCCTGAGGTTCTAAAATGTCTGAAGCTCCAAAAAAACGTTGGTACGTCGTTCAGGCGTTTTCCGGTTTTGAAGGTCGCGTAGCACAATCGCTGCGTGAACACATCAAACTGCACGATATGGAAGAGCTGTTCGGCGAAGTGATGGTGCCTACGGAAGAAGTGGTTGAAATCCGTGGCGGCCAGCGTCGCAAAAGCGAGCGTAAGTTCTTCCCTGGCTATGTGCTGGTGCAGATGGTGATGAATGACGCCAGCTGGCACCTGGTGCGCAGCGTACCGCGCGTCATGGGGTTCATCGGCGGTACGTCTGACCGTCCAGCGCCGATCAGCGATAAAGAAGTTGATGCGATCATGAACCGTCTGCAGCAGGTCGGTGACAAGCCGCGTCCGAAAACGCTGTTCGAGCCGGGCGAGCTGGTGCGCGTCAACGACGGCCCGTTTGCCGATTTCAATGGCGTGGTCGAAGAAGTCGATTACGAGAAGAGCCGCCTGAAAGTTTCCGTTTCCATCTTCGGTCGTGCAACGCCGGTGGAACTGGACTTCAGCCAGGTTGAAAAAGGCTGATCGAATAATCAGCAGTAAGCGGCCTGTTGCCGCTTGTCAAAGGCGTGAAATTGAACTACAATTTCGCGCCTTTTGTTTTTAGATGCCTTGCCTGATGTTTGTCCGGCGAGGTTAAACACGGGGAGCCTCTCACGAGGCGATACTACCCAAACCGAGGAAATTTAAATGGCTAAGAAAGTACAAGCCTACGTCAAGCTGCAAGTTGCAGCTGGTATGGCTAACCCGAGCCCACCAGTGGGTCCAGCTCTGGGTCAGCAGGGCGTTAACATCATGGAATTCTGTAAGGCGTTCAATGCTAAGACTGACAGCATTGAAAAAGGTCTGCCGATTCCGGTTGTTATCACCGTTTATTCTGATCGCTCCTTCACTTTCGTTACCAAAACCCCGCCAGCAGCAGTTCTGCTGAAAAAAGCGGCTGGTATCAAGTCTGGTTCCGGTAAGCCGAACAAAGACAAAGTAGGTAAAGTGACCCGTGCTCAGGTACGTGAAATCGCAGAAACCAAAGCTGCGGACATGACTGGTTCTGACGTTGAAGCGATGACTCGCTCCATCGAAGGTACCGCTCGTTCCATGGGCCTGGTAGTGGAGGATTAAGAGATGGCTAAGCTGACCAAGCGCATGCGCGTGATCCGTGACAAAGTTGATGCTACTAAACAGTATGACATCACTGAAGCTGTTGCTCTGCTGAAAGAGCTGGCCACCGCTAAATTCGTAGAAAGCGTTGACGTTGCCGTTAACCTCGGCATCGACGCTCGTAAATCTGACCAAAACGTTCGTGGTGCTACCGTTCTGCCACACGGCACCGGTCGTTCCGTTCGCGTTGCCGTATTTACCCAAGGCGCTAACGCTGAAGCTGCGAAAGCTGCAGGCGCAGAGCTGGTAGGTATGGACGATCTGGCTGAGCAGATCAAGAAAGGCGAAATGAACTTCGACGTTGTTATTGCTTCCCCGGATGCAATGCGCGTTGTTGGTCAACTGGGCCAGATCCTGGGTCCACGTGGCCTGATGCCAAACCCGAAAGTGGGTACCGTTACTCCGAACGTTGCTGAAGCAGTGAAAAACGCTAAAGCAGGTCAGGTTCGCTATCGTAACGACAAAAACGGCATCATCCATACCACTATCGGTAAGGTTGATTTCGACGCAGACAAACTGAAAGAAAACCTGGAAGCCCTGCTGGTTGCGCTGAAAAAAGCAAAACCTTCTCAGGCGAAAGGCATGTACATCAAGAAAGTTAGCCTCTCCACCACCATGGGTGCTGGCGTTGCTATCGATCAGAGCGGTCTGTCTGCCGCAGCGAACTAATCGCACTTGCGATTATCGCTTTGACTTGGGGCCGAGATTTGTCTAGAATCTTATGCCCCAAGGTTTTGCTATTGGCTATGCCGTAGGCAAAACAAAGATTTTTCGGTTGGAGCCTGGCCTATCCAGGCCTCCGTCCAAGACCGCAGGTGTATCGCAAGATACTTAATCCTTCCTGCGTAGACGGTGACAGAGCCTAAGAAAATTTTTCTTTTTTATAAAAGAATGTCTTTGCTGGATTCTGCTCACCGTGTTAAGCCGCTCGGCGTGGCGTTTTACAAAGCGCCGAGTGAAGTGAGTTCCGGGGGATTTTCCCCGGCTAATCCAGGAGCAAAAAGCTAATGGCATTAAATCTTCAAGACAAACAAGCGATTGTTGCTGAAGTCAGCGAAGTAGCCAAAGGCGCGCTGTCTGCGGTTGTTGCGGATTCCCGCGGCGTTACCGTAGATAAAATGACTGAACTGCGTAAAGCAGGTCGTGAAGCTGGCGTTTACATGCGTGTTGTTCGCAACACCCTGATGCGTCGCGTAGTTGAAGGCACTCCATTCGAATGCCTGAAAGACACGTTTGTCGGTCCAACCTTGATTGCATTCTCTCACGAACACCCGGGCGCTGCTGCTCGTCTGTTCAAAGAGTTCGCGAAAGCGAATGCAAAATTCGAGGTTAAAGCTGCGGCCTTTGAAGGTGAGCTGATCCCAGCGGCGCAAATCGACCGCCTGGCGACGCTGCCAACTTACGAAGAAGCGATCGCACGCCTGATGGCAACCATGAAAGAAGCCGCTGCCGGCAAACTGGTTCGCACTCTGGCTGCAGTACGCGATCAGAAAGAAGCGGCGTAAGCCACTCTTTCTTAGCCTTTGCTAACGTATTTAAACTATTTCTGAATTTTAGGAACAATTGTTATGTCTATCACTAAAGACCAAATCCTGGAAGCAGTTGCCGCTATGTCCGTAATGGACGTTGTTGAACTGGTTTCCGCTATGGAAGAAAAATTCGGCGTTTCTGCTGCTGCTGCTGTAGCTGTAGCTGCTGGCCCAGCTGAAGCTGCTGAAGAGAAAACTGAATTCGACGTTATCCTGAAAGCTGCAGGCGCTAACAAAGTTGCTGTTATCAAAGCAGTACGTGGCGCTACCGGCCTGGGTCTGAAAGAAGCTAAAGACCTGGTTGAATCTGCTCCAGCCGCTCTGAAAGAAGGCGTGAGCAAAGATGACGCAGAAGCTCTGAAAAAATCTCTGGAAGAAGCTGGCGCAGAAGTTGAAGTTAAATAAGCCAACCTTTCCGGTTGCAGCCTAGTCTTTTAGGCTGATGGCTGGTGACTTTTTAGTCACCAGCCTTTTTGCGCTGTAGGGCGCCAGTAGCGTTTCACACTGTTTGGCTGCTGGTTTCGCCTCCCAATGTTTGTTTCTATTGACGACTTAATATACCGCGGTCTTTGCACTACCAGGAGTTCTGGGGGAAGGCGCGATGAAATGGTTTAAGCGTGATAGCAAGAGACATTGCGGAAAGTGTTCCCGCTTTCCGGTCGACAAAACGGTGTTGCATGAACTGTCCCTAATCGGACGGACAGATTGGGTCACTGATCAGCGAGCTGAGGAACCCTATGGTTTACTCCTATACCGAGAAAAAACGTATTCGTAAGGATTTTGGTAAACGTCCACAAGTGCTGGACATACCATATCTCCTTTCTATCCAGCTTGACTCGTTCCAGAAGTTTATCGAGCAAGATCCAGAAGGGCAGTACGGCCTTGAAGCCGCATTCCGTTCTGTTTTCCCTATCCAGAGCTACAGTGGCAATTCGGAGCTGCAATACGTTAGCTACCGTCTTGGTGAGCCGGTCTTCGACGTCAAAGAGTGCCAGATCCGTGGTGTGACGTTCTCTGCACCGCTGCGCGTAAAACTGCGCCTGGTTATCTATGAGCGCGAAGCGCCTGAAGGTACGGTCAAAGACATCAAGGAACAAGAAGTCTACATGGGCGAAATTCCGCTCATGACCGAAAACGGCACCTTTGTGATCAACGGTACTGAGAGGGTTATCGTATCTCAGTTGCACCGTAGTCCTGGCGTATTCTTCGACAGCGATAAGGGTAAAACCCACTCCTCGGGTAAAGTGCTGTACAACGCACGCATCATCCCTTACCGCGGTTCATGGTTGGACTTCGAGTTCGATCCGAAAGACAACCTGTTCGTGCGTATTGACCGTCGCCGCAAATTGCCTGCGACCATCATTCTGCGCGCGCTGAACTACACCACTGAACAGATCCTCGACCTGTTCTTTGACAAGATCGTCTTCGAAATCCGCGACAACAAGCTGCAGATGGAGCTGGTGCCAGAGCGCCTGCGTGGTGAGACCGCTTCGTTCGATATCGAAGCCAACGGCAAGATCTACGTAGAGAAAGGCCGTCGCATCACCGCTCGTCATATCCGTCAGCTGGAAAAAGACGACATTCAGAGCATTGAAGTACCGGTAGAGTACATCGCGGGCAAAGTGGTCGCGAAAGACTATATCGATACCAATACCGGCGAACTGATCTGCGCAGCCAACATGGAGCTGTCGCTGGATCTGCTGGCCAAGCTGAGCCAGTCCGGCCACAAGCGCATCGAAACGCTGTTCACCAACGATCTGGACCACGGCGCGTACATCTCTGAAACGCTGCGTGTCGATCCGACCAACGATCGTCTGAGCTCGCTGGTAGAAATCTACCGCATGATGCGTCCTGGTGAGCCGCCAACGCGCGAAGCTGCCGAAAGCCTGTTCGAGAACCTGTTCTTCTCCGAAGACCGCTACGATCTGTCCGCGGTTGGCCGTATGAAGTTCAACCGTTCTCTGCTGCGCGACGAGATCGAAGGTTCGGGCATCCTGAGCAAAGACGACATCATCGAAGTGATGAAGAAGCTCATCGATATCCGTAACGGCAAGGGCGAAGTGGACGATATCGACCACTTGGGCAACCGCCGTATCCGCTCCGTTGGCGAAATGGCCGAGAACCAGTTCCGCGTAGGTCTGGTGCGTGTTGAGCGTGCGGTGAAAGAGCGTCTGTCTCTGGGCGATCTGGATACCCTGATGCCTCAGGACATGATCAACGCCAAGCCGATTTCGGCGGCGGTGAAAGAGTTCTTCGGCTCCAGCCAGCTGTCCCAGTTCATGGACCAGAACAACCCGCTGTCCGAGATCACGCACAAGCGTCGTATCTCCGCACTGGGCCCGGGCGGTCTGACCCGTGAGCGCGCCGGCTTTGAAGTTCGAGACGTACACCCGACCCACTACGGCCGCGTGTGCCCAATCGAAACGCCGGAAGGTCCAAACATCGGCCTGATCAACTCCCTGTCCGTGTACGCACAGACTAACGAGTATGGCTTCCTGGAAACCCCGTACCGCCGCGTGCGTGACGGCGTGGTGACCGATGAAATCAACTACCTGTCTGCTATTGAAGAAGGCAACTTCGTTATCGCCCAGGCGAACTCCAACCTGGATGAAGAAGGCCGCTTCGTAGAAGACCTGGTCACCTGTCGTAGCAAAGGCGAATCAAGCCTGTTCAGCCGCGACCAGGTTGACTACATGGACGTATCCACCCAGCAGGTCGTTTCCGTTGGTGCTTCACTGATTCCATTCCTGGAACACGATGACGCCAACCGTGCATTGATGGGTGCGAACATGCAACGTCAGGCCGTACCAACCCTGCGCGCTGACAAGCCGCTGGTCGGTACCGGTATGGAACGCGCCGTAGCGGTAGACTCCGGCGTAACCGCCGTTGCCAAACGTGGCGGTGTGATCCAGTACGTGGATGCTTCCCGTATCGTTATCAAAGTTAACGAAGACGAGATGTACCCGGGCGAAGCAGGTATCGATATTTACAACCTGACCAAGTACACCCGTTCTAACCAGAACACCTGCATCAACCAGATGCCGTGTGTGAATCTGGGTGAGCCAATCGAGCGCGGCGACGTGCTGGCGGATGGCCCATCGACAGACCTGGGCGAACTGGCATTGGGCCAGAACATGCGCGTAGCCTTCATGCCTTGGAACGGCTACAACTTCGAAGACTCCATCTTGGTCTCCGAGCGCGTGGTGCAGGAAGATCGCTTCACCACCATCCACATCCAGGAACTGGCGTGCGTGTCTCGCGACACCAAGCTGGGGCCTGAAGAGATCACCGCCGACATCCCTAACGTGGGTGAAGCGGCGCTCTCCAAGCTGGATGAATCCGGTATCGTGTATATCGGTGCTGAAGTGACCGGCGGCGACATTCTGGTCGGTAAGGTAACGCCTAAAGGCGAAACCCAGCTGACGCCGGAAGAGAAGCTGCTGCGTGCGATCTTCGGTGAGAAAGCGTCTGACGTTAAAGACTCTTCTCTGCGTGTGCCGAACGGCGTTTCCGGTACGGTTATCGACGTGCAGGTCTTCACCCGCGATGGCGTGGAAAAAGACAAGCGCGCGTTGGAAATCGAAGAGATGCAGCTGAAGCAGGCGAAGAAAGACCTGACTGAAGAACTGCAGATCCTGGAAGCCGGCCTGTTTGCGCGTATCCACGCGGTGCTGGTTGCCGGTGGCATCGAAGCCGACAAGCTGAGCAAGCTGCCGCGCGATCGCTGGCTGGAACTGGGCCTGACCGACGAAGAGAAGCAAAACCAGCTGGAGCAGCTGGCTGAGCAGTACGACGAACTGAAATCCGACTTCGAGAAGAAGCTGGAAGCCAAGCGTCGTAAGATCACTCAGGGCGACGATCTGGCGCCGGGCGTACTGAAAATCGTCAAGGTTTATCTGGCCGTTAAACGTCAGATCCAACCGGGTGACAAGATGGCGGGCCGCCACGGTAACAAGGGTGTTATCTCCAAGATCAACCCGATCGAAGATATGCCTTACGATGAAAACGGCACGCCGGTAGACATCGTACTGAACCCGCTGGGCGTACCATCACGTATGAACATCGGTCAGATCCTGGAAACCCACCTGGGTATGGCTGCGAAAGGCATCGGTGAGAAGATCAACCAGATGCTGAAGCAGCAGCAGGAAGTGGCCAAGCTGCGTGAGTTCATCCAGAAGGCCTACGATCTGGGCGACGACGTTTGCCAGAAAGTTGACCTGAACACCTTCAGCGACGACGAAGTGCTGCGTCTGGCAGAGAACCTGAAAAAAGGTATGCCGATCGCAACGCCGGTGTTTGACGGTGCGAAAGAGACTGAAATCAAGAAGCTGCTGGAAATGGGCGGAATCCCGACCTCCGGTCAGATCACGCTGTTCGATGGCCGTACCGGTGAGCAATTCGAGCGCCAGGTTACTGTCGGCTATATGTACATGCTGAAACTGAACCACTTGGTTGACGATAAAATGCACGCCCGTTCAACCGGTTCTTACAGCTTGGTTACTCAGCAGCCTCTGGGTGGTAAAGCGCAGTTCGGTGGTCAACGCTTCGGTGAGATGGAAGTGTGGGCACTGGAAGCATACGGCGCGGCTTATACCCTGCAGGAAATGCTCACCGTTAAGTCGGATGACGTTAACGGCCGTACCAAGATGTACAAAAACATCGTGGATGGCGATCACCGGATGGAGCCAGGCATGCCGGAGTCCTTCAACGTACTGTTGAAAGAAATCCGCTCGCTCGGCATCAACATCGAACTGGAAGACGAGTAATCGTCATTCCGGCTCAGGCTCCCCGCCTAAGGGAGCCTGAGGGTGGTTGTTCAGGTCACACGGGTACCTACTGCGGTTGTGGGTGCCCAACAGGTTTAACTCCGACAGGAGCCAATCCGTGAAAGACTTATTGAAGTTTCTGAAAGCGCAAACTAAGACCGAAGAGTTTGATGCGATCAAGATTGCTCTGGCCTCGCCAGACATGATCCGTTCGTGGTCGTTCGGTGAAGTTAAGAAGCCGGAAACCATTAACTACCGTACGTTCAAACCAGAGCGTGACGGCCTTTTCTGCGCCCGTATCTTCGGGCCGGTAAAAGATTACGAGTGCCTGTGCGGTAAGTACAAGCGCTTGAAACACCGCGGCGTGATCTGTGAGAAGTGCGGCGTTGAAGTGACCCAGACCAAAGTGCGTCGTGAGCGCATGGGCCACATCGAACTGGCTTCCCCGACTGCGCACATCTGGTTCCTGAAATCGCTGCCATCCCGCATCGGTTTGCTGCTGGATATGCCGCTGCGTGACATCGAACGCGTACTGTACTTCGAATCCTATGTGGTGGTCGAAGGCGGTATGACCAACCTCGAGCGTCGTCAGATCCTGACCGAAGAGCAGTATCTGGACGCGCTGGAAGAGTTCGGTGACGAATTCGACGCCAAGATGGGTGCGGAAGCTATTCAGGCCCTGTTGAAAAACATGGATCTGGAAGCCGAGTGCGAGCAGCTGCGTGAAGAGCTGAACGAAACCAACTCCGAAACCAAGCGCAAGAAGCTGACCAAGCGTATCAAGCTGCTGGAAGCGTTCGTACAGTCCGGCAACAAGCCGGAGTGGATGATCCTGACCGTGCTGCCGGTACTGCCGCCGGATCTGCGTCCACTGGTTCCGCTGGATGGCGGCCGTTTCGCGACGTCGGATCTGAACGATCTGTATCGCCGCGTGATCAACCGTAACAACCGTCTGAAACGCCTGCTGGATCTGGCTGCGCCGGACATCATCGTGCGCA
Organism: Serratia sp. CY83965; assembly: GCF_052166375.1. NCBI lineage: Bacteria > Pseudomonadati > Pseudomonadota > Gammaproteobacteria > Enterobacterales > Yersiniaceae > Serratia > Serratia sp. CY83965. The sequence goes on along the minus strand of NZ_JBJNOV010000023.1, from coordinate 15,163 downwards.
ACGAAAAGCGTATGCTGCAAGAAGCGGTAGACGCCCTGCTGGATAACGGCCGTCGCGGTCGTGCGATCACCGGTTCCAACAAACGTCCTCTGAAATCTTTGGCCGACATGATCAAAGGTAAGCAGGGTCGTTTCCGTCAGAACCTGCTCGGTAAACGCGTTGACTACTCCGGCCGTTCCGTAATCACCGTAGGTCCATACCTGCGTCTGCATCAGTGCGGTCTGCCTAAAAAGATGGCGCTGGAGCTGTTCAAACCGTTCATCTACGGCAAGTTGGAGCTGCGTGGCCTGGCCACCACCATCAAAGCCGCCAAGAAAATGGTTGAGCGTGAAGAAGCCGTCGTTTGGGATATCCTGGACGAAGTGATCCGCGAACACCCGGTACTGCTGAACCGTGCACCAACCCTGCACCGTTTGGGTATCCAGGCGTTTGAACCGGTTCTGATCGAAGGTAAAGCGATCCAGCTGCACCCGCTGGTTTGTGCGGCATACAACGCCGACTTCGATGGTGACCAGATGGCCGTTCACGTGCCGCTGACGCTGGAAGCCCAGCTGGAAGCGCGTGCGCTGATGATGTCCACCAACAACATCCTGTCCCCAGCGAACGGCGAGCCAATCATCGTTCCTTCTCAGGACGTTGTACTGGGTCTGTACTACATGACCCGCGACTGTGTTAACGCCAAGGGCGAAGGCATGGTGCTGAACGGTTCCAAAGAAGCTGAGCGCGTATACCGCGCCGGCCTGGCGTCTCTGCATGCGCGCGTTAAAGTGCGTATCACCGAAGACGTCAAAAACGCCGAAGGCGAATGGACTTCTCAGACCAGCATCATCGACACCACCATCGGCCGCGCCATCCTGTGGATGATCGTACCGAAAGGTCTGCCGTACGCGATCGTTAACCAGCCTTTGGGCAAGAAAGCGATCTCCAAGATGCTGAACACCTGTTACCGCATCCTGGGCCTGAAGCCGACCGTTATCTTTGCTGACCAGATCATGTACACCGGTTTTGCTTACGCAGCCCGTTCCGGCGCTTCCGTAGGCATCGACGACATGGTTATCCCGGCCAAGAAGGCGGAGATCATCGAAGAAGCGGAAACCGAAGTTGCCGAGATCCAGGAGCAGTTCCAGTCTGGTCTGGTTACCGCCGGCGAACGCTACAACAAAGTGATCGATATCTGGGCTGCAGCGAACGAACGCGTTGCTAAAGCGATGATGGAAAACCTGTCGGTAGAAGACGTGGTTAACCGTGACGGCGAAGTGGAACAGCAAGTTTCCTTCAACAGCATCTTCATGATGGCCGACTCCGGTGCGCGTGGTTCCGCCGCTCAGATTCGTCAGCTGGCCGGTATGCGTGGTCTGATGGCGAAGCCGGACGGCTCCATCATCGAAACGCCAATCACCGCGAACTTCCGTGAAGGTCTGAACGTACTCCAGTACTTCATCTCCACCCACGGTGCTCGTAAAGGTCTGGCGGATACCGCACTGAAAACCGCGAACTCCGGTTATCTGACCCGTCGTCTGGTTGACGTGGCGCAGGATCTGGTGGTGACCGAAGACGACTGTGGCACCCACGACGGCATCCTGATGACTCCGGTTATCGAAGGTGGCGACGTGAAAGAGCCGCTGCGTGAACGCGTTCTGGGTCGTGTGACGGCAGAAGACGTCCTCAAGCCGGGTACGGCGGACATTCTGGTGCCACGCAACACCCTGCTGAACGAGAAGGCGTGTGACCTGTTGGAAGAGAACTCTGTCGACAGCGTTAAAGTCCGTTCCGTGGTGAGCTGTGAAACCGACTTTGGTGTGTGTGCAAACTGCTATGGTCGCGACCTGGCACGTGGCCACATCATCAACAAAGGCGAAGCCATCGGCGTTATCGCGGCACAGTCCATCGGTGAGCCGGGTACACAGCTGACGATGCGTACGTTCCACATCGGTGGTGCGGCATCTCGTGCGGCTGCTGAATCCAGCATTCAGGTGAAAAACAAGGGTAGCATCAAGCTGAGCAACGCGAAGTTCGTTATGAACGCCGCAGGCAAGCTGGTGATCACCTCGCGTAACACCGAACTGAAACTGATCGACGAATTCGGCCGTACCAAAGAAAGCTACAAGGTGCCTTACGGCGCCGTGATGGGCAAAGGCGACGGTGAAGAAGTTAATGGCGGCGAAACCGTCGCTAACTGGGATCCGCACACCATGCCGGTCATCAGTGAAGTCAGCGGCTTCATTCGCTTCGCGGACATGGTTGACGGCCAGACGATTACTCGTCAGACCGACGAACTGACCGGTTTGTCTTCTCTGGTTGTTCTGGACAGCGCAGAGCGTACCGGTAGCGGTAAAGACCTGCGTCCGGCACTGAAAATCGTTGACGCTCAGGGCGAAGACGTATTGATCCCAGGTACTGATATGCCTGCTCAATACTTCCTGCCGGGCAAAGCGATCGTTCAGCTGGAAGATGGCATTCAGATCGGTGCGGGTGATACCCTGGCGCGTATTCCTCAGGAATCCGGCGGTACCAAGGATATTACCGGTGGTCTGCCGCGCGTTGCCGACCTGTTCGAAGCGCGTCGTCCGAAAGAGCCGGCAATCCTGGCTGAAATCAGCGGGATTATCTCGTTCGGTAAAGAGACCAAAGGCAAACGTCGCCTGGTGATCTCTCCGCTGGACGGCAGCGACGCTTACGAAGAGATGATTCCGAAATGGCGTCAGCTCAACGTGTTCGAAGGCGAAGTGGTGGAACGTGGTGACGTCGTTTCCGACGGCCCAGAGTCTCCGCACGACATTCTGCGTCTGCGTGGCGTGCATGCGGTTACCCGCTACATCACCAACGAAGTGCAGGAAGTTTACCGTCTGCAAGGCGTTAAGATTAACGATAAGCACATCGAAGTTATCGTTCGTCAGATGTTGCGTAAAGGCACCATCGTTAGCGCTGGTGGCTCCGAGTTCCTGGAAGGCGAGCAGGCTGAAGTGTCTCGCGTCAAGATTGCCAACCGTCAGCTGGAAGCTGAAGGTAAAATTGCGGCAACCTTCTCGCGCGATCTGCTGGGTATTACCAAGGCTTCCTTGGCGACCGAGTCCTTCATCTCCGCCGCATCGTTCCAGGAAACGACGCGCGTTCTGACCGAAGCTGCCGTAGCCGGCAAGCGCGATGAACTGCGTGGCCTGAAAGAGAACGTCATCGTGGGCCGTCTGATCCCAGCCGGTACCGGTTACGCTTATCATCAGGATCGCATGCGTCGCCGTGCTCAGGGTGAAGCGCCGGTTGTTCCGCAAGTCAGCGCGGAAGAAGCGACGGCTAACCTGGCCGAGCTGCTCAATGCAGGCCTGGGCGGCAGCGACGACGAATAATCGTCATCCGCGCCGCGGGCCCGGCATGCCGGGCCCATCGCCAGATAAACCGCTCCCTCGGGGGCGGTTTTTTTTCGCCTCATGCCGGGGCCGAGCAAACTTTGCTACTATGGTTACAGCAGAAATTGACCGGCGTTTTTTACCAGACAACCAAGGACAGTGCGAACATGGACAGCCTCATTACCTTCGAAAAATTGACGGCGCAACACCTGCCTTACCTGTATGAGATCCGCTTTTCCGTTGAGGAAAACCTGCTGCACCCGCATCAGATCCAGTATCTGCAGCGCAGGCAGGCGCTGGAGGACATCAACCAGGGCGGCGGCTGGATCTGCAAGCATGGCGACGACTATGCCGGCGTTGGCTTCGGGTTATTCATCCCTGAACCGCTGATCGGCGGCCTGTTCGTGAAGCCGGAATACCAGTCGAAGGGGATCGGCTCCGCCTTGTTGGCGCGGGTCACCGCCTGGATGTTTGAGCGCGGCGCCGAAGCGATCCACTTAACCACCGATCCCGGCTCCAAAGCTGAAGGCTTTTATCAACATCACGGTTGGGCCGTGGTCGGGCAGGATGAATTCGGCCAGGCCGAACTGGTAAAACGTAAAGAGGGTGAATAATGACAATCAAAGGATTGATGACGTTACTGCTGCTTTCGCTGTTCAGCACGCCGCTGTATGCGGCCGTTGACTATTTTTACCTGAAACCGCTCGATGGCGAGAAGATCAAGATAACCCGGCAGATGCTGGCGGCGATGCCGCAGCACACGATTAAAACCTCGACCAATTTCACCCCGGAAGATATGTTCACCGGCGTTGAGTTTGCGGAGTTAGTGAAAGCCTATCACCTGAAAGGCCAGTCGGTGCGCGCTTTCGCCTGGGATGATTACTCTTATTCGATGCCGATTGACGAGATGATTAAATACCGTGTGATCGTCGCCTACCAGCGCGGCGGCAAGCCGATCGACGTTGGTGAGTTGGGGCCGTTCGCCATTATTTATCCGCGCGATGGCTATGCTGAGCTGAATAACTTGGATGTGAATGCGAAAACCGTCTGGCAAGTTAAAAGGTTGGAGCTGAAATAAGATGAGCAAAAAACTGATCGGTACTCTTATCGCGTTGGTTGCCATCTTCTCCTTATTGATTTTGTTGATTGCCATTAATTTCGGCGGCGTAAAAGAGCGCTATAAGCAGATCGAGCCCAACCTGGACAACTACTCGGTGGCCGAGATCCTGTTTCTGGCGTTTGAAAGGACCAAAACCGCGCTGTTGCTCAGTGAAAACAACGATTACGACGCCTTCCAGATCAAAAAGAAAATCTTCTACTCGAAGATTCAGATCCTGGAGAGCCGTTCGACCTTCAGCGACTCTTTTTATTACGACGACGAGTTCATCAAAAATGTTGCGCTGCTGAAGCAGCAGTATCGCACGTTGGACGATCTTTCTGCCGGCTTGCTGGTGGGGCAGAAAAACAAGGCGGACATTCTCTCTTATATGGATGATATCGAGGGCACGCTGGTCGATATCCAGGAAATTATTTATCGGATACAGATTAAAAACTTTACCGAAGTGAAAGGCATCATCCAGGACAACTCGAGTAAAGCCGAGATGTTCGCCCTCTTTTCGCTGATTTTGGTGTTCCTGATGATGTTCCTGGTGCTGAGAAATGCCTTCTCGTTGAAAGAGATCATCAAGAACAAGAACATCTTTATCTCTTCCATCTACCACGAGATCGCCGGCTCGACCCAGGCCATCGTCATTGCCGCGGATATCATGGAACACGAGCTAGCGCAGGAAGAGTTGAAAAAAGAAGCCCGCCTGATCTCCTATCACGGCAACAAGATCGCCGAACAAACGCGCGAGGTGATGGATTATTCTCGGCTTGAGATGGGAGAAGTTAAAATCAATATTTCCACCTTCCGGCTGAATGAGGTGGTGGAGGATGCCGTAACCGGCATCGGCGCCGGGCGAGGCAATCGGCTCGTGATCCACCGTTCGTCTTATGCCGGCCTGATTGGCTCTGATAAATACAAGCTCTACCGAATATTGGCCAACCTGCTCAGCAACGCGGACAAATTTACCCACCACGGCGCGATCGTCCTCAATGTGAAGGTGTGTCACGGCAATCTGTATTTGCGGGTAAAAGACACCGGCATCGGGTTTAACGTCGATAATCTGGATCGGTTATATAAGGCGTTCAATCAGGGGCTGGAAAGGGAAACGCGGCAGGGGTTGGGGCTGGGGCTGACCATTATCAAAAATTACGTCACGACGATGAAAGGCGCCATCAAGGTCAAATCCGTCGAAGGGGTTGGCTCATCGTTTTTGATCCGCATCCCGATCAAACTAATTAAAGAATAGGTTCGACAGCAACAGCGAGGAGATAATCAGCGGCTTGGTCGGTTTTTCCACCAGGTGCACGTCATAGTGCAGGATCATATCGCCGATGTTTTTCTCGTAGTGATTCAGCTGGCCGGTCAGAATGATGATGCGGGCGTGCGGATCGAGGGCGTCTTTAATTTTCTTCACGACGCGTTCGGAAGTCTCGCCGAAGTCCAACAGCCAGTCCAAAATAAACGCCTCAAAGGACTGCTGCTCCAGCGCGGCCAGCATGGCGTCCGCCGTCTGAAAGGTCTCAGTTTCGATGCCGTAGCGGCTGGCGATCTTCTTCAACAGTTCGAGAATATCGCCGTCATTATCCAGGATCGCGATACGCGGGGCCGGCAGAAAGTCTATCTTATTGACTTTATACAGCGGGGCATCGGCTGCATATTCCCGATTGGTGTTGATGATGAAAAGGTCGTCCTTTTTGTAGGCGTAAGTTTCGTCGTTGTCCGCTTGCGTGACCGGGCGCTCGTCGACCTCAATGTTGCAGCGCTTGTGAATGCTGTTCATGATAAACACGCCGTTATGTGTCCGTTGGCCGGCAAACGGCTCGTTGAAATACTGGAAAACCTTTTTGACTTCATCGAGGGTGATGCCCCTTTTGCCATCCAGCTTCTGTTTGGCGCTGTTGTACTGAAGGTTCAGTATGTTGGCCATCGTGGAGGCATGTTTTCTGTCGCCTACTCCTTTCAGAGTGAGCAACGCGCTGATTGCATCGATGTAATTTGGCGTTTTCTTCATGACAACCTTGGCTTTTTGATGTTAACCGCGAGCGTTGAAAAACCTGTTTGAGGATCCGTGCTGGATTATAGATGAAGCCTCGGGTATTGCGGTGATATCAGTTTGATTTTCCTTGTCAAACTCAAAACACACTCGATACTGAATAAAAAAACACTCAAAAGACATTCACATTTCGCCGTTTATGTGGTTAATTAGCGCACATACTGTGTGATTCGCGTCCTGGGGGGGTGCCAGTCTCACAAAATAAACCGCCTGCTCTTGTCCGTAAGCAGGGAGCAGGCGGCAAAAAGATCCGCGGCCAGCACCAGGGCCATTGGCAGCACCGGGGATTATCCTTCAAGCTTCTCTTGTCGCGCATCTTCTTTGCAGTGTCTTCTTTTTCCACGCTCTCCACTTTCTGTTGTAACCGTCGCCCTTTGAATCTCACTCTGAGTTATTGCAGAACGCAGTTGCTCCTGTCAGCCGAGTCGCCAAAACGGCCTGTCCGCATGCCCCGCCGGCGCAAATCCAAGGAGGAACCGGAGTCGCGCAGAGAGTCTCTGCGCGATCCGGGATGGGATAAGGCGGGACCATCGAGAGGGAGACGGCCCCGGCCGACGCCGGGTTTGGCGGTCGGCAAGGTCACTATAAGCGGGGGGCTTGCCGACGCCAGCATCAGCGTTCAGCATTGCGCGGCCGCTCCAGCGTTTTCTTCACGCGGCGGCAAACGTTGCCGCTTATTGCGCACCGCGTCCCAGATAACCGTCCCAGTCTTTCCACACCGGCTGCAGCCCGGCGTTGCTGATGGCCTCGGCGACCTGCTGCGGCGTGCGGCCGTCGTGCGGTTCGAACTGTTCCAGCTCCGGCGGCACGTCATCGGCATAGCCGCCGGGCTGCGTCTTGGATCCGGCGCTGACGCTGTTGATCGCCACCGGGATCATATGATCGCGGAAGTACGGCGACTCACGCGTAGACAGTGACAGCTCAACGTCCGGCGCGAACAGCCGGAAGGCGCAGATCAGCTGCACCAGTTGAGGCTCGCTCATGATCGACGCCGGTTCAATGCCGCCGGCGCAGGGGCGCAGACGCGGGAACGAGATCGAGTAGCGGCTCTGCCAGTAAGTTTGCTGCAGGTAGAACAGATGTTCCGCCAGCAGGTAACAGTCGGTGCGCCAGCTGTTGGAGAGGCCGATCAACGCGCCGAGGCCGATCTTGTCGATCCCGGCGCGCCCCAGGCGATCCGGCGTGGCCAGGCGCCAATGGAAATCCTGCTTCTGGCCGCGCAGGTGATGCTGCAGATAGGTGGCCGGATGGTAGGTTTCCTGGTACACCAGCACGCCGTCCAGGCCCAGCGTTTTGAGTTCGGCGTACTCGTCCTGCGCCAGCGGCTGCACTTCCATCATCAGCGAGCTGAAGTGGCTGCGGATCGCCGGAATGTGCCGGCGGAAATAGTCCATGCCGACCTTGGTCTGATGCTCGCCGGTGACCAGCAACAGGTGTTCGAACCCCAGCGCCTTGATGGCTTCGCACTCGCGTGCGATCTCCGCCGCATCCAGTGTTTTGCGCTTGATGCGGTTGCTCATCGAAAAGCCGCAGTAGGTGCAGTCGTTGGCGCACAGGTTAGAGAGGTACAGCGGCACATAGAAGCTAACGACGTTGCCGAATCGCTGACGAGTCAGCTGCTGCGCGCGCTGCGCCAGCGGTTCCAGATACGGCGCGGCGGCGGGGGAGATCAGCGCCATAAAGTCGTCGCGCGTCAGCTTGTCGGCGTTCAACGCGCGTTCCACGTCGCGCGCGGTTTTGCCGTTGATGCGCAGCGTAATATCGTCCCAATCCAGCTGTTGCCAGCGGCTACTGAAATCGTCGCCCATCACTGTGCCTCCTCTGGCTGACTGAGGAAGGCGGTCAGCGGGCTGGAGGCGACCGCACCGCGCTGGCTCGAGCCTAATCCGGCGCTGCGCGCCAGTTCGCCGGCTTCCAACGCCTGGCGAAACGCCCGCGCCATTTGCACCGGGTCGCGCGCCACGGCGATGGCGGTATTCACCAGCACCGCGTCGGCGCCCAGCTCCATCGCTTCCAGCGCGTGGCTCGGCGCGCCGATGCCGGCGTCGACCACCACCGGCACTTTGGCCTGTTCGATGATGATCTCGAGGAAGTCACGGGTGCGCAGACCGCGGTTGGAGCCGATAGGGGCGCCGAGCGGCATCACCGCCGCGCAGCCCGCCTCTTCCAGCCGTTTACACAGCACCGGATCGGCGCCGCAGTAGGGCAGCACCACAAAACCGTCTTTCACCAGCGTTTCCGCCGCCTTCAGCGTTTCTATCGGATCAGGCAGCAGGTATTTCACATCGGGATGGATCTCCAGTTTCACCCAGCGGGTGCCGAGCGCTTCACGCGCCAGCCGGGCGGCGAACACCGCTTCGGCGGCGGTTTTAGCGCCGGAGGTGTTGGGCAACAGCCTGACGCCCAACTGCTGCAGCGGCGCCAAAATGGCGTCGTTGCCGCCGCGCAGATCGACGCGCTTCATGGCCATGGTCACCAGCTGTGAACCGGAGGCCGCCAGCGCCTCCAGCATCAATGCCGGGGTGGCGAACTTGCCGGTGCCGGTGAACAGGCGCGAGGTAAAAGTGGTATCGGCGATTTTCAGCATGTCAGCCTCCGGCGATCGCTTGAAACAGTAAAATATCGTCACCGTCCTGCACCTGGTGGTCGGCCCAGTCGGCGCGCGGGATGATGGTTTGGTTGATCGCCAGCGCGGTGCCCGGCTGGTGGCGTTCCAGCTGGGTCAGCAGGGCGGCAACGCTGAGCGGCTGCGCCAGCTCCAGCGGCTGATCGTTAAGACGGATCTTCATGCCGCGCCTCCGCATACCGGGCAGGCGCGGGCCTGGCTCAGTTGCAGCGTGCTCCAACTCTGCTGCTTGCCGTCGAACAGCCGCAGTTTCCCGCTGAGGGAGGAAGGCATGCCGGCCAGCATCTTGATGGCCTCCAGCGCTTGCAGGGTGCCGATCACGCCGACCACCGGGCCGAGTACCCCGGCGGTGCGGCAGTTGCGCTGCGGCTCTTCCTGCTCCGGGTACAGGCAGGCGTAACAGCCGTGTGCATAGGGCGGCTCGAGCACCAGCAACTGGCCGCTGAAGCCGACCGCGCTGCCGCTGATCAGCGGCTTGGCGGCGGCGATGCAAGCGGCGTTGACCTCATGGCGGGTCGCCATATTGTCGCAGCAGTCCAGCACCAAATCGGCGCGGGCGACCGCGTCGCGCAGCGCTTGCCCTTGCAGCCGCTGCGCCAGCGGGATGGATTCCACCAATGGGTTCAGCGCCTGCAGATGGCGTTGCGCCAGCGCCGCCTTACCGGTGGCGGTATCGGCGCTGCGGTAGAGGATTTGACGCTGCAGGTTGGTGACGTGCAGCTGGTCGTCGTCGGCCAACAGCAGCGTGCCGACGCCGGCGGCGGCCAGATACAGCGAAGCCGGGGAGCCGAGCCCGCCCAAACCGACGATCAGCACCGTGGCGCGCTTGAGTTTCTCCTGGCCTTCCGGGCCGACGTCCTCCAGCAGCAGTTGGCGGCTGTAGCGCAGGAATTCCTGATCGTTAAGCATCGTTCGGATCCTCGCCTTCGATCAGCCGCAGCAGCTCGGCCGTCGCCGCGCGCCAGTCCGGCGCCAGGGTGATGGCGCTGACCACCGCGACGCTGCCGACGCCGCACGCCAGCACCGCCGGTACGCGATCGATACTGATCCCGCCGATCGCCACCGTCGGGTAATCCGCCAGGCCGGCGATGTGGCGTTTCAACTCCGTCAGCCCCTGCGGCGCCGAAGGCATGTCTTTGGTTTGGGTGGGGAAGATGTGCCCCAGCGCGATGTAGGACGGTTTCACCGCCAGCGCGCGCGCCAGTTCGGCGTCGTCATGGGTGGACACGCCGAGCCGCAACCCGGCGCGGTGAATGGCCGCCAGATCGGTGGTATCAAGATCTTCCTGGCCCAGATGCACGCCGTAGGCGCCGTGCTTGATCGCCAGCCGCCAGTAGTCGTTGATGAACAGCCGCGCCTGATAACGCTGGCCCAGCGCGATGGCGGCGGCGATATCCTCTTCGACCTGCTCGTCAGGCAAATCCTTGATGCGCAGCTGGATGGTGGTGACGCCGGCCTCAAGCAGGCGAGCGATCCATTCCACGCTGTCGACGACCGGGTAGAGCCCCAGTTTGTAGGGCGTCGCCGGGAAGGGGGTCGTGATATCAGTCATTGCTTGTCTCCTCTTGCAGGGTGCCGGCGCTGTGATACAGCTCGCTGCCGCGGGCGCGGAACTCGGCGGACATTTTCTCCATGCCGGTCAGCTGCACTTCGATCGGCTTGGCGACCTCCTGGGCGGCGGCGTAGTCGCGCACCTCCTGCGAAATCTTCATCGAGCAGAATTTCGGCCCGCACATCGAGCAGAAGTGGGCGACCTTGCCGGATTCCTGCGGCAGGGTTTCGTCGTGATAGGCGCGCGCGGTGGCCGGATCGAGCGCCAGATTGAACTGATCTTCCCAGCGGAATTCGAAACGCGCCTTGGACATGGCGTTATCGCGGATCTGCGCGCCCGGATGGCCTTTGGCCAGATCGGCGGCGTGAGCGGCGATCTTGTAGGTGATCAGGCCCTGTTTGACGTCTTCTTTGTTCGGCAGGCCGAGGTGCTCTTTCGGCGTGACGTAACACAGCATGGCGCAGCCGAACCAGCCGATCATCGCCGCGCCGATGCCGGAAGTGAAATGGTCATAGCCCGGGGCGATATCGGTGGTCAGCGGGCCGAGGGTGTAGAACGGCGCTTCGTGGCAGTGTTCCAGCTCTTCGGTCATGTTGCGGCGGATCATCTGCATCGGCACGTGGCCCGGGCCTTCGATCATCACCTGCACGTCGTATTCCCAGGCGATTTTGGTCAGCTCACCCAGCGTATGCAGCTCGGCGAACTGGGCCTCGTCGTTGGCGTCCTGAATCGAGCCGGGGCGCAGGCCGTCGCCGAGCGACAGCGAAACGTCGTAGGCGGCGCAGATCTCGCAGATTTCGCGGAAGTGCTGATAGAGGAAGTTTTCCTGATGGTGCGACAGACACCATTTGGCCATGATCGAGCCGCCGCGGGACACGATGCCGGTCAGGCGTTTGGCGGTCATCGGCACGTAGCGCAGCAGCACGCCGGCGTGGATGGTGAAATAATCGACCCCTTGTTCCGCCTGTTCCAGCAGCGTATCGCGGAACATCTCCCAGGTGAGGTTTTCCGCCACGCCGTTGACCTTCTCCAGCGCCTGGTAGATCGGCACGGTGCCGATGGGCACCGGGCTGTTGCGCAGGATCCATTCGCGAGTTTCGTGAATATAGCGGCCGGTGGAGAGATCCATCACGGTGTCTGCGCCCCAGCGGGTGGCCCACACCAGCTTCTCCACCTCTTCTTCAATCGACGACGTGACCGCCGAGTTGCCGATATTGGCGTTCACCTTCACCAGGAAATTGCGGCCGATGATCATCGGCTCTGCCTCCGGGTGATTGATGTTGGCGGGAATGATGGCGCGGCCGGCGGCCACTTCCTGGCGCACGAACTCCGGCGTGATGTTGTCCGGCAGGTTGGCGCCCCAGCCTTGGCCCGGATGCTGGTGGCGCAGCACCTCGCCGCGAATGCGTTCGCGCCCCATGTTTTCACGGATGGCGATGAACTCCATCTCCGGGGTGACGATGCCGGCGCGGGCATAGTGCAGTTGGGTCACGCACTTACCCGGTAACGCCTTGCGCGGCAACGGCAGGTGTTCGAAACGCAGGTGATCGAGGCCTTCGTCCGCCAGCCGCTGTTGGGTGAAGCCGGAGCTGGCGCCGCTGAGCGTCGTGGTATCGCCGCGCGCGTCGATCCAGCCGGCGCGCAGCTTGGTCAGGCCTGCGTGCACGTCGAGCTCGGCCTGTGGATCGCCGTACGGGCCGGCGGTGTCATACACCGGGATCGCCTCGTTGGGTTCATACTGCGGGCTATCTTTGCTGCCGCCGATCAGGGTCGGGCTGAGCTGAATTTCGCGCATCGGCACCTGGATATCGCGGCGCGAACCCTGGAGGTAGATGCGGCGTGAGTTTGGGAAAGCCATGCCTTGCAGCGTGTCGATAAACTGCTGGGCGGCTTCGCGTTGCGCTTTACGGGCGCGCGGTGGATTAACGTTAGACATAGCAAGTTCCTACCAGTGTGTTGGGTTGGGAAAGTTGCTTGTCTGGAGCTCGGAGGGAGTAATGATGGTGGCCGATAAGGCAGGGCGCCCGCAAGGGGAAGGCCGTGCCTGTGGCGATAGATTACTCTTGTTCCCTTCGCGGGTATTAACCCGATCAGGTTCCGCGGATCCCGAATTAACGGTCTCAGCCTGGCTGATTCGATGAACAAATCAGGCGCTAGGCACTCCGACAAGATGCCCCCCAGTATAGGAGGGATAAGAAAAAAAACTATAAAATTTTAACGCGCCGGATCCAGTGTCTGGTCCGGCAGCGGTTGCTGCGCGGCTTCCGCTTCCAGTTGGATCAGCTTATCTTCCAGCGCAAAGCGCGCCGCCAGCGTTTCGCCGATATCCGACAAGGCCTGATGGAATTCCAGACAGACCTCCTGATCGATATCCACTTCGGTATAGCGATCGTGGAACGCCATGATCTGTTCGGTATTGGCCCATAGCTTGGGGTAGATGTTCACCGCCAGCGACATTTTCGGACTGGCTGCGCCTTCCACTTGTTTGATAATTCTGTCATAGATATGAAAATGCCCTGCGGAGAGGTAATCCACCAGGTTGTGGCAAAAGTTCTCCAGCGCTTTTTCATTCAGCGGCGTATGCTTTTCTTTATTCGGTTTGAGGCCTACCAGCGTGCAGTAGGCGACCAGCAACTGCTTGCGGGCCTGAAGCCATTGATCAACTAATTCATTACTACTGCCAACGCGCTGAGTCAGCCTTTCCAAACGGTTGAGCATGTTTGACTCCGTGTAAGTAACAAAAGTAACCGGTAAGTTATTAAAATGTAACAAAGCCGATTTGTAGAGTGCCAGTGAAGCTGAGGTTGTGCAACAACGATATGGAACTTGCATTAACGGGCAATGAAAACGGCTGGTGGATCGTCAGCCATGAAAGCAAACTTTGGTTACCGAACGGTGAATTGCCGTCGGGGACTGCCGCCGCCCTCGGGCTGCAGGGCCATATGGCGCGCGTCATCGGTGAGTGGGAGGGCGCGCCGGTCTGGCTGGTGCGCCAGGCGATGCCGCGGGAGATGGGGTCGGTGCGTCAGCTGTTGGATCAGGATCGCGGTCTGTTCCAGCTGGCCGGGCGCGGCGTGCAGCTGGCGGACTTCTACCGCTCCCATCGCTATTGCGGCTACTGCGGCCATGAGATGCACCTCAGCCGCACCGAAAGCGCCTGCCTGTGCGGCCATTGCAAAGAACGCTACTACCCGCAGATCGCGCCCTGCGTGATCGTCGCCATTCGGCGCGAGGATCAGATCCTGCTGGCGCAGCACGTGCGCCATCGCGGCGGCATTCACACGGTGCTGGCCGGCTTCGTCGAAGTGGGCGAAACGCTGGAGCAAGCGGTGGCGCGCGAAGTGATGGAAGAGAGCAATATTGAAATCAAGAACCTGCGCTACGTCACGTCACAACCCTGGCCGTTTCCGCACTCGCTGATGATGGCCTTTATGGCCGATTACCACCAGGGTGAGATTCGTCACGATCCCAAGGAGCTGCTCAATGCCGGCTGGTATCGTTACGACCAACTGCCGCTGTTGCCGCCGCCCGGCACCGTGGCGCGCCGGTTGATTGAGGACACCGTGGCGCTGTGCCGGGCAGAATAATGTACAATGGCCGGCAGATTATTAAGGGAGCCCCATAAATGACTGAGTTGAAGAACGATCGTTACCTGCGCGCGCTGTTGCGCCAGCCGGTGGATGTGACCCCCGTATGGATGATGCGCCAGGCCGGTCGTTATTTACCGGAGTACAAGGCGACTCGCGCCCAGGCCGGTGATTTCATGTCGCTGTGCAAGAACGCGGAGCTGGCCTGTGAGGTTACGCTGCAGCCGCTGCGCCGCTATGCGCTGGACGCCGCCATCCTGTTCTCCGATATTCTCACCATTCCCGACGCCATGGGGCTCGGCCTGTACTTTGAAGCCGGCGAAGGCCCGCGTTTCAGCTCCCCCGTCACCTGCCGCGCCGACGTCGACAAACTGCCGGTGTTCGATCCGGAAGTGGAGCTGGGCTATGTGATGAACGCGGTGCGCACCATTCGCCGCGAGCTAAAGGGCGAAGTGCCGCTGATCGGCTTCTCCGGCAGCCCGTGGACGCTGGCTACCTATATGGTTGAGGGCGGCAGCAGCAAGGCCTTCACCAAGCTGAAGAAGATGATGTATGCCGAACCGGCCACGCTGCACCTGTTGCTGGACAAGCTGGCGGACAGCGTGATCCTGTACCTCAACGCCCAGATCAAGGCCGGCGCGCAGTCGGTGATGGTGTTCGACACCTGGGGCGGCGTGCTGACCGGGCGCGATTACCGCGAGTTCTCGTTGCACTACATGCACAAGATCGTCGATGGCCTGCTGCGTGAAAATGACGGCCGCCGCGTGCCGGTGACGCTGTTTACCAAAGGCGGCGGGCAGTGGCTGGAGGCGATGGCCGCCACCGGCTGCGATGCGCTGGGGCTGGACTGGACCACCGATATCGCCGACGCGCGTCGGCGCGTGGGCGACAAA
>NZ_JBJNOV010000022.1:0-6260 GCF_052166375.1 Serratia sp. CY83965 | reverse complement strand
GGACCACCGATATCGCCGACGCGCGTCGGCGCGTGGGCGACAAAGTGGCGCTGCAGGGCAATATGGATCCGTCGATGCTTTATGCTTCTCCGGCGCGCATCGCGGACGAAGTGGAGACCATTCTGGCCGGTTTCGGCCACGGCAACGGTCATGTGTTCAACCTGGGCCACGGCATCCATCAGGATGTGCCGCCGGAGCACGCCGGGGCCTTCGTCGAGGCGGTACACGCGCAGTCGGCGAAATACCACCGTTAAGGATCCGATGTGATCGATATGGCGGCTCTGCGCGCCGAACAGCTGCGGCGCGCCGCTGAAGTCATTCGCTACGACGATCTGCCGGCCGAACCGCCGGCGTTCATCGCCGGCGCCGATGTGGGCTTCGAGCAAGAGGGCGCGGTGACGCGCGCCGCCATCGCCATCCTGCGCTATCCGTCGCTGGAGCTGGTGGAGTATCAGGTGGCGCGCATCGCTACCGTCATGCCTTATATCCCGGGTTTCCTGTCGTTTCGCGAATATCCGGCGCTGCTGGCCGCCTGGGCGCAGCTGCGGCAAAAACCGGGGCTGATCTTCGTTGATGGCCACGGCGTTTCACATCCGCGGCGCCTTGGCGTCGCCAGCCATTTCGGCCTGCTGGTCGATGTGCCGACCATCGGCGTGGCCAAGAAGCGCCTGTGCGGCAAATTCGCGCCGCTGGACGCCGCCGTCGGCGCGCTGGCGCCGTTGGAAGATAAGGGTGAACAGCTGGGTTGGGTATGGCGCAGCAAGGCGCGTTGCAACCCGCTGTTCATCTCTACCGGTCACCGCGTGGGTGCCGACAGCGCGCTGGCGTGGGTGCAGCGCTGCATGGCGGGCTACCGTTTGCCGGAGCCGACCCGTTGGGCCGACGCCATCGCTTCGCGCCGTCCGGCGTTTCAGCGGTGGTTGCAGCAGCATCCGGAGGTGTCGCCATGAGCGATTTCGGGTACACTGCGCCGCAGATAACGCGTAAGAGAGTAAAGCATGCTACGTAACCCGATTCATTTACGTCTGGAACGGCTCGAGGGCTGGCAACATTTGACCTTTATGGCCAGTTTGTGCGAGCGTATGTACCCGAATTACCAGATGTTCTGCAAACAGACCGAGTTCGGCGATCCGGCGGTTTATCGCCGCATTCTGGATTTGGTGTGGGAAACGCTGGTGGTGAAGGATGCCAAGGTCAACTTCGACAGCCAGCTCGAGAAGTTGGAAGAGGCGATTCCGTCGGCGGAAGATTACGATCTTTACGGCGTTTACCCGGCAATTGATGCCTGTATCGCATTAGGGGAACTGATCCATTCGCGGCTCGGCGGGGAGACGCTGGAGCACGCCATCGCCATCAGCGAAACATCGATTCGCACCGTGGCGATGTTGGAAATGACCCAAGCCGGTAAGGAAATGACCGACGAAGAGTTGGAAAGTTTGCCGGCGGTAGAGGAAGAATGGGACATTCAATGGGAAATTTTCCGCCTGTTGGACGCCTGTGAAGAGCGCGATTTAGACCTGATCAAGGGGCTGCGATCCGACCTGCGAGAGGCCGGTGTCAGCAACATCGGGATAAATTTAGCGCAATAAGGCAACAAAACGTGATTTAACGCCTGATTTGTCATGCCTTAAGGCTTCACATCCGCACCCTGTCTGGTCTACATTTGGGGGGCGTAAAAAAAGTGGCTATCGGTGCGTGTATGCAGGAGAGTGCTGTCAATCGGCATATCCGTCGCACTCGATGCTTTGCAAACGATAAACACACTGTAAGGATAACTTATGAACAAGACTCAACTGATTGATGTAATCGCGGACAAGGCTGACCTTTCCAAAGCACAAGCTAAACTGGCTCTGGAATCCACCCTGGCTGCAATTACTGAGTCTCTGAAAGAAGGTGATGCAGTACAATTGGTTGGCTTCGGTACTTTCAAAGTAAACCATCGTAGCGAGCGCACTGGCCGCAACCCACAGACTGGCAAAGAAATCAAAATCGCAGCAGCCAACGTGCCTGCGTTCGTTTCTGGCAAAGCACTGAAAGACGCCGTTAAATAAGACCGCGCCTCGGTGAAAAGATTAAACAGGGGGGCGATGGCGCCCCTTTTGTTTACTCGTCGGGCGCTCATGGCCGTTGGCATCGCCGTCGGCCTGAGCGCCTGCAGTTTCCATTCCGATATCCCCAGTTTTACCGCCAGCGGCTTCGTGGCCGATCAGGGCGTGATACGACTGTGGCGTAAAGACGATGAGCAACATCGTCCGCAAGTGTTGGTCAGCGTCTACAGCCCTTACCGCGGCCCGGGTACCATTACCACGCTGTACACCTATCAGGGCGACGTGCTGCGCCAAATCAAACGTAACGACGCCGACGGCGATCGAGATTCTATTCAGCTGCGCTTTGCCGACGACGGCACGGTGAGCTTTATGCAGCGCCAACTGGCAACACGCCGCGAACCGCTGACCCGCGATGAAATTGCCCTGTATCAATATCAGGCGCGACGGATCCTCGAAGTGAGCAATGCGCTGCGCGCCGGCAAGGTGAAATTGCTGCAGGGGCGTTGGATGCAGGGCGAGGTGCAAACCTGCGACGGCCAAAGCATGAAACCGGGACTGGATGCCGCCTCCATCGTCTGGATCGAGAAGCGTGCCCGCAGCAGCAGCCGGCCGGTGAGCGTCGCCTGGCTGGAAGCGCCTGAAGGCAGCGAACTGCTGCTGGTGGCGAACGACGATTTCTGCAGCTGGGAACCGAAAGAAGACCAACTATAAAAAAGGCCCCGCGCTGCGGAGCCTCTTGTCATGACCATGAAAGGTCAAATTATTTGCCGCGCGCAATCGCGCGATAACCGATATCTTTACGGCAGAAGCTGCCCGGCCACTGGATGCCTTCCGCCAGCTGATAAGCGCGTTGCTGCGCCTGCGCCACGGTGTCGCCCAGCGCCGTCACGCACAGCACGCGGCCGCCGCTGGTGACGACGTCATCGCCCTGCAGGCGCGTACCGGCGTGGAAGACCTTACCGTCGGCGCTTTCCTGCTGCGGTAGCCCCTGGATAACCTCACCGTTGCGATAGTCGCCCGGATAACCGCCGGCTGCCAGCACTACGCCGAGCGCAGGGCGTTCGTCCCAGTCAGAACTTTTCTCGTTCAGACGGCCTTCGGCACCCGCCAGGCACAGTTCCACCAGATCGGAGCGCAGGCGCAGCATGATCGGCTGAGTTTCCGGATCGCCAAAACGGCAGTTGAATTCGATCACCTTCGGCTGGCCGTCGGCGGAGATCATCAGGCCGGCGTACAGGAAGCCGACGTAGGTATTGCCTTCCGCCGCCATGCCGCGCACCGTCGGCCAGATCACCTGGTCCATGGCGCGCTGGTGGATTTCGTCGGTCACGACCGGCGCCGGAGAGTAGGCCCCCATGCCGCCGGTGTTCGGGCCGGTATCGCCGTCGCCGACGCGCTTGTGGTCCTGGCTGGTGGCCATCGGCACCACGTTCTCGCCATCGACCATCACGATGAAGCTGGCTTCTTCGCCGTCGAGGAACTCTTCCACTACGATGCGATGACCGGCGTCGCCGAAGGCGTTGCCGGCCAGCATGTCACGCACGGCTTCTTCCGCTTCCTGCAGCGTCATCGCGACGATCACGCCTTTACCGGCCGCCAGGCCATCAGCCTTGATGACGATCGGCGCGCCTTTGCGGCGCACATAGGCTAGCGCTGGCTCCACCTCGGTGAAGTTTTCATATTCGGCGGTCGGGATGCGGTGGCGCGCCAGGAAATCTTTGGTGAAGGCTTTGGAGCCTTCGAGCTGCGCGGCGGCCTGTGATGGGCCGAAGATTTTCAGACCGGCGGCCTGGAAGGCGTCGACCACGCCGATCACCAGCGGCGCTTCCGGCCCAACGATGGTCAGACCGATATCATGGCTCTGGGCGAACGCGACCAGGGCGGGGATGTCGGTGGCGGCGATCGCCACGTTTTCCAGATTGGCTTCCAGCGCGGTGCCGGCATTACCCGGCGCGACGTAGACTTTGTCCGCCAGCGGAGACTGGGCGGCTTTCCAGGCCAGCGCGTGTTCGCGCCCGCCGTTGCCGATAATCAAAATGTTCATCAGGGGCTCCACGAATGGCGTGCGCCGGAGCGCACGCGGCAAAAGGAATTAATGGCGGAAGTGACGCATGTCGGTGAAGATCATCGCGATGCCGTGTTCGTTGGCGGCGGCGATCACTTCGTCGTCACGGATTGAGCCGCCAGGCTGGATCACGCAGGTGATGCCAACCGCCGCGGCGGCATCGATGCCGTCGCGGAACGGGAAGAAGGCGTCGGAGGCCATGGCGGAGCCTTTTACTTCCAGCCCTTCGTCGCCCGCTTTGATGCCGGCGATCTTGGCGGAGTAAACGCGGCTCATCTGGCCGGCGCCTATGCCGATGGTCATGTTGTCACGCGCATAAACGATGGCGTTGGATTTCACGAACTTGGCCACTTTCCAGCAGAACAGCGCATCACGCAGTTCCTGCTCGGTCGGCTGGCGCTCGGATACCACGCGCAGATCGGCGGCGGTTACCATGCCCAGATCGCGATCCTGCACCAGCAGGCCGCCGTTGACGCGCTTGAAGTCCAGCCCCGCCACGCGTTGCTGCCACTGGCCGCAGGCCAGCACGCGCACGTTCTGTTTGGCGGCCAGCAGGGAGCGCGCTTCCTGGGTGACGTTTGGCGCGATGATCACTTCTACGAATTGGCGGCTGATGATCGCCTGCGCGGTGGCGGCGTCCAGCTCGCGGTTAAAGGCGATGATGCCGCCGAAGGCGGAGGTCGGGTCGGTTTGGTAAGCGCGCTCGTAGGCGGCCAGAATGTCGTCGCCGATCGCCACGCCGCAAGGGTTGGCGTGCTTGACGATCACGCAGGCCGGTTCGGCGAACTCTTTCACGCATTCCAGCGCGGCGTCGGTATCGGCGATGTTGTTATAGGACAACGCTTTGCCCTGCAGCTGTTCGGCGGTCGCGACGGACGCTTCCTTCACCTCTTCCTCTATATAGAAGGCGGCCTGCTGGTGGCTGTTCTCACCGTAGCGCATATCCTGCTTCTTGATGTAGTTGAGGTTCAGGGTACGCGGGAAGCGGCCGGACGGTTGCTCGGTCTCGCCGTGGTACGCCGGCACCAGCGCGCCGAAGTAGTTGGCGATCATGCTGTCGTAGGCGGCGGTGTATTCGAAGGCTTTGATGGCGAGATCGAAGCGGGTGGCATAGCGCAGCGAGCCGTCGTTGTTGTCCATCTCGGTAATGATGGCGGCGTAGTCGCTGCTCTTCACCACGATGGCGACGTCTTTATGGTTCTTGGCGGCGGAGCGCACCATGGTCGGGCCGCCGATATCGATATTTTCGACCGCGTCTTCCAGCGAGCAATCCGGGCGCGCCACGGTTTGGGCGAACGGGTACAGATTGACGACCACCATGTCGATAGGCTTGATGTCATGCTGATTCATGACGGCGTCGTCCTGGCCGCGGCGGCCGAGAATGCCGCCGTGGACTTTCGGGTGCAGGGTCTTAACTCGTCCGTCCATCATCTCCGGGAAGCCGGTGTAGTCGGAAACTTCGGTAACGGGCAGACCGGCGTCTGCCAGCAGACGAGCGGTGCCGCCGGTGGAGAGCAGTTCAACGCCGCGCTGGGAAAGCGCTTCGGCGAATTCAACGATACCGGTTTTGTCAGACACGCTGAGCAGGGCCCGGCGGATTGGACGAGGTTGTTGCATGGTTTTATCCCTTGGCTTTGAGTCGCAATTAAAGAGCGTTACGTGAATGTCCACCTCGTTCTCTCTATAAGGAAGGGTTTTTTGCCTTATAAAGGGAGGGTCAGGCACATATTCAGGTAGCGCCCCTATAAAAAGGGGGATCGTTTCGTCGCGGGGAATTGTAGCGAAAACGTTTGCGTGGCGCTCGTAAATTTTCCGTGCAAATCGCATCTGTGGATAACACTGTGTGCAAGTGGGTATAAGGCGGGGTTTTGCTGTGGAATGCAGCGAACGATCGTTTTTGCTGAAAATACCTGTTGCGGCCTGCGAGGAACTCCCTATAATGCGCCTCCATCGACACGGAACATGTGAACAACTTCACAGAGTATCCGGGGGTCGCAGAGAAAAAATCCTGAAAATTAGGGTTGACTCTGAAAGAGGAAGGCGTAATATACGCCACCTCGAGTTAGCAAGCGAAAGCGCCTAACTCACTGCTCTTTAACAATTTATCAGACAATCTGTGTGGGCACTCCACAAGACGATATCCAGCA
>NZ_JBJNOV010000021.1:0-20130 GCF_052166375.1 Serratia sp. CY83965 | reverse complement strand
GCCGATGGTAGTGTGGGGTCTCCCCATGCGAGAGTAGGACACTGCCAGGCATCAAATAAAGCCGAAAGCCCTGAACTGACGTTCAGGGCTTTTTGCTATGCGTAAAACGTCAAAAAGCGCAGCTACGCTGCGCCTTTCAACCACTCGACAATAAAGTCGGCGATGCTTTCCGGTCGGTTGAGATCCAGCTGCTTAGCCGAAATGGATAGCGGTCGGTCGCTGGCTACCGCTATAACAAACTGATCCAGCATATCTTCCAACGGTCTGCCGATCTCGGCCCGATAAAGCAGGATCTTGCTGACCGGTTCATGTTTGAACCCTTCCACCAGGATCAAATCGACCTTATCGGCGTCAAAGCGCCCCGCCAGATAATGCAGATCCAACGGTTGTTGCTCCGGCGTTTCGGTCATTAATGCCCAACGCCGATCGCTGGCGACCAGCGTTTGGTCTGCGCCCGCTTTACGCAGCTCATAGCTGTCTTTACCCGGCGTATCCACATCCATATCGTGGTGCGTATGCTTTATCAGCCCAACCCGTACCTGGCGTTGTTTCAGCAACGGGATCAGCTGTTTGAGCAGGGTGGTTTTCCCCGTTCCGCTGTAGGCACCGATGGCCAGCAAGGGGGGCAATAAAGGATTCATTTCTTTAGCTCTTGTGTTTGTTGCCAATGTCGGCAGTCTGCCGGCGTATTCAGGTTATGAAATGCCGCTTGTTGCCCGCTGAACACTACGCGTTTTGCGCCAATTTGATGCAAGAACAGCATCAGCTTGCGTTCACCGCGCGCCAGATAGTCGGCCAGCTGCGGCGCTATTTGGCTATGCAGTAACGCCAGGGTGGGGTGATCACGTTCGCCATCGCTGGCAAAGGCCGCCTGCGCCGCGCCTTTTTGCTGCCATAGCTGAGCGACTAAGTCGGCGGGAAAGTCGGGGACATCACAAGGGACGAAGGCCACCCATTCGCTGGAAGATTGCTTGAGCCCGGCCAGCATGCCGGCCAGCGGCCCGGCGAAATCGGGCGTCAGATCGCCAATCACCGGCAAACCGCTCGCCTGATAACATGCCTGATTGCGATTGGCGCTGATGACGATGGAAGTCACCTGCGGCCGTAACCGAGCCAATACGTGTTGATAGAGTGCGATCCCGCCAATCGACACCAGGCCTTTGTCTTCACCGCCCATGCGCGTGGCCCGTCCGCCGGCCAAAATGACGCCGCTGATTTCTTTATGCATCTCGTTTATCCCGCCTTGTCGATGGGCTGATTGTAGCGCTAAAGCAGACGTGACATCAGGATTTACCTTTATTGACAAGCCGGTTCTTTCACTGCGTGGGTAAGCCTGTTACTTTGTGAGTTTATTCATGCTATTGGACGATATTGAGATGAAAACGCATCGCGTAAACGAGTTGATCGAGCTGTTGCACCCGGCCTGGCAGGAAGATCCCGATCTCAATTTGATGCAGTTTTTGCAAAAGCTGGCGAAGGAAGCGGGCTTCCAGGGCGAGTTGTCCGAACTGAGCGACGACATTCTCATTTATCACCTGAAAATGCGCGGTAGCGCCGGCACGGATCAGATCCCGGGTCTGAAGAAAGATTACGAAGAAGATTTTAAAACGGCGCTGCTGCGCGCGCGCGGCGTTATCAAGGACTGATCCTCGTGCGGTGCGAGAAAGCATAGCGCGTGAAATGCGCCATTAATGCTACTATTTCTCATTCCCGGCACCGTGCTGTCAGCGATCAAACGAACGTTATGAATAACTCTGCTTTTAATTTCGACACCCTGTCGCCCGATTTGATTATGGACGCGCTAGAAGGAGTTGGCCTGCGCGTCGATTCCGGCCTGACGGCGCTGAACAGCTACGAGAACCGTGTCTATCAGTTTATGGACGAAGATCGCCGGCGCTACGTGGTGAAGTTTTACCGCCCGGAGCGCTGGAGCGCCGCACAGATCGGTGAGGAACATCAGTTCGCTCTGGATCTGGCCGGCGCGGAGATCCCGGCGGTGGCGCCGTTGGCGCTGCAAGGCGCTACGCTGCATACGCACGGCGGCTTTTTCTTTGCCCTGTTCCCCAGCGTGGGGGGCCGGCAATACGAGATAGACAATCTGGATCAGTTGGAATGGGTGGGCCGTTTTCTGGGGCGTATCCACCAGGTCGGCGGTGAGCGTTTGTTCGCCGAGCGGCCAACGATGGGGATTGAAGAGTACCTCACCGCCCCGCGCCAGGTGCTGGCCGATTGCGAGCTGCTACCGGCAACGCAGCATGACGCGTTCCTGCAGGCGACGGATAATCTGATTGCGGCGATCAAGTCGCACTGGCATCTGAACTGGCAGCCGCGCCGTTTGCACGGTGATTGCCATCCGGGCAATATTCTGTGGCGCGATGGCCCGCTGTTCGTCGATCTTGATGACGCGCGCAACGGCCCGGCAGTGCAGGATCTGTGGATGTTGCTGCACGGCGAACGTCGCGATCAACTGATGCAGCTGGATGTCTTGCTGGAGGCGTATAGCGAATTTGCCGAGTTTGATCAGCGCGAGCTGGCGTTGATTGAACCACTGCGGGCGATGCGCATGGTGTATTACCTGGCCTGGGTCGCTCGCCGTTGGCAGGATCCGGCCTTCCCCAAGAGTTTTCCGTGGATGGCGGAGTCTGATTTCTGGTTGTCTCAGACTGCGGCCTTCACCGAACAGGTTAAGCTGTTGCAGGAGCCCCCTCTGCAGCTGACGCCAATGTATTGAAGCTTTAACACAATGGAGAGTTTAGTCTTATGAAAAAAATATGGTTGGCGCTCGTTGGCATGGTGATGGCATTCAGTGCCTCGGCGGCACAGTTTAGCGATGGCGCTCAGTATGTGACCCTGGACAAACCGGTGACCGGCGAGCCGCAGGTGTTGGAGTTCTTCTCCTTCTACTGCCCGCACTGCTACCAGTTCGAGCAGGTCTATCATGTGTCTGAGAACGTAAAGAAAGCGCTGCCTGCCGGCACCAAAATGACCAAGTACCACGTTGAATTCCTGGGGCCGTTGGGCAAACAGCTGACTCAGGCATGGGCGGTGGCGATGGCGCTGGGCGTGGAAGACAAGGTGAGCCCGCTGATGTTTGAAGCGGTGCAGAAAACCCAGACCGTGCAAACGCCGGATGATATCCGCAATGTCTTCGTGAAAGCAGGTGTGACCGCAGCAGATTATGATGCGGCCTGGAACAGCTTCGTGGTGAAATCTCTGGTGGTTCAACAAGAGAAAGCCGCAGAAGATCTGCAGCTGCGCGGCGTGCCGGCGGTATTCGTCAACGGCAAATACATGGTTAAGAACGATGGCCTGGACACCAGCTCGATGGACGCTTACGTGAAGCAGTTCGCCGATGTGGTTAAATTCCTCAGCCAGCAGAAATAAGCCAGACCCCATGCGAAAACGCCGGCATCGCCGGCGTTTTTTTATCCATATTGCCGTTTCAATTTATCCAGCAACCGATCTTTTTCCTGCCATAGCGTATTCAGCCACAGCTGGAAGCGCCGCTTGAACTGCTTGTCGTTGAAGTAGTCCCCGTGCAGGGTTTCATCGATCGGCAGCGTCTCTATTCTCACCACGATACGCGTCAGCCGCCCGCACAGCATATCCCTAAAAGGCCGTTGGTTATTTTCCGGATAGAGCAGAGTAACGTTCAATACTTTGTCGAACTGATTGCCCAACGCGCTGAGCGTAAACGCGATGCCGGCGGCTTTAGGCGCCAGCAAATTGCGATACGGCGAATTGCTTTTAATTTTCTTGGCTTCGGTGAAGCGTGAACCCTCGACGAAATTGACGATGGTGGTTGGACGCTGGCGGAATTTTTCGCAGGAACGGCGCGTCGTTTCGATATCCTTGCCGCGCTTTTCCGGATGCTTGAGCAAATAGGCGCGGGAGTAACGCTTCATGAATGGCATATCCAGCGCCCAGCAGGCCAGGCCGACAAAAGGCACCCAGGCGAGCTGTTGCTTGAGAAAATACTTATTCATTGGAATATGATTTCTGAATAGCACGCACAGTACGACAATGTCCGACCAACTTTCGTGGTTGCTGATCAGCAGATACCAGTTTTTGCGGTCCAGCCCTTCCAGCCCTTCAATATCCCAACGCAATTGCCCGTTAATGCGCAATAACAGCGCCAACCCTTGGCACCAACACCACATCATGAAATCGGCGAAAGCCGAGATATATCGCCAGACGGCGGGAATGGGCACCAGGAGTTTCACGATGCCGGCCAGCGTGATGGGGATGGAGCACAACACCGTCACCAGAATGGTAAGTATGACGGAAATGATAAAGATAACAGGCGTTAACAATCTTGGCATGATTATGGGCTGACGGTTGTTGGGAACATCGTTGCATGCCAAAACGCATGAACAAAAACGCATTTTAACAGAAATCGCCGGGGTAAAGCGCCGCTAAAAATCACTGTTTTTCGTCTCATCGGATAACCATTTGCTGAGTTTTCGTGCAACTTGTCCAGCTTGTGCTATGGTAATTGAGGCGCCGAATTTGATGAATAGTGCGATTAAAATCCGGCGAAAGTTATATCCACAAATCCAATAAAAGCCAATAATAAAGCGTCGCCGGAATTCGTTCTTTTAACGCGGTGATTTAAATAGGAATTTTATTCGCCGTTATAACGATAATCGCAGCGTTATAATTCGGTCTCTTTTCTATGCACAAAGTTATCCACAGGTAAGATCTTGCGGATCCTCGCACACAATCACATCATTTTCGTCCGCAATGCACGCTAAGGTTCGTCTCCGACGGCCAGCTATGGCATGCTTACCCCTATGTCCGATCACGATAAAGAAACGCTATGGCCCAGATTGCAGAAAACCCACTAATCCTGGTTGACGGTTCCTCCTACCTCTACCGCGCTTATCACGCCTTCCCGCCGCTGACCAACTCGGCGGGCGAGCCGACCGGCGCGATGTACGGCGTGCTGAATATGCTGCGCAGCCTGCTGCTGCAGTATCAACCGAGCCACGTTGCCGTGGTGTTTGATGCCAAAGGGAAGACCTTCCGCGATGATCTCTTCGCTGAATACAAGTCACACCGGCCGCCGATGCCGGACGATCTGCGCGCGCAGATCGAGCCGCTGCACAGCATGGTCAAGGCGATGGGCCTGCCGCTGCTGGTGACGCCCGGCGTTGAGGCGGACGACGTTATCGGTACGCTGGCGCTGGAGGCCGAAAAGGCCGGCCATGCGGTGCTGATCAGCACCGGCGACAAAGACATGGCGCAGCTGGTGACTCCGAACGTCACCCTGATCAACACCATGAACAACACGATCCTCGGTCCGCAGGAAGTGTGCGACAAGTACGGCATTCCGCCGGAGTTGATCATCGACTTCCTGGCGCTGATGGGCGATTCATCGGACAACATTCCCGGCGTACCGGGCGTGGGCGAGAAAACCGCCCAGGCGTTGCTGCAGGGTATCGGCGGGCTGGATGCGCTGTACGGTAATCTGGAGAACATCGCCACGCTGAGCTTCCGCGGCGCCAAAACCATGGCGGCCAAGCTGGAGCAGAACAAAGAGGTCGCGTACCTCTCCTATAAACTGGCGACGATCAAAACCGACGTCGAACTGGATCTGACCTGCGCGGACCTGACGGTCTCCGTGCCGGATGTCGACACGTTGCAACAGCTGTTCAAACAGTACGAGTTCAAACGCTGGCTGGCGGACGTGGAAGCCGGCGTCTGGCTGGAACACAAGAAAGGCGCGGGCGCGAAAGCTGCCGGCGCCGCCAAACCGGCTGCCGCCGTGGAAGCGCCGAAAGCCTTGGCGGAAGCCAAGCTGTCCCAGGATGGGTATGTCACTATCCTGGACGAAGCGACCTTTACCGACTGGCTGGCGCGGCTGAAAAAGGCCGACGTATTTGCCTTCGATACCGAAACCGACGGTCTGGATACCCTGACCGCCAACCTGATCGGCCTGTCCTTCGCGATCGCGCCGGGCGAAGCGGCTTATTTGCCGGTGGCGCACGATTATCTGGATGCGCCGGCGCAACTGGATCGCGCTTATGTGCTGGAAGCGCTCAAGCCGCTGCTGGAGGACGAGAAGGCGCTCAAGGTCGGGCAAAACCTGAAGTTCGACATGAGCCTGCTGGCGCGCTACGGCATCGAGATGCGCGGCATCGCCTACGACACCATGCTGGAGTCCTATGTGCTGGACAGCGTCGGCGGCCGTCACGATATGGACAGCCTGGCCGATCGTTATCTGGGCCACAAAACCATCACCTTTGAAGAGATCGCCGGCAAGGGCAAAAACCAGCTGACGTTCAACCAGATCGCGCTGGAGCAGGCGGCGCCTTACGCCGCTGAAGACGCCGATGTCACGCTGCAGCTGCACCTGGCGATGTGGCCGCAGCTGAAACAGAGCGCGGAACTGCTGACGGTATTCAATGAGATTGAAATGCCGCTGCTGCCGGTGCTGTCGCATATCGAACGCACCGGGGTGCTGATCGATCCGGCCATTTTGTCGGCCCATTCCCAAGAGCTGGCCAAGCGTCTGGCTGAGCTGGAAGCGCAGGCCCACGAGCTGGCGGAAGAGCCGTTCAACCTGGCCTCGACCAAGCAGCTGCAGGCGATCCTGTACGAAAAACAAAAGCTGCCGGTGCTGAAGAAAACCCCGGGCGGGGCGCCGTCCACTAACGAAGAGGTGCTGGCCGAGCTGGCGCTGGACTACCCGCTGCCGAAGGTGATTCTGGAATACCGCGGTTTGGCGAAGCTGAAGACCACCTATACCGACAAGCTGCCGCTGATGATCAATCCGGTCAGCGGGCGGGTGCATACCTCGTACCATCAGGCGGTGACCGCCACCGGCCGCCTCTCCTCGAGCGATCCGAACCTGCAGAACATCCCGGTGCGCAACGAAGAAGGGCGGCGCATTCGCCAGGCCTTTATTGCGCCGGAAGGTTACCGCATCGTCGCGGCCGACTACTCGCAGATCGAGCTGCGCATCATGGCGCATCTGTCACAGGATGAAGGGCTGCTGAAGGCCTTTGCCGAAGGAAAAGACATTCACCGCGCCACGGCGTCGGAAGTCTTCGGCGTGCCGCTGGATAAAGTGACCGGCGAGCAGCGCCGCAGCGCCAAGGCGATTAACTTTGGTTTGATTTACGGCATGAGTGCCTTCGGCCTGGCGCGTCAGCTGGGGATCCCGCGTGGGGAAGCCCAGCGCTATATGGATCTCTACTTCGAACGTTACCCGGGCGTGCTGGATTACATGGAGCGCACCCGTCAGCAGGCTTCCGAGCAGGGCTATGTCAGCACGCTGGACGGCCGCCGTCTGTATCTGCCGGACGTCCGCTCCAGCAACGCCATGCGCCGCAAGGCGGCCGAGCGCGCCGCCATCAACGCCCCGATGCAGGGCACGGCGGCCGATATCATCAAGCGTGCGATGATCGAGGTCGACGCCTGGCTGCAGGGGCAGGAGAAGCCGTTGGTGCGCGCGATCATGCAGGTGCACGATGAATTGGTGTTCGAGGTGCATGAATCGGTGATCGACGAAGCCAGCCAGCGTATCCGCCAACTGATGGAAGGCAGCATGACGCTGGCGGTGCCGCTGAAGGTCGATGTGGGCGTCGGCATGAACTGGGATGAGGCGCACTGATCGCCGGGTTATCGCCGTATGCGCTAACTGGCGATAACCTAAGCACTTTTCGTAATTAAGCTACAAGATGCGGCGATAGTTTCCCCAACTTCGCCGTTCTTGCGCCGCAAATTGTGTAAGTAAACTACAAAAAATTCTTTTGCCCTGCGAAAAAATGATGTAGAGTTACAGGCGTAGGGTACAGAGGTAAGATGTTCTATCTTTCAGACCTTTTACTTCACGTAATCGGATTTGGCTGAATATTTAGCCGCCCCAGTCAGTATTGACTGGGGCGTTTTTTATTGTAAAAACAGCAGCAAACCATACGTTTTTCCTATCGCTCGGCTCCGCTTTTCATTTCAGCTTCCGCTCCCTCAATCCGCGTAATTCGGCGAGACAAGCCCGTTTTGGCAATAAGTCTTTATGATGGCTTTATTTCAAAAATGTAATTAGATAACGAAAAATCCCGCCTGCGGCCGATCTGCGGGCATAAAAAAGCCGATGCGGCGAGGCATCGGCTCAAATGTGCGATCAGGGCTTATTCGCCGATGTCCTCTTCCGGCAGCACTTCCGGCGGGATCTCGTTAAACCAGGTGTCCAGCTTCTGGCGCAACTTGTCGACGCCGATCTTTTTCAGCGATGAGAAGGCTTCGACCTGGATATCCCCCATAAACGGCAGCACCGCTTCACGCACCATGTTGAGCTGCGCCTTGCGTGCGCCGGAGGCCAGCTTGTCGGCCTTGGTCAGCAACACCAGCACCGGCGTGCCGACGTCGACCGCCCACTGGATCATCTGCTGGTCGAGATCTTTCAGCGGATGGCGGATATCCATCAGCACCACCAGCCCTTTCAGGCTGTTGCGCATCTGCAGGTATTCGCCCAGCGCGCGTTGCCATTTGCGCTTCATTTCTTCCGGCACTTCGGCGTAGCCATAACCCGGCAGGTCGACCAGACGAATGCCGTCTTCCACTTCGAACAGGTTGATCAGCTGGGTGCGCCCCGGCGTCTTACTGGTGCGCGCCAAGCTTTTTTGATTGGTCAGCGTATTCAGCGCGCTGGATTTACCGGCGTTGGAACGGCCGGCAAAGGCGACTTCAATTCCTGCATCCCCCGGCAGATGGCGAATATCGGGTGCGCTGGTGACGAAATGGGTCACATGATAGTTGTAGTTCTTGCTGGTCAAAATTTTTCGTCTCCGTGAGGATGGCTAACTGGTTGGCGATTATAACTGCATCAGCGGTAAAAATGGCGTGTTTCTCCGTTTTTAAGCGGCGGGGCGCGATAAAACGGCAGTTATGCCGACCGTACGTTGTGAGACATTTGCCATTCGAATCGCGGGTAATGTCGCTTTATTCGAAAGCGATATTTCTGTTTCTACTTTAAAAACAATGTGTTGTTTTTTCGTTGTGTGGAAATGTCAGTCAAATCGGCGTCAGGTGCCTTGAGCCTTCGCAACAATAACGTAAAGTACTCGTTAACGCAGGGTTGCGCAGGATTAGGGAACATCCGGGAAGGATGACAAATCTCAGGGAATGCACAGGGCGTGCAATGAGTGCCAGGATGAACGCAAAAGGAAGTGACCCTTTCGCACCGGAATAGGCGGCAGGCACATCGGATGGTGAAGTATCGGCAGTTTGGATGCCCGCAGGAAGCACGCTCGGGAAGAGCGGATGCGAATGGATTGCGCCATGGACGATTTTCCTTTCAGGATGAAGGACGTAGTGGCAGGGAATGCGGTTATAGCAGAAGGAAAAACCGGGATGTTGCATGTACGCAAGGAGCGCGTAACAGGAATACCCTTCGCAAGAAGGTGCGAAATAGGCGGCAGGTTTAACCTGCCGCCTTTTTTCTTTGTCCGCTTTCTGCTAGATTCCGCCGCAATTCTATACTGAATCTACATACCTAAGAGCACACGCTATGAACCAGCCATCAAAAGCACCTCGCGGCAGCGCGGCGAAGTCAAAAACGAAAAAGAAAAGCCGTATGGAGCTCGATCAGGAAGCGCGCGAGCGCAAACGCCTGAAAAAGCGCCGCGGCCACGCTTCCGGTTCACGCACCCAGGTTGAGTCCGGCAGCCAAAAAAACAAATCGGCGGCGGAAGCCAAAGATCCGCGTATCGGCAGTAAAGTGCCGGTTGCGCTGGTGGTCGACGAAACCAAAGTGAAGGCCAAACCGCAGCCGAAGCCAAAGGCCGAAGCGAAACCGCGCCTGTCGCCGGAAGAAGAGCTGGCGAAGCTCGAAAATGACGAACGCCTGAACGCGCTGCTGGATCGCATCGACGATGGCGAAACGCTGAACGCGCAAGAACAGGCGTATGTCGATAAGACGCTGGATCGTATCGATGTGCTGATGGACGTGCTGGGCATCGAGCTGGGCGATGAAGACGACGAGGAAGAAGAAGAGAAGCAGGAAGATATTCTGAAGCTGCTGAAAGGCGGCAACCCGAAAGACGCCTTTTAACGCGCCATGTGGCTGATCCCGACAATAGCCCTACTCTTGATGTGTTATCTGCTGTGGTTATTCGGTAAACTATGGCGGCTGTCTAAGCGCAAAGCGCGTTTTCGCAGCGCTTCCGTGGCCAGACAGCGCAGACAACCGCCCCTCTCCCGGCCCGGTAGAAAAAGATATCGGAAGGAGTGAGCATGTCAGAGCAGACGATTGTCTGGGATTTGGCCCTGATCCAAAAATATAACTACTCAGGGCCGCGTTATACCTCATACCCCACGGCGCTGGAGTTTAACCAGCGCTACGACGAAGCGGCGTTTCAACGCGCCGCGGCGCGCTACCCTGAGCGGCCGCTGTCGCTGTACGTGCATATCCCTTTCTGCCATAAGCTGTGCTATTTCTGCGGCTGCAACAAGCTGGTGACGCGCCAGACGCACAAGGCCGACGAATACCTGAACGTTTTGGCGCAAGAGATCGCCAGCCGTGCGCCGCTGTTCGCCGGCCGCAAGGTTGGCCAGATGCACTGGGGCGGCGGTACGCCAACCTACCTGGACAAAGCGCAAATCAGCCGGCTGGTGGCGCTGCTGCGCGAACATTTTGATTTTCTGCCCGATGCGGAGATGTCGATCGAAGTCGATCCGCGCGAGATAGAGCTGGATGTGCTCGATCATTTACGCGCCGAAGGCTTTAACCGTTTGAGCATGGGGGTGCAGGATTTCAACAAGCAGGTGCAGCAGTTGGTCAACCGCGAGCAGGACGAAGCCTTCATCTTCGCTCTGATCGAACGGGCCAAAGCGCTGGGCTTTCGCTCGACCAATATCGATCTGATCTACGGCCTGCCGAAACAGACGCCGGAAAGCTTCGCTTTCACGCTGCAGCGGGTGGCCGAACTGAATCCCGATCGCCTCAGCGTGTTCAACTACGCGCATATGCCGAATTTGTTCGCCGCCCAGCGCAAAATCAAAGACGCCGATCTGCCCAGCGCGCAGCAGAAGTTGGATATCTTGCAGCAGAGCATCGCGTTCCTGACTGACGCCGGCTATCAGTTCATCGGTATGGATCACTTTGCACATCCGGACGACGAGCTGGCGATCGCCCAACGCGAAGGCAAGCTGCACCGCAATTTCCAGGGCTACACCACCCAGGGCGACAGCGATCTGCTGGGGCTGGGCGTGTCGGCCATCAGCATGCTCGGCGACAGCTATGCGCAGAACCAGAAAGAGCTGAAGCATTACTATGACAGCGTATCTGCGCAGGGCAACGCGCTGTGGCGCGGGCTGGCGCTGACGGATGACGATTGCCTGCGGCGCGATCTGATCAAAACGCTGATCTGCAACTTCCGGTTGGCGTATCAGCCGCTTGAACGGCAATACGGCATCGATTTCACCGCCTATTTCGCCGAAGACCTGCAGCTGCTGGCGCCGTTTGAACGCGATGGGCTGGTGGAGCGCGATGAGCAAGGCATTAGCGTCACGCCGCGCGGGCGCCTGCTGATCCGCAATATCTGCATGTGTTTCGACCGCTATCTGCGGCAACAGGCGCGCAGCCAGCAGTTCTCTCGGGTGATCTGAGGATGAAAAAACAGCCGCTGATGCGGCTGTTTTTTTAACTGAAGATGCGGCTGTTTTTTTAACTGAAGAAGTTAATCAGCGCGGCGCACAGCACCGCGGCGACCGCCGCCTGCGGAGTGTGGCTGGCGGCGGAGCCCAGCTCCGCGCCCTGAGAAATGAATGCGATGAATGAGTCCAGCATCGTCAACCTCCAGAGTGTGCGACACGATCATACTGCGCCCGCACCGGCTGTAAAGCCTGCGGTTGGCGTTTTTTTGTGCGCCGGACTGCGTTTTTCATCATCCATCCCCGTTCCTATTCCATGCCCAGCTCTTTAAGCTTGCGGGTGAGGGTATTGCGCCCCCAGCCCAGCAGGCGCGCGGCTTCCTGTTTGTGCCCCTGGGTGTGGCGCAGGGCGGTGGTGAGCAGCGTGCGCTCCATTTCCGGCTGGGCTTCCGACAGCAGGTTTTGATGACCGGAACGCAGCGCGCGATCGGCCCACTGCGCCAGCAGCGTGGCCCAGCTGTCCGGCAGACTGTGGCTGGGGCTCTCCGGCGCGGCGGTTTCGAACAGCTCACCCGGCAGATCCTGAATCAGCACTTCCTGGCCGGCGGCCATCACCGTCAGCCAGCGGCAGGTGTTCTCCAACTGGCGCACGTTGCCCGGCCAGGGCAGGCGAGTCAGCGCAGTTTCGGTTTCCGGATGCAGGTTCTTGGCCTCGACGCCCAGCTCTTTGGCGGCGATCTGCAGGAAGTGGCGCGCCAGCCGCGGGATGTCTTCACGGCGCTCGCGCAGCGGCGGCAGGTGTACGCGGATCACGTTCAGGCGGTGGAACAGATCCTCGCGGAACTTGCCTTCCTGTACCCGCAGCTCCAGGTTCTGGTGCGTGGCGGCGATGATGCGCACGTCGACCTTCACCGGCGCATAGCCGCCGACCCGGTAGAACTGGCCGTCCGCCAGCACCCGCAGCAGGCGCGTTTGCACGTCGAGCGGCATATCGCCGATCTCGTCGAGGAACAGCGTGCCGCCGTCGGCCTGTTCAAAGCGCCCCTGGCGGATTTGGTTAGCGCCGGTGAAGGCGCCTTTCTCGTGGCCGAACAGCTCGGACTCGATCAGATCCTTGGGAATAGCGGCCATGTTCAGGGCGATGAACGGTGATTTGGCGCGCGGGCTGTGGCGGTGCAGCGCATGCGCCACCAGCTCTTTACCGGTGCCGGATTCGCCGTTGATCAGCACGCTGATCGACGAACGCGAGAGCCGACCGATGATGCGAAACACGTCCTGCATCGCCGGCGCCTCGCCGATGATGTCCGCCGCCGGATCGCTGGCCGGCTGGCTGCGCACCGGCTGCTGCTGTTCCTGATAATGGCTGATGGCGCGCTCGACCAGCGCCACCGCTTCGTCGATGTCGAACGGCTTCGGCAGGTAGTCGAAGGCCCCTTGCTGATAAGCGCTGACGGCGGCGTCCAAATCCGAATGCGCGGTCATGATGATCACCGGCAGCATCGGGTGACGCTGTTTGATCTGCTTGAGCAGCGCCAGACCATCAATGCCCGGCATGCGGATATCGGACAGCAGCACGTCGGGAGTTTGCGTGGCCAAGGCTTCCAGCACGTCATTGCCGCCTTCGAAGGTGGCGCAGCTCAGGCCCGCGCCGGTGAGCGCGCGCTCAAGCACCCAGCGGATGGAGCTATCGTCATCGACGATCCAGACTATCCCTCGTTGCATTGCAAACCTCACTGACGAATGGGCAGGTAGACCGAGAATTCGGTATGACCTGGCCAACTGTTGAATTCAATTTTTCCGCAATGCTGATCGATCAGATTGCGGGCGATGGATAATCCCAGGCCGGTACCGCCTTCACGGCCGCTGACCATCGGGTAGAACAGCGTGTCCTGCAGCTGCGCCGGCACGCCGGGGCCGTCGTCTTCGACGTCGATGCGCGCCGCCAGTCGGTAGCGGGTGCCGTGCAACGTAATCTGAAACGCGGTGCGGGTGCGCAGCGTGATGGTGCCGCCCGCCTCGCCCAACGCCTGCAGCGCATTGCGGGTGATGTTCAGCAGCACCTGTTCTATCTGATCCGGATCGTGGGCCATTTCCGGCAGGCTCGGATCGTAGTCGCGCACCAGCGTGACGTTATCCGGCATTTCCAGCGACACCAGTTGGCAGACGCGCTCCGCGACCTGATGGATGCTTTGGGTGATGTGCTGGCCGGGCCGTTGCGGCCCGAGCAGGCGATCCACCAGATTGCGCAGCCGATCGGCCTGCTCAATGATCACCTTGGTGTATTCGGTCAGCGCCGGATCGGGCAGCGCCTTGGCCAGCAGCTGCGCCGCGCCCCGCAGGCCGCCCAGCGGGTTTTTGATTTCGTGCGCCAAACCGCGCACCAGATCGCGGGCCGCCACCTGTTGGGCATGCTGCAGCTGTTCCTGGCTCAGGCGGCGCTGATTGTCCATCGGCGCCAGTTCGACCAGGATATAGCCTTCCGGCAGCGCCTGAGCGGTCAGGGAAAGGATATGCGCGCGGCCGTCGACCACCAGGGTCACTTCGTTATCGGTGAAGCCCTGCCCGGCGCGCAGGCTTTCGCGCATCAAAGAGACGTTCAGCGAAAAATAACCGAGCAAATCGGGCAGCGGCGTACCGAACAGCTTGCGGGAGCTTTGCGCCAGCAGCTGCTGTGCCGCCGGGTTGGCGTAGTGAACCGCCAGTGAGTCATCCAACAGCAGGATGCTGTTGATGAGTGAATTGAGGATCTGCCCAGCATCGGGCAGCTTGCCAGTTGCCATACAGCAGACTCCTGCACCTTTTTAGTGCATCTATCCTACTCCATCCGGGATCGACACGGTATGGAATAGTTTTGCAGAAAATACGGTGGAGAAAAAAACCCATCCGAAGATGGGCTGAAAGTTTCCACGGCAACAAAAAAGCGATAACAAAAATTGTGGGCGCCGTCCGCCAGGGCAGACGGCGCGGGTAGAACTTAGACGCTGTAGTACAGTTCGAACTCGACCGGGTGTGGCGTCATGCGAATGCGGTCCATCTCTTCTTTGCGCAGTTCGATGTAGGCATCGATCGCATCGTCGGTGAACACGCCGCCGCGGGTCAGGAACTCGCGGTCTTCGTTCAGTGCGGCCATCGCCTCGTCCAGCGAGCCGGCCACTTTTGGGATCTCGGCTTCTTCTTCCGGCGGCAGGTCGTACAGGTTTTTGTCCATGGCGTCGCCAGGGTGGATCTTGTTGATGATGCCGTCCAGGCCGGCCATCAGCAGCGCGGCGAAGCACAGGTATGGGTTAGCCGCCGGATCCGGGAAGCGGGCTTCGATGCGGCGCGCTTTCGGGCTG
Source organism: Serratia sp. CY83965 (assembly GCF_052166375.1). Classification (NCBI taxonomy): domain Bacteria; kingdom Pseudomonadati; phylum Pseudomonadota; class Gammaproteobacteria; order Enterobacterales; family Yersiniaceae; genus Serratia; species Serratia sp. CY83965. The sequence continues at coordinate 5,197 of NZ_JBJNOV010000021.1, read as the reverse complement.
GCGACCACCGGGATACGGATGGACGCGGAGCGGTTACGGGCGGAGTAAGCCAGCATCACCGGCGCTTCGTAGCCCGGCACCAGACGTTTGTACGAGTTGGTGGTCGGGTTGGCCAGCGCGTTGATCGCCTTGGCGTGCTTGATGATGCCGCCGATGTAGAACAGCGCGGTTTCAGACAGGCCGCCGTATTTGTCGCCGGCGAACAGGTTGGTGCCGTTCTTGGACAGCGACATATGGCAGTGCATGCCGGAACCGTTGTCGCCGAACATAGGCTTCGGCATGAAGGTCGCGGTTTTACCGAAGGCGTGCGCCACGTTGTGCACTACGTACTTGTAGATCTGAATTTCGTCGGCTTTCTTGGTCATGGTGTTGAAGCGGGTCGCCACTTCGTTCTGACCGGCGGTCGCCACTTCGTGGTGGTGCGCTTCAACCACCAGGCCCATCTCTTCCATGGTCAGACACATGGTGGAACGCAGATCCTGCGAAGAGTCGACCGGTGGAACCGGGAAGTAACCGCCTTTCACCGCCGGACGGTGGCCTTTGTTGCCGCCGTCGTATTTTGTGCCGGAGTTCCAGGCGCCTTCGATATCGTCGATCGCCACGTGGGAACCGCGGATGCTGCTGCCGAAGCGGATGTCGTCGAACAGGAAGAACTCAGGCTCTGGCCCGAACAGCACGGTGTCCGCGATGCCGGAGGAGCGCAGGAAGTCTTCGGCGCGTTTGGAAATGGAGCGCGGGTCGCGATCGTAGCCTTGCATAGTGCCCGGCTCGAGAATGTCGCAGCGAATGATCAGCGTAGGTTCTTCGAAGAATGGATCCAGAACCGCCGTGCTGGCGTCCGGCATCAGCACCATGTCAGATTCGTTGATGCCCTTCCAACCACCGATAGAGGAGCCGTCAAACATTTTACCTTCTTCGAAGAAGTCGGCGTTTACCTGGTGAGCCGGGATAGTCACGTGCTGTTCCTTACCCTTGGTGTCAGTGAAACGCAGGTCTACGAATTTCACTTCATGCTCATTCAGCATCGTCAAAACGTGTTCAGCGGACATACTTAACTCTCCCGGTTTATCATTGTCGTCGTCGTGGAACGAATCTGTGGAACTGGCTTTTTTTCGCCTTGAAAAGACTAAAGCGAAAAGCGTGCCAACTTTTAAAAAAGGCTTTCATCGCCTTTCTGCGCGGGTTTTACCCAACCCCAGTATGCACCATCAGTGATAAATTGCACCGAAATGGTGCAATTGGAGTGAGCGAGGGCACTGAAATGGTGCAAAAGTGCAACGATTGCGGCTTTTTGCACCGTGAAAGGGATCACAAACTGACCGGTACGCGGTTGTTTATAAGAGATGGTTGTGATCTTGTTTAGTCCCTCGCTTAATACGTGTACAATAGCGCGCTATTTCTAATGCCCGAGGCAAAGCTGTGATCGAAAATTTGCGTAACATCGCCATTATTGCCCACGTTGACCATGGTAAAACCACCCTGGTTGATAAGCTGCTGCAACAATCCGGTACTTTCGGAGAGCGTGCGGAAGCCACCGAACGCGTAATGGACTCCAACGATTTGGAGAAAGAGCGTGGGATTACCATCCTCGCAAAAAACACCGCCATTAATTGGAACGGTTACCGTATCAACATAGTGGATACCCCAGGACACGCCGACTTCGGCGGCGAGGTAGAGCGCGTGATGTCGATGGTTGACTCGGTGCTGCTGGTTGTGGATGCAATGGATGGCCCTATGCCGCAAACCCGCTTCGTGACCAAGAAGGCCTTCGCCAATGGTCTGAAGCCGATCGTGGTCATCAACAAGGTTGACCGTCCTGGCGCGCGCCCTGACTGGGTTGTGGATCAGGTGTTCGACCTGTTCGTGAACCTCGACGCGACCGACGAGCAGCTCGACTTCCCGATCATCTACGCTTCTGCGCTGAACGGCATCGCCGGCGTCGACCACACCGACATGGCGGAAGACATGACCCCGCTGTATCAGGCGATCGTCGACCACGTGTCTGCGCCGCAGGTTGAGCTGGAAGCGCCATTCCAGATGCAGATCTCCCAGTTGGACTACAACAACTACCTGGGCGTTATCGGCATCGGCCGCATCAAGCGCGGTAAAGTGAAGCCGAACCAGCAGGTCACCATCATCGACAGCGAAGGCAAAACTCGCAACGGTAAAGTGGGTAAAGTGCTGGGTCACCTGGGTCTGGAGCGTATCGACAGCACCCTGGCGGAAGCGGGCGACATCATCGCCATCACCGGCCTGGGCGAGCTGAACATCTCCGACACCATCTGCGACACCAACGCCGTAGAAGCGCTGCCGGCGCTGTCCGTCGACGAACCGACCGTCACCATGTTCTTCAACGTCAACACCTCGCCGTTCTGCGGTAAAGAAGGCAAGTACGTGACGTCGCGTCAGATCCTTGACCGTCTGAACAAAGAGCTGGTACACAACGTGGCGCTGCGCGTTGAAGAAACCGACGATGCGGACGCCTTCCGCGTATCCGGTCGTGGCGAGCTGCACCTGTCGGTGCTGATCGAAAACATGCGCCGTGAAGGTTTCGAGCTGGCGGTTTCCCGTCCGAAAGTTATCTTCCGCGAAATCGATGGCCGCAAGCAGGAGCCATTCGAGAACGTGACGCTGGATATCGAAGAGCAGCATCAGGGTTCCGTGATGCAGGCGATGGGCGAGCGTAAAGCCGACCTGAAAAACATGGATCCGGACGGTAAGGGCCGCGTGCGTCTCGACTACGTGATCCCAAGCCGCGGTCTGATCGGCTTCCGTAACGAATTCATGACCATGACTTCGGGTACCGGTCTGCTGTACTCCACCTTCAGCCACTACGACGACGTGCGTCCGGGCGAAGTGGGCCAGCGTCAGAACGGCGTGCTGATCTCCAACGGCCAGGGCAAAGCGGTCGCGTTCGCGCTGTTCGGCCTGCAGGATCGCGGCAAGCTGTTCCTGGGCCACGGTGCGGAAGTGTATGAAGGCCAGATCATCGGTATTCACTCACGTTCCAACGACCTGACCGTAAACTGCCTGACCGGTAAGAAGCTGACCAACATGCGTGCTTCCGGTACTGACGAAGCGACTACCCTGGTTCCGGCCATCAAAATGACCCTGGAGCAAGCTCTGGAGTTCATCGATGACGACGAACTGGTAGAAGTGACGCCAACCTCGATCCGTATCCGTAAGCGTCACCTGACGGAAAACGATCGTAAGCGTGCCAGCCGCGGTCCAAAAGACGCTTAATCGCTGATTGAGTGTCTCATGCTTAGGGCGCGGTTCTCGCGCCCTGAGTTTTTTCCTCTGTTGTTCCCCGTTTGTGCGGCGCGCTATGCGCTTTTCCGTTCGCTCCCTGTTCAGCTGTTCCTTTTCCCGCTACAGTGAAATCTCACCGGCCCATCAGGAGAGGACTATGCTGTATATCTTTGATTTAGGTAATGTGATCGTCGATATCGATTTCAAGCGTGTGCTGGGCGTGTGGAGCAATTTGAGCGGCACGCCGTTGGCGGTGCTGTCCGATCGTTTCGCCATGGGTGAGGTGTTCCAGCAACATGAGCGCGGTGAAATCAGCGACGAAGACTTCGCCGGCAAGCTGTGCGATGAAATGGGCATCGCGCTCAGCTTCGAACAATTCGCCACCGGCTGGCAGGCGGTATTCGTCGCGCTGCGTCCGGAAGTGATCGACATCATGCAGCGCCTGCGCAACGAAGGCCACCGGGTGGTGGTGCTGTCGAACACCAACCGTCTGCACTGCAACTACTGGCCGCAGCACTATCCTGAAGTGGCCGCCGCCGCCGATCATCTCTATTTGTCGCAAGATCTCGGCATGCGCAAGCCGGAGGCCGATATCTATCAACATGTGCTGGCCGCGGAAAACACCGCCGCCGCCGACGCGGTGTTCTTCGACGATCACCCGGCGAACGTCCTCGCCGCGCAGGCGCTGGGGATCAAGACGGTGCACGTCACCGATCGCGACGTGGTGCCGGCCTATTTTGCCCAATGAGCGCAGGGCGCGTTAAGCTTAAGGCGTATCAACGGACATCAAGGAGTGACCATGTCGTTTTTCCGCCGCAAGAAGCTGCCCCCTGCGATTAAGCCCGGCGTTACTTTTGGGCGTTTGCTGTACCAGCGCATCGACCACGATGGCCTGACGATGCTGGCGGGCCATCTCGCCTATGTTTCTCTGCTGTCGCTGGTGCCGTTGGTCACCGTGGTGTTCGCGCTGTTCGCCGCTTTCCCGATGTTTGCCGACATCAGCGAACAGCTGAAGCGCTTTGTTTTTGCCAATTTCGTGCCGGCCGCCGGCAATGTGATCCAGAACTACCTGGAGCAGTTCGTCGCCAACTCCAACAAGATGACCGCCGTCGGCACCTGCGGGCTGATTGTCACCGCGCTGTTGCTGATCTCCTCGGTGGACAGCGTGCTGAACACCATCTGGCGCAGCAAGAACAAACGGCCGATCGTCTTCTCCTTCGCCGTGTACTGGATGGTGCTGACGTTGGGGCCGCTGCTGGTGGGCGCCAGCATGGCCATCAGCTCCTACCTGCTGTCGCTCAACTGGCTGGCGCAGACCGGGGTTAACGGGCTGGTGGATCAGGTGCTGCGCATTTTCCCGCTGATTTTGTCGTGTATCTCCTTCTGGTTGCTGTATTGCATCGTGCCGACGGTGCGCGTGCCGCCCAAAGACGCGCTGATCGGCGCGGTGGTGGCCGGATTGCTGTTCGAGCTGGGCAAGAAGGGATTCGCGCTGTACGTCACCATGTTCCCTTCCTATCAGCTGATTTACGGCGTGCTGGCGGTGATCCCGATTTTATTCCTGTGGGTCTACTGGAGCTGGTGTATCGTGTTACTCGGCGCGGAAATCACCGTGACCATCGGCGAATACCGCGACGACCGCCGGCAGAAGGCGGAACAACAGGAACCAAAACCAGAAGGGCAGCAGGAATGATTGCGTTGATTCAACGGGTGTTAAACGCCAGCGTCACGGTAGGTGGCGAGACGGTAGGCAAAATTGGCCCCGGTTTGTTAGTGTTATTGGGCGTGGAGCAGGGCGATAACGAGCAAAAAGCGCAGCGCCTGTGCGAACGCGTGTTGGGATACCGCATTTTCGGCGACGAGAACGACAAGATGAACCTCAACGTCCAGCAGGCCGGGGGCAGCGTGCTGGTCGTTTCGCAGTTCACCCTGGCGGCGGACACCC
>NZ_JBJNOV010000020.1:0-98348 GCF_052166375.1 Serratia sp. CY83965 | reverse complement strand
GATACCGCATTTTCGGCGACGAGAACGACAAGATGAACCTCAACGTCCAGCAGGCCGGGGGCAGCGTGCTGGTCGTTTCGCAGTTCACCCTGGCGGCGGACACCCAGAAGGGCATGCGGCCCAGCTTCTCGCGCGGCGCCGCGCCTTTGGTCGCCGATCGGTTGTATCAATATTTTGTTGGCCAATGCCGCGAACGCGGCGTAGAGACCCAGACCGGCGAGTTCGCCGCCGACATGCAGGTGGCGCTGGTCAACGATGGTCCGGTGACATTCTGGCTACAGGTCTAAGCATTCGGAGAACAGGCGTCTATGTATCACCTACGAGTACCCGTAACAGAGCAAGAACTGAAGGAATATTACCAGTTTCGCTGGGAAATGCTGCGCAAGCCGCTGCACCAGCCGGTGGGTTCGGAAAAGGATGCCTATGACGCCATGGCCCATCACCAAATGGTGGTGGACGAGGCCGGTAAAATCGTCGCCATCGGGCGGCTGTACATCAATGCCGACAACGAGGCGGCGATCCGTTTTCTGGCGGTAGACCCGACGTTGCAGGATAAAGGGCTCGGGACGCTGGTAGCGATAACGCTGGAGTCCGTCGCGCGGCAGGAAGGCGTGAAGCGGGTAGTGTGCAGCGCCCGTGAAGACGCGGTGGATTTCTTCGCCAAGCTGGGGTTCGTCAATCAGGGCGAGATCACCGCGCCGCAGACCACCCCGATCCGTCACTTCTTGATGATTAAACCGGTGGCGACGCTGGACGATATCCTGCATCGCCCCGACTGGTGCGGCCAATTGCAGCAGGCCTGGTATGAACATATCCCGCTGAGCGAAAAGATGGGCGTGCGCATCAGCCAATACACCGGCCAGCGCTTCGTCACCACCATGCCGGAGATCGGCAACCAGAATCCGCACCATACGCTGTTTGCCGGCAGCCTGTTCTCACTGGCGACGCTGACCGCTTGGGGGCTGATTTGGCTGCTGTTGCGTGAGCGCCATCTCGGCGGCACCATCATTCTGGCGGACGCGCACATTCGCTACAGCAAACCGATCACCGGCAGGCCGCGGGCGGTGGCGGATCTCGGTTCGCTGAGCGGTGATTTGGCGCGTCTGGCGCGCGGCCGCCGCGCGCGCGTGCACGCCGAAGTGCATCTGTTCGGCGATGAGGATAAGGGCGCGGTGTTCGAAGGCACTTACATGGTGCTGCCGGCCGAGCCGGATGTGCCGCTGGATCAGGGCGGCTCTGAAGCGCTGGAGGAGTAAGGCGGCGGCCCTGCCTGAGGGCGGGCCGCGCAGTGCATTACGGCAGCTGTTGGTTCACCGTCTGGCCGTCGCCGGCGGTGGCTTGCAGAGTCCCCTTCAATGAAGCTTTGAACGGCCCGTCGCTGTTCAGCAGCCCTTTCAACTGCAGCTCAAGGTTGCCGTCGCCCGTCAGCGGCACCGGCTGCCATCCCCATTGCTGCAAGGTATTGAGCGGTACCGAGCGGCCGTGCAGCATCAGCTGGAACGGCTTGCCCGGCAACTGATCGACGGTCGCTTTGGCCTCAAGCAACCCATTAGGCATGAAGGCGCTGAGTTCGGTGACGGCGATCTGGCCGGCGTCGGCGTTCAGCGCCAGCGAAGGGCGCCGCACGTCGATCTTGTTGAAGGTCGCCTCGCTGCCGTTCAGGTTCAGCGAACCGGACCATATGCCCCACTGGTGGTCGCGCGCCAGCAGCAGGTTGCTGCCATAACCGTCCAGCGCGGTGATCTGGAACGGGAACGCCGGGTTGATGTCGATGATCAGATTGCGGTTGGTGGTCAGCTTGGTGACGTACACCTCGGCCAGCCAGTCCGGCAGCGGTTTCAGCCACAGCTCGCGCCAGTCGATAGGCAGGGTGTACTCCAGCGCCGCCATGGCCACTTCATCCAGCTGCAGGCGTTTGCCGGCGCGCAGCCAATTGCCGGAGGTGCGCAGCAGCCCGCCTTCCCAACGGGTGGTGAACTGCTGAATGGCGATGCCGGCGGAGGAGAGGCGCAGGGTGGCGATCGGGTCGATCAGGTGGAAACCGCCGTTGATCACATCACTGGCATTGACGTTGAGCGAGCCGTCTTCGCTGCGCCAGTCGCCTTTTTCGATGCTGACGTTTTGCAGCGACAGATCGAGATCGTTAAACGCCCACGCCTTGCCTTCCAGGCGCGCGTCGATCAGATCGAAACGCTTGAGGGTGACCGGCGGCAGGGCGGTAAAGCGCCGCATGAATTCCGCCAACGTCATCGGTGTCTGCAGGCGCACGCCGCTCAGCCGCAGGCGATCCACCTGCCAACTGCCGTCGGCGGCGCGGCTGGCTACGCCGGTCAGGTCGCCCTGCGCCAGATCGGCGCCGAAATTGTTCAACAGCAGCTGACCCTGCTTTTGCTCCCCCTGCACCAACACCTTCGAAGCGGGGATGCCGTTCAGCGTCATCGAACCGGCGCTGAACTGGAACTGATTGTTGTCCCCCAGCAGATGGCCGGCCAGCGGGCGCCACGGCGTGATGCCGGCATTGACCTGCTGCGCGTTGAGCTGCCACGCGTTATCGTTGGATTGCAGCGCCATATTGCTCAGTTGCAGCACGTCGGCCTGTACAGGCAGCGCCGCAGTCTGCGGCTGCACGTTCAGCGTGCCGTCACGCAGCGTGACGCTGTGGAAATAGCGCGGTTCGGTGATTTGGCGCAGGCTGAGGCCGAGATCGACGCGTTTGGCGGCCAGCGCCTGCGGCTGGCCGCTGCGCGCCAGCTGCACGTCTTCCAGACCGATCTGGTCCGGTTGGCGCCACGAATGGGTGATTTTTCCTATCGACAGGCGGTATTCGCTGTTGTCGCTGATCCAGGCGCTCAGGCGGCCTGCCGCCCAGCGGGTTTGCCCGACCAGGTACAGCAGCACCATCGCCAGCACGATCAGCAGCAGCAACGTCAGCAACAGCTTTCCGATAAATTTCATCGTCTACATCCGCATCGGTCAAAAAAGATACCCTGTTTATGCCGCAATTGGCTGGGCATCTCAAGGGCAATGGTCTGATAGACAATAAAAAACGGCCGCAAGCGGCCGTTTGAACGCCAATGGGCGGGTTACTTTTTCTCGTGTTCCTGCGGGAACACCAGGTTCAGCACGATGGCGGTAATGCCGCCGGCGGCGATGCCGGAAGAGAGCAGGGTTTTCAGCCAGTCCGGCGCGAACTGCAGGATCAGCGGCTGCTGGGAGACGCCCATGCCGACGGCCAGCGACAGCGCCATGATCATGATGGCGCGGCGGTTCAGGCGCTCGCGCGACACGATGCGCACGCCGGAGGCGGCGATGGTGCCGAACATCACGATGGTCGCGCCGCCCAGTACCGGCTCGGGGATGTGCTGCACGAAGCCGGCCACCGCCGGGAACAGCCCCAGCGCGATCAGCATCAGCGCCACCACGAAGCCGACATAGCGGCTGGCGACGCCGGTCAGCTGGATCACGCCGTTGTTCTGGCCGAAGCAGGAGTTGGGGAAGGTGTTGAACACCGCCGACAGCATCGAGTTCAGGCCGTTGGCCAGTACGCCGCCCTTCAGGCGCTTCATGTACAGCGGCCCGCTGACAGGCTGTTCGGAGACGTCGGAAGTGGCGGTGATGTCGCCGATGGTTTCCAGCGAGGTGACCATAAAGATCAGCATCAGCGGCAGCAGCAGGTTCCAGTCGAAGCCCAGACCGTAATAGAGCGGCGTGGGGATGGTGATCGCCGCCGTTGGAGCTGCCGGTGCGTCGGCGGGCAGCATGTCCATCGCCCAGGCCAATAGATAGCCGACCGCCATGGCGATCACCAGCGAAGCGACGCGCAGGTAAGGGTTGCGCTGGCGGTTCAGCAGGATGATGACCGCCAGCACCGCGCCGGCCAGCAGCAGGTTTTTCGGTGAGCCGAAGCTGTGATCGTTCATCGCGGCATAACCGCCGCCGATCGAGGTCAGACCGACCTGAATCAGCGACAGGCCAATGATCATCACCACGATGCCGGAAACCAGCGGGGTGATGATGCGGCGCGCCAGATGCAGCACGCGCGACAGTAAAATTTCGGTGCAAGAAGCGACCATCAGGGTGCCGAACAGCGCGGCCATCATGGTCGGCACGTCGGCGCCGCCGTTTTTCAGCGCCAGACCGCCCATGATCAGCGGCGAAACGAAATTGAAGCTGGTGCCCTGAATCGACAACAGCCCGGAACCCACCGGTCCCCAGGTTTTGATTTGCAGAATGGAAGCCAGACCGGAGGCGAACAGCGACATGCTGATGATGTGCTGGGTATCCTGTGCCGGCAGGCCCAGCGCCTGGCAGATCAGCAGAGCCGGTGTGATCACCGCGACGAACATCGCCAGCAGATGCTGACCGGCGGCAAACAGCGTTTGCGGCAGCGGCGGGCGATCTTCCAGGCGATAAATCAGTTCACTGGCGCGGGGTTCTGAGGCGGCTTGGCGCGCGGCATCAAGCTCGGAGGATGACATGCTCATGGTGTGGCGTTTCCAGATACGGCAAAGCAGGCATTTTAATGCCCCGCCCCGCAAAAGCAAACGGTTGCGCGCAAATATTATGTTGCCGACTTTCCCGTTTATGTCGCATTTTCATTCATTTTTTCTTGTCATCTCAGCGTTTTTTACTTCTAATCCTGCACTCATCAAGTTTAAAAACTAAGTGGTTTTCTATAACTTATTATTTTTATTTGGATCTTTTCCCTTACATGGAGTACCTGGATGTTTCATCTTGATACTTATGGCACGTTAGTCGCGGCGACGCTGGTTTTGCTTCTCGGAGGCAAGTGCGTCAGAAGCATTCCCCTGCTGCGAAAATATACCATTCCCGCTCCCGTCGCCGGCGGTTTGCTGGTGGCCCTCCTGCTGTTAGCCCTGAAAAAGTTCGCCAACTGGGAAATCAGCTTTGACATGTCGCTGAAGGATCCGCTGATGCTGGCCTTCTTCGCCACCATCGGCCTGAACGCCAACCTGGCGCGGTTGCGCGCCGGCGGCAAGGCGCTGATGGTATTCCTGTTCGTGGTGCTGGGGCTGCTGCTGGTGCAGAACGCCATCGGCATCGGCATGGCGAAAATGCTGGGGTTGGATCCACTGATGGGTCTGATCGCCGGGTCGATCACCCTGTCGGGCGGCCACGGCACCGGGGCGGCCTGGAGCAAGCTGTTCATCGAGCGCTACGGCTTTGAAAACGCGACGGAAGTCGCCATGGCCTGCGCCACCTTCGGCCTGGTGCTGGGCGGCCTGATCGGCGGCCCGGTGGCGCGCTATCTGGTCAAACACTCCTCTACGCCGGAAGGCACCCCGGAAGACAGCGTGCAGCCGAGCGGTTTCGAGAAGCCGGAAAGCGGCCGCCTGATCACCTCGCTGGTGATGATCGAAACCATCGCCATGATCGCCATCTGTCTGAGCCTGGGGCAGCTGATTGCCGGCCTGCTGAACGGTACGGTGTTTGAGCTGCCTAACTTCGTTTGCGTGCTGTTCGTCGGGGTGATCCTCAGCAACACCCTGGCCTTCACCGGTTTCTATACCGTGTTCGAACGTGCGGTATCGGTGCTGGGTAATGTCAGCCTGTCGCTGTTCCTGGCGATGGCGTTGATGAGCCTGCGCCTGTGGGAGCTGGCTTCGCTGGCGTTGCCGATGCTGGCGATCCTGGCGGTGCAGACGCTGGTGATGGCGCTGTACGCGATCTTTGTTACTTACCGGGTGATGGGCAAGAACTACGACGCGGCGGTGCTGGCCGCCGGCCACTGCGGCTTCGGCATGGGCGCCACGCCGACGGCGATCGCCAACATGCAGGCGATCACCGATCGCTTCGGCCCGTCGCATCTGGCGTTTCTGGTGGTGCCGATGGTGGGAGCGTTCTTTATCGATATCGCCAACGCCATCGTCATCAAGCTGTATCTGCTGCTGCCGGTGTTCCCGGCGGTGGGGTGATATCGCGAGTCATCACGAAAAGGGCGCCGCAGGCGCCCTTTTTTATGCGTTGGAGTAGCGCGCCTTCTCCGGCAGCCAGCGTTCGATCAGCGCCTGGGCGTGTTCCGGATAGTGCTGATGGAGATGGCGAGCGACGCGCTGCACTTCGGGGATCATCGCCTGGTCGCGCAGCAGATCCGCCACCTTGAATTCGGCGCTGCCGGTCTGGCGGGTGCCCAGCAGCTCGCCCGGGCCGCGGATCTCCAGATCGCGCTGCGCGATGACGAAACCGTCGTTGCTGTCGCGCAGCACTTGCAGGCGCGTTTGCGCGGTTTTGCTCAGCGGCGTTTTGTACAGCAATACGCAGTGTGAGGCCACGGCGCCGCGTCCAACGCGGCCGCGCAGCTGGTGCAGCTGCGCCAGGCCCAGCCGTTCCGGGTTTTCGATGATCATCAGGCTGGCGTTCGGCACGTCGACGCCGACTTCGATCACCGTGGTGGCGACCAACAGCTGCAGTTCGCCCTGTTTAAACGCCTGCATCACCGCCTGCTTTTCCTGCGCTTTCATGCGGCCGTGCACCAGCGCTACCTTCAGCTCCGGCAGCGCGGTTTTCAATTCTTCCCAAGTGGCTTCCGCCGCCTGCGCTTCCAGCAGCTCGGACTCTTCGATCAGCGTGCACACCCAGTAAGCCTGTCGCCCCTCTTCCAGACAGGCGCTTTTCACCCGCTGAATGATGTCGGCGCGGCGGGTATCGGGAATGGCGACGGTGGTCACCGGCGTACGGCCCGGCGGCAGCTCGTCGATGACCGAGGTATCGAGATCGGCGTAGGCGGTCATTGCCAGCGTGCGCGGGATCGGCGTGGCGGTCATGATCAGCTGATGGGCGTGGAAGCCTTGCTCTTCGCCTTTCTCCCACAGCGCCAGCCGCTGATGCACCCCGAAGCGGTGCTGCTCATCGATGATCACCAGCGCCAGGCCGTTGAACTGCACCTGCTCCTGGAAGATGGCGTGGGTGCCGACCACCATCGACACCTGGCCGCTGGCGATGGCTTCCTGCTGTGCAATGCGCGCCTTGCCTTTCTGCTTGCCGGCCAGCCAGCCGACTTCCAACCCCAGCGGTTCGAACCACTGGCGGAAGTTGTTGGCATGCTGTTCGGCCAGCAGCTCGGTCGGCGCCATCAGCGCCACCTGCTTGCCGTGCGCGATGGCGCGAAGCGCCGCCAGCGCCGCCACCAGCGTTTTGCCGGAGCCAACGTCGCCCTGCACCAGCCGCATCATCGGGAAGTCTTTTTGCATATCGGCTTCGATGTCGGCCACCACGCGCGTTTGCGCGCCGGTCGGCGAGAACGGCAACTGGGCGAGAAAACGGTTTTTCAGCCGATCGTCCGGCAGCAGCGGCTGCGCCTGATAGCTCTGCGCGCCGGCGCGCACCGCCAGCATGCTGAGGTTATGCGCCAGCAGCTCTTCGAGGATCAGACGCTTTTGCGCCGGGTGTTTACCCAGCTCCAGATCCGCCAGCTGGATGTCCGGCGGCGGGCGGTGCAGGGTGTGCAGCGCCTGCGGCAGGCTCATCAGGCCGCCGCTCAGCTCCGGCGGCAGCAACTCGGCGATGGCGCAGGTATCCAGCAGCGCCAGCGCCTGGTCGGTCAGCTTGCGCAGCGTGGCCTGCCGCACCCCTTCGGTGGTGGGGTAAACCGGCGTCAGCGACTCCTGCAGCTCAACCTCGCTGGTTTCGCCCTGAATACGGTATTCCGGATGGATGATCTCCGCGCCGTGGTTGCCGCGTTTGATCTCGCCGTAGGCGGTCACGCGGCGGCCGGTGGCCAGGCTGTTCTTCATTGCGGCGTTGAAGTTGAAGAACCGCATGGTGAGGATGCCGGTGCCGTCGCTGATCTGGCAGGTCAGCATGCGGCGGCGGCCGAAGCTGATGTCGCTGCGCAGCACTTCCCCTTCTACCGTGGCGTAGATGCCCGGCAGCAGATCGTTGATCGGGTAGAGGCGGGTGCGGTCTTCGTAGCGCAGCGGCAGGTGCAGCAGCAGATCCTGAATGGTGTCGAGGCCAAGCTTGGCCAGTTTGCCCGCCTGGCTGGCGCCAACCCCGGAAAGCGTGGTGAGTGGGACAGCATCCAGCAGGTGGCCTTTCATTTGCGCACCGTCGCCTGCATGGCCGCCCACCATTCGGCGCTGGCGACCACCTGGCCCTGTTCGTCGATCTGCGGACGCGGCAGCCCCTTGCGCTTGGCCACGTTGGCCAGCACCGGATAGCCGCCTTCGAACAGCAGACGCTGCTGCTCTTCTTCGTCCAACATGCTGTTGTCGCGGCGGTACAGGCCGGCGTTTTGCCGCTGGCGCTGCGCCTCATACAGGATCAGCGCCGAAGCCACGGAGACGTTGAGCGATTGCACCATGCCGATCATCGGAATGACGATGTCTTGATCGGCCAGCGCCAGCGCTTCTTCGGTGATGCCGGTTTTTTCCTGGCCGAGCAGCACGCAGGTTGGCCGGGTGTAGTCCACCTCGCGGAAATCGACCGCGCGCGCAGACAGGTTGGTGGCCAGAATTTGCATGCCCTGCGCTTTCAGGTGACCGACCGCGTCGCCGATAGTGGGATGGGTTTTAACGCTGACCCAGCTGTTGCTGCCGGCGGCGGAGGAAACCAGGGTGCGCATGCGGGTGGTGGGCCACACGGCGTGGACCTGATGCACGCCGACGGCGTCGGCGGTGCGGATAATGGCGGAGACGTTATGCGGCTTGTGCACCTGCTCCAGGCAGACCGTCAGATCCGGCTGCCGGGTCGCAAGCATTTCACAAATCCGCGCATAGCGTTCAGGACTCATAAGCGCTAGTTTCGGTTGCGGTTAACTTTGATCACATCCGGCATGATACGGATTTTACGCATAATGTTTGCCAAATGGATGCGATCGCGGGTGGTCAAGCGGATAAAGGCGCTATAAACCCGACCGTCTTTCTCTTCGGTGTTCAGGCTCTGAATATTGGACTCGGCCGCGTTGATCGCCGCCGTCAGGTTGGCCAGCGCGCCCTGGTGGTTAAACATATCCACCTTGATCTCGGCGATGAACTCCTGCTCGGTCTCTTTATCCCACTCGACCGCCATGAACTTCTCAGGCTCTTTCTGATAGCCGCGAATATTGCGGCAAGATTCATGGTGGATCACCAGCCCTTTGCCCGGACTGACGTGAGCGATAATCGGGTCGCCCGGAATCGGACGGCAGCACTTGGCGAAGGTGATCAACACGCCGTCGGCGCCCTTGATGGCCAGGTTGCGCACGCCGGAGGTGGTGCCCAGGCTGGACTGATCGCCCTGCAGGTTCTTCGCCACCACCACGCTCATGGCGTTGCCCAGGCCGATTTCCGCCAGCAGATCGTCCAGCGTCGCCAGCTTCATGCGGTCCAGCTCGTGCTGAATGTTTTCCTGCGGAATTTCGGCCAGCTTGCGGCTGCCGCCCAGCGCATGGTTGAGCAGACGGCGGCCGAGGCCGACAGAGTCGTCGCGCTTGAGGTTCTTCAGCATCTGGCGAATTTTGGCGCGCGCTTTCGAGCTGACCACGAAGTTCAACCAGGCGGCGTTGGGCCGCGCGCCCGGCGCGGTGATGATCTCGACGGTCTGGCCGCTGGTCAGCGACTGCGACAGCGGGTACGGCTGACGATCGACGCGCGCGCCGACGCAGGCATGGCCGATATCGGTATGCACCGCATAGGCGAAGTCGACCGGCGTGGCGCCGGCGGGCAGCTCGACGATGCGGCCTTCCGGGGTGAAAACGTAAATCTCATCCGGGAACAGATCGGATTTGACGCTCTCGATAAATTCAAACGAACTGCCGGCGCTTTGCTGCAGCTCCAGCAGGCTTTGCATCCAGCGTTGGGCGCGGATCTGCGCCGTGGTGCCGGTTTCGCCCTGTTCTCTTTCCTTGTAAGCCCAGTGCGCGGCCACCCCCATCTCAGCCATCTGGTCCATGTCTTCGGTGCGGATCTGCACTTCGACCGGCACGCCGTGCGGGCCGATCAGCGAGGTATGCAGCGATTGATAGCCGTTGGCCTTGGGAATGGCGATGTAATCTTTCACCCGCCCCGGGCGCGGTTTATACAGGCTGTGCACCTGGCCGAGCACGCGGTAGCAGGTATCGACCTCTTTGACGATCACCCGGAACGCGTAGATATCCATGATGGAATGGAAACGCTGTTCTTTCAGGTGCATCTTGAGGTAGATGGAGTAGAGGTGTTTTTCCCTTCCGCTGACGCGGCAGGCGATGCCGGCCTCGGTCAGCCGCCCTTCGATCTCGGAGAGGATTTTTTGAATCATCTCTTTGCGATTGCCGCGCGCGGCTTTCACCACTTCCTTGATCACGCGATAGCGGTTTGGGTACAGCGCCTCGAAGCCCAGCTCTTCCAGCTCGGTTTTCAGGTGATGAATACCCAGACGGTGGGCGAGGGGGCTGTAGATTTCCAGGGTTTCACGCGCGATGCGCCGGCGTTTGTCGGGGCGCAGCGAACCGAGGGTGCGCATGTTGTGCGTACGGTCGGCCAGCTTGATCAGCACGACGCGGATATCCTGCACCATCGCCATGATCATCTTGCGGAAGTTTTCCGCCTGCGCTTCTTTCTTGTCCTGGAACTTCAGTTTGTCGAGCTTGGAGACGCCCTCAACCAGTTCGGCGACGCTCTTGCCGAACAGCTGTTCCATATCTTGATAGGTGGCCGGGGTGTCTTCGATGACGTCGTGCAACAACGCCGCCATCAGCGTCTCGTGGTCGAGACGCATTTCCGCCAGGATGCAGGCCACGGCGACCGGGTGAGTAATGTAGGGCTCACCGCTGGAGCGTGTCTGGCCCTCGTGCGCGTCGCGCGCGACGAGGTATGCCTGTTTGAGGCGCTTAATCTGCTCCTCGGGCAGGTAACGTTGAATCAGCAGATTCAGGCTTTCAAACAGGTACAAGGCGGACTCGCTGTCTAATTAACGACGACCTTCAGCAATCGCGGTAACCGCTTGAATCTCTGCGGCTTCCTGCTCTTGCTGCTCCTGGCGCTCACGCACGTCGAGGATCTGGCTGGTGATCAGGCCTTCTTCGATTTCGCGCAGGGCGATAACGGTGTACTTGTCGTTCTCTTCCGGAACCAGTGCATCTTTGCCGCCGGTCTGGATCTGACGCGCCCGACGAGCAGCGACCAACACCAGGTCAAAACGGTTACCAATTTTCTCTACAGCGTCTTGAACAGTTACGCGTGCCATATTTGTGCTACTCCACAGGTGACGAAAAGACTGGGCATGATACTGAAACTGCCTTCAGTCTGCCAATAGTTTGCTGATTAAAGCGTCATGCCGCAGCAACTGGCGGCCCAAACGCAGGCGTTCGGCGCGAATGATGGTCTTCAGATCGGACAGCGCCAGATCGAAGTCATCGTTCACGATCAGGTAATCGTACTCCGCGTAATGCGTCATTTCCGCCACGGCCTGAGCCATGCGTTTGGCGATCACCTCTTCGGAGTCCTGCCCGCGCCCGCGCAGGCGACGGCCCAGTTCCTCCTTCGACGGCGGCAGAATGAAGATGCTGCGCGCCTGCGGCATTTTGGCGCGGATTTGCTGCGCGCCCTGCCAGTCGATATCCAGAAACACATCCACGCCGGTCGACAAGACTTGTTCGATGGCGGCGCGCGAGGTGCCGTAATAGTTGCCGAACACTTCGGCGTGCTCAAGAAACGCATCCTGCTCGATCATCCGGCGGAATTCGTCTTTCGAGACGAAGAAATAGTGCTCGCCGTGATTTTCACCCGGGCGGCTGTCGCGCGTGGTGTGCGAAACCGAAACCTGCGTGTCGTACAGCGGTTGCGTCTTTAACAAAGCCTGAATCAGACTTGATTTACCTGCGCCACTGGGAGCAGAGACAATATAAAGCGTGCCTTGAGCCATGATGATGTTCGTTGATAACGGTTGATATGCCAAAAACAGCGGATGTGTATTTTCTCCGCACAGTATACACGGCTAACGCGCCGGGTGCAGCGTTAGCTCGCATTTTGCCCGCGGCTTTGCGTGGAAAAAGCGTCGAATGAGCGAATATGCGCGCTGAAGAGCGACATTTTTGCAGTTTTGGCCTCGGCGGCGGCGCGTTGCCGCCCCGAGATCAGTGATCCGGATGCTGGTAGTTGAACACCGGCAGGCCGAGGCGGAAGCGCAGGGCGATCAGACGCGCGCTCAGGCCGGCGACCAGCGTGAGGATCACCACCAGATTGTGCGGCAGGCTGAGGTGCTGCAGGCCGATATACAGCCAGGCGGCGCTGAAGGAGATGCCGGCGTAGATCTCTTTCTGGAAAACCAGCGGGATGCGGTTGCAGAACATATCGCGCAGCACCCCGCCGAAGACGCCGGTGATCACTGCGGCGATGGCGGCGATAATCGCGCTGTGCCCCATATCCAGCGCCACCTGGGCGCCGATGATCGAGAAAACGATCAGTCCGACGGCGTCGAGCACCAGGAACAGGCGGCGCAGATGGCGCATCAGGGGAGCCACCCAGGTGGTGACGATCGCCGCTATCGCGACGATGACGATGTATTCCGGGTGTTTGACCCAGCCCAATGGAAAATGCCCGAGCAACATATCGCGCACCGACCCGCCGCCGATTGCGGTGACAGAGGCGATGATGATCACGCCGAACATGTCCATTTGGCGGCGGCCGGCCGCCAGCGCGCCGGTCATGGCTTCGGCGGTGATGCCGATGATATAAAGGATGCTCAGTAACATAAGGGGTTCACAGCGTACTTGCGTCAGAATGATGGCCGGCAGGGTAATCGCCGCCGAGGACGCGCGCCACTGAGTTTTTTTCACCGATGGCGTTTCGGATTAATATAGCTAATCCAAACTCCGTTTTTACTGCCGATAACCAGCCTTTTTTAACATCTGGCTGTTAATGAAAGCATTAGAAATTTCGCGCTAATTTCCATCGCTGACTATGATTTTTGCAGCGAATTCTTCAACCGAAAAATCGAGATTGCAGATGAAAAACTCCCCGAGACTGGCCGCCGGCGCCGTGGTGGCCGCCCTGCTGCTGAGCGGCTGCGTGGCGCCAGGCCACCAGGCAACGTCACCCGCCCCGGTTTGCCGCACCGGTGATCCGCTGGTGCAAACAACGCTCTACTTCGGCCTGAACCGCCCTGCGGGGCCGGCGATCACCGCCGCCGAGTGGCAAACCTTCGTCGATAGCCAGGTGACGCCGCGCTTTAAAGACGGGCTGACGGTGTTTGATGCCAAAGGCCAGTGGCTGGGCCACGACGGCAAACTGGCGCGCGAGAACAGCAAGGCGCTGCTGTTGATCCATGCGCCGGGCAAAGAGAGCGAGGCGAATATCGAGGCGCTGCGCAGCGGCTATAAGCAGCAGTTTGCGCAGGATTCGGTAATGCGGGTGGATGCGCCGGTGTGCGTGGCGTTTTAAAGCGAACTCCCGGCCCTGTGGCCGGGAGTGGGGATTACAGCACCAGGCCGGCGATGGCCGCCGACAACAGGCTCACCAGCGTCGAGCCGTAAACCAGCTTCAGGCCAAAACGGGAAACCACGTTGCCTTGCTGCTCGTTCAGCCCCTTGATGGCGCCGGCGACGATGCCGATGGAGGCGAAGTTGGCGAACGACACCAGGAACACCGACAGAATGCCCAACCCGCGCGGCGACAGCTCCGCCGCGATCTTCTTCAGCTCAATCATCGCCACGAATTCGTTGGCCACCAGTTTGGTCGCCATGATGCTGCCCGCCTTCAGGGCCTCCTCCGCCGGGATGCCGATCAGCCAGGCCAGCGGATAGAACACGTAGCCGAGGATTTGCTGGAAGCTGATGCCGAGCACTGCCGAGAACAGCGCATTGACGGCGGAGATCAGCGCGATAAAGCCGATCAGCATCGCCGCGATGATCATCGCAATTTTGAAGCCGGCCAGAATGTACTCGCCCAACATTTCGAAGAAGCTCTGATCTTCGTGCAGCTTGTTCAGCTTCAGCTCCGGCTCGTCTTCGACCTGATACGGGTTGATGATCGACAGGATGATGAAGGTGCTGAACATATTAAGGATCAACGCCGCTACCACGTACTGCGCGTCGATCATCGACATGTAGGCGCCGACGATGGAGAGCGATACCGTCGACATGGCGGTCGCGGCCATGGTGTACATGCGGCGCGGCGAGATGTCGCCGATGATGCCCTTGTAGGCGATGAAGTTCTCCGACTGCCCCAGCACCAGCGTGCTGACGGCGTTGAACGATTCCAGCTTGCCCATGCCGTTGACCTTGGACAGCAGGGTGCCCACCAGACGGATGATCAGCGGCAGGATGCGGAAATGCTGCAAAATGCCGATCAGGGCGGAAATAAAGATGATAGGGCACAAAACGCCGAGGAAGATAAACGCCAGGCCATCTTTGCTCATGCCGCCGAACACGAACTCCGACCCTTGGGCGGCGTAGGCGAGCAGGGTGTCGAAGAAGCCGGCGACGTGCTTGATCACGCTGAGCCCGCTGGCGGAGTGCAGGAAGAAATAGGCCAGCGCGCCTTCGATCACCAACAGCTGGATGATATAGCGCAGGCGGATTTTCTTGCGATTATTGCTGACCAGCAGCGCTAGGGCGACGATCACCACCAGGGCCATAATAAATTGCAGAATTTGTGGCATAAACGGTCCGTACGGTTCACGGGCAGGAAAAAAACACATTTAGCCACAGCATCGCCGTCCTTTCATTACCTTGCGTGATAATTAGAACAAAATACTTATGGCATGCGGGATATCTTGCCGATTGTCATCCGCACGCGCTGCTCGGCAGTTTTTCATAAGCCCCCGACGTTCCTTAGTGGGCTGTCTTCCATGATGCCTGCCGGCTCGCAGCCTGATGCAACCACCGTCCCGCACGTTCAGGCGCCTGGAATCTGGCTCGCAATGGGCGATTTTTCCCGGCGCAAAGCGTGGTTTTCTCGGCTAAGGCGGAGAAACATGTTTGGGCAAGGCGCCGCGACCGGCGCGCATTTTATCGAACAAGGAGGCGAACGATGAATACCGGTATGTTGCTCAGGGCGCTGGCCAACGGCGTTAATCCCGACACCGGCGAGCTGTTGAAACCGGCTTCAGCGGCCTGCGCGCCGGAGGCTATCCGGCTGCTGTTCGCATTGGCCAGCGAGTTCGACGGCGAATCCGAACTGCAGAAAAAAGCCAGGTTGACGCCGGAGGAGAAGCGGCAGATGAATCTGGCCGAGGGCCGGCCGGCCAATGCCTGCTTCCCCTGGTCGGAAGAAGAAAAACTGCGGCTGCGTGAGAGCCATGCGGCTGGGGCGACGCTGGAAGCGCTGAGTGATGAGTTTGAGCGCTCAACCTGGAGCATTGCGGTGCAGCTGCAGAAAATGGGGCTGATGGAGGAAGAGCAGGCGGCCGCCTATCGCTGATCTGCAGCCATAAAAAAGCCCGCTTGGCGCGGGCTTGATGGCGTGCGGAGCGGGATCACTCGATGTTCTGGATCTGCTCGCGCATCTGCTCGATCAACACCTTCAGCTCGATGGCGGAGGCGGTGACGTCGGCATTGATCGACTTGGAGGCCAGGGTGTTCGATTCGCGGTTGAATTCCTGCATCATAAAGTCGAGGCGGCGGCCGACGGCTTCTTTCTTCTTCAGGATGTTGTGCGTCTCTTTCACGTGCGCTTCCAGGCGGTCCAGCTCTTCGGCGACGTCGATGCGCTGCGCCATCAGCACCAGCTCTTGCTCCAGGCGGGTGTTTTCCAGCTGCACCTGCGCCTCTTCCAGCTTGCTGACCAGGCGCTCGCGCTGCCATTGCAGGATGTTCGGCATCTGGGCGCGCACTTTGACCACTTCGGCGCTGACGCCGTCGAGGCGCTGTTCGATCAGCGTTTTCAGCGCGGCGCCTTCGCTTTCGCGTGCGACGATAAAGTCATCCAGCGCGCCGTCTAGCGCCTGCATCAGCTCGGCGCTGATGGCGTCCAGATCCTGCTCCTGCGCGGACATCACGCCCGGCCAGCGCAGCACGTCGATCGGGTTGATTTCCCCTTCGTCGCTCTGCATTTTCACCCAGTTGGCGGCTTCGACCAGCTGTTTGGCCAGTTTTTCGTTCAGGATCAGCGAGCTTTGCGCGCTTGGATCCAGTTCGAAACGCAGGTTGCATTCGACTTTGCCGCGGGTCAGGCGGCCACGGATACGTTCACGGATCACCGGCTCCAGGCTGCGGAATTGTTCCGGCAGGCGGATGTAGGTTTCTAAGTAGCGCTGGTTAACGGAACGCAGCTCCCAGGCTGCGCTGCCCCATTCACCCTTGATTTCACGCCGGGCGTAGGCGGTCATGCTGCGGATCATTGATGCGTACCCGTAATAGGAAAAGATGAGGCGATTATAGCGTCGCGGCTGCGGGCAGGATAGGCATTACGTCACGAAGCCCGTATAATGCGCAGCCAATAGTTGATTTGAAGCCGGAGAGAGCCCATGCGTCCTGCAGGCAGAGCACCACAGCAAGTTCGCCCCTTGACACTGACCCGTCACTATACCAAACACGCTGAAGGTTCAGTGCTGGTTGAGTTTGGCGATACCAAAGTCTTGTGCACCGCCACGGTAGAAGAGGGCGTTCCGCGCTTCCTGAAAGGCCAGGGGCAAGGTTGGATCACCGCCGAGTACGGCATGCTGCCGCGCTCCACCCACAGCCGCAACGCCCGTGAAGCCGCCAAAGGCAAACAGGGTGGCCGCACGCTGGAGATCCAGCGCCTGATCGCTCGCTCGCTGCGCGCCGCGGTGGATCTGAAAAAGCTCGGTGAATTCACCATCACCCTCGACTGCGACGTACTGCAGGCCGACGGCGGCACCCGCACCGCTTCCATCTCCGGCGCCTGCGTGGCGCTGGCCGACGCGCTGAACACGCTGGTGGCCAACGGCAAGCTGAAAGCCAATCCGATGAAGGGCATGGTGGCGGCGGTTTCCGTCGGCATCGTCAATGGCGAAGCGCTGTGCGATCTGGAGTATGTGGAAGATTCCGCGGCGGAAACTGACATGAACGTAGTGATGATGGAAGACGGCCGCATGATTGAAGTGCAGGGCACCGCCGAAGGCGAGCCGTTCAGCCACGATGAGCTGTTGGCGCTGTTGGCGCTGGCCCGAGGGGGCATCGAAACCATCTTCCAGGCGCAGAAAGCGGCGCTGGCGGACTGATTTTTCAAGGCGACTGAGAAGTCGCCTTTTTTATGCCCGGCGATCGGGCGGCAGTAATGACAAGACCCAAGCAGATTCAGACGAGGAGAAGCAGTAATGAAAGCCTATCAGCGCCAGTTTATCGAGTTCGCGCTTAACAAGCAGGTATTGAAATTCGGCGAGTTCACCCTGAAATCCGGCCGCACCAGCCCGTATTTCTTCAACGCCGGCCTGTTTAATACCGGGCGCGATCTTGCGCTGTTGGGGCGCTTCTACGCTGAAGCCCTGATGGATTCCGGCATCGATTTCGATCTGCTGTTTGGCCCGGCCTATAAAGGCATTCCTATCGCCACCACCACGGCGGTGGCGCTGGCGGAACACCATGAGCGCGACGTGCCTTACTGCTTTAACCGCAAGGAGGCCAAGACTCACGGCGAAGGCGGTTCGCTGGTGGGCAGCCCGCTGCAGGGGCGCGTGATGCTGGTGGACGATGTGATCACCGCCGGCACCGCGATCCGCGAGTCGATGGAAATCATCGGTGCCAGCGGCGCTTCGCTGGCGGGCGTGCTGATCTCCCTCGACCGTCAGGAACGCGGCCGCGCGGATATCTCCGCCATTCAGGAAGTGGAGCGCGACTATCACTGTAAGGTGATTTCAATCGTCACGCTGAAGGATCTGATCGCCTATCTGGAAGAGAAACCGGAGATGGCGGACCACCTGGCGGCGGTACGCGCTTACCGCGAGCAGTACGGGGTATAAATAACAACGCCGGGCATGCCCGGCGTGTTCGTTATTGCAGCTGTGCCGCCAACAGCGGCCAGCGGGCGTCGAATTCCTGTGTGGGGCGATAGCGGAATTCCGAACGCACATAGCGCGACAACATGCCTTCGCAGAAGGCCAGCAGCTGGCTGGCCAACAGCGTTTCATCGACGATAAAGCCTTTGCCTTCGCGCAATTTGCGCTCTTTCAGCACCTGACGCAGCTGCGCCTCGATGCGTTCGAACAGCTGGTTGATGCGGCCCTGCAGGCGATCCTGTTCAAACATCAGCGCGTGGCCGGTCATGATGCGCGTCAGCCCCGGGTTGCGTTCCGCGAAGCCCAGAATCAGCAGTAAAATCAGGCGCAGACGATTGAACGTCTCTTTCTCGTCCTGCAAGATCAGGTTGATGCGGGTGATCAGGCTGTCTTCGATAAACTCGATCAGACTGTCGAACATCCGTGTCTTGCTGGGGAAATGCCGGTACAGCGCAGCTTCAGAAACACCCACGTTTGCGGCGAGCTTGGCGGTGGTGATGCGTTGGCTGCCGTCGCTGGATTCCAGCATCTGGGCTAACGCCTGCAATATTTCCTCGCGCCGATTCCTTTTCGTATTTTCTTTTTCTGCCATGTCTGATTAGACCCTTGCTAAAACTTAACTGACGGAAACCCGGGCACCGGCCGCTGCAGAGCAGGCTCTGTGCGGCTTATGTGATAGCTTTTTTACGATGCTGGGGTCAGCGGCCTTAACGGCCTTTTTCCGCGCTGCCTGGTGTGCGCTGCAATTGTCGCGGTAAAACCTTGCCGCAGAGACATCCCTCTCCCCGGAAAGCAAGGTTCAGGCGACGTTTCCCTGCCGGCCCTCGTGCATTGGGTGGCGCTTAGTGGCGCCCCGAGTGGCCGAAGCCGCCTTCGCCGCGTTCGCTGCTGTCGAACTCTTCCACCAGGTTGAATTCGGCCTGCACCACCGGCACGAAGACCATCTGCGCGATGCGTTCGCCTGGCTCGATGGTGAAGTGCTTCTGGCCGCGGTTCCAAACGGACACCATCAGCTGGCCCTGATAATCGGAGTCGATCAGGCCGACCAGGTTGCCCAGCACGACGCCGTGCTTATGGCCCAGGCCGGAGCGCGGCAGGATCACCGCCGCCAGGCCGGCGTCGGCGATGTGGATCGCGAGGCCGGTAGGCAGCAGCGTGGTTTCACCCGGCGCCAGCTCTACCGCGCTATCCAGACAGGCGCGCAGGTCGAGACCGGCGGAACCCGGCGTAGCGTAGGTCGGTAGCGGGAAATCCTGACCGATGCGCGGGTCGAGGATCTTAACGTCGATTTTTTTCATCATAACGGCTGACTATCTCGTCTATTAAACGTTGGCCAAGGAGTGCCTTGTCGCTCAGCGCCAGGCGCTTTTCTCCATCCTGCCAAAAAAGGTGCAGGGCATTGGTGTCGCTGTTGAACCCGTGCTCTGCAAGCGAAACATCGTTAGCGCAAATCAAATCCAGCTTCTTACGCGCCAGTTTTTGCCGCGCGTATTCTTCCACATTCTGGGTTTCGGCGGCAAACCCCACGACAAACGGTCGATTTTTGGTCATCGCCGCCACGCCGGCGACGATATCGGGGTTTTTTACCATCTTGAGGACGATTTCATCACCCTGTTTTTTTATTTTTTCATCGGCGATCTGCTCGGGGCGGTAGTCGGCCACGGCGGCGCAGGAGATGAAAATCTGCTGCTGCGCGGCGCGCTGTTGCACCGCCTGTTCCATCTCCAGCGCGCTGGTGACGTCCACTCGGGTGACCGATGGCGGCGTCGGCAGGCTCACCGGCCCGGCGATCAGCGTCACCTGCGCGCCGCGGGCGGCGGCGGCGCGGGCGATGGCGAAACCCATTTTGCCGGAGCTGTGATTGCTGATGAAACGCACCGGATCCAGCGCTTCGCGCGTTGGGCCGGCGGTGATCATAACCTGCAAATGTTGCAGATCCTGCGGGGCGGAGAAATGACCGTTCGCCAGCTCGACGATGTCCAGCGGATCCAGCATGCGGCCCGGGCCGACGTCGCCGCAGGCCTGGCTGCCGCTGTCCGGCCCCCAGAGCAGCATGCCGCGCGCCTGCAGCGTTTGCAGGTTGGCCTGCGTGGCGGCGGCGCGATACATCTGCTGGTTCATGGCGGGGGCGGCGGCGATGGGGGCGTCGGTCGCCAGGCAGACGGTGGTCAGCAGATCGTTGGCCATGCCGGCGGCGACGCGCGCCAGCAGATCGGCGGTCGCCGGCGCCAGAATCACCAGATCCGCCCATTTGCCGAGTTCGATGTGGCCCATGGCGGCCTCGGCGGCGGGATCCAACAGATCGTCGGACACCGGGTGGCCGGAAACGGCCTGCAGCGTCAGCGGCGTAATGAACGCCTTGGCGGCGTGGGTCATCACCACGCGCACTTCTGCGCCCCTGTCGCGCAGGCGGCGCACCAGCTCTGGGCATTTGTAGGCGGCGATGCCGCCGCTGATGCCAAGCACAATATGTTTGCCGGAAAGTCCCGTCATCATCATTGTCCGATTGAAAGCCGAAAGATGCGCCATTTTAGCATATCCGCCGTTCAGGTGAGTGATTCCGCAATGGCTGCAGGGCGTTACATTGTGCTTTGCGAAACACTTCGCAATGTTATCAAACACCTGTCGAACGCGCCGGGGGCGCGTGGCATGCTGTAGCCCTTTCAGGGAGGAACACGATGAGCAACCCGACTGTGGCGTGCTGGCCGGGCGCGCTGGCGCCGCGTGAAAAGCTGTTGATGCAGGGGGCCGCGGCGCTGTCCGACGCGGAGCTGTTGGCCATTTTCTTGCGCACCGGGTTGCCCGGCGTGCACGTGATGCAGCTGGCGGAGCAGCTGCTGCGCCGGTTCGGCTCGCTTTACCACCTGATGTCGGCCGATCATCAGGCGTTTTGCAGTCAAAAAGGCCTGGGCGACGCCAGCTATACGCAGCTGCAGGCGATTGCCGAGCTGGCGCTGCGCTTCTTTTCCAGCCATTTGTCGCAGGAAAACGCCATGCTCAATCCGCGCGTCACCCAGCATTATCTGCAAAGCCTGCTGGCGCATCGCGAGCGAGAGGTCTTTTTGGTATTGTTTTTAGACAATCAGCACCGGGTTATTCGCCATCAGGAGATGTTTGCTGGTACCATCAGCAGCGTCGTCGTCTACCCGAGAGAAATTGTGCGTGAAGCGTTGAAGGCTAATGCCGCCGCGCTGATTCTCGCGCATAATCACCCTTCGGGTAAGGCTGAACCCAGTCATGCCGACCGTTTAATAACGGAACAGGTGGTGAAAGCCTGTCAGTTATTGGAGATCCGAGTGCTTGATCATTTGGTGATCGGTCGGGGTGAATGCGTCTCTTTTGCCGAGCGCGGATGGCTTTAAGCGATTTTTTCGCGATCCTTGTGGGATCTTTAGCTGTTCGGGACTTGAGCACTTACGCTTCAGAGCGTATACTACGCCACCTTTGAGAATCTTGGGTTTGGCGCAAGAGCCTATCTCAGCAGGTTTCTGACCTGATGTGTGGTTTCTACCTGATGACGAGAGTCTCCTCAGTATGAAGTTTGCTGAGATGGGCTCTAAAAGCCTGACGAGGCGGCCATACCCTATACGAAGCTCGAGCTGATTTGATTTTTGGAGAATAGACATGTCCCGAGTCTGCCAAGTTACTGGCAAGCGCCCGGTGAGCGGTAACAACCGTTCCCACGCAATGAACGCGACCAAACGCCGTTTTCTGCCTAACCTGCACTCACACCGTTTTTGGGTTGAGGCTGAGAAGCGCTTTGTAACTCTGCGTGTATCTGCTAAAGGTATGCGTGTTATCGATAAGAAGGGTATTGAGACGGTTCTGGCCGATCTGCGTGCCCGTGGTGAGAAGTATTAAGGAACTGAATCATGGCTAAAGGTGTTCGCGAGAAGATCAAGCTGGTTTCTTCTGCTGGTACTGGTCACTTCTATACCACCACGAAGAACAAGCGTACTAAGCCGGAAAAATTGGAACTGAAGAAATTCGATCCAGTTGTCCGTCAGCACGTAGTATACAAAGAAGCTAAAATTAAATAATTTTAGTGGATTAATGAAAAACCCGGCCTTGGCCGGGTTTTTTGTTTTATAAAGGGTAGAAAACGTCGGAGGGGAAGCCAGATGCCTGAATTACCGGAAGTTGAGACGAGCAGACGCGGTATAGAGCCTTATCTTGTCGGCCACAGCATTCAGTATGCGGTGGTGCGCAACGCGCGCCTGCGCTGGCCGGTTTCCGAACAGATCCTGACGCTGAGCGATCGGCCGGTGCTCAGCGTGCAGCGCCGGGCCAAATACCTGCTGATCGAGCTGGAGAACGGTTGGATTATCGTGCACCTGGGCATGTCGGGCAGCCTGCGCATGCTGCGCGAGGAAAACGAAGACGAGGCCGGCAAACACGACCACGTCGATCTGGTGATCAGCAACGGCATGATCCTGCGCTATACCGATCCGCGCCGTTTCGGCGCCTGGCTGTGGTGCGAAGACCTGGCGACCAGCAGCGTGTTGGCGCATCTGGGGCCGGAACCGCTGAGCGAAGCGTTCAACGGCGACTACCTGTATGAAAAATCACGCAATAAGCGCACGCTGATCAAACCGTGGCTGATGGATAACAAGCTGGTGGTCGGCGTCGGTAACATTTACGCCAGCGAATCGCTGTTCAGCGCCGGGATCCTGCCCGATCGTCCGGCGGGCTCGTTGAGCAAAGCCGAAGCGGAACTGCTGGCGAAGACCATCAAGGCGGTGTTGCAGCGCTCTATCGAGCAGGGTGGCACGACATTGCGCGACTTTTTGCAGTCGGACGGCAAACCGGGGTATTTCGCGCAGGAGTTGCAGGTTTACGGGCGGGCGGGAGAACCTTGCCGCGCGTGCGGCACGCCGATCGAATCCGCCAAGCACGGGCAGCGCAGCACCTTCTTTTGCCGGCGCTGCCAGCGCTGAGCATCACTCGGCGGCGAGCTTCGCCATCAGCGCTTGCGTCACCACATCAGGCAGGAAAGGCGCAATATCGCCGCCGTGACGCGCGACCTCCTTCACCAGTGAGGAGGAGATGAACGACCACTCTTCGGAAGGCATCAGGAACACGCTTTCCAGCGTCGGCATCAAATGGCGGTTCATGTTCGCCAACTGCAGTTCGTATTCAAAGTCAGACACCGCACGCAGGCCGCGCACCAGGATGTTGGCATTCTGGTGTGCGGCAAAGTGCGCCATCAGCTCGCTGAAGCCCAGTATTTCCACATTGTCCAGATGCGAGGTGACCTGCGTCGCCAACGCCACGCGCTCATCCAGGCTAAACAGCGGCTTTTTGCTTGGGCTGGCGGCGATGGCCAGAATCACGTGATCGAACATCAGCGACGCGCGCGTCACTAAATCCAGGTGGCCGTTGGTCATGGGATCGAACGTCCCGGGATAGATGGCTTTGCTGGTCATGATTCACTTCTCTGAGTAGTTGCGGCCCAATGCCCATAATGCGGCATATTTATTGAAGGTATATTGCGCGTTGACCACCGCCAACAGCAACCCCTGTTTGCCATCCAGGAAGCCGGCGCGCAGCAGCCAGGTTTTGACGAAGGCGCCGAGCGTGTGGGTCAGGATAGACAGATAGCCGCAACGCTTGCCGGCTCGATGACGCTGTGTGGCCCACTCTTCGGCATAGCGCAGCTGTTTGCGCTGGAAGGCGAAGAAGTCGCGGCAGGTCAGGTGCAGCATATCGCCGCTGAGGGGGATGACTTTGGCGTCGCCGATGTTCAGCGACTCGTGCACCAGATCGTCGTTATAGCGATAGCGTGGGTTGGCGTACAGGCGGTTGACGCGGTCGGGATACCAGCCGCTGTGGCGCATGAAGCGGCCAAGGAACAGGTTGCGCCGCGCACAGCTGTAGACGGCGCCGTCGTCCGGCGCGTTCAACACCCGTTCGATGGATTGCCGCAGTTCGGGCGTGACGCGTTCGTCGGCGTCGATCATCAAAACGTAGTCATGGCTGGCGTAGCTTTGCGCCAGCTGGCGCTGCTTGCCGAATCCTTGCCAGTCGGTGTGCGTGAAGACTTTGGCGCCCAGGCTTTCGGCGACGGCGACGCTGTCGTCCTCGCTGCCGGAGTCCAGCACGATGATTTCATCGGCCCACTCGACCGAGCGCAGACAGTCCGGTAACAGCCCGGCTTCGTTTTTGGCGATCATCACCACCGACAGGCTTTTGCGGCTGCTCATTCAGTGGCTCCGGGGCGGCAGATGCGGTTCAAGCAGCTGCAGCAGGCGCTGCAACGCTCCCTGATTCTGATACAGCACTTCCACCGCATGGCGGCCGTAGTAGCGACGGTAATCTTCGTCAGTCAACAGGGTTTCCACTTCCTTCACCAGCGAATCCACGTCGGCCACGGTGATCAGGCCTTCGGCCTGCGAGAGCTTGGCGCAGATGTCTTTAAAGTTGAAGGTATGCGGACCCATCAGCACCGGGATGGCGTGCGCGGCGGCTTCCAGCGGGTTGTGCCCGCCGCGTTCCACCAGGCTGCCGCCGACAAAGGCCAGATCGGCGATGCCGTACAGCAGCATCAGTTCGCCCATGGTATCGCCGATCACCACTTGGGTGCTGCCAGACGGGATTTCGCCGCTGCTGCGCAGGGTGTAGCTGAAGCCGGCTTTCTGCACCAGCTCCTTGGCGGTCGGGAAGCGTTCCGGGTGACGCGGCACCAGGATCAGCAGCAGGTCGGGGTGTTTTTCCAGCAGCTTGCGGTGCGCTTCCAGCAGGATGGTTTCTTCACCGTCATGGGTGCTGGTGGCGATCCACACCGGGCGGCGCGGCGCCCATTGGCGGCGCAGCGTAACGGCGCGGGCGGCCAGTTCCGGGGTGACGGAGATATCGAATTTCAGGCTGCCGGTTACGGCCAGCTGCGAGCGTTTCAGGCCCAGTTCGATAAACCGATCGCCGTCTTCCTGGTTCTGTGCGGCGATCAGCGTAATGCGGCGCAGCATATCGCGCATGAATCCGCCAATTTTCTTATAGCCGGCGGCGGAGCGGGCCGACAGGCGCGCATTGGCGATCACCAGGGGGATTTGCCGCTGATGCAGCGCGTTGATCAGGTTAGGCCACAGCTCGGTTTCCATGATGATCACCAGCTTGGGATTCACCTGGTCGAGGAAGCGGTTCATGGAACCGGGCAGATCGTAGGGCAGATAGACATGATGCACGTCTTTGCCGAAAGCGGACTGGACGCGTTCTGAACCTGTAGGGGTCATTGTGGTCACAGTTATCGGCAAAGCGGGGTAACGATGGCGCAGCGCCCGCACCAGCGGGATGGCCGCCAGCGTTTCGCCGACGGAGACGGAATGCAGCATGATGCCGCCCGGCACGACTTTCCCGGCGCAGAAGCCATAGCGTTCCGCCCAGCGTTTACGGTAGGCTGGAGCTTTGCGGCTGCGCAGCAGTAAGCGGAGCCAGATCAGGGGTTGGATGAGGTAGAGTAGTACCTGATATAAACGCAGCAACATTCTATCAATTTCATTTATATGGGTTATTCGGAATAGTACCATAACTGGAAGGGAAAGGCGCTAATTTGGTAACCTTGGGTGTCAGTTTCAGACAACCGGCGAGCGATTTCGCCGATAGGCTCGGAATGAAGAATATTTTAATTATTCGCCGCGACAACATCGGCGATCTTGTTTGCACCACGCCTCTGATTGAAGGGGTGAAAATTGCCTATCCAGACGCAAAAGTTTATCTGCTGATCAATAAAGTCAGCCAGGACGTTGTTAAAAACAACCCTCATCTCGAGAAAGTCTTTGTCTATAAAAAGGCCAAGCACAAGGCGAAAAATGAAACGACGTTGGGCGTTTATTTCGAACGTCTGATGATCTTCCTGAAGCTGCGCAAAATAAAGTTCGATGCGGTTATTCTGGCCAACCCGGTGCCATGCAAATACAGCCTGCGTTTAGCGAAAATGGCCGGCGCCACCCATATCATCGGCGCCGATCTGGGCACGAAAGATATTCATCGCCCGTTCCGCAAGGACGATTTCCGCGGCCTCCATCAGGTCGAACACACCTACAGCTATTTATCGGCGATCACCGATCAATCCATTCCGATCCCGCCGGTGCGGGTATTCCTGACGCCTGAAGAGCGGCAATTGGCGGCGCAGCGGCTGCAGGAACGTCTGCCGTCGGTCGAACGGGTATGCGCCGTGCATATCAGCAGCCGCAGCCCGAAAAGACGCTGGCCGGTTGAACGCTATGCCGAAATCATCAACCGTCTGACCGCCGATCCCCACACCGGCGTGCTGATCTTTTGGTCGCCGCAGGGCACGCTGGCGCCGGACGACGTCGGCGATCAGCAGCGCGCCGAACAGCTGCTGGCGCTGTGCCAAAACGAACGCGTCGCGCTTTATCCGACGGCGTCGGTGCGCGAGCTGTTGGGCGGGTTTGATTTATGCGACCGGGTGCTGTGCAGCGACGGTGGGCAGATGCATCTTGCCGCTGCGTTGAATAAGGACATGGTGGTGTTCTTTGGCGATACCGATAAAACGTCCTGGCATCCATGGACCGGCCGTCATCATATTTTGCAGAGCGAGTCGGGGCACTGTGAAGATGTTTCTGTCGATGAGGTTTGGCAGAAAATGCAGGCGCTCAACTAACGAAGAAAATAAGGCAGGCATCCCCTGCCTTATTTATTTTTTTATTATTTTTCTTTCAGCTCAATATATTGATGGCAAATAGGCTCAAGCCCGTAGCTCAGCAATTGCTGTTGATTTATCTGTGGCGGGTTGGCGTAAATTTCCGCCATTTTTTCTGCCAGCGACGCTTCGTTTAATTCCGCCAACGCGTTAGCCATGCCGGCTTTTTCCAGAATTTCCGCAGGGCCGCCCGGACAGCGGGTGCTGACCACCGGCGTGTCGCACAACAGCGATTCTACCAGCACATTGCCAAACCCTTCGCTATCGGAACTGAGCACCAACAGCGAGGCATGGCGGATAAACGGATAGGGATTGGTCTGGAAACCGAGGAACAGCACGCGCTCTGCGATGCCCAAGTCTGCCGCCAGACGCTTGACCTCGGCGACGCGGGCGTCATCCCCGGTGCCGATCAAGGCCAGCGGCGCCTGAATGCCGGAGAGCGCATAGGCTTTCAGCAGGCGGTCATGCCGCTTGGTGGCGTGAAAGCGGCCGACGTGCACCAGATAGTCCTGGCCGGCCAGTTCGCAAGGCGCCGCCGCCTGTTGCCGGATGGCGTCGAGGTCAAACGGATTGTTGATGACCGCCAGGCGGCGCGGGCGGATCGGCAAGTTCCGCTGCAGATCGTCGCCGACCGCCTGTGAAACGGCGACGATATTTCTCCCCTGGTAAACGTTGGCGATTTTGCGTTGCTTCAGCCAGCGATCCAGACCCTTGCGGTGGCCGAGGTAGGAGGTGGAGAGAATGCCGTGAATGCAGAACCACAGACGGTCCGAAGCCAGCCGCTTGCTGCGGCTGACGATGCGATCGGTTTTATGCAGGTTGGAGAACACCAGATCGAACGCGCCGCGTTGGCGCTCGTGTTCGGCTATCGCGCGATCCAGCGCGGCGGCGCGGCGCGGCAGCTCGGTCAGCTTGCGCCAGGGGGCACGGCTGCGATCGGCTACCACCTGATAATCAATGCCTGACGGGATAGGGTAATTGCAGACGTCGCGCAGCGAGATCAGACTGACGTCATGCCCCTGTTGCTGCATGCCCTGACACAGGGTCAGCACCACTTTTTCCGCGCCGCCGCCCGGCAGACCATCGATGATCATCAGAATACGCATAGCTAATCCAGTAACCGGTTATAGAGGGAAATGAGCTGTTCGGACAGATGCGCCGGCGTAGCCGTCATAATGCGCAATCTCGCCGCTTCGCCCATGGATGAGCCCAGCGCCTGGCGCGGCAGTGCCCGAATAGCCTCCGTGATGGCCGGTACATCGAGCGCGTCGGTCACGAAGCCGTTCTGGCCTGGGGTGATAAACTCGGCGCCGCCGCAGGTGGTGCTGGTGATAACCGGCAGGCCGCATGACATGGCTTCCAGAATCACATTCGGGAATGGATCGTACAGCGTCGGCAGCAGCAGCGCGTCCGCGGCCTGATAGAACGGCAGGGTCTGCTTCTGCACGCCCATAAAGTGAATGCGATCGCCGCAGCCCAGCGACTGCGCCAGCGCCCGATAGCGTTTTTCGGCTTTGTCTTTACCGACCACCAGGAGGTGGCTGTCGGTCGCCGCCACGGCGCGGATGGCGGCGGCCAGCCCTTTGCGCTCAAAGCCGGAGCCGACGAAGATCAGGCAGTGCGCCTGTTGCGGGATCTGATATTGCTCGCGCAGACGTTGACGCTGGGCCTCGTCGGCGGGCGGGAATTTTTGATTGTCGATGGCGTTATAGATCACCGTGATCTTGTCGGCGGGCACGCCAAAGTCGGCGATGATTTCCTGCTTGATCATCTCGGCGTTGCAGATGACGGCTTTCAGCTCGGGCGCGGCGTACATGGCGCGTTCGGCGCACATCACATAGCGGTGATAGCGATTGGAGAACAGCCACTTGCGGCGCCATTCCGGCAGCAGCCGCGCGCGTTGCAGCAGCCAGCGGCGGTGTACGCCGTCGCCGGCGCGATAGATGTCGCAGCCGGGAATGCGCTCGTGGCTTTGCACCAGATCGAAGCGCTCTTTCTGCCACAGCGCTCTGGCCGCCACGGCGAAGCCCCGTTCGCGGCTGATGCGGCCGAGCTTTAATGGATTGCACAGGTGGATATGCCAGTTGGGATTGGCGTCACCCTGCCATTCGCGAGTGATGACGTTCAGATCGAGATCCTGTTGCTCCAGCGCTTCCAGGGCGCGGGAAACGAAACGTTCGGCTCCGCCGTCCGGGCGGTATTTTTGGCGAACGATCGCCAAACGAAATGCTTTCATGCCAGCGTGCTCCGCGCGGCTGCAATCACCGCGTCTGTAGGAATAAGGTCGAGATACCGTTCGTCGGTGCCGGTATCGATGGCGTCCGGATCGGGCAGTTCGCCGAAGTCGCCGGCCCAGATCACGGCGCCGGTAGCTTGCCACGGCCGCCAGAAAGTCAGCTTGGAAGGGCCGAACAGCGCCACGCACGGCGTTTGCAGCGCGGCGGCCATGTGCATAGGCACTGAATCCACGCCGATAAACAGTTTGGCGTGGTCAATCAGGGCGGCCAGTTGGCGCAGCGTCAGCTGGCCGGCCAACGAGATCACACCCTGTGGCGGGCAGAGTGCCAAAATGCGCTCGACCATGGCTTGTTCTCTGGCGTCGGGGCCGGAGGTGATCACCAACTGGTGGCCGTCGGCCTGCAAGGCGGTGAGGGTGGCGGCCATTTTCTCTTCGCTCCAGCATTTGAAGAACCAGCGCGAGGTGGGCTGCACCACAATATAACCGCCGGCGACGCCCTGTTTCTGCAACCGTTGCTCACAAGCCTGCCAATCCTGCGGATCGTAACTCATGGTCACATGTTCATTGAGCGCGGGCAGGTTCAGCGGCGCAAGCAGCGAAAGATTCTGTTCGACGGTATGCAGGTGGGCGTGATTGTCGACCGGCACCAGCTGCGTATGGCAATGGCGCCACAGGAAGCCGCGGCGTTTGGGGAAATCGAAGCCCAGACGGATACGCGCACCGGTCAGGCGCGTGAGGATGGCGCTGCGCCACTGATCGGCCAGGTTGACCACCAGATCGTAGCGTTGCGCCTTCAGGCGACGCAGCAGCGCCAGTTCGTGCCCCAGATGCGCGCGGGCGCCCTGTTTTTTCCATTGACGGTCGATGGCGAACAGCGTCGACAGTTCCGGATTACTGGCCAGCATCTCCTGCGTTTCCTGATACAGCAGCACATCGATCTGCGCCTGCGGGTAGTTTTGCCGCAGGCTGCTGATGACCGGCGTGACCAGCAGCATATCGCCGTGATGGCGCAGTTTTATGATCAAAATACGCTGTACGGATGGGGCGGAAGTTGGGGCTGGCGCGTCGTTCATCATGGGTCGCTTTCTGGGAAACCAATCTTTGATTCTAAATGACACGATCGCATGTGGCTACTGTTGCAAGGTTTTCTTGCCTGGTCGTAAAAAAATCGCCGAGCCGGGGACGAATGCGCTTCAACGTTGTCCAAACCAGGCAGCAAAGTCGTTTGCCCTGGCGAAACGGCCTGCGTAACATAGTGCATTCTGTTGATATCAGGCTCGATATTCATGACTAAACCGGCGTTTCTCATCACCATTGATACCGAAGGCGATAATCTGTGGCAAAACCACGATCGCATCGCGACCGAAAACACGCGTTTCTTGCCGCGCTTTCAGGCATTGTGCGAAAAATACGCCTTCAAACCGGTTTATCTCACCAACTATGAAATGGCGGTGGACCCGGCTTATGTCGAGTTCGCGCGCGACGTGATCGCTCGTGGCACGGGTGAAGTGGGCATGCACCTGCATGCCTGGAACAGCCCGCCGCTAGCGCCGCTCACCGACGACGACTGGCGCCACAAGCCTTATTTGATCGAGTATCCCGCCGATCAGATCCGCGCCAAGGTCGATCACATGACCAAGCTGCTGGAAGACGCCTTCCAGACCAAAATGCTCAGTCATCGCGCCGGCCGTTGGGCGTTCAACGAATATTATGCCTCGCTGCTGCTGGAATACGGCTATCAGGTGGACTGTTCGGTGACGCCGCGGGTCAACTGGCAGTTTTCGCCGGGCAATCCGCAGGGCGACGGCGGCACAGATTACAGCCGGTTCCCGTCGCAGGCCTATTTCATCGATCCGCAGAACATCGCCAAACCGGGCGCTTCGTCGCTGCTGGAAGTGCCGATGAGCATCCAGTACAAGCATTCGGCGCTGATGAATGCCTTCAAGCAGGGCTATGACCGGCTGCGCGGCAAGCGGCGTTCGCCGTCCGTCAACTGGCTGCGGCCGAGTGGCGGCAATGTGGCCAAGATGATAAGCGTGGCTGAGGCATCGCTGGCGCAGGGGCATGACTACGTTGAATTCATGCTGCACTCCTCCGAATTTATGCCGGGCGGCAGCCCGACGTTCAAAACCGAGCAGGATATCGAAGGGCTGTACCGCGATCTGGAGCAGCTGTTTGACTGGCTGCAGCAGCGCACGGTGGGCATGACGCTGGCCGAGTATTATCAACTTAAAGCGAATTAAACCAATATGTCGAAACAATGGAAAGTCAAGCTGGCTAACGCTTGTCTCCGGTTTTATACGAAGTTTGGCGGTAACTACAAAGATAAGCGCTCGTTTGATAAAAATCGCGATTTTGAGCGCATTGCTATTTTTTCGACAACCGCGTTGGGCGATTTGATGTTCAATACCCCGGCGATCCGTGCGATCCGTGAACGTTATCCCCGCGCTAAACTCACGTTGGTATCCAGCTACAAGAATGGCGGTTTAGTCGGAACCAGCAGCTATTTTTCCGACGTCATTTATTGGGATCACAAAGCCAAGGATATGCTCGGTGTCATCCGTCGATTGAAAAAGAATCGCCCGCAGTTGGCGGTGATACTGCATTCGAAAGCGCCCTATGATGTTATCACGGCGATCTGTTCCGGCTGCGAGTACTTATTTAAAGATGTCTATAAAAACGATTTGAGCGGTATGGAGCAGTGGTTGACCGGCATCAGCATTCGCGATCGAGGCCACCTGATTCAACGCAAGCTGGATCTGGTTAGCCAATTGGGATGCGATGCGCAGAATCGGGAAATGTTTATTCCGGTGGATTTTCCTCAACAGCCGAAACCATTGGGCAAGGTGGTGATTGGTTTTCAAATGGGGGCTTCTGAGCCCTTGCGTTGTTGGCCGGTTAGCCACTTTATCGGCCTGGCGAAAATGTTGCTGGCGCATTCGACGGAGTATCAAATTACCTTGATCGGTGCACCAAAAGAGCAAGTGATAGAGCGTGAATTTATGGCGGGTTTAACGGCGGAAGAACAGAGTCGGGTGGCCAGTTATATTGGCAAAACGACGTTGCCGCAATTGTTGGGGGTGATAGACAATATGGATGTGCTGGTTACCGGTGATACAGGGCCATTGCATTTGGCCATTGCGCTGAAAACCAAAACTGTCAGCCTGTTCGTGACCGCCGATCCGAAACAAACGGGTCCTTATCAGAACCCTGAGCTGCATCAGGTCATGCACGTACCGACGGAGACGCAGCAACTGAGCGATATACAGCGCCGGCAACCTTTAAGCATTATCACCAGTCAGAAGGTAATGGAGAAGGTCATGTTGAGTCTCGGTGCCGCATAAGATTGCTGAAAATCCGGGGCGGCCTATAGAACCGCCCCGGGCAGTTAACCGGCATTGGCTTTCACTCTGGTCGTCATGATCACCGCCAACGGGAACCAGAATAAGTACCAGGATTCAGACGGATTACCTACCACGAACATCCCCTGCGATGTGTAAAACAGCAGAATAAAGATAAACAGCGCGGCTTCCAGACGCATGCCGTCGCGCAGGCGCCGCAGGGCCAGCAAGCCGCTATAGCTCAATACCGCCATGAACAGTGCCAGACCCACGATACCGCCTTTCAGTAACGCGCCCCAATAGAGACTGTGGGTGGTGCGTATATACTCACCGGAATAATTGGTGAAAGACAGCTCATAGTTGAATCCATAACCAAAGTAAGGACTTTGGCCGACCAGCTCGAAAATATGGTGCCAGATGCTCAGGCGAAGGGAGCTTTGGGTATACATTTCTTCGAAACGGGTCAGCAGCAATTGCCCTATTTCTGAAGATAAAATAACTGCACTAACCGCGACCAGCGCGATGAGAAAATAAGCGGCGTGCTTCAGTTTTAAGTGCCTATAGGATTGCGTGACCAGCAAGGCAATAAGCAGGGAAATCATCGGTCCGCGACTTTGGGTCAGCAGCATGGTGCCGAGCAGAATGGGTATGACGGCCAGAATAACCAGGCGCCGCTTCTCGCGAAATACGATCAGGCTGAGGAAGATGCCGATCCCTGCCATTCCCGCTAAATCAATGACGTTTCCGGGACCCGGATTGCTTTTCGAGACCTGCCGGCTGACTAGAATTTCTTGGTGATCAAAAACGAGCGAATACAGGCACAGGAGAGTGAGCCCCAGCGTGATGACGGTAAACAGCAAATCGCGTTTTGCGCCGTTAAGCACGCTGATCAGCATGGACAGATAAAGCAGCAGGTAAACGCTGTGCGTCAGGGTTGATTCGATATTAGCCGGATCGTTAGACCAAAGATTGCTGAAAGCGAAGTAGCATAACATCGCTGCAATCAGACCCAGCCCGCGGCGGACTTCATGATTCAGCGAAAAGGTTAGCCGAAGATCTGCATTGCGATACAGCGCGATCGTGAAAAAAATTGCGGCAAGGTGAAACAGATTATTCACTTTTGTATAGCCACAAAAAATAGCGCTGAAAAAAGAAAACAGAAACAGGAACACGACATAAAGTTGCCGTGGCTGAAAAGCGTTATTTGAAAATTTCATCGGGATTGATCTTGTCGAAAATGTCATTGCTGACTGCGCTGGCGACAGAAAGGTTCTTTACCATGATGTTCTTGGCTTTCATCATTTTGCTGGCATGGCTCAGCGACGGCATGATCAGACTGGTGATCTTGTCCTCCAACTCGGTTGGCAGCTTATTTTCCGCTGCTTCATAAAAACGGGGTTGGTGAAAGTTGTTCATATCCAACCCAATGATATACACCTGTTCGAAACCCAAGAACGTTAGAATTTGCAGCGCCCAGTAGGCGACAGTGCCAGCATCGAAGACGCCGTGGCGAATGTCGTGGCTAAAAGCGATATCCTGTCTGTCGGCGGCAAACGTGACGTTATTGTTATCGTGATAGGCCGCCCACAGTTCTTTGTTGACTATTCTGGCTTGGTAGATTTTAAAGGCGGCATCTTCAATCACTGCCAAACGGCACTTCACTTTCTCCAGGCTGAATCTGTCGATGATTTTAGCCACGCCGTGCACCGTCGTGAAAAGCGTCAGGCGAGAGTCGGTGATGATATCGCCGATTATTTCCGCCTTTTTATCGATAAAACCCATATCAACAATGACATAGAATCTAAAATCTACCTGATCATGCAGATAATAGGCGCCGTTAACGCCCATGGCAGGCATGGCCGGGAATTTTTCCAGGTGGAGATTCTTCACCGAGGGGCCGGTGGCAGTCAGCAATATATCGCCAGAGAAACGTGCTTTCAGATCGGCCAATTGCACGAGCGGCACGCGCTGCCGACGGTAATTCAACTCGACGATCTCTCCGCTGGCGGCACGTTTTATCTTGACGTAAGGCCAGAGGTTTTCGTTATGCCTATAAGGGCGCGCATGCGTATAACGATATATTTGCTTGAAGAATGTTCCCATTATACCGGCACCCTGTCGTGAATCAGCGTCATCACCTTCTGAGCGGAAATGTCTGCCATGCTGTTGCTCTGCTCTGGCCGACAGGCGTATTGATTTTGCCCGTAGCCGCCGATCAGACCGGGATCGGTCGGCCCGAACAGCGTGATGTTCGGTTTGTCGAGCGCAGCGGTCAAATGGCTGAGCCCGGTGTCGACCGAGACCACGCCCCTGGCGCCGGCCAGCACCTCGGCCACCTGCTGCAGGCTGAGCTTCGGCAGCACTTCGACATGTGAAAAACCTTCCGCCAAGCGCAGCGCGCGCTGATGTTCATGCTCTGCTCCCCACGGCAGTTTGATCTTCAGCCCGCTGTCCGCCGTCAGTGAGATCAGCTCACGCCAGTTTTGCTCCGGCCAATGCTTATCGTCACGGGTTGTCGCGTGCAAAAACACCAAATACTGCCCGGCATCGGCCGGCGGGCGGCTGAGAAAGCGTGCGGCGATGGCGTAATCGCCGTAGCTGCCTGGCTTGTCGTAGCCAAGGCTTTTGGCGAACAGTTCGCGCGTGCGCTCCACCGCGTGCTGCTGCTTGTCTATCTCATGGCGCACATTGTAGAACCAGCTGGCGAACGGTTCGCGCGCGCTCTTGCAGTCCGGGCCATGTTTGTTGCCTTTGGCGATGCGCGTGATTAGCGCGGCGCTTTTGATCAGGCCCTGCGCGTCGATCACCACGTCGTAACGGCGTTCTTGCAGCGCGCGTTTGAAGTCGCAGCGCTGTTGCCGAGTGTCGTTGCCGAACCAATTTTTTCGCCAGCGGCGAATGGCCACCGGGATCACGCGATCTACCGCCGGGTGCCAGGTGGGGATTTGGCTGAAGCCTTCTTCCACCACCCAGTCGAAGCGGATATCGGGAATGGCCTGCAGCGCGTCGGTCAGGGCGGGCAGTGTATGCAGCACGTCCCCCATCGAGGAGGTTTTTACAATTAACACCTGCATGATTATTCCTCGCTGGCGACAAGTAACGGCGTCAGCGCGTCCAACACTTGCTGCGGCTGAATATCGATCAAACTTTGGTGGTATCCCTGCTCGGCATCGCCCTTACGCACCTTGTGGTAGCCGCTGATCAAGCGAATCACCCGCGCCTTGTCGGAAAGCGGCGGCGTGAAGTCGGGGCTGCTTGGGCCGTACAAGGCTATCAGCGGTTTGTTCAACGCTGCGGCAACGTGCATTAAACCGGAGTCGTTGCTGACCACCGCCCGGCAGGCTGCGATCAGGATAACTGCTTGCTCCAGCTGGGTTTTTCCGGCCAGGTTAAGGCAGAAATCGCGGGCATCTTCCTGCAGCGCGGCGCGGATCTGTTCGCCGGCCTCATGGTCTTTCGCCGAACCGAACAGCGCGATTTGATAGCCGCTCTCGATCAGCCGTTGTGCCAGCGCCGCGTAGTGATAGTGCGGCCAGCGCTTGGCGGGACCGAATTCTGCGCCCGGGCAGAAGCCGACGATCGGGCGGCTGTCGGTCAGGTTGAAGGCCGCGGTGGTGTCGGCGATCTCTTCGTCGCTCACCTGCAGCCGCGGCCACAGCAGCGGCTGCGGCAGATCGTCGGCGCGCTGAATGCGCCCTTTGTCATAGGCCAGCGCCACATAGCGTTGCACCATCAGCGGGAAGGCGGCCTTGTCGAGCACGCGGACATCGTTCAGCAGGCCGTAACGCATTTCGCCCCGCCAACCGGTGCGCTGCGGGATATCGGCGAAGAAGGGCACCAGCGCGGATTTGAACGAGTTGGGCAGAACGTAAGCGCGATCGTAACGGTTGGCGCGCAGAGCGCGCCCCAGGCGGCGGCGCTCGCCGAGCCCCAGCGCGCCGTGGCCCAGCGGCATCGCCAGCGCCTGATTGACTTCCGGCATGCGCGCCAGCAACGGGCGGCACCAGGCCGGTGCCATCACATCGATCTCCGCCGACGGGTATTCGGCCTTCAGGGTGCGATAGAGACTTTGCGACATCATCATGTCGCCAACCCAAGAAGGGCCGATAACCAGTATTTTCATACCCAGCGTTAATTCCTTCAGCTTATGCGGTGCGGTTCAACCAGGCCATGTACTCTTTCACGCCTTCGGCGACCGTTTTGAACGGTGCGTCGTAGCCGGCGGCGCGCAGCTTGGTCAGATCGGCCTGGGTGTACGCCTGATAGCGGCCTTTCAGCTTCTCCGGGAACTCGATGTATTCCACAGCGCCTTTCTGGTGGAAGTCCACCACCGCGTCGGCTACCGCCTGGAAGGTTTCCGCTCGGCCGGTGCCGCAGTTGAAGATGCCGGATTTGCCGGTTTCCCAGAACCACAGGTTAACCGCCGCCACGTCGCCGACGTAGATGAAGTCACGCTTGAAGTTTTCGCTGCCGGCGAACAGTTTCGGGTTTTCGCCGCGGTTGATCTGGGTATTCAGGTGGAAGGCGACGCTGGCCATGCTGCCTTTGTGGCCTTCGCGCGGGCCATAAACGTTGAAGTAGCGGAAGCCGCAGATCTGCGAGTCCGCTTCCGGCAGGATCTCGCGCACGTACTGATCGAACAGGAATTTGGAGTAGCCGTACACGTTGAGCGGCGCTTCATACTCACGCTCTTCGATGAACTCTTCGCGGCCGCCGTAAGTGGCGGCGGAGGAGGCATACAAGAACGGGATTTCGCGATCCAGGCAGTAATGCAGCAGGTCTTTGGAGTACTGATAGTTATTGTCCATCATGTACTTGCCGTCCCACTCGGTGGTCGCGGAGCAGGCGCCTTCGTGGAACACCGCTTCGATATCGCCCAGATCGTCGCCGGCCACGATGCTGGCGATAAAGTCTTCTTTATCGATATAGTCGGCGATGTCCAGATCGACCAGGTTGACGAACTTGGTGCCGTCTTTCAGGTTATCCACCACCAGGATATCGCGATATCCCTTGTCGTTCAGTGCCTTAATGATGTTGCTGCCGATCATGCCGGCGCCGCCTGTGACGATAATCATTGGGTTACCCCTGCTAAGCTGCCTGGCGGGGCACAATGCCCCACGCTCAATGGCGGTTATAATAGCATTTCATGCCGCGGCAAACAGCGGAAGGGCTCCGAATATCCCGCATTGCCATTGAAGTCCGCCGTTTGCCGTGATATCTGCTGCAATTTTAATATTCTCTCCCGCGCATTCTCGTCAGTTTGGTTACAAATCAGTAAAATATGCCGCAAATAGCCCAATCCTGGAGATAACCGAATGTCAGCGTCTTTTTATCAGCAGTTGGAACAACAGCTTGCCGCCACGCGCAGTGAAGGGCTGTTCAAGGAAGAACGCATCATCACCTCCGCGCAACAGGCGGATATCGCCGTCGCCGACGGCAGCCATGTGATCAACTTCTGCGCCAATAACTACCTGGGCCTGGCCAACCACCCGGCGCTGATCGCCGCCGCCAAGTCTGGCATGGACAGCCACGGTTTCGGCATGGCGTCGGTGCGCTTCATCTGCGGCACCCAGGACAGCCACAAGCAGCTGGAACAGAAACTGGCGGCCTTTTTAGGCATGGAAGACGCGATCCTGTACTCCTCTTGCTTCGACGCCAACGGCGGGCTGTTCGAAACCCTGCTCGGCCCGGAAGACGCCATTATCTCCGATGCGCTGAACCACGCGTCGATCATCGACGGCGTGCGCCTGTGCAAGGCCAAGCGCTATCGCTATGCCAATAACGACATGACCGAGCTGGCCGCGCAGCTGAAGCAGGCCAAAGCCGACGGCGCGCGTCACATCCTGATCGCCACCGACGGCGTCTTCTCGATGGACGGCGTGATCGCCAACCTGAAAGGGGTTTGCGATCTGGCGGACGAATACCAGGCGCTGGTGATGGTGGATGACTCTCACGCGGTGGGCTTTGTCGGCGCCAACGGGCGCGGCACCCATGAATACTGCGAAGTGATGGGCCGCGTCGATATCATCACCGGTACGTTAGGCAAAGCGCTGGGCGGCGCGTCCGGCGGCTACACCGCCGCCAAGAAAGAAGTGGTGGAGTGGCTGCGCCAGCGTTCGCGCCCGTACCTGTTCTCCAACTCGCTGGCGCCGGCGATCGTCGCCGCGTCGATCAAAGTGCTGGAACTGCTGGAAGAGGGCGATGCCCTGCGCGATCGCCTGTGGGCCAACGCGCGTCTGTTCCGCGAAAAAATGACCGCCGCCGGCTTCAC
The DNA here is from genome assembly GCF_052166375.1 of Serratia sp. CY83965. Classification (NCBI taxonomy): domain Bacteria; kingdom Pseudomonadati; phylum Pseudomonadota; class Gammaproteobacteria; order Enterobacterales; family Yersiniaceae; genus Serratia; species Serratia sp. CY83965. The sequence goes on along the minus strand of NZ_JBJNOV010000020.1, from coordinate 59,964 downwards.
GTTGGCCGGCGCCGATCACGCCATCATCCCGGTGATGCTGGGTGAGGCGAAGCTGGCGCAGGAATTCGCCAATGCGTTGCTCAAGGAAGGCATCTATGTGACCGGTTTCTTCTATCCGGTGGTGCCGAAAGGCCAGGCGCGCATCCGTACCCAGATGTCCGCCGACCACACCCCGGAGCAAATCGAACGCGCAGTGGCGGCGTTTACACGTATCGGTAAGGATCTTGGCGTTATTGCATAAGGTAAAACCATGAAAGCACTGTCAAAACTGAAAGCGGAAGAAGGGATTTGGATGACCGACGTGCCTCAGCCGGAGCTGGGCCACAACGACATCATGATCAAAATCCGCAAAACCGCGATCTGCGGCACCGATGTGCATATCTACAACTGGGACGAGTGGTCGCAAAAAACCATTCCGGTTCCGATGGTGGTCGGCCATGAATATGTGGGCGAAGTGGTGGCGATCGGTCAGGAAGTCAAAGGCTTCAGCATCGGCGATCGCGTGTCCGGCGAAGGCCACATCACCTGCGGGCACTGCCGCAACTGCCGCGGCGGCCGCACGCACCTGTGCCGCAACACCGTCGGCGTGGGCGTGAACCGTCCGGGCAGCTTCGCGGAATACCTGGTGATCCCGGCGTTCAACGCCTTCAAGATCCCGGATAACATCTCCGACGAGCTGGCTTCGATCTTCGATCCGTTCGGTAACGCGGTGCACACCGCACTGTCGTTCGATCTGGTCGGGGAAGACGTGCTGGTGTCCGGCGCCGGCCCGATCGGCATCATGGCGGCGGCGGTGTGCAAACACGTCGGCGCTCGCCATGTGGTGATCACCGATGTTAACGAATACCGCCTGGAACTGGCGCGCAAGATGGGTGTGACCCGTGCGGTGAACGTCAGCAAGGAAAACCTCAGCGACGTGATGGCCGAACTGGGCATGACCGAAGGGTTCGACGTCGGTTTGGAAATGTCCGGCGCGCCGCCGGCGTTCCGCACGCTGCTTAATGCGATGAACCACGGCGGGCGTATCGCCATGCTGGGCATTCCGCCTTCGGATATGTCGATCGACTGGAATCAGGTCATCTTCAAGGGGCTGTTTATCAAAGGGATTTACGGCCGTGAAATGTTCGAAACCTGGTACAAGATGGCGGCGCTGATCCAGTCCGGTCTGGATTTGACCCCGATCATCACCCACCGTTTCTCGATCGACGAGTTCCAGCAGGGCTTCGACGCCATGCGCTCCGGCAAGTCGGGCAAAGTGGTGCTGAGCTGGGATTAATCTCGGCAAATGTGAAAAGGGCCGGAATTCCGGCCCTTTTTTATGCTTGCGGTTTGGCTTGCGTCCAGTGTTGCCAATGACGCTTGATGAAGTTCACCGGCGGCGAGGTGGCAATGCCGTCGGCGATAACGCCCAGCGCGGTGCCGGCGTTGGTTTTTTCCTTCGGCGGTTTGACCTTGCACTGCTTGATGCCGCCGCTGAACGGATTCTTCGGCTGCGGTTTTTGCGGTTTGACCGGCGGCGGGACGTAGCTGCCACCGCCGTTGCCCTGCGGTTCGTTCAGCAGCGCGCTCGGTTTGACCAGCACGATATCGGCGGGCAGCGACGGCAGCATCTGCTGCAGCACCTTCACCGTCGCCGGGCGCGGGTGGCCGATGGCGATGGCGGATCCGTTGCGCCGCGCCAATTCGACCGCGCGGTTGAACTGGCGGCGGATGTCGGCTTCGTTCGCGGTATCGTCGAGGAACACCCTGCGTTTGATCACCTTCACGCCGGTGCCGGCCGCGGCGCGGGTCGCCTGGCTGCTGCCGATGGTCATGCTGTCGAGGAAGTACAGGCGGTAGCTTTCGAGCGCCTGCATCACTTTCTGCATGCCCGGCAGGCTGGAGGTCATGGCGCTGCCCATGTGGTTGTTCATGCCGACCGCGTAGGGCACGTTGTTCACTGCGTTGCGGATGATGCGCTGGATCTCGTCGCTGCTCATGGCAGGCTGCAGGGTATCGCGCTCCAGCGGCTGCTTGCTGAGCGGCGCCATCGGCATGTGGATCAAGACTTCGCGGCCCTGGCTGTGGGCGCGGGTGGCCATCAGGCGGGCATGCGGCGCGTTGGGCAAGACTGCGACCGAGATCGCCGTCGGCATTTGCAGCACCGCATTTTCTTCGTGAGGGCGGTAGCCCACGTCATCGATGACGATGGAGAGTTTTCCTGCCTGCGCAGCGTAAACCTGCAGCAGACAGCCGATTAACAAAGCTGTACGGGTTTTGACATAACGCAAATCTATCTTCCCAACCACGGCAGTGGGTTAACCGCCTGTCCCTGACGACGGATTTCGAAATAGAGCGACGGCGTTCCCTGGCCGCCGCTGGTGCCGACCAGCGCGATCGGTTGGCCGGCGCGCACCTGCGCCCCGACGTTGACCAACGCGCTTTGGTTGTAGCCGTACACGCTCATGTCGCCTTTACCGTGTTCGACCACCACCATCAGGCCATAGCCTTGCAGCCAGTCGGCCAGCAGCACGCGGCCATCGGCGACGGCTTTCACTTCGCTGCCTTCGCGGGCTTCGATCACCATGCCTTTCCAGCGTAGCTCGCCCTGCTGCTGTTCGCCAAAGCCGTGCAGCGTGCGGCCGCGCACCGGCCACATCAGCTGGCCGGCCGGACGGCCGAGGCCGCCGGTTCGCGCCATCAGCGAGCGATCGGCTTCGCTAGGTTTGTAGGTGGTGCCGGTTTTCTTCGCCTGCTGTTCCTTGATGCGCACCTGTTCGCGCACTTTGGCCGCTTCACGCGCTTCGCGTTCGGCGCGCGCACGGGCTTCGCGCTCCGCCCGAGCGATCTTGTCGCGCATGCGGGCTTCGTTTTGGCGCAGTTCCACCAGGCGTTGTTGGTCTTTTTCCAGCGAAGCTTCCAGCGCGGTCAGCGTTTTCTTGCGGGCGCCGCGCGCCTGCTCCAGCTTCTGCTGCTGTGTCTGTTGTTCGCTCAGTAAGGATTTTTGCTGGCCCTGTTTAGCCACCAGCGTGGTTTTTTGCTTCGCCAGCTCGGCGCGGGTCTGTTTCAACTCTTCGATGGTTTTCTGGCGCGCTTCATTCAGATAGCCGAAATAGGCCAGAATACGTTCGCTGCGCTGGCTTTCTTCACCGCTGAGGATCAGCTGCACGGCGCTGTGCTGCCCTTGCCGGAAGGCGGCGTCGAGCTGTTTGGCGAGGAGGTTTTGCTGGGTCGATTGCTGCTTTTGCAGTTTGGCTATCGAGGCGTTCAGGCCGGAAATGTCCTTGCCCAACTGGGTGAGCGTGCCCTGGGTGTCGCGCAACTGGCGGCTGGCTTGGGCGATGGTTTTTTCCTGTTGACGCAGCTGATCCTGCAGCGAGCTGCGTTGTTGCTGCTGCTGCTTCACCGCTTTTTCTTTCTCGGCAATGCTCTGCTGGATGTCTTTCAACTGGGATTTATTGTCTTCCGCCGCCTGGCCGGCGAGCGGCAACAGCAAGACGCCAGCGCAAAATACGCTGGCGCACATGGCGGTGAACGTCCTTGGCGCGGTGCGTTCAGGCAGCGGCCGGCTGCCTGCGTTTGCGCTTCGGGTTACCCTTGATAGTGCAAAAAACGCCTTCTCCCTCATGGAGAAGGATTATTCCACGATGAACAGCGGCTTACCAGTCATCTCTTGCGGGATTTCCATTCCCATCAGCGTTAACAGGGTTGGCGCGATGTCCGAAAGCTTGCCGCCTTCGACCGCGCGCGCCGGTTTGCCGACGTAAATCAGCGGCACCGGCAGGCTGGTGTGGGCGGTGTGCGCCTGGCCGGTGGCCGGATCGCGCATCTGCTCGGCGTTGCCGTGATCGGCGGTGATCAGCAGCTGACCGTCGACGTCGCGCACCGCGTCAACCACCTGAGCGATGCAGGCGTCCAGCGTTTCCACCGCTTTGACCGCCGCGTCATACACGCCGGTATGCCCCACCATGTCGCCGTTCGGGTAGTTGCAGATGATGGCGTCGTATTTGCCGCTGCGGATGGCGCTCAGCAGCTTGTCGGTCAGTTCGGCGGCGCTCATCTCCGGCTGCAGATCGTAGGTGGCGACCTGCGGCGAGTTGACCAGCACGCGGTCTTCGCCCTTGAACGGCGCTTCCACGCCGCCGTTATAGAAGAAGGTGACGTGGGCGTATTTTTCGGTTTCCGAGATGCGCAGCTGGGTTTTGTCGTGCTTCATCAGCCATTCGCCGAAGGTGTTGGCCAGCGGCGCCGGCGGATAGGCGCAGGCGGTCGCGATGTCGGCGGCGTATTCGGTCAGCATCACGAAATCGCCGAACTGCACCTGCTTGGCGCGCGGGAAACCGTCGAAATCCGCGTTCACGAAAGCGCGGGTGATCTGGCGCGCGCGATCGGCGCGGAAGTTCATGAAGATCAACGCGTCGCCGTCCTGCATTGCGGCATCGGTCTCACCGGCGGCGCGGATCACGGTCGGTCTGACGAACTCGTCGTTTTCACCGCGCTGATAAGCGGCCTGCAGGCCGGCGACCGCATCGTCGGCCACGGAGTCGCCTTTGGCCGCGGTCAGCAGGTCATAGGCCAGCTGCACGCGATCCCAGCGGTTGTCGCGGTCCATCGCGTAGTAGCGGCCGATCAGCGAGGCGATGCGCCCGACGCCCAACGCGGCGAAGGCGTCGCGGCAGCGTTGCAGCGGGGCTTCGGCGCTGCGCGGCGGCGTGTCGCGTCCGTCGAGGAAGGCATGCAGATAAATGGCTTTGGCGCCGCGCTGAGCGGCCAGTTTAATCATGGCCAGGATGTGCTCGTCATGGCTGTGCACGCCGCCCGGCGACAGCAGGCCCATGATATGCACCGCCTTGCCGGCCGCCACGGCCTTATCCACGGCGGCGGTCAGCACCGGGTTGGCGAAGAAGTCGCCGTCGGCGATCGCTTTGTCCAACCGGGTCAGATCCTGGTACACGATGCGCCCGGCGCCCAGATTGACGTGGCCGACTTCGGAGTTGCCCATTTGCCCATCGGGCAGGCCGACATCCAGCCCGGAGGCGGCGATCAGCGTATGCGGCTGCTCCCGCCACAGACGATCCATCACCGGGGTGCCGGCGTTCAGGATCGCGTTGTCCTGCCGCTCTTCACGGTGGCCGTAACCGTCCAGGATCACCAGGACCATCGGTTTTTTGTTGTTCGACATTGCATTGACCTCTTATGAACTTTTTAAGCTGCGAATAGCCATGCGCCCGCCGCAAGCATGGCTGTTCGCCCTCGAAAAACCGGCTGATTTTACATCGCCGCCGGCGAGAAATAGCCCAAAGAGATCAAGGTTGCGGCGAATCGCGCGGGCTTTTATGCTCTGACCTCGGGAATTTCTCAGCGCAGCCCGCAGTTTCTACAATCGCGCTTGCTTATTGGCTGTATTTGCCGCACTCGGCAGGTATACTCTGGAACCTTGACTTATTTATCCCTTAACTGACGGGAGTTGTTACACCCCATGCTGCAAGAAATTATGCCATTCGTAAGCAGACACCCGATTCTGAGCCTGGCTTGGATCGCTCTGCTGGTCGCCGTGATCGTCATGACTTTCAAAAGCCGTTTCTCCAAGGTCAAAGAGATCGCCCGCGGTGAAGCTATCCGCCTGATCAACAAAGAAGAAGCCGTGGTGGTCGACACCCGCAGCCGCGACGATTTCCGCCGTGGTCACCTGGCCAGCGCCATTAACCTGACCGCCAGCGAAATCAAAAGCGGCAGCCTGGGCGAGCTGGAAAAACACAAAGCGCAGCCGATCATCGTCGTATGCGCCAACGGCACCGCCTCCCGCGAGCCGGCGGAGAACCTGAGCAAGGCCGGTTTTGAAAAGGTGACGATGCTGAAAGACGGCATCGCCGGCTGGAGCGGAGAAAACCTGCCGCTGGTGCGCGGTAAATAACCGTTTAACCTATTTGAGGTGGCAATCCATGGCTAACATTGATATCTACACCAAAGCGACCTGTCCGTTCTGCCATCGCGCCAAGGCGCTGTTGAACAGCAAGGGCGCGGCGTTTAACGAGATCGCCATCGACGGCGATAACGCCAAGCGCGAAGTGATGATCGAGCGCAGCGGGCGCACCACCGTGCCGCAGATTTTCATCGACGGCCGGCATATCGGCGGCTGTGATGATTTATATGAACTCGATGCTCGCGGCGGCCTGGATCCGCTGCTTTAAGCAGCTTGCCGGTTCACCGAGTGTCAATAAGGACGTTTAACCAAGGGTATTACTCACATGTCAGAACAAAACAGCACCGAAATGGCTTTCCAGATCCAACGTATCTATACCAAGGATATCTCCTTCGAAGCGCCGAACGCGCCGCAGGTTTTCCAGCAGGAATGGCAGCCGGAAGTTAAACTTGATCTGGATACCGCGTCCAGCCAGCTGGCTGACGAAGTGTATGAAGTGGTACTGCGCGTAACCGTGACGGCGACCCTGGGCGAAGAGACGGCGTTCCTGTGCGAAGTGCAACAGGCGGGCATCTTCTCGGTAGCAGGCATCGAAGGCACGCAGCTGGCGCATTGCCTGGGTGCATACTGCCCGAACATCCTGTTCCCGTATGCGCGCGAGTGCATCACCAGCCTGGTTTCCCGCGGCACCTTCCCGCAGCTGAACCTGGCACCGGTCAACTTTGACGCGCTGTTCATGAACTATCTGCAGCAGCAGGCGGAAGGCGAAGGTGCCGCACCACATCAGGATGCCTGATGAACACCGTCAATGCTTCAATGACTGTTATCGGTGCCGGCTCGTACGGCACCGCATTGGCCATTACGCTGGCGCGTAACGGCCATTCCGTGGTGCTGTGGGGGCACAACCCCGCGCAAATTCAAACGTTGCAGCACGATCGCTGCAATCAGGCGTTTCTGCCCGACGTTCCCTTCCCCGATACCCTGCTGCTTGAAGCCGATTTGGCACGTGCGCTGGCCGCCAGCCGCGACGTGCTGGTGGTGGTGCCGAGCCACGTGTTCGGCGACGTGCTGCGCCAGCTGAAGCCGCATCTGCGCCCGGACGCCCGCATCGTGTGGGCCACCAAGGGATTGGAAGCGGAAACCGGTCGGTTGCTGCAGGACGTGGCGCGTGAGGCGTTGGGCGAGACGATCCCGCTGGCGGTGCTCTCCGGGCCGACGTTCGCCAAAGAGCTGGCCGCCGGCCTGCCGACGGCGATCGCGCTGGCGGCGACCGATGCGCAGTTCGCCGACGATCTGCAACAGCTGCTGCACTGCGGCAAGAGCTTCCGCGTCTACAGCAATCCCGACTTCATCGGCGTGCAGCTTGGCGGCGCGGTGAAGAACGTGATCGCCATCGGCGCCGGCATGTCCGACGGCATCGGTTTCGGCGCCAACGCCCGTACCGCGTTGATTACACGCGGGCTGGCGGAAATGAGCCGTCTGGGTTCTGCGCTGGGCGCCGATCCCTCGACGTTCATGGGCATGGCGGGGCTGGGGGATCTGGTGCTAACCTGCACGGACAACCAGTCGCGCAACCGTCGCTTCGGCATTATGCTGGGGCAGGGTAAAGGCGTGCAGGAAGCGCAGGACAGTATCGGTCAGGTGGTCGAGGGCTATCGCAATACCAAAGAGGTGTTGGCGTTGGCGCAGCGGCACGGTGTGGAAATGCCGATCACCGAACAGATTTATCAGGTGCTTTACTGCCACAAGGACGCCCGCGAAGCGGCGCTGAGCCTGCTGGGGCGAGCCCGAAAGGACGAAAAACCCAGCGCGTGACATAAAACGATATGTCGGGGCAGCTGAATGCTGACCCCGCAAATGACCTGGGCCGCTTCGCGCTACCGTGTGAAGCGGCCCGTTTGGCAAGGTAAAGGGGTATGTGATGTCGTCAGAAGAGTTGGAACAGGTCTGGAACAGCATTAAATCAGAAGCGCGAGCACTGGCTGATTGTGAACCGATGCTGGCCAGCTTTTTCCATGCGACGTTGCTCAAGCACGAGAATCTGGGCAGCGCGCTCAGCTATATGCTGGCCAACAAGCTGGCCACGCCGATCATGCCCGCCATCGCGGTGCGCGAGGTGGTGGAAGAGGCCTACAAGTCTGACAACCAGATGATCGTTTCGGCGGCGCGCGATATCCTCGCGGTGCGCCTGCGCGACCCGGCGGTCGATAAATACTCCACGCCGCTGCTTTACCTGAAGGGGTTCCATGCGCTGCAGGCTTACCGCATCGGTCACTGGCTGTGGCAGCAAGGGCGGCAGGCGCTGGCGATCTACCTGCAAAATCAAATTTCCGTCGCCTTCGGCGTGGACATCCACCCGGCGGCGACCATCGGTTGCGGCATCATGCTCGACCACGCCACCGGCATCGTGATCGGTGAAACGGCGGTGGTGGAGAACAACGTCTCTATCCTGCAGTCGGTCACCCTGGGCGGTACCGGTAAAACCAGCGGCGACCGTCATCCGAAAATCCGTGAAGGGGTGATGATTGGCGCAGGCGCCAAAATTCTCGGCAATATCGAAGTGGGCAAGGGCGCGAAGATCGGCGCGGGCTCGGTGGTCTTGCAGGCGATACCGCCGCACACCACCGCCGCCGGCGTGCCGGCGCGCATCGTCGGGCGGCCGGAGAGCGATACGCCGTCGATGGATATGGACCAATACTTCAACGGCACCAATCACGGCTTCGAGTACGGCGACGGCATTTGAACGCCGTTTGCGTATCCATTCAGGGGGAGCTTCGGCTCCCCCTGTGTTTTTCAGGCGGCGGTCAGCCCTGCTTAGGGAAGTTGGTGATATCGGTAACGATGTCGTCGATCGCCGCCTTGACGTCATCCGCCGTGACCGGCGTGCTGTCGTTGTTGACGGTTTTACCGTAGGCCTTGCGTACCACTTCCAGCACCGTTTTACCGGTATCCTGGTCGATCAACTCGCCTTCGATATACAGCGCGGTATTTTGCGTCCGGTGCCCGGTAGCCGCCATAGTGCTGGCAACCACCGCCGCGACCGGCACCACCTCATAGAACTTCATGTCTTCGTTTTCGGCCGAAACGGCGGTGATGGCGAGTTTGGCCACCAGAACGCGCGAGCCCGTAGGGCTTGGCAGAATGGTAAAGCGGTTCTGCAGCGCGGTTTTGATTCGCTGGGTCGCGTAGGCCTTAATCTTGTTCAGCGTGTCCTGGCTGACGCGCGCCGTGGGTTTCTCCGCCGGGAAATAGACTACCGGTTGGAAATAGATGCCGCGATAGTTGGATTCCTTGTAGCTTGGATCTACCCAGCGCAGCGTTTTATGACCGCTTGGTGAGGTGGTTTCCTGCAGTTTGCTGTAATCGGACAAGAAGCCCGAATATTGCGACGTTTGGGTGACTTTGGACGAACAGCCCGCCAGCAACAGGCCCGCTGCCAGAACGGCCATGGCAACGCTCAAGCGTTGTTTTTTCATGTGGTTTCCTATGATGAGTGGTGATTACCCTTACAAAACATAGCGCATTATCTGCGCCTCATCGGGCATTTTCGGGGCCGGGCGTGCCCTGCTGCGGCCTTTTTTCAGGATCGTGATGCGCCGCCGGTTTTCGCCGCCAGTGCCGGTGATAAGGCGGCGAGCAAGGCGTCCGCTCTGACCAGCGCCTGGCGTTGCTCAGCTTGCCACCGGGGCAACAAGGGCCAGAGATCCGCCTGATGTTCTGCCTGCAGGCACCAGATCTCCCGATCGTGCCAGTCACCGAGGGCGTTTTGTGCCGCTTTCAGGCTCGCCATCGCGGCGGGAGAGAGGGGAAGGCGCTGCGGATAGGCTTCAGCCGCGTAACGCAGGCGTTTTATCAGCAGCCGCAGGCGATGGCGATCGTAGCCGGTATCGGCCAATGCCCGGCGCAATTGCCGCTGCTGGCGCTGCAGGCGTCTATTCAGGCGGTGTTTGGCGCCGCGCCGCGCGGTGCGGCGAAAGCGGCGCGGCCAGGCGTGCAAAAGCGAGGGAAAGCCAATGAGCTGCGGATGAGCGAGCAGTTGACGGCAGCGGGCCCGAAGTTCGCTCTGGCGCGCGTTGGCCTGCCAGTCGAGGCGATGACGCGCCAGCTCGGCGATCAGCACCTCGAGATCGCGCAGCGGCGTCGTGAGCTTGCCTAATTCGGCGGCGTCCCGATCGAGCCGGGTTGCGCCGGGGCAGCCGCGCAACGGACGCAGCAGGCTGCGAATGCGGCGCAGGCAGACGCGCAAGTCGTGCAGCGCTTCGCTGTCTTGCGCCTGTTGCAGCCGCAACAGCGCCTCGTTCAGCGCCGGTTCGAGCCGGCGAAACTGGGTGACAATCTCTGCGACGAAAGCCATGTGCCGTGCCTGGAAGGGGTTAACCTTTCCAGTATGGCGCGACGTCGCGAATTACGCCTTGATCAGCGCACCGGCATAGTCCAGCTGCCGCCAGGCTTCATACACCACTACCGATACGGCATTCGACAGGTTCATGCTGCGGCTTTGCGCCTGCATCGGGATGCGGATTTTTTGCTGCGCAGGCAGCGCATCGAGGATGTCGGCAGGCAACCCGCGCGTTTCCGGGCCGAACAGCAGGTAGTCGCCGGCCTGGTAGCTGACGGCGCTGTGCGCCGGCGTGCCCTTGGTGGTGAGGGCAAACAGCCGCTGCGGGTTTTCGGCGGCGAGAAAGGCGGCGTAATCGGCATGACGGCTAACGCGGGTGAACTCATGATAGTCCAGCCCGGCGCGGCGCAGGCGCTTGTCGTCCCACGGGAAACCCAGCGGTTCGATCAGGTGCAGATTAAAGCCGGTATTGGCGCACAGGCGGATGATATTGCCGGTATTGGGTGGAATTTCGGGTTCAAATAAAACGATGTTCAGCATGTTGCAGGCCCCTCGTGAACGAGGGGCGCAGGATAGCAAACTCTTACTGTTCTGTCTTAGACGATAGGCGTTGATGATGCAGCGGCAGCCACAGCACCAGCCGCAGACCGCCAAGCGGGCTGTCTTCGGCCTTCACCCAGCCGCGATGCTGATTGACCGCCGCCTCGACGATAGCCAGGCCAAGGCCGGTGCCGCCGGACTCACGGTCGCGCGCCTCATCGGTGCGGTAGAACGGACGGAAGATCTGCTCGCGATCTTCGGCGCTGACGCCGGGGCCGTCGTCGTCAACCTGGATGGTCACGCCCTGATTGTCGGCGCTGAACGCCACGGCAATGCGGGTGTGTGAATACCGCAGGGCGTTGCGCACGATGTTTTCCAACGCGCTGTCCAGCGCGCTCGCGTTGCCGAACAGCGTCCACGGGCCGGGCGGCGCAGCGATCTCCAACTGCTTGCCCATCTGTTCGGCTTCGAAACGGGCGTTATCCAGCACGTCGGCCCACAGTTCGTTGGCCTTCAACTGCTCGCGCGCCAGCTCGCCCTTCTGCTGCCCGCGCGACAGCGCCAGCAGATCGTTGATCATCGAATCCAGCCGTTGCGCTTCGGTTTCGATGCGCGCCAGCTCGTGGCCTTCGCCGTGGCGGCGGCGCATCAGCGCGGTGGCCAGCTGCAGGCGAGTCAGCGGCGTGCGCAGCTCGTGCGAGATGTCCGAGATCAACCGTTGCTGGGCGTTCATCATGCGTTCCAGCGCGCTGACCATCTGGTTGAAGCTGGCGCCGGTGGCCAGAAACTCCTGCGGGCCGGCCTCCAGTTCCGGATGCTGCTTCAGGTTGCCGCGCGCCACGTCATCGGCGGCGTTCTTCAGCTTGCGAGCCGGTTTCGCCAGACTCCAGGCCAGCCACAGCAGCAGCGGGGCGCTGATCAGCATGGTGACGATCAGCAGCAGCAGCGGCCGGTCGAACATCAGGTTGATGAAATCGGATTGCGGGCTGTTGGCGGGACGGATCAGGTACAGCTGGTAGTTGTCTTCGCCGTCGCGCACCGCGAACGGCCCGACCAGCTCGACGCGGCCATACTTTTTCTTCTTGGGATGATCCGAGTTGTCGGATTGGCCGATGAAGTTGCGGACGATCTGCATTTCGTTGCGCTGCGCGCCGATCACCCGGCCTTCGCTGGTGACCAGCAGCAGGCGCTGGCCCGGCGGCGCCCATTTGTCGATGGCGCGGAACAGGCGGCGCCACCACATCAGATCGTTGGCCGGATCGTTTTGCAACTCGGCCTCGACGTGCTGTTCCAGCATCAACCCCTGCCGCTGCTCGCTGTCGAGCAATGAGGTCATCTGGCGGGAGTCGAGCTTGGGCACCATCAGCACCAGCATTAGCACCAAGGCTAACGTGAACCAGAAAATGGCGAAGATGCGTGCCGTCAAACTGTTGATCATGTTGCAGATACCATCAAATAACCACGCCCGCGCAGGGTTTTGAACCACGGATGCCCGTCTTTGCGATCCGGCAGCTTACGCCGCAGGTTGGAGATATGCATGTCGATGGCGCGATCGAACGGGGTCAGGCGTTTGCCCAGCACTTCCTGGCTCAGCAGTTCGCGTGACACCACCTGGCCGAGGTGCTGCGCCAGCAGGTAAAGGAGGGTGAACTCGGTGCCGGTCAGATCCAGCACCTGGCCGTCGAAGCTGGCCTCCTGGCGGCCGGGGTTCAGCTGCAGGCCATCGACATCCAGCGTCGGGGCGCCGCTGTCGACCTGCTGCTGCTGTTCGCTCCAGTTGGAACGGCGCAGAATGGCGCGAATGCGCGCGACCAGTTCGCGATCGTTGAAGGGTTTCGGCAGGTAATCATCGGCGCCCAGCTCCAGGCCCAACACGCGGTCCAGTTCGCTGCCGCGCGCGGTCAGCATGATGACCGGCGTTTGGTGATGTTGGCGCAGTTCTTTCAACGTATCGATGCCGTTTTTCTTCGGCATCATGATGTCGAGCAGCAGCAGATCGACGGAGCTGTCCAGCAGCGACAACGCCTGCTCGCCATCGTGCGCGACGACGATATTAAAACCTTCCATTTCAAGCAGTTCTTTTAACAGCGAGGTCAACTCGCGGTCGTCGTCAACTAACAGAATCTTGTTCATTATGATTTACCTCCAGACGCAAAATACGTCATCAACTGTTGCCATTCCATGACTTTACGTAGTTTTACATGCACTGACGCAGGTTTTCAGGTGTGGCGGTACACTGCTCCTCGTTGATTCGCAAAGTGAGAAAGCTTGAGGAGTTGAAATGCGTAAGGTGACCGCATTAGTTATGGCATCACTGCTGGCAATTGGTTCGACCGCTGCCTTCGCTGCCGACACTATACCGGACACAGCTCAACCTCCCGGCAACGACGCGATGACCCGAGTACCCGGCCAGCACCATATGTTCGACGGTGTCAGCCTCAGCGAACAGCAGCGCCAGCAAATGCGCGATTTGATGCGCCAGGCCCGGCACGATCTGCCTGGTGTCAATGTAGCTGAAATGGAAGCCATGCATAAACTGGTGACCGCAGAGAAATTTGACGAAGCCGCCGTGTATGCCCAGGCGGAAAAGATGGCCCAACAGCAGGTCAAGCGCCAGGTCGAAATGGCCCGGGTGCGCAACCAAATGTATAACCTGCTGACGCCAGAGCAAAAAAGTGTTTTAGACCAGAAACATCAGCAGCGCATGCAGCAGATGGAGCAGCAAATTTCTGGTTTGCAGCAAGCTTCTGCCCAGAAGTGAAGTACGACTGAGTAGTCCCCTGTTTTTCCTTGCCATAGACACCATCCCTGTCTTCCCCGCCATGATGGCGGGGTTTTTTTTATCCGACATTTCGCTATATTGAGCGCCATACCTTTTGACCGGGATCCCTCAATGGAACAGCGCTATGCACGCCTGGTAAAGTCCGCTGCGTTGGCCGCTACCGCGCTGGCGTCGTCGCTGTTGTTGATCAAAATCGTCGCCTGGTACCACACCGGTTCTGTCAGTCTGCTGGCGGCGCTGGTGGATTCGCTGGTCGATATCGCGGCATCGCTGACCAACCTTCTGGTGGTGCGCTATTCGCTGCAGCCGGCCGATGCCGAGCACACCTTCGGCCACGGCAAAGCGGAGTCGCTGGCGGCGCTGGCGCAAAGCATGTTTATTTCCGGTTCCGCCCTGTTTCTGTTTCTCACCGGCTTCCAGCATCTGTATGCGCCGCAAACGCTGCGCGATCCCGGCGTTGGGGTCGTCGTGACGGTGATCGCGTTAGTCAGCACCCTGATGCTGGTCACCTATCAACGCTGGGTGGTCAGAAAAACGCGCAGCCAGGCCGTGCGCGCAGATATGCTGCATTATCAGTCAGATGTCATGATGAATGGTGCTATTCTTATCGCTCTTGGGCTAAGCTGGTACGGCTTCCAGCGGGCGGATGCGCTGTTTGCGCTGGGCATCGGCGTTTACATCCTGTATAGCGCGCTGCGCATGGGCTACGAAGCGGTGCAGTCGCTGTTGGATCGGGCGTTGCCGGATGACGAGCGCCAGGCGATTATCGCCGTGGTTTCCTCCTGGCCCGGGGTGAAAGGCGCGCACGATCTGCGCACGCGGCAGTCAGGGCCGACGCGTTTTATCCAACTGCATCTTGAGATGGACGACACGCTGCCGCTGCGCGAGGCGCATCGGTTGGCCGATCAGGTGGAACAGGCGTTGCGGCACCGTTTTGCGGGGGCGGACGTCATCATTCACCTGGATCCATGCTCCGTGGTGCCGCCGGGTAGGCAGGGGCATTGGGAGCTATAATCAGATAGAGGCACAGATCGAAGTATTATCATGAATATCTGAGTTAGCTAGCGTGCCATGCGGTGTTTTAACCGTTATATTGCGTGACTTGAATCAATTCAGCTGGGTGTTTTTGATATAATATCCAGCAATAAGCCATAAAGCTGGTTTTCTGCAGCCGGAGAGGTTTCAAGACGATCGGCGGAGACAGAATTCTTAAGAAATTGCATCTACACAGTTCAGAGGTAGTCATGATCAAGAAAATCGGTGTACTGACGAGCGGCGGTGATTCGCCGGGTATGAACGCTGCAATCCGCGGCGTTGTGCGTTCTGCGCTTTCAGAAGGTCTGGAAGTTTTTGGTATTTACGATGGCTACCTTGGCTTGTACGAAGATCGCATGGAGCAGCTGGACCGTTATAGCGTGTCCGACATGATCAACCGCGGCGGCACCTTCCTCGGCTCGGCCCGCTTCCCGGAATTCAGGGATGAAAACGTGCGCGCCAAGGCGATTGAAAACCTGAAGAATCGCGGCATCGACGCGCTGGTGGTGATCGGTGGCGACGGTTCCTACATGGGCGCCAAACGCCTGACGGAAGAAGGCTTCCCGTGCATCGGTCTGCCGGGCACCATCGATAACGATGTCGCCGGTACCGACTACACCATCGGTTACTTCACCGCGCTGGAAACCGTGGTGGAAGCGATCGACCGCCTGCGCGATACCTCCTCGTCGCACCAGCGTATCTCTATCGTGGAAGTGATGGGCCGTTACTGCGGCGATCTGACGCTGGCGGCGGCGATTGCCGGCGGCTGCGAGTTCATCGTACTGCCTGAAATCGAATTCAACCGCGAAGATCTGGTGTGCGAAATCAAGGCCGGTATCGCCAAAGGCAAAAAACACGCCATCGTGGCGATCACCGAGCACATCTGCGACATCGATGAGCTGGCGCGCCACATTGAGCAGGAAACCAAGCGTGAAACCCGCGCCACCGTGCTGGGCCACATTCAGCGCGGCGGTTCGCCGGTCGCCTATGACCGCATCCTGGCCTCGCGCATGGGCGCCTACGCCATCGAACTGTTGCTGCAGGGGTACGGCGGCCGCTGCGTCGGTATCCAGAACGAAAAAATGGTGCACCACGACATCATCGACGCGATCGAAAACATGAAGCGTCCGTTCAAGGGCGACTGGCTGGAAACGGCGAAAAAGCTGTACTGATACGCCGCTCACCGCACGACAAAAAAGCCTCCGCTCCCGGGGGCTTTTTTATGCTCGCCGGTGACATATTCCAGAATCATCTATCCCAAAATTTTTTATTCTTTAGTTGCCGGGAAAGTTTCTGGCAGGCTCTGATGCTAAATCAACCGATTGAGGTTGCGCTTAATTTTCTGGGAGAGCCTGTCGATGCGTAAATGGGGTGTAGGTCTGACATTGGTGCTGTTGGCGTCCGGCGCCATGGCGAAGGATATTCAGTTGCTGAACGTGTCATACGATCCGACGCGTGAGTTCTATCAGGCTTACAACACGGCGTTCAGCAAGCACTACCAGGCGGAAACCGGCGACAAGGTGACGGTGCGCCAGTCGCACGGCGGTTCCGGCAAACAGGCGACCTCGGTGATCAACGGCATCGAGGCTGACGTGGTGACGCTGGCGCTGGCCTATGACGTCGACGCCATCGCCGAACGCGGGCGCATCGAGAAAGACTGGATCAAACGCCTGCCGGACAACTCGGCGCCTTACACCTCGACCATCGTCTTCTTGGTGCGCAAAGGCAACCCGAAACAGATTCATGACTGGCCTGATTTAATCAAGCCGGGCGTGTCGGTGATCACTCCGAATCCGAAAACTTCCGGCGGCGCCCGCTGGAACTACCTGGCCGCCTGGGGCTACGCGTTGCATCACAATAACAACGATAAGGCCAAGGCGCAGGACTTCGTCAAAAACCTGTACAAGAACGTTGAGGTGCTGGATTCCGGCGCGCGCGGCTCGACCAACACCTTCGTTGAGCGCGGCATCGGCGACGTGTTGATCGCCTGGGAAAACGAAGCGCTGCTGGCGGAGAAAGAGCTGGGCAAAGACAAGTTCGAGATTATTACGCCGAGCGAATCAATCCTGGCCGAACCGACGGTGTCGGTGGTGGATAAGGTGGTCGATAAACGCGGTACCCGCGAGGTGGCGACCGCCTACCTGAAGTATCTGTATTCACCGGAAGGGCAGACTATTGCGGCGCAGAACTATTATCGCCCGCGCGATGCGGCGGTGGCGGCCAAGTTCGCCGGGCAGTTCCCGCAGCTGAAGTTGTTCACCGTGGATGACACTTTCGGCGGCTGGACCGAAGCGCAGAAGGTGCACTTCGCCACCGGCGGCGTATTCGACGAAATCAGCAAACGTTGATGCCGTTTAAGTGGCAATAAAAAACCCCGGCAAGCCGGGGTTTTTTTATGGCAAGCCTAGGGCAATCAGGCTTTTTTCGCTGCTGCGGCGGCTTTGACGATCACGGCGAAAGCGTCGGCTTTCAGCGAGGCGCCGCCAACCAGCGCGCCATCGATGTCCGGCTGGGAGAACAGCTCTGCGGCGTTCTTGTCGTTCACCGAACCGCCGTACTGGATGATGATTTCAGCGGCAACCGCGGCATCGTGCTTGGCGATGTGATCGCGGATAAATTTGTGCACGGCCTGCGCCTGCGCAGGGGTGGCGGATTTGCCGGTCCCGATGGCCCAGACCGGCTCATAGGCGATCACGGTGCCTTTCATCGCCGGTGCGCCCAGCGTTTTCAGCACGGCGTCGATCTGGCGCGCGCACACTTCTTCAGTTTTGCCCGCGGCGTTTTCCGCTTCGGTTTCACCGATGCACAGCACCGGGATCAGGCCGGCTTCTTTCAGCACGGCGAATTTCTCGGCGATGACTTCGTCGCTTTCCTTGTGGTAGGTGCGACGCTCGGAGTGGCCGATGATGATGTACTGGGCGCCGACGTCTTTCAGCATGTTGGCGGAAACTTCACCGGTGAAGGCGCCGGACAGGTTAACGTCCACGTTCTGCGCGCCCAGCGCGATGCGGCTGCCGGCCAGCGCGTGCTTGGCCTGATCCAGATACATCACCGGCGGGGCGATGGCGACGCCACAGCCGTCAACGCTGCTCAGCTCATTGCGCAGACCGGCGATCAGTTCGTTGACCATGTGAGTGCTGCCGTTAAGCTTCCAGTTACCCATAACTAATGGATGACGCATGTTTTTTCCTCCAACTAGGGAACGCGAGAGTCGAAATGACAACTGCCGGACCGGCAGTTTACCTGCCCAACAGTATAGAGATCATTAAGCGCGAAGGCTTTGCTTTTCGTCATTAAATGCCGCGCCGTTACGGCTCGGAAAGCGCCAGCTTAATCGGTTCAACCGCGAAGGTTACGCCTTTATCACCGTTGTCCGAGACGACATAGCGAATGGCGCCGACCTGCTGTTGGTAAAAGCGCGATCCTTTGCCTTTTTCCAGCAGGCTGTTCACCTTGTTCTGGCTCTGCTCCACCGTCAACGCCGGTTCGAACTGGCGCATCAGCGCCGCCATGTAGTTGATGGCGATGGCGCGCGCGGCTTTTTCTTCATTGGCCTGTTGCAGCGGCAGGTGAGTGATCTGCAGCGTTTTGATTTTGCCGGTGCCTTTCTCCAGCGCGGTGGAGGCATACAGGTTTTCGTTGAGTTTGCTGGCGGCGCGCGTCAGCAGCGGCGAATCGTCTTCGGTGGCCGGAATGGCGCGGAATTCGCCAATCGGCAACTTCGGGTTGTCGCGATTGTATTTTTCGCGGAATTTGACCACCGTCAGATCGAACGTCGGCGCGCCGGCCAGCAGGTAAGGTGCGGCGGGCGTTGCATCGGCGGGCGGCGGATTGGCCCAGGCGCTGGCGGCGGCCTGCAACAGACAGGCAATGACGAGGGTTTTTCTCAGCATGGCGTATGGCATCAAGGACAAAGATGGCTCCGATTAAAGCGATAACTCGCGGGCCTTGTCAAAGATCCCGCGCCATTATCGGTTCGCTGACGAGAAAGCTGTGCGGCGCACCGCGTTATGCAAGGCGGAAAACTCGGCCCGGCAGCGCCTATGTTACACTGCGGCGCAGAATATGGGCAGGCTTAGAGCGCAGGAATCGATGACGTTACAACAGTGGTGTTTTTCTTTTAAGGGCCGCATCGGGCGGCGCGACTTCTGGATCTGGATGGGGCTGTGGCTGGTGCTGATGGCGGCGGCGTTTACGCTGGCCAATTATCAATTGATCGCCATCCAATCCATCGCCTTCTTTATCGTGACGCTGCTGTGGCCGACGGCGGCGGTGCTGGTCAAACGTCTGCACGATCGCAACAAGGCTGGCTGGTGGGCGCTGCTGCTGATCCTGGCGTGGATGCTGGCGGCGGGCAACTGGCAAATGCTGGCGCCGATCTGGCAATGGGGCGTCGGGCGTTTCATCCCGACGCTGATTATCGTGATGATGATGATCGATCTGGGCGCCTTCGTCGGCACGCCGGGAGACAATCGGTTCGGCCCGGAAGCCGAACCGGTGAAGTTCCGCTGATCCCCTTTGGGTTACCAGTAGTGTTCGCTGGTGATGTGGCCCGGTTTGCGGCGCAGGTGTTTGCGCATCTGGCGATGGTCTTTCAGCGTTTGCTGGGTGTCCCGCACCATCTGCGGGTTGCCGCACAGCATCACGTGGCTGGTTTCGGCGTCGATGGTCAAGCCGATCGCCGCTTCCAGCCGGCCGTCCTCGATCAGCGCCGGCACGCGGCCGGTCAGTGAACCGGGCGTTTCTTCGCGGCTGACGACGGTCTGGATGCGCAGCTTGCCGTTGTAGCGTTGCTGCAATTGCTGCATCAGCGGCAGGTAGCTCAGATCGCGCGCAAAACGCGCGGCGTGCACCAGCACCAGGTTGTTAAAGCGTTCCAGGCCGACGCCTTGCTGCAGAATCGATAAATAGGGGCCGATGGCGGTGCCGGTCGCCAGCATCCACAGCGTGTCGCAGTCGGGCACCTCATCCAGCACGAAGAAGCCGGCCGCTTCTTTGGTCACCATGACATCCGACCCTGGCCGCAGCTGATTGAGGCGCGGGCTCAGTTTGCCTTCCGGCACCGTCACCAGATAGAACTCCAGGTTGGCGTCATCGGGGGCATTGACGTAGGAGTAAGCGCGTTGCACTCGTTCGCCGTCGATCTCCAGCGCCAGTTTGGCGAATTGCCCGGCGGTGAAAGGATCGATGGGGGCATTGACCACCAGGCTGAACAGCCCGTCGGTCCATTGTTTTACCTGCGTAACCTTGCCGTTTACCCATTCAGCCATACTCTAAAGCTCCCGTGGTCGAATCAAATAAGCACAATGTCGTGAGCCGGAAATGGCGTGCGTGGTGCGCTCTATCCGGTAGTCGTTGCCGAACAGGCGGTGAAACAGCTGCAGCTCGGAATTGCACAGGCTGCTGCAGTTGGAACCGGCCACGCCGATCGGACAGTGGTTTTCCACCAACAGCGCACCGTGCGGATGATCGAGCAATTCGGCCATGTAACCGTCATGTTGTCGCAGACGCACCAATCGGGCTAACCGCTCTTGGTGGCTGCGCTCGGCGGACAGCTCTTCGGCATAACGCAGATAAAGCTGCTCTTCGCGCGCGCTCAGCAATGGTTCCACGCCGGCGCCGCCAAACAGCCGCAGCGCGGATGCCCGCAGCCGTTCCTGATCGGCGGCCGCAAAAGCGTGCCCTCGCGCTGTCAGCGACCAGTAGCGCGTCGGGCGGCCGACCTTGCTGCGCGCTTCTTCGTAACAAACCAACTCACGTTTTTCCAGGGATTGCAGATGTTGTCGGATGCCCATCGGCGTGATGTCCAGACGCTCCGCCAGCATTTTGGCCGAGTGCGGGCCGAGAGCCTTTAACTGCAATAAAATCAGCTCAGGTGTTTTCATGAACCAAATCCCTATGGTGTTATTTTATTTCAAGTTGATGAAAATAATTATCGATTAAATGCTAAAGCGCAGCTACTGCAAACGCGCTAATTTTTACCCCCAAAGCGTTAGACGTACAGTTTAATTTACGAGCCTGGTTGGGTTTGCTGCCAGTGTGACCTGGATCAATATTTGTCTGAAACTCGCTAAAAAAATCAGATTTGATTAGCTTATGCCGCCATAGAGGGCTGCTCGCCGTTCTGGCTGCTGCAACGGCCATACCGGGACGCTGTGACGAGTTGAAACGTTAACGAAGATAATGAGAAAACTAGAGAATTTTCACCTGCTGGTGATGCTTATCCTGTTGGTCGCCGTCGGCCAGATGGCGCAAACCATTTATGTTCCCGTGATTGCTGATATCGCCCACGATCTGTCGGTTCGCACCGGCGCTGTGCAACGGGTGATGGCGGCGTATCTGCTGACCTACGGTTTCTCCCAGCTGATTTACGGGCCGATATCGGATCGTATCGGGCGTCGCCCGGTGATCCTGACCGGCATGATGATCTTCCTGGTCGGTGCGCTGGGCGCACTGCTGTCCACCAACCTGACGATGCTGGTTGCCGCCAGCGCGATTCAGGGCATGGGCACCGGCGTGGCGGGCGTGATGGCGCGCACCATGCCGCGCGATCTGTATGCCGGCACCGCACTGCGCTACGCCAACAGCCTGTTGAACATGGGGATTTTGGTCAGCCCGCTGCTGGCGCCGGTGATCGGCGGCGCATTGGCGATGGTGTTCGGCTGGCGCGCCTGCTACGCCTTCCTGCTGGGGCTGTGCGCCTGCGTCGCCTTCGCCATGTTCCGCTGGCTACCGGAAACCCGTCCGGTGCAAACGGAAAAACGTCGCATGCTGGCCAGTTTCCGCCAGCTGCTGGGTGACAGCACCTTCAGCTGCTATCTGGTGATGCTGATCGGCGCGCTGGCGGGGATTGCGGTATTCGAGGCCAGCTGCGGCGTGTTGATGGGCGGCGTGTTGGGACTGAGTGGGCTGACCGTCAGCATCCTGTTCATTCTGCCGATCCCGGCGGCGTTTTTCGGCGCCTGGTACGCCGGGCGCGACGGCAAGACCTTCCACACGCTGATGTGGCATTCGGTGATTAGCTGCCTGCTGGCGGGGGCGATGATGTGGATCCCGGGCTGGTTCGGCGTGATGAACATCTGGACGCTGATCGTGCCGGCCGCATTGTTCTTCTTCGGCGCCGGCATGCTGTTCCCGCTGGCGACCACCGGGGCGATGGAGCCGTTCCCTTACCTGGCCGGCGCGGCGGGCGCATTGGTAGGCGGCATGCAGAACATGGGGTCCGGTCTGGCGACCTGGCTTTCCGCCATGCTGCCGCAAACCGGGCAGTTCAGCCTCGGCTTGCTGATGTTCGCGATGGCGCTGCTGATCCTGCTGTGCTGGTGGCCGCTGTCCAATCGTATGCAGCATCAAGGACATACCGCATAACGACAGGGCGCCATTCGGCGCCCTGTTTCGTTACAGCAGAAACTCGTGCAGCGCCGGGTCTTTGCGATCCAGATAGTGGGTCGAACGGATACGGCGGATGGTGCGCGACTTGCCGCGGATCAGCAACGTTTCGGTGGTGGCCATGTTGCCCTGGCGGCTGATGCCTTCCAGCAAATCGCCCTTGGTGATGCCGGTGGCGGAGAAGATCACGTTGTCGTTGCGCGCCATCTGATCCAGACGCAGCGCCTGGCCGGCTTCGATACCCATCTCCCGGCAGCGGGCCAACTCTTGTTCGCCGATGCGGCGGTTTTCGGCGCTGTCGCCTTTCACCTCATGACGCGGCAGCAAACGCGCCTGCATGTCGCCGTCCAACGCGCGGATCACCGCGGCTGAGATCACCCCTTCTGGCGCGCCGCCGATGCCGTACATCACATCGACCTCGCTTTCGGGCATGCAGGTGAGAATGGAGGCCGCCACGTCGCCGTCAGGAATGGCGAATACTCGCACGCCCAACTGTTGCATCTGCGCGATGACGCCGTCGTGGCGCGGTTTGGCCAATACGATCACCGTCAGCTGCGACAGCGGTTTGCCCAGTCGTTCGGCGACGTTCTGCAGGTTCTCCGCCAGCGGCCGGTTGAGATCGATGGCGCCGCGCGCCGCCGGGCCGACTACCAGCTTCTCCATGTACATGTCCGGCGCGTGCAGGAAGGTGCCGCGATCGCCCACCGCCAATACCGCCAGCGCGTTGGACTGGCCCATG
Source organism: Serratia sp. CY83965 (assembly GCF_052166375.1). Lineage (NCBI taxonomy): Bacteria > Pseudomonadati > Pseudomonadota > Gammaproteobacteria > Enterobacterales > Yersiniaceae > Serratia > Serratia sp. CY83965. The sequence continues at coordinate 37,238 of NZ_JBJNOV010000020.1, read as the reverse complement.
GCGGTCATGCGGGTGCCTTCGATCGGATCGACCGCGATGTCGACCGCGTCGCCTTGGCCAGTACCGACCTGCTCGCCGATATATAACATCGGCGCTTCGTCGATCTCGCCTTCGCCGATCACAATGCGCCCATCGATATCCACTTTGTTGAGCATGATGCGCATGGCGTGGACCGCCGCGCCGTCGGCGGCGTTCTTGTCGCCGCGCCCCAGCCATTTGTAGCCCGCCAGCGCGGCGGCTTCGGTAACGCGGGAGAATTCGATGGCTAATTCACGTTTCATGGCAAACCTGTCTGTGAGAAAGGGAAGAAAATATCGACAAAGTCTATCACAGCGCGGTGGCGGCAGGGCGGGGCAAAAAAAAAGCGCCGCCCGCAGGCAGCGCTTGTTGGCGAAACGGCAACTTCGGGATTACTCGTGATCTTCCCATGCCTGAGCGCGAGCCACCGCTTTTTTCCAGCCGCTGTAGCGGTAGTTGCGTTCGGTGGTTTCGATGCTTGGGCGGAATTCACGCTCAACCACCGCTTTGCTCTTCACTTCATCCAGATCGTTCCAGTAGCCGATGGCCAGGCCCGCCAGGAACGCCGCGCCCAGCGCCGTCGATTCACGCACTTCAGGGCGTTCTACGCGGGTGCCGAGAATATCGGATTGGAACTGCATCAGGAAGTTGTTGGCGACCGCGCCGCCGTCCACGCGCAGCGATTGCAGGCGGGTGTTGGCGTCGGCCTGCATGGCGTCCAGCACGTCACGGGTCTGGAAGGCGATGGATTCCAGTGTGGCGCGGATGATGTGGTTGCTGTTGGCGCCGCGGGTCAGGCCGAAAATGGCGCCGCGAGCATACGGATCCCAGTAAGGCGCACCCAGGCCGGTGAAGGCCGGCACCACATAGACGCCGTTGCTGTCTTTCACCTTGGTGGCGAAGTATTCGGAGTCGGCGGCGTCGCTGATCAGTTTCAGCTCGTCGCGCAGCCACTGGATAGACGCGCCGCCGATGAACACCGCGCCTTCCAGCGCATAGTTCACTTCACCGCGCGGGCCGCAGGCGATGGTGGTCAGCAGACCGTTTTTCGACCGTACCGCTTCTTTGCCGGTGTTCATCAGCAGGAAGCAGCCGGTGCCGTAGGTGTTCTTCGCCATGCCCGGTTGAACGCACAGCTGGCCGTACAGCGCCGCCTGCTGGTCACCGGCGATACCGGCGATAGGAATACGCGTGCCGCCCTTGCCGCCGATGTTGGTCTGGCCGTATACCTCGGAGGAAGGACGGACTTTCGGCAGCATGGCGCGCGGAATGTCCAGCACTTCCAGCATGCGTTCGTCCCAGTCCAGCTCGTGGATGTTGAACATCATGGTGCGTGAGGCGTTAGTGTAATCGGTGACGTGTACGCGGCCCTGGGTCATCTTCCACACCAGCCAGGTGTCGACGGTGCCGAACAGCAGTTCGCCGCGTTTGGCGCGCTCGCGGGCGCCTTCGACGTTGTCCAGGATCCATTTCACCTTGGTGCCGGAGAAGTACGGGTCAACCACCAGGCCGGTGTTGTGACGGATGTACTCTTCCAGGCCGTCGCGCTTGAGCTTCTCGCAGATGTCGGCGGTGCGGCGGCACTGCCAAACGATGGCGTTGTAAATCGGCTTGCCGGTCTCTTTTTCCCAGACGATGGTGGTTTCGCGCTGGTTGGTGATGCCGATGCCGGCGATCTGATCGGAATTGATGTCGGCTTTCGCCAGCACTTCTACCAGCGTCGAACTTTGCGACGCCCAGATCTCCATCGGGTCGTGCTCAACCCAGCCGGCCTTTGGATAGATCTGCGGGAATTCGCGCTGCGATACCGCAACGATGTTGGCGTCGTGATCGAGCACGACGGCGCGTGAGCTGGTGGTCCCTTGGTCGAGTGCGACAATGTATTTTTTTTCTACAGTCATGGTAATTATCCTGCTGTTGTTAACCGTTTAAAACTGCACCCATCATGCTTTACGCTGCTGGGTCTTGGCGTCGGGCTCTTCCTCCGTCACGCAAACGTCGCACGGCAGGTGGCGGCCAATCAGCGCGCGGTAACCGAAAGCGCCCAGGCCACAGCCGACGATAGGGGCGAAGATCGGCACCAGGAAGTACGGGATATCACGTGCGCCGGTGAAGGCGACTTTGCCCCAGCCGGCCAGGTAGGCGAACAGTTTCGGCCCGAAGTCACGCGCCGGGTTCAACGCAAAGCCGGTCAATGGTCCCATGGAGGCGCCGATCACGGCAATCAGAATACCGATCAGCAGCGGCGCCAGCGGGCCGCGCGGAATGCCGTTGCCGTCGTCGGTCAGCGCCAGGATCAGGCACATCAGGATTGCAGCGATCACCATTTCTACCAGGAAGGCCTGACCGACGGAGATGTGTGCGTTAGGGTAAGTCGAGAAGATGCCGGCCAGTTCGAGGCTTTCGTTGCTGCCGCGCACCATGTGGTGGGCCGCTTCGAAGTCGAAGAACAGGTTGTAGTACAGCCCATAGACCAGGGCCGCTGCGCAGAAGGCGCCGGCGACCTGCGCAATGATGTAAGGCACCACTTTGCGCCCGTCGAAGCAGGCGAACAGCCACAGTGCGAGGGTGACCGCCGGGTTGAGATGCGCACCGGAAATGGCGGCGGTCAGATAGATGGCCATGGCGACGCCCAGGCCCCAAATGATGCTGATTTCCCACTGGCCGAAGCTGGCGCCCGCCAGTTTCAGCGCGGCAACGCAGCCTACGCCAAAGAAGATCAGCAGCGCCGTGCCGAGGAACTCGGCGATGCACTGGCCTTTTAATGTCGGACTGGTGGTTTGGCTCATAATGTTGTTGTCCTGCAAAACGGCGGTTGTTGGTTTATAGGCTCAGTTGGGTAGAGATCTGGCCTATGGGCACAGTTTTTTTCATCTCGTCCAATTATTGAATAAGGACGTGATGTAAATTTATCGTTAACGAACATAAACGAGAAATAGCGAAATCAAAATGTGTGTGGCGCGTCATAAAATTGAGCGATTTCGCGTCGTTTAGTGTTCTTTCTGAGCCATAAAAGTGTGATCTGACCAGTGGTTTGCTGAGGGTTGTTAACAACTCGCGGCGGCGGCGATGGGGATTTTCAGTTTTTGCTGATGGCGGGAGCAGGAAAATTGCAACAGACTGCGCGATGATCCGGTATGTTGCTAGACAGGCGGAGACTGGCTACTTACAATCGTTTTTAACGAATCGAGACCGGCGCGCCTTTCGTAACGGCGCGCGTCACTGAGCGCGATGCAATATTCGCAGTAGCTGCAGCCGATGTTGCGGCCGCTACTTATAGATGTACGCCTTGCTATCATGAGGGGACTGAAGCATGTCATTTGAAGTATTTGAGAAACTGGAAGCAAAAGTACAGCAGGCGATTGATACCATCACCTTGTTGCAGATGGAAATTGAAGAGCTGAAAGACAAAAACAACTCTCTGTCGCAGGAAGTTCAGGCTGCCTCCGGCAACCACGAAGCGTTGGTGCGCGAAAACCAACAGCTGAAAGAAGAACAGCACGTATGGCAAGATCGCCTGCGCGCGCTGCTGGGCAAAATGGAAGAGGTCTGATCCTCACGCCATGCAGCAACGAAAAGGGCGCCTCAGGCGCCCTTTTTCATGACCGGAAATCACTCGATGTCGAGCGGGTCCTCGGAGAGGATGATACCGGTGTTGTCGGCATACAGGTGGTCGCCGGAGAAGAAGGTGACGCCACCGAAGTTGACGCGGATATCGCTTTCGCCCACGCCTTCGCTCACGGCACCCGCCGGGATCGCCGCCATCGCCTGAATGCCGATGTCGAGTTCTTCCAGATCGTCCACCTGGCGCACCGCGCCGTACACCACGATGCCTTCCCATTCGTTCTGGGCGGCCAAGCGCGCCAGTTCGGCGTTGATCAGCGCCCGGCGTACCGAACCGCCGCCGTCGACCAACAGCACGCGGCCGCGGCCGTTTTCTTCAAGCAGATCGAACAACAGGCCGTTATCCTCGAAGCATTTCACCGTGGTGATCTGCCCGCCAAATGAAGTACGCCCGCCAAAATTGGAGAACAGAGGTTCAACAACGTTCACCTCTTCATGATAGATGTCGCAAAGTTCGGAAGTATCGTATTTCATAGGATTTTACGTCTGTTTGCCGCTGGAATGTTCAGTATATCCCTTTATTCGCCCTGTTGGCAAAATCATCAGTTTTTAACTGAGCGCCACGCCGATGGCGAACAGCAGGTTGGCCAGCAACGCCGCTTTGACCATGTGTTCCAGCATCGGCCGCATGCCGACCGGCGTCGGATCGCGCAGCACGCGCAGGCCGTGGCGCGTCAGCAGCGGGATCGCCAACACGAACAGCCAACCCCACGGGCTGTGCAGGTTGAACAGCGTAAACAGCGCGAAACACAGCACTGCGCCGCCGAGCAGCAGGGCATGGTAAATGCGCGCCTTGTGCGGGCCGAGACGCACCGCCAGCGTGTTCTTGCCGTTTTCGCGATCGCTCTCGATATCGCGCAGATTGTTGATGTTGAGCACCGCCGTCGCCAGCAGGCCGCAGGCGGTGGCAGGCAGCATCACCACGCTGTCGAAGGTGTGCGTTTGCAGATAGTAGGTGCCGGCCACGCTCAGCCAGCCGAAGAACACCAGTACCGAGATGTCGCCCAACCCCAAATATCCGTAGGGCTTGTTGCCGACGGTGTAGGTGATGGCCGCCACGATAGACAGCCCGCCCAGCACCAGAAAGCCCACCACGTCGCTGGGTTGCTCGCAGGCGACGGCGATCAGCGAACAGCCGGCGAGGGCGATCAGCACTACCGTCACCACCAGTGCCCGTTTCATCTGCGCCTGGGTGATCATGCCTTTCTGCATGCCGCGCAATGGCCCGATGCGATCTTCTTTGTCGCTGCCTTTGACCGCATCGCCGTAGTCGTTCGCCAGGTTGGAGAGGATCTGCAGCAGGCCGGCGGTCAACAGCGCCAGCAGCGCCACTTCAGGTTTCAGGCTGCCGTGCCAGGCGGCGATTGCCGAGCCGACCACAATGGAGGCAAAGGCCAGCGGCAGGGTGCGGGGACGTAGACTTTCCAGCCAGGCGGAGATCGGGGTGGTGGGGGTTGATGAGCTCATGTTTCGCTTCTGTGTCCGTTAGAAATAATAGTGGGAGGCAATGCCTCCCACACAGATGACTGACAAGACAATGATTGAGCGATTATAGGATAAAACGACTCAAATCTTCATCCGCCACCAGTTCATCCAGATGACTGCGCACGTAATCCGCATCAATTGTAATGGATTGGCCATTAATTTCACTCGCATCGTAGGAAATATCTTCCATCAGACGCTCCAGCACGGTGTGCAGACGACGCGCGCCGATGTTCTCGGTGCTTTCGTTGACCTGCCACGCGGCTTCGGCGATGCGGCGGATGCCGTCGGCGGTGAACTCGATATTGACGCCTTCGGTGCCCATCAGCGCTTTGTACTGTTCGGTCAGCGACGCGCTCGGCTCGGTCAGGATGCGCTCGAAATCTTCGGTGGTCAGCGCCTGCAGCTCAACGCGGATCGGCAGACGGCCCTGCAGTTCCGGGATCAGATCCGACGGATTGGCGGTCTGGAACGCGCCGGAGGCGATGAACAGGATGTGGTCGGTCTTCACCATACCGTGCTTGGTGGACACGGTGCAGCCTTCCACCAGCGGCAGCAGATCGCGCTGTACGCCTTCGCGGGAAACGTCCGGGCCGGAGCTTTGGCCGCCGCGCTTACAGATTTTGTCGATCTCATCGATAAACACGATGCCGTGCTGCTCAACCGCTTCGATCGCCTGCTCTTTCAGTTCTTCCGGGTTTACCAGCTTGGCGGCTTCTTCTTCCACCAGCAGCTTGAAGGCTTCTTTGATCTTCAGCTTGCGTGGTTTTTGCTTTTGGCCGCCGAGGTTCTGGAACATCGACTGCAGCTGGTTGGTCATCTCTTCCATGCCCGGAGGTGCCATGATTTCCACGCCCATCGGCGCGGCGGCCAGATCGATTTCGATCTCTTTGTCATCCAGTTGGCCTTCGCGCAGTTTCTTGCGGAATGCCTGGCGGGCGGCGGACGGTTCCTGATTTTCTTCCGGCTGGCCCCAGTTGTTCTTGGCCGGCGGGATCAGCACGTCGAGAATGCGCTCTTCGGCCAACTCTTCGGCGCGGGTGCGGTTTTTCTCGATCGACTGCATGCGCACCATTTTGATGGCGGCATCGGTCAGATCGCGGATGATGGAGTCCACTTCTTTGCCCACATAGCCCACTTCGGTGAACTTGGTGGCTTCAACCTTGATGAACGGCGCGTTGGCCAGCTTCGCCAGACGACGGGCGATTTCGGTTTTACCGACGCCGGTCGGGCCGATCATCAGAATGTTTTTCGGGGTCACTTCGTGACGCAGCATCTCGTTGAGCTGCATCCGGCGCCAGCGGTTGCGCAGGGCAATGGCGACAGCGCGTTTGGCCTTGTTTTGGCCAATGATATAGCTGTCCAGTTCGCTGACGATCTCGCGCGGGGTCATTTCAGACATGGTATTCGATCCTTACGCTTTGGAAGGCAATTCTTCAATGGTGTGGAAATGGTTGGTGTAAATACAGATGTCGCCGGCGATGTTGAGGGATTTCTCAACGATGTCGCGGGCGCTCAGCTCGGTATTTTCCAACATGGCGCGGGCGGCGGCCTGGGCGTACGGGCCGCCGGAGCCGATGGCGATCAGATCGTTTTCCGGCTGCACCACATCGCCGTTGCCGGTGATGATCAGCGAGGCGGTTTCATCGGCGACCGCCAGCAGCGCTTCGAGCTTGCGCAGCATGCGGTCGGTGCGCCAGTCTTTCGCCAGTTCGACGGCGGCTTTCACCAGGTGGCCCTGATGCATTTCCAGTTTGCGTTCAAACAGTTCAAACAGCGTGAAGGCGTCAGCGGTGCCACCGGCGAAACCGGCGATCACTTTGTCGTTATACAGGCGACGCACTTTCTTGACGTTACCCTTCATCACCGTATTACCCAGGGTTGCCTGGCCATCACCACCGATGACGACCTGGCCGTTGCGGCGTACGCTTACAATTGTTGTCACGAGCAGACCCTCGTTAAAGACGGAAAGAAGTCCCCGCAGCGCCTGCTTTCGCAGACGCTACGAGGCATATTGAGAGTATAGATGGGGGGGGATTGACGCTTTTCAACCCCCAACGGAGAGGGGAATGCAACTCGACATGCCGACGCCCTTCAGGCGTGAAAGGGTTTTATCCGCTGCGGCGCGGCTGCTGTAGGGGCCGAGCACCACGCGATTCCAGCCGCCGCCGGCGGTGATGCGGCTCTCGATGCCTTCGAACGCCAGGCGCGCGCGCACGGATTCAGCCTGATCGGTGGCGCGGAACGAACCGCATTGCACCATCCACTTCTGTTTCGATTCCGGCTTGGTGTCCTGCTTGGCCGTGTCCTGTTTCACTTCCGGTTTCGGCTCCGGCTTCGGTTGCGGCTTCGGCTCAGGCTGTTTCACCTGCACCGGCGGTGGGGTGACCGGCTTCGGCTGCTGGTGCTGCTGCACCGGCGCGGTGGCGGCCCCGTTGTTGAATGGGTTGCGCGGCGCCTGGGTAACCTGCTGCTGTTGCTGTACCGGCTGCTGCTGCATTTGCTGTTGTTGCATCTGTTGCTGCTGGCGGTTGCTGCGCGCGTTGGCCTGGCCCGGATCGTTATACGGCACTTCGTTCAACTGCGTCGGGCGCTGCTGCATGTCGGCCTGCATTTGTTCCAGCAACTGCCGCTGTTCGGCGGTCAACTGAGTTTTGGAATTGAGCTCGCCGCCGGCCGTCGGTTCGGTCGGGGTTTGCACGCCGATCTGCCGGTTTTCCAGCTCTTTGATGTAGCGCCAACGCTCTTCCGGCTTCGGCGGCAGGCCGTTGCCTGGGCGCGTGGTGTGCGCAGGCAACAACGGCGCGTCTTCCGGCTTGTTGTGCGTAATGAAATAGAGGCCACCGACAAAGACAACCAGCAACGCGGCGGCTAACGCCAGCACGGTTTTGGAAACCTTCGGAGAACTGCGTTTTTTACGGCTGGGGGTTTTACGCTTAGCTCCTGCTGCGCGCCCACGGCTTACATAGTCTTTTTGTGCCACTATTATTCCGCTGTGTCCTGATGAGAGGATAAGTCCGTCATGTTACTGAACCCTAAAATATTTGACTAGCGTTTCGGGGCAGCGGTGCTGCCTCTGATAATCAATTCACTGTCCAATAGCCGGGAGCCGCTGGCCACCGTCTGGCCGTTCAACTGCTCCAACAGCAATAACATCGCCTGTTGGCCTATCTGGAAACGCGGCTGCGCCACCGTGGTCAGCGGCGGATCGCAATACTGCGCCAGCTTGAGGTCGTCAAAGCCGACGATCGACAGATCCTGCGGTACCCGCAGCCCCATTTTCTTCGCCTGGGACAGCACGCCGATCGCCATGACGTCGCTGTGGCAGAACACCGCCGTCGGCGGTTTCGGCTGAGCCATCAGCGCCGTCAGCGCTTGCGCGCCGGCTTCGTAGGTAAAATCACCCCGGGTAATATAGCTGCTTTCGACGGTAATGCCATTACGACGTAGCGCTTGAACGTAACCCTGCAGCCGATAATGGCTCAGCGGCATCTGTTCCGGCCCGGCGACGCAGGCGATCTGCCGGTGGCCCAATTGATGCAAATAATGCACGGCTTCAAAGGCGGCGGTCAGGTTATCGATGTGCACCGTCGGCAGTTCCAGCTCGGGGGCAAACTCGTTGGCCATCACCATCGGCGGCAGGTTGCGCTGCTCTTCCTTGCTGGCGTCAAACGGCAGGTTGGAGCCCAGCAGCAGCATGCCGTCGATCTGTTTGGTGATGATCAGATTGACGAAGGTGCGCTCTTGCTGATTTTGCTGCGCGCAGTCGCCGATCAGCACCAGATAACCTTGTTGGGCCGCGGTCTGTTCGATCCCCTGGATCACATCGGCGAAAAACGGATCGCAGATGTCGGGCACGATCACCAGGATGGTGCGGGATTCGTTGCGTTTGATATTGCGTGACAGAGCATGAGGAGAATAACCCACGGCCAGCACGGCCTGTTCCACTTTCTGGCGCGTTGGCGTTGACACCTTTTCCGGGTTCATCAGCGCACGCGATACGGTAGCCGTTGAAACGCCCGCCATTTCGGCGACGTCTTTCATGGTCGCCATGGATAACTCTTTCTTGTGTTCCAACGCCTTTCTCCTTGCGTCAGCCCCATGCCGACGCCACTACTGCTGTTTGCTCACAATGTCCGGCATGCGGTGGCGGGATTGTTGTCATTGAGCGCCACTCGCGTTCGGGCACTCCGTCGCGCTGCGATGTGGCGACAAAATTTGCCCTCGCAGACATTCTAAACAGAATACGCCCCGCCTTTGTTACCTAATTTGCATAAAAAATGTGACCTGAGAAGGTTTTTTAGCGTTCGCTCGCAATTTCAAGGGTAAACGTTTGCACTGCGGCAGCTAAATCGGACTTTTCCGGGATCAGCTGTCGATCGGATCGACATCCAGCGTCCATTTCACCTTGCGCGTTTGCGGCAGGGTGCCGATCAGCGGCAGCGAGCTTTTCATCAGCTGTTGCAGGACGCGCCGCGTCGGGTGCTGCAGCAGCAGCTGCCAGCGGAAACGGCCGCCGCGTTTTGATTGCAGCGCCGGCACCGGGCCCATCACCCACAGCGAGTCGTCCTTCAGCGGGCTGGCTTCCAACAGATTGCGCAGCTGCTGCAAGAACAACGGGGCCTGCTGGTTGTCGTGATCTTCGGCGCGCACGATGATGTGGCTGGTGTAGGGCGGCAGAAACACGCTGTTGCGCTCCGCCAGCGTTTGTTTGGCGAAGGCGTCGTAACCCTGTTGCAGCAGCACCTGCAGCAGCGGGTGCTCCGGATGGTGGGTTTGCAGCAGCACTTCACCCTGTTTGCCCGCGCGGCCCGCCCGGCCGGAGACCTGGGTATACAGCTGAGCGAAACGCTCGGCGGAGCGGAAGTCGGCGGAGAACAACGCGCCGTCCACGTCCAGCAACGCCACCAGCGTGACGTCGGGAAAATGGTGGCCTTTGGCGAGCATCTGCGTGCCGATCAGAATGCGCGCTTCGCCGCGATGAATATCCGCCAGGTGTTGCTCCAGCGCCCCTTTGCGGCTGGTGGTGTCGCGATCGATGCGGGTGATCGGCGTGTCGGGGAACAGCGGCGCCAGCTCCTGTTCCAGCTGTTCGGTGCCGACGCCGACCGATACCAGGTGGGTGGAGCCGCACTGCGGACACTGGTGCGGCACCGGTCGCTGGCTGTCGCAGTGGTGGCAGCGCAGCTGGCGCTGATGCTGGTGGAAGGTGTAGTAGTGATCGCAGCGCTGGCACTCGGCGATCCAACCGCACTCGTGGCACAGCAGCGCCGGAGCGTAACCGCGGCGGTTGAGGAACAGCATCACCTGGTTGCCGGCTTTTAAATGGTGCTGCATGCTTTTCAAAAGCGGTTGCGACAGGCCGACCTTCAGCGGCAGCCCTTTCAGATCGATCAGATGCTGCGCCGCCGGTTTGGCGTTGCCCGCGCGCTGGGTGAGCTTCAACTGGCGATATTTGCCCAGTTGCACGTTGTGCAGCGTTTCCAGTGCCGGCGTGGCGGAGCCCATCACCATCGGGATGTCTTCTTCCCGGGCGCGGAACACCGCCAGATCGCGGGCATGGTAGCGCCAGCCTTCCTGCTGTTTATAAGAGCTGTCGTGCTCTTCGTCGATGATGATTACGCCCAACTGCCGGAACGGCGTGAACAGCGCCGAGCGGGTGCCGATGACGATGGCGGCTTCGCCGCTGCGCGCGCGCAGCCAAACCGCCAGCCGTTCGCTGTCGTTCAGCCCGGAGTGCAGCACGTCCACCGGCGCGTTGAAGCGCTCGCGAAAGCGGGCGATGGTTTGCGGCGTCAGGCCGATTTCCGGCACCAGCACCAGCGCCTGCCGGCCTTTGGCCAACACGTTCTCCAGCACGCTGAGATACACCTCGGTCTTGCCGGAGCCGGTGACCCCGGCCAGCAGCCAGGCGGCAAACTGCTCATCCTCGCTTCTGATCGCCCCGACGGCGGTGGCCTGTTCGGTATTCAGTCGCAGCCGCTCGCCCAGCACCGCGAAGTTGGGGCGCCAGTCCTGCGTGGCCGCGACCTGAGCGCGCAGGTCGATCAGCCCTTTGGCGCGCAGCGCCTGCAGAGCGCTTTCCGTCAGCTCAAGCTGGCTGACCTGATGGCGATAGACCGGGCGTTGCAGCAGCGCCGCCAGCGCCTGCTGCTGTTTCGGCGCGCGTTTCAGGCTTTCGGGCGGGGTGGCGCGCCCCTCTTCGGTGGCGAACCACTGCCACAGCGGCGCGGCCTCGGCCGGTTTGCCTTGGCGCAGCAGGATCGGCAGCGCATGGAACAGCACTTCACCGATGGGATAGTGATAGTAATCGCTGGCCCAGCGCAGGATGCGCCACAGGCTGGGAGAGAACAGCGACTCGGTGTCGATCACGCTGTCGATCGGCTTGAGCTTGTCCAGCGGCAGTTCGCTGGTGTCGCTGCAGCCGGTGACGATGCCGATTGCATGCTGCCTGCCCCAGGGCACGCCCACGCGCGCGCCGGCCACCGGCTGCATGCCGGGCGGCAGCAGATAGTCGAAGGTGCGGGCGAGGGGGACCGGCAAAGCAACGTGTACGACGGGCATGATCTCATCCAAATTGAAAAAAAGTGGGCATCAGTTTACACGGCGCATCGGCAAATGTACGGTTCCGATTGCGCGCCCCGACTAATGCTGTATAATTTGCCGCCTTTGGTATAATTCGATACCAAAATTCTATTATCAACCACGTGTGGTGTCTGGCGAAACAGGGCTGGATAGCGACACGGCCTTAACTGAGGTTTCCCATGAAACAAGGTATCCACCCAAAATACGAAGAAGTTACTGCTAACTGCTCTTGCGGTAACGTGATGAAGATCCGCTCCACCGTGGGCCACGATCTGAACCTGGACGTTTGTGGCGCATGCCACCCGTTCTACACTGGCAAGCAGCGTGACGTTGCTACCGGTGGCCGCGTTGACCGCTTCAACAAGCGTTTCAGCGTACCAGGCGCTAAGAAATAAGATTTCTTATCGACCGATGAAAAAGGCGCCCTGGGCGCCTTTTTTCTTTTCTGCCGCCGGCGTTCGCCGGGCGGTTCTCAATATTCCCAGGTATCGGGATCGACACCCAGTTCGCGCATCAACGCTTTTGCGGCTTCCGGGATTTCATCGCTGCGCTCTTTGCGCAGGTCTTCATCGTTCGGCAGCGGCTGGCCGGTAAAGGCATGCAGAAACGCTTCGCACAGAAGTTCGCTGTTGGTGGCGTGGCGCAGGTTGTTCACCTGGCGACGGGTCCGTTCGTCGGTGAGGATTTTCAGGACCTTCAGCGGAATGGATACCGTGATCTTTTTGACTTGCTCGCTTTTTTTACCGTGTTCAGCGTAAGGGCTGACATACTCGCCGTTCCACTCAGCCATGGGACACCTTAACTTTGTCAGAAAAATTACAAAATTCTAAAAACCGGCCAATTATGCCCGATCTTCACTGTTCTCACTAAATAAATGTCAATTTTACGCGACCAGGGTCACTGAATGCCCCGCTTCGGCCAGGCATTGCCGCTTAACATCTTATCGTCATGTCATATCGGCATAATTTTAGCGGGTATTGTGTCATTGCTCAATCTATACGCAAAGAAGTTTAGATGTCCAGATGTATTGACGTCTATCAATCCTGCGATTACTCTTTAGGCCTCATCCACCGAACCGAGAGCCGAGCGAGCCCATGACGCGTAAACCAGCCACGATTGCCGTACGCAGCGGCCTGAACGACGACGAACAGTACGGCTGCGTTGTCCCGCCGATTCATCTTTCCAGCACCTATAACTTTACCGACTTCAACCAACCCCGAGCCCATGACTACTCGCGACGCGGCAACCCGACGCGCGACGTGGTGCAGCGCGCGTTGGCTGAGCTGGAAGGCGGCGCCGGCGCGGTGATGACCGGCAGCGGGATGTCGGCGATCCATCTGGTGACCACCGTGTTGTTGAAGCCCGGCGATCTGCTGGTGGCGCCGCACGACTGCTACGGCGGCAGCTATCGGCTGTTCGACAGCCTGAGCAAGCGCGGCGCCTATCGCGTGCTGTTCGTCGATCAGGGTAATGAAGAAGCCCTGCAGCAGGCGCTGGCGCAAAAGCCGAAGCTGGTGCTGATAGAAAGCCCCAGCAATCCGCTGCTGCGGGTGGTGGACATCGCGGCGATCTGCGCTGCCGCGCATGCGGCGGGCGCGTTGACGGTGGTGGACAACACCTTCCTCAGCCCGGCCCTGCAACAGCCGATCGAACTCGGTGCCGATATGGTGGTCCATTCTTGCACCAAATACCTGAACGGGCATTCGGACGTGGTGGCCGGGGCGGTGATTGCCAAAGATCCCGAGCTGGCGGTCGAGCTGGCCTGGTGGGCGAACAACATTGGCGTGACCGGCGGCGCGTTCGACAGTTATCTGTTGCTGCGCGGCATGCGCACGCTGTCGCCGCGCATCAAGGCGGCGCAACAAAATGCTGAAGCGATTGTTGACTATTTACAGCAGCAACCGCTGGTGAAAAAGCTGTATCATCCCTCCCTGCCGGAGAATCCGGGGCATGAGATCGCCCGCCGTCAGCAGCGCGGTTTCGGCGCGATGCTGAGTTTTGAACTGGACGGCGATGAAGCGGTGCTGCGCCGTTTTCTCTCTGCCCTTGAGCTGTTTACTCTGGCAGAATCGTTGGGCGGCGTAGAAAGCCTGATCTCGCATGCAGCGACCATGACTCACGCCGGCATGGCGGCGGAGGCGCGGGCAGCGGCCGGCATCTCCGAGAGCCTGCTGCGCATTTCCGTGGGTATTGAAGACAGTGAAGATTTGATTGCCGATCTGGAACGCGCTTTCCAGGCGGCGGCAACGAGGTAAGCATGAATGCAATTGCTGTAGCAGGGCCGGTGAGCGGGCGTCAACTGCACAAGTTTGGCGGCAGCAGTCTGGCGGATGTGAAGTGTTATCTGCGTGTGGCCGGGATTATGGCGGAATACAGCCAGCCGGGCGACATGATGGTGGTATCGGCCGCCGGCAGTACCACCAACCAGTTGATCAACTGGCTGAAGCTCAGCCAGAGCGATCGTCTGTCTGCGCACCAGGTGCAGCAGACGTTGCGTCGCTATCACAGCGATCTTATCAGCGGCCTGTTGCCGCCGGAAAGCGCCGAGCCGCTGATCGCCGAGTTCATTCAGGATCTGGAACGTCTGGCGGCGCTGCTGGACGGCAACGTCGACGACGTGTGCTATGCCGAAGTGGTCGGGCACGGCGAGATCTGGTCGGCGCGCCTGATGGCGGCGGTGCTCAACCACCTGGATATGCAGGCGGCCTGGCTGGACGCGCGTGATTTCCTGCGCGCCGAGCGCGCCGCGCAGCCGCAGGTGGATGAAGGCCGTTCTTACCCATTGCTACAGCAATTGATGGCCCAACACCCGGGCAAACGCCTGGTGGTGACCGGGTTCATTTCGCGCAATGACGCCGGGGAAACCGTGCTGTTGGGGCGTAACGGCAGCGACTACTCCGCCACTCAGGTCGGCGCGTTGGCCGGCGCTGCTCGCGTCACCATCTGGAGCGACGTGGCCGGGGTATACAGCGCCGATCCGCGCAAGGTGAAAGACGCCTGCCTGCTGCCGCTGCTGCGTCTGGACGAAGCCAGCGAGCTGGCGCGTCTGGCGGCGCCGGTGTTGCACACCCGTACTCTGCAGCCGGTCTCCGGCAGCGATATCGATCTTCAGCTGCGCTGCAGCTATCAGCCGGAGCAGGGCTCGACGCGCATCGAGCGCGTATTGGCGTCCGGCACCGGCGCCAAGATTGTCACCAGCCACGATGATGTGTGCCTGATTGAACTGCACGTCGCCGCTCAGCATGACTTCAAACTGGCGCAGAAAGAGTTGGATCTGGTGCTCAAGCGTGCGCAGATCAAACCGCTGGCGGTGGGCATCCACCCTGACCGCAATCGGGTGCAGCTGTGCTACACCTCCGAGGTGGTCAACAGCGCGCTGGTGACGCTGCAGGCCGCGGCGCTGCCAGGCGAGCTGCGCCTGCGCGAAGGGTTGGCGCTGGTGGCGATGGTCGGCGCCGGGGTATGCAAGAATCCGCTGCACAGCCACCGTTTCTATCAGCAGTTGAAAGATCAGCCGGTCGAGTTTATCTGGCAGGCGGAAGATGGCATCAGCCTGGTGGCGGTATTGCGCCAGGGGCCGACCGCGCTGCTGATCCAGGGGCTGCACCAAAGCCTGTTCCGTGCCGAGAAGCGCATCGGCCTGGTGTTGTTCGGCAAGGGTAACATCGGCTCCCGCTGGCTGGAGCTGTTCGCCCGCGAGCAGACCCATATTTCCGCGCGCAGCGGCTTCGAATTCATCCTGGCGGGGGTGGTGGACAGCCGCCGCAGCCTGCTGAACTACGACGGGCTGGATGCCAGCCGCGCGCTGGCGTTCTTTGAGGATGAGGCGCAGGCGCTGGACGAAGAATCGCTGTTCCTGTGGATGCGCGCGCACCCGTTCGACGATCTGGTGGTGCTTGACGTGACCGCCAGCGAAGAGCTGGCCGGGCAGTATCTGGATTTCGCCAGCCACGGTTTCCACGTGATCAGCGCCAACAAGTTGGCGGGGGCCTCGTGCAGCGACAGCTATCGCCAAATTCGCGACGCCTTCGCCAAAACCGGCCGCCACTGGCTGTACAACGCCACCGTCGGCGCCGGCCTGCCGGTCAACCACACGGTGCGCGATCTGCGCGACAGCGGCGACAGCATTCTGGCGATCAGCGGCATCTTCTCCGGCACGCTCTCCTGGCTGTTCTTGCAGTATGACGGCACGGTGCCGTTTACCGAGCTGGTGGATCAGGCCTGGCAGCAGGGGCTCACCGAACCGGATCCGCGGGTCGATCTCTCCGGCCAGGACGTGATGCGCAAGCTGGTGATCCTGGCGCGTGAGGCGGGCTACGACATCGAACCGAACCAGGTGCGGGTCGAGTCACTGGTGCCGGCGGGCTGCGAACTGGGCTCCGTCGATCAGTTCTTCGAGAACGGCGAGGCGCTGAATCAGCAGATGCAACAGCGCTTTGAGGCCGCCAGCGAAATGGGCCTGGTGCTGCGTCACGTGGCGCGTTTCGACGCCAACGGCAAGGCGCGGGTCGGCGTGGAGGCAGTGCGCCCTGAGCATCCTCTGGCCTCGCTGCTGCCGTGCGACAACGTGTTCGCCATCGAGAGCCGCTGGTATCGCGATAATCCGCTGGTGATCCGCGGGCCGGGCGCCGGCCGCGATGTGACCGCCGGCGCGATCCAGTCAGACCTTAACCGATTGGCGCAGCTGCTTTAATCCTCTGCGGGCGCGGGTTCACCGCGCCCCTTTGCTTTTCCTGCCATACTTATCCCTGCCGCTGTCATGAAGTTTCCTCTTTGAGCGGGTGAGGATTAATCATCTTATTCCCCTCATTTTCCTGTTGACTCTTTAGCCAACATGCGGCATTTTCTATCTAGACGTCTAAACGTATAGACGCTCATCAAGATGAAATAAAAACAGTGATCGAGAAGAGGTGAGCAGGGTATGAGTTTTTTCCACGCAAACCAGCGGGAAGCGCTGAATCAGAGTCTGGCGGAGTTGAACGGCCAGATTAACGTATCATTCGAGTTCTTCCCGCCACGCACCAGCGAGATGGAAGAGACCCTGTGGCAGTCGATCGATCGTCTGAGCATCCTCAAACCTAAATTCGTTTCCGTCACCTACGGCGCCAACTCCGGCGAGCGCGATCGCACCCACAGCATCATCAAGGGGATCAAGGAGCGCACCGGCCTGGAGGCGGCGCCGCACCTGACCTGCATCGACGCCAGCCCGGCGCAGTTGCGCGACATCGCGACCGACTACTGGAACAGCGGCATCCGCCATATCGTGGCGCTGCGCGGCGATCTGCCGCCGGGCGGCGGCAAGCCGGACATGTACGCGACCGATCTGGTGGCGCTGTTGAAAGACGTGGGCGACTTCGACATTTCCGTCGCCGCCTATCCGGAAGTGCACCCGGAGGCGAAGAGCGCCCAGGCCGATTTGATTAACCTGAAACGCAAGATCGACGCCGGGGCCAGTCGCGCCATCACCCAGTTCTTCTTCGACGTTGAGAGCTACCTGCGCTTCCGCGACCGCTGCGTTGCCGCCGGCATCGACGTGGAAATCGTGCCGGGCATTCTGCCGGTGTCCAACTTCAAGCAGCTGCAGCGCTTCGCCACCATGACCAACGTGCGGGTGCCAAGCTGGATGACCAGCATGTTTGAAGGGCTGGACGACGATGCGGAGACCCGCAAAATGGTCGGCGCCAATATCGCCATGGACATGGTGAAGATCCTCAGCCGCGAAGGGGTGAAAGATTTCCACTTCTATACGCTGAACCGTGCAGAGATGAGCTACGCGATCTGCCACACGCTGGGCGTGCGCCCGGTGGCCGCCGCCTGACAGGCTTGCTCCATTGAAAAGGGCGCCGCTTTACCGCGGCGCCCTTTTTTTGTGGGGGAAAGGCATAAAAAAACGGCCCCGATAAACGGGGCCGCGATGAGGCTCACTAGCCAGTGTTGCGCATCCCGGCGGCGACGCCGGCGATGGTGACCATCAACGCCTGCTCGACGCGGGCGTCCGGCTGCTCCTGCTGGCGCGAACGGTGCAGCAATTCGGCCTGCAAGACGTTCAACGGGTCGGTATAAACGTTGCGCAGCGCGATGGATTCGGCGATCCACGGCAGGTCTTCCATCAGGTGCGCATCGTTGGCGATGGTCAGCACCACCTTGATGTCGCTTTCCAGCTGATCGCGCAGCTGTTGGCCCAGCGGCCACAGCGATTTATCCACCAGGCGCTGATCGTAGTATTCCGCCAGCCACAGGTCGGCCTTGGCGAACACCATTTCCAGCATGGCGATACGGGTGGAGAAGAATGGCCAGTCGCGGCACATCGCCTCCAGCTCCGCCTGTTTGCCGGCTTTCACCGCTTCCTGCAATCCGGCGCCGGCGCCGAGCCAGGCCGGCAGCATCAGGCGGTTCTGCGTCCAGGCGAAAATCCACGGAATGGCGCGCAGGCTCTCCACGCCGCCGTTCGGCTTGCGCTTGGCCGGGCGTGAGCCCAGCGGCAGTTTGCCCAGCTCCAGCTCCGGCGTGGCCGCGCGGAAGTAAGGCACGAAGTCCGGGTTTTCACGCACGTAGCCGCGATACATCCGGCAGGAGGTCTCGGACAGGTCGTCCATCAGCGCCCGCCATTCTTTCTTCGGTTCCGGCGGCGGCAGCAGGTTGGCCTCGAGGATCGCGCCGGCATACAGCGCCAGGCTGCTGATGGTGACTTCCGGCAGGCCGAACTTGAAGCGGATCATCTCGCCCTGTTCGGTGACGCGCAGGCCGCCCTTCAGGCTGCCCGGCGGCTGCGACAGCAGCGCCGCATGCGCCGGAGCGCCGCCGCGGCCGATGGAACCGCCGCGGCCGTGGAACAGCGTCAGCGCCACGCCGGCCTTTTCACAGGTTTTGATCAGCGCGTCCTGCGCGCGGTACTGCGCCCAGGAAGCGGCCATCACGCCGGCGTCTTTCGCCGAGTCGGAATAGCCGATCATCACCATCTGTTTGCCCTGGATGAAGCCGCGATACCAGTCGATGTTCAGCAACTGGGTCATCACGTCGTCGGCGTTGTTCAGGTCGTCGAGGGTTTCGAACAGCGGGGCGACCGGCAGCGCGAACGGGCAGCCGGCCTCTTTCAGCAGCAGGTGCACCGCCAGCACGTCGGAAGGCGTGCGCGCCATCGAAATCACATAGGCGGCGATCGAGCCCTGCGGCGCTTCGGCGATCACCCGGCAGGTTTCCAGCACTTCCTGCGTGTCGGCGCTCGGTTGCCATTTCAGCGGCACCAGCGGGCGTTTGGAGTTCAGCTCGCGGATCAGGAACGCCTGTTTATCGGCTTCCGACCAGCTTTCATAGTCGCCCAGCCCCAGATAGCGGGTCAGCTCGGCGATGGCTTCGGTATGGCGGGTGCTCTCCTGACGCACGTCGATGCGCACCAGCGGCACGCCGAAGCAGCGCACGCGGCGCAGGGTATCCAGCAGTTGACCGTTGGCGATGATGCCCATGCCGCAGGCCTGCAGCGACTGGTAGCAGGCATACAGCGGCTCCCACAGCTGCTCGTTGTTCACCAGCAGGTCGTGCGGTTTCAGCACGCGCTCGCCCTTCAGGCGGCCTTCAAGATAAGCCTGGGAACTCATTAGCTGGCTGCGCAGCTGCTTCATGATTTCGCGGTACGGTTCCTGCACCTCATCGCCGCCGGCGCGGGCGCGCAGCTCCGGGGTGCATTCGGTCATCGACAGCTCAGAGACCAGCACCTGGATATCGCGGGTGAACAGGTCGCAGGCTTTCCAGCGGCTGAGCAGCAGCACATGGCGGGTAATTTCGGCGGTCACGTTCGGGTTGCCGTCACGATCGCCGCCCATCCAGGAGGTAAAGCGCACCGGCACCGCTTCCACCGGCAGGCTGTAATCGATGGAGTTTTCCAGCTGTTCGTTGAATTCGCGCAGGAACGCCGGCACGCCTTCCCACAGGCTGTTTTCCACCACCGCAAAGCCCCATTTGGCTTCGTCGATCGGGGAAGGGCGGTGTTTGCGAATTTCATCGGTGTGCCACGACTGGGCCACCAGCTGACGCAGGCGGCGCATGATCTTGTTGCGCTCGTAGTCGGCCAGATCGTTGTGATCGAGCTGGCTGAGGCAGGTGTTGACCTCCACCAGCTTGTGGATCAGGGTGCGGCGGGTGATCTCCGTCGGGTGCGCCGTCAGCACCAGCTCGATGGAGAGTTGCGATACCGCGTGCTGCAGCTCTTTGTCGCTGAGCTTTTTGTCTTTGAGACGGCTGAACAGTTGAGCCAGCGCTTCCGGGTTGCTGGCGGCCTCGCCGTTGGGCGAAATGCTGTGGTACTGCTCGGCGACGTTGGTCAGGTTGAGGAACTGGCTGAAGGCGCGCGCCACCGGCAGCAGCTCGTCGTTGGACAAGTTCTGCAGGGTGGAGAGCAGCTCCTGGCGATGCGCTTCGTTGCCGGCGCGTGAGGATTTGGAAAGCTTACGGATGGTCTCAACGCGATCGAGAATATGCTCACCCAGCGCTTCTTTGATGGTATCGCCGAGCAATTTGCCGAGCATACTGACATTACTGCGCATTGCCGAATATTGTTCGTTCATATAACCCCTGACCCAGTTCTGTATGATTTTTATCTTGTAAATAAATTTCACGCGTCAGGCGCAGACCGCCTGCCTGATCACATCGCGTTCCTGTCCAATCGTCAATTGACACTATTTTTAGCAAAAAAACATCAAAATCGGCGCATTTTCTGAAATTTAATTACGGCGCGTCGGTTATCAGCACGGCTTATTTCGCCGTTTTCTACTTATTTTGAGTTAGGGGAAAGCATAAAGCATTTCCCCTGCTAAATGTCGGGTTTATTGCCGGCAAAAGTGATTGACCAGTTGGCCCAGCAGTTTGCGCGTCGGTTCGATAAACGCGGTGTCGATGTACTCGTCCGGCTGGTGGGCCTGATCGATGGAACCGGGGCCGAGCACCAGGGTCGGGCAGACCTGCTGCACGAACGGCGCTTCGGTGCAGTAGTTGACCACCTGCGTGCGGGTGCCCAGCAGCTCCTCGATCACCGCCACCATGCGGTGGTCGGTCGGGCACTCGTAGCCCGGCACCGACGCATGCAGCTCTTCGATGGTCAGGCGGCCCGGCCAGCGTTGGCTCACCGGCTCCAGCGCCTGATGCATCAGTTCGTTAATGTTGTCGAGCGTCATGCCGGGCAGCGGGCGGATGTCCAGGTGCAGCTCGCAGCAGGCGCAGATGCGGTTGGCCGCGTCGCCGCCGCTGATATGGCCGAAGTTCATGGTGGGATAAGGCACGGCGAACGCCGGGTTGTTGTAGCGCTCCTGCAGGGTTTTGCGCAGCTCCATCAGGCGGCCGATGGATTCGTGCATCAGATCGATGGCGTTGACGCCGCGCGCCGGATCGCTGGAGTGGCCGGACTGGCCGACGATGCGAATGGCGTTGGCCATGTGGCCCTTGTGCGCGCGCACCGGCTGCAGCGAGGTCGGTTCGCCGATGATGGCGAAATCCGGCCGAATGGCGGTGGAGGCGGCGAAATAACGTGCGCCGGCCATCGTCGTTTCTTCATCTGCGGTCGCCAGAATGTACAGCGGCTTGGTCAGTTTGCTCGCGTCGATGTCGCGCACCGCGTCCAGAATAAAGGCGAAGAAGCCTTTCATGTCGGCGGTGCCCAGCCCGTAGAGCTTGTTGTCGTGCTCGGTCAGGGTGAAGGGATCGCGCGTCCAGCGGCCTTCGTCGTAAGGCACCGTATCGGTGTGGCCGGCCAGCAGCAGGCCGCCGCTGCCTTCGCCGATGCTGGCCAGCAGGTTGAATTTGTGGCGCGATTCCGGCACCGGCTGTACGTCGACGCGAAAGCCCAGGTCGGCAAACCATCCGGCCAGCAAGTTGATTAACGCCTCATTGCTCTGATCGAGGCCGGCATCGGTGGCGCTGATCGACGGAGTGGCGATCAACGCCCGGTACAGCTCAATAAATGGAGGTAATTTCATCTTCACTGTTGACAGCCTTTGGTTAGGATAGTATCAATATTCATGCATTTATTTTGAATAAAAATACAGTAAGCCGAAGCGTAAGGGAACCCGATACCCGGATGTTTATAAAAGCATCAACGCCTGGCTCCGTGGGTGAACGGCGCAACAACGCTGGCTAGCCCTGTTACCTGGGTCGCAAGCGACCGCACGTCAGTTTAGAAGGTGAAAGGCCACATGTTGAATACGCTGATCGTTGGTGCCAGCGGTTACGCCGGAGCGGAGCTCACGGCTTACCTGAATCGCCACCCACACATGAACATAACCGCTTTAGCGGTTTCAGCGCAAAGTGCAGATGCAGGAAAGTTGCTTTCCGATCTCCATCCCCAGTTGAAAGGCATCGTCGATCTGCCGCTGCAGCCGTTGACCGACGTCGCCAAGGCGGCGCAGGGCATCGACGTGGTGTTCCTCGCCACCGCTCATGAAGTCAGCCACGATATCGCCCCGGCCTTCCTGGCGGCAGGCTGCGTGGTGTTCGATCTGTCCGGCGCCTTCCGCGTGCAGGATGCCGGTTTCTATAGCCAGTATTACGGTTTCGAACATCAGCATGGCGCCCTGCTGGAGCAGGCGGTGTACGGCCTGGCGGAGTGGCAGAGCGACAAGATCAAACAGGCGCAGCTGATCGCCGTGCCGGGCTGTTACCCGACGGCGGCGCAGCTGGCGCTGAAACCGTTAATCGAAAAACAGTTGCTGAATCTGGATCAGTGGCCGGTGATCAACGCCACCAGCGGCGTCAGCGGCGCCGGGCGCAAGGCCAGCATGACCACCAGTTTCTGCGAAGTGAGCCTGCAGCCGTACGGCATTTTCACTCACCGGCACCAGCCGGAGATCGCCGCGCACCTGGGCGTGCCGGTTATCTTTACCCCGCATCTGGGCAACTTCCCACGCGGCATCCTTGAAACCATCACCTGCCGCCTGAAAGCCGGCGTGACCGCGCAGGACGTGGCCGCCGCCTATCACGCCGCGTATGACGACAAGCCGCTGGTGCGGTTGTACGACCAGGGCGTGCCGGCGCTGAAAGCGGTGGTGGGGCTGCCGTTCTGCGACATCGGCTTTGCGGTGCAGGGCGAGCATCTGATCGCCGTGGCGGCGGAAGACAACCTGCTGAAAGGCGCGGCGGCGCAGGCGGTGCAATGCCTGAATATCCGTTTCGGCTTCCCGGAAACCCAATCACTCCTTTAAACCAGCGTGAGTAAACAGCAATGAACCCGTTAATTATCAAGTTAGGTGGCGTGTTATTAGACAGTGAAGAAGCGCTGGAGCGTCTGTTTACCGCATTGGACAGCTATCGGCAGCAGCACCAGCGCCCGTTGGTGATCGTCCACGGCGGCGGCTGCGTGGTGGACGAACTGATGAAGCAGCTCGCTTTGCCGGTGGTGAAAAAGAACGGCCTGCGGGTCACGCCGGCCGATCAGATCGACATCATCACCGGCGCGCTGGCCGGCACCGCCAACAAAACGCTGCTGGCGTGGGCGATTAAACACCAAATCAACGCCGTCGGCCTGAGCCTGGCGGACGGCGGCAGCGCGGTCGTGACCCCGCTCGATCCGGCATTGGGCCACGTCGGCAACGCGCAGCCCGGCTCGCCCGCGCTGCTCAATACCCTGCTGGGCGCCGGCTACCTGCCGGTTATCAGCTCCATCGGCATCACCGCCGAAGGGCAGTTAATGAACGTGAACGCCGATCAGGCGGCGACGGCGCTGGCGGCGACGCTGGGGGCGGATCTGATCCTGCTGTCGGACGTCAGCGGCATCCTCGACGGCAAGGGGCAACGCATTGCGGAAATGACGGCACAAAAAGCGGAACAACTGATCGCGCAAGGCATCATCACCGATGGTATGGTGGTGAAGGTGAATGCGGCGCTCGACGCCGCCCGCACCCTCGGCCGCCCGGTGGATATCGCCAGCTGGCGCCATGCCGATCAGCTTCCTGCTTTGTTTAACGGCGTGTCGATTGGCACCCGGATCCTCGCTTAATTTTAGAATTAGAAAGGAATAGATCATGCAAAACCAAGGCATCAAAAAAATCGTTCTGGCGTACTCCGGCGGCCTGGATACCTCGGCCATCATTCCATGGCTGAAAGAGAACTACGGCGGCTGTGAAGTGGTGGCGTTCGTGGCGGACATCGGCCAGGAGCGCAGCGATCTGGAAGGCGTGGAGCAAAAAGCCCTGCAGTCCGGTGCCTCTGAATGCCACGTGGTCGATCTGCGTGAAGAATTTATCCGCGATTACGTTTATCCGGTGCTGCAGACCGGCGCCCTGTACGAGGGCAGCTACCTGCTGGGCACCTCGATGGCGCGGCCGATCATCGCCAAGGCGCAGGTCGAGCTGGCGTTGAAAGTGGGCGCCGACGCGCTGTGCCACGGCGCAACCGGTAAAGGCAACGATCAGGTGCGTTTCGAAACCACCTACACCGCGCTGGCGCCGCAGTTGAAAGTGGTGGCGCCGTGGCGTGAGTGGAACCTGCGTTCCCGTGAAGCGCTGCTGGATTACCTGAAAGAGCGCAATATCCCGACCACCGCATCGCTGGAGAAAATCTACAGCCGCGATGAGAACGCCTGGCACATCTCCACCGAAGGCGGCGTGCTGGAAAGCCCGTGGAACGCGCCAAATAAGGATTGCTGGGTATGGACCGTCGATCCGCAGGAAGCGCCGGACCAGCCTGAGCAGGTGACCGTTACCGTCGAGAAAGGCCGCGTCGTGGCGGTTAACGGTAAAGCGCTGTCGCCGTACCAGTGCCTGGAAACCCTGAACGCGCTGGGCGCCAAGCACGGCGTCGGCCGGATCGACATCGTGGAAAACCGTCTGGTGGGCATCAAATCCCGCGGCTGCTATGAGACCCCGGGGGGCACCATCATGGTGGCGGCGCTGCGCGCCATCGAGCAGCTGGTGCTGGATCGCGACAGCTTCAAATGGCGCGAGCAGCTGGGCCTGGAGATGTCCTATGTGGTGTACGACGGCCGTTGGTTCGCGCCGCTGCGCCGTTCGCTGCAGGCCTCTGCCGAAGCATTGGCTGAAGAGGTGAACGGTGAAGTGGTGCTGCAGCTGTACAAAGGCCAGGTGACGGCGACCCAGAAAAAATCCGCCAACAGCCTGTACTCCGAAGAGTTCGCCACCTTCGGCGAAGACGAAGTTTACGATCACAGCCACGCGGGCGGCTTTATCCGTCTGTTCTCTTTGTCTTCACGCATTCGCGCGTTGAACGAGAAAAAGAATAAATAATCGATTGGCGTGACTCTGCAAGGGCGCAGCATGCTGCGCCCTTTCGCATAAAAATTCAGGAGTAAGATATGGCACTTTGGGGCGGACGGTTCACTCAGGCGGCGGATCAGCGGTTCAAACAACTCAATGATTCGCTGCGGTTCGATTATCGCCTGGCGGAGCAGGATATCGTGGGCTCGGTGGCCTGGTCGAAGGCGCTGGTGACCGTTAACGTGTTGACCGCAGCGGAGCAACAGCAGCTGGAGCAGGCGCTGAATGCGCTACTGAAGGAAGTCCAGGCCGATCCTTTGGCGATCGTCCAAAGCGATGCGGAAGACATCCACAGCTGGGTAGAGCAGAAGCTGATCGAGAAGGTCGGCGACTTGGGCAAGAAGCTGCACACCGGCCGCAGCCGCAACGATCAGGTCGCGACCGATCTGAAGCTGTGGTGCAAACAGCAGATCGGCGATCTGCATCAGGCGATCGTCCAACTGCAGCAGGCGCTGGTGGAGACCGCCGAAGCCAACCAGGATGCGGTGATGCCGGGGTATACGCACCTGCAACGCGCGCAGCCGGTGACTTTCGCGCACTGGTGCCTGGCCTATGTCGAGATGCTGGCGCGCGATGAAAGCCGCCTGCAGGATACCCTGAAACGGCTGGACGTCAGCCCGCTGGGCAGCGGCGCGCTGGCCGGCACCGCGTATCCTATCGATCGCGAGCAGCTGGCCGGCTGGCTGGGCTTCGCCTCGGCGACCCGCAACAGCCTGGACAGCGTCTCCGATCGCGATCACGTGCTGGAGCTGCTGTCCAACGCCGCCATCAGCATGGTTCACCTGTCGCGCTTCGCCGAAGATCTGATCTTCTTCAACAGCGGCGAGGCGGCGTTTGTCGAGCTGTCTGACCGCGTGACCTCCGGCTCTTCGCTGATGCCGCAGAAGAAAAACCCGGACGCGCTGGAGCTGATCCGCGGCAAGTGCGGCCGCGTACAGGGCGCGCTGACCGGCATGATGATGACGCTGAAAGGCCTGCCGCTGGCGTACAACAAAGACATGCAGGAAGACAAAGAAGGGCTGTTCGACGCGCTCGACACCTGGATGGACTGCCTGCAGATGGCGGCGCTGGTGCTGGACGGCATTCAGGTGAAGCGCCCGCGCTGCCGGGAAGCGGCGGAGCAGGGTTATGCGAATGCCACCGAGCTGGCGGACTACCTGGTCGCCAAAGGCGTGCCGTTCCGCGAAGCGCACCATATCGTCGGTGAGGCGGTGGTAGAAGCGATTCGCCAAGGCAAACCGCTGGAAGCGCTGCCGCTGGCGGATTTGCAGCAGTTCAGCGCGACGATCGGCGACGACGTCTATCCGATCCTGGCGTTGCAATCCTGCCTGGACAAGCGTGCGGCCAAAGGCGGCGTCGCGCCGCAGCAGGTCGCGGCGGCAATCGCCGCAGCGAAACAGCGTTTGGCTTGACGACGACAAGGGCGGCCCTGCGCCGCCCTTGAACCTTTACCCCGCCAGGCGTGCGCACAGATAACGGTTCAGGCTCACGCCTTCCTCCATCGCGCCGATCGCCAGCCGGCGATGCTGTTCCGGCGTCATGCGCAGCACCAGTTTGCCGCTGAAATTTTTCTCCGCCAACGCCTGCGGCGGCGTTTCGCCTTGCGCCAGTATGTCGGCGATCGTTTCGCTCACCACTTTCTCGATACCCTCCAATGCGCCGGTACGCGTGGCGGCCAGCCAGGACAACGAGGGGAATTCGGCGCACAGCCCGACATATTCACGGTCTTGCGCTGACCAGGTGATGCGATAGGTATAGTGTTCATGCTTTTCCATGTTCTTCCTCCATTTTGGCTCCTTTCTTCATTTTAGTGTCACTATTGGTATCATTTCAATGTCGACGCATAAAAAATGAGCGCAGGAGGGCCGCGAGGCAAGAGGAGGGAGGAAATTGTGGAAAGTGCTGCGCAAAAAAAAAAACCGGGCCTGAAGGCCCGGTAGGTGTGAACGGATAAGGGGCGTTATTCGCCCGGACAGCGCTGACAGCGCTCGATTTCGGCCGTGCCGAGTTTGAGCTTCGCCTGCAGGTCGCGCAGCGCAGTGCGCAAGCCTTCTTCGATCACCGGATGATAGAACGGCATGTCCAGCATCTGGTCGACGGTCATCTGCTGCTGGTGCGCCCAGGCCAGCAGGTGCGCGATGTGTTCGGCGTCCGGGCCGATCATTTCCGCGCCGAGGAAACGGCCGGTGCCTTGCTCGCCGTAGACGTGCAGAATGCCTTTGTTGCGCAGCATCACCCGCGAGCGGCCCTGATTCTCAAACGAGACGTTGCCCACTTCAAAGCAGCCGCAGGCGCTGAACTTCTCGCTCAGCTCGCGGAAGGTTGAGCCGACCATGGCGATCTGCGGATCGGAGAACACCACCGAAATCGCGCTGCGGCGCAGACCCGGATTGATCTCCGGGAAGCTGCCGGCGTTGGCGCCGGCGATGCGCGCCTGATCGCTGGCCTCGTGCAGCAGCGGCAGCTGGTTGCTGGCGTCGCCGGCAATGAAGATATGCGGCACGCTGGTTTGCATCGTCAGGCGGTCGGCCAGCGGCACGCCTCGGGCGTCGAGCTGCAAGCCGGTATTTTCGAGGCCTAACCGATCGACGTTGGGGCGGCGGCCGGTGGCGGCCAGCACGTAGTCCACCAGGATCTCCTGCGGTTGGCCCTGCAGATCCTGATAGCGGATAAATACGCGGTTGCCTTCGCGCTGCATCATCTCTACCTTCACGTCGGCGTCGAGGTAGAACTCTTCCCCCAGCGCTTTGGCGGCGTAATCGCGCACGGCGCTGTCGGTCAGCGGCCCGACGGCGCCGCCGATGCCGAATACCTTGGTATCGACGCCGAGGCGGTGCAGCGCTTGCCCCAGCTCCAGCCCGATCACGCCGGGGCCGAATACCGCTACGGATTGCGGCAAGTCATCCCAGTTGAACACGTCGTCGTTGACGATCAGACGATCGCCCAGTTCGTTCCACGGCGCCGGCCAGCTGGGGTGGGAACCAGTGGCGATCACGATACGCTGCGCCACGATGCGCGTATGGTCATCGACCTGCAGCGTGTTGTCGTCGATAAAGCGGGCATAGCCCTGAATTTTGTCGGCGGCCGGGATCTCGTCCACGCCTTCCAGCACGAAGCCGACGAAACGGTCGCGTTCGCGTTTGACGCGCGCCATCACCTCGCGTCCGTCGATACGCGTTTTGCCGGTTGGGTGCACGCCAAAGCCCGGTGCACGTTCGATTTGATGCACCGCTTCGGCGGCGGCGATCAATAATTTGGATGGCATGCAGCCGACGCGCGCACAGGTGGTGCCGTAAGGCCCGCCTTCAATCATCACCACGCTGGGGGTAGACAGTTTAGCCGCGCGGTAGGCGCCGAGCCCTGCGGTGCCGCCGCCAATGACCGCGACATCAACGTTCAACAGTTTCATATCCGCTCCTGAAAGGTAAAAAAAGGGCGGGCCGTAGCCCGCCAAAGTTCACGTTGGCTTTGTTATTACTTATTAAGCTGACAGGAAGGTTTCCAGATCGTCGCTGCCGCCGATGTGACGACCGCCGATGAAGACCTGCGGCACCGTGGCGCGGCCGCTGACGGCGCGCAGGCTGACGGTGGTGGCGTCTTTGCCCAGCACGATCTCTTCATACTGAATGCCACGCTCTTGCAGCATCTGCTTGGCTTTGGCGCAGAATGGGCAGCCCGGTTTGGTGAACAGAGAGACCGATTCCTGCACTTTGAATTCCGGCGCCAGGTATTTCAGCATAGTGTCGGCGTCGGACACTTCAAACGGGTCGCCCGGCTTGTTCGGCTCGACAAACATTTTCTCGACCACGCCGTTGCGTACCAGCATCGAGTAGCGCCATGAGCGAGGGCCAAAGCCCAGATCCGCTTTCTCGACCAGCATGTTCATGCCTTTGGTGAATTCACCGTTGCCGTCCGGTACGAAGGTGATGTTTTCCGCATGTTGGTCAGCTTTCCAGGCGTTCATGACGAAGGTGTCGTTCACGGAGACGCAAAGAATGCTGTCGACGCCGTGCTGCTTGAATACGCTGGACAGTTCGTTGTAGCGCGGCAGGTGGCTCGAAGAACAGGTCGGCGTGAACGCGCCCGGCAGCGAGAAAACAATGACGGTTTTGTTTTTGAACAGGTCATCAGTGGTCACATCAATCCATTGGTCGCCCTGACGGGTGTGGAAAGTAACCTGAGGAACTTTCTTGCCTTCTTGACTGGTAAACATTGATTAACCCCTTAATTAGGAAAAGTAATTTTTAGCATTTAGCGCGATATCGCTTCGTTGGAACACATTATTGTCGCTGGGGCTTGATAGATCTAATCGCTCATTGCTATCTTATCTATCGCCATGAGCTATCATGGAATGGAGGGAAACAATGAATATTCGTGATTTAGAGTATCTGGTCGCCTTGGCCGAGCACCGGCACTTCCGCCGCGCGGCCGATTCATGCCATGTAAGCCAACCCACGCTGAGCGGGCAGATCCGCAAGCTGGAAGACGAGTTGGGCGTCATGCTGCTCGAGCGCACCAGCCGCAAGGTGCTGTTCACCCAGGCGGGTCTGTTGCTGGTGGAGCAGGCGCGTACCGTGCTGCGCGAAGTGAAAGTGTTGAAGGAGATGGCCAGCCAGCAGGGCGAAGCCATGTCCGGGCCGCTGCACATCGGCCTGATCCCGACCGTGGGGCCTTATCTGCTGCCGCAGATCATACCGACACTGCACAAAACCTTCCCGAAACTGGAAATGTACCTGCACGAAGCGCAAACCCACCAACTGCTGGCGCAACTCGACAGCGGCAAACTGGACTGCGCCATTCTGGCGTTGGTGAAGGAAACCGAGGCGTTTATCGAAGTGCCTCTGTTCGATGAACCGATGAAGCTGGCGGTGTATTCCGATCACCCGTGGGCGCAGCGCGAGCGCGTGGCGATGCCGGATTTGGCGGGAGAGAAGCTGCTGATGCTGGAAGATGGCCACTGCCTGCGCGATCAGGCGATGGGCTTCTGCTTCCAGGCGGGCGCGGACGAAGATACTCACTTCCGCGCCACCAGTCTGGAAACGTTGCGCAATATGGTCGCTGCCGGCAGCGGCATTACCCTGCTGCCGTCACTGGCGGTGCCGCCGCAGCGCGAACGCGACGGCGTGTGCTATCTGGATTGCTACAAGCCGGAACCGAAGCGCACCATCGCGTTGGTATATCGCCCCGGTTCCCCACTGCGCAGCCGTTATGAGCAGTTGGCCGAGGCGATCCGCGAACACATGCAGGGCTACATCGACAGCGCGTTAAAACAGGCGGTTTAAGCCGTTAAGCGCCGCCACCCGGTAGGCTTCGGCCATGGTCGGATAGTTGAAGGTCGTATTAACGAAATACTCGATAGTATTGCCTTCACCTTTCTGTTCCATGATCGCCTGACCGATGTGGATGATCTCCGCCGCACGCTCGCCGAAGCAGTGGATCCCGAGGATCTGCAGGGTGTCGCGATGGAACAGGATCTTCAGACTGCCGACGTTCATCCCGGCGATCTGCGCGCGCGCCAGATGCTTGAACTGGGCGCGGCCCACTTCATACGGCACTTTCATCGCCGTCAGTTCCTGCTCGGTTTTGCCGACGGAGCTGATTTCCGGAATGGTGTAGATGCCGGTCGGGATATCTTCGATTAAGTGACCGCTGGCTTCGCCGGAGGCGATCGCTTGCGCGGCGATGCGGCCCTGATCGTAGGCGGCGGAAGCCAGGCTCGGATAGCCGATCACGTCACCGACCGCATAAATGTGCGACAGCGCGGTTTGATACATGCTGTTCACTTTCAGCAGCCCGCGGCTGTCCGACTCCAGGCCGACGTTCTCCAACCCCAGCGAATCGGTGTTGCCGGTACGGCCGTTGGCGTACAGCAGGCAGTCCGCTTTCACCTTCTTGCCGGACTTCAGGTGCACGATCACGCCGTCTTCGGTGCCTTCGATCTTCTCGAATTCTTCGTTGTGGCGGATCACCACGCCGTTGTTCCAGAAGTGATAAGAGAGCGAATCCGACATCTCTTGATCGAGGAACGCCAGCAGGCGATCGCGGGTGTTGATCAGATCCACCTTGACGTTCAGACCGCGGAAGATAGACGCATATTCACAGCCGATCACCCCGGCGCCGTAAATGATCACGTGGCGCGGTTCATGGCTCAGCTCGAGAATGGAGTCGCTGTCGTAGATGCGCGGGTGATTGAAATCGACGCTGGCCGGATGGTAAGGGCGCGAGCCGCAGGCGATCACGATGTGGTCGGCGCGGATGGTGTCCTGGGTGCCGTCCATGTAGCTGACGCTGACGGTGTTGGCGTCGATGAAGCGTGCGTCGCCGGCGAACAGTTTGCACTGGTTCCGCTCATAAAACCCTTGGCGCATGCGGGTCTGCTGGCTGATGACGTTATCGGCGTGGCGTAAAATGTCAGGGAAGGTCGCGCTGAGCGTGCGCGAGTTGTTGTAAAGCGGGTTCTGGTTGAATTCGATAATGCGGCTGACGGCGTGGCGGAGGGCTTTGGAAGGGATGGTGCCCCAGTGGGTACATCCGCCGCCTACGTTGTTGTACCGTTCGATAACGGCCACGCGGGCGCCCTGTTTCACCAGCCCCATGGCGGCACCTTCACCACCAGGGCCCGAGCCAATCACAATGGCATCAAATTGATAGTGCTGTTGCATGTAGGAGAGACCTGTTTTTTTATACAAGATTACAACGGTATCTTAACATCATAGCGCTGCTCACCCAATCACCATTAGGCTTTTTGAGTCAAAGCACAATCGGCTCAGGGCGGAAGTGTGATAGAGCGCGTTAGTATAAATGCTGTTGCAATAAAATTTGCTATATTGCCGAGTCTAGGGCGTTAGACTGAGAGAATGGAACCTATCCGGATATGCATATGGGCGTCAGAGCACAACAAAAAGAACGGACTCGTCGTTCCCTGATCGAAGCCGCATTCAGCCAGCTGAGCGCCGAACGCAGTTTCGCCAGCCTGAGCCTGCGGGAAGTTTCACGCGAGGCGGGCATCGCGCCCACGTCGTTTTACCGCCATTTCCGCGACGTGGATGAGCTGGGGCTGACCATGGTGGACGAAAGCGGCCTGATGCTGCGTCAGTTGATGCGCCAGGCGCGCCAACGCATCGCCAAGGGCGGCAGCGTGATCCGCACCTCGGTGTCCACCTTTATGGAATTTATCGGCAACAACCCGAACGCCTTCCGCCTGCTGCTGCGCGAGCGCTCCGGCACGTCGGCGGCATTTCGTGCGGCGGTGGCGCGCGAGATCCAGCATTTCATCGCCGAACTGGCGGACTACCTCGAGTTGGAAAACCATATGCCGCGCAGCTTTACCGAAGCGCAGGCGGAGGCGATGGTCACCATCGTGTTCAGCGCCGGCGCGGAAGCGCTGGATATCGACGTCGAGCAGCGGCAGCAGCTGGAAGAGCGGCTGGTGCTGCAATTGCGTATGATCTCCAAAGGGGCGTATTACTGGTATCGTCGCGAACAAGAAAAAGCTTCTGTGTCCCACGTATAAAAAAGGTAAACAATGATGGAAAAACCAGGCCGTGAAAATGGCACCTTACTGCTGGCGTTGATTGCCGGCCTTTCGATCAACGGTTCCTTTGCCGCGCTGTTCAGCTCGGTGGTGCCGTTTTCGATCTTCCCGCTGATTGCGTTGGTGCTGGCGGTGTACTGCCTGCATCAGCGTTACCTGAACCGCGCCATGCCCGACGGCATGCCGAAGCTGGCGGCGGCCTGCTTCCTGCTGGGGCTGCTGATGTACAGCGCCATCGTGCGCGCCGAATACCCGCAGATCGGTTCCAACTTCCTGCCGTCGGTAGTGTGTGTGGCGCTGGTGCTGTGGATTGGGGTCAAGCTGAAGGCGCGCAAGACGCTGGATGCGCCGACTCAAGAGCCGTAATGAAACGGGGCGCCATATGGCGCCCCTGTCGTATCAGCGGTGTTTTTCCAGCAACACGCCGCATTCCATGTGATGGGTATACGGGAACTGGTCGAACAGCGCCAGACGGCTGACCCGGTGCGTGGCCTGCAGCGTTTCCAGGTTGGCGCACAGCGTTTCCGGATTGCATGAAATATACAGAATGCGCGGGTAAGCCTGCACCATCTTCACCGTTTCCGCGTCCAGCCCGCTGCGCGGCGGATCAACGAAAATCGTCTCGCAGTTGTAGCCGCTCAGATCGATGCCTTTCAACCGGTTGAATTCGCGTACTCCGTTCATCGCCTGGGTGAAGTCTTCCGCCGCCATGCGGATGATCTGCACGTTGTCGATATGGTTGGCGGCGATGTTGTACTGCGCCGCCGCCACCGACGGCTTGGCGATCTCGGTCGCCAGCACGCGCTCGAAATTGCGCGCCAACGCCAGCGAGAAGTTGCCGTTGCCGCAATACAGTTCCAGCAAATCGCCTTTGGAACCGGCGGTGACCGCCAGCGCCCATTCCAGCATCTGCACGTTCATGGCCGCGTTGGGTTGAGTGAAGCTGTTTTCCACCTGGCGATAGATCATATCGCGGCCGGCGACCGTCAGCACTTCGTCAACATAATCCTGGTCGAGCATGATTTTGGTCTTCGACGCCCGGCCGATCAACTGCAGGTCAAAACCCTGCGCGCGCAGCTCGTCGCGCAGCTGCTCGGCGCGCTGCTGCCAAACGTCATCCAGCTTGCGGTGGTACAGCAGCGAGGCGATGATTTTGCCGCTTTGCGTCGACAGATAATCGATCTGAAACAGCTTGTGGCGCAGGATCGGCTCCGGTTTCAGCGCGGCGATCAGGGCGCTCATCAGGCGGTTGATCAGTTCGCTGGCGGCCGGGAATTGATCGACGCGAATACGCTGCTTGGTCTGCTGATCGAACATGATGTGATACATGTCGTCCGCGTCGTGCCAGATGCGGAACTCGGCGCGCATGCGGTAGTGGTCGACTGGCGAGCGGAACACTTCCGGCTCGGGCGCCGCGAACGGTGACATCAACGTCTTCAGGCGGGCGACTTTCTCCGCCAGTTGGTCATCGTAACGTTCAATAGGCAAATTCTCGGGCGTCATGTGTGTCTTCTCGTCAGGCAAATTTGATCAGCGGGGATTGTAGGGAATCAGCCCGTGAAGTCCAGTTTTGTCGCGTTTATTATTTGTAACATTAATAGCAGTCTAGACATCTATTTGCATTGATCGTAGCATTGCCGTCCGGCCTCAAGCAGCGAGTGAAAAGGGAATCCGGTGTGAATCCGGAGCTGACGCGCAGCGGTAAGGGGAAGTCACGGCGATAGCGTTTCGACGCAGACACTGTCCATTGCAGGATGGGAAGTCATCGCCCGTTGCCGGTCGCGCCCCGCGGCCCGCAAATCCCAAGCCCGAAGACCTGCCGGTGTTACGTCGCAATGTCCGTGGCCGTCGCGAACTACCGGCCATGATCCTGCGGCATCCGCCAATTAAGTTTGGATGCTTTTCTCATGACAATTACAAAAAATACGCTGCTGGCGGTGGTCTCCTCCGTCACGGCTTTTTCTGGATGGGCGCAAGACAACACCACAGCCACGAATGGCGATAACCTGGTGGTGACCGCCAACCGCTTCCCGCAGCCGGTTTCTTCCGTATTGGCGCCGACCTCCGTCGTCACCCGTAACGATATCGATCGCTGGCAGGCCAAGAGCCTGACCGACGTGATGCGCCGTTTGCCGGGCGTGGACGTTGGCCAAAACGGCGGGTTGGGGCAAAAGAGCTCGCTGTTTATTCGCGGCACCAACTCCAGCCACGTGCTGGTGCTAATTGACGGCATTCGCCTTAATCAGGCGGGCGTCAGCGGCTCTTCCGATCTCAGCCAAATCCCGATTTCTCTGGTGCAGAAAGTCGAATACATTCGCGGCCCGCGTTCGGCGGTATACGGTTCCGACGCCATCGGCGGCGTAGTCAACATCATTACCACGCGTGAAAAGAACGGTACTACGCTCTCAGCCGGCGTCGGCTCCAACGGCTATCAATCCTATGACGCGTCGACTCAACAGCCGTTGGGCGACAGCACCGTGGCGACGGTGGCGGGTGACTACACCTACACCAAAGGGTATGACGTGGTGGCCTACGGCAGCACCGGCATGCAAAGCCAGCAGGATCGCGATGGCTTTATGAGTAAGTCGCTGTATGGTGCGCTTGAGCACCAGTTCAGCGAATCGGTCAGCGGTTTTGTGCGCGGGTATGGTTACGACAACCGCACGGCGTATGATAGTTATTATTCCTCACCGACCAGCCCTCTGCTGGATACGCGCAAACTGTATAGCCAAACCTGGGATACCGGATTGCGCTATAAAGAAGGCATTTACGCAACACAAGTGATTGGCAGCTACAGCCATAGCAAGGATTACGATTACGATCCTCGCCTCGGCATGCATGACAGCTCGGCCAGCCTGGTGGATTCCGAACAGTACAACCTGCAGTGGGGCAATACGCTGCAGGTTGGACAGGGTACCGTAAGCGCTGGCGTCGACTGGCAGCAACAGAAAATCAAACCGGATTCCACCACCGTGAAGGGTGAAAAAAGCCAACGTGATGCAGGCATCTATCTGACCGCGCAGCAACTGGTTGGCCCGGTAACGCTGGAAGGCGCGGTTCGAGGTGACGATCATTCCGAGTTTGGCTGGCATGGCACCTGGCAAACCAGCGCGGCCTGGGAATTCGTCGAGGGATACCGTTTTATCGCGTCGTATGGCACGGCGTTCAAAGCACCGAATATGAGCCAGCTATACGGCAACTTCGGTAACAACACCGATCTGAAACCGGAAGAAAGCAAGCAGTGGGAAGGTGGCTTTGAAGGGCTGACCGGCCCGGTGACCTGGCGCATCTCCGGTTATCGCAACGACATCGACAATTTGATCGATTCCACGGGGGAAACCAACTATGTCTATTACAACGTGGGTAAGGCGACCATCAAAGGGATTGAAGCTACGGCCTCGTTTGATACCGGCCCGTTGACGCATCAGATTGGTTATGACTATGTCGATCCTCGCAACGCCAAGACCAATGAAGTGCTGCTGCGGCGCGCCAAGCAGCAGGTGAAATATGAGCTGGACTGGCAGCTGTATGACTTTGACTGGGCGGTGACTTATCAATATCTGGGTCAACGTTATGACAAGGATTACAGTACCTATCCGGAACAAAGCGTTAAACTTGGCGGCGTGAGCCTGTGGGATCTCGCAGTTTCGTATCCGGTCACATCTCATCTGACAGTTCGTGGTAGAATTGCCAACCTGTTTGATAAAGATTATGAGACGGCCTATGGCTACGCTACTCCAGGAAGAGAATACTACCTCACTGGAAGCTATACCTTCTAACAGCACCGCCACACCTCGCCCGACGGTGCTGGTTTTCGATTCCGGCGTCGGCGGGCTGTCGGTGTATCAGGAGATTCGGCAGTTGCTGCCGGATCTCCACTATATATATGCGTTCGACAACGTGGCGTTCCCCTACGGCGAGAAGTCCGAAGAGTTTATCGTTGAGCGCGTGCTGGAGATTGTCGGCGCGGTGCAGCAGCGTCATCCTCTGGCGATTGTCGTCATTGCCTGCAACACCGCCAGCACCGTTTCCTTGCCGGCCTTGCGCGAGCGTTTCAGTTTCCCTGTCGTGGGCGTGGTGCCCGCCATCAAACCGGCGGCCCGTCTTACCGTCAACGGCATTGTCGGCCTGTTGGCGACCCGCGGCACCGTACAGCGCAGCTACACCCACGAACTGATTTCCCGTTTCGCCACCGACTGCAAGATTGAACTGCTGGGCTCTTCAGAGCTGGTGGAGCTGGCGGAAGCCAAGCTGCATGGCGAAGCCGTGCCGCTGCCGGTGCTGAAGAAGATCCTGCATCCGTGGCTGAGCATGCGCGAGCCGCCGGATACGGTCGTTCTGGGCTGCACCCATTTCCCTCTTTTAGCTGAAGAGCTGATGCAGGTGTTGCCGGAAGGCACCCGATTGGTGGATTCCGGCGCGGCGATTGCCCGTCGCACCGCCTGGCTCATCTCTACGCAGGAAAACCTGGTCTCGAGCCAGGAAGAGAATCTGGCGTATTGCATGGCGTTAAATGAAGATACTGACGCTTTATTGCCCGTTTTGCAGGGCTATGGCTTTAAATCGTTGAAAAAACTGCCGCTTTAACGGTGTTTTGGTCAAACATTCAACGGTTGGAAAAAATATTGAAAATAGGGGTTGCGGCCTGCCGAGAACTCCCTATAATGCGCCTCCACTGACCGGGAACAACGACTGACAAGCCGCCGGGTCAGCGAGAAGAAAGCGAAATAAACGCTTGA
>NZ_JBJNOV010000002.1:0-232 GCF_052166375.1 Serratia sp. CY83965 | reverse complement strand
GCGCTGTTCAGATCCGTGTGATACCAGTAAATATCCGCCGAGCGGCTGTCGCCCGCCTGCTCCAGCGCCGCCAGCGGGCTCCACGGGCTGGCCGGATCGTAGCTCCAGCTGCGGCGGCTGCCGTCGTCGCGCTGCTCCTGCAGCAACCGATAACCCTGCCACAGGAAACGGGTCGTCTGTTCGATTTTGCCCTTGTAGCGCACCACCTTGCGGCTGCGGCGGCCCAGCGCGT
>NZ_JBJNOV010000019.1:0-216490 GCF_052166375.1 Serratia sp. CY83965 | reverse complement strand
GAAAGATGCAACGTAAAAGAATCGGTGGAGCGGTAGTTCAGTTGGTTAGAATACCTGCCTGTCACGCAGGGGGTCGCGGGTTCGAGCCCCGTCCGTTCCGCCACTTATTTAATTATGCCTGCTTTATTAGCAGGCATAATGTTAAGCGAGATTTAGGGGCGTAGCTCAGTTGGTAGAGCACCGGTCTCCAAAACCGGGTGTCGCGAGTTCGAGTCTCTCCGCCCCTGCCATATTAAGAACCCTTTGCGAAAGCAAAGGGTTTTTTTTTGCCTATTATCCCGATCCTTAGAGCGTTATCGTTTGGGAAAAGAGCGCATCGGGTGCTCTATGCTGATGCTTATCTGATCCGAGTTGCTCCATAGCCTTTCGATCTTTACCCCCGCAGACCTCCTGATTCTCCTACCATTTTGCATTTTCTTCTCTCAGAAGGCGATGGGCGGCTTTTGGCATGATAGACAGCCAAGACCACGGTGGCGGCTTTTAAGGCCGCCATGGCGCTTTAGGCTGCGGTATTTAAAGGTATTTTAAGTAATTGCCGAATCAAAGGTTGTTGATCGCTGTTTTGCAACCAGACGGCATACAGTGGGCGGATAATCGGCGGGATCTCGGTGGCGGCCACCAGCTGTGGGTACTCTTTTTCCCAATGGCTGGGCAGGAAAGCGCATCCACCCGTGGTTTCCAACAGCTGACGCGTCAGGTGAGCGGAGGTGGTGGTAAGCACCGGTACGTTATCACCTTCCAACATGCGGTTTTCTTGTTGGTGGAAGTCGGCTCCCCATTCCAGCTTGATGTAGGGCATTGGGGCCTGTTTGTCACGATAAGCGGATGAGAACAGGCGTAATGAGAAATTGCTCAGTTGCTGGCTGGCCAACTCATCCATCTTCGGCGGTTCAGTGGTGATCAGTAAATCGAGCTGCCTTTCATGCAGTTGTTTTACCAAAGAGTGCCTTAATGCCACCCTGGCTTCTAGCTGCAGCGCCTCGCGTTGTTGATAGAGTGCTTGCAACCAGGGAGTCAGATAGGCCTCCCACAACGAAGCGGTAGCGCCGATCGACAACTCGGTGTGTTGCAGCGAACGCACGACTTCTTTCTTCGCCAACTGCCAGGTGTTCATCAGGCTCTCGGCATAGGGCAGAAGCCGCTCGCCGGCAGGCGTCAGGCGGATGTTATTGCGATGACGGGTAAATAAATTTGCGCCCAACTGGTTTTCTAGCTGACGGATGCGGAAACTGACCGCGGACTGCGTTAAGTACAAAGATTCTGCGGCTCTGCCAAAGTGACGCGTTCTACTGACCTCCAAAAAGGTTTTCAGTAATTCGGTATCCACACCTATCTCCAAAAAAATTTGTCGTTAAGATTTAAATGTTTTGTTTTACACGCTGTCAAGCCTATCTAATACTCCGCGCCATAAACAGCACGGCCATAAGAGAATTAGGAGCGTGTCAGATGGCGGATAGCTTCACCACGACCAATCGTTTTTTTGATAATAAACATTACCCTCGCGGGTTCTCCCGTCACGGCGATTTCACCATTAAAGAGGCGCAATTGCTAGAGCGCTTCGGCTACGCGTTTAACGAGTTGGACTCGGGTAAACGCCAGCCGGCCACTGAAGAAGAACAGCTGTTCGTCGCAGTGTGCCGCGGTGAGCGCGAAGCGGCTACCGAGCAGGAAAAAGTATGGGCTAAATATCTGGCGCGCACACGTCGCCCGAAGAAATTCCATACTCTGTCCGGCGGTAAACCGCAGGCTGACGCAGTAGAGGATTACAGCGACAGCGAAGACTAAAGACGATGGGGCCTGCGGGCCCCATTTTCATTCCAGACTGCGATGCAGTTGTAACAGCAGACGGTCCATACTGCGATAGCCCAGCGCTTCGCTGAGGTGGCGCCTGTCGAGCTCAGCATCTCCCGCCAAATCCGCCAGCGTGCGCGCCACTTTCAAGATGCGCTGCCAGGCGCGGACCGATAACCCCAGCGTGTTTAATGTCGCTTCCAAAAACTCGGCGTCTGCCGCCTGCAAAACGCAATCTCGTTCCACTTCACGGTTGCTCAACAGCGCGTTGACTTTACCGGCGCGTTCGAGCTGCCGGGCGCGTGCCTGCTGCACCCTTTTCCGTACTTGTTCGCTGCTTTCTCCATGGGCTTTCCGATGACTGAGCGTACCCGGCGGCAACAACGGCACTTCGATAGACAGATCGAAACGGTCGAGAAAAGGCCCTGACAGCCGGGCCAGATAGCGCAACACCTGCTGCGGTGAGGCGCGATTGTGCAACCCCTGATAATGCCCTGTCGGGCTGGGGTTCATTGCCGCGATCAGTTGCACCCTGGCGGGGAAACAGACCTTGGCGTTGGCACGCGAAATCACGATCTCGCCGGATTCCAACGGCTCACGCAGCGCATCCAGTACCTTACGCTCGAATTCCGGCAGTTCATCCAGAAACAGCACGCCGTTATGCGCCATCGAGATCTCGCCCGGTCGCGGCAGTGAGCCGCCGCCGACCAATGCCGCCATCGAGGCGCTGTGGTGCGGCGCGCGAAACGGCCTCTGGCGCCATGGTGGCGCGGCGGGAATGTGATGCTGCAAGCTGGCGATCGCCAGGCTTTCCAGCGCCTCAGCCTCCGTCAGCGGCGGCAGCAAGCCCGTGAGACGGCTGGCCAGCATGGTTTTACTGGTGCCCGGTGGCCCAATCAACAGCAGGTTATGCCCGCCGGCGGCGGCGATCTCTAATGCCCGCTTGGCCTGTTCCTGGCCGATGATGTCGCGCAGGTCGGCGTTTTCGCACGTGTTGTCCGCATCGGGGGGCGTGGTCGCCACCGGCAGTTCGCCTTGGCCGAGCAGAAAAGCGCAGACTTCCAGCAGGTGTTGGGCGGTATGGGAGCGCGACTGCGCGATCAGGCCGACTTCGGCGGCGTTGTCCGTCGAGAGGATCAGTTGCCGCCCGGCATCAGCCGCCGCCAGTGCCGCCGGGATCGCTCCCCTGACCGCGCGCAGTGAGCCAGACAGCGCGAGCTCGCCAAGAAACTCGTAGCGCGCCAACGGCGCGAGGGGCAATTGCTCGGAGGCGGCGAGGATCGCCAGCGCTATCGGCAGATCGTAACGCCCGCCTTCTTTCGGCAGATCGGCGGGCGCCAAATTGACGGTGATGCGCCGGGCGGGAAAGGTGAAACCGCTGTTGATCAGGGCGCTGCGCACCCGATCGCGCGCCTCTTTTACCGTGGTTTCCGGCAGGCCGACCAGCGTCAGGCCGGGCAGGCCATTGCTGATATGCACCTCCACCGTTACGGAAGGGGCCTGAACGCCGATGATGGCGCGGCTATAGATTAACGCCAGTGACATATCGCTCTCCTTGCTGAGGACGACATGATGCGAGGTTCATCCTGGCATTGCGCGGCGTTATTGGTGGTTTTTCTATGGGTTTCGCAGCGTAATTGCTCATTTTCATCGAAGTAAATGAGATTGTGCGAGCCGCCTCGCAACCTGCGGCAATACCCATTAACAATTCGCTGAAGGCTGCAACACATTAGCGGCCCATACGCATTGCAATCATAGGGTTAACGGGTGTATTTAACAATTGATTAAAAGAAAAATCACTTCTTTAACAAGCTCCGACCGCCGCCGCATTCTGCCCGGCAGCCGCTAAACCTCCTGACTTCGTACTCTACGGTAGGGATAACACTATGTTTGGTTGGACCCCGCTGCAACGCAACGCGGCAATCGCCAGCTTTTCAAGCTGGACGCTCGACGCTTTCGATTTTTTCGTGCTGGTATTCTTACTCAGCGACATCGCGCAATCCTTTCACGTCGGTCTGGAACAGGTCACGTTGGCGATTCTGCTCACGCTGGCGGTGCGCCCGATTGGCGCGCTGATCTTCGGGCGTGCGGCGGAAAAGTATGGCCGCAAACCGATCCTGATGTTGAATATCGTCTTTTTCTCGGTGTTTGAGCTGCTCTCCGCCGCCGCGCCCTCGCTGACGGTCTTCTTGCTGTTGCGGGTGTTGTACGGTGTCGCGATGGGCGGCATCTGGGGCGTGGCGTCGTCGTTGGCGATGGAAACCATACCGGACCGCTCACGCGGCCTGATGTCGGGCATTTTCCAGGCCGGCTATCCGTTCGGTTATCTGCTGGCGGCGGTGGTGTACGGCCTGCTGTTCGAAACGGTCGGCTGGCGCGGCATGTTCGTCATCGGCGCGGCGCCGATCCTGCTGCTGCCGTTTATTTATTATTGCGTGCGGGAGTCGCCGGTGTGGCTGGCGGCGCGTGAGCGCAAAGAAAGCACGGCTTTATTGCCGGTGTTGAAGAGCCACTGGAAGCTATGCTGCTATCTGGTGCTGCTGATGGCGGCGTTCAATTTCTTCTCCCACGGCACGCAGGATCTGTATCCGGTGTTTCTGAAAGTTCAGCACGGTTTCGACCCTAAAACCGTCAGTATCATCGCCATTAGCTACAATATCGCGTCAATTATCGGCGGTGTTTTCTTCGGTTCGTTGTCGGAAAAGATCGGCCGCAAAAAAGCGATCATCATTGCCGCGCTGCTGGCGCTGCCGGTGATCCCGCTGTGGGCGTTTTCCAGCGGTTCGCTGATGTTGGGGATCGGCGCTTTCCTGATGCAGTTCATGGTGCAGGGCGCCTGGGGCGTGGTGCCGACCTACCTGACCGAGTTGGTGCCGGCCAATACCCGCGCGGTGCTGCCGGGGTTTGTGTACCAACTGGGTAACCTGATCGCTTCGGTCAACGCCACGCTGCAAGCCACCATCGCCGAGCATCATGGGCATAATTACGGCCTGGCGATGGCGATCGTCGCCGGTACGGTGGCGGTGGCGATCGCCCTGTTGGTGTTCTTCGGCAAGGATACGCGCGGCAAGGCGATCACCGACGCGGTAGAAAATCCGGGTATGCGCGCCAACGTGTGAAAGATGGGCGATTCGCGTGAGGTATGACCAGATTGCGCCGAATAATAACGCAAAAAAAGTGTTGTCATGCAGCGCGCGACTATGATACCTCTGTAAGCATTAGTTCTGAATGAGCACAGTGAACAAACCCATTATGAAAGCCTTTGCCCAAGTGATTAGCCTAGTCGTGATTAGCGTGGTGGTGATTATTATCCCACCGTGCGGGGCTGCACTTGGACGAAGAAAGGCTTAGCAAACAAGCCGGAATCGCAAGAGAACCCCCGCACCGTCAGGTCCGGGGGTTTTTTATTGGCAAGAGAAAAGTGGAGCAAGGGGCAGAACATGAAAAACAGAACAAAATCCTGCAGTTGTCGAAGTAAGGCGGGGAAATAACCATGAATGGCGCTCAGTGGGTAGTTCAAGCGTTGCGTGCGCAGGGGGTGGATACCGTATTCGGCTATCCGGGCGGGGCAATCATGCCGGTGTACGATGCGTTGTATGACGGCGGCGTGGAACACCTGCTGTGCCGCCATGAACAGGGCGCCGCCATGGCCGCCATCGGCTACGCCCGCGCCACCGGCAAAGTCGGCGTTTGCATCGCCACTTCCGGCCCCGGCGCCACCAACCTGATCACCGGCCTGGCTGATGCGCTGCTCGATTCTGTTCCCGTTGTCGCCATCACCGGTCAGGTGGGTTCCGCGCTGATCGGCACCGATGCCTTTCAGGAGATCGATGTTCTCGGCCTGTCTCTGGCCTGCACCAAGCACAGCTTCCTGGTGGAGTCGCTGGACGCCTTGCCGGGCATCATGGCGGAAGCGTTCGCCATCGCCGCCGGCGGCCGTCCCGGTCCGGTGCTGATCGATATCCCGAAAGACATCCAGCTGGCGCAGGGCGACTTGCACCCGCATCTGATGCCGGTCGACGAAGCGCCGGCGTTCCCGGCGGCGGCGTTGGCCGAGGCGGCTGAGCTGTTGGCGCAAACGCATAAACCGATGCTGTACGTCGGCGGCGGCGTGGGCATGGCGCAGGCGGTGCCGGCGCTGCGCGAGTTCATCGCCGTGACCCGCATGCCGAACGTCGCCACCCTGAAGGGGCTGGGCGCGCCGGATGCGCAAGATCCGCTGTACCTCGGCATGCTGGGCATGCACGGAACCAAGGCCGCTAACCTGGCGGTGCAGGAGTGCGATTTGCTGATCGCCGTCGGCGCGCGTTTCGATGACCGCGTGACCGGCAAACTGAACGCCTTCGCGCCGCACGCCAAAGTGATCCACATGGATATCGACCCGGCGGAAATGAGCAAGCTGCGCCAGGCGCATGTGGCCCTGCAGGGCGATTTGAAAACGTTGCTGCCGGCGTTGCAGCGCCCGCTGAACATCGCCGCCTGGCAGCAGCAGGTGACGGCGCTGAAAGCCGAGCACGCCTGCCGCTACGATCACCCCGGCCAGCCGATCTACGCGCCGCTGTTCTTGCGCCAGCTGTCCGCCCGCAAGCCGGCCAACAGCGTGGTGACCACCGACGTCGGCCAGCACCAGATGTGGAGCGCGCAGCACATGACGTTCGAGCGCCCGGAGAATTTCATCACCTCCAGCGGCCTCGGCACTATGGGGTTCGGCGTGCCGGCGGCGGTAGGGGCCCAAATTGCCCGCCCGCAAGATACGGTGATCTGCGTCTCGGGCGATGGTTCCTTCATGATGAACGTGCAGGAACTGGGCACCATCAAGCGCAAACAGCTGCCGCTGAAGATCGTGCTGCTGGACAACCAGCGTCTCGGGATGGTGCGCCAATGGCAGCAGCTGTTCTTCGACGGCCGCTA
Source organism: Serratia sp. CY83965 (assembly GCF_052166375.1). Lineage (NCBI taxonomy): Bacteria > Pseudomonadati > Pseudomonadota > Gammaproteobacteria > Enterobacterales > Yersiniaceae > Serratia > Serratia sp. CY83965. The sequence goes on along the minus strand of NZ_JBJNOV010000019.1, from coordinate 209,788 downwards.
CAGCGAAACCAACCTGTCCGATAACCCCGACTTCCTGATGCTGGCCGCCGCCTTCGGCATTCCCGGCCAGCGCATCAGCCGCAAGGATCAGGTGGAGGGCGCGCTCGAGGCGCTGTTCAACACCGAAGGCCCTTATCTGCTGCAGGTCTCTATCGACGAACTCGAAAACGTCTGGCCGCTGGTGCCGCCGGGCGCCGGTAACGAAACCATGTTGGAGGAAATATCATGATGCAGCATCAACTCTCGATCCAGGCGCGTTTTCGCCCCGAAATGTTAGAGCGCGTATTGCGGGTCGTGCGTCATCGCGGCTTTCAGGTTTGTGCTATGAATATGGTTTCCCCGGCCAACGCCGACAGCATCAATATCGAATTGACCGTTGCCAGCCCGCGCCCGGTCGCCCTGTTGTCATCTCAATTAAGCAAACTGATGGACGTCTCCTGCGTCGAGATCCAGCAGCCAACATCACAACAAATACGCGCCTGAGGCGCCGAGAAGGATAAATAACAATGACAAAGAAAGCCGATTACATTTGGTTCAATGGTGAGATGGTTCCTTGGGCCGAGGCCAAAGTGCACGTGATGTCGCACGCGTTGCATTACGGCACGTCGGTGTTTGAAGGGGTGCGCTGCTACGACTCGCACTTGGGGCCGGTGGTATTCCGTCATCGCGAGCATATGCAGCGCCTGCACGATTCGGCGAAAATCTATCGCATGCCGGTGTCGCAAAGCGTCGACGAGCTGATGGAAGCCTGCCGCGCTACGCTGCGCAAGAACAACCTGGTCAGCGCGTACATTCGCCCGCTGGTGTTCGTCGGCGATGTCGGCATGGGCGTCAACCCGCCGGCCGGTTATAAAACGGACGTGATTATCGCGGCGTTTCCTTGGGGCGCTTACCTGGGTGAAGAAGCGCTGGATCAAGGCATCGATGCGATGGTCTCCTCCTGGCACCGCGTCGCACCAAACACGATCCCCACTGCGGCCAAGGCCGGCGGCAATTATCTTTCCTCCCTGCTGGTGGGCAGTGAAGCGCGTCGCCACGGCTATCAGGAAGGCATTGCGCTCGACGTGCACGGTTACATTTCCGAAGGGGCGGGCGAAAACCTGTTTGAAGTGAAAGACGGCGTGCTCTATACCCCGCCATTCACCTCTTCGGCGCTGCCGGGCATTACCCGCGACGCGATCATCAAGCTGGCGAAAGACATGGGCTTCGAGGTGCGCGAGCAGGTGCTGTCGCGCGAATCGCTGTACCTGGCCGACGAAGTGTTCATGTCCGGCACCGCGGCGGAGATCACGCCGGTGCGCAGCGTGGACGGCATTCAGGTCGGCATCGGCAAATGCGGCCCGGTGACCAAACAGATCCAACAGGCGTTCTTCGGCCTGTTCAGCGGCAAGACCGAAGACAAATACGGTTGGCTGGATCCGGTCAATCCGTAACGATAAGGTTCGCCGCGCAGCGTGGCGGACGACAAGACAGACAAGATAAGAATATCCAGGCGGTTCGTTCGCCGCCTGTCATAAATACATTTGGAGTGAAAAGAGCATGCCTAAGTACCGTTCCGCCACCACCACCCACGGCCGCAATATGGCGGGTGCCCGCGCATTGTGGCGCGCGACCGGGATGACCGACGCCGATTTCGGCAAGCCAATCATCGCCGTGGTCAACTCCTTTACCCAGTTCGTGCCTGGCCATGTGCATCTGCGCGATCTGGGCAAACTGGTCGCCGAACAGATCGAAGCCTCCGGCGGCGTGGCCAAAGAGTTCAACACCATTGCGGTGGATGACGGCATCGCCATGGGCCACGGCGGCATGCTCTATTCCCTGCCGTCGCGCGAACTGATCGCCGACTCGGTCGAATACATGGTGAACGCCCACTGCGCCGATGCGATGGTGTGCATCTCCAACTGTGACAAGATCACCCCGGGCATGCTGATGGCGGCGTTGCGCCTGAATATTCCGGTGATCTTCGTCTCCGGCGGTCCGATGGAAGCCGGCAAGACCAAACTCTCCAACCAGATCATCAAGCTGGATCTGGTGGACGCGATGATCCAGGGCGCGAACCCGAACGTCAGCGACGCCGACAGCGAGCAGATCGAGCGTTCCGCCTGCCCGACCTGCGGCTCTTGCTCCGGCATGTTCACCGCCAACTCAATGAACTGCCTGACCGAAGCGCTGGGCCTGTCGCAGCCGGGCAACGGTTCGCTGCTGGCCACCCACGCCGATCGCAAGGAACTGTTCCTCAACGCCGGCAAGCGCATCGTCGAGCTGACCAAACGCTATTACGAGCAGGACGACGAGAGCGCGCTGCCGCGCAATATCGCCAACAAGGCGGCATTTGAAAACGCCATGACGCTGGACATCGCCATGGGCGGCTCGACCAACACCGTGCTGCACCTGCTGGCTTCGGCGCAGGAAGGCGAGGTGGACTTCACCATGGAGGACATCGATCGCCTGTCGCGCAAAGTGCCGCACCTGTGCAAGGTGGCGCCGAGCACGCAGAAATATCACATGGAAGACGTGCACCGCGCCGGTGGCGTGATCGGCATCCTCGGCGAGCTGGATCGCGCCTGCTTGCTGAACCGCGAAGTGAACAATGTGCTGGGGCTGACCCTGCCGCAGACGCTGGAAGCCTACGACGTGATGCTGACCCGCGACGAAAGCGTCAAGAAAATGTACTCCGCCGGGCCGGCCGGTATCCGCACCACGCAGGCATTCTCTCAGGACTGCCGTTGGGATTCGCTGGACACCGACCGCAAGGAAGGCTGCATCCGCACCCGTGAGCACGCCTACAGTCAGGACGGCGGATTGGCGGTGCTGTACGGCAACCTGGCGGAAAACGGCTGCATCGTCAAAACCGCCGGCGTAGATAAAGAAATCCTCACCTTCCGCGGCCCGGCCAAAGTCTATGAAAGCCAGGATGAGGCGGTAGACGCCATCCTCGGCGGCAAAGTGGTGGCGGGCGACGTGGTCGTTATCCGTTACGAAGGGCCGAAAGGCGGCCCGGGCATGCAGGAAATGCTTTATCCAACCACTTACCTGAAATCGATGGGGCTGGGCAAGGCGTGCGCGCTGATCACCGACGGGCGTTTCTCCGGCGGCACCTCCGGGTTGTCCATCGGCCACGCTTCGCCGGAAGCGGCCAGCGGCGGCCTGATCGCCCTGGTGCAGGACGGTGACATGATCGCAATCGACATTCCTCATCGCGGCATCCAGCTGGACGTCAGCGAGCAGGAGCTGGCGGCGCGGCATGAGGCGGAACTGGCGCGCGGCGACGCGGCCTGGACGCCGAAAAACCGTGAACGTCAGGTATCCTTCGCGCTGCGCGCCTACGCCTCGTTGGCCACCAGCGCCGACAAAGGCGCGGTGCGCGACAAGAGCAAACTGGGGGGATAAGCAGCATGGCGGTCTCTCAACCCCTACCCAGCGCCCCCTGCGGCGCGGAATATCTGCGAGCGGTACTGCGCTCGCCGGTTTACGAGGTGGCGCAGGTCACCCCGTTGCAGGCCATGAGCAAAATCTCTTCGCGCCTCGGCAACACCATTTTGGTGAAGCGCGAAGATCGCCAGCCGGTGCACAGCTTCAAGCTGCGCGGGGCCTATGCGATGATCGCCGGGCTGGACGAAGAGCAGAAGGCGCGCGGCGTCGTGACGGCTTCGGCCGGCAACCACGCGCAGGGCGTCGCCTTCTCCGGTAAACGGCTGGGCATCAAAACGCTGATCGTGATGCCGGTCTCCACCGCTGACATCAAGGTGGATGCGGTGCGCGGCTTCGGCGGTGAAGTGTTGCTGCACGGTGCCAATTTCGACGAGGCCAAAGCGAAGGCGATCGAGCTTTCCCAGCAGCAGGGCATGACCTTTGTGCCGCCGTTCGATCACCCGACGGTGATCGCCGGGCAGGGCACGCTGGCGATGGAGCTGCTGCAGCAAGACGCGCATCTGGATCGGGTTTTCGTGCCGGTCGGCGGCGGCGGCCTGGCCGCCGGGGTGGCGGTGCTGATCAAACAGCTGATGCCGCAGATCAAAGTGATCGGCGTCGAAGCGGAAGACTCCGCCTGCCTGCGCGCGGCGCTGGATGCCGGCCATCCGGTGGATCTGGCGCGCGTCGGGCTGTTCGCCGAAGGCGTGGCGGTGAAGCGCATCGGCGACGAAACCTTCCGCCTGTGCCGTGAGTATCTGGACGACGTGATCACCGTGGACAGCGACGCCATCTGCGCGGCGGTCAAAGATCTGTTCGAGGACGTGCGCGCCATCGCCGAACCTTCCGGCGCGCTGGCGCTGGCGGGGCTGAAAAAGTACGTCCAGCAGCACAACATTCAGGGCGAGCGTCTGGCGCACGTGCTGTCCGGCGCCAACCTCAACTTCCACGGGCTGCGCTACGTTTCCGAGCGCTGCGAACTGGGCGAACAACGCGAAGCGCTGCTGGCGGTGACCATTCCGGAACAACAGGGCAGCTTCCTCAAGTTCTGCCAACTGCTGGGCGGGCGCTCGGTGACCGAATTCAACTACCGCTACGCCGATGCCGACAACGCCTGCATTTTCGTCGGCGTGCGTCTGACGCGCGGCCACGCCGAACGACGGGAGATCATCGACGAACTCAACGCCGGCGGTTATCAGGTGGTGGATCTGTCGGACGATGAGATGGCCAAGCTGCACGTGCGCTACATGGTGGGCGGGCGTCCGTCGAAGCCGCTGCGCGAACGGCTGTACAGCTTTGAGTTTCCGGAGTCGCCGGGCGCACTGCTGAAGTTCCTGCAAACGCTGGGCACGCACTGGAACATCTCGTTGTTCCACTATCGCAGCCACGGCACCGACTTCGGCCGGGTGCTGGCGGCCTTTGAACTGGCGCAAAGCGAGCCGGAATTCGAGCGGCACCTGCAGGCGCTGGGCTACGATTGCCACGACGAAACCGACAACCCGGCGTTCCGCTTCTTTTTGCAGGGGTGAGCCGGATTGATAAGCAACCGTGACGCGTTAGTCAGTTTATAGGTTGCATGGTTGTGATTTTGTCGTGCATTTTTATACTGCCAAGACTTCTGACGTATAGGGATGCACGACAATGAAAACCGCTTTTTCTACGCCGTTCGGTTCTCCCGAAGACGATTTGACCAACGCCGAATTTGCCCGCTTGTTGGGCAATGCCGGGGTACAAGAGTTCTATCGCGATATTAATCTGCAAGCCTTGCAGGACTCGCTGGACTGCAGCCTCGCTTTTCATGGCGTGGGAATTATTTTTTCCGACGGGCAAAACTCATTTTTAGTCCGCCCGACGCAGCACACCGGTTATTCGAACGCTTCGCAGGTCACCCACGTGGTCATCAGCAAAACGGTGGCTCATACCTCGCGCGTTGCCGCGACCAATACGCTGTCGGAAGCGTTGAGCAAACCCAGCGTCAGCAAAGAGTTGGCCTCGGCCGCGCTGTCGTGCGGAACGCTGCTGGTATCGGTATTTTTACTGGCGTCGGGCAGCGTCGCCGTGCCGTTTACCGGCGGCACCAGCTCAGCGGTGGCTTATCTGGGCTATGCCGGCATGGCCGCCAGCGCGCTGCAGTGCGGCAATGGGCTATACCGCGTCAACAAGCTTTATGACGGAAAAGGCGATGAATTGGCTCAGCTCGACTCTGAGCAGTGGTATATCGCCACCAGCACCGTACTCGATGTGATCTCGCTGGCCAGCGCGGGGGCCGCCCTGAAGGAAGCGACGATGACCTACCGCGCCATGCGCCGCATTTCGGCGCGCAAGGCGACGGAATGGCTGAAAAGCATGCCCCGCAGCGAAAGGAAGCGGCTGACCGAAAACATCATTCGGGCGGAAAACCCGGGGATTTCCAATAACGTCTTGAAAGAGATGGTGAAGAACGGCTTATACCCGAAGCGCTATCCGACGGAAGCGATCCAAAACGGGCTGCGTCAGCAACTGCATTCGGCGCTCAATAACTCATTGACGTTCGTGGGCAGCGGCATCAGCGGCACCCTGTCTGCGCCGGTGAATGTGAAAACCACCGGGCAGTATTTTGTGGGCATTATGCAGAAATTGCCGCAGATGGTGAGGTAATGGCGGATTGGATGATTAAACGCCTGATCGTGCAGGGCCGGGAGATGGAAAGCCAAATCGCGGCGCGCGATCGTGCGCTTTTCGCCGGCGTGGATGCGCAGCTTGAGCAGCATTTCCTGACGCCGGGCCAGCGGCTGTCACCGCCGGGCGTCGGCAATGTCATGTTGCTGATGGTATGCCTGACGCTGGGGCTGGCGGGCGTGATGGGCCTGGCCACGGACGTGGCGGCCGCCTGGAGCGGCAAGACTTCTGCCGCCGTTCTAATGGGCAGCGGCGCGATCGTGGCGGTGTGGATGACGCTGATCCTGTTCCAACTGGTGCAGGGTAAAAACAGCGGGGTGGTATTGCTGCAATATTACCTTGGCATGCTCGGTCTGTGTTGCCTCGGCGCCGCGGCGGCGTGGGCGGCGGGCATGACCGGCATCGCCACCGGCGCCCTGCTGCTGGGGGGTGCGGTTGGCGGGGCGCTGTTCAGCAACCGGGCGGCGTTCTACCTGTATGTCGCTTATTTCCGCACGCGTCGGCGCGTGTTTATCAAACGCCGTTGGCAGAGGGAAGATCTGCGCAACACCCGATAAACCGTCAGAACGGAAAAACTTATGACGCAACCTTTCTCCGGCTTTAGCCAGCAGGGCCTGAATTTCCTGCAGCAGGTGCGGATCGAGAACGATAAGGCGTGGTTCGACGGCAACCGCGACATCTACGATCGCGAGCTGCTGGCGCCGTTTCGCGCGCTGGTGGAGCAGTTGGCTCCCGGCATGCTGGCGATCGATCCGCAGTTTGAGACTCGCCCGGCGATCGGCAAAACGCTGTCGCGCATTCATCGCGATACGCGGTTTTCTCACGACAAGTCGCGCTACCGCAGCCGCATGTGGCTGACGTTCAAGCGCCCGAGTAAAGACTGGAAAGATGCGCCGGTCTACTTTTTCGAACTGGGGCCGGACATGCTGCGCTATGGGCTCGGCTACTACAGCGCCAACAAGCCGACCATGGATCTGTTCCGCCATACGCTGAAACAACGGCCGCAGCCTTTCCTGGAGGTGGCCGCCTGCTGCCGGCCGCCGTTCGAGCTGGTGGGCGAAAGCTACAAGCGCCCGCTGGTGAAGGAGCAGGCGGCGGAGATCGCCACCTGGTACAACCGCAAGTCGTTTGCGGTGATGGTGACGGACAGCGAAGTGGAAAAGCTGTTCAACGCCGATCTGGCGCCGCTGCTGGCCGGGGCGTTTTTGCAGCTTGAGCCGCTCTACCACTGGCTGATGCAGGTAGAGGCGATGAAGCAGATCGATCCGGCAGACCTTTGAAACCCCGCGTCAGCGGGGATGCAGCAACCGCCAAAAGGCGTCGATCAACGGATCGCTGAGGCGCTTTTTCTGAACGCAGACCCCCAGTTCGAAGGGTTCGACCATCGAGATGTTATCCAGCTGCGAGATGCGGTTGCGCACCGGCTCCGGGCTGTTGTCCACCACCACGCTTGGGATCAGCGCGATGCCGCAGCCCAGGGCCACCATCGACACGATGGCCTCGTGGCCGCCGACGGTAGCGTAAATCAGCGGATTGCTGATGCGGTGGCGGCGGAACCACAGTTCGATACGTTTTCGCGAAGGGCCGTGCTCCGGCAAGATGAACGGGATCTCGGCCCAGTCGGGCTTGTCGGCGAACGCCTGGCTGCGCACCGCGCAGGGCAGCGCCGGCGCGATCAGCACCAGCGGAATTTCGCCGATTTTGGTGAACGCCACGCTGGCGGGCAGCGTTTCCGGCCGGCCGGCGATGCCGAGATCGGCCTCGTTGGATTGCACCTTGTCGACCGCGTCGGCGGCATCGCCGGTGGTCAGCTTGATCTCTACCAGCGGGTGCTGCGCACGGAAGCGATCGAGGATCGGCGGCAGGTGGCTGTACGCCGCGGTCACCGAGCAGAACAGCCGCAGTTCGCCGCTCAGCGAAGGGCCGTGCTGGCCGAGCGAGTGTTTCAGCTGCTGATACTGCAGCAACGTCTGTTGGGCGAATTCTTTCAGCTGTTCACCGGCGTCGGTGAGCTGCACGGTGCGGTTATCGCGCAGGAACAGCGGCTGCCCGAGGATCTCTTCCAGCCGCTGGATCTGGCGGGAGAGCGTCGACGGGCTGACGTGCATCGCCTTGGCGGTGCGCCCGAAGTGATGGCTTTCGGCCAGATGCAGGAACAGCTTTAAATCACGTAAATCCATATCGATACGCTCGCAGTGAGAGTGTTGCAAAAATTGCAATGTCACGTTCTCAATATATCAATTTAAGCAACGCATTTCCTGTTATACATTGAGTTTAACGAATCTCCGCACAGACAGGGCGGGGAATGAAAATAACAATGCAAGACAACATCAAACCGGAGTACCACCATGGCTAACTATTTCAACACATTGAACCTGCGTCAGCAGTTGGCGCAATTGGGTAAATGCCGCTTTATGGCGCGCGACGAATTTGCTGACGAAGCCGGCTACCTGAAAGGTAAAAAAGTGGTGATTGTCGGCTGTGGCGCCCAGGGGCTGAACCAGGGGCTGAACATGCGCGATTCCGGTCTGGATGTCGCCTATGCCCTGCGCAAAGAAGCGATTGACGAGAAGCGCGCTTCCTGGCGCAAGGCGACCGAAAACGGCTTTAAGGTCGGCACCTACGAAGATTTGATCCCGCAGGCGGATCTGGTGGTTAACCTGACCCCGGACAAGCAGCACTCTTCCGTGGTGCGTGCGGTGCAGCCGCTGATGAAAGACGGCGCGGCGCTGGGTTACTCCCACGGCTTCAACATCGTTGAAGTGGGCGAGCAGGTGCGCAAAGACCTCACCGTGGTGATGGTCGCGCCGAAGTGCCCGGGCACCGAAGTGCGCGAAGAGTACAAGCGCGGCTTCGGCGTGCCGACCCTGATTGCGGTTCACCCGGAAAACGATCCGAAAGGCGAAGGCATGGCGATCGCCAAGGCCTGGGCGGCGGCGACCGGTGGCCACCGCGCCGGCGTGCTGGAATCCTCCTTCGTCGCTGAAGTGAAATCTGACCTGATGGGCGAGCAGACCATTCTGTGCGGCATGCTGCAGGCGGGTTCTCTGCTGTGCTTCGACAAGCTGGTTGCTGAAGGCGCCGATCCGGCTTACGCCGAGAAACTGATTCAGTTCGGCTGGGAAACCATCACCGAAGCGCTGAAGCAGGGCGGCATCACGCTGATGATGGATCGCCTGTCCAACCCGGCCAAGCTGCGCGCCTATGCGCTGTCCGAACAGCTGAAAACCATCATGGCGCCGCTGTTCCAGAAGCACATGGACGACATCATCTCCGGCGCTTTCTCCAGCGGCATGATGGCCGACTGGGCGGAAGACGACGTGAAACTGCTGACCTGGCGCGAAGAGACCGGCAAAACCGCGTTCGAGAATGCGCCGCAGTTTGAAGGCAAAATCAGCGAGCAAGAGTACTTCGATCACGGCGTGCTGATGGTGGCGATGGTGAAAGCGGGCGTTGAGCTGGCGTTCGAAACCATGGTCGATGCCGGCATCATCGAAGAATCGGCTTACTACGAGTCGCTGCACGAGCTGCCGTTGATCGCCAACACCATTGCGCGTAAGCGTCTGTATGAAATGAACGTGGTCATCTCCGATACCGCGGAGTACGGCAACTACCTGTTCGCCAACGCGGCGGTGCCGTTGCTGAAGGACTTCATGACCACCCTGCAGGCGGGCGATTTGGGCAAAGCCGTGGCGGGTACGGCGGTGGACAACGCGCAGCTGCGCGACGTGAACGAAGCGGTGCGCAGCCATCCAATCGAAACCGTCGGCCGCAAACTGCGCGGCTACATGACCGACATGAAACGTATCGCCGTTGCGGGCTGATTTTCCGCAAGATAAAAAACAAAAAGCCGGCTGCAATGCCGGCTTTTTTATGCCTGAGGCGGCGCGATCAGTTGCCGTTCAAGGCCGCGCCGGATCGCGTGTTTGGCGTTGGCGACCCCCAGCTTCCGCACCGCATTGCCGATGTGAAACTTCACCGTGCCGGTTTTGATCCCCAGGATCAGCGCGATCTCATTATAGGTTTTGCCCTGGCTGGCCCAATAGAGAATTTCCCCTTCGCGCGGCGAGAGCCGATCCTTTCGGCTCGCCTCGGCGCTGGCCAACGCAAGCGCGTGCTGGTGGGTATCGACCAAGACCATCTGCAGGCTGGCCTTTTCTTCCTCCATTAGCTGCCGCAGTTCGGCGTCATCGGCCGCCGTCGCGCTGATCGACAAGATCGCCAGATTGTTGTCGTGATCGTGCAAAACAAAGCTGCAACCGTGCACGATGTCGTACTCCCGCGCCTGGCTGAAGATCTTCCGGTAATGCCGATCCTCGGTGGTGAGGGCGGTGTCGTGCCACATAAAGGGCGCACAGCGGTTATGGGCGGCGCGCACGACGGGATCGATGTGCTGATAGCGATTGGCACTGTAGATGTCCAGCCATTCTTGCGGATAGCTCGATACCAGCAGATGGCGGTCGGGATGGTGTTTATTGAAGGTCAAGTAAGCGTATTTGAATTGGCTGAAGGCCTGTAGCCGGCCATCAAGATGCAGTCTTGCGGCGACGGCGTTGGCGAATGTGACGGCCATCGGTAACCTCCCTGTCGTTCGGCGGCTCAGCCCGACCTGCACCAAAGTCCAGCTAGTCAGTGCGGCGGATTGAAATTTATACTCGGCTAATAAATTCAAAAAGACGGCAATGCCAAGACCCGAGCTTAGCAGCTCTGGGCGGAAATAAGCCAACGCCAGGGAAATTCTTTCAATCATCCTCCGATCAATGCTTCTGGGATCCATTGCGTGGGCGGCGGGGCGACTTCGCTGCCGCCTTATTGATTATGCGGGCATCGCCGCTGCGGGAATGATGGCGCCGCGATGTTGGATCACCGTCGCAGCAAGCTGGTGGCCGCGCTGCGCCGCCTGCCGGGCGCCGCCGCCGTTCAGGCGCACCGCCAGGTAGCCGGCGCTGAAAGAGTCGCCCGCCGCAGTGGTATCCACCACGCGCTCCGGCGGCAGTGCGATCGCCGGCACCTCAAGCCGCTCCCCCTCCACATTGAACACCAGACAGGCATCCGCGCCGCGTTTGATAACGATCTCGCCGACGCCGAGCGCCTGCGTGCGCGTCACTATCTGTTCAACCGGCTGCGCTCCCCACAGCAATTCTTCGTCATCCAGCGTCAAAAAGGCGATGTCGGTGCAGGACAGCACCTCGCGGTAGGCCTGCTGCGTTTCCTTACGGCTTGGCCACAGACGCGGGCGGTAGTTGTTGTCGAAGATCACCTGGCCGCCGTTGGCGCGACAGCGGCGCAGCAACGTCAGCAGCTTCGTGCGGTCGGCAGGCGCGAGGATCGCCAGGCTAATGCCGCTGAGGTACAGGTAATCGAACTGCGCCAGCCGCGCGCACAGTGCGTCGGCCTGCGGTCCAGCAAGCCAATAGCGGGCGGCGGCGTCATTGCGCCAATAGTAGAAAGTGCGTTCGCCGGCGGCGTCGGTTTCGATCACGTACAGGCCCGGCAGCTTGTTGTCGAACTGCTGAATCAACCCGGTCTCGATCTTCTCCTGCCGCCAGGCCTGCAGCATCTCGCCGCTGAAGCTGTCGGTGCCGAGCGCGGTGACGTAATGCACCTGCAACGTCTGTTTCGGCATTTGGCGGGCGAGGTAGACGGCGGTGTTGAGGGTATCGCCGCCAAAGCCGCGCGTCAGCTGTGCGCCCTGCTGTGACAGCTCGATCATGCATTCGCCGATCACGGCGAGGTTTCGGATAGTCATCGTCAATAAGCCCTGGCTAAAGAAGAAGCAACAGCCACCAGTCTCCACGCAAGGCGGTAAGGGAGTCAATAAATTAAAACGGTGTTTTAATTTTTTATGATCGCGATCGGCCAACGCCGACAGGGTGAAGAGGAAAGCGTGCGGCAATTCGTGCTTAAAGTTTTACGTGGCGTGGCCGATAAGTTGGGTAAAGAAACAGCGGCAGCGCTCTCACTTCCCCGCCACGGCGATAGTACCGATGATAACCAATCTGATCTCGGGTCTGCTGGCGCCCTGTTTTGCCCTCTATGCCTGCGCCAAATCGCGGCGCTACTGGCGGCAATGCCGGCGCTTGTATACCTTCCAGCCGATTTATCGCACCAGCGGCGCGCTGTTGGCGGTGGAACTGCTGACGGCGGTGCATCACCCGAATGAGCCGGACAAGCGGCAATCCCCGGAACAGTATTTTGCCTCGCTCGGCGTCGCCCAGCGTTTGCGGGTGGTTCAGGAACAGCTGGCGCTGTTGCAGCGCTGGCAGGCGTTGTTCATCCGCCACGCGGTGATGGTATCGGTCAATATCGACGGCATCGCGCTGCAAGCATTGCAGCGTCATCGCGCGTTGCAACGGCAGATCGCCGAGATGCCCTATCTGCGCTTCGAGCTGGTGGAGCACGCCGCAACGGCATCAAACCGCCCGCTGCAGCAGATTGTCGGCGGCGAGCGGCTGTGGCTGGACGATTTCGGCAGCGGGCTGGCCAACTTCTCCGCCGTCGGTGCCTGGCGGTATCAATACATCAAGGTGGCGCGCGAATTGTTCACCTTGCTCAAACAGTCGGAAGAGGGGGTGCAGCTGCTCGGCACCCTGATCAAGATGATGAACCAGCACAGCGACGGGGTGATCGTCGAGGGGGTGGAAACCGAGCAGGAGTGGCGCCTGGTGCAGCGCTCCGGCGCGTTGGCCGCACAGGGCTACTACCTTTCCCGTCCGGCGTGCTTTGAAACGCTGCACAGCGTGCCGACGTTGTTTGCCGCGCCCGGCGCGCCGGCGTGAACTCCGGCCTATCCTCAGCTAGGCTTAAACGGGGCTGCTAATTCCTTTTCCTTTTATTCGGCAGCCTGGCTTATGCGCTGAGGGAGCCGCTATGACAAGAACAGGAAAGGTTTTCAGCTGGCTGGGCGGCATTGTGCTGCTGGCGATCGCCGCACTGGCGATCTTCATCGCTACCTTCGACTGGAATCGACTCAAGCCCACCATCAACGACAAAGTGTCGGCCGAACTGCGGCGGCCGTTCGCCATCCGCGGCGATCTGGGCGTCGACTGGTCACGTAATCCGGATGAGGGCGGCTGGCGCGCCTGGGTGCCCTGGCCGCATATTCATGCCGAAGACGTGTGGCTGGGTAATCCGAAAAACATGCCCGGCGACAGCATGGTGACGCTGCAGCGCATCGACGCCAGCATCGCACCGCTGGCGCTGCTGGGTAAAGAGCTGCTGATCCCGCGCATCTGGCTGAAGCGGCCGAATGCGTCGTTGCAACGCCTGGCCAACGGCGACAACAACTGGACGTTTGACCTGGCCGGCGGCCAGGATCCCAAGCAGCCGCCTTCCGACTGGTCGTTCACCGTTCACGATATCGTGTTCGACAAGGGACAGATCGCCTTTAAAGACGCCACGCTAAAGGCGGATTTCCGCGCCGTTATCGATCCGCTCGGCAAACCGCTGCCGTTCAGTGAAGTGACCGGCAAACAGAGCGGCGGCAAGAGCGCTACACCCGATTATGTTTTCGGCTGGCAGGTGAAAGGCAAATATAACGGCGAACCGCTGAGCGGCAGCGGCAAGATCGGCGGCATGCTGTCGCTGCAGAGCGCCGATCTGCCGTTCCCGCTGCAGGCCGACGTGCGTTCCGGCAGCACCCGGGTGGCGGTGGCGGGCACCTTGTCCGATCCGCTGAATCTCGGCGGCCTGGACGTGCAGCTGAAATTTTCCGGCGACAGCCTGGGCAACCTCTATGGCCTGACCGGCGTGCTGTTGCCGAACACGCCGCCGTATGCGACCGATGGCCATCTGATGGCTCGTCTGCATCAGCCGGGCGGCGCCGTGTTCGAGTATCAGAAATTTGACGGCAAAATCGGCGACAGCGACATTCACGGCAGCTTGAAGTACGTCGCCGGTAAACCGCGGCCCACGCTGAGCGGCGCGGTGAGCTCCCGGCAGCTGAGGTTGGCGGATCTGGCGCCGCTGATCGGCGCGGACTCCAACGCCGCCAAAGCCGGGCGAGGCGAGAAGAGCCGCCAGCCGGCGGATAAGGTGCTGCCGGTCGAACAGTTCGATACGCAAAGCTGGCGCAAGATGGATGCGGACGTGAAGTTTGCCGCCGCGCGCATTGAACGCGGCAGCGATTTGCCGCTGAGCGATCTGGCCACGCACCTGAAACTGAACAATGGCGAACTGCGCCTGGATCCGCTGCGCTTCGGGATGGCGGGCGGCAGCCTGAGCGCCGTCGTGCGCCTCGACGGCGGCAAAAAGCCGATGCGCGGTCAGGTAGATATGCACGCGCGCAAACTCCAGCTCAAACAGCTGTTGCCGAACGTGGCGGCGATGAAGCGCAGCCTCGGGCAGATGAACGGCGACGCCAGACTGACGGGCAGCGGCAATTCGGTGGCCGAACTGCTGGCGACCAGCAACGGCGACCTGCGCCTGTTGATCAATAACGGGGTGATCAGCCGTAGCCTGATGGAGATCCTCGGTCTGAACGTCGGCAACTATCTGGTGGCGCAGCTGTTCGGTGACGACGTGGTGGGCATCAACTGCGCGGCGGCGGACGTCGGCATCCGCAGCGGCGTCGCCGCGCCGCGGCTGTTCGTGTTCGACACCGAGAACGCGGTGATCAACATCACCGGCAACACCAACCTCGCCACCGAACGGCTGGATTTGTCCATCGATCCGGAAAGCAAGGGGATGCGCGTGCTGACCCTGCGCTCGCCGCTGTACGTGAAAGGGACCTTCAAGCATCCCGACGCCGGGGTCAAAGCCGGGCCGCTGATCGCGCGCGGCGCGGCGGCGGTGGCGTTGGGGGCGGTGCTGACACCGGCGGCGGCGCTGCTGGCGCTGGTCTCGCCCAGTGAGGGCGGCGAGGAGAACCCGTGCGGGCAGATCCTGCGGGAGATGAAAGGCAAAAAATAATCAGGTGCGCGGCGGCGGCGTGAGCAGCCGGCAGTCGTGATCCTGGATCTCTTCCGCCGAGGCCAGGGTAAACGGCAGCAGGCTGCGTTCGGTCGCCAGCAGCAGGAAATCGCCGTCCGGCAGCGCGGTCATCGCCAGGCCGAAGCTGCCCATGCGCCCGTCGGCGCGCGGCAGGCCGGAGGCCAGCAGGCGGAAGGCGCCCTGTTGTTCCAGTTCGGCGGGGGTCACCCGCCGCCCCAGATAGTCATGCCCCAACAGGCCGCCGGGCAGCGGTTGCCATTGCTCGATGAAATCGGGGCCAATCTGCGCCAGCCGCTGTTTTATCGCCGGCGACAGGCAGGAGATATGAATGTGCAGCTGGTTTTGCGTGCGGCCATATTCCGAGTTGATCGCCAGTGAAATATCGCTGTCGTCGATGGGTTTGCCATAACGCTCCGCCATCACGTGGCGCGCGCGCCAAGCCTGGGCGAAGAAATTCGGCGTGGCGGCATCCAGCAGCGCCGGGCTTTCGATACCGGTGATTTTGGCGCTGGGCATCAGCAGGTATTGCAACGGCCCGTTGCGATCTTTAAACACCACGAAACCGGCCGGCACATCCACCTGCGCGCAGGGCGCCGGGTTGTCATGCGCTTGCTGATTGGGCAGACATTGCTGGCTGACGATGCGCCATAGCGCATCGGGATGGTCAGGCTTCAACCCGTAATAGAGCGCGATGGCGAGAGCCGCCAGCAGCGCCACGCAGACAAATACCCCACGACGCAAAGACATCGGCCGATCCTGTTACCGAGAGAAACATTCAGCATAGCCCGGTTTTATGACAGGAAACGAACAACGCGTGCGGCCCCCCGCAGTGAGGGGGCCGCAGAGGATCACAGCGACTGGTGGCGGGTTTCTTTCATCAGCAGCAGCGCCAGCAGCGTCAGCCCGGCCATCGCCGCCAGGTACATGCCGACGTAGAACAGCCCGTAGTGGGCCGCCAGCCAGGTGGCGATATAAGGCGCCACGGACGCGCCGAGGATCGACGCGACGTTGTAGGAGAATGACGCGCCGGTATAGCGCACTTCGGTAGGGAACAGCTCCGGCAGCAGCGCACCCATCGGGCCAAAGGTCAGCCCCATGATGCTCAGGCCGCACAGCAGGAAGCCCATCACCAGCGCCTGGTTGCCGGAACCCAGCAGGGTCGGGAACAGGAACGCGAAGCCGATCATCAGCAGGGTAATGGCGATCATGGTCTTGCGGCGGCCGAACGCGTCCGCCAGCAGACCGGCGATCGGCACCATCACGCCGAAACCAATCACCGCCACCATCAGCATCCACAGGAAGCTGTTGCGGGAGTAACCGAGGCCCAACGGCTGCGGCGCGGTGCCGTAGGTCATCGAATACACCGTCATCAGATAAAACAGCGTGTAGGTCGCCAGCATGATGAAGGTGCCGAGGATGGTGGCTTTCAGATGTTTGCTCAGCAGCGTGCCGAGCGGCACTTTCACCTGTTTGCCGGCCTTGGCCGCTTTGGCGAACACCGGCGTTTCATGCAGCGATACCCGCACATACAGGCCAATCAGCACCAGCGCCGCGGAGAGGATGAACGGCACGCGCCAGCCCCATTCCATAAATTGCTGGTCGCTCAGCAGCCATGAGAGCAGCAGGAAGGTGCCGTTGGCGAAGAAGAAACCGATAGGCGCCCCCAACTGGGGGAAAGAACCGTACAGCGCGCGCTTTTTGGCCGGCGCGTTCTCCGTCGCCAGCAGGGCTGCGCCGCCCCATTCGCCGCCCAGCCCCAGGCCCTGGCCAAAGCGCGCCAGCGCCAGCAGGATAGGGGCGAAGATGCCGATGGTTTCATAGCTCGGCAGCAGGCCGATCAGCACGGTGGAAATCCCCATGGTCAGCAGCGAGGCGACCAGCGTGACCTTGCGCCCGACGCGATCGCCGAAGTGGCCGAACAGCGCAGAGCCGATAGGGCGCGCGACAAAGGCGACGGCGAAGGTGGCCAGCGACTGCAGCGTCGCGGTGGTCGGGTCGCCCTGCGGGAAGAAGATGTGTGGGAACACGATCACCGCGGCGGTGGCGTAGATGTAGAAGTCGAAGAACTCGATGGCGGTGCCGACCAGCGAGGCGACGATGACTTTCCCGCGGGAATTCACCGGTGTAGACGCGTCGTCGGCGTCGAGTGGGGGTGCGATGGTGGCTTGCATATCTATTTCTTATTGTTGGAGGGGGTAAAAATCCATCTTAGTGACAGCATTCCGCCTTTTCAACGCTGTAACTTTGGGCAACGCCGCCGCTAACCGGTTAAAAAGACTAATGTTTTACCGGGCTTCTTTTCTGTAGCGTTAAACGTTGAGAAATGGGTTTCATACAGAGGGAATGGCTGTAAAAACGGGAAAGAAAAGTGAATGGGTAGTTTGTTATGCTGGTTTTCCGAATGTCATGCCGCATGATTTAGAGGGATTGACTGGGTTTTTGCTTATTAACCAGAGGAAAGTGCCGGCGTGTGCGATAACACCGGCACGATTGCATGGCTTCAGGGGGCCGGCGGCTCGCGTTCCGGCAAGGCTTTGTCGCCTTGGTAGTCGGCGGTAGCGATCCAGGCGGCACAAAACAGCGTCAAACGGGCGAAGAAGTAGAAGAACGCCATCAGCCCGATCACCGAGCCGAAGGCCGCGCCGGAAGGCGACTTCGCCACCTGCGGCAGCGTCATCGTCATCACGAACTTGATCACCTCAAAGCCGATAGCCGCGAGCAAGGTACCGCGCAGCAGCGCTTTTTTCTTCGGTTTGTGGCGCGGCAGCATCCAGAAAATCCACAGGAACAGCAGATAGTTGGCGAAGATCGAGATCGACAGCGCGATCAGCGTCAGCGCCGGCCGCAGCCATTCGATGCCATCCAGCCCCAACGCGTTGACGATCGCCGCCTGCGCCGACCCGGCGACCGAGGTCAGCGACAGCGTAATAATGAGCGCGACCACCAGGCCGGTCAGCGAGATGAAGTCGCGGGTGTACTTGAAATAGATTTTCTCCTGATCCTGCGGATTGCGCTCCCAGACATCGCGTGACTGCGCGCGGATCGCCTCGCGCAGGTTGCCCATCCAACTGATGCCCGAATAGAGCGCCAGCGCCAGACCGGTCAATCCCACGGTGGTGCGCTGCTGAATGGCGGTGTTGACGGTATTCTTCAGCGTGCTGGCCAACGTCGGATCGCTGATGCTGCCGACGATCCGGTTGATCAAGCGGGCCAGCAGATCCGGGTTGGAAGCCAGCACGAAACCGGCGGCGGCGAACGACACCATCAGGATCGGGATCAGCGAGAGGAATGAAAAGTAGGTGATGGCGGCGCCAAACTGGCTGCCCAGCCGATCGTTAAAGCGTTCGGCGGCGCGCAGCAGGTGCGCCACGCTCGGCCAGGCTTTGATGCGTTCAATCAGACGTGAAAAACCGCTGATGCGGCGGTCGAGCGTCTCATGGCCGGTCTTGATGGCGATAAGCGGCTTCGGCGGCGTGTCTTGTGTGGGCTGGCGGCGTTCCTGGTCTGGTCCTGTAGGCATTACTTCACGATTTCCTTAACGTTAAACGGCATGTATCAGCGTTGATTATAGCCAAAGCCCTGCGGCGTTTTGAGCGCCGGGGCGGCAAACGGTCAATTTGCGAGCTTAACGCGTTAGCGCCCGGCATGAAATGCCGGGGATGGCGCGATAGGTAAAATTCCTATGAAAACCCCGTGGCGCCTCGGTTTTTTTCACTTCTCTACCTCCAATTTTTATCTGTTTCGTCGACGAGAAAGCGTTTACTCATGATGTGGCGTCGCGCTTTGCCGCTCGCCGCTCCGCTGCAGCCGTAGGGGCTGGAACGGTCTCATCCGTCATCAACAGAAAAACTGGAAGGTCTTATGAAATTGCTTAATCACCCCACCTGTCGTCCGTTTACCGAAGCGGGCAATCTGTCGCAGATCTCCGCCTACTATGAAGAGGGGCGGCACATCATGTGGATGCTGCTGCGCGCCGCGCCGCGCCCCTGCTTCAACCAGGCGTTGATTGAAGACATCATGACGCTGGCGCAGGCGGCGAAGGAGTCTTCGCTGCGGTTCGACTTCTGGGTCACCGGCTCGCTGGTGCCGAACATGTTCAACGTCGGCGGCGATCTGCAGTTCTTCGCCGAAGCGATCAAAAACCGCAAGCGCGAGGCGATGATGGCCTACGCGCGCGCCTGCATCGACTGCGTGCATGCGGCGGCACGCGGTTTCGACACCGGCGCGATCAGCATTGCGATGGTTGAAGGCAGTGCGCTGGGCGGCGGTTTTGAAGCGGCGCTGGCGCACCATTTCGTATTGGCGCAAAACAATGCGCGCATGGGGTTCCCGGAGATTGCGTTCAACCTGTTTCCCGGTATGGGCGGTTACTCGCTGGTGGCGCGCAAGGCGGGCATGCGCTTGGCCGAGGAGCTGATTTGGGGCGGCGAGTCGCACACCGCAGAGTGGTTCGAGAGCCGCGGGCTGGTAGACCAGCTGTTCCAGCCCGGCGACGCCTACCTGGCGACGCGCACCTTCATCGATACCATCCGGCCGAAGCTCAACGGCATGCGCGCCATGCTGCGGGCGCGTCAGCGCGTGTTGCAGCTGACGCGTTCCGAGCTGATGGACATTACCGAAGATTGGGTGCACTCGGCCTTTACCATTGAGGAAAAAGACCGTGCCTACATCGAGCGGCTGGTGATGTTACAGGATCGCCATACCCTGAACCTGCGTCGTGCCGGCTAACGTTAACGCGCCCGCCTCATGCGGAGGGTGAGCGCGGGCGATAGGACTGCAGCCAATGCTCCAGCTGTTCCGGGAGCATTGGCCGCGCGAACAGAAAGCCCTGTTTTTCGTCCACGCCGACCTCGTCGAGGAAGTGGTTTTCGCTCTCGGTCTCCACCCCTTCGGCGATCACGCGGAAGGCCAACGCCTCCGCCGCCGCGACGATCGCGCGTACCAGCGATTGCGATACCGGATTGAAATTCACCCCGCGCACGAAGCTTTTATCCAGCTTGATGGCGTCCAGAGGAATGCGTGCCAGCTGCGCCAGCGACGAATAGCCGGTGCCAAAGTCGTCGAGATGCACCTGCGCGCCCAGTTCGCGCAGCCGGGTGATCAGCGCGCGCGCGCGGTTCTCGTCTTCAATCAGGCTGCTTTCGGTCAACTCGAAGTCCAGCAGACAGGGGGCCATGCGGTGACGGTGCAGCACCCCGAGCAGGTCGTTGACGATGCCGTCGTCGGCCAGCTGACGGGCAGAGAGGTTGACCGCCACCCGCAGATTCAATCCCTGCTCTTGCCATTGCGCCGCCTGCCCGGCGGCGGTTTGCAGCACCCATTGGCCCAACGGGCCGATCAGGCCGGACTCCTCGGCATAGGAGATGAACTGCAGCGGCGGGATCAGGCCGCGCTCCGGCGAATCCCAGCGCACCAGCGCTTCCACGCTGTGCACTTCGCCGCTGTGCGCGTCGATTTTAGGCTGGTAATACAGCACCAGCTGATTTTGTTCCAACCCTTTGCGCAGATTGGTGTCCAGCCACATGTATTCGGCGACGCGTTTGTTCATCTCCGGCGAGAAGACGGTATAGGTGCGTTTTCCGTGCTCCTTGGCGACGTACATGGCGGTATCGGCGCTGCGGATCAGGCTGTCGAGATCGTTGCCGTGCTCCGGGCACAGCGCGATGCCGATCGAACAGCCGGTATACACCTCAATCAGACCGATGCGAAAAGGGGTCTTCAGCCTGTCGATAATGCGCTGCGCCAGCGTTTGCAGGCGCTCGCGATCGCTTTGCGGCGCCAGCACCAAGAATTCGTCGCCGCCGAGGCGGGCGAGCACTTGATCCGGGCTCAGGCAGCCGAGGATCGCCAGCGCGACCTCGACCAGCAGCCGATCGCCGAACATATGGCCGTAGGCGTCGTTGACCTTTTTGAAGTTGTCGAGATCGAGGTACACCAGGCCGAAACTCTCTTCGCCGCGCGTGGCGATGGCGTGATTGATCTTGTCCTGGATGGCGTTGCGGTTCGGCAGGCCGGTGATGAGATCGGTGTTGGCCAGCACCCGTAGCCGCTCTTGCGCGCGGCGTTCTTCGGTGATGTCGGTACCGGAACAGATCAGAAAGACTTCGTTTTTGCCGCTGCCGCTGTGCACGAATTTGTTGCGGAACAGGAACAGCCGTTCGCCCTTGACCGTCTTCACCCAGCGTTCCACCTCATAGGACGAACCGTTGCGGAAGAAGCCGGCGATGTTGCGCCGCGAAGCGGCGGCTTCTTCCGGGCTCATAAACAGCTGGAAAACGTTTTTGCCGATCACCTCGTGTTCGTGCAGTCCGGTGTACTCCTCGCTCAGTCGGTTGAAGCGCTGGATGCGGCCGTGCTGATCGACGATCACGATCACCGAGTTGGCTTCGGACACCACCTGCTCGGCGAAGGAGAGGCCGTGCACCAGGTCGCGCGCCACCGATTGGGTGTCGCTGAAGGCGGAAGCGGTGCCCGCCCATTCGAGGTTGTTGACGCGGCGCCCGACCAGATGCAGATGCAGCGGTTCACCGGCCAGCGTAATGGTCAGATCAAGGCTGGCGGTCACGCCGGTCAGACGGCGGATTTTCGCCGCTTCCATGGCGCTGAGCGCCACCGCGATATGAGCTTTGCCCTTAACGGCGGACAGCTCCAGGGCATTGCTGTCAAACGCCAGCCGCCAGTGGGGGCTTTGGGTGCCGAAGTGAGCGCTAAGAAGCTCTGGGCCTTGGTCTGCGGGCATGACGATTCCTCAAAAGAGCACGGGCGGGCGGGCGGCACAGCTCCGGGCAGCCTGTTGGCCCGAAAGCGATCGCCGTACGCATCTGTGCATCATATAACAGGTTTTCACAGGCGGGGCGGGTGATGGAAACTATTATATAAGCAATGATTAGTTTTGCGGTGTAAACGTCGCCCGGCGCTGCTTGTCTTAAAGTGTAGGAGAACATCGGATCGTGTGATGCTTACTGATTTCCCCTGCTATCGGAAAACGGTTGATGCAAGGTTGCCATGCAGGTGAGTAAATTATAGCGATGAGGGGAAAGCGGAAAAATAACTCCACCGGGGGGATTTTTGCCGAGAAATTAAAATTTCCATCAAATAAACGCCATCTTCATAGTTTTCTCATAATTGGTGAATAAATCCGAGACGGGTTTTAAAAAGTTTACACACCCTCGCATTACTTGAAATTTATCAGCCTATTATTATCTCCGACAACGAATGAGCCTGTTAACGTACAGCGCTCCTGATGAAGAAAATTTTTAAGGAAATGATTATGCGTAAATTGACGGCTTTATTTATTGCTTCCACGCTGGCTCTGGGTTCTGCTTCCGCGGCGTTCGCCGCCGATACGGCGACGGCTCCGGCGGCGGATGCGGCGCCGATGAAAATGATGCATCACAAGGGTGAAGGCAAAGGCGGCCCGTTCGCCGGGCTGAACCTGACCGAGCAGCAGCGCCAGCAGATGCGCGATATCATGAAAGAGTCGCACCAGAAGCGCGGGCCGGGCATGAAAGAGGAGCGCCAGGCGCTGCACAATCTGGTCGCTTCCGACAGCTTTGACGAAGCGAAGGCGAAGGCGCAAATTGACGCGATCGGTAAAGCGCAATCCGAACGCATGCTGGCACGCGCCAAAGCGGAAAATAAAATGTATAACCTGCTGACGCCCGAGCAGAAAAAACAATACAATGAGAATTATCAGAAACGCGAGCAAAAGATGATGGACCACATGAATAAAATGAAAGAACAAACCCCCGCCGGTCAGTAATATTCGCTCGCGGTAAATAATAAAGGGCCAGACTATTTGTCTGGCCCTTTTTCTATTTGGCGTTATCACCGGCAGGCTTTGCCGTGGGTGATCATCATTCTCCGCC
This sequence comes from Serratia sp. CY83965, assembly GCF_052166375.1. Taxonomy (NCBI): domain Bacteria; kingdom Pseudomonadati; phylum Pseudomonadota; class Gammaproteobacteria; order Enterobacterales; family Yersiniaceae; genus Serratia; species Serratia sp. CY83965. The sequence continues at coordinate 186,920 of NZ_JBJNOV010000019.1, read as the reverse complement.
GACAATGTGCCGAAACTGTTCGGCAACGGCCTGCGCAAAGCGCGGGTCGTTAATATGATAAGGCGTTTTTATCAACCGGCGTTTGCCGGTGGCGTGCACCGTTTCTTCCAGCGCTTGCATAAAGGCGGCCAGCGCCGCCGGATCCCAGAACGGTTGGCCGGGCGCATCCAAAGCCGATACGCCGCCCGCCGGGATAACGAAACGCACTTCGCCCGCGCAGGCGTTGATTTTTTCGCCCATCCAACGCCCCATTAACGCATTCTCTCGCGCGCTGGTGCGCACCAGCGTCACTTGCGGGTTGTGATGGTGACGAAGACGGTTGGCATAGCGAGCCGGCATCGTATTCGGCGCGCTGAAGTTGATCATGTCTATCGCGCCGCAGGAGAGCACGCACGGGATGCCGGTACGCGCGATGGCACCGAAACGATCCGCATTGCAGGGCAGCATGCCGCCAAACAGGTAATCGGCCACTTCGGTCGTGGTCAAATCGATGGCGCCGTGCAGTTGGCGGTTATCGATCAGTTTTTCCAACGATCTGCCGCCGCTGCCGGTCGCATGAAACGTCAGGCAATCCCATTGCGATCCCAGCTCGGCAACCAACGCCTGAATGCAGGGCGTGGTGACGCCAAACGTCGTCAGGCCGATCGCGGGATTGTTGTCGTGATAGTCGACGGCGGCGAAGTGCACTGCGCCGGCTATCTGGCGCGCCGCGTTGCCCAGCACCCGTCGCGAGATGCGATTCAGGCCGGCGAGATCGGTGACCGAATACAGCATGTTGATATCGCTGGCGCCGACATAGGCGGAAACGTCTCCCGCCGCCATGCTCGAGACCATCACTTTCGGCAGGCCGATCGGCAGCTGCTGCATGGCCGGCGTGATGATGGCGGTGCCGCCGGAACCGCCCAGGCCAAGCAAGGCGGCGATATCGCGGCGCGTCAGGATAAAACGTTCGAAAGCGGTCGCCATGGCGGCGATCGCCTGGCCGCGACTGGCGCAGAAGACCGCGTCGGCGCCTGCCGGATGGTGGCGTGCGACGTCCTCTGGACCGATATCGGCCGGGGAGTCAAACGGCAAGCGACGAGTGGAAAGATCGACGGTTCGCGTGGGTAAATTCAGGGCAGCGATCAGCCGCCGTACATACTCCAGCTCTTGTCCTTTCGTATCTGCTGTGGTAGCAATATAGACAAAATTTGAAGTGTCTTTCATGTATTTTCCTGGGGTGTTTATAATTTTTATTTAAAAATCATTTTATTATATTTTTATAGGGTGCCCTGGTGTTGGCGTTTAAATTAAATTGATTAATGTATTTATATAATGAGACGGCAGTATCATTTTTGCAAGGGCAGCTCAGTGCAAAATGGGACTCCTGTCTCATTTTTGAGCTTTTCAACGTGGCCGGCGCTTTGCCGGCAGCCAGTCGACAGAGGCGCATCCTCTGTTGCGCAAGCGTGTGCAGATGCATGAGGTTTATGTGCCGATAGATGCCTTTCCCACCCCGTTTGATCCTTCACTGACTTCCACCCGGGCAAAAACCTACCGTTTGTTGCTGGCCAGCGCGATGACGCTGTATGACGAAGGGGCGTTTCCTTCGATCACCGAACTGGCGGCGCATGCGCAGGTATCGCGTGCGACGGCCTACCGCTATTTTCCGACCCAGAGTGCGCTGATTAGCGCCGTGGTGGCGGAAAGCCTGGGGCCTATTCTGGAATGGCGCCCGCAAGACGATGACGCCCTGAAACGCATCCGGCAGTTGCTGACTTTCGCCTATCCTCAGATGGAGCGGCACGAGGGAGCATTGCGCGCGGCGCTGCAACTCTCTTTGCAACAGTGGGCGCACGCGACGCCGGGCGAGAAATTCGTGCGCGGCAACCGCAAGCGTCTGTTGGCGCTGGCGGTGGAACCGCTGCAGGGCAAACTGCCGCCGGACTCTCTGCAGAGAGTGATTCATGCTTTCTCGCTGATTTACGGCTCGGAGGTGTTCCTGGTGCTGAAAGATATCTGGGGGCTGGAGCTTGAGAGCATTCAGGACGTCACGCAATGGATGGCCAAAGCCATTCTGCGTCAGGCGGAAGAGGACGCGACGAACTGCAAAAAAACATCAGCAGGATAATCCAATTTTTGCCGATGACCGAGTGAAAAACCAGCATAATTCACTGAGTGAATATTGGCAAAATTTATAATTAAAAGTGATAAAAGACGCCTGTTAAGCACTTTTCAGGCGGCCGCATCCTTTATGTCTCCCTAGGTTATATTTTTATTTATCAGCAAATTATAATTTATCCCTTCACGTGTTATCGCCATTTTGATACCGGCAAACGTCATTGTCATTTCTTATCGGCACTGGCCTGATTCACCCCTGAAACATTCTCTCCTCCCGTTGAGCTGCCGGATGACACATTAAGCGCACTTGAGATTGTTGTGCTTTATTTATTTGGTGTTACCAAACTGTTACACAAAAAATCTTATAAAACATTTGCAAACAACAACGGACGGTATCTGGGATGGAGAAGAAACTTAGAGGAGTCAAATCCGCTCGGGCGGCCTTCGGCTGGCCTGAAATCGGAGTTCATCGCGCACAATGGAGCGCGATGCTGATCTGCCTGACGGCGATTGGCGGGGCGCAGGCCTCCAGCTATATAGAGAACGGCAAAGCGGGCGATCCGGCCAGCTGGCGCAGCAGTGAGTTTAATGCGGAATGGGGGCTGGGGGCGATCCACGCCGACCAGGCCTACGCCGCCGGTTATACCGGAAAAGGCATCAAACTTGGCATTTTCGATCAGCCAGTCTACGCCAAGCACCCGGAGTTCGCCGGTGAGAATAAGGTGATCAATCTGGTTACCGAAGGCATCCGCGAATATACCGACCCCTATATTCCGGTGAAAAAAGGCGACGCTTTCCGCTATGACGGCACGCCGAGCGTGGATTCCGATGGCACGCTCGGTTCGCACGGCACCCACGTGGGCGGCATCGCCGCCGGCAGCCGAGACGGCGGCGCCATGCACGGCGTGGCGTTCAACGCGCAGATCATCAGCGCGGAAAACGGCGATCCCGGCCCGGAGGACGGCATCATCCTCGGCAACGACGGCGCGGTGTACCAGGCCGGTTGGGATGCGCTGGTGGCCAGCGGCGCGCGCATCATCAACAACAGCTGGGGCATCGGCATCACCGAAAAGTTTGATGAGGGCGGTTATGACCCGGCTTATCCGCATTTCACAGTAAACGATGCGCAAAAGCAGTTCGATCAGATCAAACAGATCCTCGGCACCAAGCCCGGCGGCGCCTATCAGGGCGCGATCGACGCGGCCCGCAGCGGCGTGGTCACCATCTTCGCCGCCGGTAACGACGGCAATCTGAATAACCCCGATGCCATGGCCGGTCTGGCTTATTTTGTGCCGGACATTGCGCCGAACTGGCTCTCGGTCGCCAGCCTGCAGGATCCGACCAATACCGGCGATTACAGCATCAGCACCTTCTCTTCTCGCTGCGGTTACACCGCCAGCCTCTGCGTCTCGGCGCCGGGCACCCGGGTATACAGCTCGATAATCGAAGGCACCAGCGTGGAGAATCTGACGACCGGTTACGCCAAATACAGCGGCACTTCGATGGCGGCGCCGCACGTGGCCGGCAGCGTTGCCGTGCTGATGGAGCGTTTCCCGTATCTGAATGGCGCGCAGGTGGCGGAAGTGCTGAAAACCACCGCCACCGACATGGGCGCGCCGGGCATCGACGCGCTCTACGGCTGGGGGATGATCAACCTGGGCAAGGCCATCAACGGCCCGGGCATGTTGGTGACCGCCGAGGATATTCCCGAAGAATTCCGCATTCCGGATCCGACGGGCGTGGCCTACGGCCCGACCCAGTTTGTAGTGGATCTGCCGGGCGTCGGCGCGGTGCTGGACAAGGGCAAACCGACCGAGCGCGTCTGCAGCGATGTGTTGTGCGGCCTGGATTTCTGGAGCAACGACATCTCCGGCCATGGCGGCCTGACCAAACAGGGCATCGGCACGTTGGTGCTGACCGGTAACAACACCTATTCCGGCCCGACGCTGGTCAATCAGGGGCGGCTGGCGATCAACGGCTCGGTCACCTCGGCCGTCAGCGTGCAGAGCGGCGGCATCGTCGGCGGCAGCGGCACGGTCGGTTCGCTGACCGCCCGCCGCGGCGGCACCGTGGCGCCGGGCAACTCGATCGGCACCCTGAACGTGGCCGGCGACGTCAGCTTCGAGCCGGGTTCGCGCTATGCGGTGGAAGTGGGGTCGAACGGCCAGAGCGATCGGATCCAGAGCGGCGGAGCGGCGACGATCGGCGGCGGCGAGGTGGCGGTCACGCTGGAGAACAGCAGCAACCTGCTGACGCAAAGCGAGGTGCGCAGCCTGCTGGGCCAGCAGTACACCATCCTGAGCGCGCAGCAGGGGGTCAGCGGACAGTTTGACGCGGTGGCGCCGAACTACCTGTTCCTCGGCACCGGGCTGAGCTACCAGCCGACCGGGGTAACGCTGAGCGTCGGGCGTAACGGCACGAGCTTCGCCAGCGTGGCGCAGACGCCGAACGAACGGGCGGTGGCGGCGGCGGCGGATGCGCTGGCGGCGGGCAACCCGGTGTACGAGAGCCTGCTCAACAGCGGCACGGCGGGCGAGGCGCGGCAGGCGTTCCGTCAGCTGTCGGGGCAAATCCATGCGGACATCGCGTCGGCGCTGGTGAACGACAGCCGCTACCTGCGTGAGGCGTTGAACGGGCGTCTGCGTCAGGCGGAAGGGCTGGCGAGCTCGTCGGCCATCAAGGCGGACGAGGACGGCGCCTGGGCGCAGTTGCTGGGAGCGTGGGACCATGCGTCGGGCGACGCCAACGCCACCGGCTATCAGGCCTCGACCTACGGGGTGCTGGTGGGGCTGGACTCGGCGGCGGCGGCCGACTGGCGGCTGGGGGTGGCGACCGGCTACACCCGCACCTCGCTGCACGGCGGGTACGGGTCGAAGGCGGACAGCGACAACTACCACCTGGCGGCGTACGGCGACAAGCAGTTCGGGGCGCTGGCGCTGCGGGGCGGGGCGGGCTACACCTGGCACCGCATCGACACCAAGCGGTCGGTGAACTACGGGATGCAGTCGGACCGCGACACGGCGAAGTACAGCGCGCGCACCGAGCAGCTGTTCGCGGAAGCGGGCTACAGCGTGAAGGGCGAGTGGCTGAACCTGGAGCCGTTCGTCAACCTGGCGTACGTGAACTTCGAAAACAACGGCATCGCGGAAAGCGGCGGCGCAGCGGCGCTGCGCGGCGACAAGCAGCACACCGACGCGACGGTGTCGACGCTGGGACTGCGCGCGGACACTGAGTGGCAGGTGAGCCCGGGCACGACGGTGGCGCTGCGCAGCGAGCTGGGGTGGCAACACCAGTACGGCGGGCTGGAGCGTGGCACCGGGCTGCGGTTCAACGGCGGCAACGCGCCGTTCGTGGTGGATAGCGTGCCGGTGTCGCGCGACGGGATGGTGCTGAAGGCGGGTGCGGAAGTGGCGGTGAACGAGAACGCCTCGCTGTCGCTGGGCTACGGCGGGCTGCTGTCGCAGAACCATCAGGACAACAGCGTCAACGCCGGTTTCACCTGGCGTTTCTAAGCCAAGCGGTCATTACAGGGTCAACGGAGCCGGCATGCCGGCTCCGTTTTTATTTGCGGCTGCGGGGTGAGTCCGTATGATGGCGCGGCACCAGGGCAATAAAAAACCGGGACCCTGACGGATCCCGGCTTAAAAGTGGGTAAAACAGATTAGCGCTAAAGGCTCAAGCCCCGTTTTGCTTATGCAGTCCAAGCGATGTGAGCATCGTCTCAGTAGCGGCAACGGAACAAATTTTCCCTGGTGTTACTATGGTTATTATTAAAAATCGTGCTGGTGTTATTTTTTATAGTGTATTGCTGTATGTCTCTTTTGATACCATGTTTGACGATACAACATGGTATGTCAAGCAACGTTTTTAACGCATAATTGCATGGGATGCTAGTTTTAGGTGTGGCTTTTTCAGCAGAAATAATCAAAACGACTGATAAATCAGTAAAAAAAATCGAAGGAACAAATGGATAACAATCATCAAAAATTCGATTCACAGTCGATTGCCAATCGGGTCAGGGAGCTGTTTTTACATTACGGGATTGGAAAACGTCAGCATGCCCGCGAACTCAGCCGCATCTTGGATCTGAGTTTTTCACATGCGCACCGCAAATTGAAAGGGCAAAGCCCCTGGACGCTGGAACAGATCAACAGCGTCGCGGCCGCGTTGGGAGAAACGCCGGCGGCGATCGCCGATTTGAGCGCCGAACATGAGACGACCGAGCCAAACATGGCGCGTGATGCCATCTTTTTCGTGGCGGGGGTGGCGATGCCCTGCGTCGGGCACATTGGCGACGAACTTCCTGCCGGGCGGCCGGCGGAATTTGTGGCGCTGCGCGTGGAGGGGCAATGGCATATCTATCGCGCCGATGAGGCGCCGGCAGGCCCGCGTTACGGCGTCGAACTGATAGAAATTCGGCCCGGTTACGGCGATGACGAGCGGTTGAGTATCGCGGTATTGGACGATTCGCATCAGGCGGCCGATGAGCTGGCCAAGTACCTCGGCGGCTGCGGTTTCAACGCAGTGGCGTTTTACGATGTCGACAGCTTCTGCCAAGCGCTGCAGCAAAGCCTGTTCGACGGTTACGTGGTGGACTGGCTGATCGGTGAGGAAACGGCGGATCGCTGTATCGCCACCATCCGCGCCTCCGACAACCCGGACGCGCCGGTACTGGTGCTGACCGGCGAACTGGGCACCGACCGACGCGAGTCGGAGATCGCTCAGGCGATGCGCGAGTACGATGTGCTCGGTCCTTATGAAAAACCGGTGCGGCTCCATGTGATCGAAGCCGCACTGCAACGCTGTTTTAATCTTTAGCGGGGAACACCTCGGCCAGCGCGCTCGACAGCGCATCCAGCCGAACCGGTTTCATCAGGTAGTTATCGAACAGGGCGCGCTGATCCGCCGTCAGCTGCTCCGGCGTATAGGCGCTGATGCCGATGATTGGCACATGGCGGTTGGGGCCGCGACGATTGCGCAGCTGCCTGGCCAGGGCGGCGCCGTCGATGCCCGGCATCTGCAGATCCAGCAACAGCGCGTCGTAAGGGCGTCTGAGCAGTTTCTGCAACGCGCGCTCCGGCGAGTCGCACAGTTCGTGCTGGTAGCCCAGCTTGTCCAGCAGCGCCGCAAAGGCGTCACCCACCGACTTGTTGTCATCCACCACCAGCACCTGCTGCGGCTTTTGCTGCAGGGGGGCATTGGCGGCGGCGGGCTCGTCGGCGCGCTCTTCTTCACTGATCTGCACCGGAATGCTGACGATAAAGGTGCTGCCTTTCTTGATTTCGCTGTATACCGTGATGGTGCCGTTGAGCAGCGTCACCAGGCCGTGCACGATCGCCAGCCCCATCCCCACGCCGGCATACTGTTTGGTATGCGACTGATCCAACTGGGTAAAGGGTTTGAATATCTGATCGAGCTGGTCTTTTTCAATACCGATGCCGGTGTCGGTCACTTCGATGATCAACGAATTGCCGCCCGGCTGGCGGCGCAGGCAGCTGTGCAGCGTAATGCTGCCGCTTTCGGTGTATTTGTAGGCGTTGGTCAGCAGGTTGACGATAATCTGCCGGATGCGCAGCGGATCGGAGTGCACCAACAGGTGGCTGCACTCCACTTCGCAGCTCAGTTTGACCTGCTCTTTGCGGGTCAGGGTGGCGATTTCGTTGGCGGTTTCCGCGATCAGCTTCTGCGCGTCGAACGGCACGATGCGCAATTCCATCATGCCGCTGTCGAGGTGCGCGTAGTCGGTCAGATCCTTCATCTGGCTTTCGATTTGCTGCGCGGCGGTCTCCAGCCGCTGGAAAGTGTCCGCATGCTCCGCCGACACTCGGGTGTTCACCAGCACGTCGATGGCCGACATCACGCTCTGCAATGAGGTGCGCAGCTCGTGGCCGATGGCGCCGAGGAAGGCGTTTTTGGTGCGCGTCGCTTTCTCCGCCTCAATGGCTTTGGCCTGCTGGCGAATGGTCAGCCGCTGCTGGCGGAACACGATCAGGGTGATGGCGATCAGCGCGATCACCGAGAACATGACGATCACCAGCCCATAGAAAATAATGTGCCGTTTCTCGATGTAATCCTCATAGGCTGCGGTGCGCTGCTTCACCTCGGCGTGGTCGGTCAGGTTGGCCATTTCGATGGCGTAAGGCTTGATGGCCTTCATGGCCGCGAAAACCTGGCTGAAGTCGATTTTTGGGTTATCCAGCAGTTTATCGATGCGATCCATCTGCAGGCGCATCTGCTTGACCACTTCCGGGTAGCCCGGCTCGGCGTACAGCGGTTGCGTGGATTCGGAGACGGTTTCCAGCACGTAAAAGCGCGAATAGAGGATTTCGAACCGCAGCCGCAGATTGTCGCTGTCCACCTGCGCGGCATGGCTTTGCTGCTCGACCAGCGTGTCGAACTCCGCCAGCTTGATGGAGAACTTGGCGATAGACCAGGAGTAATTCTCCTGCGTGCCGGCGATGGCATACAGCCCTTTTTTCGACAGGGTGGCGCTGTAGTAATAGAGCGTGACGGTCGAAGCCACTAAAAACAGCGCGGCAAAGATGGCCGGGATCGCCAGCCTGCTGCCGTTCTTAAAGGTCGTCAGCTTCATTTGATCACGATCCTGTCGACTTGCCAGATAAAGCGTGAATTGTACAACGGCGAGTTCAGTTCAGGCCCGGCGGCGTCGCGCGGGTAAACCAGGAACAGCGGGCCGAAGTTTCTGAGCTTCAGCATTTCCCCGTCCATCCTGTAGGCCAGGATCATGTTGTATTTCTTGACGTCGGACAGCGGCACGTCGATGTAATAATCGTTCAGCGCGTAGAAAGTCAGCGTCTCGCCCTTGGCGCCGACGCGCTCCAGGATATCGGCCACCGAAATCCCTTCAAATTTTCTCTGCGGCGTCCAGGAAGTGGAGGTGGTGATGCTGCGCACCGGCATCGCCAACAGCTGCTTATCGGTGAACAGATAGCTTTTTTTGACCGGGTCGGTCACGTTGTCGATCTTGCCCGCCACTTCCAGGGTAAAGCTGAGCGCGCTGCTCTGGGCGATAATCAGGGCCACGCAGGCCATCGCAAGGGTTTTGCATAGTTTGAACAGCATCGGTGTTCTCCAGAGGCGCGGGGAGGTTGTATCAGTCCCGCTAATTTATCAGGCAGAATAATGGCAGAAAAAGCAGGCGGGTGCGAAGGGAATAGTAAACCGCACAAAAAGAACAGCCCTGAGCCGGTCGGCCCGTGCGCGTAACCTTTCTCTTCCGTTTGTCAGCCGTTCCGATGCTCTTTCAACAGCTGTGCCAGCTGCGTCAGGCCTGCCGTTAGCTCGTCCGGCGAGGGGGAACCCAGGCACAGGCGAATGCCCGTCGCACGTTCGTCGCGGGCCACCATCACGGTGTCCGGCGGCGTCACCTTTACGTTGACCAATGCGGCGGCGGCGGCCACAGACTCGGCGGTTTCGCGCGGCATCGGCAGCCAGACATGATAAGCGTCGGGATGCGATACGCAGTCGTCGGCATCAAATATCGAGGTGGCCAGATGCACTCTTCGCTGAGCCTCATGGCGCAACGCTTGCGGTATCGTCTCGATTGCGCCGCTGGACAGCCACTCCTCCACCACCGCGCAAGACAGTGGCGAAGGCGCGAAAGGAATATCTTGCAAGGCTTCTTCCGCCGCAGTTTGCATGCCGGGCGGCAGAGTCAGCATGCCGATCCGCAACCCCGGGCCGAGCGTTTTCGACAGGCCATTGACATGGAACGCCCGCTCGGGCGCCAAAGCCGCGAGCGCAGGCGCCGCAGAGTGACCCAGCGCGTAGACGCCATCCTCGATGATCCAGACATTCGCCTGCCGACATATCTCGACGATAGCCTGCCTGCGCTCGGCGCTCATGGTGGCGGTCGTCGGGTTATGCAGCGTCGGCGTCAGATAGACCGCGGTATGGCCGGAGGAGACTCGCTCGAGCGCGCTCGCCAGCGCCTGCGGCACCATGCCTTGCGCATCGATCTCCACGCCGATCAGGCGATGGCCTTTACGTCGGGCCAGCGCGATCGCGCCGGGGTAGGTGAGTCTCTCCGTCAGTATCGTGCCGCGTGACCCGCAGGCCAGGTCAAACGCCAGCGAAATCGCCTGACGGGCATTGCTGGTCAGCGCCAGGTGCGACGGATCGATCGTGACGCCGACGTTTTCCAGCCAGCGGGCCAACAAACGCCGGTGCTCCAGATGCCCGGTCGGAGGGGAATAGAAGTTCAGATGGTCCGCATCCATTTTCCGCGCAATGCCGGCCAGCGTGCGCGCCAGCAAACGATCGGTAAGCATCGCCGGCGGCGCATTGGATGAAAGATCGATTTCGCGTTTTTCACGGGCGCGGCGAATCGCCACGAACATCCCGCGGCCTTTCACGCTGCGAACCAGCCCGCGTCGTTCCAGGATGGCGTAGGCTTTGGTCACCGTGCCCAGACCGATCGCCAATTGCCAGGCGAGGGGACGGTGAGCCGGCAAACGATCGCCCCCTTGCAGCTTGCCCTCGATAATGTCGTCAGCCAACGCCAGCACCAGCCGTTCGACGGTAGTGGCTTCCACGTTGGCCAGGCGGGGTTGCCAGGGGGATTGAAGCCGCATGGTCGCTCTCCGGAGAAAGAATATAGTGTCACGTGACACTATTTAAATAGGCGAAAAGTGTAACACATACTATGTTGGTGAGGAGTCCCGGCGTTTTCAACAACGGCTCGGCCGTAAGGCGGGTCAGCGGAGTTTTTCCATGATGGTCAGTCAGCTTGCGTTGGTTTACGGCGCCTATCTCCTCGCAACCGCCAGCCCCGGCCCTAGCAACATGGCGATCATGGGCGTGGCGATGCGTGACGGCCGCAGGCCCGCATTGGTGCTGGCCGCCGGCGTGATGACCGGATCGCTGTGCTGGGCGATGTTGGCCGCGACCGGCCTTTCCGCCGTGTTGGCCACGTATGCGCAGGCGCTGTGGACCATCAAGATCGTTGGCGGCGTGTATATGCTGTATCTGGCGCTGCGCGCCGGAAAGTCCGCGTTACGCACGTCCGCCGCGACGTCGGGCATGGCCGCGGAGCGCGATGCGCGGCCTTATCGGGCGCTTTATCGGCAGGGCGTGCTGATGCATCTCGGCAATCCCAAGGCCATCATGTCCTGGATGGCGATCATGTCGCTGGGATTGCGGCAAGGCGCGCCTGAGCAGGTTTTACCGGCAATTATTGGCGGTTGCGCGCTGCTCGGCGTGACGATTTTCGGGGGGTATGCCCTGTTGTTCTCAACGGCGCCGATGATCGCGTTTTACACCCGGGTGAGGCGCTGGATTGAAGGAACGCTTGCGCTGCTGTTCGCTTTGGCGGGCCTGGAGCTGTTGATATCGCGGGGGTAATGAACGCCCGGCGTTAACCTGAGGAGAGAAGCGATGGTTTTTGGCATGCAGATGGTGGATGTCTTTGGCGCCGGGCCGCTCGCCGGCAATCCGTTGGCGGTGATCACGGGTGCCGAAACGTTGTCGACGGAGGACATGCAGCGTTTGACGCGTTGGTTCAACCTGTCGGAGACGGCCTTTTTGCTGCCGCCGACGCACCCCCAGGCGGATTACCGGGTGCGGATATTCACGCTGGATCGTGAAATGCCGTTTGCCGGGCACCCGACGCTCGGCAGTTGTCATGCCTGGCTCACTGCGGAGGGTATGCCGCGCAATGATGCGGAGATCATCCAGGAGTGCGGGGCGGGCTTGGTGAGCATTCGCCGCGAGGCCGGAAGGCTGTGTTTTGCCGCGCCGCCGTTGATTCGCTCCGGGGCGCCTTCAGAAGCGGCGTTGGCCGACGCGCTGCGGTTTTTGGGGATCGCGCCTGAGGAGGCGCTCGATGCCGCCTGGATCGATAACGGTCCGGGGTGGCTGGGGATCCGGCTGGCCAGCGCCGAACGGGTGCTTTCCCTGACGCCGGCGAGAAGCTGGCCGCGCAGGGTCGACATTGGCGTCGTCGGTCCACATGCCGATGGTGACGCAGCCTTCGAAGTTCGCGCCTTTTTGAGCGATCATCTTGGCGCTATCGTCGAAGATCCGGTCACCGGCAGCCTCAATGCCTCCCTGGCCCAGTGGTTGTTCGCAAGCGGCGTGGTCAGCGGCGGCTATATCGCCGCTCAGGGGCGCTGCCGTGGGCGCAACGGACGCGTGCATGTCACCCGCGACGCGAGCGGCCGGATTTGGGTGGGCGGCGATACGCGCACTCAGGTCGAAGGGCGGCTGCAAGGGATTGGCACGGCGTAGAACGCGCCGCCGCACCGCGTGCGGCTGAGCTGAATATCGATTTTCATCCGATAAGGAGTGAGCAGTATGTCTGCAACGGCCATCGATACCTTGAAAATGCTGGTGCGTTACAAAGCCTGGGCGAACGCCTTGACCTTTGACTGTGTGGCGGCCTTGCCGGAAGGCGAAGCGCTGCGGCCGCGCCCGACCCGTTTCGGCAATATGGTGCATACCTTGAATCATGTGTATGTGGTGGACGATATCTTCAGGCACCATCTGCAAGGCCGCAAGCATGGCTACCTCGCGCGCAACACCGAGCAAACGCCTGCGCTTGACGACTTGCGGTGCGCGGTGGAGGAAATGGATCGCTGGTATATCGAACAGGTGGACAGCTGGTCGCCGGAGGCGCTGGCGCAGGTGGTGCATTTCGCGTTCGTCGGCGGGGGGGAAGGCCGCATGACGCGGCAGGAAATCGTGCTGCATGTCGTCAACCACGCTACCTATCATCGCGGTTTTGTCGGCGATATGCTCTATCAGGTGCCCTTTGCTTCACCGGCGAACGATTTGCCGGTGTTTCTTCGCGATCATTACCGCCGGGCGCCGTGAGGCGAGCGAGATAAATAAAAAAAGCCAGACGCTTTCGCGCCTGGCCTGTTACGCGCCGGAACCCGGCGAGGTTGCGCCTCAGCGCATGGTGACGAACTCTTCCGCCGCGGTCGGGTGGATCGCCACGGTGTTGTCGAAGTCCTTCTTGGTGGCGCCCATCTTCACCGCCACCGCGAAGCCCTGCAGGATTTCATCCATGCCGAAGCCGATGCCGTGCAGGCCGACGATCTTCTCTTCTTTACCTGCGCACACCAGCTTCATGCGGCACGGCTGACGGTGCTGCGTCACGGCGCTGTACATGGCGGTGAAGGAGGATTTGTACACCTTCACGTTGTCCGCGCCGAACTTCTCGATGGCTTCCGGCTCGGTCAGACCGACGGTGCCGATCGGCGGGTGGCTGAACACCACGGTGGCGATGTTGCTGTAATCCAGGTGTTCGTCCGGCTTGTTGTTGAACAGGCGCTCGGACAGGCGGCGGCCGGCGGCCACGGCGACCGGGGTCAGCTCTACCGCGCCGGTGTTGTCGCCCACCGCATAGATGCCTTTGACGTTGGTGTTCTGGAACTTATCGACGTCGATGTAGCCTTGTTCGTTGGTTTTCACCCCGGTGACGCCGAGGTTCAGGTTGTCGGTCGCCGGTTCGCGGCCGATGGCCCAAATCAGGCAGTCGACGGTGAATGCCTTGCCGTTTTCCAGCTGCAGCGTCAGGCTGCCGTCGGCGTTCTTGACGATCGCTTTCGGCACGGATTCGGTGTGCAGGCTTGGTCCTTCGGTGTTCATCACTTCCACCAGGGTGTCGACGATCATCGGATCGAAGGTGCGCAGCGGCGCGTGCTTGCGCACGAACAGATGCGTTTCCGCGCCCAGCGCGTTCAGCACGCCGGCGATCTCTACGGCGATATAGCCGGCGCCGACGACGGCGACGCGTTTCGGCATGGCGTCCAGCTCAAAGAAGCCGTCGGAGTCGATGCCGTATTCCGCGCCCGGAATATCCGGATGGCTCGGGCGGCCGCCGGTGGCGATCAGGATGTGGTCGGCGGTGATGGTTTCGCCGTTCACTTCCACGGTGTGCGCATCCACGAAGCGCGCGAAGCCTTTGATCACGTCGACCTTGTTCTTGCCCAGCACGTTGTCGTAGGAATTGTGGATGCGGTCGATATAGGCGGTGCGGTTGGCGACCAGCTTTTTCCAGTCGAAGGCGTTGACGGTGGTGTCGAAGCCGTAGTCCGGGCCGTACTGATGGATGGCCTCGGCGATCTGCGCCGCGTGCCACATGACTTTTTTCGGTACACAACCCACGTTTACACAGGTGCCGCCCAGCTCTTTGGCTTCAATCAGCGCACACTTTTGGCCGTACATGGCTGCCCGGTTGATCGATGCGATACCGCCGCTGCCGCCGCCAATTGCTAGATAATCGTAATGTTTCGTCATCTGGGATTTCCATGAGTTGTGAATTTGAAGAGGGTAAGAGTTTAACGCCTGACCGGGGTTTGTCGCAAAGATTGCGTCGATGGCTGCGATAGGTGGACGCAGGGCGCGGCGAACCGCGCCCTGCCGGGGATTATTCCGGTACCACCCAGTTCACCAGATGGTGGCCGATGCCCGACGGCACCAGCACCTTGTGCAGCCACGGCAGCACGTTTTTCATCTGCTGCTCCAGCTTCCACGGCGGGTTGATGACGATCATGCCGGAGGCGGTCATGCCGCGCTGATCGCTGTCGGGTTTCACCGCCAGTTCGATCTGCAGAATGCGGCGAATGCCGGTGGCTTCCAGATCGCGCAGCATGCGTTTGATCTGCTGGCGCATCACCACCGGGTACCACAGCGCGTAAGTACCGGTGGCGAAACGCTTGTAGCCTTCCTGAATGCCTTTGACCACGTCCTGGTAATCGGTCTTCATTTCATACGGCGGGTCCATCAGGATCAGGCCGCGGCGCGACAGGGGCGGCAGCTGGGATTTCAGCTGCTGATAGCCGTCGGCGCGCTGCACTTTGGCGCGTTCGTCTTTCTGGAACTCGCTGCGCAGCAGCGGGTAGTCGCTCGGGTGCAGCTCGGTCAGGTGAATTTTGTCCTGCGGGCGCAGCAGCTGGCGGGCGATCAGCGGCGAGCCGGGATAGTAGCGCAGCGTGCCGGAACGGTTGAAGTTGTGTACCACGCTCATGTAGGCCGCCAGCTCTTCCGGCAGATCGTCGCGCTGCCACAGCAAGCCGATGCCTTCCAGGTATTCGCCGGTGCGCTCGGCGTGTTCGCCGCTGAGCTGATAACGGCCCGCGCCCGAGTGGGTATCCAGATACAGGAACGGCTTCTCTTTTTCCTTCAGCGACTCGATGATCAGGCTCTGAACGGTGTGCTTGAGCACGTCGGCGTGGTTGCCGGCGTGGAAACTGTGGCGATAACTTAACATGACGGGTGGCGGTTCCTTGTGCTCCGCAGACGGAGCATTCAATGCAATAAGGCTTATAATCTGCACAGTATAAACTGTCTGGCCGGGAAAAACCGGACTCCGTTGCCGCAGACGTTAACAGAAAGGGACAGGACGATGAGCAAACAGGCGATTTTGGCGAATTACCCCGACGCGACGCGCTGGGCGTTCGGCGACGGCCCCGCGTTAGCCGACGAGCTGCTGGGATTGGTGCTGAGCGGGGATAAAACCGCCACCTGCAGTTCCTATGCGAGCTATCGTCGGGAACAAACCCCGCGGATCGGCGATTACAGCATCGTTCTCGATGGCCGCGGCGAACCGGCCTGCGTGATCAGAACCCTGGCGCTGCGCCTGGTGCGCTACGATCGGGTGACCGCCGAGATGGCGGCCAAAGAGGGTGAAGGCGACAAAAGCCTGGCGTTTTGGCGCCAGGGGCATCAGGCGTTCTTCACCCGCGAGGGCACCTTTGCGCCGGACATGTGGCTGGTGTTCGAAGAGTTCGAATGGGTTGAAACGCTGTGAATCACAAGGAGAAAAGATGAGCTGCATTTTTTGCGACATCGTGGCGGGCAAGGCGCCGTGCCATAAAATCTGGGAAGACGACGACCATTTGGCGTTCCTGTCCATCTTTCCCAACACCGACGGTTTCAGCGTGGTGATCCCCAAGGCGCACCACCCGAGCTACGCGTTTGATCTGCCGGACGAGGTGCTGAGCGCGTTGATGCTGGCGACCAAGCGGGTGGCGCGGCAGCTGGATCGCGCGTTCGAGGATGTCGGCCGCTGCGGCATGGTGTTCGAGGGCTACGGCGTCGACCACGTGCACGCCAAATTGATCCCGCTGCACGGCACCGCGTCGCTGGAACAGTGGCGGCCGATCGAAGCGACCTCGCCGAAGTTTTTCACGCGTTACGAGGGCTATATCTCCTCCCACGATGCGGCGCGCGCCGACGACGAACAGCTGGCGGCGCTGGCTGCCCGCATCCGCCAAAGCGCCATTTAAGGCACGAACGATCAACGCCGGGCATTGATTTTCCTGCTGCCTGGCTCCATGTTAGAGATTCATACGCATTTTAAGGCTCGCCCGTGCGGCGGGCCCCAACGCTAATCAGGACTGCCCTATGACAAATCCGTTGCTGACCCCGTTTTCCCTGCCGCCTTTCTCGGCGATCCGCCCTGAAGATATCGTGCCAGCGGTGCAATCCGCGCTGGCGGACTGCCGCGCTGCGGTAGAGCGCGTGGTCGCGCAGCCGGGCCCGTTCACCTGGGACAATCTGTGTCAGCCGTTGGCGGAGTCGGACGATCGCCTGTCGCGCATCTGGTCGCCGATCGGGCACCTGAACTCGGTGAAAAACAGCCCGGAGCTGCGCGCCGCCTATGAGCAAGCGCTGCCGCTGCTGTCCGAGTACGGCACCTGGGTCGGCCAGCACGAAGGGTTGTATCAGGCCTACCGCAGCCTGAAAGAGGGCGCGGCTTTCGAGGCGCTGAGCGTGCCGCAGCGCAAGGCGGTGGACAACGCGCTGCGCGACTTCGAACTGTCGGGCATCGGCCTGTCGGCGGACAAACAGCAGCGCTATGGCGAGATCGTTGCGCGCCTGTCCGAACTGGGCTCCACCTACAGCAACAACGTGCTCGACGCCACCATGGGCTGGAGCAAACTGATTACCGACGAAGCCGAGCTGAGCGGCCTGCCGGAAAGCGCCCTGGCGCAGGCGCAGGCGATGGCGCAGGCTAAAGAGCAGGACGGCTGGCTGCTGACGCTGGACATGCCGAGCTACCTGCCGGTGCTGACCTACGCCGACAACCGCGCGTTGCGTGAAGAGATGTACCGCGCCTTCGCCACCCGCGCCTCCGATCAGGGGCCGAACGCCGGCAAATGGGACAACAGCGAAGTGATGGCGGAAACGCTGGCGCTGCGCCACGAGCTGGCTCAGCTGCTGGGCTTCGCCACCTACGCCGACAAGTCGCTGGCGACCAAAATGGCGGAAAGCCCGGAGCAGGTGATCGGCTTCCTGAGCGATCTGGCCAAACGCGCCCGCCCGCAGGCCGAGCAAGAGCTGGCGCAGCTGCGCGCCTTCGCCAAACAGCACTATGGCGTGGACGAGCTCGACGCCTGGGACATCACCTACTACGGCGAAAAACAGAAGCAGCACCTGTTCTCCATCAGCGACGAGCAGCTGCGCCCGTACTTCCCTGAGCAGCGGGTGGTGGAAGGGCTGTTCGAAGTGGTGAAACGCATTTACGGCATCACCGCCAAAGAGCGTAAAGACGTGGAAACCTGGCATCCGGACGTGCGCTTCTTCGATCTGTTCGACGCCGACGGCGAGCTGCGCGGCAGCTTCTACCTCGATCTGTACGCCCGCGAGAACAAACGCGGCGGCGCTTGGATGGACGACTGCGTCGGCAGCCTGCGCAAGGCCGACGGCACGCTGCAAAAACCGGTCGCTTACCTGACCTGCAATTTCAACCGTCCGCTGGGCGACCAGCCGGCGCTGTTCACCCATAACGAAGTGACCACGCTGTTCCACGAATTCGGCCACGGTCTGCACCACATGCTGACGCAGATCGATACCGCCGGCGTCTCCGGCATCAACGGGGTGCCGTGGGATGCGGTCGAACTGCCGAGCCAGTTTATGGAAAACTGGTGCTGGGAGCCGGAAGCGCTGGCGTTTATCTCCGGCCACTACCAGAGCGGCGAGCCGCTGCCGAAGGCCATGCTAGACAAGCTGCTGGCGGCCAAGAATTACCAGGCGGCGCTGTTCATTCTGCGCCAGCTGGAGTTCGGTCTGTTCGATTTCCGCATGCACTTCGAATACAGCCCGGAGAAAGGCGCGCAAATCCTGCCGACGCTGGCGGAAGTCAAGAAAATGGTGGCGGTGGTGCCTTCGCCGAGCTGGGGTCGCTTCCCG
This sequence comes from Serratia sp. CY83965, assembly GCF_052166375.1. NCBI lineage: Bacteria > Pseudomonadati > Pseudomonadota > Gammaproteobacteria > Enterobacterales > Yersiniaceae > Serratia > Serratia sp. CY83965. Next base: position 168,659 of record NZ_JBJNOV010000019.1, on the reverse strand, counting down.
CACGCCTTCAGCCACATCTTCGCCGGCGGCTACGCGGCGGGTTACTACAGCTACCTGTGGGCGGAAGTGCTGTCGGCCGACGCCTACTCGCGCTTCGAAGAGGAGGGGATTTTCAACGCCGAAACCGGCAAATCCTTCCTCGACAACATCCTGTCGCGCGGCGGGTCGGAAGAGCCGATGGCGCTGTTCAAACGCTTCCGTGGCCGCGAGCCGCAGCTGGATGCTATGCTGCGCCATTACGGCATTAAAGGATAACCCGACACGTGAGCGTGTGTTTATTGTGTGAAGCAGGCGCCGATCCCGGCGCCTTGTCTGTTTTGGCGCAGCGCTGGCGGCTGACGTCCGACGACGACGCGCCGATGGCGCTGGTATTGGCCCCGCAGCGGCTGGAACTGCGCAAGCGCGACGAGCCGAAGCTGGGCGGGATCTACGTCGATTTCGTCTCCGGCGCCATGGCGCATCGGCGCCGCTTCGGCGGCGGCCGCGGCGAGGCGGTAGCCAAGGCGGTCGGCATCAAGGGCAGCTACCTGCCGGACGTGGTGGACGCCACCGCCGGGCTGGGGCGCGACGCCTTCGTGCTGGCGGCGTTGGGCTGCCGGGTGCGGATGCTGGAGCGCAATCCGGTGGTGGCGGCGTTGCTGGACGACGGTCTGCAGCGCGGCTATCAGGATGCGGAAATCGGCCCGTGGCTGCGCGAGCGTCTGACGCTGCTGCACGCCTCCAGCCTGACGGCGCTGGCGGATCTCAGCCCGCGCCCCGAGGTGGTGTATCTCGATCCGATGTTCCCGCACAAGCAGAAAAGCGCGTTGGTGAAGAAAGAAATGCGGGTGTTTCAATCGCTGGTGGGCAGCGACGATGACGCCGACGGCCTGCTGGAACCGGCGCGCCGTTTGGCGACCAAGCGCGTGGTGGTGAAACGCCCGGATTACGCGCCGCCGCTGGCCGACGTGCCGGCGCACGCCGCCACGCTGACCAAAAGCCACCGTTTCGATATCTACATGCCGCTGTAATGTCTGCCGGGCCCGCCGTGTCGGGCCCTCAGTTTTCCTCTCGCAAACTTTTCCCCACGCCGCCGCCCGGATGCACCGCCAGCAAGGCGCTCTTGTCGTAACCGCTGCGCGCCATCAGGCAGGCGCAGGCGGCGTCGAAGATCGCCAACACCAGCACGATCGAGGTAGTGGCCAGCATATTCAGCGGATCTATTTCCTGTTGCACCCCGGTGGCGATCGTCAGCTGCGCCGCCTGCGCGATGGCGGAGTGCGGGTTTTCCGTCACCGCGATCAGCGGCACCCCCTTGGTCTGCAGCGTCGGCAGCAGACGGGTCAGCTCGTCGGAATTGCCGCCGCGCGAGATCAGGATCAGCAGATCGTCCGCGCGCAGAAAGCCCAGATCGCCGTGCGCCGCGCCGGTGGCGTCGAGGTAGACCGCCGGTCGCTCCACGCAGGCCAGCATGTGGGCTATCTTGCGCGCCGCAATTCCCGAGGTGCCGACGCCGGTGACGGCGATTTTACCGCGGCAGCCGGCCAGCAGCCCCAGCAGCCGCTGCCAGGTGTGCGCGTCGAGGCGTTCGCCCAGCTGCGCCAGTTCCCGGCTGTAAGTTTGCCAGCCCTGTACGGCCTGCCGCCATTCCTGCTGCATCACGCCTCCTCCTGCATCAGCCGGCGGTATTTCATGTGGTCGTTGTACAGTTCGTGGAACACCCGGTATTTGCGGTCGTAGTAGCTTTTTATCTGGTTGGTCTGCGGCGTAACCGTCTTGCCGATGCGGCTCATGGCGCTCATCGCCTCCGGCAAGGTGTCGAATACGCCGGCCGCCACGGTGCCCATCATCGCGCCGCCCAGCAGCATTGCTTCGCTCTCCTCCGGCAGCAGCATGGCGCAGCCGGTGGCGTTGGCGTGCTCCTGCACGAAGATCGGGTTCTTGGTGCCGCCGCCGCTGGCCATGATGGTATCGATGCTGTAGCCGCTGTGGTTCATGGTTTCGATGATGTGGCGGGTGCCGAGCGCGATGGCCTGAATGGTGGCCAGGTAGTGCAGCGCCATGTCTTCCGGCGTGCGCGACAGCTTCAGCCCGGTCAGGATGCCGGTCAGCGTCGGGTTGGCGCGCGGCGAGCGGTTGCCGTGGAAGTACGGCAGCATATGAATGTCCTGCGTCAGGAAGGCGATGTTCTCCGGTTCGCCGGCCATGCGGCGCAGAATGGCGTTCAGCACCTCATAGATGGTCTGCCCCTGGGTTTTCGCCTGCGCCAGCAGCTCCTGATAGCACGGATGCGACTGGATGACGTGGTCGATCAGCGCGCCGGTGGCGGACTGGCCGCCTTCGTTCAGCCAGTATTCCGGCAGGATCGCCGAGTAATACGGCCCCCAGACGCCGCCGATAAAGCGGGCGGTGCGCGACATCGCCATATGGCCGGTGGAGGTGCCGCCGATCAGCGCGACGCGGCGATTGAAGTCGGCCACCTCGCCGGAGACGCCGGTGGCGCCCAGCGTGCCGAGGGTGCCGGCGTGCGCGTCGATGATCGATACGCTCACCGCAGTGCCGGCGATCAGTCCCATTTCAGCGGCGGCGCGCTGGGTCAGGCCGTGGCCCAGCGGCTCGCCCATCATTTTGACGTCGCTGCCGATCTTGGCCGCGTCGTGTTCCAGCACGTCTTCCAGCCCGATCTGCTGGAAGTAGCTCTTGTCCCAACGCTGTTCGTGGCCGAGATAGGTCCACTTGCACACCGTCGAGCACAGCGAACGGGTGGCGTCCTGGGTGGCGCGCCAGGTGAGGAAGTCCGGCAGATCGAACAGGTAACCGGCGTTGGCCCAGGTGGTGGGCATGTGCTGTTTCAGCCACAGCAGTTTCGGCGTCTGCATCTCCGGCGAAATGATGCCGCCAACGAAGTCCAGCACCCGGTGTTTGGTGGCGTTGATGCGCTCGGCCTGGGCGATCGCCCGGTGATCCATCCACACGATGATGTTCTGCTCGGTGCGGCCGGAGGGGCTGACGGTCAGCGGTTTGCCTTCTTTATCCAGCACCACCAGCGAACAGGTGGCGTCGAAGCCCAGCCCTTTGACCTGGATCGGATTGATGTCGGCCTGGTTGACCGCGTCGCGCACCGCATTGCACACCGCCTGCCAGATGTTATCCGACGACTGCTCGACGAAATCCGCCTTCGGCCGGTACAGATCGATGGCCCGGCTGGCCTGGCCGACCATGCGGCCATTAAGATCGAATACGCCTGCGCGCGCGCTTCCGGTGCCCACATCTACGCCAATAAAATAGCTCGCCATTATTTTCTCCTCAGGCTTTTCGATTCTGTAACGCGATAAACAGGATCAGCACGCCGCCCCACAGGGCCATGGTCAGGTAGCTGCTGACCCCCAGCAAATTGAGGCCGCTTTCCAACATTTGCAGCACGATCAGCGCCAGCACCAGCCCCAGAATACGGCCGAAACCGCCGTCCGGGTTAATGCCGCCCAGCACCGAGGCCAGAATGGTCACCAGCAGATAAGATTCGCCGTAGCCGGCCTTGGCCGAGTTGAACTTGGCCATCATCAGCAGCGCGGCTCCCCAGCCGAGCAGCGCCGACAGGATATACACCGCGATCTGCACCCGCGCGGTGTTCACGCCGCTGAAGCGGGTGGCCTGCTCGTTGGAGCCGATCAGGTACAGGCTGCGCCCCAGCGTGGTGTGCTCCAGCAGCAGCCACAGCCCGACCGCCACCAGCAGGAACAGGATCAGCGCCACCGGCACGCCGAGCACCGCGCCATTGCCGAGAAATTGAATCGCCGCCGGGAAGCCGGAGATCACCGCGCCGTTGGACAGCAGGATGTTCAGGCCGGTGATCAGCGTCATGGTGCCGAGCGAGGCGAGGATCGGCGAAACGCCGATCCAGGCCACCAGCGCGCCGTTCAGCGCGCCGATCGCCACCGCCACCAACAGGCCGGCCAACAGCGCCAGCGCCAGGAACAGCGGCTGGTCGGGATGGCTGACGATGATCGCCGCCATCACCAGCGAACAGGCGTTGGCGCCGGCGATGATCGACAGGTTGATGCCGCCGGTCAGCATGGTGATGCCCATGCCGAGCGCCAGCAGGCCGAGGATCGGCAGCTGCGAGGCGATCGACTGGAAGTTGCCGAGGCTGAAGAAGCGCGATCCGAGCAGCCCGGCGAACAGCAGCGCCACCGCGATGATGATCGCGCCCTGCAGGCGAATGATCCGATCGTTTGGGATCAACCGAGTTAACTGCGTCATGTCAGATCTCCTTGAGCAGCTTGCGTTTTTCGTTCCAGGCGGTGGTGCTGATGCTGATCAAAATGATCGCGCCGCTGAATACCTGGTGCCAATAGGCCGAGACGCTGAGCAGCGTCAGCCCGTTTTGCAGGAAGGCCAGCAGCACCACGCCGAGCAGGGTGCCGGTCAACGATCCGCGGCCGCCGCTCATGCTGGTGCCGCCCAGCACCACCGCCGCCAATACCGTCAGCTCGAAGCCGAGCAGCGAGTTGGGCGCCACCGACTGGGTGATCTGCGCCTGCACCACCGCCGCGACGCCGGCCAGAATGCCCATATAGCCGTAGACGCAGAAGTGCAGCCGCAGCAGGTTCAACCCCAGGCGCGACGCCGCGTCGCGGTTGCCGCCCATGGCGTAGATCTGGCGCCCCAGCCGGGTGCGGTTCATCAGCACGCCGGTGACGACGATGGTCGCCAGCAGGCACAGCAGCGGCAGCGTCAGACCGTAGTCGTAGCCGTCGGCGCCCTGGAACGAGAACCAGTTGATGCCGTTCATGAACCAGTCCGGGAAGCCGTACAGCCAGGTGCCGTTGGTGGCGTATACCAGCAGGCCGTAGAACAGGTTGAGGGTGGCGATGGTGATGATGATCGCCGGCACCTTGAGCCAATACACCAGGAAACCGTTCACCAACCCGAGCAGCAGGCCGACGCCGATCGCCAGGGCGAACGCCAGCGGGAAGCCGCCGCCGTGCTGGATCACCCAGCTGGCCATCACGTACTGGGCGATGGCGGTGATCGCCGGGAACGAAATATCGATGCCGCCGGCGATCAGCACCACGAACAGCCCGCAGGCCAGGATGCCGAGAATGGCGTAGCTGGTGGCGACATCGGTCAGGTTGCCGAGCGTCAGAAACTCATCGGTGCCGGCGCTCAGGCCGATCGCCAGCAGCAACACCAACAGGCCGAGATAAAACTCGTGTCGCCCGGCCAAGCGGGCCAATAATGACTTATCCATTCACCACCTCGGCGATCTGTTGTTCGGTACTCTGGTGCGGCGCGAACTCGGCGATCAACTCGCCTTTGCGCATCACCATCACCCGATGGCTGTTGTAATAGGCTTCCGGGATCTCGTCGCAGATCATCAGCACCGCCATGCCCAGCTGCGCCAGATCGCGGGCGATCTGGTAGATCCCCTCTTTGTTGGCGATGTCCACGCCGACGGTGGGCGAGTCGAGGATCAGGATCTTCGGCTGGGTCGCTACCCATTTGGCGATGGCGATGCGCTGGGCATTGCCGCCGGAGAGAGTTTTCACCGGCAATGCGCTGTCGGACACCTTGATGTTCAAATCGCGGATCAGTCGGTTGACCAGCTCGGTCGCCCTGGCGTGATCCAGCAGCCCGAGCGAGGTATGCAGCCGATCGAAGACGGTGACGATGGTGTTGTCGTAGATCGATTGCTCCATGATCAATCCCTGCGTCAGACGATCCTCCGACACATAGCCGATACCGTGGCGCACCGCTTCGCGGTTGTTGTGCAGCTGCACCGCCCGGCCCTCGATGCGGATCTCGCCGCTGTCCGGCCGCGTCATGCCGAACAGGCTGAGGCACAGTTCGGTGCGGCCGGCGCCGAGCAGGCCGACGATCGAGACGATCTCGCCGCCGCGCAGCGCCAGATTGACGTTGCGGTATTTCTCGCCGCGGCTGAGGTTGCGCACCTCGAGCAGCGGCGCCTGTTCGGCCGGCGGCAGCGGCGGCAGCGGGCTGTAATGGAAGCGTTGGCCGGTCATCAGGAACGCCAGCTCATGGCTGTCCAGCTCGCTGGCCGGCCAGGTGCCCATCAGCTTGCCGTCGCGCATCACGCTGATGCGATCGGCGACTTCCATCACTTCATCCAATCGGTGGCTGACGAACACCACGCAGATGCCGGCTGCTTTCAGTTCGTTAACCACCCGCAGCAGGCCGTCGACCTCCTGGCGGGTCAGCGAGGCGGTCGGTTCGTCCATGATAACCAACCGCGCCTCGGCGGCGATGGCGCGGCAAATCGCCACCAGCTGCCGATCGGCGATTGACAGTTTTTCCACCTTTTTATCGGGATCGATGTGTACGCCGACCCGCGCCATGGCGTCCAGCGCCGTCTGGCGCATCACCCGCTTGCGCACCCAGAAGTGGCCGCCGGGCAGGTAACGGTGGATGGCGATGTTTTCCGCCACCGTCAGATTAGGGAACAGCGACAGGTCCTGGTAGATCACCTGTATGCCGTAATAACCGGACAGCTGCGGCGTCAGGGCGTGGAAGAGTTTGCCTTCCAGCGAAATATTGGCGCCTTTTTCCGGCTGATAGACGCCGGAGATGATTTTAATGATGGTGCTTTTGCCGCAGCCGTTTTGCCCGGCCAGACAGTGCACTTCGCCTTTATTCAGCGTCAGGTTGATCTGGTCTAATGCCAGCACGCCTGGGAATCGCTTGCTGATATTCTCCAGGGTGATAAATGCGGGGGAGGCTGTCATAACGTTAACCTGTGCTTGCGTAGCGGCCGAAGCCCTGGGCGCAGCAACGCTGCGCCCCTACGAGGGTTTAACTACTTTCCCGGTGTAGCGAAATTACGCGAAAAATCAGAATCCGAGCGATTTGGCGTTGTCTTTGGTCACTTCCAAAATCTTATTAAACCGAATCACTTTGTGTTCCATATCGACGTCGGCCTTGCCGAGACCCTCGATCGACAGGTCTTTGTTCACGTCCTTGCCCTGCAGCAGCTGATCGGCCACCGTCACCAGCGCATAACCGGCGTCTTTCGGATCCCACAGCAGCGCTTTCTTGATGTCGCCGCGCATCAGGTAAGGGGCGGCCTGCGCCGGCATGGCGATGCCCACCACCGCGATTTTGTCCTTGGCGCGCTTCTTGGCCACCGCCTGGCCGGCGCCGATCGGGCCGAGCGAGCCGAAGCCGATGATGCCCTTCATCTGCGGATAGGTTTTCATCAGATCCAACGTGGTGGCGTAGGATTTGTCGATGCTTTCCGCCACCGGCAAGCGCGAGGTGACTTCAAACATGTCCGGGTATTTTTCTTTCTGGTACTTGATGGCGGAATCGGCCCAGGCGTTGTGCAGCGGCACGGTCAGCGAGCCGACGTAGATGGCGTAGCCGCCTTTGCCGCCCATGTCTTTCGCCAGTTCATCGACGTTGGCCTGCGCGTATTTCTCGCTGTCGATGGTCTCGATGTCCCACTGGCCGATCTGCTGGTCCGGGGATTCATGGGTCAGCACCACGATGCCTTTGTCACGCGCTTTTTTCAGCACCGGTTCCAGCACCTTGGCGTCGTTCGGCACCACGATGATGGCGTTGACGTTCTTGGCGATCAGATCCTCAATCACCTTGACCTGCGCGGCCGGATCCGGCGTAGAAGGGCCGGTCTGGTAAGCGTTGACGTCGAGTTTTTTCGCCGCTTCGTTGACGCCCACTTCCATGCGGTTGAACCACGGAATGCCGGTCACTTTGGCGACCACGGCAATCTCATATTTATCAGCGGCGAACACAGGTGTTGTCGATAACATGCACGCAGAAACCACACATGCATTTAATAATGCGAGGTTAAATTTCATTAGCTGTACCTTTTTTATCTGTAGGGGTGGCGGTTTTTCCACCGCTGCAGATTACAAAGGAATGGAAGAGGGGGCGTAGCCGAAGTTAACAAAATGTGATCTGCGCACATTTAAGTAAAATATTGACGCATTTAATGTTAAATAAATGTTTAATTATTTGGCAGTGGTAAATTTACTACCAACTAAACGGCTTTAAATAACTTTTTATTAACTTTTAATTAACGTATTCGCATCATTTCGATGGCTTGGACGCGGAAAAAAATGCCGGCGAAGGAGCCGGCATTGAAGCATTTAATCGATGTGTGAACAAGATCACCTTTGCGCCCGATTACAGCACGCCCTGGGCCAGCATCGCCTCCGCAACCTTAACGAAACCGGCGATATTCGCGCCGTGTACATAGTGGGTTTGCTTGCCCTCGCCGCCGTATTCCACGCAGGCATGGTGAATATCCGCCATGATATGTTGTAAACGTACATCCACTTTTTCCGCCCGCCAGCCGATGCGCGCGGCGTTTTGCGCCATCTCCAGCCCCGACGTGGCCACGCCGCCGGCGTTGGCCGCCTTGCCGGGCGCGAACAGCACCCCGGCGTCAAGGAAGGCGTCGGTGGCCTGGATGGTGGTCGGCATGTTGGCGCCTTCCGCCACCGCTTTCACCCCGTTGCGGATCAGCGTCTGCGCCGCCTCGAGATCCAGCTCGTTCTGGGTGGCGCACGGCAGGGCGATATCCACCGGCACGCTCCACGGCTGCTGGCCCGCCAGATAGGTCAGACCGCGCTCACGTGCATAGTCCGCCACCCGGCCGTAACGCTGGTTTTTGATCTCCGCCAGGTGCGCCAGCTTCTCGGTGGTGAAACCGTCTTCGTCCACCAGGGTGCCGCCGGAATCCGACACGGTGATCACGCGCGCGTCCAGCTCCAGCGCTTTCTCGATGGTGTACTGCGCCACGTTGCCGGAGCCGGATACCGCCACCCGCATGCCCTCAAAGCCCAGGCCGTGGCGCTGCAGCATGGCGTCGGTGAAGTACACCAGGCCGTAGCCGGTCGCCTCGGGGCGGATCAGGCTGCCGCCGAAGGAGAGGCCTTTGCCGGTAAACACGCAGGCGGTGTTGTTGGACAGTTTTTTCATCATGCCGGCCATAAAGCCGACTTCGCGGCCGCCGACGCCGATGTCCCCGGCCGGCACGTCGGTGTCCGGGCCCAGATGGCGATACAGCTCGGTCATCAGCGCCTGGCAGAAGCGCATGATCTCCCCCTGGCTTTTGCCCTTGGGATCGAAATCGGAGCCGCCTTTGCCGCCGCCCATCGGCAGGGTGGTCAGCGCATTCTTGAAGGTCTGTTCAAAGCCGAGGAACTTCAGGATCGACAGGTTCACCGACGGATGGAAGCGCATGCCGCCCTTGTAGGGGCCGATGGCCGAGTTGAACTGCACGCGGAAGGCGCGGTTGACCTGCACCTGGCCGCGATCGTCCACCCAGCTGACGCGGAACTGAATGATGCGCTCGGGCTCCACCAGGCGCTCCAGCAGCGCCTGTTCGCGATAGCGCGGATTGCGTTCGATAAACGGCCACAGCGAGGTGAACACTTCGCGCACCGCCTGCAGATATTCCGGCTGGTGGGGGTTATGGCGTTGTAACGAGGACAGGAAAGACTCTACCGATACGGCATATTCCATGGATAACTCCTTTTCGCATTAAATTTCCCCCGCTATTTCTTATAGATATGGGTATAGGCGATGCCCGGGGGAGGATGTTGTGTCTTTAGCGACTATATCATCGGAGGGCGGTTGATTATCAAGCGATTAATCGGCGTGGCGGCATGAAAAACGCCCGCAGGGCGCGGGCGTTGGTCAGTTAAGTTAGCAGGCGCTTACTTTATTCGTCTTCTTCATCGCGCAGCGGCACGATCAGCATATCGATGTGCACGGTATTGATCAGCTGGCGCGCGGAAGACATCAGCTTGCTCCAGAAGTCCTGATGGTGGCCGCACAGCACCAGGTCCATATCGTATTTCTTGATGGCGTCCACCAGCACCTGCGCCAGATCGCCGCTGCCGCTCAGGGTCTCGGTGATCGGGTAGCCGGCGTTTTGCGACAGCTCGGTCAGCGCCTGATGGGTTTCTTCAGAGATGCGTTTTTGCATGTCGCCGAGATTGACGTCGATCAGGCCGGTATAGAGGTCGGAATAGTTGACATCGACGTGGATCAGAGAAACTTTGGCGTTATACGGCCGCGCCATAGAGACGGCTTTTTCTACCAGGATCTTGCTTTCCGGGGATAGGTCCACCGCGATCAATATGTGTTTGTAAGCCATAAGAATACTCCTTCCATAAACATGCCGATTAAAAAGGGTTAGCAGGCGTTCCGTGTACCCGCCTGGCGCTGTTGGTTCCATAGTATCATTTGGATAACGCAATGATATGTTGGGGCGATCACACTGCGCCGCATCGGAAATCTCTGCGCACGATACCTTTCGTTGTACACCCGCGCGGCGTAAAAGCCTATGGGTTATGCGGGTTTTAACGGTCTGACCGCTTGAATTATAAGCGTTATTAAACAAAGTATAGCGCTAAATGTGCAATCAGCGCTCCAGATGCGGCTGCAGCAGGCTTTCAAACCACTCATGGAACACCGCCAGACGCCTTGAGCGCTGGCGGCGATGGGGGTAGATCAGGGCGATCGGCATGGAGGCGGCGCGGTAACCGGGCAGAACTTCCACCAGTTCACCGGCGTCGAGCAGGTGTTGTACGTCGTAGCGCGGGATTTGCATCAGCCCCAGCCCCGCGCGGCAGCAGGCGATATAGCTTTCGGCGTTGTTGACCACCACCCGGCTGGGCAGTTCGAGCCGTTGCGTATGGCCGTCGCCGGTCAGGTATTCCCAGGGGGATTCGCGGCCGGTTCTGGGCGAGGCGTAGCCGATGCTCCAGTGCCCCTCGGCGAGATCGCCGGGGTGGAGCGGATGACCGAATTCGCTCAGGTAGGCGGGGCTGGCGCAGTTGATCAGCGCGATATGGCCGAGCGGGCGCATCACCAGGCTGCTGTCGTGCAGATCGCCGACGCGCACCGCGCAGTCGACCCCTTCCTGCACCAGATCGATGGCGCGATCGGCGGAGCCGAGCGCCAGCTGCAGGTGAGGATGGCGCCGCAGCAAGCCGGGCAGCGCCGGCGCGATCAGCCGGCGGGCGATGCGGCTCGGCACGTCGACGCTGAGCCGCCCGGAGGCCTGCCGCTGGCTGGCCTGAAATGACTGATCGATGTCTTCCACTTCGGCCAGCAGCGGACGCAGCCGCTCGAGCAGCTGTTCGCCGTCGGCGGTCAGCCGCACTTGCCGCGTGGTGCGGTGCAGCAGCCGTACGCCCAGTTGCGTTTCCAATTGCTGCACGGCGGCGGACACCGAGGCGCGCGGCACCTCCAGCGCATGGGCCGCCCGGATAAAGCTGCCCATTTCCGCCACCTGTACGAATACGCGGTATTGATTGAATCTGTCCATCTCGCTGACCTGCTGCTCCTTGGCGCCGTTTCTGACAGTAGAGTGTAGCCGCATGGCGCGGTTGCGTGCGAGCAGGTGCGGGGGCCTCTCCGCCCCCGTCGAACTTATTTGGTGGTGTAGCCGCCGTTGATCAGGATGGTTTGGCCGGTTATCCACCAGCCGTCGCTGACCAGATGGCGGATGAACGGCACCACGTCTTCGATATCGGTCAGGCCGGTTTTACTGAACGGCGACAGCGCCGCCGCCGTCTTGTGGTAGGCCACGGCGTCCGCGCCTTCAGCCGGGTAGAAGAACGGGGTATCCATCGGGCCGGGGCCGACCGCCGTCACGGAGATGCCACGTTCGCCAAACTCCTTGGCGGCGGCGCGGGTGAAGTGCTCCACCGGTGCTTTGGTGCCGGCGTAAGCGGCGTAGAACGGCGTGAAGGCGCCGAGCAGCGAGGTGACCAGCGTGCAGATTTTACCGTTGTCGTTAAGGTGCTTGCCCGCCTCTTTCAGGAAGAAGAACGCGGTTTTGGCGTTGACCGCGGTCATTTCGTCGTACTCGGCTTCGCTGATGTCGATCATCGGCTTTTTCAACACTTTGCCGACGGTATTGATGGCGATATCCGGCTTGCCGACGGCGGCGACCGCGTCGGCGAACAGCTTCTCGACCGCGCCCGCGGTGGTGAGATCGGCCTGCAGCGCGACACCTTGCGCCCCGGCGGCCTGAATGGCGGCGACGGTTTTTTCCGCTTCGGCTTTGGAAGCGGCGCTGTTGTAGTGGATCACCACCGCTTTGGCGCCTTGTTCAGCCAAATCGCGCGCGATCAGCCCGCCGAGGTTCTTGGCGCCGCCGGCGATGAGGACGGTTTTTCCCTTGATTGAATGGTTTGCCATAACAGTTTCCTTGGATGAACGTAACGGAAACCTGAGTCTAGCCAGCGTGGGGGGAAAGATCAGCGGCGCAGCGCGGGATAGACTATCCAGAAATGCGACATAATCGAAACGGATGGTTATCGCTTATAACGCCCCGGCAGGTGACTTTTCGGTACAGGGCGGTAAATTTTATCCACTGCTCAGGCCAGTTTGCGTTCCATTAACCTACAATGATGAATATGGGCTTCACCATTTCTCCTCTGAGTAGAACCATGCCGTGCAAATCTCTCTGTGCGGCGCGGCAACGTCTTTGGAGGCGGTGGGTTATGGGCGTGGCTCGTGCAGGCAAAAAAAGGGGATGAGAGCGGTAAGCTCCAGCAGAGTATCGGGTAATGAGGTAGGGCGGTTGGACCCGGCGGATGGCCGCGGATAACAACGCCTTGAGGGGGTAATCATGATCAGTACCGTCGCGCTGTTTTGGGCCTTATGTGTGGTGTGTGTGGTAAACATGGTGCGGTATTACTCTTCTCTGCGCGCGTTGCTGGTGGTATTGCGCGGCTGTGACCCGTTGCTGTACCAATACGTCGACGGCGGCGGCTTCTTCACCGCCCACGGCCAACCCAGCAAGCAACTGAGGCTGGTGCGCTATATCTTCGCGCAGCGCTATGTCGAACACCACGATCCGGAGTTTATTCGCCGCTGTGAGCGGGTGCGCGGGCAGTTTATGCTGACTTCGGCCCTGTGCGGCCTGGTGGTCATCAGCTTGATAGCGCTGATGATCTGGTATTAATGCCTTCCTGTTTCCCTTGATGCAGGCAAAAACAAGGCGGCCCTGCGGCCTAATGCTTATCAGTTAGCGTTTTTTTGAAGTACTCGTGACGTTTTCGGTCGATAAATGAGAGGTGCATCATGAAGCTCCTGTCACTCGACCGAGCCAGGGGCCGAAGGCGCGGCCCCTGGCAACCCGCGCCATCGGCCCCTACAATTGCCGTTCGCTACGGCATCAGAGAAATGCGAGGGTTTTACGGCAATTCTCCTGCACAGAACGCCCAGAGGATGGATAAAAAAATGCCAGTCAGGCTTAACTGACTGGCATTAGGCCCTGCGGCCGCCTTTCTCGTGGTGCTTATCGCTTAGATAAGCTTCAACGCAACCCAATACAGCGCACCGGAAAGCAGAATCGAGATTGGCAGGGTCAGTACCCAGGCCAACAGGATGTTCTTCACGGTTTTGCTCTGCACGCCGCCGCCGTCCACAATCATCGTCCCGGCAACCGCCGAAGAGAGGACGTGGGTGGTGGAGACCGGCATGCCGGTATAACTCGCCACGCCGATCGACAGCGCCGCGGTCATCTGGGCCGATACGCCCTGGGCGTAGGTCATGCCTTTCTTGCCGATCTTCTCGCCGATGGTGGTGGCCACGCGTTTCCAGCCCACCATGGTACCGAGCGACAGCGCCAGCGCGACGGCGACGATGATCCACATCGGCGCGTACTCGACGGTCTGCAGCAGATCCTGACGCAGGTTCTTCAGGAAGCGCTGGTCGGCGGATGAGGTTTCCGGCAGCTTGGCGACTTTATCCGCCGTGTCGGTCACGCACATCAGCAGGCGGCGTAGGTGGCTGCGCTGGTCAACCGTCAGCTGATCGTAGCTTTGCAGGTTGGTCAGCATGCCCTGAGCCAGTTCGATGGCCGGCATGGCGCGCGAACTGTCGCAGTGGAACTCGGCAGGCTTGCCAGACGCAGCTTCGTCATCCGGGCTTGGCACCAGCGGCGTCAGCGACACCGCATGCGACAGCGCGTCGCCGTGCTGCTGGTAATATTGCTGCAGGTGGGTCACGGCGTCACGCGTACGGGTGATGTCATAACCGGTTGCATTCATATTGACCACGAAGCCGGCCGGCGCAACGCCGATCAGCACCAGCATGATAAGGCCGATGCCTTTCTGGCCGTCGTTGGCGCCGTGCGAGAAGCTGACGCCAATCGCCGACAGGATCAGCGCGATACGGGTCCAGAACGGCGGCTTGCGTTTGCCGTCGACCTTTTCACGTTCCGCAGGGGTCATGTGGATACGCTGGCGTTTCTTGGTGCCACTCCAATAGCGGCGCAAGGCGAACACCATCACTCCCGCCACCATCATGCCGACCAGCGGCGAGAACAGCAGAGAAAGGAAAATCCCAATCATTTTCGGGACGTTAAGCGCATCCACCACCGAAGTGTGGGTCATCAGGGCGTTGGTTAAACCGACACCGATGATTGCGCCTATCAGCGTATGGGAACTGGACGCCGGCAGACCGAAATACCAGGTGCCGAGGTTCCAGATGATTGCCGCCAACAGCATGGAGAAGACCATGGCTAATCCGTGTGCTGAACTGACGTTCAACAACAGATCGGTAGGCAGCAAGTGGACGATGGCGTAAGCAACACTCAAACCGCCGAGCATTACGCCAAGAAAGTTGAACAAACCTGCCATCACGACCGCAAGTTGCGAGCGCATGGCGCGGGTATAAATAACTGTAGCGACCGCATTGGCCGTATCATGAAAACCGTTGATGGCTTCATAAAACAACACGAACAACAATGCGAGAATTAACATCAGGCCGGTATGGAAATCCAGGCCAGCGAACAAATGCAGCATAAGCGTTACGCCAGTTTGTGGACATGAACGCCGCGCATTATCAGTGACAACCGGGGCCGGGGAAAAGGAAAATATGACGTTTTTTTGATTTGGACATGACGAAACGATGACGCGCCTATAACAAAAATATTGAATATCAACGCGTTATTCTCCTCTGACCTCTGTAATATTTTCTTACTGTGGCGTTGGCGGCGCCGGGGCTTTACAATCTTCCGCCGTGAATTTGGCGGTGACCGGCGGCGAAACGGCGTAATATGGCGCTCTTTTGTCGCGATTGTGGTTTTGATAAGTGAGGCTCAAGTGGAACAGTTTGATGTCGTAGTGATTGGGGCGGGCGCCGCCGGCATGTTTTGCGCCGCGCAGGCGGGGCAACTCGGTTGCCGCGTGTTGCTGCTCGACAACGGCAAAAAACCGGGCCGCAAGATCCTGATGTCCGGCGGCGGGCGCTGCAACTTTACCAACATGTACGCCGAACCGGCGGCCTATCTGTCGAACAACCCGCACTTCTGCAAGTCGGCGCTGGCGCGCTACACCCAGTGGGACTTCATCGATCTGATCAACCGCTACGGCATCGCCTACCATGAAAAAACGCTGGGGCAGCTGTTCTGCGACGATTCGGCGCAGCAGGTGGTGGATCTGCTGGTTAAAGAGTGCGAGCTGGGCCAGGTGACGATGCGCCTGCGCAGCGAAGTGTTGGGCGTGGAGAAAACCGAGAGCGGCTACCAGCTGGCGCTCAATGGCGAAAAAGTAAGTGCTCGCTCACTTGTGGTGGCCAGCGGCGGATTATCCATGCCGGGGTTGGGCGCGTCGCCGTTCGGTTACAAACTGGCGGAGCAGTTCGGCCTCAGAGTGTTGCCGACGCGCGCCGGGCTGGTGCCTTTTACCCTGCATAAGCCGCTGCTGGAGCATGTGCAGACGCTGTCCGGCGTGTCGGTGCCGGCGGTGATCACCGCCGAGAACGGCGTCAGCTTCCGTGAAAGCATCCTGTTCACCCATCGTGGTCTCTCTGGCCCGGCGGTATTGCAGCTGTCCAGCTACTGGCAACCGGGTGAGTATGTGAGCGTTAACTTACTTCCGGAGCTGGATCTGGCGGGCTTCCTGGATAACCAACGCCAAGAGCACCCGAACCAAAGCCTGAAAAACACCCTGGCGCTGCATTTGCCGAAGCGGTTGGTGGAGTGTTTGCAGACCCTGGGACAATTGCCGGAGGCGACGCTGAAGCAACTGAATGCGCCGCAACAGGCGGCGTTGGTGGATCTGTTGCAGAACTGGCGCGTGCAGCCGAACGGCACCGAAGGCTACCGCACGGCGGAAGTGACGCTCGGCGGCGTTGACACCAACGAACTTTCTTCCAAGACGATGGAGGCCCACAAGGCGCCAGGGCTCTATTTCATCGGCGAAGTGGTGGACGTGACCGGGTGGCTGGGCGGCTACAACTTCCAGTGGGCCTGGAGTTCGGCCTGGGCCTGCGCCCAGGCGCTGGCGGCGCAGGGGCGTTAAAACCCGCTCAGCCTTGACACGTGCCGGGTCACATTGGCCCGGCCTTGAGCTGATTCATTAATTTCATTTTAGTGTTTCCGTCGAGAAAGCTCGCCTCCAGCGCCTGTCGGTTGCTGCGGTTAAAATCGTCATCCTGCCAGCCGAAGGCGTCATGCAACAGCTGATACTCCTTGTTCAGCGTGGTGTCGGCGACGGTGCGCGCATCGGTATTCACGTTCAGCCGCACTCCCATCCTTTTCAGCCGATCTATCGGATGATCGTCGATGCTGTCGAACAGATTGCAGACGAGATTGCAGCTGGGGCAGATCTCGAGCAGGACGCCGGTGGCTATCAGACGCTCGACGAGCGCAGGGTCCTCGATGCTTCTGACGCCGTGGCCGATGCGCGACACCTGTAGCTGCTCCAGCGTTTCCCGTACGCTGTCGGCGCCCTTCGCCTCGCCGGCGTGGGCGATGACGTTGCCGCCGGCGGCACGCACGGCGCGAAAGGCCGCCACATGGTGGGTCAGCGGGTAACGCGCTTCATCGGCGGCCAAATCCAGCGCCACCACGCCGCTTCCCTGATAATCGATAACCAGTTTCGCCGTTTGCAGGCTGGCGGCCGCGTCGAAATGCCGCAGCGTGCACAGGATCAGCCCGGCGGCGATGCCGTAAGCCCGCGAGGCGTGATGCATGGCCGCCAGCACCGTCTCGACCACCGCTTCATCGCTTAACCCCAGCCGGGTATGCAGCAGCGGCGCGAAGCGCAGCTCGGCATAGATGACATTATCCGCCGCCAACTGCGCGAATAAGTCCTCGACGGCCAGCGTTATCGCCTGGCGTGTCTGCAATAGATCTATTTGCGGCGCTATCTTGCTTAGAAAGTCCCCCAGATCGGCGCATCGTTTCGGCGCGACAAATTGCCGATTAAATGCCGTTCTGGTTATTTGCGGGTCGACCTTTTTTAAATAGTGGTAGCTTAAACAGGTATCCAAATGAACGTGTAATTCCACTTTCTTCAATTTTCTTGGATCGAATTTCATGCGAGTCACTTATTTCATTAACGGCTGAGATAACAACGAGAACAGTTTTTCTTTAAACAGGCCGGGCTTAATGCGGGTAATCACGCGCGCATTGGCCGGTTCGCCGGTAAGCTGAGTGGAATCGATGACGTAATGGCCGTAAGACCTCTCACTTTTATATTCAACCCAGGAATACGCCTCCAGACTGGTCTCGACGATATCCGGATAGAGCGCCACCGCCATGGTGGTCGGATCGGGCAAATCAAACCCTTTGCGTTCGGTACGCCGTGCGTTGAACGCCATCAGCGCGCGATTGCAGCGCACGGCAAAGCGTCCCAGTTCGCCGAGGTTATTCAATCGTTCTATATCGCGTTCGTCGATAAACGCTTCCCCCATGCCGATCTCCCAGCCGACGAGAGTGAGCGGCAGCCCGGCAGTGAGCACCAGGTGCGCGGCCTCGGCATCGGCGTAAAAATTAAATTCGGCCAGCGGGGTGATATTGCCGGGCATCAGCCCGGAACCGCCCATCACATAAACCCTCTTCACTTTTTCGGCCAGCGTGGGCGCTTTCAGCACCGCCATCGCGAGATTGGTCAACGGCCCGAGGGTGACGATTTCCAGCTCGCCATTGAGCCGTGCGGCGCAGTCGATGATGGCGTCCACGGCATGAACGGGTTCGGCGCTCTGGCGCGGATCGGGCAAGGCCATGTCGCCCATGCCGTCTTCGCCGTGAATATGGTGCGAATGATAACGCGTTCGGAAAAGCGGTTTCGCCATGCCGGCATAAACCGGGGGCGCATAGGTTCCCGCTTTTTCCACGCAGATAAGTGCATTTTTGACGCACTGTTCAAGCGGGCAGTTTCCCGCGACGGTGGTGATCGCTTCCACCTTCACGTCGGGTGCGCGCAACGCCATCAGCAGCGCGACGGCATCGTCGGAAGCAGTATCGGTATCTATCAAAATATGTCGCATGGCCATCTCCTCGGGTGGGCTATGCGGAGAAAGTACCCAGACGACCTAAGGCAAAAAAGGTCAGATGTCCTTTTTCGTTCTGAAGCGCGTCGGCTATGCTGAACGCAGTCGAAAGCGAGGATGTAAGACGTTTAAGGATGAGCCCTGGGAGTGAATCGCCTTGAAAACGGTCGGTGACAGCAAGCTAAAAGAAGCTTTTATCGACGCTCACGATCTGCGAACGGCGCTTTCGCCCACGCTGCTCGCCGCACTGCGCCTGGTCAGCGTCGAAGCCGGCGAATACCTGGTGACGCAAAGCGATCGTTTGACCCACCTGTTTTTTCTCGTGCAGGGAAAATTGCAGGTTGAGAATTTTGATGTGAATGGCGCGCACATTGTCTTTTCCTTCGAAACGGATTTCTCGGTGATTGGCGATCTGGAGCTGTTCTCCCAGACGCAGCGCACGCTGTTCAGCACCGTGCAGGCGGTGACCGACGCGCTGCTCCTCGCGGCACCGATAGAGGCCATCAACAATCACGCCCTGAGCGACCCGGCGTTCCTCACCTTTATCTGCCGGCAATTGAGCACTAAGCTGCTGAATGCCTCTTTGCTGCATGCGAACGGCGTTTTTACGGCGGAGTATAAACTGCGAAAATTTTTATTATTCAAGATAAAGAACGAAGGGGAATTGATTGAGCTGGAAAACCGGGAGGCGCTGGCGGCGAGATTGGGCATCTCCGTCAGACAGCTGAGCCGCGCGCTGGCGCAGCTCGCGGCGGACGGCATCATTCAATTTAAAAACAAGTCACTGTGGGTGACGGATCGCCAACGGCTGTCCGACATCAACGGGAGCGCCAGGATCTAGCCGATCGCCGGCCCCTTCAATTCCACGCGATTGCCGTCCGGATCGCTGAAATAAATGGACGGGCCGTCGCCTTCAGCGCCATAGCGCGATTCGGCGGGATCCACGCCGATCCCCTGCGCTCGCAGATAGGCCAGCAGCTCGTCCTCGTTGAAAGGATCGATGCGCAGGCAGACGTGATCGACATTTTGCCGGTGACGATCGGGCGCCGCGCCGCCTTTTTTCCCCAACACGCCGTTAATATCCACCAGATCGATCATGGCCGCTCCGGCGCGCAGGTGCATCAGCCCCAAATCCGGCCGCTGTTTGGCGATATCACAGCCGACGATCTGGGTATAAAAATGCAGGCTTTTCTGCATATCGCGCACGCGCAGCACCACATGGTCGATAGTCTTCAGGCTGAAAGGGCGCACGGCCATCTCCTCAAACGGAAGTCTCCTTTACAGCATAAACGGCGCTGGCGGATTTATCCTGCTCCAGAGCTAAAGCCAAAAAAAACGGCCAATGGCTTTCACCATCGGCCGCGAGCGCTTGAGCATACCGGCGTTAGCGCGGGAAGTTGCCGCTCAGCGCATCCAGGCCGCCCTGGTAGATGCCGCTGAACAGGGCGACGGCCTCGTCGTCGCTGATGTTGACCGGCGTGAAGCTGCCCGACCATTCCACGCGCGCCACGTTGGCGTCGTCGGTGGCGTGTACTGACAGGGTGGACAGGTAATTCACCACCGGGAACGGCGCCTGCATGATGGAGTAGCTGTAGCTGCGTTGACGGTTGTCGAACGCTTCCAGCCGCTCGATGACGGTGCCGCCGTCGGCGGTGGTTAAGGTACGCACGCGGCCGCCTTCTGAAATGACGCTTTTCGGGATGAACGGCAGCCAGTCAGGCAGGGCGTCGAAGCCGCCGATCAGTTGCCATACGGTGTCGGCGGATGCCGGGATGTTCATAGATACGGATGTATTAGCCATTTTCTTTCTCTCTTGATATCGGTTTAGGGTACGGAATTACATTGCCAGGGTGTCGACGACGCCGCCGTCGACGCGCAGCGCCGCACCGGTAGTGGCCGAAGACAGCGGGGACGCAAGGTAAACGGCCAGGTTGGCCACTTCATCGACGTCCGCCGCGCGCTGAATGATGGAGCTTGGGCGTTCGGTTTTAACGAACTCGTCGGCCTGATCGCGCGCGCTGCGCCCGGATTTGGCCGCCGCTTCCGCCAGCATCTCCTGCAGGCCTTCGGTAAAGGTTGGCCCTGGCAGGATAGCGTTGACCGTCACGCCGGTGCCGGCGAGGCGTTTCGCCAGGCCGTGAGACACCGCCAGGTTGGCGCTTTTGGTCACGCCGTAGTTGATCATGTCCGCCGGGATGGCGACGCCGGATTCGGACGATACGAAAATAATGCGTCCCCAGCCCTGTTCGGTCATGTTCTGCGCGTAGTGGCGCGCCAGACGCACGCCCGAGAGGACGTTGACGTTATAGAAGTGCATCCACTCGCTGTCGGGCACGGTAAAGAAGTCTTTATCGTTGAAAATGCCCAGGTTGTTGATCAGCACGTCAGCTTTAGGCTCCGCGGCGAACAGGGTTTCTGCCCCTTGTTCCGTGCCGAGATCGGCGACCACGCCGCGCACTTGCGCGCCGGGCACGTTGGCGCTGATGTCGGCGATAGCGTTATCGACCCCGGTTTTTTGACGGCCGACGATCACCACGGTGGCGCCCGTTTTGGCGAGTCCGCGCGCGATGCCCAAGCCGATGCCGGAGGTGGAGCCGCTGACGACGGCGACTTTGCCTGAAAGATCCAGTTTCATCATGTATATCACTCTGTAATGTGGGTAATGGGGCCGGGGGGCGGCCCCATAAAACTTAACGAATCGGCAGCGGCGCGTTGTCGGCCACCAGTTTCTGACGGCGCATCTCCGCCCAGAACTCAGCCGGGATCACTGCATCCAGCGCAGCCAGATCTTCGGCCATGCGGCCAGGACGGCTCGAACCGGGGATCACGGCGGCGACGGCCGGGTTAGCCAGCGCAAACTGCAGCGCAGCGGCTTTGACGTCTACCTGGAAGCGAGCGGCGATCTCTTTGATTTTCGCGACTTGCTGGCGAATAGCCGGGGACGCTTTCTGATATTCGAAATGTTCACCGCCGGCCAGCACGCCGGAGCTGTATGGGCCGCCGACGACGATATCGACATTCTGTTCCAGCGCTTCCGGCATCAGGCGTTGCAGGGCGCGTTCGTGATCCAGCAGGCTGTAGCGACCGGCCAGCAAGAAGGCATCCGGTTTAGGTTCATCGAGCGCCAGCGTCAGCTCGCAAGGCTCGACGCGGTTAACCCCGAGTCCCCAGGCTTTGATCACGCCTTCGTCACGCAGGCGGGACAGCGCGCGGAAGGCGCCGGTACGGGCGATATTGAACTGTTCCAGCCAGCTGTCGCCGTAGAAATCCTGAGCGACGTCGTGGATCCAGACGATATCCAGACGGTCGGTTTTCAGGCGCTTCAGGCTGTTTTCAATGGAGCGAAGCGTGCCGTCTTCCGAGTAGTCGTTCAGGATCTTGTTTTTCAAACCGTGTTCGAACAGGCCGCCTTTCTCACCCAGATCGCGGGCGGCGGGATCTTCCATTTCGTCCAGCATGATGCGGCCCACTTTAGTGCTCAGTACGAACTCATCGCGTGGGTACTGAGAAAGCGCTTCGCCCATGCGAATTTCCGACAGGCCGGAACCGTAAAGCGGCGCGGTGTCGAAGTAGCGGATGCCCAAGTCCCAGGCGCTGGTTACGGTAGCCCGCGCTTCTTCTTCTGGAATGGCGCGGTACATATTGCCGAGCGGCGCGCCGCCCAAACCGATCTTGCCGGGTAAAATATTTTTGATGCTCATGGTGAATCCTCAATACGTTATCTTTTCAGGGAAACTTGTGGGGCTCATACAGCGTCTGCCCCGTCACGAGGCTAAAGATAACTTGGCAAGTTGTGACTTGATAGGACATAATTTGTCTAAGTTAAGTCCTTTGAGGTCTGAGATGATCGATTTACGTCAGTTGAAATACTTCGTCGCGGTGGCGGAAGAGGAGCACGTCGGCCGCGCCGCCGAACGGCTGCACATTTCCCAGTCACCGCTGAGCCGGCAGATTTCCCAGCTTGAGGAACGTCTGGGTTTGATGCTGTTCGAGCGCAATCAGCAGCGCATCCGCCTGACCGCCGACGGCCAGACGTTTCTGGCCGAAACCCGCGCGCTGTTGACGCACGCCACCCGGCTCGAATCGCTCGGGCGCCGCCTGGGGCGGGGGGAAGACGGCGGGCTGTGCATCGGCTATATCGAAAATGCGATGCACTCCGGCGTCTTGTCGAACGCATTGCGGTCGCTGCGGGTTTCCCGGCCGGATGTGCATATCGTGCTTTACAGCCAGCCTTCTTCCATGCAGCTGGAAGGGCTGCGGCAGCGCAGCCTGGACGTGGCGCTGGTCAATACGGCGCCGGATCGCGCGGATCCGGATTTTGAATATACGCAGGTGCTGGACGATCGCATGCTGCTGGCCTTGCCGCAGACGCATCCGCTGGCGGACAGGGAAACGCTGCAGCCGGCGGATCTCACCGATCAGGCTTGGATCTCGGTGATCCACAAAGAGGATGCCCATTCGCGCGACGACTTCGTGGCGGCCTGCGTGAAGGCCGGGTTCGATCCGGATATTCGGCTGGAGGCGGGCGAGCCGCTGACCGCGCTGGGGCTGGTCGCCGCCGGATTGGGGATGACGTTGATCCAGCACAGCCTGCGGCATAACGCGCCGCAAGGCGTAGTGCTGCGCGAACTGCCCTGGATGCAATACACCACGCAGCTGTGGGCCGTGTGGCACAAGGCCAACCTGCGCCCGCTGGTCACCCATTTCCGCGAAGTGATGTCGGCCGGTCCGGCCTGCCACTGACTGCGCGGCGGTGTCCGGCCCGGCTTGCGCCCGCTACGGCACAGCGCGTAGGGCGGCGACGATCGCCGTCAGTGCGCCGCGCTGCTCGTCTGCCAGCGCGGGCTGCGCCTGCGCGGCATTTTCCGCCAGCAGGGTCTGCAGGCCGATCAGCCAGTCATAGATATAAAACGCGGTATTTTTGGTTGGCGTCGGCGCCAGCCGGGTGAGCCGCTGCTGGCCGCTCCAGTCCACCGCCGGCTGCGGCGGCGGGGTAAAGATCGGCTGGCCGGGATTGACGCGGCTCTCGGGGCGCGTTGCCGCATCGCGCCGCTGGAAGCCGAGCCAGGCGACGAAGTCGCCCAGTAGCGCCAGCGCCTGGCTGATCTGCCGATCTTCTCCCTGTTCCGGCAGGCCGCCGGCGCACAGCGCGCGCTCCAGTTCGTCGTCGAGCCGCTGGCGGCAGGCGGCGCCGATCAACGCATCGACCAGCAGTTCGAGATGCGGTTTGTCGACACCGAGCAGATCCAGCAACCGGCGGTTGTCCGGCAGGCTGCGCAGATGGTTGATCCAATCCGCGAATACCCGCGCGGCAAAGGGTGACGCGGGGGGCTCGCCGGAGGCCGGCGTTTCCGGTGCGCCGAACAGATCGATGTCGAGCCCGAACGGCGCAGGCGTCGCCGGGGTCGGCGCGGCGTGCTGCTGTTGCTGGTAAAGCTGGCGCAGCGTATCGCGCTGGGGCAACAGTCGTTCCAGCAGTTCGCCGTGGCGGCCGGCCTGTGCCTGCAGCGCGCGCAGCAGCTGTTGGGCGCGTTGCTGGGTCGCGTACGGATCGGCGGCGGTGAGCCAGTTGCCGAGCAGGCTGTCCGTCAGCTCGCGCT
Source organism: Serratia sp. CY83965 (assembly GCF_052166375.1). Taxonomy (NCBI): domain Bacteria; kingdom Pseudomonadati; phylum Pseudomonadota; class Gammaproteobacteria; order Enterobacterales; family Yersiniaceae; genus Serratia; species Serratia sp. CY83965. The sequence continues at coordinate 144,792 of NZ_JBJNOV010000019.1, read as the reverse complement.
GCAACTCTTCGCGCAGCTCGAGCAGGCGCGCTTGCTTGTGGGCCGGGCGCGCCTGTGCGGCCAGGTAGTTCACCATGCGGCGGCAATCCTGCTCATCCAGCGCCAGCAGCGTGGCCCAGCTGTCACCGGGTTCGCCGACCTGACGCTGAACGGCGTCGTCAGGGCGCGGTTTGCCTTCCTGGCGTGAGTCGAACGGCGTGATTGCCCAAATTAAACCGGGTTTGCGGCGTTGGCGCAGCGCCGGGGTTTCCCCCTGGGTGTGGTCGACCCAACCGGCGAGCGCATGGCCGATGCGCGCGGCGTCCTGCGGCGCGGCGGCGGCATCGGTCACCAGCAGCAGGTTGGCGTGCAGGCCGTCCGCGCAGCGGGTCAGCAAATGGGCGCGTTTCGCCTGTTGCAGCCGCTGCGCCGGCTCCGCCTGCGGGCGGGCGCGGCTGCCGGGCAGGTCGATCAGCGCCACGTCGGCGGGCAGGCCCGCCTGCGCCGTCTGCGGCAGACCGGTGGTCACTTCGGCGGTCAGCCAGGCCAGATCGCTCAGCGCGATCTCCCGTTCACCGCCGTGTTCGGCCATCACGACGATTGCCGTGTTTTCCGGTGCGGCGCTCGCGGTCAGCAGCGTCAAGGCGCGGCGCGGGGCATGAACCCGCCGGCTGTCACCGAGGGCATGCAGCGTATGTGCCAGCTGGCGATAATGCGTCGTCAGCGTCGCTTCTTCTCCCCACAGCGGTGCAAACAGGCGCGCGCGATCGTCGATGCTCAGCTGCGGCGCCAGCGCCACGGCCTGCGGCCAGAAATGCCTGTCCAGCGTCTGTTGCCCCTTGTCGCCGTGGCGGCGTTGGCTATCCCACAGCGCCAGCACATCGCTGTCGCTGAGGCCGTCGGGGGCGACGGCTTGGCGGTGGCGTGCCAACGTTTGCAGATGGCCGGCGATCGCGCGGGCGTCCCAGTCCAGCCGGAAGCCGCCCATCGCGGCGGCATCGAGCGTGATGGCCAGCCACTGCGCTTCATTGAGCAGGGCGAGGGCGATCGGATACTCGGCGGGCCCCGCCTCGGCCGCCGTGCAGTAGCGCACCGCGAGCGAAAGGTCCGCGCTGAAGCGCTTTGCGCCAGGGGCCAGCGCCGCCAGCAAGTGGGCCTTGGCGGCGGCGTTGTGGCCATACAAACCGATGGCGACCTGCGCAGGCTGGGTGTTTTCCAACTGGACGGCGCGATTATGGCAACGGCGCAGGCGCAGCGTCAGGCGATCCGCCTCCTGTTCCAAACGGGCGGACTGCCGGCGCGCGGCGTCCACCCAGTCGATCGCCTGCAGAATGCCGGCGCTGAGCGCGTTATTTGGGGCTGATTGGACGGTGGTAGTCGCTTTCATCGTGGGTAAATGCTCCCGCTGTCTATCCAGTAGTGGGTCGCGCCGGAGGCGCTGGCAGCCAGGGTATTGAGTTTCAGTTGCAGATGGTGCGCCGGGACGGCACTGCCGTCGGCCAGCACCGCCTGCGCGATCTTGACGCTTTCGGCGCCCTGTTCGGCGCTGGCGGTGATGGCCAGCCGCAGGCCGATCACCGCGTCACCGGCCAGCTTACGCGCCAACTGGGCGTCATTGATGGTCAGCGTATAGAGCGGCGAGGCCGGCCAACGTTCGTTGTCCAACTGGCGGAAGCCCAGGCGCAGCGGGCCGCGCAGCTGGAAGCTGCCGGCGGGATCGAGCGCGAAATCGGCGCGATCCAGATCGATGTCGCGGTAATAGACGTTATCGTCCGCCAGCATGTTGTTGCCGTCCAGCATGCCCAGATAGCGAATGGTGGAGTAGGGCTGGAAATCCCCGACGTTGAAGTAAAAGCTCTCCAGCCGCAGGTCGATTGCCAGCAGGCACAGCATGGCGCCCACGGCGGCGGTGGATTTTGGGTTGTCGATACGGCCGCGTTTGTTGAACGGGTACCAGCTGCGGGTGTGATACCCCTCCAGCGGCAGAATGCGGCTGGCGGGCAGCGGCTGCAGGTGGCGCAGCAGCGCCTGCACGCCGGGGAAGCGCGCCGGGCGGCCGGTCAGCAGCAGCACGTCGCAGGTGTACAGCGCCACCACCTCAGCCAGCAGGCGCAGGCAGCGGCCGATGCCGATGCGATCGGACAAGAAGGCGGCGTGCAGATCGGCCAGGCGGATCACCAGCGGGGTGTGCAGGATATCGAAGGCGTTGCTGTCAGCTTCGCGCTGCACTTCGCCGTTGATAAACGCCAGCACCTGCGGCGTCGGCGGCTGCGGCAGCAGATCGCCCAGGCTGGCGGCGATTTCCGCCCGGCTGTCCAGCGGATCGTATTCTTCATAGGCGCTGAGCAGCGCGCGTCCGGCGGGCATGAAGATCTGCAGCGCGGCCTGCTGACGCAGGGTGGAAAGCCCGTCCATGCGTCCTTCGTTGCCGAACAGTTTGTCCATCAGCGCCGCGGCGGCGCTCACGCCGGCGGCTTCGAACGCCTGTTGCACGGCGGGCAGAACAAATTGCTGGATGATGTCCAGCAGGATGTCGTCGCCGGCGACCTTAAAGCCCTCGCGGAACAGCAGGCGCGGGTTGATTTTGATGTTGTTGCCCACGCCGTCGTCGAGCGAGTAGTGCGTGATCGCCAGATCGGTGGTGCCGCCGCCGATGTCGATGGAGGCGATGCGCAGCGTTTTGCCCGCTTGTTCGCTTGGCGCCAGCGGCCGGTCGGGCCGGGCCATGGCGGCGAAAAAGGCGTCGGTGCGGCCGGCGAAGTTCACTTGGGTTTCGTTGTACAGATAGACCATCTGGCCGCAGGTGGCCTCGTCCCACTCCATCTGCACCTGCGGCGCCGGGAAGCGGGTGCGCGCGCCGTCGAACGGCGCATCCTGCGGGTGCCAGCCGAGGGCCTTCCACACCAGCCCGATCGCCTCCTGCATGCGGCGGCGGAAAATCTCGCGCTCCGGCTTCGGCATCGCCGAAGGCAGCGTCAGAATGATGGCGCGCAAACGGCGCGGCGCGGCGGCGTTCGGCATGCGGCTGCGCTGTGCGATGCTGTTGATCTGCATCAGCGCCTGCGCCAGCAGCTCGCTCAGCATCAGGCTCATCACCGCGCTGCGGCTGTAATGGGCGGCGAATACCGGCAGCCGTTGGGACGTCGGCAGGGCGGACAGCGGCACGCCCTCGTCGTTGATCAAGGTGGTCAACGGCGCGGCGGCGGCCATCGGCTCGTGCCGCTCGTTGAAGCGCCAGCCGGGCGCATAGCGCTCCTCGTCCCACAGATAGCGCCGTGGGCTGGAGATGCCGGTGGTGCCTTCATGCCCTTCGCGTCGCTGCGCCAATTGCGCGGCTTCACGGCCGACGCGGGTGATGGACGGCCATTGGAAGGCGTCGTCGCGTCCACTCTGGAAGGACAGATGCGGCTTGCCGAACGAGGCCCGAGAAAACTCCACCCGGCTCTCGAACAGTTCGTTGTAGACGCAGTGCGGTTCGGACAGCGAGCGCAGCTGCAGCTCATAGGTTTGCTTCAGGCCGTTGCTCTCTTCCGGATGGTCCTCGACCAGCACGCCGCAGGTGTGAGAATTGCCGACGTCCAGCACCAGATCGACGTCGATCGCCGGCTGTTGCAGCGTCGCCGCCGCCATTTTTATCTGCGGCACCGTCAACTGATGGCCGAGCATGTGCAACAGGTTGAGGTAGTGCGCCTGATACTCGAAGGTTTTCAGCCCGGCGTTGATCTCCGCCTCGGTGCGCTGTTCCCGCTCGGCGGCGCGCTGGCTGAACGCCTCGCGCAGCCAGCCGTCCACCCAGGTCAGATCGAGGAACTCGCCCAGCTCGTGGTTGCGGTGCGCCAGCGCGAAGCTGAGGCCGGCGCCGAGATCGCTCTCGCTTGGCGCCAATGCTTCCTGGCCGGGCGCGGCGGCGCGGGTGTCGAAGGCCAGCACCACCCGCAGCAGGTTGCCGTCCTGATCCGGTTCATCCAGCTGCACCACCTGCAGGCGCGCCCAGTTGTCCGGGCCCGACAAAAACAGGCCCGCCGGGGTGTGGCGCAAGAAGGGCAGCGGCAGCCAGAGCTTATCCAGCAGGTGCAGCGACTGCTGCAGCGGATAGCTGAACTCCGGCCGCACCACTTCGGCGGCCTGGTCGCCCACGGCCGGCAACTGGTATTTGCCGCTCTCGGCCTCCCATTGCAGGCGCAGCAGCGGGCCGCTGGCGGTCTTGCGCACGAATTTGCCGGGAAACTCGGCGTCCAGTCGCGGCGTCAGGGCAAAGTCCAGAAACTGAATGCCGCTGTCCTGAATCAGCGTAATGCCGTGTTTGTAGTCAGTTAGGGGGGCCAGCATCATTTACTCTCGCGCTTGAACGTCATGGGATAGGTGGTGTCCGCATCGTAGCGGCCGGTGCACTCCGCCGCGCCGGTTTCGCCCTGGCGGCAAACGATTTCCGGGATCTGATAGCGGCTGCCATCGCTGCAGCGCGCCTTGGTGCGGCTGTTGATCACCAGATTGCCGGACTGCATCAGCCCGGCCTCGACCGCCGCCCGGCAGGTGACGCCGTCGCCGTAGGCGATGACGGCGCTGCCTTTGCCCGCGTTCAGGCGGTATTGCAGGCTGGGGCGCTTGCCGGTGATCGGATCTTTCAGCGCCACCGTGGCGCGCCATTTGCCGTTAAGGAAACGGGTGGAACCGGCCTTCACCGCCTCGGGCGGCAGCACCAGCGCATTTTTGTCCAGCGGTTGCGGGATGGCCGGCGCCGGGGGCGGCGGCATCAGCGTGGCGTGCGCCAGCGGCAAGCGCAGCTCAGGCAACGGCGCGGCGGTTTTTTCCGGCGCTGCCGGATGGCGCACCTCCGCCGGCATCGCCGGTTGCGGCGGCGGCGAGCGGTGCAGCCAGGCGGCCAGCGCCGCGCTGCCTAGCAGCAGTACCGGTAACAGCCAGAGGGCGTGACGCCGGCGCGGGCGAACAGCGGCAGGGGATTCGACGGGCGTCGCCGGGGCGGGCACCGGTTCAGGCTCTGCCGCCGGAGCCGATTTGGCCGGCTCGATAACGGCCGGTTTGCGCGGAGCGGCGGCGATCGGCGCCGGTTTTTCTACCTCCGTTTCGGCAGGGCGCAGGCAGGCTAAAGGATCGTCCGGACTCTGCGCCTGCGGTTTGATAAAGCCCCAAAAGGTCAGCACCGGCCGATCGTCCACCAGGTAGACGTGGTTGGGATCGGGAATATGCATCGCTTTGGTCAGCAGCGCGCCGAACAGGCGATGGCTGGGGTGATCGGTCGCCCGGGCCTGTTCGGTCAGGCTGCGGAAGGTCGTCAGGCAGTGTTCCAGATGGCGAACCGCCTGCGCGCGCTGGGCGTCGCTCGCCGCCAGCCAGGAGGTCACCTTGCCCGGAAAGGGCGCATACCAGTCGATGCGGGTGCCGCTTTCGTTCGGCTGGGGGATCGCCAGACAGTCGGCGGCCTGCTGCTGCCGGCGAAGACGCAGGGTTTCCCGCAGCTGCTGCGCGCAGGCGTAGATCGATTGCCCGTTTTCGCCTAAAGCCAGCACATCATCCAAACTGCCACTGCGTAAGAAGGGTTTCACCACGGCGCCGCACCTTGTCCTGTTCTGCAAAAACGCATAAAAGTCCATGATACCCCGCAGGCAGAGCCGCCAAACGGCCAAGGACAGCCCGAAAAACGCCCTTCTTTGGCGTTAGCGGCGCACTTTGGCAACCGGCACAGTGAAAATCTCGCTATCTGGACCTGTCTGTGAACCGCTTTATCTGAAAAATAGAACGCAGCCCCGGCAGGCGACGCCGGGGAACGATGTTCTCTTTCACTATGACATCGCCTCGCGGGTTGCCGATTTCGGTATGCCTCAGGCGTGCGGAGCGTTCACATGACGGACAGCCAGTCTGAAAAAACTCTCGTTGTTACCCCTGCACATCCCGCCGCCGGGCATTCGGCCCAGGGCTGGATGAACGGTTTTCTTGGCATGATTATCTTCAGCGGTTCTCTGCCCGCCACGCGAGTGGCGGTGCTGGAGCTCGATCCGCTGTTTCTGACGGCGGTCAGGGCGGCGATCGCCGCCTTGCTGGCCTTGTGCGCGCTGCTGATCACCCGCCAGGCGCGGCCGAGGCGGGCCGATTTGCCGCCGCTGCTGTTTGTGGCGCTCGGCGTAGTCATCGGTTTTCCGCTGCTGACGGCGCTGGCGCTGCAGCACACCACGTCGGCGCATTCGCTGGTGTATATCGGCCTGCTGCCGCTGGCGACCGCCGGTTTTGGCGTCTTGCGCGGCGGAGAGCGGCCCAAGCCCGCTTTTTGGGTTTTTTCGGGCGTCGGCGCCGCGCTGGTGGGCGCTTTCGCGCTGAGCCAGGGGAGCGGCGGCGCCTGGCAGGGGGATGCGCTGATGGTCGGCGCGGTGCTGCTGTGCGGTCTGGGTTATGCCGAAGGGGCGGTGCTGTCGCGTCGGATCGGCGGTTGGCAGGTGATCTCCTGGGCGCTGGTGGTGGCGTTGCCGTTGACGCTGGCGGCCACCTGGCTGGCGGCACCGGCCGCCTGGCCCGTGGTCAGCGGCGCCGCTTGGCTGTCGCTGGTTTACGTCTCGGTGTTCAGCATGTGGATTGGGTTTATTTTCTGGTATCGCGGCCTGGCGCAGGGCGGCATCGCCGCCGTCGGGCAGTTGCAGCTGCTGCAGCCGTTCTTCGGCCTGGCGCTGGCGGGCTGGCTGCTGCATGAAGCCGTCCAGCCGATGATGATCGCCGTGATGGCCGGCGTGGTGGTTTGCGTGTTCGGCGCCAAACGTTTTTCCCGCTAGGCGCCGCTGCCGGCGCAGGCCAGGATCACCTGTCCGAGCCGTTCCACCGCCTGTTGCACCTGGCGGTCGGCGTAACCGCCCAACCCCAGCACCAGGCCCGGCTCACCCTGGCCGGGCGCATACATCGGCGACACCGCCCGCAGCGCCAACCCGGCTTCGTTGGCCTGCCGGGCGACACGCACGTCGTCGAGATCTTTCCTCAACCACAGCACCATGTGCATGCCCTGATCGCAGGGCTGCACCACCGCCAGTTCAGCCGGGATGTACGCGTTGATCGCCTCGATCAGCACCCGACGTTTTTCGGCGTAGACGCCGCGCATTTTTCGGATATGCCGGTCGAGATACCCTTCGGCAATAAAGGCGGCCAGCACGTATTGATCCGCGCTGGGCGGGTGACGATCCATCAGGATCCTGGCACCGCAAAAGGCGTCGACCAGAGGCGGCGGCACGATGGCGTAACCCAACCGCAGCGAAGGGAACAACACCTTGCTGAAGGTGCCGAGATAAAGCGTCCGCTCGGGCGCCAGCCCCTGCAGCGAAGGGAACGGGTGGCCGGCGTAGCGCATCTCGCTGTCGTAATCGTCTTCCACGATCCAGGCCTGCCGCTCTCTGGCCCAGGCCAGCAAGGCGCTTCTTTTCGCCATGCTCATCGGCATGCCCAGCGGATACTGATGCGACGGCGTGACAAAGGCGGCGCGGGCATTGGCGGCCAGGCGCACGCCGGCGGCGACGTCGATGCCGTCGTCGGCGACGGGCACCCTAATCATGCGCCGATCGCGAAACAGGCTATCGAAAATGGCGGTAATGCCGGCGTAGGCAGGATCTTCGACCCAGGCGCTGTCGCCGGCGTCCAACAGGATCTGCGCGGCCAGATACAGTCCCTGTTGGGTGCCGGAGGTGATGAGGATTTGCTGCGGCGTGCAGTTTACCGAGCGGGAACGGCGCACATAGTCGCAGATGGCTTCGCGCAGCGGCAGCGCGCCCAGCGGATCGCCGTAGCCCGACGGCGCGCCGGGGCCGCGGGCGCGGATGCGGTTGCCGAGCCGCCGCCAGATATCGTCGGGCGCGGTATCGCCGATTGGCACTGACACAGTGAACGGCACCGGCGGCAGCGCTCGCGCCTGAGTGGCAAAGCGCGCCAGATGCTGCGCCTGTGAAGAAAGCGGAGCCGCTACCGCTGAACTCGCCTGCACCGTGGCATGCGGCGCGCGGCGTGGCGTCTGATAGTGGGCAACTCGGGTGCCGGAACCGGGCTGCGGTTCGAGAAAGCCTTCCGCCGTCAGTTGAGCAAAGGCCTCCAATACCGTGCCGCGCGCCAGAGTCAGCGCCGCCGACAGCCGGCGCGTCGAGGGCAGCAGATCGCCCGCTTTCAGATCGCCCCGGTGGATGGCCTGACGCAGGGCCTGCGCCAGCTGGTGGCTTAGCTGGCCTGCCTGGCGATCGAGCTCGCCGAGGGCGGGGACGTCAACGACTTTGGCTGTTCTGGGCATGGATTCCGGCTCGCTTTGCAGTGCGAAAATGAGTATTCAGAGTAAACCACTCTGTCGGTACTCGCGAGTCCGTTGTCAGTCAGCTTAGCCCACGCTGATTCAGCAGCACTTTATTCAACTCGCTGTTTTTACGCACGTTAAGCTTGCGCATCGCCGAGCGCTTATGGGCGCTGATGGTTTTCTGGCTGCGCTGCAGCAGGCCGGCGATGCTGCAGGCGGACATGCCGCTGCTCATCAACCCCAGCACTTTTTTTTCGCAGTGGCTGAGTGCGGCGATGCGGCAGGCCTGGCATTTCCACATGCCGGCGGCGTGCAGCGCCATCCACGGATGCTGGATAAATTTTTCCAGCGCCATCTGCAGCTTGAGGCGGATGGCGTAGGCCGAATCGCGCCGGTGGATGCTGAACAGCGGCGGCAGGTTTTTCACCTGTTGCTGGGTCGCGTCGTCGAGGATCAGCAAAGTCAGCTGCCGCTGGCGCGGGATGCCGTAGGGGCTCTGGTAACAGCAGGCGCAGCCCCAGCGCTCTTCCGGCGTGCGGAACACGATTTCGATGTTATCCAACGCCTGCAGCGCCAGCGGCGAGAACTGCGGGTACAGGCGCTGGCATTCGTTCAGGGAGTGCAGATAATCCTGCAGCAGCAGACGCAGCCCCTGCTGGTAGAAGTTATCGCTGTCGAACAGCGTGAAGCGAATATCTGGCATGGGTGGCTCCTTAAAAGGCCGTGGCGCCGCGCCGGAGCGAACGGTGACGGCCCATTGCCGGCGTTCGCGCGCCGGTCGTTTTCCTGATTTCCCTGGGCGGTGCGGGGCTTATTGGTACGCCAGCACAAAATTGGCGACGGAGGTGAATTCGCCTTCGGTAATGCTTTGGTTCTGGATCGCGCTCGGCCGCCCCTGCACATAGGCGGTAAAGTTCAGGCTGTTGGGGCCGTTTTGCAGCGCGACGGCGCTGGTGGCCTTATTCAGGTCGATGTCCGCCCCTTGATGATCGAACAGCGCGATGGCGGCGCCGTTCGCGCCGTTGTTGATCGCCAGCTTGCCCGGCAGCTCACCGTCTTCGGCGCCGCTGAAGGTCACGCTGACGGATTTGAATACCGTGGTCTTGCAGTCGGTCAGCTTGATGCTGAATGGCACCGGCGTGGTGTGGCCATAGCGGTACAGGGTTTTGACGATCACCGTGCCCATTTCCACCAGCTGATCGGCGGACTGCGGTTCGATATTGCACGGGCGGCTCACCACGGTGCCGTGGAACTGCACCGGCGCGCCGATAAGTTCGGTGTTCGCCGCCGCCGGCATGGCGGCAAACCACCAGGGCGCGCAGCTCAGCAGCGCTAAAGCGCGTAGACGCATTTTCCGTTCCTCCCTCGGTTACTGGAATGCCGCCACGATGGTGGCCGATGCGTTGAATTCCCCTTCGCCGATCTCTGCGCCGCCGTTGGCGAACGGCGCCGCCACCAGGTTCCAGGAGCCGCCGTTGCCGATGTTCGGCACCGGGTAAAACTCATTCGGGATAACCAACTGGCCGTTGTGCGTCAGCCGGATGCCGAGATCGTTCTTGTCGGTTTTGAACACCTCGTTGCTGAAGGAGGCCGCCGTACCCGACACCGCCAGCTTGATATTCAGCGTGCCGTCCTCGAAGCTGCCGCCCTCGCACTGGAAGCGCACCGGAATGCTTTGCGGGTAGTTGGAGCCGTTGAGATCGCTGCCGCCGATCTCGCCGAACTCCACGTTGATCAACTGGCCTTCGTTCACCACGCATTTATCGGGCACGTAGAGGATTGCGGACTGGATAAACACCTGCGCCATCGGATTGGGGCCGAAACCGCCGTCGGTCGAGCCGAGGCGGCCGTACATCTCGATGATCTGCCGATCGTTAATCTCAACGCCGTTAATGATTTTTTTGCGCACCCGGAAGGTGATCTTGCCTTTGGAGCCGCTGCCGTAGTTGTTGACCTGTAAGTACGGCGGCTGGCAGCGGTGTTGGCTCAGCAAATTCGATTCGTTGTAAAAAGGCACGGTGACGTAGGCGTTCTTGTTGCCGGCAATCCACACCTCGGCTTTTAAATCCAAAAAGTCATTCAGCTTTAAATAGCCGTTGCCGTAGTCGGAGGGGGGCAACGACGAATCCGACTTGTAAAAGTGCGGGCTGGTGGGGATAGGGGTATCGCAATACACCTTGCCGGTATAGGTGCCGCCCAGATCATAGGGAAACAGTTTGGTGAACCCCACCTGGTTGGTGATGTTGCTTTCATTCAGATCGATATAGAACTGTTTGGGGCCGCCGTCCGGCGTGACGTAGCCGTTGGCCCAGGCGGCGGGGGCCGCCAGCGCGATCGCCAGCGGCAGGCAGAGTTTGGTCAGTTGTGTTTTCATCGCGTTCTCGAGCCTCACAGGTAAATCACCTGAATGTGCGCCACGGCGGCGAAACCGGCGGCCATCACCGCCCGCTGGGTGGATTCCACGCTGGCGCTGAACCACAGGGTGTTGCTGCCGGGTTGCAGAATGTAGGGGCGGCTGCGCTGATTCAGCTCCAACGCCTGGCCCTGCTGGTCTTGCAGCCGCAGGCCGATGCCCTGTACGCCGCCGTTCAGCTTCAGCAGCGACGGGTTGTCGACGTCGCTTTCGCCGAGAAACACCAGCGTGGCGGCCTGTTCACCCTGAAGGTAGAGGCGGCCGGCGTCGCCGTTGCGCGGGCCGGCCGGATTATCCGCCAGCGCGCGCGCGCCCAGCAGGCAGTTGCGGAACGAGAGGCGAAAACGCACCGGCGCGCTGCGATCGCCGGCGTTGCGGAAGTCGCGTGCGCTGACGTCGCCCAGATCGACGGACTGATCCCGGCTGTCCGGCGTCAGGCTGCAGGGAGAGCTGAGCAGGCCGCCGTGAAAGCTGACGGTGCCGGTGGTGCCTTCGATCACGCCCAGCGGCGTTGCCGCCAGCGCGCCGCCGCCGCACAACAGCGCGCCGCCGCCGCACAACAGCGCGCCGAGCAGCAGCGGGCGCAGTCGATCGGTGAATTCAGCCATGCTGGATCTCCTTATTTTTTCTCGGGCACGGCGGTGCAAACGCTGCCGTTGCAGGCGAAGCGCAGCTCGGGGTGGCCGCCGTAGTCGTTGATGTAGGTGATGACGAAGCTGTTCATGCCGGTGTCGTGCAGCTTGAGGCTTTCGCTGGATTTCGGCTTCAGCATCAGCGGTTGAAAACCGCCGATCGCGCCGCCGCCCTGTTTTTGCGTCTGCCGCGTCATGCCGGTCAGGGTGATGTAAAACGGCGTCGGGTTGTCGACGGTGATGGCGCCGCCGCTTTTACGGAACACCAGCTTTTCCTGCCACACTTCACCCTTGGGCGCGACAATCGCCTTCGGCCGGTAGAACAGCTTGATCTGCGTTTGCAGCGCCAGCTGCATCACGTTGGTTTTGGTGCTTTTCGGCGGAATTTCGCGCAGGTTGAAGTAGAACACCGCCTCGCGATCCTGCGGCAGGCGATCCGCCTCCGGCGTCTTGGTGATGCGCACCACGCTGCGCTCGCTCGGTTCCACGCGCTGCAACGGCGGCAGCACCACCAGCGGCGAGGTGATTTTCTGATGCTGCTCGTTCTCCAGCCAGGACTGCGCCAGGAAAGGCAGTTCTTTGTTTTCGTTGACGATATTCAGGCTGATCGATTTGGCGTCGCTCACATAGACGGCGCGCGTGCGATCCAGCGATATCGCCGCGTCGGCGGTGGGCAGTACGGCGCTCAGGGCCAGGCCGGCGGCGGTCAGTAGCGTTATCGGGTGTTTGTTCATGTCATTATTTCTCAGCGTTACGGATTACAGGGTGGCGCACGGCAGCAGCAGCTGGTCCAGCGGCTTGGCGGCGCCCGGGATCACGATGCGGCAGCGGCGTTGGCCTTCCCAGGCGACGTCCAGTTTTTCCTCCGGCTGCACGCCGGTCAGGTAGACCGAGCCGCCGTCGTTGACCACCGCGACCTCGCGGCCTTTCTCGCTCAGCACCGCGGCGCCGAACGGCGGTTCGCTGCCGTCCGCGAGGCGAATGGTGGCCAGCAGCTTGCTGCCTTTCACCACCTCGAAGTGGCGGTAGCCGATGGCGCCTTCGGTCAGCGTGCCTTGCACCACGGCGCGAGTGGCTTCGACGTCGTCCGCCAGCTTGTTGACGTCGATGCGGGTGTCGGTGTTGTAGTAGCTGGTGATGTCGGAAATCACCGCCAGCCCGAAACGGTTGCTGTAGGCGCGGCCGTTATTGATCGGCACGCCGGCGATGCCGTCGGTGTCGAGCATCATGCGGCTGCCGCCGTTGCTCGAGTTCTGATGCGCCGCGATACCGTGCCGGGTCGCGGTGAGACCGCCGCGGAACGAGCCGCCGATCGACGAGTAGCTGTCCTGTTGGTAAGAGGCGCTGGCGTTCAGCGAGCCGAACGAGGCGTTGTGGGTGTAGTACCCGCGCGCCAGCGATTTGCCGGACTGGTTAAAGCCGCCGCTGACCTGCCAGGTATTGTCCGGATCGCTGTAGTCGTTGTACGACGCAGTCTGCGTGACGTCGCCGTTGTTGGTTTGCAGCGCATAGCCGACGCGCCGACGATCGCCGATCGGTACGGTGAAGTTGATCATCACGCTGTCGTCGGTGCGGCCCTGGTAATAGGTGCGGTAAGCCGACAGCGAGGCGGTGATGTTGCTGATATCGCCGATGCTGAACAACTTGCTGGTCGACAGCCCGTAACGATCCTGGGTTCGCGCGTCCCAATAGGTCTGGTGCGAGTAGGTCAGATAAGTGGTGATCGCCCTGGCGCTGTCTTCCGCCATAAAGGTTTTGCTGGCGGTGATGGTATACAGCTCTTTCTGACGGCCGTTGTAATTCTTGTCGTAATCGCCGTAGCGCTCCTGCAGATACTGCGACATGTTCATGAATTTACGTTGCGAGAAGCGGTAGCCGGCGAAGGTGATCTGGCTGTTCAGCTCGTCGAAGCGTTTGGCGTAGTTGAGCTTGAACGACATGCCGCTGGCGGTCGGCTCGCCGGGCAGGCGAGCGATCGACTGGGTGACGTCCAGCGACATGGCGCCGAACACGTTCAGATCGCGGCCGAGGCCGAGCGCCCAGGCGTTATAGTCGCCGCCGAGCAGCGCGCCGCCATACAGCGACCAGGCGTTGCTCAGCCCCCAGGAGAAGTCGCTGGCGGAAAACAGCGGGCCCTGGGTGCGGTGGTCGTAGGCCGAGGTTTTGCCGAGCGCCACGTTGTAGCGCACGTAGCCCGGGCGGGTCAGGTACGGAATGGTGGCGGTATCCACCTGGAAGGTCGAGACGGTGCCGTCCTGTTCTTCCACCTTGACGTCCAGCTTGCCGCGCACCGAGCTGTTGAGATCCTGAATGGCGAACGGCCCGGCGGGCACGGTGGTTTCGTACAGCGTGCGGCCTTCCTGCGAAACGGTGATCTTGGCGTTGCTCTTGGCGATGCCGCGCACTTCCGGCGCATAACCCTGCAGGTTGGGCGGCAGCATGCGCTCGTCGCTGGCCAGGTTGAGGCCGGTGAAGCGATAGGCGTCGAACACCCCGGAGTCGAGATAAATCTCACCCAGCGTCAGCTTGGCGGCCTGCATCGGCAGCGCGCGATAGGCGTAGATCTGGTTCCAGTCGAAACCGGTGCTGCGATCGCCAGCCTGCTGATTGTAATTGGCCTGGTAGTCCGCGCGCAGGCGCCAGGGGCCCAGGTTGGCGCCCAGCGTGCCGTAGCTGCTCAGGTTCTGGGCGGTGTTGTTGTTGTGGCTCTGCTTGCCTAACTGGCCGCTCAGGTTGTAGTCCAGCAGCAGGCCGGGAATACCGTCGTCCCACTGCTCGGGCGGCGTCCAGTCGGGATCGGAGTATTTCATCCACGCCTGCGGGATGGTGATCGCCAGCACGCCGCCGCCGATGCGATCGGAGATGGTCGCGCCTTTGATGCCGCGAATGTCGGCGCACTGGTTGTCGTGCCACAGGGTGATTTTTTTGGCCGCTTCTTCTTTCAACGCCATTTTTTCCACCAGGTCAGGCGGCAGGCACACCTGGCTGCCGCTCTTGTTATCCGGTGACGGGAAATACTGAATGCTGCGCTGGGGCAGCGTTTTCTGGTTGATCTTGATGTCCAGCAAATAAGCGCCGGGCATGACGTAGTCGGCGTCGGAGAAGCGCGAAAGATCCACTTTGCTGCGCTCGCCGATATCCAGGACGTCGGTATTGAATTCCGTGGCGGAAAATGCCGGACGCACCCAGAGGAAAGATAGAATGACGAGGAGAGGTAGGTGTTTCCGTGTCAGTAATGACGTCATAGCATAATCACTCATGGCAAGTCCGCGCCCAATAGCAGGTCATCCGTACGACCTGAATACGTAATGCTGTGCAGCGCCCGCCGGCGCTAGAGATAAGACAGGGTGAATTTGGCCAGAGAGCTGAAGCCGCCCGCCCGCGCCTTGTCGGGATGCAGGCGCAACTGCGCGCCAAAGCGCAGCGTGTTGTCGCCGGCGACGATCTGGTAATCCGCCGTCGTGCTGCCGAGCGGGATCGGCGCGCCGGCATCGTTCAACAGCTCGATAGCCACGCCCTTCGCCTCGCCGTAAACGCCGAGCAGGGACGGATCCCCGCTGTCGGCGGTGCCGTCGAACGTGACGTTGGCCGCGCGATAGATGAAGTCAGGCTTCACCTGGCTGGCCAGCTCGCAGTTCACCAGTTTGATCGTGAAATGGCGGCGGCTGCCGATCAGCACCGACTGCCCGTCCTGCGAGGCGTCGGTCATGGAAATCAGACCAAAATCGACGGTTTGATCCAGGCTGTCGCTGGCGATGCCGCACGGCGTTTCAACGATGGTGCCGCCCAGGCTGACTTTGCCGTGGCCCTGATTTTTCGCTGCCGCCGCCGCGCTGCCGACGCTGAGCGCGATGAGCAACAGGCCGCAAAGGCGGATAGTCATGCTGGCGTCTCCCTGTCTTTCCCTGTTCCCTTGCCGGTATCCTCGGCATGCAATAAAGCGGGGGATGCCCTGAGACATCCCCTGTGGGGTATTACAGGTAAGCCAGGGTGAAGTTCGCCACGCTGGTGAAGTCGCCCGGCACCACGGCGCTTGAGGCGCTGCTGCCCTGCAGATAAGCGGCGAATTTCAGCGAGTTGTCGCCATCGTTCAGGCCTTGACCGTCGGTCGCGGTGCCCAGTTCCACCTCTTTGGAGTGCAGGTTGTCGTAGATCACGATGCCGGCGCCGGTTGCCGTGCCGCTCAGGGCCAGCAGTTTGTTGTTGACCGGATCAGGCGTGCCGGTAAAGGTCACTTTGACGTTTTTCATGGTGGAGATGGAGCAATCTTTCAGTTCGATGTTGAAAGGCTGCATGCTGGATTTACCCTGGTTGGCCAGGATGCGGCTGCTGATCTGGCCCATCGGCACGGTTTGGTCAACGGATTCCGGCGCGACGCTGCATGGCGCATCGATAATTTCGCCGGTAAAGGTGACTTTACCGCTGCCCTGATTAGATGCGGCATGAGCAACAGATGCGGAAGCGAAAGCAATCACGGTTGCCAGCATTAATTTATTCAGTTTCATTTCTCAGGTTCCTGTAGAGAGTTTTTAAATAAAAAGAACAGCACATCTAAATCCCCCGCGGCGGCGGCAACGCCATGTCGCCGTCCGTGCGGTTGGAGCCAGATCCTTTTGCTCTGGGCAATACGCCGACATCCGTTATTTATGAGAAATAACGAGATTTGGAAAATCGATAATGGATTTTCTGGTAAATAAAATGCGATTTTTACGTGTGGCGTGTTGCTGGGAATATTCTTGCAAATAATAGTATTGCTTGGAAATAGATTTTATTAAATTAAGTCAAATTCAGAATATAAAACCAAAAGGAAAAAGAAATATATTTGCTTTAAAATCAATAGATCGTATACAAATATTATCCAGTATAAATCACTATATAAATAACGATATGCGAGATATTAGATCGGGGGAAATAGGGTGGCACCTACAATTCACAATATTGTTTTGCTAATATCGCTCTGAGGCAGCAGATGATGCATTTCCTTTTAGAAACAAAATATAAAACATAATTCATTGTTTTTATTGTTGTTTAGTGATTTTCTGTTCACGAGTGATTGGGTTTCTTATTCGCGTTTAGTTCGCGTTTAAGCCTAATTGATTAACAATTAAATAACAATTTCACCGGTAGTGAATTATCCTATCACCTTGCGGAATAGGGATTTTTCGCTGCCTAACCCATTTTGATTAATCAAATTAAGGCATGTGCTGCTGCCGTTCGCCACATAATGATGACCTAAGTGACAATTAAAGGATTATAAACGGAATGATAACGATGATTAATGCTTGCGGCGGGCGCCGTTGGGCGGGTTTGACCCTATTTCTGCTGTCTTTTATGGCGCTTTCTGGCTGTGCGGGCGGGAGCAAGACAAAACTGAATTCCGTGAAAAAAATCTCACAGAACAATCCTAATGATAAATCCGATGAGCAACGCATCGCGCTTTGTCAGCAGCGGGTTAATTCATTAAAGAATATTAATCCGCAAAGTTACCAAAAACGCATCGCCTATTTTAATGGCCTGCTTTCCAACGCTTCGGGATATGCCGGGGTGCGCGGCAACGTGGATGAGAGTACCCGTAAAGCGATTGATGCTCTTTATCAATATAAAACCGAGAAATTCTGCGCCGACGTCGAGCATGAGCTGATGTCCGATCTGTCCAGCCGGGTTGAGAATCTGTAGCCATGAAGCGATGCGCGCAAGGATGGGCGATGGCTCTTTTGCTGTTGGCGGCGAGCGGGGCCGCTTGCGCCGCCGATGACGGCATTCCCGCGCTGTTGAAGTTTGCCGAACAGCGGCAGGCGCCACCGGCCGCGCCCAGGGAAGACACCGTGCGTCAATCGGCGTCAGCACCGGCCGCCAAACCGGCCGCTATCGTCGGGGCAGACAGCGCTCGTTTAACGTCGTTGAAGCAGTCTTTGCAACAGCAGACGGAGAAAATCCGTCAGTTGGAGCGGCAGTTGGCGGCGGCTCAGGCCGCGGCGGCGCCGAAACGGGAACCGGCCGTCGTCGATATTCGGCCGCTGGCCGATGCCCTGAAGGGATTGCGGCACGCCGTTGCGCCGGTGCCAGAAGTGGGCGTGCTGGCCGCTTCGTTAACGCGGGCCGAACAGCGCAGCGCAAGTTTGGCGGCGCAGCTGGCGCAGCAGCGCCGGCGGGTAGAGACCTTGCTGGCCGAACGGCAGCAGGCGGCCGAGCCGCCCGCGCTGGCCAGCGAGGCGGACAAGCAGGCGTATGCCGCTGGCGTGTCGCTCGGACGCGACATTCTGCATCTGCAGCAGGAGAACCGGCGCGCGGGGTTGGAAGCGGATACCCAGCTGTTGCTGGCGGGCATCGCCGATACCCTGGCCGGGCGGTTGCGGCTCGATGAAACCGCCATCGACGGCGCGCTGCACACGGCGCAGCAGCGGTTGCAGCAGGCGCAACAGACGCAGGCGCCACCTCGGGATGACAACGCCTACCTGGCCAATTTCGTCCGTCAGGAGGGGGTCAAGCAGGATGCGCTCGGTTTCTATTACCGGGTGGACTATGCCGGCAGCGGGGCGATCGGCGCCGACGATCGGGTGGATATCGTGGTGCGCGAAAGCCTGACCGACGGCCGGGTGGTCAAAGACATGGAGCTGGCGGGGACGGTGATCTCGCAGCCGTTGACGCGCTACCCGCCGCTGTTTCGCGCGGCTATCGAGAAGCTGCAGCGCCACGGCGCGATCACGCTGGTGGTGCCGCCGGCGCTGGCGTACGGCAAACAGGGCAACCCGCCGGCGATCCCCCCGAATGCCACCATGATTTACACCCTGCGCATCGCTGACGTGCAGCCGTGAGCGGGGTGCTCAGCAGTAACCACTCAGGAGGAATGCTATGGCCAAGGCGCCGAAAACGTTTGAAAGCAGAAAATCGCTGATGCTGAATGTGTTGCAAGGATTGTGCAGGGAGCGTGTGGAAGGATCTGGGGGCCATCATCCCCCGCCGGAGCAGTGGCCGAAGACGCGCGAGCTGGCGGATAAATGCGGCGAAAATATTTATACCACCCGCACCCTGCTGCTGGCGCTGGAAAAGGAGGGTAAGGTTCACTGCACCCACCGCAGCATCAACAATTCCCTCCGCTGGTACAGCTGCGACGAACAGGCAGCGATAAAAAAAGAGTGATTCGACCCTGGCGGTCGCTTTTGACTATTCCTACAGCTAATCATTAATTAAATTTATCATTTGACGGGGCGTTTCGCTCCGTCAATCCTCCCCCTTCGTTCGCTGCCATCCGCACAGCCATTGCTAAGATGTTTTTGGCGGCCATATACTTATCGCTCAGACGGGAACAGGTGTAGGGAGCCGGCATCGTAATGAAGGAAAAGAAAGACATACTGAGATTGGATGATATTCATTATCAAATAGACAGCCAGGTGATCCTGGATTCCGTCTCTTTCACGCTGGGTGAAGGCGAGTTCAAACTGATCACCGGGCCTTCCGGTTGCGGGAAAAGCACCCTGCTGAAAATCATCTCTTCCTTAATGGATCCGACCAGCGGAAAGCTCTATTTCGACGGTCAGGCGATCGACGAGATGTCGCCGGAGGCGTATCGCAAGCAGGTCTCTTACTGCTTCCAGACGCCGTCACTGTTCGGCAATACGGTTTACGACAATCTGGCGCTGCCCTACCAGATCCGCCAGGAACCGCCAGCCGAGCGAAAAATGAAGGCCGATCTGGCGCGTTTCGGGCTGCCGGAGGCGATGCTGACCAAAAGCATCAATGAACTGTCCGGCGGGGAGAAGCAGCGGGTGTCCCTGATCCGCAACCTGCAGTTTATGCCCCGGGTGCTGTTGCTCGACGAGATCACCAGCGCGCTGGACGAGGAAAACAAACGCAACGTCAATGAGATCGTGCATCAGCTGGCGGCGGAACACCGGCTGGCGGTGCTGTGGGTGACGCACGATACCGAAGAGATAGCGCATGCGGACGAAGTGATCACCCTGCGCGCGCACGGCGCCGAGCAACAGGAGCAACAACATGAATCAGCATAACATCACCAACGAATCCTTGGGCTTGTCGATGGTGCTGGTGGTGGTCGCCATCCTGATCAGCCACCGGGAAAAGCTGGCGCTGGAAAAGGACATTATCTGGAGCATCTGCCGCGCGGTGGTGCAGCTGATCATCGTCGGCTACGTGCTGAAGTATATTTTCGACCTGGATAACGCCGTTCTCACCGTGTTGATGGTGCTCTTCATCTGCTTTAACGCGGCCTACAACGCCAAGAAACGCAGCAAGTACGTCGAACACGCGTTCGTGACGTCGTTTATCGCCATCACCACCGGCGCGGTGCTGACGTTGGCGGTGTTGGTATTGACCGGTTCCATCGAATTTACGCCGATGCAGGTGATCCCCATCTCCGGGATGATCGCCGGCAACGCCATGGTGGCGGTGGGGTTGTGCTACACCAACCTCGGCCAGCGTTTCAAAAGCGAGCAGCAGAAGATTCAGGAGATGCTCAGCCTGGGGGCGACGCCCAAGTTCGCATCGGCGGCGCTGATCCGCGACAGCATCCGCGCTTCGCTGATCCCGACCGTGGACTCGGCGAAAACCGTTGGGCTGGTCAGCCTGCCGGGCATGATGTCCGGGCTGATCTTTGCCGGCATCGACCCGGTGAAAGCGATCAAATACCAGATTATGGTGACCTTTATGCTGCTTTCCACCGCCAGCCTGTCGACCATCATCGCCTGCTATCTGGCTTACCGTAAGTTCTACAACGCGCGTCACCAACTGGTGGTCGGCAACCTGAAGTAACGCCATGAAAAACGGCCTCCGCGGAGGCCGTTTTTTTACCCTTGCAGCAGGGCGATGCTCTGGCGGATTTCCCGTTCGATATCGGCCTCGCTCCAGCCGTCCAGCTGTGAAGAGAAGGGCTCGAAGGCATAGACGCCGGTATAGCCCAGGCGTTCCAGGTTCTGCACCTGGCGGCGGCTTTCCAGCCGGTCGCCCTCGCTCAGCATAATGCGTTCTTCGTCGCTCAACGCGCCTTTATCCCGCCCGTCCTCCACGCCGGACAGATGCACCAGGCCGATCTGCGCCACCTGGATCTGCGCGTCGAAGTCGGCCTGCGTCACATCGCTCAGGTAGTGGTGGAACGTATCGAGCACGATGCGGTACGGCGCGCCCGAATCGCGGATGATCGCTTGGGTCAGCAGCGACGATCGCAACGAGCTGATGCCGAAGCCCAGCGGTTCGACGTATCCCTGCACGCCATAGCGGGCAAACAGCGGCGCCAGCAGACGCAACGCGGCGAGGGTGTCGTCCCGTTTTTGCTGCTCGCTGCGCGTGTCGTCGGCGCTGCAGTGCGGGCACAGCACCAGCGCCCGGCTGTGGATAGCCTGCGCCTGCGCCAGCAACGCTTCGGCGCGCTGCTGCAGCGCCGCCGGGTCATCCACCCGATTGAACATGCCGAGGGCGTTGATCGTGACGATTTCAATGCCGTATTGCGCGGCGAGCGCGTTGAGCTGCGCGTTACTCAGATCGTCGGTCACCTTGCCGCTGGGCATGTCGTTGCGCAGCTCAACTTTGCTGAGCCCGCAGCGTTTCACCAGGCGGAAAAAATTGTCCAGATCGAGATTCGGCGCGATCTTGCGGTTAATGCAGAAGCGGTTCAGCGCAATGGTCATGAGGCATTACTCCAGCGGTCAGGGGTGAGAGATCAGGATTTGCCGTTTTCCAGCGGCAGCGGCTTACCGTCGGGCAGGGGTTGGCGGTGGCGTTTGGCCAGCACCACCTGTTCCATTTTTTCCAGCGAGACGCCTTTGGTTTCCGGAATATAGCGGCCGATAAACCAGTAGCTGAACAGGCAGCAGGCGGCGAAGATCCACATCGGGAAGGCGCCGTGGAAATGCGAGAACAGGTAAGGGTGGTCGTTGATCATCGGGAACGACTGCGACACCGCGAAGTTGGCGACCCACATGCAGCCGACGGCGATGCTCATCCCCTGCGCGCGCATGCGGTTCGGGAAGATTTCCGATACCAGCACCCAGGCGCCGACGCCCCAGGACAGCGCATAAAACACCATGAAGAACAGCATGCCGAACAGCGCGAAATAGCCGGTGGCCTGCGTGTAGAGCGCGTACGAGGTGAGCAGCAGGCCGGCGATGGCACCCAGCGTGCCGTAACGCATCAGCGGAATGCGGCCCATGCGATCCATCAGCATGGCGCCGATGACCGAACCGACCAGCTGCAGCACGCCGATCCAGATGGTCTGGAACAGCGCTTCCTGCGCGTTTTCAGTGACGGTTTTCAGCACTACCGGCGCGTAATACATCATCACGTTGACGCCGGTGACCTGCTGCAACATGGCGATCATGCAGCCGACGAACAGAATGAACCGCACCCGCACATCGCCGTAGTTCAGCTTCCGGTGCTGCTGCTGTTGATCCTGCTGCAGCGAGTCTTTGATTTCTTTCAGCAGATTCTGCGCGTGGGCGGCGTTGGATACCTTGGTCAACATCGCCAGCGCCTGATCGTCGCGGCCCATCATCACGTTCCAGCGCGGCGATTCAGGAATGACGAATACCAGGATGCAGAACAGAATGCAGGGGATCACGCCCGAGGCGAACATCCAGCGCCAGCCCATTTCCACCAGCCAGGCTTCGCTGGCGATGCTGGCGATTTTGAAGTTGACGTAGAAAATCACGATCTGGCCGAAGACGATGGCGAATTGCTGCATGCTGAGCGCCCGCCCGCGCATGTCTTTCGGCGACACCTCCGACATGTACATCGGCGACACGGTGGCGGCAATGCCGACCGCCAGCCCGCCGATGATGCGGTAGATGACGAACCAGGTGAAGGTCGGGGCCAAGGCTGCGCCGACGGCGGACACGGTGAACAGCAGCGCCGCCAGCATCAGCGCCTTTTTACGGCCCCAGCGCGCCGCCAGCGGCCCGGCGGCGAAGGCGCCGACCACGCAGCCAATCACCACGTTGGAGACTGCCCAGCCAGTTTCGGCCGGGCTGAGATCGAAATAGGCTTTCAACGCTTCGATCGCGCCGGAGATCACGGCGGTATCGTAGCCGAACAGAATGCCGCCCAGGGCGGCGATGCCGCAAATTCGCAATATGTAGCCGGTATTGTGCTTACGCTGATATGACATGTGTTGCTCCGATTTTTATCCTGGCTTCCGTCCGCACGGTTGGGGTGTCGGGAAGGGGGCGAGCGGAAGGGTGTGAACCGTGCCTGTCATCAAGGCGATGTCGTCGATAAATGCTGGAACAAACAAGAACATTTATTTCATAATTAGTGAATAATGGAATATTGATTTTTAGATCCAGTTCAAAAAAAACCGTCACCTCTGTGCCGGGTCTCTTGGGCGAACGAGGGCGTGCGGTAACGGCGACAGGGCAGGCGCAGTGCGGGTTTTCTGTAGCAAAGTCAGTGTGTATTCCCCCAACTTTCGCCGCCGCCGTTGCGCTTTCCCTGGCACGGCAATGCAAGCGCCCGCCCGATCGACACCTCAAAATTGCGACTTCACGCACTAAAAACAAATTTTTCAAAACAATTTATTTGAAACTTTTTTTTCAATGAAATAGAGTTTGCTGCATCCGGTCAGGATTTAGCCGGCTTGCCGACGGAGTTTGGCGAGCGGGACGATTAACGCCGCGCCGCCTGGGTGTGGCCAGGCGACAGCGGACTTGAAAAGAGGGCGTGACATGAAAACCGTGGGTAACTTTATTGACGGGCAGGTGTGCCTGAGCAGCAGCAATCAAACCGTCGACGTGCACAACCCGGCCAGCGGGCAGGTTGAGCGGCGCGTTACGCAGAGCACCGCCGCCGAAGTCAAACAGGCCATCGACGTGGCCCACCGGGCGTTCGCCGACTGGTCGCGCACCACGCCGCTGCGCCGCGCGCGCATCATGTTCAATTTCAAGGCGTTGCTGGAACAGCACCGTGACGAGCTGGCCGAGCTTATCGTCAGCGAGCACGGCAAAGTGTATTCGGATGCGCTGGGCGAACTGACGCGCGGCATGGAAGTGGTCGAATTCGCCTGCGGTATCCCGCATCTGATCAAGGGCGAGTATTCGCCGGACGTCGGCAGCGGCGTCGACAGCTTCTCGCTGATGCAGCCGCTGGGCGTGGTGGCGGGCATTACCCCGTTCAACTTCCCGGCGATGGTGCCGATGTGGATGTTCCCCATCGCGCTGGCCTGCGGCAATACCTTTATCCTCAAGCCGCCGGCGCTGGTGCCTTCGGCCTCGGTGCGCCTGGCGGAGTTGCTGAAAGAAGCCGGCCTGCCGGACGGCGTGTTCAACGTGGTGCACTGCGCCAATGAAGATGCGGCGCAGCTGTGCACCGATCCGCGCATTCAGGCGGTGAGCTTCGTCGGTTCCTCCACCGTGGCGGAACATATCTATACCACCGCCAGCGCACACGGCAAGCGGGTACAGGCCTTCGGCGCGGCGAAAAACCAGGCGATCGTCATGCCGGACGCCGATCTGGACGCCACGGTCAACGCGTTGATGGGCGGCGCGTTCGGCTCTGCCGGCGAGCGCTGCATGGCGCTGCCGATCGCCGTGGTGGTCGGTGACGATACCGCTGACAAACTGATCGCCAAACTGAAGCCGCTGATCGCGCAGCTCCGCGTCGGGCCGGGCTTGCAGCAGGGTGGCGAAGAGAATGAAATGGGGCCGCTGGTGTCGTCCGCCCATCAGAAAAAGGTGCTGGGCTACATCGATCTGGGCGTGGAAGAAGGCGCCACCCTGGTGGCCGACGGCCGCAATTATCAGGTGCCGGGCTACCCTGAAGGCTACTACGTCGGCGGCACGCTGTTCGACCATGTGAAGCCGAACATGCGCATCTACCGCGAAGAGATCTTCGGGCCGGTGCTGGGCATCGTGCGGGTGCCGGACTATCGCACCGCCATCGACACGGTCAACGGTCACGAGTTTGGCAACGGCAGCGCCATCTTTACCGGCAGCGGCCACTACGCGCGTCAGTTCGTGCAGGAAGTGCAGGCCGGGATGGTCGGCGTCAACGTGCCGGTGCCGGTGCCGATGGCGTTCCACAGCTTCGGCGGCTGGAAGCGCTCGGTGTTCGGCGCGTTGAACGTGCACGGCACCGACGGCGTGCGCTTCTACACGCGCATGAAGACCGCCACCGCGCGCTGGCCGGCCGGGCAGCAGACGGTGTCCGAATTCAGCATGCCGACGCTGGGCTAAGCGATCGCAGAGTATGAGCGGGCCGTTGCTCCTTTGGGGCAGCGGCCTTTGCACGGGGAGTTAACAGGAGAATCGAAATGTCTTCACTGCTTGCCAAATGTCAGGCGCCGAACGCCGAGGGGCGTATCCAGCACGTGACGCCGGAAAATGCCGGTTGGGGCTATGTCGGCTTTGACGTTTACCGCCTGGCCGCCGGGCAGTCGCTGCAGTTGGAATGCGGTGGCAGGGAACTGTGTCTGGTGCTGGTGGCCGGTATCGCCTCCGTCGCCACGCTGCGCGCCGAATACCCGCATATCGGCAAACGCATGAGCCCGTTCGAGCGCACGCCGCCTTACGCGGTGTACGTGCCGCACCACGATCGCATCGACGTGCGGGCAGAAACCGATCTGGAGTTGGCGGTGTGCAGCGCGCCCGGCAGCGGCCACCTGCCTTCACGGCTGATCACGCCGGCGGAAATCGGCGTGGAGCGGCGCGGCAAGGGGCGCAACCAGCGGTTGGTGCACAACATTCTGCCGGACAGCGAGCCGGCAGACAGTCTGCTGGTGGTGGAGGTTTACACCGACGAGGGCAACACCAGCTCCTACCCGAGCCACAAGCACGATCAAGAAGACTCGCCGGACGAAACCTATCTCGAAGAGACGTACTATCACCGCATTCAGCCGGAGCAAGGGTTCTGCATGCAGCGCGTCTATACCGACGATCGCACGCTCGACGAATGCATGCCGGTCTACAATCGCGACGTGGTGAAAGTGCCGCGCGGTTATCACCCGGTGGCGACCCTGGCGGGTTACGACAACTATTACCTTAACGTGATGGCCGGGCCGGTGCGGCAGTGGAAATTCACCTGGGAAAAAGACCACGCCTGGATTAACGGCGACGGCTATCCCGCCGCGCAATAAGCGCTTGAGGCCCGGCTTGCCGGGCTTTCTCTTTAATAAGGGTATAAATTTGACCTAAATTTGCCCTCTATCTTGCTCAAATGATAACCTGTCCGCACGCGATTGCTCCCTGGCTGAGTGAATCTAACGAACCGCTGTTATGCAGTGAGAATGCCGGTACACAGGAGGAAAAATTATGACAACCACCATGTCTCAAAAAGCGGCGCGCGAAGGATTAGGTTCGCCCGATCTGTTTGAAGGCGGGGTTTACGTCACAAAAAATGGTGTTGCCGAGCTGTTTGTACAAACGGCGGCTGAGAGAGAGGCCGAAATACGGGAACGCAATCTCGAGCGCCAGTCCAACGCGTTGTTGAAACTGACTATGATGGCGAAGCAAGAGATTAAAAATCAGCGCGGTCTGTCGCCCGAAGAAACCTTGCAGCGGCTGCGTGACGCGCGGAAATAGACCCGAGGTGCAGGATGCCCCAGGAAATACGTTTTACCGTCGCGCCGGCGGCGGAATGGAGCCTGAAAGACATCGAGTCTTATAAGAGCGGAACGATAGGGGCCGTCGCAGCCGGGATGTTCGTGGACAATCTGTTGTTATCGTCCCTCGCGGCAATTGCCGACGATCCCGCCCGCTACCGCTTCAACGCCGTGCTGGCGGGCATGGGAGTGCGGTTGCACGAACGATTGGATCCCGACAGCGAATACCGCGTCATCTATGACTACGACGGCCAAACGGTGGAGATTCTGCTTTTCATCAGCATGAAGCAGGATCTGGAAAGCGCGCTCTACCGCTATTTGTTGCTGCAATAATCCCGCCGCGCCCGAGCCTGTCGGGCGCGTTCACATCCGCCTTACTCGTCCCGGGCGTTATTCAGCGCCAGCGAGACCGCCAGCGTCTGCGCCAGACACATCGAGGCCACCTGCGAACGGAACCCGTCCACCTGCGCTTCGCGCACCACGAAACAGACGTCGCTGAAGGCGGCCAGCGGGCTGACCTGGCTGTCGGTGATGGCGATCTGTTGCGCGCCGCGCTTGGCGCCCAATTCCACCAGTTCCACCGCCTCGCGGGCGTACGGCGAATAGCTGATGGCGATCACCACGTCCTTCGGTTTCACCATGCTCAGCTGTTCGGTAAACATCCCGCCCAGCCCGTCAATCAGAAACGCGCGGCGCTCCAGATGGCGCAGCGCATAGGTAAGGTAGGAAGCGACGCTGAACGAGCGGCGCAGGCCGATCACGTAGATGTTTTCAGCGTTGTTGAGCAGCTCGACGGCGCGATCCAACTGCTCGGGGGCGATCTGCATCGCCAGCTGCTGCAGCGCCTGCGCGTTGACCATGGTGAATACGTTGAGAATCTCCGCCGGCTTCTCCGGCGCGACGTTGTCGTCGGTGGAGGTTTGGCGGAACAGGCGTGCGCGCTCGGTATAGTTCACCGTTTCTTCCATCAGATGCTGACGGAACACCTGCTTCATTTCGTTGAAGCCGCTGAAGCCGAAGGCGTTGGCGAAACGGATCAGGGTGGAAGGCGGCACGCTGGCCTGTGCGGCGATGGAGGCAACGGTATCGAAAGCGATGCTGTTACTGTTATCCAAAATATAGCGCGCCACCTGCTTCAAACGCTTGCTCAGCGTTTCATAACGGTGGCGGATCTCGTCCTGTAACAGCGAAAGTTGAGTTGGGTTGTTCATCCATTCGGCTCGCAGTGGGGTGAAGGCGCATTGGCCTGACGCCTGAAATATTGACAGGGTATTTTAACAGACGGAGCGGAAATTTCATTTCCTCAAAAAGCGATTTATTCGATTGCACATTGCGCGACTTCACAGAAAATGGGCAAAAAAATCCCCTTAAAGCGGCGAAATGGCCTTAAGGGGACGTGAACCTGCTGTGGCTGTCAGTGCGCGCCGCCCGCCTGCGGACGGTACTGGCGCCAGTAACCGATCAGCGTCAGGTATTTTTGTTTCACCTGCTCGATCAGGGCCGCGTCGTCGATTTCCCCCTGCAGCCAGCGGCGCGAAGGTTGGCCGAAAATGGTGCGGCCGACGGCGAAACCTTTGACCCAGCGCGCATCCGCGGCGGCGGCAAAGCCCGCCTTCAGCACCGCCTCCGGGGAGTCGAGCCCCAGGATCAGCACGCCGCGGCAGTCGGGATCGCAGGCGTCGATCAGCGCGCCGACCCGCTGCCAGTTTTCCGCGCTCAGCGGCGGCAGTTTCCACCAGTCCGGCTGAATGCCCAACTGGTAGAAGTGTTCAATCATCTCCAGGTAATAGCGTTCGTCTTTGTCGGCGTTGCTGTCCGGCAGGATCACCTCCAGCAGCAGTTCGTGGCCGGATTTGCAGCAGCCGCGGTAGACGTCGGCGATCAGCGCATCCTGTTCGCGGCGCAGTTCTGCCGCGTCGTGCGGATGATAAAACACCAGGCACTTCACCACGTGCTCCTGCGGCCAGTCGATCAATTGCGAGCCAATATTGCCGTGCTCCAGGCGCAGCGGGCGCGAGCTGGGCAGCTCCACCGGCCGGCCAATCCACCATCCCTGACCGGTGATTTCGTTCAGCGCCGCCTGCCCGTAGGTGGTGTCGGCCAGAATGCCGCTGTTGCCGTCGAGGCCGGCCTGCGCGGCAGCCTGTTGCGCCGCGGTGAGCAGCAGGGTCTTCAGGCGCGGAATGCGTTCCTCGCCGACGCCGGCTTCGCGCGCCATGTCCGCCAGCTGCTTGCGGTGATCGAAGGCGAACACGCACAGTTCCGGCCACTGTTGCTTGCGGGTGGTGACCCGGTGCAGGTGGTTCAGACGTGCGTCGCGGTCCGGGCGCGTGACCTGTTGTTCACGCTGCAGGTAGTCGTCCAGCTCCCGTTTGGTCGGCATCGCCGGCGCGCAGCCGTGGCGCGAAACCACCAATGCGCCGCAGGCGTTGGCGTAGCGGCAGGCCTGCTCCCAGCCTTCATCGTTCAGGTAACCGCGCAGCAACCCGGACATAAAGGCGTCGCCGGCCCCCAGCACGTTCAGCACCTCCACCCGCACGCCGGCGTGCAGCTTCACCTGTTCCCAGTCGTCGGCGATGTCATCTTCGAACACCGAGCAGCCCTGCGCGCCGCGCTTGCACACCAGCGTGGCCGCCGTGGCCCGGCGCACGTTTTTCAGCGCCGTCAGCGTGTCGGTGCTGCCGCCGGCGATATGAAATTCCTCTTCAGTGCCGACGATCAGATCGAAATGGTGCAGCACCTCCTGCAGTTCGCGGGTCACCTGGTCTGATTCCACAAAGCGGGTTTCGCCGTCGCCCAGCGACGTCAGCCCCCACAGTACCGGGCGGTAATCGATGTCGAGCGCGGTGCGCAGGCCGTGGCGGCGCGCATACTCCAGCGCCTTCAGCACCGCGGCGCGGGTGTTCGGGTGCGACAGGTGCGTGCCAGTGATGGCCAGCGCGCGCGCGGAGGCGATGTAGGCCTCGTCGATGTCGTCCGGCGTCAGCGCCATGTCCGCGCAGTTTTCGCGGTAGAAGATCAGCGGGAAGGTTTCCTGATCCTTGATGCCGAGGATCACCAGGCCGGTTAATCGTTGCTTGTCGGTGATCAGACAGCGGGTATCGGCCCCGACGCGCTGCAGCTCTTCACGCAGAAAGCGGCCCATGTGTTCATCGCCGACGCGGGCCAGCATGCCGGATTTCAACCCCTGAATGGCGGTGCCGTAGGCCACGTTGCCGGAAGAGCCGCCGAGGTATTTGGCGAATGTGCCGGCGTCTTCCAGACGCGCGCCGATCTGCTGAGCATAGAAATCGACGGCGATGCGCCCGAGACAAATGACATCAAGCTGTTTTTGTTGTGTAGCCATACCCGTTTCCTTCTGTTTAAGCAAAACTCCGGCGGCGGCCCGAGCGTGGCGCCCTGCAGGAAGCATGGGGACAGTATGGGGAATGAAAATTTCAATTTCAATATGAAATGAAATTTATACCCCAAAAATGTGATGCGTTTAAAACATCGACAGAGGCGTGGGAAAAGGCGGTGAACCGGCTGGATAAGGGCCGCCGAGGCCGTACATAAAAGGGGGGTGAGGGCAGGGTAAAAGGCTGTCAGCCCATGTGCCAACGACTTTTATCGGCCGGTGCGCGGCACGAAGCCCATGAAGGCTGAACCACGAGATGAAACGCGCTTTTCATGTAATATGCGATCTTTATCGCAAAATGAAATGTTTCTTCTGTAATGTGATTTTATGAAAAATATATTTGTTTATAATCGCTTCACGTTTCAGGTTGTCGACTTCGTGAGCAGCGCGGGCATCGTCTGCTCAAGATAATAGCTGCCGCCGCGTAACACAAACACGGGATTGTCGGCTCGGCATGAGCGCTTTCCGGGGCGGCCCTCAATCTAAAGGGTGAGTAAATGGGCAAGATCAGGTTAACCATGGCGCAGGCGCTCGTCAGATTTCTCGATAACCAGTATCTGCTGGCCGACGGCGTGGAAACCAAATTCGTCGCGGGCATTTTCGCGATTTTCGGCCACGGCAACGTGCTGGGGCTGGGGCAGGCGCTGGAACAGGATAGCGGCGATCTGCGGGTGCACCAGGGCCGCAACGAGCAGGGGATGGCCCATGCGGCGATCGGCTTCGCCAAACAGAAGCTGCGCCGGCAAATTTACGCCTGCACCTCATCGGTCGGCCCCGGCGCCGCCAATATGATCACCGCCGCCGCCACCGCCACCGCTAACCGCATCCCTTTATTGCTGCTGCCGGGCGACGTTTACGCTTCTCGCCAGCCGGATCCGGTGTTGCAGCAAATCGAACAGTCTTACGATCTCAGCATCAGCACCAACGACGCGTTCCGTGCGGTGAGCAAATACTGGGATCGCATCGTGCGCCCGGAACAGCTGATGAGCGCCTGCATCAATGCGATGCGCGTGTTGACCGATCCGGCGGAAACCGGCGCGGTGACGCTGTGTCTGCCGCAGGACGTGCAGGGTGAAGCCTACGACTATCCCGACTATTTCTTCCAAAAACGCGTGCATCGGCTCGATCGCCGCCCGGCGACCGAGGGCATGTTGGCGGACGCCTTGGCGCTGCTGACGGCCAAACGCAAACCGCTGCTGGTGTGCGGCGGCGGCGTGAAATACTCGCAGGCCGGGCGGGCGCTGCGCGAATTCGCCGAGCGCTTCGGCATTCCGTTCGCCGAGACCCAGGCCGGCAAAGGCGCGGTGCCGAGCGACCATGAATTCAACCTCGGCGGCATCGGCGAAACCGGCTGCCTGGCGGCCAACACGCTGGCCCGACAGGCCGATTTGGTGATCGGCGTCGGCACCCGCTACACCGATTTCACCACCTCGTCCAAATGGCTGTTCCAACATCCGAGCGTCAGCTTCCTCAACGTCAACGTCAGCGCCTTCGACGCCGGCAAGCTTGACGGCGTGCAGGTGCTGGCGGACGCCCGCGAGGCGCTGAGCGAACTGGGCGCACGGCTGGCGCAGGCCGATTATCGCGCCGGCTGGGGCGACGCCATCGCCGCGGCGCGCAGCGCGCAGCATGAAGAGACCGAGCGGGTTTACGCGGTGGAATACAGCGGCGCAGGCTTTGTGCCGGAGATCGACGATCACCTCGATCGCGAGCGGGTGTTCGCCGAATTTATCGCTCAGACCGACTCGGCGATGACGCAAAGCCGGGTGCTGGGGGTGCTGAACCGCGAACTGCCGCCGGACAGCGTGATCGTCGCCGCCGCCGGCAGCCTGCCGGGCGACCTGCAGCGGGTGTGGCACAACCGCGGCGAGCACGGTTACCACGTGGAATACGGCTACTCCTGCATGGGGTACGAGGTGAACGCCGCATTGGGGGTCAAGCTGGCCGAGCCGCAGCGTGAGGTGTACGCGATGGTGGGTGACGGCGCGTTCATGATGCTGCATTCCGAGCTGGTCACCTCGATTCAGGAAGGCTGCAAGATCAACGTGGTGCTGTTCGACAACATGACCAACGGCTGCATCAACAACCTGCAGATGGAACATGGCATGGACAGTTACACCACCGAATTCCGCTTCCGCAATCCAGAGGGCGGCAAGCTCGACGGCAAACTGGTGCCGGTCGATTTCGCCATGCTGGCGGCGGCTTACGGCTGCAAAACCTATCGCGTCACCACCGAGCAGCAGCTGCTTGATGCGCTGGCCGACGCCCGCAGGCAGACCGTGTCCACGCTGCTCGACATCAAGGTGCTGCCGAAGACCATGGTGCACAAATATCTCAGCTGGTGGCGCGTGGGCGGCGCTCAGGTGGCCGACAGCGAGAAAATCGTCGAAGTGGCGCGCAAGCTGCAGGAAAACATCGATAAGGCGCGCGATTACTGATTCGTTTTCGAACACAACACACTTTCCAGAGGGTAGCGAAAATGACATTGAACATTGGGGTTATCGGCACCGGCGCTATCGGCCGCGATCATATCCGTCGCTGCAGCAAAGTTTTGCAGGGCGCCCGCGTCGTGGCGGTGAACGACATCAATCGCGACAACGCCGCCAAGGTGGTGAGCGATCTGCAGCTGGATGCGCGGGTGTATGACAACGGCCACGATCTGATCAAGGCCGCCGACGTGCAGGCGGTGCTGGTCACCTCCTGGGGGCCGAGTCATGAAGAGTTCGTGCTGGCGGCCATCGCCGCCGGCAAACCGGTATTCTGCGAGAAGCCGCTGGCGGTGACCGCGCAGGGCTGCAGAAACATCGTCGACGCCGAAGCGAAGCACGGCAAGCGGCTGGTGCAGGTCGGCTTTATGCGCCCCTATGACCAGGGCTATCGCGCGCTGAAACAGGTGCTGACCAGCGGCCAGATCGGCGAGCCGCTGATGCTGCACTGCGCGCACCGCAATCCGACGGTCGGCGAGGCCTACACCACCGATATGGCGATCACCGACACCCTGATCCACGAAATCGACGTGCTGCGCTGGCTGCTCGACGACGACTATGTGTCGGTGCAGGTGGTGTTCCCGCGCAAGAGCCCGAAGGCGTTCCCGCACCTGAAAGATCCGCAAATTGTGCTGTTTGAAACCGCCAAAGGGACGCGCATCGACGTCGAAATCTTCGTCAACTGCCAGTACGGCTATGACATTCAGTGTGAAGTGGTAGGGGAAACCGGCATCGCCAAACTGCCGGAGCCGTCCTCGGTGCAGATGCGCAGCGGCGCCCGCCTGTCGACCGAAATCCTGACCGATTGGAAGGATCGCTTTATCGACGCCTATGACGTCGAGCTGCAGGGGTTCATCAACGACGTGGCCGCGGGCAAATTGACCGGCCCTTCCGCCTGGGACGGCTACGCCGCCGCCGTGACCGCTGACGCCTGCGTGGCCGCCCAGCTCAGCGGCGAGATCGTGCCGGTGACCCTGCCGGCGCGCCCGGCGTTTTACGGCAAATAACCGCTCGCAGCGCGTACCCATGATTGTAGAGGAGTGACCATGAAGATCGCTTTTGATGTCGACGTTATCCGGGATTTGGGCGTCACCAAAATGGTTCAGCAGGTGGCGGACTGGGGCTACAAATACATCGAGCAGTCGCCGCACCCGCAGATCAACCCGTTTTACAAACATCCGAAGGCCAGCCGCGAAATCATGGCGGAGTATAAAAATGCCCTGAAAGCGACCGGCGTGGAGATCTCCTCATTTATCGTGGTGTATCGCTGGTCCGGTCCGGGGGAAGATCGCCGCCAGGCGGCGGTCAAAAACTGGCGGCGGATGATCGAAATTGCGGTGGAAATGGGCGTGCAGGTGATCAACACCGAACTGGCCGGCAATCCCAACGAACCGGAGATCTGCGAGGAGCTGTGGTATCGCTCGATGGAGGAGCTGCTGCCGATCGTTGAGCGCGAGGGTATTCGTATGGAGATCCAGTCGCACCCGTGGGACTTCTGCGAGCTGAGCAACGAAACCGCCGATCTGGTGAAGTCGCTGCGCAGCGACCACGTCAAATACCTCTACAGCGTGCCGCACACCTTCTACTACGACAAGGGGCAGGGTGACGTAGCCGGCATGCTGCAGTACGCCGGAGACGATCTGTCCCACGTGCTGATCGCCGACACCATGAATCACACCAAGCATTGCCGTTATATCGTCAACCCGCCGGGCGTTGACGCCGCGGTGCACCAGCACGTCGGCATCGGCGAAGGCGAGGTGAATTTCGACGCCCTGTTCCAGACGCTGCGCGATATGGAATTTGCCAACCGCAGCTTCAAGGTCGGCGGCGAATCGATCATCTGCACCTCGCTGTTCGGCTACCCGGAAAAGATGCCGAGCCAGGCGGTGGCGACCAGAGAACGCATCGAAAGAGAGCTGTTGGGCAAATAATCTGATTCGGCTCGCCGGCGGCGTTTGTACCGGCGGCCCTGCAAGGACCGAGGCAAACCATGAATAAAGACAACGTGAAATTGGCCATTGCGCCGATCGGCTGGACCAACGACGACATGCCCGATCTGGGCAAGGAAAACACCTTCCAGCAGTGCGTTAGTGAAATGGCGCTGGCCGGTTTCACCGGCAGCGAAGTGGGCAGCAAATACCCGCGCGATCCGGCGGTGCTGAAACCGATGCTGGATATTCGCGGCATCCAGATCTGCAACGCCTGGTTCAGCACCTTTTTCGCCGACGGCCAGAAAGACAAAACCATTGATGAATTTATCAACCACATGAATTTCCTGCATGCCATGGGCGCCAGGGTGATTGGCTGCTCCGAGCAGAGCAAGAGCATTCAGGGCACCACCAAAGGCGTGTTCGAAGAGAAGCCGTATTTCAGCGATGAAGAGTGGCGGCGGGTGGCCGACGGTTACAACGAGTTGGCGAAGATCGCCGCCGATAAAGGCATGCAGGTGTGCCTGCACCACCACATGGGCACCGGCATTCAGACCACGGCCGAAATCGATCGCTACATGAGCATGGTCAACGACGACGTTTATCTGCTGTTCGATACCGGCCACGCCTACTATTCGGAAGGCAGCCAACAGGCGATGATGGCGATCCTGGAGAAGTATCTGCCGCGCATCAACCATGTCCACCTGAAGGACGTGCGCGATGAGGTGGTGGCGGAAGTGAAGGCCAACAAGCTGAGTTTCCTCGATGGCGTGAAGAAGGGCACCTTCACCGTGCCGGGTGATGGCGTGATCGATTTCAGACCGGTGTTCAAGCTGCTGGACGAGCGCGGTTACAAAGGGTGGATGGTGGTGGAGGCCGAGCAGGACCCGGCGCTGGCCAACCCGTTCGAGTATGCGGTGAAGGCGCGCCGTTATATTCGGGAAACCGCCGGCATTTAGGCGGCGAGGGGCAATAGAGATCGAGGGGCGCCGCCGGCGCCCCTTTTTTGATGGCGGCGCGTTAGCCGCCGAGCGTTTGCCAGGTTGTGACCTGGCTGCCCGGCCACGGGGTGGCGGCGTATACGCCACGGGCGATCGCCCGAGCGAGGGTGTCCGCCGCCAGCGCGCCGATCTGCAGCACCGCCAGTTCACGGCTGCCCTGCACCTCGCGCTGCCCGGTGGACAGGGCGAACACCACGTCGCCGTCAAATGGGCTGTGTAGCGGGCGGATGGCGCGCGCCATGCCGTCTTGCGCCATGATGGCCACCCGTTTCAACTCCACCCGCGTCAGCGCCAGGTCGGTGGCGATGCAGGCCAGGGTGGTGTTCTTTCTGCCGCCCTGCGGCTCTCGCACCATCCCGTCTTCGCCCTGCGCGCGCAGCTGCGCCAGAGCCGCCGCGCCGCCGTTGCCGAATTCACCATCGATTTCATAGGGCGTCGCCCAGAAGGCGCGGGTGCCGGGCGCTACCACCGCACCTAGGCTGTTGACCGCCACCAGTGCGCCGACGGTAGCGCCATTGGCGGCAACGATCGATGCCGAACCGAGCCCGCCTTTCAGCTTGCCCATGCCGGTCATGGCGCCGTAGCCGGCGCCGACGGTGCCCAGCGGAAAGTCCAGGCCGGCCTTGCCGACCGCGTCGATGCCCAGTTGGCGATACGGCGGCGTGAGCTGCCAGTTTTTATCGCCGCCGTTGGCCAGGTCGTACAGGCAGGCGGTGGGCACGATAGGTGAGACCGGCACGCCGGGAGCCGGCCGCAGCGCATAGCCTCTGCCTTGTAGCCCGAGCCAGGCCGCGACGCCGTCCGCCGCCGCCAGGCCGTATACCGAACCGCCGCTGAACGTCAGCGCATCGATGGTCTGTACCAAATTGTCCTCACCCAGCGCGTCGGTTTCACGGGTGGCGGGGCCGCCGCCGCGCACGTCCACGGCGGCAATCGCCGGGCCGTTCGGCAGGATCACCGTCGCGCCGGTGCGCACCCGGCTGTCCTGCGCCACGCCGACCTTCAGGCCGGGTACATCGGTAATCAGGTTGCGGGCGCCAGGGCGCCCGGCGGCGGAAGTTGGCATAGCGGCACCTAATGGGGTGAAGGGGGGGAACATGCCGGCGGCGGTCAGGCCGGCCAGCGCGTGTAAAAAGGTTCGGCGGTTGATATTCAGGGGCCGGCGCAGCGGCCCCTGCGGGGGGATGATATCACGCATCGGCGCGCGGCTGCCCGGAGCGAAAACGCGCCATATGGTAGGCATCGACCAGCACGCCGTCGCGCATGGCGAAAGCGCGGCTGGTGCCTTCAATCTCAAAACCGAACTTGCGATACAGCGCGATGGCCGCCGGGTTGTCGGTAAACACCGTCAGTTCGATGCGCTCGATGGCCGCCCAGTTGTCGCACAGGTCGATCATCGCCTGCATCAGGCGGCTGCCGACGCCTTTACCGTGGTAGCGCGGATCGACGCCGATGCCGAAAGTGGCCACGTGGCGGCGGCGCACGCGCTGATTCAGCATCACGGCTAACTGACCGACAAGCTGTCCGTCAACGAAGGCTGCCAGGTTATGCGTGCCCGGTTCGGGATTGGCGAGGCGTTTATGCCACAGGTCGACTGTCGGTAGCGGTAGGTGCAGCGTATCGCGGTAGACGGGCATCTGAGAATAAAGATGATGCAGGGCCTGCGCATCCGATGTTTCCACGTGGCGTATCGCGATCTCGCTCATCTCGCTGCTCCTTTTGCTTACCGGTTGAATAACCTCTGAATTTATCCGTTTACTGCCTTGAGTCAATATTATTTCAACGGGTCAAAAAAAACGCTTTACAGGTGCGAATGATAATGATTATTATTGCGATGCGTTCCGGGGAGGGCATCAACCCTTGATACTCTCGCTGCGAAGGCACGACATTGCTCACATTGCTTCCAGTGTTTACTTAGCCAGCTCGGGTGCTGGCTTTTTTTTTTGCCCTTTTTCAGCCGGTTCCGTTTTCAACAAATCCGCTGCCCATTCGCTGTTTCATTCCATCGAAATTTTTGAACAGAGGCATGAGTTTTTTACGCTTTCTTATTCTGCTGGCAGGACTAGACTGTAAAAAAACATTGAGGAGAGTTGAAAATGATTTATGTACGTAAAGCGGAAGACCGCGGCCACGCCAATCATGGCTGGCTGGATAGCTGGCACACCTTCTCATTTGCCGATTATTACGATCCGAACTTTATGGGGTTCTCGGCGCTGCGAGTGATCAACGAAGATGTGATCGACGCAGGGCAGGGTTTCGGTACTCACCCGCATAAAGACATGGAAATCCTGACCTACGTGCTGAGCGGCACGGTGGAACACCAGGACAGCATGGGCAACAAGGAGCAGATCCAGGCCGGCGAATTCCAGATCATGAGTGCGGGCACCGGGGTGCGTCACTCCGAGTACAATGCCAATCAGGATCGCCCGTTGCACCTGTACCAGATTTGGATCATCCCGGATCAGGTCGGGCTGGAGCCACGCTATGAGCAGCGCATGTTCGACGCGCCGCAGGGCCGTCAGCTGGTGCTGTCGCCGGATGCGCGTGACGGCTCGCTGAAGGTGTTCCAGGACATGACGCTGTCGCGTTGGGCGCTGAATAAAGGCGAGCAGGGGGAATGCCCGATCGCCGCCGGCCGTCGCGTTTGGATCCAGGTGGTGCGCGGCAAGGTCTCGGTCAACGGCCAGACCGCCGGCATCAGCGACGCGTTCGCGGTGTGGGATGAATCGGCGCTGACGATCCAGGCCGACGAAGAGAGCGAAATCCTGCTGTTCGATCTGCCGCCAGTGTGATTAAGCGGTAAATATCAAGGGCTCACGGTGTGAGCCCTTTTTGCGTTGGCCGTCGCATAACCGACAATATCGGCCCGCCGTTTTTTTTGCTAAAATGACTGCCCATTCATGGTTAGTCAGTTCATTGATAATGAAGAAAAAACGGCCGGTACTCCAGGATGTGGCGGACAAGGTGGGCGTGACCAAGATGACGGTGAGCCGTTATCTGCGCAATCCCGACCAGGTTTCCGTCGCCCTGCAGCAAAAAATCGCCGTCGCGCTGGATGAGCTGGGCTACATCCCCAACCGCGCGCCGGACATCCTCTCCAACGCCACCAGCCGGGCGATTGGCGTGCTGTTGCCGTCGCTGACCAACCAGGTGTTCGCCGAAGTGCTGCGCGGCATCGAAAGCGTCACCGACGCGCACAACTACCAGACCATGCTGGCGCACTATGGTTACCTGCCGGAGCGTGAAGAAGAGCGTCTGACTTCGCTGCTTTCTTACAATATCGACGGCCTGATCCTGTCCGAGCGCCACCATACACCGCGCACCCTGAAGATGATCGAGGTGGCGGGCATTCCGGTGGTGGAACTGATGGACTGCGTCTCGCCGTGCATCGATCTGGCGGTGGGCTTCAACAACTTCGAGGCGGCGCGCCAGATGACCCAGCAGATCATCGCGCACGGCCACCGTCACGTAGTCTATTTCGGCGCTCGCCAGGATGAGCGTACTATTATCAAGCAGCAGGGGTATGAGCAGGCGATGCGTGAATCCGGCCTGGAGCCGTACAGTATCATGACCGCGCGTTCTTCCTCTTATTCCGCCGGCGGGGAGCTGTTGCGCCAGGCGCAGCGTGACTATCCGCAGATCGACAGTATCTTCTGCACCAACGATGACCTGGCGATCGGCGCGGCCTTCGAATGCCAGCGGCAGGGGCTGTCGATCCCGCAGGAGATGGCGATCGCTGGCTTCCACGGCCATGACATCGGCCAGGTGATGGTGCCGAAGCTGGCCAGCGTGCTGACGCCGCGTGAACGCATGGGGCAGATCGGCGCAGAGCGCTTGCTGGCCCGGCTGCGCGGCGAAACGGTGTGCCCGCGCATGGTGGACGTCGGTTTCACCGTGATCCCCGGCGGCAGTATCTGAGCCATTTTAACGTTCTGTTTTAACACCCTTTCTTTTTGCAGCGCGCCCTGAGGCGCGCTGGTTATCCCGCCTGTAAGCCCGCAGCTCGTTGCCGACATAAGTTTGATCTCTGTCCCAGAACGCGAATTTTAGCCGGTTACCCGGTTCCGGCGCTCATGTTGTTACCGGTATCATGATACCGGTAACAACATGAGCGCGGTCATCTTGCTGCAAGACTGAACCTCTGACTCAACAACACCTACAGCTCTTCTTAAACACCGGGAAAGAGCCTAAAAATAAAACAACCGCACGCTTTACGCCTATCGTAAAGAGAGTCGCGATAAAAGGTTGGAGAAAAACTATGCCATTAGTGATTGTTGCAGGCGGCGTAGCGCTGCTGCTGCTGCTGATGATCCGCTTCAAGCTGAACGGCTTTATCTCTCTGGTTCTGGTTGCCCTGGCGGTCGGGATTGCACAGGGTATGCCGGTCGATAAGGTCATCGGCTCCATCAAGGCCGGCGTGGGCGGCACGCTGGGCAGCCTGGCGCTGATCATGGGCTTCGGCGCCATGCTCGGCAAGCTGCTGGCGGACTGCGGCGGCGCACAGCGCATCGCCACCACGCTGATCGACAAGTTCGGCAGAAAACACATTCAATGGGCGGTGGTGCTGACCGGCTTCACCGTCGGCTTCGCGCTGTTCTACGAAGTGGGCTTCGTGCTGTTGCTGCCGCTGGTGTTCACCATCGCCGCCTCCGCGCGCATTCCGCTGCTGTACGTCGGCGTGCCGATGGCCGCCGCGTTGTCGGTGACTCACGGCTTCCTGCCGCCGCACCCAGGCCCGACCGCCATCGCCACCATCTTCCATGCCGACATGGGTAAAACCCTGCTGTACGGCACGCTGCTGGCGATCCCGACGGTGATCCTGGCCGGCCCGGTCTATGCCCGCTTCCTGAAAGGCATTGACAAGCCGGTGCCGGAAGGCCTGTACAACCCGAAAACCTTTACCGACGCGGAGATGCCGAGCTTTGGCGTCAGCGTTGCCACGTCGCTGGTGCCGGTGATCCTGATGGCGCTGCGCGCGGTCGCTGAAATGGTGCTGCCGAAGGGCCACAGCCTGCTGCGCTTCGCCGAGTTCTTCGGCGACCCGGTGATGGCGACCCTGATCGCCGTGCTGATCGCCATCTTCACCTTCGGCCTGAACCGCGGGCGCACCATGGATGAAGTGATGGGCACCATCACTGACTCGATTAAAATCATCGCCATGATGCTGTTGATCATCGGCGGCGGCGGCGCCTTCAAGCAGGTGCTGGTGGACAGCGGCGTCGAACAGTACATCGCCGGCCTGATGGAAGGCAGCAACGTTTCGCCGATCCTGATGGCCTGGTCAATCGCCGCCGCGCTGCGTCTGGCGCTGGGTTCCGCCACCGTGGCGGCGATCACCGCCGGCGGCATCGTCGCGCCGCTGATCGCCACCACCGGCGTCAGCCCCGAGCTGATGGTGATTGCGGTCGGTTCCGGCAGCGTCATCTTCTCGCACGTCAACGATCCGGGCTTCTGGCTGTTCAAGGAGTACTTCAACCTGAGCATCATGGAAACCATCAAATCCTGGTCGGTGTTGGAAACCATTATCTCGGTGTGTGGCCTGGTGGGCTGTCTGTTGCTGGCGACGGTCGTATAATCTTTATCCGGCGCCCTGCGGGGCGTCGGCGTTCCAGAGTATCTTTATCAGTTGGGGCGCATTTGGCGCGCTCGCGCCAGTTCCCATAAGGGCATGACACA
Source organism: Serratia sp. CY83965 (assembly GCF_052166375.1). NCBI lineage: Bacteria > Pseudomonadati > Pseudomonadota > Gammaproteobacteria > Enterobacterales > Yersiniaceae > Serratia > Serratia sp. CY83965. The sequence continues at coordinate 104,469 of NZ_JBJNOV010000019.1, read as the reverse complement.
ATGAGTAATCCGCAGAATCACGTATTTGTTTTGATGGGCGTTTCCGGCAGCGGCAAATCCGCCGTGGCCAGCGCCGTCGCCCACGAGGCCAACGCCGCCATGCTGGATGGTGACTACCTGCACCCGCGCGCCAACATCATCAAAATGTCCTCCGGGCATGCGTTGGACGACAACGATCGCGCTCCGTGGCTGGCGGCCCTGAACGACGCCATCTTCGCCATGCAGCGCACCAACGACGTGTCGCTGCTGGTGTGCTCGGCGCTGAAGAAAAGCTATCGCGATCGCCTGCGCGACGGCAACCTCAACCTGCATTTCCTCTACCTGAAAGGCGACCAGTCGGTGATCGAGGAGCGTCTGAAGCAACGCAAGGGCCACTTCTTCAAGCCGCAGATGTTGATTTCCCAGTTCGCCACGCTGGAAGAGCCGGGCGAGCAGGAACCGGATGTGCAAGCGATCGACATCAACCAGCCGTTGGACGGCGTGGTCGCCGATACGCTCGCCCATATTCGCCGCGTTACCGCCCGCTAAGCGCGGACCGTTGTCGGCGCCGCCAGGCGCCTACAGCTTCATGTAAGCCCGCACGCCATCCAGGAACATCTGGGTCGACAGCATCACCAGAATCAGCCCCATCAACCGCTCCAGCGCGCTGACGCCTTTGCTGCCCAGCAGGCGCAGGAACAGGTTCGACATCAGCAAAATGGCCGCAGAGAGACCCCAGGCGATCAGCAGCGCCGCCACCAGATGGGGCAACTGATGCGGGTATTGGTGCGATAGCAGCATCAATGCAGCCAGAATCGACGGCCCGGCCACCAGCGGGATCGCCAGCGGCACCAGGAACGGCTCCTCGCCGGCGGACAGCCCGGAGCTATTTCCCTCCTGCGAGGGAAAGATCATCTTGATGGCGATCAGAAACAGGATGATGCCGCCGGAAATGGAGACGGTTTCGGTGCGCAGGTTGAGGAACGCCAGAATTTTCTCGCCGGCGAACAGAAAGATCAGCATCAGCAGCAGGGCGATCAGCAGCTCGCGAATCAACACCACGCGGCGGCGGCGCGGTTCCAGGTGCTTGAGTACCGACATGAAAATCGGCAGGTTGCCCAGCGGATCCATAATTAAAAACAGCAATACCGTAGCGGAAATCATCTCTGTCATGGTGACCTCGTGATCGGGAAAACGCCTCGGCCTTTCCGGCCGCGTCCTTGCCTATCCCCTATGGATTTCAAATTGCAGCTAGGCGCCCAGCGATCGCATCCCCAGGAGCTTACTCAAGTAAGTGACTGGGGTATGACAAATCTGCCGGGAGCAGATTTGAACGCTGCTCGCAGCGGCCCCTTGGGGCGTGGCCCACGGATGGGCCACGTAACTACGTGCAGGTAACAACGCTGCAGTTTGAAAGACGACGGGTATATAAGAAGGATTGCTGAGAAATCCTCAGCCATCGAATAAATTCACTTTGCGCCCGCGCCGACATTTTGTAAGGTGAGGAGATATTGCACACAACTCGTTATCACCTACATAAGCCCTTATCCGGGCGGGACACAGATATTATGAAAAACGTTGGTTTCATCGGTTGGCGCGGAATGGTCGGCTCGGTTCTCATGCAACGCATGACGGAAGAGCGCGATTTCGACGCCATTCGCCCGGTCTTTTTCTCCACCTCGCAGCACGGTTCCGCCGCGCCGGCCTTCGGCGGCCAGCAGGGCACGCTGCAGGATGCGTATGACATCGACGCGCTGAGCGCGCTCGATATCATTATTACCTGTCAGGGCGGCGATTATACCAACGAAGTTTATCCTAAGCTGCGCGCCAGCGGTTGGCAGGGTTACTGGATCGACGCGGCCTCGTCGCTGCGCATGCAGGACGACGCCATCATCATCCTGGATCCGGTCAACCACGCGGTGATTCAGCAGGGCCTGGACAAAGGCATCAAAACCTTCGTCGGCGGTAACTGCACCGTCAGCCTGATGCTGATGTCGCTCGGCGGCCTGTTCGCCAACGATCTGGTGGAGTGGGCGTCGGTCGCCACCTACCAGGCGGCCTCCGGCGGCGGCGCGCGCCACATGCGCGAACTGCTGACCCAAATGGGCATGCTGCATGCCGACGTGGCGAAAGAGCTGCAGGATCCGGCTTCCGCCATCCTGGATATCGAGCGCAAGGTGACCGAAGCCACGCGCAGCGGCAAACTGCCGACCGATAACTTCGGCGTCCCGCTGGCCGGCAGCCTGATCCCGTGGATCGACAAGCAGCTCGACAACGGCCAGAGCCGTGAAGAGTGGAAGGGTCAGGCGGAAACCAACAAGATTCTGAATACCGGCAGCGTGATCCCGGTCGACGGTCTGTGCGTGCGCGTCGGCGCGCTGCGCTGCCACAGCCAGGCGTTCACGCTGAAGCTGAAAAAAGACGTGTCGCTGCCGGAAATCGAGCAGATGCTGGCGACGCACAACGACTGGGTGCGCGTGATCCCGAACGACCGCGAACTGACCATGCGCGAACTGACGCCGGCGGCGGTGACCGGCACGCTGAATACGCCGGTCGGCCGTCTGCGCAAGCTGAATATGGGGCCGGAGTATCTATCGGCGTTCACCGTGGGCGACCAGCTGCTGTGGGGCGCGGCCGAGCCGCTGCGACGCATGTTGCGCATCCTGCTGTAAACCCGCACTTCCTGGGGGCTGAGCGCTTTCAGCCCCCTAACGCCTTATTTTCCGCCTTTTTGTTCGCTGCGCGCCGCGTCGGGCAGCGTTATCGCAAGCCTCGTTTCATTGGGCTGTACCCCGCATCTCTTCTCGTCGGCCGCCGCATGCAGATGCCGCCAGGCTGGCAGTTTTCTTAATGAAGAATTTTCCTCACCAATGCCGAGCAGTTTTTAACAGACATTGGCTATGCTTAACGCAGGGGTGAACACTTTTTCACCATGACTGAAATATTTCAAAAAATAAGCATAAAGAGCGAAATTCAGGTCGGCAGAGTAAAGATTGGTCAATAACCGACCGCAATCACGCTTTAGAGTCCGAATGCATTGCATGATGACCAAAACGGCCAAGGAATAACCAACAAGCCGTGCTTAGATCATGCTGTTAATCTAAGGAAGAAGACTATGCCTGTACTTCCCGATCGTGACGTGATTGATCAGATCATCTCCGGCCATTACGCCGACCCCTTTGCTCTGCTTGGCATGCATGCGACCGATAACGGTCTGCAGGTGCGCGCGCTGCTGCCCGATGCTACCGAAGTTTGGCTGGTGGAACAGCAGACCGGCCGGCGGCTGGCGCAGTTGAACTGCGACGACCCGCGCGGTTTCTTCAGCGCGGTGGTGCCGCGGCGAAAAAATCCTTTCCGCTATCAACTGCAGGTCAGCTGGCGCGATCATCAACAGATCGTCGACGATCCCTACCGGTTTGGCCCGCTGCTGCAGGATATCGACAGTTGGCTATTGGCCGAGGGCACGCATTTGCGTCCCTATGAACGGCTGGGCGCCCATCTAGTTACGCTGGATGGCATCGACGGCGTCAGTTTTGCGGTCTGGGCGCCCAACGCCCAGCGCGTCTCGGTGGTGGGGGAGTTCAACTTCTGGGACGGCCGCCGCCACCCGATGCGTCTGCGGCGTGAAAACGGCATCTGGGAGCTGTTCCTGCCCGGCGTGCGGGCCGGCCAGCTGTACAAATATGAAATCGTCGATTGCTACGGCAATACCCAGCTGAAAGCCGATCCTTACGCCTTCGAGGCGCAGATGCGCCCGGACACCGCCTCGCTGGTGGCGCCGCTGCCGGAGGTGGTGCCGTCGACGCCGGCGCGCCGCCGCGCCAACGATTTTGACCAGCCGATCGCCATCTACGAGGTGCATCTCGGCTCATGGCGCCGCCACACCGATAACCACTTTTGGCTCAGCTACGGTGAACTGGCGGTGCAGCTGATCGACTATGTGAAGGACATGGGATTCACCCATATCGAGCTGCTGCCGGTCAACGAGCACCCGTTCGACGGCAGCTGGGGCTACCAGCCGCTGGGGCTGTATGCGCCGACCCGGCGCTTCGGCACGCCGGCCGACTTCAGGGCGTTTGTGGCGGCGGCGCATGAGGCGGGCATCAACGTGATCCTCGACTGGGTGCCGGGGCACTTCCCCAGCGACGCCTACGGCCTGGCGAATTTCGATGGCACTGCGCTGTACGAATACGCCGATCCGCGCGAGGGCTACCATCAGGACTGGAATACGCTGATTTACAACTACGGTCGCCACGAGGTGCGCAACTACCTGGCGGGCAACGCGCTGTATTGGCTGGAGCGCTTCGGCATCGACGCGCTGCGGGTCGATGCGGTGGCGTCGATGATCTATCGCGACTACAGCCGTGCCGACGGCGAGTGGGTGCCGAATTACTACGGCGGCAACGAGAATCTGGAGGCCATCGCCTTCCTGCGTTATACCAACCAGACTATCGGCCAGGCGCAGCCGGGCGCGGTGACGCTGGCGGAGGAATCCACCGACTATCCCGGCGTCACCCTGCCGCCGGACGCCAACGGCCTTGGGTTCCACTACAAATGGAACCTCGGCTGGATGCACGACACGCTCAATTACATGAAGTGCGATCCGGTGCACCGTAAGTATCACCACAACCAGATGACCTTCGGCATGCTGTACGCCTATACCGAGAACTTCGTGTTGCCTATCTCGCACGATGAAGTGGTGCACGGCAAAAAATCGGTCCTCGACCGTATGCCGGGCGACGCCTGGCAGAAATTCGCCAACCTGCGCGCCTATTACGGCTTTATGTGGGCGCATCCGGGCAAGAAGCTGCTGTTTATGGGCTGCGAATTCGCGCAAGGGCGCGAGTGGAATTTCGATACCAGCCTTGACTGGCATTTACTGGAAGGGCTGGATAACTGGCATAACGGCGTGCAGCGGCTGGTGCGCGATCTGAACCACTGCTACCGGCAGCAGGCGCCGCTGTACGAGCGCGACTACCGCCCGGACGGCTTCGAATGGCTGGTGGTCGACGATCACGACAACTCGGTGTTCGCCTTCGCGCGCTACGATTCGCAGGGCAATGAGTTGATCGCCATCAGCAACTTTACCCCGGTGCCGCGCTACCGCTACCGCATCGGCCTCTCGCGCGCCGGTGACTACCGCGAGATCCTCAATACCGATTCGCACCACTATCACGGCAGCAATGCCGGCAATCAGGGGCGGGTTTCTTCCGAAGCGGTCGGCAGCCACGGCCGTGACTTCTCCATCTGCGTAACGTTGCCGCCGCTGGCGACCATTTATCTGCTGCGGGAGGCGCCATGACGGAGCTGACAGCCGGCCTCGCCGCGCCGCTGGGCGCGCAGTACGACGGCGAAGGCATCAACTTTACCCTGTACTCGGCGCATGCCGAGCGGGTGGAGTTGTGCCTGTTCGACGGCCAGCAGCGCGAAGTGCGCCTGCCGCTGCCGGCGCGCAGCGGCGATATCTGGCATGGCTACTTACCGGGCGGCAGGCCGGGGCAACGTTACGGTTACCGGGTCTACGGCCCGTTTGACCCGGCGAACGGGCAGCGTTTTAACCCCAACAAACTGGCGCTCGATCCGGCCGCGCGCGCGGTGGAAGGGCCGGTGGCGGACCACCCGCACCTGCACGGCGGTTACGAGCAGCCGGACCCGCACGACAGCGCGGAGCTGATGCCGAAGTGCGTGGTGGTGGACGAACGGTACGACTGGCAGGACGATCGCCCGCCCGCCACGCCCTGGGGGCAGACGGTGATTTACGAAGCGCACGTGCGCGGTCTGACGCTGCTGCACCCGCAGATCCCACCGGCGCTGCGCGGCAGCTTCGCCGCATTGGGGCACCCGGCGATGATCGCCCACTTCAAACGCCTCGGCATCACCGCGCTGGAACTGTTGCCGGTGCAGCAACATACCTCCGAACCGCGCCTGCAGCGGTTGGGGCTGATCAACTATTGGGGCTATAACGTGCTGGCGCCCTATGCGCCGGACAACCGCTACGCCAGCCTGAGCACCGATGCCACGCCGCTGAACGAATTCCGCGATGCGGTCAAGGCGCTGCACCAAGCCGGCATCGAGGTGATCCTTGACGTGGTGTTCAACCACAGCGCCGAGCTGGACAGGGACGGGCCGATGCTGTCGCTGAGCGGCATCGATAACCTGAGCTACTACTGGCTGACGCCCGAAGGGGACTACGTCAACGACACCGGCTGCGGCAACACGCTGCGGTTGGATCAGCCGCAGGGCGTGGCCTGGGTGATGGATTGCCTGCATTTTTGGGTGCGGGAGTGCCACGTCGACGGCTTCCGCTTCGATCTGGGCAGCGTGCTCGGTCGCACGCCGGGGTTCGATCGCGATGCGCCGCTGTTCCAGGCGATGCTGGCGGACGATCTGCTGTCGCGCTGCAAGCTGATCGCCGAACCCTGGGACATTGGCCCCGGCGGCTATCAGGTGGGGGCATTTCCCGGCCGCTTCGCCGAATGGAACGATCATTACCGCGACGACATGCGCCGTTTCTGGCTGCAGAGCGGCGTTACGCTCGGCCAGTTCGCCCAGCGTTTTGCCGCCTCCAGCGATCTGTACAACCAGCGCGGGCGGGCGCCTTACGCCACCGTCAACATGCTGACCGCCCATGACGGGTTTACCCTGCAGGACGTGGTCAGCTTCAACGAGAAACACAATCAGCCGAACGGCGAGGGCAACCGCGACGGCAGCGATCGCAATTTCAGCAACAACCACGGCGTCGAAGGCCTGGTCGCCGACGACGCCATTGTGCAACGCCGCAGGGCCAGCCAGCGGGCGATGCTCGCCACGCTGTTGCTGTCCCAGGGTACGCCGATGCTGCTGGCCGGCGATGAACAGGGACACAGCCAGCAGGGGAACAACAATGCCTATTGTCAGGACAACGCCACCGCCTGGCTCGATTGGGCCACGGCGGACGATGCGCTGACCGATTACGTCGCGGCGCTGATCGCGCTGCGCCGCCAGATCCCCGCACTGCAGCAGGACCGCTGGTGGCAGCAGGACGACGGCAGCGTGCAGTGGCTGAACGCGCAAGGCCAGCCGCTCGACGCGCAGCAGTGGGAGCGGGGCGAGCCGCTCATGCAGATCCTGCTGTCGCAGCGCTGGCTGTTGCTGGTCAACGCCACGCCGCAAACGACGGAGATGAGATTGCCGGAAGGCGATTGGCAGGTTGTCGCTCCCTTCACTCAGGAAGACTCACGGGCGGTATTGCCCGCCTGGCACCAGGCCGCGCGCTCGCTTTGCGTACTGGTACGGAAATAATAAAAGGAGTCCGCTATGGTTAGGTTTGAAAATAAAGACCCCCTGATGTTGGCGCGCCAGTTGCCGATTAAATCCGTAGCGCTGATCCTGGCCGGCGGCCGCGGCTCACGTTTGAAAGATTTGACCTCCACCCGCGCCAAGCCCGCCGTCCACTTTGGCGGCAAATTCCGCATCATCGATTTCGCCTTGTCGAACTGCCTGAACTCCGGCATCCGCCGCATCGGCGTGATCACCCAATACCAGTCGCACACGCTGGTGCAGCACATTCAACGCGGCTGGTCGTTCCTCAACGAGGAAATGAACGAGTTCGTCGATCTGCTGCCGGCCCAGCAGCGCCTCAGCACCGAGCATTGGTACAAGGGCACCGCCGACGCGGTGTACCAGAACCTGGATATCATCCGCCGCTACGAGGCCGAATACGTGGTGATCCTGGCGGGCGATCACATCTACAAGATGGATTATTCACGCATGCTGATCGATCACGTCGAGAAGGGCGCTCAGTGCACCGTGGCCTGCCTGCCGGTGCCGCGCAGCGAAGCCGGCGAATTCGGCGTGATGAAGGTGGATGAAAGCGACCGTATCATCGAGTTTCTGGAAAAGCCCGCCGATCCGCCGGCGATGCCGGGCAACCCGGATATGTCGCTGGCCAGCATGGGCATCTATATTTTTAATGCCGCCTACCTGTTCCAGCTGCTGCAAGAGGATATGTCGACCCCCGGCTCCAGCCACGATTTCGGCAAGGATCTGATCCCGAAAATCACCGCGCAGCAGGCGGCGTGGGCGCATCCGTTTACCTTGTCCTGCGTGACGTCCAATCCCGATCTGCCGCCGTACTGGCGCGATGTGGGCACGTTGGACGCCTATTGGCGCGCCAATCTCGATCTGGCGTCGGTGACGCCGGAGCTGGACATGTACGACCGCGCCTGGCCGATCCGCACCCACATGGAACCGCTGCCGCCGGCCAAGTTTGTGCAGGATCGCTCCGGCAGCCATGGCATGACCATGAACTCGCTGGTGTCCGGCGGTTGCATCGTGTCCGGGTCGGTGGTGGTGCATTCGGTGCTGTTCCCGCGCGTGCGAGTGAACTCGTTCTGCACCATCGACTCTACCGTATTGTTGCCGGACGTGAACGTCGGCCGTTCCTGCCGCCTGCGGCGCTGCATCATCGACCGCGCCTGCCATATTCCGGAGGGCATGGTGATCGGGGAAAACGCCGATGAGGACAGCAAGCGTTTCTATCGCTCGGAAGGCGGCATCGTGCTGGTGACGCGCGAAATGTTGTCAAAATTGTGAGTTAACGTGGGGGCAGAACGATAGCCTGCCGCCCGATGAACGGTTCGATGGCTTGCGCAACGCGGCACACATAACAGCGGCAAGCCTGCTTTATTTCTTATCCAGAGGCCTTCGGCCGACTTTCAGGAGTGATAATGCAGGTCTTACACGTATGTTCTGAAATGTTCCCCCTGCTGAAAACGGGCGGACTCGCAGACGTGGTTGGCGCGCTGCCGGCGGCGCAAATCGCCGAAGGCGCCGATGTTCGGGTGCTATTGCCCGCTTTCCCTGACGTACGCAACGGCATACCCGACACCGTGCTGGTGGCGGAAATCGACTCGTTCGCCGGCCGGGTTGGCCTGCGTTACGGCACCTACCATGGCGTGGGCATCTATCTCATCGATGCGCCCTGGCTGTATGACCGGCCGGGCAGCCCGTACCACGATCAGTCTATGTACGCCTACCCCGACAACCACCGCCGCTTTGCGCTGCTGGGCTGGATGGCCTGCGAGCTGGCCAAGGGGCTGGATCGCTACTGGCGGCCGCAGTTGGTGCATGCCCACGACTGGCACGCCGGTCTTAGCTGCGCCTATCTGGCCGCCAACGGCCACCCGGCGCGTTCGGTGTTCACGGTGCATAACCTGGCCTATCAAGGGCTGTTTTCCGCCCATCACGTGACCGAACTGTGGCTGCCGGCGTCGTTTTACAACGTCTATGGCCTGGAGTTCTACGGCCAGATGTCGTTCCTCAAGGCCGGGCTGTTTTATGCCGACCACGTGACCGCCGTCAGCCCGACCTATGCGCGCGAGATCACCCGGCCGGAGTTCGGCTACGGCATGGAGGGGCTGCTACAGGAGCGGCAGCGGCAGGGCAGGCTGAGCGGCATCCTCAACGGGGTGGACGACAAGATTTGGGATCCGGCCCACGACCCGCGGCTGAGCGCCCGCTATGACGCCGACGATCTGAAAAGCAAGGTCAAAAACAAGCTGCATCTGCAAAAGGCCATGGGGCTGAAGGTGGACGAATCGCTGCCGGTGTTCGCGGTGGTGAGCCGATTGACCAGCCAAAAAGGCCTGGATCTGGTGCTGCAGGCGTTGCCTGAACTGCTGGCGCAGGGCGGGCAGCTGGCGCTGCTGGGCGCCGGCGATGCGGTGCTGCAACAGGCGTTTCTGGCCGCCGCCGCCGACTACCCTGAACAGGTCGGCGTGCAGATCGGTTATCACGAATCCTTCTCCCACCGCATCATCGGCGGCGCCGACGTTATTCTGGTGCCGAGCCGCTTCGAGCCCTGCGGTCTGACGCAGCTCTACGGTCTGAAGTACGGCACGCTGCCGCTGGTGCGCCGCACCGGCGGGCTGGCGGACACGGTGGTGGACTGCGCGCTGGAGAACCTGGCCGACGGCACCGCCAGCGGATTCGTGTTCGACGATTGCGACGCCGTCGCGCTGGGCAACGCCATCCGCCGCGCCATGGTGCTGTGGAGCCGGCCGAAACACTGGCGCCACGTTCAGCGCCACGCCATGAGCGTGGACTTCGGCTGGCCGGTGGCGGCGAAAGAGTATTTATCGCTTTATCAACGCTTGTAGCCCGCGTTTCGCGTCTCGGGTTGACGCGCGGCGGGCAGCCGTAAGGGTAGATTGTCGGGGCGCGGCGTGCCGCGTCCATGTTCAGCGGAGCCCGCTATTCCGCGGCGAATGGCGGGGCTCCCCACAAGGGATTAAAAAGCCATGACTTCACCGTTTAGTTACACCTCACCTACGGTCAGTGTGGAAGCGCTGAAACACTCCATCGCCTATAAGCTGATGTTTATCGTCGGCAAGGATCCGGCCATCGCCAACCGGCACGATTGGCTGAACGCCGTGCTGTTCGCGGTGCGCGATCGCATGGTGGAGCGCTGGCTGCGTTCCAACCGCGCCCAGCTGTCTCAAGACGTGCGGCAGGTGTATTACCTGTCGATGGAGTTCCTGATCGGCCGCACCCTGTCAAACGCGCTGCTGTCGATGGGCATCTATCAGGACATCGACAACGCGCTGAACGAGATGGGGCTGAACCTGGCGGAGCTGCTGGAGGAAGAAAACGACCCCGGGCTTGGTAACGGCGGCCTGGGCCGGCTGGCGGCCTGTTTCCTCGACTCGCTGGCGACGCTGGCGCTGCCGGGGCGCGGCTACGGCATTCGCTATGAATACGGCATGTTCAAGCAGAACATCGTCAACGGCCAACAGATGGAGTCGCCGGACTACTGGCTGGAGTACGGCAATCCGTGGGAGTTTCCGCGCCATAACACCCGCTACAAGGTGCGCTTCGGCGGCCGCGTGCAGCAGGAGGGGGCCAAGGCGCGCTGGCTGGAGACCGAAGAGGTCGTGGCCATCGCCTACGATCAGGTGATCCCCGGTTTTGACACCGACGCCACCAATACGCTGCGGTTGTGGGGCGCGCAGGCCAGTAATGAGATCAACCTCGGCAAGTTCAACCAGGGCGATTACTTCGCGGCGGTGGAAGACAAAAACCACTCGGAGAACGTGTCGCGCGTGCTCTATCCGGACGATTCGACCTCCTCCGGGCGCGAGCTGCGGCTGCGGCAGGAGTATTTCCTGGTGTCGGCCACGGTGCAGGATATTCTCAACCGCCATTGGCTGATGCACAAAACCTTCGACAACCTGGCGGACAAGATCGCCATTCACCTCAACGACACCCACCCGGTATTGTCGATCCCCGAGCTGATGCACCGGCTGATCGACGAGCACAAATTCAAGTGGCTCGACGCCTGGGAAGTGGTGGAGCAGGTGTTCTCTTACACCAACCACACGCTGATGAGCGAGGCGCTGGAGACCTGGCCGCTGGACATGATAGGCCGCATCTTGCCGCGCCATCTGCAGCTGATTTTCGAAATCAACGATCACTTCCTCAAGATGGTGCAGGAAGTGGCGCCGGACGACAACGACCTGCTGGCGCGGGTCTCGATCATCGACGAAACCAACGGCCGCCGGGTGCGCATGGCGTGGCTGGCGGTGGTGGCCAGCCACAAGGTCAACGGCGTTTCCGCCCTGCATTCCGAACTGATGGTGCAGTCGCTGTTCGCCGACTTCGCCCGGCTGTTCCCGACTCGTTTCTGCAACAAAACCAACGGGGTGACGCCGCGCCGTTGGCTGGCGCTGGCCAACCCGCCGCTGGCGGCGGTGCTGGACGACTGCATCGGCCAAACCTGGCGCACCGATCTCAGCCAACTGAGCGAGATCAAAGCCAACGTCGATTACCCGAGCTTCCTGCAGGCGGTGCAGCGCGCCAAACGGCAGAACAAGGAGCGGCTGGCGCTGTATATCGCCAAAACGCTCAACGTGGTGGTCAACCCGGATGCGTTGTTCGATGTGCAAATCAAGCGTATCCACGAGTACAAACGGCAACTGCTCAACGTGCTGCACGTCATCACGCTGTATAACCGTTTGCTGGCTGACCCTGACATCGAGCGCGTGCCGCGGGTGGTGATCTTCGCCGGCAAGGCGGCCTCTGCCTACTATGCCGCCAAGCAGATCATCCGTCTGATCAACGACGTGGCCAAAGTGATCAACAACGATCCGCGCGTGCATACCCAACTGAAGGTGGTGTTCATTCCGAACTACGGCGTCAGCCTGGCGCAGATCATCATCCCGGCGGCGGATCTGTCGGAACAGATCTCGCTGGCGGGCACCGAGGCCTCGGGCACCAGCAACATGAAGTTCGCGCTGAACGGCGCGCTGACCATCGGCACGCTGGACGGCGCCAACGTCGAGATGCGCGAGCACGTGGGGGAGGAGAATATCTTTATTTTCGGCAATACCGCCGAGCAGGTTGAGGAACTGCGCCGCAACGGTTACAACCCGCGCCAGTACTATGAGCAAGACCCGGAGCTGCATCAGGCGCTGACGCAGATCGCCACCGGGGTGTTCAGCCCGGAAGAGCCGAAACGCTATGGCAATTTGTTCGACTCGCTGGTCAACCTCGGCGATCACTATCAGCTGTTGGCGGATTACCGCAGCTATGTGGACACGCAGGACAAGGTGGACGAGGTGTATCTCAATCAGGACGAGTGGACGCGGCGCGCGGTGCTGAATATCGCCAATATGGGCTACTTCTCATCCGATCGCACCATTCAGGAATACGCGGATGAAATTTGGCACATAAAGCCGGTGAAGCTGTAAAACGGGAGAGGAAAAAAGCAAAGGGCCGGATAACCGGCCCTTTGTCGTTACGCTGCGGCTCAGGAAGCCAGAGACAGCGCTTTCGTTTTCGCGTGTTCCGCCAGCCAGGCTTTCACTCGCGCCTGCTGCGCCTCGTCCAGCCACATGCCCAGCTTGGTGCGGCGCCAGATGGCGTCGTCCAGCTCTACGACCCACTCTTTCTCGGTCAGGTAACGCAGCTCGGCTTCATACAGACCGTGGCCGAAATCTTCGCCCAGATCGGCGAGGCCGTTGGCGCCGGCCAAGATCAGCTCGCTCTGGCTGCCGTAGGTGCGGGCATAGCGGCGCGCCAGGGCTTCCGGCAGCCAGCCGTGCGCACGGCGCAGTTTGGCCGCGTAGCCATCGCGATCGCCGTCGATGTCACCGCCCGGCAGCGTGGCGTTTTTGGTCCACGCCGGGCCGCAGCCTGGGTAGTAGTGGGCCAGTTTTTCCATCGCATGTTCGGCCAGCTTGCGGTAGGTGGTCAGCTTGCCGCCGAAGACCGACAGCAGCGGCGCTTTGCCCTGCTCATCGTGCACGTCCAGCGTGTAATCGCGGGTGATCGCCTGCGGTGAATCGGATTCGTCGTCGCACAGCGGACGCACGCCGGAGTAAGTCCAGACGATGTCGTCGCGGCCCAGCTGCTTCTTGAAGTGATCGTTGTACACTTTCAGCAGATAAGCGATTTCGTTCTCGTCGATCTTCACGTCTTTCGGATCGCCTTTGTACTCCACGTCGGTGGTGCCGATGATGGAGAACTCGTCATTCCACGGGATCACGAACACGATGCGGTGGTCTTCGTTCTGCAGAATGTAAGACTGCGGCTGATCGTGCACGCGCGGCACCACGATGTGGCTGCCTTTGATCAGGCGGATGCCGTAAGGCGATTTGAGCTTCAGGCCGTCGTCGAAGAAGTTTTTCACCCACGGGCCGGTGGCGTTCACCAGGCCTTTGGCGCGCCAGGTGAAGGTTTTGCCGCTGTCGATATCGACCGCTTCCACCATCCACAGGCCGTTTTCACGCCATGCGCGGGTCACTTTGGTGCGGGTGCGCACTTCGCCGCCGCGTTTTTCCACTTCCTGCGCGTTCAGCACCACCAGGCGAGCATCGTCGACCCAGCAGTCGGAATATTCGAAACCGCGCTTCAATTCGGGCTTCAGCACCGACTCTGGTCCAAAGCGCAAACCCTTGCTGCCCGGCAGGCTGGTGCGTTTGCCCAGGTGATCGTACAGGAACAGGCCGATACGGATCATCCAGGCCGGACGCAGGTGCGGCTGGTGCGGCAGGCGGAAACGCATCGGGAACGCGATGTGCGGCGCCAGCTTCAGCAGCACTTCACGTTCGGCCAGCGCTTCGCTCACCAGACGGAATTCGTAGTGTTCCAGGTAGCGCAGGCCACCGTGGATCAGTTTGGAACTGGCGGAAGACGTAGCACAGGCCAAGTCTTGCGCTTCCAGTAGCAGTACCGACAGCCCGCGCCCGGCAGCATCCGCCGCGATGCCGGCACCGTTGATGCCGCCACCGATAACGATCAAGTCTTTGGTTTCCACGTCATCTTCCTCCAGATGTTCGAAATAGCTCTTTCATGTTCGTTTTCGCTCATGATTGTAATCAAAAACCAACAGGCAAGCCAAGAGTTAACCAAACAAAAACATTTAGGCGTGATAGAGGTAACAGTTTGGTGATGATAGTCACACAAGTAGTATGGATATGGCGCGGGCGCGCAAACGGCTGTCGATGAGGGGAGCCTGAAGGTATGAAACGGGACGGCGGCGCGCCCCGCAGGTTAAGGCCGAATCAGCACAACTCCAGCTGCACGTCGTACTGTTCGATGATTTTCATCACGCTCGGCGGCGGCAGTTGGTCGGTAAACAGGTAGTCGATCAGGTTCATGTTGCCCAGGTTGACCATGGCGTTGCGGCCGAATTTGGAATGATCGGTGACCAGCATCACGCAGCGGGAATTTTCGATAATCGCGCGTTTGGTGCGCACTTCGTGATAGTCGAATTCGAGCAGCGAGCCGTCCATATCGATGCCGCTGATGCCGAGAATGCCGTAATCGAGACGGAATTGGGAGATGAAGTCCAGGGTGGCTTCGCCCATGATGCCGCCGTCGCGTGTGCGCACTTCGCCGCCGGCCAGGATCAGGCGGAAGTCTTCCTTGGCGGTCAACAGGGTGGCGACGTTAAGGTTGTTGGTGACCACGCGCAGGTTCTTGTGGTTCATCAGCGCATGGGCCACCGCTTCCGGCGTGGTGCCGATATCGATGAACAGCGTGGCGCCGTCCGGGATCTGGCTGGCGACGCGCTGCGCGATGCGGGCCTTCTCTTCCGACCACATTACCTTGCGATCGTTATAGGCAGCGTTGACCGAGCTGGAAGGCAGCGCCGCGCCGCCGTGGTGACGCTGGATCTTGTTCTGGTCGGCCAGGTCATTCAAATCGCGGCGAATCGTTTGCGGGCTGACGTCAAAATGTTCGACCAGCTCTTCCGTGCTGACGTAACCCTGCAGGCGCACCAGCTCGATAATTGCGTCATGACGCTGTGTTTGCTTCACGATAATCCCCTAAAACGCCCGCTATGCCCGCTGGACATAGCTCTCGGCTGTTATTGTTCGTTGTGTGCGCGATGACGCGTATCCCAAAATGCCATCAATAACCCTAACACTAAACCGGCTACGTGTGCCGCGTTGGCGATCGACATTCCTAAAATATCGAAATATCCGGCCACCAGCCACAACACCGAGAACACCATCAGGCCGCGCGGCAGCATCAGGCCGCGCTCCGGCGCCCGTTCGCCCGACAGCCACACATAGCCCATCAGCGCATAGACCACGCCCGACAGCCCGCCAAACAGCGCGCCGCTGAACAGCGATTGCGCCCAGCCGCTGAAGAAGGCCGACACCACCGCCAGCACGAACAGCTTGCCGGCGCCGAGGCGTTTTTCCATCTGGCCGCCGAGATACCACCACCACATCAGGTTAAACAGGATATGCAGCAGGGAGAAATGCAGGAACGCATGGCTGATCCAGCGCCACAGCTGGGTGTATTGGCTGCTGTCCTGCGGCCAGGAGAGCCAATACATCACGGTATCGTCGCCGAGCGCCTGCATCAGAATATAGACCGCGATGCACAGCACCATCACGCCGAGCGTCAGCGGACCGGCCTTGCTGCGCAGGGTATGCAGGTAGGATTCGCTCTGATAATGCAGGCCGGCGTCGGTATGGCCGGTCTGCCAGCTGGCGGCCTGATAACGGCGGTTGAGCGGATCGGCCAGAAACTGCTGCAGCTCGTGTTGCACCTGCTCGAGGTGACCGTCGTCGGCCAGCCAGATTTCCGCCGCCTCGCCGCTGTTGCGCAGCTCAAGCCGGATGCCCTGGGTCGCCATATAGTCGACAAAGGCCAGCGCCAGGCGCGGGTTGGATATGGCGATTACTCTAACCATTGCTCTTCCGTCGTAAGTGAATGATTTTGGCCGCGGCTTGCTCGCCGGCGACCCTGACGGCCGATTATAACGTCGAAATCCTGAGCGCTGGCAAACGGATCTGCGAAAAACCCGCGAAAACGCGCATAAAAACGAAGGGGAAGCCCGCCGACGCGCGGCGGGCGGCGGGGATCAGGCAGAGGTTTCCACGTCTTGCGGATACTGGCGGGCCCAGGCCTCGAAACCGCCGTCGATGCTGTAGACCGCGTCGAACCCCTGGTGCAGCAGGTACTGTGCCGCGCTGCGGCTGCTGTTGCCGTGGTAGCACATCACCATCACCGGCCGCTCGAAGTCGTTTTGCTGCATAAAGGCCGACAGGGTGGCGTTGGTGAGGTGAAAGGCGCCCGGCGTATGCCCGGCTTCAAAACTTTGCGGATCGCGGATGTCGACCAGGGCGGCGCTGCCCTCTTTCCAGCGGGTGTACGCCTGCTCAACGTTGATCGCTTCGAACTGTTCCATACTGCTGACTGCCTCGTAATAGGGGGACGCCGCTATTGTAACCAACTCTGCGGCGTTTAAGACCAGAGGGACATCAGGGTTTTTACGCGCCGTAGCCCATCATCTTCAGCAGTTGCTGCGCCTGCTGCACCGCCTCCTGGCGATGGGCCACGCCCAGTTTCTGATACAGGTTGCGGATGTGCGTCTTGATGGTGGTGGCCGCCACGTCCAGCTCGCCGGCGATCTGGTCGTTGCTGTAACCGGAATAGATCAGCCCCAGCACCTGCCATTCGCGTTGGGTGAGCGGGCTGGTGCGGATCAGTTCCGGCACCTGCGGGTGGGTCAGCAGCTTATCGACGAAGTTCTCGTCGAAATGCGCGAACTTGTGCCGATGATGCTGGTTGATGTCGCGCAGGATACGCTGGGCGCGATGCTGCTCCAGCTCCGGCAGCGTGTTGAGCTGGATCAGCTGACGCAGCTGTTGCGCCATCGCTTCGCCTTCGATGACGAAGTGGCTGATAAAGCCGGTGCGGTTAGCCAGCGACAGCGCTTCGATCAGCGCCTGCTGCGCTTCGCCCTTGCGCTCCAGCAGCCAGTAGAGCTGGTTGCTGAGCAGCAGGTTGCGGTTGAGATCGCTCACCAGCCGCAGGCGACGAGCGTTTTCGTTCAGTTCATCCAGCACCACGCCGGCCTCTTCATACTGGCCGAGCAGGATTTGCACCCGCGCGATGTTGCGCCATTGGCCCTGCGTGAAGTGGTTGTCCGCCATGCCGGGTTTTTCGGTGTGGCGCAGCCACTGGGCGGCGGCGGCGGTGTCGCCGGTCATCTGCCAGTGGATCACCCGCGACTTGTCGGTGTTGGTCAGCCAGTCGCGATGATAGTGGGCGCCGTGCAGCAGGGTTTCGCAGCGCTGCAGATGGGTATTGGCGTTGTCCAGATCGCCGCGCGCCAGCGAGCATTTGGCCAACATGGCGATGCACTGCAGCTGCTGCTGCGGTTGGTAGTTGGCCAGAATTTTCAGCCCGGCGCGCGCCGCGTCTTCCGCTTCGTCCAACCGTGACCATGACCACAGGATCTGGGCGCGGATGCGCAGCAGAAATTCGTGCATCGGCAGCTGTTCCAGGTGCTGCTCGCGGATCAGTTCGAACGCCTTATCCTGGGTTTCGTAAGCGGCCTGCAGGAAGCCTTGGGCGATAAGGATTTCGCTCTGCTGCAGCAGCGCCCAGAGCGCGTAATGGTTGGCCTGATGACGACGCGCCATCTGCTCGGTCTGCTGCATCATCGGCAGCGCGCGCGCCAGTTCGCCCTTGCAGTGGTGCACTTCGCCGGTCACCGAGGTGGCGACGATGCGGCTGTAGTAGCTGGACAGCGGCAGGAATTTCAACGCTTCGGTCGCCAGCCGTTCGGCCTCTTCCGGTTTGCCGGCGTTGATCGCCACCTGGGCGCGCAGGGCGTCGAACTCGGCGTGCAGCGTTTGGTCTATCTCAATTTTCTGTTCGCGCATGGTGCGCTCGGCGCGCTCCAGCAGGGTGTTGACCTCGCCGTAGCGGTGCTGGCTCTGCGCCAGCCAGGCCTGCAGCAGCGCCAGTTTGGGGTTCTGGATCAGGCGCTCATAGGGCAGCGCGTTGAGGCACTCCTCCAGCAAGGCCAGTTCGCTGTGGTGGAACAGCGACCAGGCGTGTTGCAGCAGGATATCGCGCAGCATGCTGACGTCGCTGGCCGCCAACGCGTGGTGAATGGCCTCCGCCGGATACCCCAACGCCAGCCAGCCCTCGGCGGCGGCGCGATGCAGCCCCGGCAGCTCCAGCGCCAGTTCCCACTGGCAACGCTGGCGCAGGAAAGAGGCGAACAGCGGATGGAAGTTGAACCATTCGCCGGTGTCGTCCATGCGGTGGATAAACAGCCCCTGGCGTTCCAGTTCCTCCAGCCGTTGCTGGCCGTTGTCTTCGCCGGTCAGCCGCACGATCAGCGCGTCGTTCATCGAGCGCAGCACCGAACAGCGCAGCAGGAAAGCGCGCGCATCGGCATCGACGTGGTCCAGCACTTCGTCCACCAGATAGTCGGACAGGTGACTGGCGTTCAGCCCCGCCAGCCGTTTGGCCGACAGCTGAGCCGAGGAGGCGGATTGGCGGGCCGACAGCGCGATCAGCTGCAGCGCGGTGGCCCAGCCTTCGACTTCGTCGCACAGGCGGCTGCTGTCCTGCTGTTCCATTGGCGCCGCCAGACGGCAATCGAAGAACTGTTTGGCCTCCTGGTGGGTGAACGCCAGCTGCTGCGTGCCCATTTCCAACAGCTGATCGCGCACCCGCAGGTTGGCGATGCCGAGCGGCGGCAAGGTGCGCGAGAGCAGGATCAGCGTCAGGTTTTCCGGCTGATGGCGCAGGAAAAAGCGCATGGCTTCGTGAATGGCGTCGTTGGTGATCAGGTGATAGTCGTCGATCACCAGGTACAGCGGTTGATGCCAGTCGGCCAGCTCGATAAACAGTTGGGCGAACAGCGCCGACAGGCTGGCGTACTGGTGTTTCTGGCTCAGCGCCTCGCTCTTGACGCAGCGGCCGCCGCTGGCCTGCTGCAGCGCGGCGATCAGGTAGCTGGCGAAGCGCTCCGGCTGGTTGTCGCTCTCATCCAGGGAATACCAGCCCAGATCGGCCTTGCCGGCTGCCCATTGGGCGATCAGCGTGGTTTTCCCGTATCCCGCCGGGCAATTGACCAGTGTCAGGCGATAGTTGCCCGCGCTGGCCAGTTTGGCCAGCAGGCGATCGCGGATCACGGTATTTTGCAGCCGTACCGGGCGGCTCAGTTTTGATGGGATCAGCATAGTATTCCAGGGTATAAATCGCGGTTCCCGCCGGGATTGGAGTGGCGCTAATTATTTTATGGTTCGTAATTAATAGCTCCCCCTAACTTCTGCCAACCCTAAACGTATTGCAACAAGCTTCCGCATCGGCTTGGAGTTAAGTTGCTATCGATCACACTTTTTTACGTTTGGCGCCGGCGCGCGACGATACGGTTGCGGATCGCATTTCCGGCCATGGACAAAACTTCAGCAGCGCGAATACTTGTGCTAACGTCATGGTTAACGTTCTCAGTGCTCGCCGCACGCGTTGGCGGGCTTTTTTGCATCGTTGCAAGGGAGTCAAACAGTGCCTGAGATCACAATTCCAGCTACGCCCCAATCCTCCTCCCCAGCTAATCCCCAGGCGGGATGATGCCGTCAGGCTTTCTCACCGGCACGATAGCGGCAATTTGACCCACTTACTGGATAGAGAGTTTTCCTTATGTCACAGCCTACGCTCAAGAAGGATGCTTTTCTGGCGGCGCTCGCCCGTCAGTGGCAACGGTTCGGCCTCAGTTCCGCACAGCAGATGACGCAACATCAATGGTGGGAAGCCGTCAGTGCGGCGCTGGCCGAGCAGTTGGCCGCGCAGCCGGCACCGCGCAAAAGCGCCAAACCGCTGCGCCACGTGAACTACATCTCGATGGAGTTTCTGATCGGCCGGCTGACGGCGAACAACCTGATCAACCTGGGCTGGTACGACACCGTCGAGCAGGCGCTGGCCGAGCAGAACGTCAAGTTGGCGGATCTGCTGGAGCAGGAAACCGATCCGGCGCTGGGCAACGGCGGGTTGGGGCGGCTGGCGGCCTGTTTCCTCGACTCGATGGCGACGGTGGAACAACCGGCCACCGGCTATGGGCTGAATTACCAGTACGGGCTGTTCCGCCAGTCGTTCCAGGGTGGGCAACAGCAAGAGGCGCCGGATAACTGGCAGCGCGAGAGCTACCCGTGGTTCCGCCACAACGCCGCGCTGGCGGTGGACGTGGGCATCGGCGGCAAGCTGGAAAAGCAGGCCGACGGCCGCGAACTGTGGCGCCCCGCCTTCACCCTGCGCGGCGAAGCCTGGGATCTGCCGGTGCTGGGGTATCGCAACGGCGTGGCGCAGCCGCTGCGCCTGTGGCAGGCGACCCATCAGCATCCGTTCAACCTGAGCGATTTCAACGACGGCAAATTCCTGCAGGCGGAGAAGCAGGGCGTAGAAGCCGACAAGCTGACCAAGGTGCTCTACCCGAACGACAACCATCAGGCCGGCAAGCGCCTGCGCCTGATGCAGCAGTATTTCCAGTGCGCCTGCTCGGTGGCGGACATTTTGCGCAAGCACCATCAGGCCGGCCGCAAGATTGAAGAGCTGCCGAAGTACGAAGTGATCCAGCTGAACGACACCCACCCGACCATCGCCATTCCGGAAATGCTGCGCATTCTGCTGGACGAACACCAGCTGGAGTGGGAGGCGGCCTGGGCGATCACCAGCAACACCTTCGCCTATACCAACCACACCCTGATGCCGGAAGCGCTGGAATGCTGGGATGAAAAATTGGTGCGCAGCCTGCTGCCGCGCCATTTCTCCATCATCAAACAAATCAACGCCAGGTTTAAAAAATTGGTGGATAAGCATTGGCCGGGCGACGAGGCGGTGTGGGCCAAACTGGCGGTGCACCACAACAAGCAGGTGCGCATGGCCAACCTGTGCGTGGTCAGCGGCTTTGCGGTCAACGGCGTAGCGCAGCTGCACTCGGATCTGGTGGTGAAAGATCTGTTCCCGGAATATCACCAGCTGTGGCCGAACAAATTCCATAACGTCACTAACGGCATCACGCCGCGCCGCTGGCTGAAACAGTGCAACCCGGCGCTGTCGGGCCTGATCGACGAGACGCTGAAGGTGGAGTGGGCGAGCGATCTCGACGCGCTGCGCGGGCTGGAAAAATTCGCCGACGACGCGGCGTTCCGCCAGCGTTATCAGCAGATCAAACGCGACAACAAGGTGGCGCTGGCCCATTACGTGCACGGCGTGATGGGGTTGACGCTCGACCCGGACGCGATCTTCGACGTGCAGATCAAACGCCTGCATGAATACAAACGTCAGCACCTGAACCTGCTGCACATCCTGTCGCTGTATCGCCAGCTGCGCGACAACCCCAACCTGGACATCGTGCCGCGCGTCTTCCTGTTCGGCGCCAAGGCGGCGCCGGGCTACTACCTGGCGAAGAACATCATCTACGCCATCAATCAGGCGGCCGAGAAGATCAACAACGATCCGTTGGTGAAAGATCGCCTGAAAGTGGCGTTCATCCCTGACTACCGCGTCTCGGTGGCCGAACTGATGATCCCGGCGGCGGATATCTCCGAACAGATCTCCACCGCCGGCAAAGAGGCCTCCGGCACCGGCAACATGAAGCTGGCGTTGAACGGCGCGCTGACGGTCGGCACGCTGGACGGCGCCAACGTCGAAATCGCCGAGCAGGTGGGCGAAGACAATATCTTTATCTTCGGCAATACCGTGGAGCAGGTGAAGGCGATAGTGGCGAAGGGTTACGATCCGCTCAGCTACCGCAAGAAAGACAAGCACCTGAAGGCGATTCTGGACGAGCTGGCGAGCGGCGCCTTCAGCCACGGCGACAAGCACGCGTTCGACATGATGCTGCACAGCCTGCTGGAAGGCGGCGATCCCTACCTGGTGCTGGCGGACTTTGCCTCGTACTGCCAGGCGCAGCGCCGGGTCGATGAACTGTATCGCGATCGGGACGAGTGGACGCGGCGGACTATCCTTAACACCGCGCGCGTCGGCATGTTCAGCTCGGATCGCTCGATCCGCGATTATCAGCAGCGCATCTGGCAAGCCAAACGTTAAGGAGAGCGAATGGATCGCAAGCGTATCGATCAGGCGGCAGCGCAGGCGGGGATCGCTGCCGATTTCATCAATGCCCACGGCAAGCGGCAGGCGATTGAACCGGAGACCAAGCGCAAGCTGTTGGCGGCCATGAATCGGGCCGATGCCGCGCAGGACGACGCGGCGTCGCCGTTACCGGCGGTCAAGGTGTTCTATCAGGGCGCGCCGCTGGCGTTGACCCCGGCGGGTGAAGGCGAGTACCTGTGGGCGCTGCAGCGTGAAGACGGCGAATGCCTGCAGGGGCGCGTCGGCGCGCGCAAGACCCTGACGTTGCCCGGCGATTTGCCGGCGGGCTACCATCAATTGACGCTGAGCCAGGGCGTGCGGCAGTGGTCATGCCGCGTGATCGTCGCGCCGAGGCGCTGCTTCGAGCCGGACGCCTTGCTGACCGGCAAGAAACTGTGGGGCGCCTGCGTTCAGCTGTATACGCTGCGTTCCGATCGCAACTGGGGCATCGGCGATTTCGGCGATCTGCGCCTGATGGTGGAGCAGGTGGGGGAACGCGGCGGTGCCTTCGTCGGCCTCAATCCGATCCATGCGCTGTATCCGGCCAACCCGGAGAGCGCCAGCCCTTACAGCCCCTCGTCGCGCCGCTGGCTGAATCTGGCGTATATCGACGTCAACGCGGTGGAGGATTTCCAGCGCAGCGACGCGGCGCAGCGCTGGTGGCAGAAGCCGGCGACGCAGAAGCAGCTGGCCAGGGCGCGCGCCGCGGAGTGGGTGGATTACACCGCCGTGATGCAGCTGAAGCTGGCGGCGCTGAAGCTGGCGTTCCCGCTGTTTCAGGCGCGCCAGCCGAACGACGCGCAGCGTCAGGCGTTCGAGCTGTTTGTGGCTGAGGGCGGCGACAGCCTGTATCAGCAGGCGGCGTTTGATGCGCTGCACGCCCATCTGACGGCCAAAGACGCCAGCCAGTGGGGCTGGCCGGCCTGGCCCGAACGTTATCGGCAGGGGCAGAGCGAAGCGGTGCGGCAGTTCTGCGCTGAACATCAGGACGCGGTTCGCTTTTATTTGTGGCTGCAATGGCTGGCGGGCACGCAGTTCGCGCAGTGTTTTGACCAGAGTCAACAGCAGCAGATGCCGATTGGCCTGTATCGCGATCTGGCGGTCGGGGTGGCGGAAGGCGGGGCGGAAACCTGGTGTGACCGTGAGCTGTACTGCCTGAAAGCGTCGGTCGGGGCGCCGCCGGATATTCTGGGGCCGCTGGGGCAAAACTGGGGCCTGCCGCCGATGGATCCGCACGTGATGGCGGCGCGCGGGTATCAGCCGTTCATTGATCTTTTGCGCGCCAACATGACCAGCTGCGGCGCGCTGCGCATCGATCACGTCATGGCGCTGTTGCGGCTGT
Organism: Serratia sp. CY83965; assembly: GCF_052166375.1. NCBI lineage: Bacteria > Pseudomonadati > Pseudomonadota > Gammaproteobacteria > Enterobacterales > Yersiniaceae > Serratia > Serratia sp. CY83965. Next base: position 80,753 of record NZ_JBJNOV010000019.1, on the reverse strand, counting down.
GGTGGATCCCGTATGGCGAAACCGCCGATCGCGGCGCCTACGTCAAATACCCGGTGGACGATCTGCTGGCGGTGCTGGCGCTGGAAAGCCAGCGCCACCGCTGCATGGTGATCGGTGAGGATCTCGGCACGGTGCCGGTGGAAATCGTCGGCAAGCTGCGCGACAGCGGCGTCTATTCCTACAAAGTGCTCTATTTCGAAAGCGACGGCGAACACCATTTCCGCGCGCCGCAGGCCTACCCGGTGCAGGCGATGGCGACCATCACCACCCACGATCTGCCGACGCTGCGCGGCTACTGGCAAAGCGACGACCTGACGCTCGGCAACCGGCTGGGTCTTTACCCGGACGCGGAAATCCTGCGGGCGCTGTTCGCCGATCGGGAACGCGCCAAGCAGGGATTGCTGGACGGATTGCATCGCTATGGCTGCGTGCCGCAGAAGGTGGGCAAGAAGGCGGCGCTGCTCGGCATGAGCCCGCTGCTCAACCGCGGCCTGCAGCGTTATGTCGCCGACAGCGCCAGCGCCTTGCTCGGCCTGCAGCCGGAAGACTGGCTGGATATGGCGGATCCGGTCAACATTCCCGGCACCAGCGATCAGTACCCTAACTGGCGGCGCAAGCTGACCCGGACGCTGGAGGAGATGTTCGCCGACCCGCGGATAAACCGGCTGCTGAAGGATTTGGACAAGCGCCGACGCAAGGTTTCGGTGGGGTGACGATGAGGTGTCGTTGTATTAGGTCAAAGGACGAGAACTTTAGTCCCATCCAAATGACGGATACCCGAATTAATTGGCGTTGCAGCTAGGCGGCAAGTGCGTAAATCCCCAGGAGCTTACTTAAGTAAGTGACTGGGGTGCGCGCATGCGGCCAACAACGCTGCAACTTCAAGTAAGAAGGGTATCAGTAGTAGGAGTGCTCGCCGCGCTGGTGCTCGGTCAGGTCACGTACGCCCTTCAGCTCCGGGAATTTCTGCAGCAGCTCTTTCTCGATGCCTTCTTTCAGCGTGACGTCGACCATCGAACAGCCGTTGCAACCGCCGCCGAACTGCAGAATAGCCATGTTGTCGTCGGTGATCTCCATCAGCGTTACGCGGCCGCCGTGGCCCGCCAGCTGTGGGTTGATCTGCGACTGCAGCACGTACTCCACGCGCTCCATCAGCGGCGCGTCGTCATCGACCTTGCGCATCTTGGCGTTCGGCGCTTTCAGCGTCAGCTGAGAACCCAGCTGGTCGGTCACGAAGTCGATTTCGGCGTCTTCCAGATACGGCGCGCTCAGCTCATCGACATAGGCGGACAGTTTGTCGAACTTCAGTTCGGTATCCGTCGCTTCTACCGCGTCCGGCGGGCAATAAGAGACACCGCATTCGGCCGTCGGCGTGCCCGGGTTGATCACGAATACGCGGATTTGGGTGCCTTCTTCTTGATTTGCCAGCAGTTTGGCAAAGTGTTCCTGTGCAGCATCTGTTATACGGATCATAGCATTAGCTCAATAGTTGACTTCTATAGTCGGTTATAATACGCCCATTGCCGTGGCACTACAACGTGCGGCAAACGCACCATATCTGCACCGAGGCGGCGCCTTGCCGCCGCAGCAGCGCCGCGATCGCCGCGACGGTGCTGCCGGTGGTCACCACGTCATCCACCAAGGCGATATGCCGGCCGGCGACCGGCACGGTACAGGCGAACGCGCGCTGCAGATTGCGTCTGCGGGCAGAGGCGCTCAGCCGCTGTTGCAGGGCGGTTTTGCGCACCCGGCGCAAGGCGGCGGGCTGATAGGCGCAGCCCAGCCAGCGCGCCAGCGGCCGCGCCAGCAGATCGCTCTGGTTATAGCCACGGCGCCAGCAGCGTGATGCATGCAAGGGTACCGCTAAAATCAGGTCGGGTCTGTTCAGATACTGCTCTCTGCGCGCCTGCTGCCACCGCAACAGCATCAGGCGCGCCAGCGTCGGCGCGAGCTCGGGCGCGCGGTGGAACTTGAACCTTTTTACCAGTTGGCTGAGGGGCGCAGCGTAGTCGCCGACGAACACCAGCCGTTGCCAGGGCGGCGGCCGTTGCAGGCAGCGGCCGCAGGGCGTTCGCGCCTTCCCGGCGGGCAATCCGCAGCGCGGGCAACACGGCGGGTGGGCCGGCAGATGGCGCAGGCAGCAACTGCAGATGCCATGACGCATCAGGCTCAACGGTTGTCGGCATAGCCAACAGCGGCTGCGGATTGATAGCATAGCGTCTCCGAGACGGGTAAGTATGAAAGGACAATAACCAATGACAGCGCTGTACTGGCAAACAATAGGCGAAGGCGAACGCGATCTTGTGCTGCTGCACGGCTGGGGATTGAACGCCGAAGTGTGGCGTTGCATTCAGGCGCGGCTGACGCCGCATTTTCGCCTGCACCTGGTCGATCTGCCGGGGTACGGCCGCAGCCAGGGGTTCGGCGCCCTGTCGCTGGAGCAGATGACGGAAATCGTGCTGGCGGCTGCCCCGCCGCAGGCCTGGTGGCTCGGCTGGTCGCTCGGCGGACTGGTGGCCAGCCAGGCGGCGCTGATGCAGCCGCAGCGGGTCAGCGGGCTCATCACCGTGGCCTCTTCGCCGTGCTTTGCCGCCCGCGATGCGTGGCCGGGGATCCGTCCGGATGTGCTGAGCGGTTTCCAGCACCAGCTAAGCCTGGATTTCCAGCGCACCGTCGAGCGTTTTCTGGCGCTGCAGACGCTGGGCACCGAGAGCGCGCGTCAGGATGCGCGCCAGCTGAAAGCGGTAGTGCTCAACCAACCGACGCCGAGCGTCGAGGTACTGAACGGCGGGCTGGAGATCCTGCGCACCGCCGATCTGCGCGCGCCGCTGGCGGAGTTGAATCTGCCGCTGCTGCGGATCTACGGATATCTGGACGGGCTGGTGCCGCGCAAGGTCGCCGAGCTGCTCGACGCCGCCTGGCCGAACTCCACGTCGCAGATCGTGGCCAAAGCCGCCCATGCGCCGTTTATCTCTCATCCCGATGAATTTGTGACGATGATCGAAGCGTTTATTGCAGCACATTGAATGCAGCGGGAAAACGCACGATAGAGCGCGAAAAAAAACGCCGCCGGGTGGATAAAAGACAAAGCTGTTCAATACTTAGTGAGTCAATGCGTTGGCTGCAAAATGAAAAGACCGCGTGCGGCGATTTTCATTTTGGCGTTTCGTCTCTGGGAAACAGGCCCCGTCAGGGAAAGCAACGAGGCCTGAGGATGTCGCGGCAGCCTGCGGTACTACGCATGGATCCTGGACGGCTTTCATAACAGATAAATTATCCATTGAGAGGTTAGTGTCATGAAATCATTGAAGATGATTATTGCAGCGGCAGTGCTGGGTTCGGTGTCTTTCGGCTCCATGGCGGCAACCCTGCTGACCAAGGAAGATCTGGATAAGAATCCGGGTAAATACGAGAAGATCGGCACCGTCACCACGACGGCGGAAACCACGTCACCGATGGACGCCAAGGAAGAGCTGTCCAAACTGGCGGACGAAAAGGGCGGTCAATACTACGTGATCCTGGCGGGCCGCGAACACGGTAAATTCAGCGCCATCGCCGAAGTTTACAAAGACAAGCAATAAGCCTTGAACGGCAAAGGGGCGCCCGCAGCGGCGCCCCTGATCGTCAGGCCTTCAGCCGGTAGAACACCGTGCTGCACCCCTGGCCCTGCGGGCAGCTTTTGCAGCCGCCGCTCAGACAGGCGCCGTCATCCTGTTCGATGCGTTCCACTTTCCCCATCGCCGTCAAACGGTCCAGCATCGCCTGCACCAGCGGCAGCGGCGTCGCCAGCGATTGGCTGAGCTGCTGCGCCTGGGCGCTGCCGCGCAGCGCCAACGCATCGCGCACCTGCAGCAGCCCGGCCATCAGTGGCAGCTCCCTTTGGCGCCCTGACAGCAGGCCGCCGGCGTGGCGTTGCCCAGGCGAACCGTGACGCGGCTGCGCGCCCGGCGCAGGCCGAACAGCACCAGCAGGTTTACCAGCACCACCGCCAGGATCGCCGTCAGGCTGTACTGCGGATGTTGGTTGAAGGTGGCCGCCTGATAGAACAGCGTCGCCAGCGAGTAGGCCACGTTCAGCCCCCACAGGATAGAGAAGGTCATCCAGCCGCGGCTCGATTCGCGGGCGATGGCGCCCATCACCGAAACGCAAGGCACATACAGCAGCACGAAGATCAGGTAGCTGTAGGCGGAGATGCCGGAGCCGAATTTGCTGCTCATCACGCCCATCGAACCGACGCCCATCTCACCGTCGCCCTTGCTGGCTTCGATCGGGTTGGACAGCACGCTCAGGCTAAAGGTGTTTTTCAGGCCGTCCCAGGTTTCCTGCAGCGCGCCGCCCAGTTCATCGAGCAAGTTGAAGTTGGCGGCGTCGAACGCCTCTTTGTTGATGTGCTCGGCGGTATACAGCGTATTCAGCGTGCCGACCACCACTTCTTTCGCCATCGCGCCGGTCACCAGCCCAACGGTGGCCTGCCAGTTATCGCTGTGGACGCCCATCGGCTGCAGCAACGGCGTCAGCACCTTGGAGACCGAGGCCAGTGCGGAGTCGTTGATGTCGTCGACCGTTTTGCCGCTGAACGAGAAGCTGTTCAGGCCGCCAATGAATATGCTGGCCACCACGATCACCTTACCGGCGCGCAACACGAAGCCTTTCAACCGCTGCCAGGTTTGCAGCAACAGGCTTTTCAGGTGCGGCACGTGGTAAACCGGCAGCTCCATGACGAACGGCGAGGCTTCGCCGCGCATGAGGGTATATTTGAGTACCAGGCCGGTCAGGATCGCCACCGCGATGCCGAGCATGTACAGCGAGAACACCACCCCAGCGCCGTCCTGGCCGAAGAAGGCGGCGGCGAACACCGCGAAGATCGCCAGACGGGCGCCGCAGGACATGAACGGCGCCATCATGATGGTGATCAGGCGCTCGCGCTGGGCGTCCAGCGTACGGGCACCCATGATGGACGGCACATTGCAGCCGAAGCCGACGATCAGCGGCACGAAGGATTTGCCCGGCAGCCCGAGCGCCTGCATCAGGCGGTCCATCACGAACGCCGCGCGCGCCATGTAGCCGGAGTCCTCCAGGAACGACAGGAACAGGTACATCATGCCGATCTGCGGCACCAGCGGCAGCACGGTGTTGATGCCGCCGCCGACGCCCTGCGCCAGGAAGACGGTCAACCAGTCGGGGAAGTGCAGGGTGTAACCCAGCCACTGAATGCCCTGAATGAAGATCGCCGCCGAGCCGATATCGAAGATCGGCTGCAGCGCGCCGCCGATATTGATCGCCAGCAGGAACATCAGGTACATCACCAGCAGGAAGATCGGCACGCCCAGCCAGCGGTTGAGGATCACTTTATCCAGCATATCGGTCAGGCGGTTGGGCATCGCCTGCTGCGAGTTGCTGACCGCGTCGCACAGGGTGGCGATGGACTGGTAGCGCGCGTCGGCGATCACCAGCGCCGGGTCTTCTTGCTGCTGCTGTTGCAACGCCTGAATGGCCGCAGGCAGCAGCGCGACGGCGGGGCCGGCCAGCCGGTGGCTGTAGATGTCGCCCTCCAGCATCTGCAATGCCAGCCAGCGGCGTTGCACCGCCGTCAGCGTTTGCGGCATGGCGTCGCTCAGCGTGGCGACCGCTTTCAGCAGTAACGGCGGGTAGTTCACCAGCGCCTGCTGTTCGTTGATGCGATGATTGTCGATCATCTGTTTCAGCACGCCGATGCCGTCGGCGCGGGTGGAGATCATCGGTACTACCGGGCAGCCGAGGCGCGCCGACAGCGCGGCGACGTCGATATCGATATGCTGGCTTTTGGCGATGTCGAGCATGTTCAGTGCCACGATGCAGGGGATGCCCAGCTCCAGCAATTGCAGCGTCAGGTAGAGGTTGCGCTCCAGGTTGGAGGCGTCGACCACGTTGATCAGCAGATCGGCGTCGCCGCTCAAAATGTAGTGGCAGGCGATCTGCTCATCGAGCGAGGTTTGCTCCGAGATGGTGGTGAGGGAGTAGGTGCCGGGCAAATCGACCAGCCGCACGTCGGACTGCGGGGTGGTGAAATGGCCTTCTTTGCGTTCGACCGTCACGCCCGCCCAGTTGCCGACCCGTTGGCGTGCGCCGGTCAGCTGGTTGAACAGCGTGGTTTTGCCGGAGTTCGGGTTACCGATTAAGCCGATGGTGAGTTTTTTCATAGTTCAGCGTGTCGTCTTCAAGGAGAACAGCGCCGGCGCAAGGGCGCGTCGGCAAATGGAGGCGTGCCGGTTCAGGGCTGGCCGTCGAGCTGCAGCAGCGCCAGATCCTTCCTGCGCAGCACCAGGCTGACGCGGCGGGTTTTAATTTCTATCGGATCGCCCAGCGGCGCGACGCGCACCACGTCGAACGAAGAGCCGGGCAGCATGCCGAGCGATAACAGTTTCTGGCGGTAGGCCGGCGCAATTTCACCGGAAAAGCCGATAATCTTATATGTGTGTTTAGGTTGAAGCTGCATGTGATTAACCTTCCGGGTGCCGATGAACATCGGGCTGATGATAATTGGACGTTGCCGGCGAAAATGCCACGCCGTCGGCGGTATTCATCCATAAGGTCATGCAATAAAGTGAGCGAAAATAATAGTAATTATCATTATCGCGTTCAATACAAAAAGTAGGGGTATTGTAACCAATTATTATGGCGTCGACAGTTTTTGATGGCGTTGTCTTGATTAACGACGTTTTACCACCGCTTGCGATGGGGAACAAATGAGAATGGCGAGTTAAATCAGTTGCGTATTTGTAGCCAAGTTTTCTCGTTTGCAAATATCGAGGGTTTTTTCCCTTTATTTATTTCCGCTGAAAAGCAATTCGATAACATTATTCCGCCGTAATGCGAGCGGTAACCATTTGTGTTTCTCTCACAATTGGCGAGATGAAAAATGCGTGTTAACAAAGTTGTTAATAAATGGCTGCAGAAGGCATTTTTGCTGGCTGAATAATGAGAGGGTGGTCACGCAGGAACGGGAAATAAAAAGATGACGGTTTATTGAGACGGGTCAATAAATGCCGCAAGTTTTATTCATCAGAAAGGGCGGAGCAGGCTCCGCCCTGTTGGCTCTGACTTAGCGTTTCTTGCCGAATGCCGCCGCCAGCGCGTCGCCCATGGCGCTGTTGCCGGCCGGCGCCGCGTTGCGCGGTTTGGCCTTGTTGCCGCCCGCCGAACGGTTGGCGGTGTCGCGCGACTGTGCCGGCGCGTTGCCGCCGCGGCGCGGCGAGCCTTCGCCCGGTTGCTCATCCAGGCGCATGCTCAGCGCGATGCGTTTACGCTGCAGATCGACTTCCATCACCTTCACTTTGACGATGTCGCCGGCCTTCACCACGGTGTGCGGATCTTCGACGAATTTGTCCGCCAGCGAGGAGATGTGCACCAGGCCGTCCTGATGCACGCCGATATCCACGAAGGCGCCGAAGTTGGTGACGTTGGTCACCGAGCCTTCCAGGATCATGCCCGGCTGCAGATCGTTGAGGGTTTCCACACCTTCGGCGAAGGTGGCGGTTTTGAACTCCGGACGCGGATCGCGGCCCGGCTTCTCCAGCTCTTTCAGAATGTCGGTGACCGTCGGCACGCCGAACTTGTCGTCGGTGAAATCAACTGCTTTCAGGCTGCGCACCGCGGAGGCGTTGCCCATCAGATCCTGCAGCGCCTGCTCGGTGGCGGCCAGGATGCGTTGCACCACCGGATAGGCTTCCGGGTGAACGGTGGAGGCATCCAGCGGGTTGTCGCCGTGGTTGATGCGCAGGAAGCCGGCGCACTGTTCGAACGCTTTCGGCCCCAGGCGGCTGACCTTCAGCAGCTGTTCACGGTTGCTGAAGCGGCCGTTCTCGTCGCGCCAGTTGACGATGTTCTGCGCCATCATGCGCGTCAGGCCGGCCACGCGGGTCAGCAACGGCACCGACGCGGTGTTCAGATCGACGCCGACGGCGTTCACGCAGTCTTCCACCACCGAATCCAACTTCTTCGCCAGCTGGCTCTGACTGACGTCGTGCTGATACTGGCCGACGCCGATGGATTTCGGGTCGATCTTCACCAGCTCCGCCAGCGGATCCTGCAGGCGGCGAGCGATGGACACCGCGCCGCGCAGCGATACGTCGAGATCCGGGAACTCCTGCGCCGCCAGTTCCGACGCGGAGTACACCGATGCGCCCGCTTCGCTGACGATCACTTTCTGCGCCCGGACGTCGCTGAACTGCTTTTGCAGGTCGAGATAGAAACGCTCGGTTTCACGCGACGCGGTGCCGTTGCCGATGGCCACCAGCTCTACATTGTGTTTGATGCACAGCGCCGCGACGATGGCGGCGGCTTTGGCCGCTTGCCCGGTGTGCGGGTAGACGGTGTCGGTGGCGACCAGCTTGCCGGTTGCGTCGACCACGGCGACTTTCACTCCGGTGCGCAGGCCCGGATCGAGGCCCATGGTGGCGCGCATGCCGGCTGGCGCAGCCATCAGCAGATCATGCATGTTGCGGGCGAACACGTTGATCGCTTCATCTTCCGCGCGCTCGCGCACCGTGCCCATCAGCTCGGTTTCCAGGTGCAGCAACACCTTGATGCGCCAGGTCCAGTTGACCACCGCCTTGCGCCAGGCGTCGGCCGGAGCGTTGTTCAGGCGCAGATTGAGGTGATTGATGATGATCAGCTCCGCCTGGCTTTCGCGCGGCGCTTCTTCAAACTGCGGATCGGCGTTCAGCGCCAGCTGCAGCACGCCTTCGTTGCGGCCGCGGAACATCGCCAGCGCGCGGTGCGAAGGCACCTGGGAAATCGGTTCGTGGTGATCGAAATAGTCGCGGAACTTGGCGCCTTCGTCTTCCTTGCCCTCGACCACTTTGGACACCAGATGGGCGTTTTTCCACAGGTAGTCGCGCACCTTGGCCAGCAGCGCGGCGTCTTCGGCGAAGCGCTCCATCAGGATATAGCGCGCGCCGTCGAGGGCGGCTTTCACGTCCGCCACGCCCTTGTCGGCGTCGACGTAGTGTTCGGCCAGTTGTTCAGGCTGCTGTTGCGGATCCTGCCACAGCGTGTCCGCCAGCGGTTCCAGGCCGGCTTCGATGGCGATCTGGCCGCGGGTGCGGCGCTTCGGTTTGTACGGCAGGTAGAGGTCTTCGAGTTCGGTCTTGCTCAGCGTGGCGTTGATCGCCCCCGCCAGTTGTTCAGTCAGTTTGCCCTGTTCATCGATCGACTTCAGGATGGTCTGGCGACGATCTTCCAGTTCACGCAGATAACCCAGGCGGGTTTCCAGCTGGCGCAGTTGGGTGTCGTCCAGGCCCCCGGTGACTTCCTTACGATAGCGTGCAATAAAGGGCACGGTATTACCTTCATCCAGCAGACGGATGGCGGAGTCGACTTGCTCCGGCCGGGCCTGCAGTTCTGTTGCAATAATGCGGCTCAGTGGGTCATTCATAGGTCTGGTATCTGTATTGAGAACGGTGAATAAACAGGGGACAGTTATACGGATTGATCGGGGAAAATGCCAGTGGAGCGGGCCGCCGCCGCGCGGCCGCGGCGTGGAGAACAGCTCAGGCGGCGGCGTTGGCGGCGGTTCGGAAAAAGCTGAAAGCTTACTTCGGGTAGTCTATCTCGTTCACGTACCACTGCGCCTCGCCCAGCGGCGTATTGACGGTGGCGACGTCCCCGACCTCTTTTTTCAGCAGGGCGCGCGCCATAGGCGCGTCGATGGAGATGTAATCCTTGCGGCCGAAGATCTCGTCGTAACCGACGATGCGAAAGCGTTTGATTTCGCCGTTTTCGTTCTCCACCTCTACCCAGGCGCCGAAGAACACTTTGCCTTCCTGCTGCGGGGAGTAATCGACGATCTTCAACTGCTCCAGGCATTTGGTCAGATAGCGGACGCGGCGATCGATCTCGCGCAGCCGCTTCTTGTTGTACTGGTAATCGGCGTTTTCGCTTCTGTCGCCCAGGCTGGCGGCCCAGGTCACTTTCTTGGTCACCTCGGGGCGTTCTTCGCGCCAGAGGTAATCCAGCTCTTGTTTGAGCTTGTCATACCCTTCACGGGTTATCAGTTGAGTTCTCATCGTGATTTATCTTTATGGGGTCACCGCCACAGTGTACGTGAATGCGGGGGGCTTTAGAAATGGTGCGCGGGCCTGCGCGTTGTCGCACGGTTTTTATTCAGTTTGCGCAGCTTTTAACAATCGGGAGTATGCTTAGCGATAGCGGAAAAGGAATGTGACGAAAGGAGGATATCTGGCGAGAGAGACAAGGAATTTTGGCGCACAACCCAACACATTGAAGGTATTACCGCATGGAATTTAAAGATTACTACGCCACGATGGGCGTTGAGCCCAACGCCGATCTGAAAACCATCAAAACGGCCTACCGTCGGCTGGCGCGTAAATATCACCCTGACGTGAGCACTGAAGACGACGCCGAAAGCAAGTTCAAGGAAGTGGCCGAAGCCTATGAGGTGCTGAAGGACGAGGAGCGCCGCGCCGAGTACGATCAGATCCGGCTGCACCGCAACGATCCGAACTTTGGCCGCCAGGCGCGCGGCGATCACGGCGGCTATCAGCAGAGCGCTTCATGGCACGGCGGCGGCGCCGACGCGCAAGACTTCTCCGATTTCTTCGAAAGCATGTTCGGCGGGCGGGCGGCGGGCGGGCATCGCTCCGCTTCGCACTCGCACGGCGGGCATGGCTTCCGCGGCCAGGATCTCGAAATGGAGGTGCCGCTGTTCCTCGAGGAAACGCTACATGGCCAAAGCCGCGAGATCTCCTACACGCTGCCAGTGTACGACGAGCTGGGGCGGCAGGTGAGCGAAGCCAGCAAAACGCTGAACGTGAAAATCCCGGCCGGCGTGGGCGACGGCGAGCGCATTCGCCTCAAGGGGCAGGGCGTTGCCGGCGTGGGCGGCGGCCAGAACGGCGACCTGTATCTGGTCATCCGCCTCGCGCCGCATCCGCTGTTCGAAATTGATGGCCACAATCTGAGCATCGTGGCGCCGCTCGCCCCGTGGGAAGCGGCGCTCGGCGCCAGCATCGAGGTGCCGACGCTGACCGGCAAAATCGCGTTGACCGTGCCGGCCGGCAGCCAGAGCGGCAAACGGCTGCGGGTCAAGGGCAAAGGGCTGGCGGGCAAGAAAGAGCCCGGCGATCTGTATGTCATTCTCAAGGTGGTGATGCCGCCGAAGCCGAACGAGAAGGCCAGCGCCCTGTGGCGAGAGCTGGCTGAGCAGGCGGCGTTCAACCCGCGTGCGGAATGGGAGTAAAGCACATGATGAAGAAAGAGATCACATTCACCGTGGTGGAACTGTGTCAGCGAGTGGAGATTTCAGAGGACGAATTGGTCGAGATCGTCGGCCTGGGCGTGATCGTGCCGCTGGAGCCGGCGCAGCCGCGCTGGGAGTTCGATTACCCGGCGCTGAGCCATCTGCAGCGCGCGCGCAGGCTGCGTGCCGAGCTGGATCTGGATTGGCCGGGGATCGCCATGGCGCTGACGTTGCTCGATCGGGTTGATGCGCTGCAGCAAGAGAACCGGCAGTTGCGCCGGCAGCTGGCGCGTTTCCTGCAGACTTCCTGACCCGACGGCTAAACGCCACCGGTCGGTTCGCCGGTGGCGAAATTGTGCAAAATTGGGCCGTCGCCCCACATTGCGCCGATAAAGGGCGAAATTTTAACGAACCCCCGTCGACATTCACTGAAAATTGTTGATAAATGGGGAAAAGAATAAGCTTTGTAACAATTTCGTCTAGAATACATACCATTAAACGCTGTCTCAAATGGCAAGGATTTCTAACAATATTCGAGTCAGGCAATAAAGCCTTTGGGAGTAATACCATGCAAGAGAATCATAAGATCCTGGTTGTCGATGATGACATGCGCCTGCGCGCGCTTTTAGAACGTTATTTAACCGAGCAGGGCTTCCAGGTTCGCAGCGTTGCCAACGCTGAGCAAATGGATCGCTTGCTGACTCGTGAATCCTTCCATTTGATGGTGCTCGATCTGATGTTGCCGGGCGAAGACGGCCTGTCCATCTGCCGCCGCCTGCGCAGCCAGAGCAACCCGATGCCGATCATTATGGTCACCGCCAAAGGCGAAGAGGTCGATCGCATCGTGGGGCTGGAAATCGGCGCCGACGACTACATTCCTAAACCGTTCAACCCGCGTGAGCTGTTGGCTCGTATCCGCGCGGTGTTGCGCCGCCAGGCGAACGAACTGCCGGGCGCGCCTTCGCAGGAAGAGGCGGTGATCGCGTTCGGCAAATTCAAACTGAACCTCGGCACCCGCGAAATGTTCCGCGAAGACGAACCGATGCCGTTGACCAGCGGCGAGTTCGCGGTACTGAAGGCGCTGGTCAGCCACCCGCGTGAACCGCTGTCGCGCGATAAGCTGATGAACCTGGCGCGTGGCCGCGAATACAGCGCCATGGAGCGTTCCATTGACGTGCAGATCTCTCGCCTGCGCCGCATGGTTGAAGAAGATCCGGCGCATCCGCGTTATATCCAGACCGTGTGGGGGCTCGGCTACGTCTTCGTACCGGACGGCAGCAAGGCATGAGGCGATTGCGCTTTTCACCGCGTAGCTCGTTTGCCCGAACCCTGTTGTTGATCGTCACCTTGCTGTTCGTCAGCCTGGTGACGACCTATCTGGTGGTGCTGAACTTCGCCATCCTGCCCAGCCTGCAGCAGTTCAACAAGGTGTTGGCCTACGAAGTGCGTATGCTGATGACCGATCGGCTGCAGCTGGAAGACGGCACGCTGCTGGAAGTGCCGCCGGCATTCCGCCGTGAGATCTACCGCGAACTGGGCATCTCTCTCTACACGAATTCGGCGGCGGAGGAGAGCGGCCTGCGCTGGGCGCAGCACTACCAGTTCCTCAGCCAGCAGATGGCGCAGCAGCTCGGCGGGCCGACCGATGTGCGGGTGGAGGTGAACAAGAACTCCCCGGTGGTGTGGCTGAAAACCTGGCTGCAGCCCGATATCTGGGTGCGCGTGCCGCTGACGGAAATCCACCAGGGCGACTTCTCGCCGCTGTTCCGCTATACGCTGGCGATCATGCTGCTCGCGATCGGCGGCGCCTGGCTGTTTATCCGCATTCAAAACCGCCCGTTGGTGGAGCTGGAACATGCGGCGCTGCAGGTGGGCAAGGGCATCATTCCGCCGCCGCTGCGCGAGTATGGCGCTTCCGAAGTGCGGTCAGTGACTCGCGCATTCAATCAGATGGCGTCGGGCGTCAAGCAGCTGGCGGACGATCGCACCTTGCTGATGGCCGGGGTCAGCCATGACCTGCGCACGCCGTTGACGCGCATTCGGCTGGCGACGGAGATGATGAGCGCCGAAGACGGTTATCTGGCCGAGTCGATCAATAAAGACATCGAAGAGTGCAATGCCATCATCGAGCAGTTCATCGATTATCTGCGCACCGGGCAGGAGATGCCGACCGAAAGCAGCGATCTGAACGCCATTTTAGGCGAAGTGGTCGCGGCGGAAAGCGGCTATGAGCGGGTAATTGAAACCGCGCTGTCGCCGGGCGAGCTGATGATGAATGTGCATCCGCTGTCGATTAAGCGGGCGGCGGTGAACATGGTGGTGAACGCGGCGCGTTACGGCAACGGTTGGATCAAGGTCAGCAGCGGTCGCGAGCTGCAGCGCGGCTGGTTCCAGGTGGAAGATGACGGCCCGGGCATCAAGCCGGAAGAATTGAAGCACCTGCTGCAGCCGTTCGTACGCGGTGACAGCGCGCGCAGCACCAGCGGCACCGGTCTGGGGCTGGCGATCGTGCAGCGTATTATCGACGCGCATGACGGCGAACTGGATATCGGCACCAGCGAGCGCGGTGGGCTGTTGATCCGCGCGTATATTCCGTTGCCGATGGAGAAAAAAGAGTCGACCAACGGCCATCAAACGGCCAGGGAAAACGCCTGACACTCTGGTGTGGGCCGCGCCGCTGCGGCCCCGTCAGGACTTTCTGCTCATCACGTAGTATTCCGCCGCATCTTCATGCAACCGACGGCCGGTCGGCGCCTGCCACGGATCGATTAACTCGATGCCGCAGTGGAGGAAGTCTTTGGTATTGCGGGTGGCCAGGGCGGCGCCGTAATGCAGGCAGGTGGCGGCGATTTGGGTATCCGGCACGCTCATCGCTTTACCCAGCAGCCGATTCCTTGCCGTCAATTCCGCGTATTGCATCGCGCACAGCCCATCAAACGGCAATATCTGCCCCTCGAACTTCAATTCAATGGCGTCCGCCAATTTCAGCTTGAGATCCCGCTGGCGCTTGCCGTCAGGCATGCAGGCGACGCCGCTAAACAGTTCGGTGAGGACAATGGCGCTGAGATAGAGCTCGTCATTGTCCTTTTCATTTAACCAGTTAATGACGTTGTAGTACGGGCTGGGACGCAGCGTTTCTGAAATGACGTTGGTGTCGATAATGATCATGCGTTGTCATCTTCATCATCAAAGGTGACGATGCGTGGCGGCACGGCGTCACGCGGTGGGATCTCCAGCTCAACGCCGCCGAATTCGGCGAAGTGCTGATGCATCCAGGTACCCAATCCATAGCGCGGCGGCTTTTTCACCAGCGCCTGTTTCAGGATCATGCGCGCTTCCTCTTCCATGGAATGGCCGTTTTTCGCCGCTGAGATACGCAGCAGCTCTTTGATTTCGTCGTCCAGATTTCTGACGGTGATAGTAGCCATTGAAACCTCCTTTGCTATCAATGATTGCATTGACTTATTCTCTCGTCTTGCCGATTAAAAAGCAATCAATTGAAATAAAAAAAGGCGCGGGATCCGCGCCTTAGCTGAAGAGGTAACGTTACCGAATTACAGCTTCGGGCCGGCGCTAACCAGCGCCGCGCCCGCAGGCGTGTCGGTGTATTTGTCGAAGTTAGTGATGAAGCGCTCGGCCAGATCCTGCGCTTTTTCCTGCCACTGCTCGAGGCTGGCGTAGGTGTTGCGCGGATCGAGGATTTCCGGGTTCACGCCCGGCAGCGCGGTCGGCATCGCCAGATCGAAGATAGGCAGAGTGACGGTTTCCGCCTTGTCGATTTCACCGCTCAGGATGGCGTCGATGATGCCGCGCGTATCTTTGATCGAGATGCGTTTGCCGGTGCCGTTCCAGCCGGTGTTGACCAGGTAAGCCTGGGCGCCGGCGGCCTGCATGCGTTTCACCAGCACTTCGGCGTACTGCGTCGGGTGCAGCGACAGGAACGCGGCGCCGAAGCAGGCGGAGAAGGTTGGCGTCGGTTCGGTTACGCCACGCTCGGTGCCGGCCAGTTTGGCGGTGAAGCCGGACAGGAAGTGGTACTGAGTCTGGTTGGCGGTCAGGCGCGATACCGGCGGCAGCACGCCGAAAGCGTCGGCGGTCAGGAAGATCACCTTGGTGGCGTGACCCGCCTTGGACACCGGCTTGACGATGTTCTGGATATGATAGATCGGGTAAGAAACGCGGGTATTCTCGGTTTTCGAACCGTCGTTGAAGTCGATGCTGCCGTCGGCCAGCACGGTGACGTTTTCCAGCAGCGCATCGCGTTTGATGGCGTGGTAGATGTCCGGTTCGGCTTCTTCAGACAGCTTGATGGTCTTGGCGTAGCAGCCGCCTTCGAAGTTGAACACGCCGTCGTCGTCCCAGCCGTGCTCGTCATCGCCGATCAGCTGACGCTTAGGATCGGTGGAGAGGGTGGTCTTGCCGGTACCGGACAGGCCGAAGAACACCGCCACGTCGCCTTTCTCGCCCACGTTGGCCGAGCAGTGCATCGAGGCGATGCCTTTCAGCGGCAGCAGGTAGTTCATCATCGAGAACATGCCTTTCTTCATTTCGCCGCCGTACCAGGTGCCGCCGATCAGCTGCATGCGCTCGGTCAGGTTGAAGGCGACGAAGTTCTCCGAGTTCAGGCCTTGCTGCTGCCAGTTCGGGTTGGTGCACTTGGCGCCGTTCATCACCACGAAGTCCGGCTCGAAGTCAGCCAGCTCTTCGTCGCTCGGGCGGATAAACATGTTTTTCACGAAGTGCGCCTGCCAGGCCACCTCGGTGATGAAGCGCACTTTCAGGCGCGAGTCGGCGTTGGCGCCGCAGAAGGTATCCACCACGAACAGGCGTTTGCCGGACAGTTGTTCGGTGACCAGGTGTTTCAGATCGGCCCACACTTCCGGGCTGAGGGGTTTGTTGTCGTTTTTGCCTTTGCCCTGATCGGCCCACCACACGGTATCGCGGGTGATGTCGTCGCGGACGATGTATTTGTCTTTCGGCGAGCGGCCGGTGAAGATGCCGGTATCGACGGAGACGGCACCCAGCTTGGTGACTACCCCACGCTCAAAACCTTCCAGAGATGGGTCTGTTTCTTCCTTAAACAGCAGTTCATAGCTCGGGTTGTGAACGATTTCGCTAACGTCGTGAATGCCGTAAGCGGCCAGATCCTGAGGGGTTATACCTTTAACGCGCATGTTACTACTCCTTGGTCACAGAATTTCTGGCGGCAATTGTAGGGATCTAACGGTGCGTAACCGCGATGGGTATCAAATATTTAACGTTTTAGGCGGTATTTCGTTACGATCTGAGAGATAGCACACGGAAAAAAGCAAACGTGCAAACGGCGGGCGTTGGCGGGCGCCGGGCGCGCCCGCCGAAAGGGTGTAACTTAGTGCAACTGGTCGCTTTCGCCGGTGTTACCCGCATACAACGCGGCAACATCAACCGGGTCAAAGACATAGTGGCTGCCACAGTAGTCGCAGTGCATGTCGATGTTGCCGTCCTGCTCCAGCATGTCCGCCACTTCGTCGGTCGGCAGGGTCAGCAGCGCGTCGGCGCAACGCTGGCGAGAACAGGTGCAGCGGAACTGCACGTCCTGCGGTTCGTACAAGGTGACCTCTTCCTGATGGTACAGGCGGTACAACACTTCGTTGGCCGGCAGGCCGAACAGCTCTTCGCTTTTGACCGTGTTGGTCAGTTGCACCAGATGATCGAAATCATCGAGGTTGCCGTCCTGCGCCGGCAGCACCTGCAGCAGCATACCGGCCGCCGCGGCGTTGCCTTCCGCTTCGCCGGTGCGAATGAACAGGCGGGTTGGCAGCTGCTCGGACTGGCGGAAGTAGGCTTCCAGGCATTCGGCCAGGGTTTCACCTTCCAGGCCGACGACGCCCTGATAGCGCTCGCCTTCCGTCGGGGAAATGGTGATGACCATGACGCCGTTGCCGATCATCTGATGCAAGGTGCTGTCGTCGGCGATAGGCGCCTGGGTGCGCGCAACGCCGCGCATCTCCTGGCGGTTGTTGCCGTTGATCACCGCCAGCTTCAGCGGGCCGTCGCCTTGCAACTGAACGGTGATGTCGCCGTCGAACTTCAGGGTCGCGGTCAGCAGACTGGTGGCGACCAGCAGTTCACCCAGCAGCTTTTGCACCGGCGCCGGGTAGTCGTGGTTATTCAGGATCTGCTGATAGGTTTCGCTGACGGTAACCAGCTCGCCGCGCACCGCGTAGTTTTCAAACAGGTAACGGTGCAATTGGTCATGGTTGGACATAATCTTCTCTCATTGCGGTGAGGGCTTATTCCGGCTCACCAAATTTAAATTTCATCAGGTCGCGCCGCTCCTTTTTGTCCGGACGACGGTCCGGATGCGGCATGGTCAACGCGTTCATCTTGCGCGCCAGCGCCATTTTTTCGCGGTTGGCGATGCTGGCTTCGGTTTCCTGATACATTTGCTGCGCCTCGCCGGCGCCGCGGCGTTGGCTGGTCAGCGCCAGCACGATCACCGTACGTTCTTCGTTGCCCTGCCGCAGCTTGAGCTCGGCGTTAAGTTCGACAATCTTGCTCGGCTTGCCACGCTGGCCGTTGTAATGCACCTTGCCGCCGTCGATCATTTCGCGCGCCAGCGCGCGGGTCTTGTAGAAGCGTGCGGCCCACAGCCATTTATCCAGCCGAACCGCGTCGTCGCGCGTCGCTTTGTCTTTCATGCTTCCCCCTTGGCCAGCGCCGGTATCAGCAGGCGATAGTCGCGCATCGACGGATGGCGCTGGAAGCTTTTCTCCGCCGTGCTGGAGTCCGGGTTTTGCACGCCCAGGCAGTAACGAATGCCGAAAGTGCGCGCCGCGTCGAGGATCGGCTCGCCGTCGTCGACAAACAGCGTGCGCTGCGGGTTGAACCCGGTGTGCTGTTGCACCGCCTGCCACAGACGCTGATCTTCTTTCGGATAACCAAATGTGTGGGTGGAAAACAATAAATCAAGGTGCCGATCCAGACCGGTATGCTCGATTTTCACCGCCAGGCTGTGCGGATGGGCGTTGGTCAGCAAAATGGTTTGCAGGCCGGCGCCGCGCAGCGCCCGTAAAAACGGCTCGGTATCCTCGCGCAGCCGGGCGCGGCTGCCCACTTCGCTGGTCATGCGGTAGATATCCAGATCCAACCGCTCGCTCCAGTAATCGAAGCAATACCAATTCATGGTGTGCTGCACCGCCTGATATTCCCGCTCAATGATATGACGGGCTTCGTCAAACGGAATGGCGCGCCTTTCGCTCAGCGCTTGCGGCACCAGGCTGAGCCAGAAGTGACTGTCGAATTCCAGGTCCAGCAAGGTGCCGTCCATATCCAGCAGCACGGTATCGATCTGCGGCCAATCAAATTCGGGAACCATAAAAACTCCACGGGCGGACCGACGGGCGGTCCGCAGATGAGAATAATAGCGTTAGCGTAGCATAAGCAGATGACAGGGCGGAGGCCCGGCGTCAGGTTCAGGCCATCGGCCGCATCGACATCGGATTGATCTGCGGATTGAAGCAGCTGTCGTAGTACCGCTGGATATCGGCGACGCGGTGCTGATTGATGCGCCGACGCTGCACCAGCCGCCAGGCGTTATAACCCAGGCTGACCACTACGGCCAGCAACAGCAGGCTGGTGCCGAGATAGCGCCACAGGGTGATCATGTCCGGTTCGCTGTGCAGCGCCACGTGGCGGGTGCCGTTGGCATCGACGCTGAGGCTGGTGATTACCCCTTGCGCCTGGAACGGGGTATGCAGCAGCAGAGTGGAAAGGCGCTGCAGCTCATTCCACTGGTCGAGGGCGTTGTATTCGCTCTGCGGCGCTGAGGATTGCGGATGGCTGACCAGCTGGCGGCCTTCATCGCTGCGGATCAGGAAACCGCCCGGCGGCGGGCTGTTGAGCGCCGCGGCGGCCAGGCGCGTTTCATTGAAGATGAACGACGACGTGGCCACTTTGGTCAGGCTTTCCAGCGACTCTGCGCTTACCGGGCGCAGCAGGACGTTGACGCCTTGCAGCGCGCCGGATCTAGCGCGTTTCACCAGGCCGCTCCAATTTTTGGCGTTGCCCAGGTTGACCAAGGCGTTTTTTAACCGCACGCAGTCGTTTTCTGCCTGGCACAAATCCTGTGTTTTCAGAACGATATCAGAGAAATCATCCAACAGGATCATGCCGGATTTCTCGATGGCGCTGGCCAGCTGCGGGTTGACCTTCTGATCGGCGCCGCTCGGATGCAGCTGGCTGTTGACCGTGGCCAGCAGGGCCGTCGCTTTGTCTATGACTTCCGATTCCGGCTGCGGCAACGGGGCGGCGTTGTTCCAATAGATGCCGGAGCAGTCGAACGGCGCAAAATTGACGGTGCCGCCGCCGTTGGCCGGCGGCGGCACATAGCACATGCCGCTGCCGCGCACTTTCAGCGTGTCGCCGATGCGCAGCGGCGTGGCTTCCAGGGCTTGCACGCTGGTCACTTCCACTTTTTGCGCACCCTGCAGCCAGGCCATGCTGAGGGTCAGCGGCAGGTTGAGCGGAATATAGATCAGCAGCAACAGCAGTACCAGCGCCGAGCTGGCGACCAGCACCGCGTTGCGGCCCCACTGCTGCAGCGGGAAATTCTTCACTTCGTCATGCAGCGAGAGGAAGCGCCCCTGGCGCACTACCTGCCGATTGAGGTAGACGTCCACATCGGTGGTCTTGCCCAGATCCTGCGTCAGGTACGGCTGCCAATGCGGCGGGTAGATAAGATCGATGATGCCGAGCGAAATGTTGCTGATCTGCCCCTGATCGGACTCGCCGAACAGGCCCCAGCGCTTCGGCGTGCCGCGCAGGCAGTGGATCTCTTTCAGCTCACGCGACGCCGGACGGCGGAACAGGTTCCAGCATCCCCAAGCGATCATCAGCACCGCCACAAAAATCATCCAGGGGATAACCAGCACCGGGCTTATCAGGCTGAAGAACAGCAGCAGCAGCGCGGCGGAGATGATGACGGCTTCACGGATGCCGTTCGGCCGGTTCAGCGCATGCTCTTCCGGCGTTTCCTTGCGAATATTGACCAGCTCGACATGCTCGCTCTCTTCCTTGCGGATGGACGCGTTTTTGGTCGGCGTGGCGGCCACTACCGGCGGCTGCGGCCGATCGTGAATATGATCTTTCAGCGAGTGTCCGTTGAGCGAAATCACCAGCGGCAGCGTCTGGGTTCTGATCACTTCCACATGGTTGTCGGCGGTGATATAGGGTTCCCAAAACGGCGGCAGATGTACCTCTTCCGCGTCGAGGTAATAGCGCCATTTATTGGGATCGTCGCTGGCCAGCCCGTAGCGGGTAATGGCGTGCGTGACCGGATATACGTTATCGCTTTGCGGTGTGAGCGCCAGCTTGGCCGCGGGCAGCGTAGCGCCGCCGCCGGGCAACAGTTTGTTGCTCAGCTTGTTTTGCTGATTGAGATAGAACTCGACCGCGGCGCGCTCTTCGTCGGTCAGCTTGCGGTGGGCAGGCTTGATAAACGGCAATGCGTGCGCCAGCGCCGACGGGTTGCGGGCCTTGAACCACAGGTACAGGCCGGCGGCAATCAGGCAGACAAGCACTAAGGCCAATATCAACACTATTGTGCTCATGCAATCCCCATCTCACACCCGTGAATTTCGCCAACCTGATGAAAAGCTGAATATTATACGGAGTAAACCGCCAGGAGGCACCCAGAACTAATGAGGGAACAAACAGATTCTCGCTCTGGATCTCATTCCTTCATGACGCAAGGCCATTTTATCACTGATTCTTGCCTGCGTGATACTAGCAACCGGTCTCTGCCGTCGATATCGGTATTATCCTATTTTCTTGCGCGCTGTTTGCTGAATCAGTACGGAAAATCGCCGGCCGCTGGCTACGCTTGTTAAAAGAAAGTAAATTACTGTTCATGCGCGTTGCGGCGGAGCTTGCCCTTAACGCACAATGTGATCAGGATCGAATTTGGTCAGCGTTTGAGCGCCAACGAGCCGTGCGTTACGCCAATCATTTTTTCGGTTGCCCGTCCGCGCCTGGGTAACCTCTTTGAGGCAATCATGGATAAACACCTGCAAAAACCTAAAATTCTGAAAGTGGAAACGGTCGCGCGTTCGCGTTTGTTTAACGTCGAGTCGGTCGATTTGGAATTCAGCAACGGTGTTCGGCGGGTGTATGAACGCATGCGGCCTTCGGATCGCGAAGCGGTGATGATCGTGCCGGTGATTGGCGATGACCTGCTGCTGATCCGCGAATATGCGGTCGGCACCGAATCCTATGAGCTGGGGTTCCCGAAAGGGCTGATCGATCCCGGCGAAGGGGTGCTGGAGGCGGCCAACCGCGAGCTGATGGAAGAGGTGGGGTACGGCGCGAAACGCTTTGATTTTCTCAGTAAGCTGACGATGGCGCCGTCCTACTTTTCCAGCAAAATGAATATCGTGCTGGCGCACGATCTCTATCCGCAGAGCCTGGAGGGGGATGAGCCGGAGCCCTTGCCGCAGGTGCGCTGGCCGATCGCCAACATGATGGCGCTGCTGGCGGAACCGGATTTCCGTGAGGCGCGCAACGTCAGCGCGCTGTTCCTTTCCGAGGCATTTTTGCGCGCGTCGCGCTGATACGCTTCACGCCGAATAAAAAAAGGGCCAGATTTCTCTGGCCCTTTTCGATCAGAACAGCTCGTGGCTTTCACCGCCCGGATCGGTCAACGTGGTGCCGGTATCGCGCGATGGGTAGTCCGTCGGCTGCGTTCCTTCGATGAAGTACTCGGAACGGCTGCCACCGCCACCGCCAGAGAGCTTGCCGCTGCTCTTGTCGATGGTGACGCTGATGATGCCCGGCGGCGGCGTGACTTTCTGCTCTGGGATGCCTTCCAGCGCGGTTTTCATAAAGTCGTCCCACGCCGGCTGGGCGCTCTTGGCACCGCCTTCACCGCCGGAAATCTGATCCGGGATGGCGCCGGATACCGTCGAACGGCCCAGGTCGCGGCGGTGATCGTCGAAACCGATCCACACCGAGGTCACGGTATCCGGGCCATAGCCTGAGAACCAGGCGTCCTTGGAACTGTTGGTGGTACCGGTTTTGCCGCCGATATCATGACGTTTCAGATCGCGGCCGGCGCGCCAGGCGGTACCCATCCAACCCGGTTCGCCGAAGATGTTGCTGTTCAGCGCGTCGTGGATCAGGAAGGCCAGCTGTGTGCTGATGACGTGCGGCGCATACTGTTGATCGCCGTCCTGCTGTACCTGAGCCGGGGTGACTTGCTCCAGCTGAGGCATCGGCACCGTGCTGTTGTTGCCTTCCTGCGAGGTGGCGACGTTTTCGATGTTGTCGTCGGACAGCACCGCCGAACGGTGGGTGTCGCCGTAGATCACCGGCAGGTTACAGCTGCCGCACACCACTTTCGGTTTGGCTTCGAACACCGTATTGCCGTTATCGTCTTCAATTTTGGTGATGAAGTACGGGTCGACCAGATAACCACCGTTCGCCAGCACCGCGTAGCCGCGCACCAGCTGCATCGGGGTGAAGGAGGCGGACCCCAGCGCCAGCGATTCGGTATGCACGATATTCTGCGCCGGGAAGCCGAAGCGCTGCAGATATTCCGCCGCGTAGTCGACGCCCATCGCGCGCATCGCACGCACCATCACCACGTTCTTCGACTGCCCCAGCCCCTGTCGCAGGCGAATCGGGCCGTCGTAGGTCGGCGGCGAGTTCTTCGGCCGCCAGTCGGTGCCGGCGCCGGCATCCCAACGGGTAATCGGCAAGTCATTCAGAATGGTGGCCAGCGTCAGGCCTTTATCCATCGCGGCGGTGTACAGGAACGGTTTGATGTTCGAGCCCACCTGACGCAGAGCCTGCGTGACGCGGTTGAACTTGCTCTGATTGAAGTCGAAGCCGCCAACCAGCGCTTTCACCGCGCCGTCGTTCGGGTTGATAGAGACCAGCGCCGAGTTGACGTCCGGCACCTGCGACAGCCACCAGGCTTCGTTCACTTTACGCACCCACACTTGCTGGCCGGCCTGCACTACGTCGGTGACGCGTTTCGGCGTTGGGCCTTGCTGAGTGTCCGAACGGTATGGGCGTGCCCAGCGCATGGTCGCCATCGGCAGGGCAATACTGCTGCCGTCGGCCAGCATCGCCGTCGCTTCCTGCGGGTTGGCGGCGGTGATCACCGCCGGCGCCAGCGGGCCGTAGTTCGGCAGGTTTTTCAGCGAATCGACAATCTGTTTGCGATCCCAGGCCGCTTCGCCGACTTTCCACAACACGTTGGATGGGCCGCGGTAACCGTGGCGCATGTCATAGGCCAGCACGTTGTTGCGTACCGACTCCTGCGCCGCCAACTGCAGCCGTTTGGTGACGGTGGTGTAAACCTTGTAACCGTCGGTATAGGCGTTTTCACCGTAACGCTTGATCATCTCCTGACGCACCATCTCGGAGAGATACGGCGCGGAGAAGCTGATTTCCGGCGCATGGTAATTGGCGACCAGATCTTCGGAGCGCGCCTGATCGTACTGCGCCTGCGTGATGTAGTGTTCGTCCAGCATGCGCGACAGCACCACGTTGCGGCGGGCAACGGCGCGATCGTGCGAATAGAGCGGGTTGAAGGTGGACGGCGCTTTCGGCAGACCGGCGATGGTCGCCATTTCGCTCAGGGTCAGCTGGCTGACGTCTTTGCCGAAATAGACCTGCGCGGCGGCGCCTACGCCGTAGGCGCGGTAACCCAGATAGATCTTGTTCAGATACAGCTCAAGGATTTCATCCTTGGTGAGCATCTGCTCGATGCGCACCGCCAGGAAGGCTTCCTTGATTTTACGCATCAGGGTGCGTTCCGGGCTTAAGAAGAAGTTACGCGCCAGCTGTTGGGTAATGGTACTGGCCCCCTGCGAAGCGTGGCCGGAGACCAACGCGATGGAGGCGGCGCGGAAGATGCCGACCGGATCGACGCCATGGTGATCATAGAAGCGGCTGTCTTCGGTGGCGATGAATGCGTGCACCATCACCGGTGGAATTTGATCCAGTTTCAGCGGAATGCGGCGCTTCTCGCCGTATTGGGCGATCAGTTCGCCATCGGCGCTGTAGACCTGCATCGGTATCTGCAGCCGCACATCTTTCAGCGTTGCGACGTCGGGCAGCTGCGGCTCGACATATTTGTACAAGCCGAAAATCGAGGCTGCTCCCAGCACGATGCAACATACTGCAAGGATTAGTAAATACTTTACGAACTTCACCTGAGATTTCCCATTTCTAAGTCATTTGGGCAGTTTATAAACAACCGCGCGGTAGTATAAAGGCAAGCCTGCGACATGGATATGTTCTTTTATCATCTGATGTTATGGAGGCTTGCGAAACATGTTCCCTCAAGCATGGCAGGTGGGGCTGGATATACAAATCGACTGCGTGCGGGCGGTGGCGGCCCAACGCCGCCGCAACGGCTGGCAGTTGCGCCACTGGTGGCAGCAGGCGCTGCCGCAGGCGGTTTTACGCGATGGCTGTCTGGAACCTTCCGAATTCCTGATCCGGGCGCTGCGGCAATGGCGCGTCCAACTGCCGCGACATATTTCCTTACGCATTGCCCTGCCGGCGCAGCGCGTGTTGCAGCAACGCATGGCGCAGCCGGACGTGCGGCTGCGCGAGCCGGAACGCAGCGACTATATCGGCGGCCACGGTGTGAAGCAGTTTCCGCTCGATGGCCAGACGCTGGCGCTCGACTATCGCACCGCGCCGGCGGATGAGGCGGCGCTGTTGCTGACCGCCGCGCGGCGGCAGGAGCTGCAGCAGTGGCTGCATTGTCTGCGTCAGGCTGGCCTGCATCCGCAAGCGGTCGATATCACCCCCTGCGCGCTGCGGATGATGGCGACGGCGGCAGGCGTGCCGCCCGCTGCGGGGCTGATGCACCGTCTCGAACGAGAATGGCTGTGGGTGGCGCCGGCCGACGGCGCGTTCGCTTTTGGTCTGGCGCCGGGCGACGATGACGCGCAGGCGCTGCGGGCGCTGCAAGCTCAGATGCCGGCGGGCGACGATCGGCCGGTCTATGCCGGCAGCGTGCTGGCGGGAGCCTTGCCCGCCGGTTGCCTTGCCTGGTCGCCGCTCAGCGCCTTCACGCAGCTGCGTCCGCCGTTGCCTGCGCATCCTTCGGCGTTCGCGTTGGCCGGTGGCCTGGCGCTGCGCGAGGAGGATCGCTGATGTATCAGGTCAACTTTCTGCCCTGGCGACAACGCCGCGATCGGCGACGCGGCTATTTCTGGTTGGGCGTGCTGATGTTGCAGGTAACGGCACTGCTGCTGGCGCTGTTCCTGGTCGCCGGCCAATTGCGTCACCAACAGGCGCAGCGGCAGGCGCGGCTGGCGATGCTGGGTGAAGAGCTGGCGGCACTGACGTTGCTCGCCCGTCAGCAACAGCAAGAGCGGGCGCAGCGGGCGCTGCACCGCGTCCGCGCCGAACGGCAGGCGAGCAATGCCCAGCATAACCGGCGTTATTTTCAGCTGCTGCAGCAATTGTCCTCCAGCATTCCTCCACCGCTGTGGCTCACGGCGCTGGAGAGCGATGCTGTGAACGGCCTGCGGCTGCGTGGATTGAGCCGTTCTCCTGCGGCCATCACGCAGTTCGAACGGCGGCTGGCGGGGATGCCTGCGTTGCCGCGGTTGCGTTTGGCTGAGGTGGCGCAACGCGACGACGGCCTGTACACCTTTCATCTGGCGGCGCAGTGGGGGCGTGATGGATAACCGTTTGTCATCCGGGCTGCGCCTCTGGCTGAGCTTGCCGGGCTGGCTATTGCTGCTGTCGCAAGGGTTGGGTATCGGCACGTTGGCGCTGTTGGGCGGTGGCTGGATGCTGCAAGACGAATGGCGTCAGCGGGAAAGCGCGGGGGAGCGGCAACAGCGCCTGTTGCAACAGATCGCCATGGTGCAACGCCAACTGGACGAGGTGCCGGAAACCGCTATCCCGGCGGCGCCGCTTCCTCCGTCCACCAACGGCGATCTGGCGAGCGTGCTGCAACGGGCGGGAGGCGCCTTGTTGCGCTGGCAGCGGCAGGAAAAACCGCCGCGGCAAACGCTGAGCTTGCGCATTGACTACGCCGGTTTGCTGGCGCTGCTGGAGGCGCTGCCCGCCGATTTACGCCTCGAGCAACTGAGCGTGGAGACGCCGTCCCTTGGCATGACGGCGCGGTTGGTTTTGCAGGATGCCGCCGAGGATCAGCCCAATGAGTAAAAGACCCGGCCGTTGGTGGTGGCTGCTGTGGCCATGGGCATTATGCGCTGAGCCGCGCGACCCGTTTGCGCCGCTTCCGATGTCTGCTTGTGCCCAAACGGAGGCGTCGCCGGCGAGCTGGCGACTGAAAGGCGTCATCGGGCAACCGACGCTGCGCTATGGCTGGGTGGTGACGCCGGCGGGAAAATGGTTGCGCCTGCGGCCGCAGCAACGGGTGCTGGCCGAGCGCTGGCAGGTGACGCAGGTGCAGGCGCGTAGCTTGACGTTAACGGCGCTGACGGCCGAACCGGATTGCCCGGCGAGCCAGGGCGACGTCTCGCTCATGATGGACAACAAGGATGGCAAACCATGAAAGGATGTGCTGGATTGGGCGTGGCGCTGTGGTGCCTGACGCTCGGCACCGCGCAGGCGCAGGATAAGCAGCGGGTTTCCCTGGAATTTCAGGATGCGCCGGTCACGGTCATCCTGCAGGCGTTGGCGGATTATCGGCAGATGAACCTGATCGCCGCGCCCGGCGTGAGCGGCAACCTGACTCTGCGGCTGGAGAATGTGCCCTGGCCTCAGGCGCTGGCGTTGACCCTGCGCATGGGCAAACTGGCGATGACGCGGGAAGGCAACGTGATACTGATCTCGCCGGAGCCGGACGCGCAGGAAAAAAGGCAGCAGCGAGAGGCGTTGGCGCAGCGGCAACCGCTGCACAGCCTGACCCTGACGTTACAGAACGGCGATGCGGCGGAAATTGCCGAAAGCCTCAACGCCCAACGCGGCGCGTTGCTGAGCGAGCGTGGCAGCGTGTTGGCGGATAAACGCACCAATACGTTGCTGCTGCGCGACACCGCGCCAATCCTGACGCAGTTGAAAAAGCGGATAACGGAAATGGACGCGCCGCTGGCGCAGGTGCAACTGGCGGCGCATATCGTGACCATCAACCGCGAAAGCCTGCGTGAGCTTGGCGTGCGTTGGGGGTTGGCGGCCGACGACAGGCCGGCGCGGCCGTTGCGGCCGGGCAATGTCGGTGTCAATCTGCCGCTGGAACGCGGCGCCGTGAACGCCGGTTTTCATCTGGCGCGCATCAGCGGGCGTTTGTTGAGCCTCGAGCTGACGGCGCTGGAGCAGGAGAATCAGGTGGAGATCATCGCCAGTCCGCGCCTGCTGACGGCGCACCTGCAAACCGCCAGCATCAAACAGGGGACGGAGATCCCTTATGAAGTGTCGAGCGGCGCCAGCGGTGCGACCGCCATCGAGTTCAAAGAGGCGGTGCTGGGCATGGAGGTGACGCCGAAAGTGTTGCCGGACGGGCGCATCACGCTGACGCTGCACATCAGCCAAAATATGCCGGGGCGCGCCATCAGCCGCGGGGCGGGTGAGGCATTGACCATCGATAAACAAGAGATTAAGACGCAGATCACGGTGAAAAGCGGCGAAACCCTGGTGCTCGGCGGTATTTTTCAACGGCATAGCGGCAAGACGGCGGACAAGGTGCCGGGATTGGGGGATGCGCCACTGCTGGGGGGCTTGTTCCGGCAAAGCGGCGCACAACAGAAAAAACGCGAACTGGTGATCTTCATTACGCCGACTCTGATTAAGGGATAAGCGGCCGCCTGTCGGCTGGGCGGCAAATCTCCTAAAGTTGATGAGCAGATACACTTTTTTATCCCCTTGGGGGGATCTGCGTTTGACGCTGCGGCCGATTTAGCTTACAAGGGTTACCGAATTGAGCACCGAGGTTTTTTGTTAGCGTCAAGACGCCGTTAAAAACATATGGTTTCCCTCCCGCGGCGTGGATTGCGATTTATTCGGTTGCCAAACTACCAAGAGTGTTGAGATAATTTTTCGTCTGATCTCGCACTATCGCTCATGAGGTTTCAGTTTAGGTCCCGCCGCTGATTTGATTGGCGGGGCGGGTTAACATTAACGAATTGTCTTAGTAATACCGAAAAACATGGCAGAGAAACGCAATATCTTTCTGGTTGGGCCTATGGGTGCCGGCAAAAGCACTATTGGCCGTCAGTTAGCTCAGCAACTCAATATGGAGTTCTTCGACTCCGATCAAGAAATTGAGCGACGTACCGGAGCTGACGTGGGCTGGGTATTCGACGTGGAAGGGGAAGAAGGTTTCCGCGATCGTGAAGAAAAAGTCATTAATGAACTGACGGAAAAACAAGGGATTGTGTTGGCGACCGGCGGCGGTTCGGTGAAGTCGCGCGAAACGCGCAACCGTCTGTCCGCGCGCGGCGTGGTGGTCTATCTGGAAACCACGATCGAGAAGCAGCTTGCTCGTACCCAGCGTGATAAAAAACGCCCGCTGCTGCAGGTCGATTCTCCGCCGCGTGAAGTGCTGGAAGCCTTGGCGAAAGAACGCAATCCGTTGTATGAAGAGATTGCCGATGTCACCATCCGCACCGACGATCAGAGCGCTAAAGTGGTTGCCAACCAGATCATCAACATGCTGGAAAGCAACTGATTGCCGCTTTCCGCGTTCGCCGTCGGCCAATGCGGAGAACTGATTTGTGTTCCCCGCAGTTGCGGGGATCAACCACCGCCGCACCATACAGAGAACTGAGCGCGACATGGAGAGAATTACTGTAACGCTTGGGGAGCGCAGCTACCCGATTACCATCGCCGCCGGATTGTTCAACGATCCGGCTTCTTTTATGCCGTTGAAGGCGGGTGAGCAAGCGATGTTGGTCACCAACCAGACCCTGGCGCCGCTTTATCTGGAGCGTGTCCGGCAGGTGCTGGAGCAGGGCGGCGTCGTGGTGGATCAGGTGATCCTTCCTGATGGTGAGCAGTACAAATCTCTGGCGGTGTTGGAGCAGGTGTTTTCGGCGCTGCTGGAAAAACCGCACGGGCGCGATACTACGCTGATCGCCCTCGGCGGTGGCGTTGTCGGCGATCTGACCGGCTTTGCCGCCGCGTGCTACCAACGCGGCGTGCGCTTCATTCAGGTTCCCACCACGCTGTTGTCGCAGGTGGACTCTTCCGTGGGCGGCAAGACCGCCGTCAACCACCCGCTCGGCAAAAACATGATCGGCGCTTTCTATCAACCCGCTTCGGTGGTGGTTGATCTGGATTGCCTGAAAACGTTGCCGACGCGTGAACTCTCTTCCGGCCTGGCAGAAGTCATCAAATACGGGATCATCCTCGATCGCGAGTTCTTCGTCTGGTTGGAAAACAACATCGATGCGCTGATGGCGCTGGATATGCAGGCGTTGGCCTACTGTATCCGCCGCTGCTGCGAGCTCAAGGCCGAGGTTGTGGCCGCCGACGAACGCGAAAGCGGCCTGCGAGCCTTGCTGAATCTTGGCCATACTTACGGCCATGCCATCGAAGCCGAAATGGGCTACGGCGTATGGCTGCACGGCGAAGCGGTGGCTGCGGGCATGGTGATGGCGGCGGAAACCGCGCACCGTCTCGGCCAGTTCTCCGTTGAAGACATCGAGCGCATCAAAACGCTGCTGCTGCGCGCCGGCTTGCCGGTCTGCGGGCCGCAGGAAATGACGCCGGAATCCTATCTGCCGCACATGCTGCGCGACAAGAAAGTGCTGGCGGGTGAACTGCGTCTGGTGCTGCCGACCGCGATCGGTGCGGCGGAAGTGCGCGGCGGCGTAGGGCATGAGCTGGTGTTGGCGTCGATCGCCGCCTGCCTGCCTGAGCGGGCGAGTAATTAAATCGGACTAAGTAACAGTGGCTTAGCCGCCATTTGCATCTATATTAATACAGTGAGCAGAGCACGACGGGTGTCGCTTTGCCATCATCGGGTTAATCTGCCCGTGCCACGGTAGATCTACGGTGGCGGGCTTTTGCCTCTAGTTGGAGGGTTTCAGATGGACGAGTTTAAACCGGAAGACGATCTCAGACCTGATAGCAGCGATCGTCGCCCTACGCGCTCGCGCAAGCCGGCCGCCGCGCCGCGCTTCGCCGTTTCGCGCCAACATTTGATGATTGGCATCGGCATTTTGGTGCTGCTATTGCTGATTATCGGCATCGGTTCAGCCCTGAAGGCGCCGACCAAACATGAAGCGGCTCAGGAGAACGGCGCGCAAAACGGCGGAGCCCGCGATATCAACCTGTCCGGTTCTTCGTCGCTGACCACCGCCAACAACGGCGTGCCGGGCGGCACGACGGATACCCACGATAACAACGGCGTGAGCGCGACTCAGCCGCAGCAACCGCAGAACGTCAGCGTTCCGCCGATCTCCGGCACGCCGACCGAAGCGCAAACGCAGCCTCAGCAGGGCGGTGCGCAGCAGCGCGTCGATTTGCCGGGCAACATGGCGGATGCGCTGTCGCAGCAGCAGGGGCAGGTGGATGCGGCGACCCAAGGCATGACTGGCGCAGCGTCGACGTTGCCGACCGCACCGGCGACGGTGATGAGCGGTGCCGCAGCGCGCGAAGCGACGCGTCCTGTGCAGGGAACCGCGCCGCAACAGCATAAAACGCCGGCGAAAACCGCCGCCGCCAAACCGACCGCAACGCAGCATAAATCACCGACCACGGTGTATACGCCGCCGGCCAAGCCGTCTTCCACCGCGAAAGCGGGAGCGGTCGCCAGCAGCGGCAGCTCTCTGCAGTCTGCGCCGGGCAGCCATTATACCTTGCAACTGAGCAGCGCTTCGCGTTCCGATACGCTGAACGCCTACGCCAAACAGCAGAAACTGCAGAATTACCTGGTGTACGCCACCAAGCGTGACGGCAAGCCGTGGTTCGTGCTGGTGAGCGGCAACTATGCTTCTTCCGCAGAAGCGAAGCGCGCCATTGCTTCGTTGCCGGCGGATGTGCAGGCGAAAAAACCGTGGGTCCGACCTGTACACCAAGTGCAGCAAGATCTTAAAAAATAAATCATTTAAATTTGTGCGCTGATGTGCTGTCTGAAACAGAGTACAATCCGCCGCTCTGAATTGTATAAGTAGCTAATTGACGGCATGAAGAAAAACCGCGCTTTTTTAAAATGGGCTGGTGGAAAATACCCGCTGGTAGATGAGATTCGTCGCCATCTGCCGGCGGGAGACTGCTTAATCGAGCCCTTCGTGGGTGCGGGATCCGTCTTTCTGAATACGGATTACGACGCCTACATTCTCGCCGACATCAATAGCGATCTTATCAACCTGTATAACATCGTTAAGCTGCGCACGGATGACTTCGTGCGCGATGCCCGCACGCTTTTCGCCGATGAATTCAATAACTCGGATCAGTTTTACCTGCTGAGAGAAGAGTTTAATACTAGCACCGAGCCTTACCGCCGGGCGCTGCTGTTCCTGTACCTGAACCGTCACTGCTATAACGGCCTGTGCCGCTATAACCTGCGCGGCGAGTTCAACGTGCCG
Source organism: Serratia sp. CY83965 (assembly GCF_052166375.1). NCBI lineage: Bacteria > Pseudomonadati > Pseudomonadota > Gammaproteobacteria > Enterobacterales > Yersiniaceae > Serratia > Serratia sp. CY83965. The sequence goes on along the minus strand of NZ_JBJNOV010000019.1, from coordinate 49,007 downwards.
TTCGGCCGGTACAAGAAACCGTACTTCCCGGAAGAAGAGCTCTACTGGTTTGCCGAAAAATCGCGCAATGCCACTTTTGTCTGCGAGCATTACCGCGATACCATGGCGAAGGCCGTGGCCGGTGCCGTGGTGTATTGCGATCCGCCTTACGCGCCGCTGTCGGCGACGGCGAATTTTACCGCTTACCACACCAACAGCTTCAGCATCGCCGATCAGCAGAGCCTGGCGCATCTGGCGCACCAGCTCTCGGTAGAGAGCCAGGTACCGGTATTGATCTCCAATCACGATACCGAGCTGACGCGCGACTGGTACCAGCATGCTGCGCTGTATGTGGTGAAAGCGCGCCGCACAATCAGCCGCAACATTCTCGGCCGCAGTAAAGTGAACGAGCTTTTGGCGCTGTATCGCTAAGCCGGGGGCACCCCGGCGCATAACAACTCGACCCTACGTTTGGAGAAGCGGATGAAAAAGTTTTTGATTGCCCCGTCCATTCTGTCGGCAGATTTTGCCCGGTTAGGTGAAGATACCGCTAACGTGCTGGCCGCAGGCGGCGACGTGGTGCACTTCGACGTCATGGACAACCACTATGTGCCCAATCTGACCATCGGTCCAATGGTGTGCGAAGCGCTGCGCAACTACGGCATTACCGCGCCGATTGACGTGCATCTGATGGTCAAGCCGGTAGATCGCATCGTGCCAGATTTCGCCAAGGCCGGCGCGTCTTATATCTCTTTCCACCCCGAAGCTTCCGAACATGTCGATCGCACCATTCAGCTGATCAAAGAGCACGGTTGTAAGGCCGGTCTGGTGTTTAACCCGGCGACGCCGCTGAGCTACCTCGATTACGTGATGGATAAAATTGACGTGATCCTGCTGATGTCGGTCAACCCGGGCTTCGGCGGCCAGTCGTTCATCCACGGCACCCTGGACAAGCTGCGCCAGGTGCGCAAACTGATCGACGACAGCGGTCGCGATATCCGCCTGGAGGTCGACGGCGGGGTGAAGGTGGATAACATCGCCGAAATCGCCGCCGCAGGCGCCGATATGTTCGTCGCCGGTTCCGCCATCTTTGGCCAGCCGGACTACCGCAAGGTGATTGACGAAATGCGCAGCGAGCTGGCGAAGGTTACCCATGGCTGATTTCGGCGCGATCCGCGCATTGGCCTTCGATCTGGACGGCACGCTGGTCGACAGCGCGCCGGGTCTGGCGGCCGCCATCGATATGGCGCTGGAAGAGACGGGCCTGCCGCAAGCGGGTGAGGCACGGGTCGGCACCTGGATCGGCAACGGCGCCGACGTGCTGGTGCAGCGCGCGCTGCGTTGGGCGGAGGCGGAAGGCACGCCGGCGCAGTGCAGCCGGCTGCGTGAACGCTTCGACCATTTCTACGCGCAGACCGTCGACAGCGGCAGCCGTCTGTTCCCACAGGTGCAAGAGACGCTGGCCCGCCTGGCCGCGCACGGTTACCCGATGGCGCTGGTGACCAACAAGCCGACGCCGTTCGTGGCGCCGCTGCTGGCATCGTTGGGCATTGGCGACTATTTCTCGCTGGTGATCGGCGGCGACGACGTGACGGAAAAGAAACCGCACCCGGCGCCGTTGTACCTGGTACTCGGCAAGCTTGGGCTGCGCGCGCATGAGCTGCTGTTCGTCGGCGATTCACGCAACGATATTCAAGCCGCGCAGGGCGCCGGTTGTCCGAGCGTCGGCTTTACCTACGGTTATAACTACGGTGAATCGATCGCCCTGAGCCACCCCGATCGGGTGTTGGAGCGCTTCGCCGATTTGTTGCCCGCTCTTGGGCTGTCATCTTTAGAGAATCAGGAAATTTAAACATGAGTAAGCCCATCGTATTTAGCGGCGCGCAGCCGTCCGGCGAACTGACCATCGGCAACTACATGGGTGCGCTGCGTCAGTGGGTGCAGATGCAGGACGACTACGACTGCATCTACTGCATCGTCGATCTGCATGCCATCACCGTGCGCCAGGACGCCGAGAAGCTGCGCAAGGCCACGCTGGATACGCTGGCGCTGTATCTGGCCTGCGGCATCGATCCGGAAAAAAGCACCATCTTCGTGCAGTCGCACGTGCCTGAGCATACGCAGTTGAGTTGGGTGCTGAACTGTTACACCTATTTCGGCGAACTGAGCCGCATGACGCAGTTCAAGGACAAATCCGCACGCTACGCCGAGAACATCAACGCCGGGCTGTTCAGCTATCCGGTGCTGATGGCGGCGGATATCCTGTTGTATCAAACCAACCAGGTGCCGGTGGGCGAAGACCAGAAACAGCACCTGGAGCTGAGCCGCGACGTGGGCCAGCGTTTCAACGCGCTGTACGGCGACGTGTTCAAAGTGCCGGAGCCGTTTATTCCTAAATCCGGCGCGCGCGTGATGTCGCTGCAGGAGCCGACCAAGAAGATGTCCAAGTCGGACGACAACCGCAACAACGTGATCGGCCTGCTGGAAGATCCGAAAGCGGTGACCAAGAAGATCAAACGCGCAATGACCGACTCGGAAGAGCCGCCTGTCGTGCGTTACGACGTGGTCAACAAGGCGGGCGTCTCCAACCTGCTGGATATCCTCGCCGGCGTGACCGGCAAGAGCATCGCGCAGTTGGAAGCCGAGTTCGAAGGCCAGATGTACGGCCACCTGAAAGGCGCGGTGGCGGAAGCCGTCTCCGGCATGCTGGCTGAGCTGCAGGAGCGCTACCACCGCTTCCGCAACGACGAAGCCTATCTGCAGCAGGTGATGCGCGACGGCGCCGCCAAGGCGCGCGCGCGCGCGCAGGAAACCCTGGCGAAGGTCTATCAGGCCGTCGGTTTCGTACCGCCGCAGGCGTAACGCCGGCGCAAATAAAAAAGCGGCCTTAGGCCGCTTTTTTTACGTCGGTATCACGCCATTTGCGCCAGGCTGGCGGGCGATTCCTCGCTGGCGAACCAATTGAGCTTGCTGCGCAGGCTGACCACGCTGCCGACGATGATCAGGCTGGGGCTGGCGGCCTGCAGGGACAAGGCGCCCAGTTGGTGGAGTTCGCCTTCGATCACCCGCTGGCGGCAAGAAGTGCCGTTTTCCACCAGCGCCACCGGCGTGGCGGCCGGCAGTCCGTTCGCGATCAGCCTGCGCTGGATTTCCGTCGCTTGCGACAGCCCCATATAGAACACCAGCGTCTGTTGCCCGGCGGCCAGCGTCGCCCAGTCCAATCCACCGTCGGCCTTGGCGTGGCCGGTCACCAGGCGGACGCTCTGCGCATGGTCGCGGTGGGTGAGCGGGATGCCGCTGTAGGCGGAACAGCCGGAGGCGGCGGTAATGCCAGGCACCACCGAGAACGGCACGTTGGCGTCCGCCAGCGTCTCCAGCTCTTCGCCGCCGCGGCCGAAGATAAAGGGATCGCCGCCCTTCAGGCGTACCACGCGTTTGCCTTGCAGCGCCTGCTGCAGCAGGATTTGGTTGATCTGTTCCTGCGGCACGCAGTGGTGCCCGGCGCGTTTGCCGACGAAGATGCGCTCGGCGTCGCGGCGCACCAGCGTCATGATCTCTTCGGAGACCAGCCGGTCGTAAACCACCACGTCGGCCTGCTGGATCTGTTGCAGCCCTTTCAGCGTCAGCAAACCGGCATCGCCTGGCCCGGCGCCCACCAGCACCACTTCACCGCGATCTTCCCGTTGTTCGCTGAACAACTGCTCGAGCTGGCGTTCGGCCAGCGCGGCGTCGCCGTTGGCCAGCGATTGCGCCAGCCGATCGTGGGCGAACAACCTTTCCCAGAAGCGACGGCGTGCGCCGAGGCCGCTGAAGCGTTGTTTTACCCGCTGCCGCAGCGAGCCGCCCAGTTGAGCCAGCTTGCCGAGGTGCTGCGGCAGCATCGCTTCCAGCTTCTCGCGCAGCAGCCGCGCCAGCACCGGCGCTTTGCCGCCGGAGGACACCGCCACCATGATCGGCGAACGATCGATAATCGACGGCATGATAAAGCTGGCGCGTTTCGGATCGTCGACCACGTTGCAGAACACCCGTTGCTGGTTGGCGCACTGGTATACCCGCGCGTTGACCTCCAGCCGGTCAGTGGCGGCGATCACCAGCCATTTTTCCGCCAGCAGGGCTGGGCTGAATTCGCCTGCTGCCAGGGTCAACCGGCCTTCTTCCGCCCACAGGCGGAACTGCGGGGTGAAGTCCAGGGCGTTGACGGTCAGCGCCGCGCCGGCGTCCAGCAGCAGGCGCGCCTTGCGTTCGGCGATCTCGCCGCCGCCGACCAGCAGACAGGCTTTATGTTGCAGTTGGCAGAAAATCGGCAGGTAGTCCATCGGCACTCCTCGGGGTCATCAGGGTGGGGGGCGAAATGCGCCCCCGAAAACTCAGGCGGTCTGACGTGCGGCGGCTTTCGCCGCCAGCGGGCGTTCGGCGCGCGGCGTGGCATACCAATACCCCAGGCCCATCAGCACCGAGCCGGACAGGATGTTGCCCAGCGTCACCCACAGCAGGTTGTGGCCAATGCCGGCGAGGGTGTAGGCCTCGCTGTGGTTGCCGAACCAGGAGAGGGCGAACAGCGTCATGTTGGCGACGGAGTGTTCGTAACCCGAGGCGATAAAGGCCAGCAGGCACCACCAAATGGCGATGAACTTGGCGGCGCCTTCAACGCGGATCGCCATCCAAATCGCCAGACAAACCAGCCAGTTGCACAATACGCCCTTGAAGAACAGCACCTCGGCCGGCGCGGTGGTTTTCGCCAGCGCGGCGCTGTGCACCAGACTGGTATCCACCGGCAGCAGGCTGCCGCCGCCGTAGTAATACATCAGCGCCACCAGCACCGAGCCGAGCAGGTTGCCGAGCCAGGTTTGCGGCAGCACCGCCCACATCTGGCTTTGGCGGATGGTGCCGGCCTTGACGCCGAGCGTCAGGAACATCGTATGGCCGGTGAACAGCTCGGAACCGGCGATGATCACCAGCGTCAGCGCGATGCCGAAGGTGGCGCCCATCACCAGCGGCCGCACGCTTGGGTCGACCAGGTTGCCGAGGGTGAAGATCAGGATGATGCCGAGGCCGACGTAGGCGCCCGCCATCGCCGAGCTAATCCAGAAGCCGAGCGGGCTCTCCTTCGCCAGGCGGACGATGCGCGCCGCGTTGACGGCGCATTTGTTGATCGTATCGGTAAACATGTTGCCTCCCGAAAGGTTATGCCGCGACTTGCACGATGCCGTCGACCACCCGGCTGGTGAAGCTGGCAACGGAACGGTTGTCATCTTCCAGACAGTGGCCGTCGTACAGGCGGAAATGCTGTTTCTTCAGCGGGCTGGCGACCCACAGTTCGCCCTGATGTTCGGCGATGAGGCCACGCGACAGCACGCTGGCCTGGGCGAACGGGTCGATATTGCTGATGGCGAACACCTGTTCGTCGGCATAGGGGCGGAACACCGCCACCTGCCGATCGCCGATCAGGGCGCACACGCCGGTGCCGGGCAGAATGTCGGCGACGGGACAAACGGTAATCCACTGGCTCATGCGTGGCTCTCCTCGGTATCGATCAGGGTGACGGGAATGCGCTCGTCAGGGCGGGCCGGGCGGTGCTGGTCGCGTTCGGCCACCACCTGCACGTTCGGATCGCGCAGCGGGCTGTTGATGAAGTGGGCGAAGCGCAGCTGCGTTTCCGGGTGCTCGACGGTCTCTTTCCACTCGCAGACCACCGCGTCGCGCAGGCGGGCGATCTCGGCTTCCAACTGCGCGTTGATGCCGAGCTTGTCGTCGACGATCACCTTGCGCAGGTAATCGATGCCGCCTTCCAGGCTTTCCAGCCACACCGAGGTGCGCTGCAGCTTATCGGCGGTGCGGATATAGAACATCATGAAGCGGTCGAGGTAACGCACCAGGGTTTCGCGATCGAGGTCGGCGGCCAGCAGGTCGGCGTGGCGCGGTTTCATGCCGCCGTTGCCGCAGACATACAGGTTCCAGCCGTTCTCGGTGGCGATGATGCCGACGTCCTTGCCCTGCGCTTCGGCGCATTCACGGGTGCAGCCCGAGACGCCGAACTTCATTTTGTGCGGGGTGCGGATGCCTTTGTAGCGATGTTCCAGCGTGACGCCGAAACCGACGCTGTCGCCGACGCCATACCGGCACCAGGTGCTGCCGACACAGGTTTTCGCCATGCGCAGCGCCTTGGCATACGCGTGGCCGGTTTCAAAGCCGGCGGCGAGCAGCTTGCGCCAGATGGCCGGCAGGTCGTCTTTTTGCGCGCCGAACATGCCGATGCGTTGCGAACCGGTCATTTTGGTGTACAGGTTGTACTCCTTGGCGATCTGGCCGATGGCCAGCAGGCCGTCCGGGGTGATTTCGCCGCCGGCGGAGCGCGGGATCACCGAGTAAGTGCCGTCTTTCTGGATATTGCCGAGGAAGTTGTCGTTGGTATCCTGCAGCGGCGTATGCTGCGGCTTGAGGATGTACTCGTTCCAGCACGAGGCCAGCAGCGAGCCGACGGTCGGCTTACAGACTTCGCAGCCGTAGCCTTTGCCGTATTTGGCCAACAGCGCCTCGAACGACTTGATGCCTTCGACGCGGATCAGGTGGAACAGCTCCTGGCGCGAATAGGCGAAGTGTTCGCACAGGTGATGGTTGACCTCGATGCCTTGCTTGCTCAGCTCGGCGTTCAACACCTGGGTAAGCAGCGGGATACAGCCGCCGCAACCGGTGCCGGCCTTGGTTTCGGCCTTCAGCGCCGCCACGGTGTGACAGCCTTTGTTGACCGCTTGGATGATGTCGCCTTTGCTGACGTCGAAGCAGGAGCAGATCTGCGCGCTTTCCGGCAGCGAATCCACGCCGATGGCCGGTTTGCTGCCCGCATGAGCCGGCAGGATCAGGCCGTCCGGGTTCTCCGGCAACGCGATGCCGTTCAGCGCCAGCTGCAGCAGGTTGCCGTAGTCGCTGGTGTCGCCCACCAGCACCGCGCCGAGCAGGGTTTTGTTGTCGGCGCTGACCACGATGCGTTTGTAGACTTCTTTGCTTTCATCCAGATAAACGTAGCTGCGGGCGCCTTCGGTGCGGCCGTGGGCATCGCCGATGCCGCCGACGTCCACGCCCAGCAGTTTCAGTTTGGCGCTCATGTCGGCGCCCTGGAAGCCATTTTCGCGGCCCAGCAGGTGATCGGCGGCCACCTGCGCCATTTTGTATCCCGGCGCCACCAGGCCGAAGGTGCGATCGCGCCAGGCGGCGCACTCACCGATGGCGTACACGTCCGGATCCGACGTCTGGCAGCTGTCGTTGATGGCGATGCCGCCGCGGCGGCCGATCTCCAGCCCGCACTGGCGCGCCAGCTTGTCCTGGGCGCGGATGCCGGTGGAGAACACGATGAAATCCACTTCCAGCAGGCTGCCGTCGGCGAAATGCAGGGTTTTGCGCGCCGTGCCGCCGCCGTTGACGATCTCCTGGGTATTTTTGCCGGTGTGCACCTTGACGCCCATGCGCTCGATCTTGCGGCGCAGCTGGTCACCGCCCATCGGGTCGAGCTGTTCGGCCATCAGCACCGGAGCGAACTCGATCACATGCGTTTCCACCCCCAGGCTTTTCAGCGCGCCGGCGGCTTCCAGCCCCAACAGCCCGCCACCGACTACCGCGCCGCGTTTGCTGCGGCGCGCACAGGCTTCGATGGCGTACAGGTCTTCGATGGTGCGGTAAACGAAGCAGTCCTGGCTATCCGAGCCTTTAATCGGCGGGATCCACGGATAGGAGCCGGTGGCCATGATCAGCTTGTCGTAATAGACGGTGCGGCCGGTGTTGGAGTGGATGACCTTCTCGTCGCGATTGATGGTGATAGCGCGTTCGCCGATCAGCACCTTCACGCCGTGTTTTTCGTAAAAGCCTTCGCGCACCAGCGACAGCTCTTCGGCGGTGTGGTGAGAGAAGTAGGAAGAGAGGTGCACGCGATCGTAAGCTATGCGCGGCTCTTCGCAAAATACGGTGATCTCGAATTGGTCTTTGTCTGCTTTATCCAACAGATCTTCGATGAACCGGTGGCCGACCATGCCATTGCCGACGACGGCAAGTTTGACTCTGCTCATTATTGCCTCAAAATTCTGGTTTCCTAGGGTTACCTTATCCCTCCCGATGAGCAATTTATTGATGCAAATCAATCACACTTCCATATACCTCCAATGTGGTATATGAATGATTTTTCACGTTTTTTGATAAGTTGCGGATTTTATTCATCTTTAGCTGAAGCGAGTCAGTTTGCATGTAAATTACCCCGCAGGGAGTAAACGCAGGGGGTAGGCACGACACGGCGACTTTGTCAGTGCGATCCGCTGCCAGTATGATGAAGAAAACCAGCGCAACGGCAGAGGTGAAGGGTGGCGAAACGTCCATTGAAGTTTATCGACAACCTGCGTTTAAGCGGGCATGAAGGATTGTGGCAACTGGCGATCGAGCAGGGGCGCATCGCGCATCTGGTGCCGCAGCCGGAAGGACAGGAGTGGCGCAGCGACGTGTTGGATGCGCAGGGCGGGCTGGCGCTGCCGGCGTTCGTCGAACCGCATATCCACCTGGATACCACGCAAACCGCCGGTCAGCCGGCCTGGAACCAGTCCGGCACGCTGTTCGAGGGCATTGAGCGCTGGGCCGAACGCAAAGCGCTGTTGACCCATGAAGATGTCAAACAGCGCGCCTGGCAAACGCTCAAGTGGCAGATCGCCAACGGCGTGCAGTATGTGCGCACTCACGTCGACGTTTCCGATCCTACGCTGACCGCGCTGCGCGCCATGCTGGAGGTGAAGCAGGAGGTGGCGCCCTGGGTGACGCTGCAGATCGTCGCCTTTCCGCAGGAGGGGATCCTTTCCTATCCCAACGGCGAAGCGCTGCTTGAAGAGGCGCTGCGGCTGGGGGCCGACGTGGTGGGCGCCATTCCGCACTTCGAATTCACCCGCGAATACGGCGTGGAGTCGCTGCATAAGGCGTTCGCGCTGGCGCAAAAATACGATCGGCTGGTGGACGTGCACTGCGACGAGATAGACGACGAACAATCGCGTTTCGTCGAAACCGTGGCGGCGCTGGCGCTGAAGCTGGAGATGGGAGCGAAAGTCACCGCCAGCCACACCACGGCGATGCACTCTTACAACGGTGCTTACGCCTCGCGGCTGTTCCGCCTGCTGAAAATGTCCGGCATCAACTTCGTCGCCAATCCGCTGGTGAACATTCACCTGCAGGGCCGTTTCGACAGTTACCCGAAACGGCGCGGCGTGACCCGAGTGAAGGAGATGTTGGAGGCGGAGATCAACGTCTGCTTCGGCCATGACGACGTGTTCGATCCCTGGTATCCGCTCGGCACCGCCAACATGCTGCAGGTGCTGCACATGGGGCTGCACGTGTGCCAGCTGATGGGCTATGGCCAAATCGACGACGGACTGAAGCTGATCACCCACCACAGCGCGCGCACCCTTAACCTGAGCGACTACGGCCTGGCGGCCGGCAACAGCGCCAACCTGGTGATCCTGCCGGCGGAAAGCGGTTTCGACGCGGTGCGCCGCCAGACGCCGGTGCGTTATTCGATTCGCCAGGGCGCGGTGATCGCCGAAACGCGGCCGGCGGAAACCACGCTGCATTTGCAGCAGGATGAGACGGTGGATTTTCGGCGCTAGTCGATGATTGCCTGAAGCCGCGCCAGCGCGTCGGTGATGACTTCGCCAGGGGCACGTTCAATGAATTGCGCGCTGCGCCCGGCCAGATCCATCATGCGAACCTGGTTGATCAAGATGACGCCCTGCGTTGCGGTGCCGCTCCCGCTCAGGCTGACGGTGAAACCCGCTGTACGGGCAAAATTAGCCCCTTGCGAAATAGGGGCGACCAGCACCATGCCCAACGCATTAAACTCGCGGGGAGAGAGCACCAGTGCCGGACGAAAGTCGCCTTGCTGCTCACGGCCAACCACGGGATTCAGGCTGACCCGGATAAGATCTCCGCGCTGAAAAACGGGGCGCTTCACCATACTTCTTTCCCCGCCGGCGGCATGTGTTCCCAGTTGTCGTCTGCGGCGGCCGGCGCTTCACCGTCGCAGCCATCGAGCAATTGCTGCAGTGAATAGCGTTTCTTAACCGGTTTAATGACCAACGCTCCATCGATGACCTGCATGTCCATTTCCTGACCTACCTGTAGTTCCAGCTCGTTCATTAGCGCTGAGGGCACTAGCATTCCCGCGCTGTTGCCCCATTTTTTGATAAAGACTTTCATGAGCAATCCCTCTCCATTGTTCACGTATAAACAATGTATAATTAAGTGTGAAAAATGTACATAAAAAAGGGCGCCTTGCGGGCGCCCTTGATGTATTTGATGCGAAGACGTTAGTGCGTCACGTGACCGTGGCTGCGGTGCTTGGTCACGAAGCCCAGCAGCAGACACATCACGAACACCGCCAGGTACAGGCCGTTGGCGGTAGTCAGCGCCGCGTGCGCGCCGCCTTTCGCCACGATCGGGCCGGTGACCACGAAGGTCAGCATGGTGCCGATGGTGCCGCAGGTCAGGATAAAGTTGACCAGCTTCGGCGAGGAGACCTTGGTCTGCAGCGAGCCGAGGGTGATCAGCGTGGTGTAGATGGCGCTGGAAACGAAGCCCAGGGCCATGATGTAGTAGCCCAGGTGTTCCGGATTGTCGGTGCTGACGAACAGGTACATCGCGCCGGTAGCCAGCGCGGCCAGTACGGTGACGATGCGCTGCAGATCGAAGAAGCGCAGGATGAAGCTGAACACCCACATGCCGACCATGTAAGAGGTCCAGAAGTCGCTCACCAGCTTACCGGCCTGGCCGATGTCCATGTTGAACGACTTGGTCGCGTACTCAGGCACCCACTGAATGAAGCCCAGCTGGCCGAGGATGTAGCACAGCGCGGCGATCGACAGGAACAGCACGCCGATGCCCCATTTTTCTTTCTCGACCGGTTGACCGGCATCGGCGCCTTTCTTGCCCAGCACCGGGAATTCGGAGCACAGGGTCAGCACGAAGATCGCCACGTACAGCAGGCCGATGCAGGCGTAAACCCAGTACCAGCCGATATGGCGGGCCAGCAGCATCGCGGCGACGATCGGGAAGATCATCCCGGCCATGCTGAAGAAGGAATCGGTGAACAACAGGCGCGAACCGCGCTGGCGGCCGGCATACATGTGGGTGATCAGGAAGGTGCCGATCGACATGGTGATGCCGCTCACCACGCCGAGGATAAACATGCACAGCGAGAACATGGTCAGGCTCTTGCCGAGCATTAGCCCTGCGACCGCCAGCACCATCAGGACAAAGCCGAAGATCAACTGACGCTTCAGCGGGATGATTTCCATCAGCCAGGCATTAAGGAAGATCGAAATCAAAATACCGGCGTTGAGGAAAGTAAAGGTGTTACTCATGCTGGAAACCGGCAGATTAAAGTACTCTGCAATGTTTCCCATCACCATCCCTGTGACGATCACTAAAGCACCGGTCAGCGCGTACGAAAAGAAGCTGATCCAGGTAAGCCGTATGCGGTTACTGTCATTCATTGTATAGGCCTGAATATGTCTGTTAGAGGTTTTAACGCTGGCATAAGGCCGCTGGCTTTTCCTGGCAAACGCAGAAAAAAGTCCCGATCAGGCCACCAGGGGGCGGATCCTAGCACAGACAACGGGATTTTTTGTGATGGCTGTCGATTTTTTGATGCAACCCATGAAGGGATGATACGCATTATTGTGATCTATTTGCGTGCCGTCACAATGGAATCACGGCTGATGATCGTCGGCTCAAACCGGTGCGCCGGGGTGGCGGGGTCGATCAGCCTGCGCGCCGCGTATTGGGCCATTTCGCTGATGGGAAAATGTACGCTGCTCAACGCCGGGCGCACGAAAGGTGCGCGTTCGCCGCTGTCGTAACAGATCAAGGAGATATCCTGCGGTACCCGTAGGCGGTGCTCGTTGATCGCCAGCAGCGCGCCGATCGCCATTTCTTCGTTGCAGCAGTAGATGGCGCTGGGCCGTGCGGTTTGCTGCAGCAGGTGATCGGCGCAGCGGTAACCGCTTTCCAGATCGTAGACGCCCTCCAGACAGGCCACCGGCTCGATATTCGCCGCCTGCATCGCCTCTTCAAACCCCTGCAGCCGCAGGCGGCTCGACGGGCGCTCGCGCGGGCCGCTGATGCAGGCGATGCGCCGGTGCCCGGCGTCGAGCAACTGCTGCGTCGCCATGCGGCTGGCGAGCGGGTGATCGAAGGTGACGCAGCGATCTTCCAGCCCCGGCACCAGACGGTCGAGCAACACGAAATCACGTTGTTCCGCCGCCAGCTGGCGCAGCCGATCGTCGCTGAGAAAACGCACGTGCAGGATCACGCCGTCGCAGCGCAGGCTGAACAGCCGTTGCACCGCCTGCCATTCGTTTTCGGCGCTGTTGCGGCCCTGGGTCACCAGCAGCTGCTTGCCGTGGGATTCGGCCTCGGTCTGCACGAAATCCATCAGCGCGCCGAAGAAGCCGCCACGATACGACGTGGTCACCAGCCCGAGGGTATTGCTGTGGCTGGAGGCGAGCGCGCGGGCTGCCGGGTTGGGGGTGTAACCGAGCTGGGCGACGGCGCGTTCAACCTTCTCGCGGGTCGGCGCCTTGACGTTGCTGTCGCCGTTCACTACCCGCGATACGGTGGCGCGCGAAACGCCCGCCAGCGCCGCGACATCTTCCAGTGTCACCATCGTCCAACTCCTGATTACGGCTAAAAAAATGGGTTCGGCGCGCCGAACCCCTGTCATACCGCGCAGGCGCTTACCTGAACTGCGGCAAATACGGCGCGTTTATCGTCAACACCTCGTCCAGCAACGGCTGCGCCAGGTTGGCGTTGCCCACCAGCGGGTTGGCGATCAGCGCCAGCAAGCCGCTGCGGCGATCGCCGTGCACCGCGGCCTCGATGGTCAGGCGTTCGTAGGCTTTCACCTGCTGCGTCAGCGCCTGCATCGGCTCCGACAGCGGGCCGAACGTCAGCGGATGCGCGCCTTGGGCATCGACGATACAGTTGATTTCTATCACAGCATCGTCCGGCAGGCCATGGATCGCGCCGCGGTTTGCGGTGTTGACCACTAATTGCGTGCCGAGATTATTATGGATAGCACGAATCAGCTCCAGCGCAACCTCGGAATAGAAAGAACCGCCGCGGAAGCTGAGCTGTTCCGGTTTCGTGTTCAATTGCGGATCGGCATACAGCTCGAACAGCTCTTTCTCCACCTGCATCACCTGCTCGGCGCGGGTGCCGCGCTCGCCGGCGGCGGCCATCTCTTCCGCCAGCATCTCACGGGTCTGGTAAAAATAGCGGTGGTACGGGCAGGGGATCGCGCCGAGCGCGCGCAGGAAGTCCGGCTGCCAGGGCTCTTCCTTGATGTTGTTCATGGTCAGCGCCGCGCCGTCGCACAGCATGTCGATCACTTTGGCGGTGACGTCGCGCCCCTGCTGCGTGACCTGATGCACCCAGACCATGTGATTCAAGCCGGCGAACCGCAGCTGCACGTCGGCGTAAGGCGCCTGCAGCATGTTGGCGATCATGTGATGCATGCTGATCGGCACGTTGCACAGGCCGATGATCTTCGCTTTGGTAAAGCGAGACACCGCCTCGGTGACGATACCGGCCGGGTTGGTGAAGTTGATGATCCAGGCGTCCGGCGCCAGCTTTTCCACCCGACGGGCGATATCCAGCATCACCGGAATGGTGCGCAGCGCCTTGGCGAAGCCGCCGACGCCGGTCGTCTCCTGGCCGAGCAGCTGGTATTTGAGGCCCAGCCGTTCATCGGCGGCGCGCGCCGGCAGTTGCCCGACGCGGAACTGGGTCAGCACGAAAGCGGCGCCGCGAATGGCGTCGTCCAGCGCGAAGTGCACGCTGACCTTCACCTGCTCCAGCCCGTGGCGCGCCAGCATGCGGCGGGTCAGAGCGGCGATGGTTTCCACTTTTTGCCGGCCCGGCTCGACGTCCACCAGCGCCAGTTCGGTGACCGGCAGCTCCTCGATGCGCTGGATCAGCCCATCGACCAGTTCGGGAGTGTAGCTGCTGCCGCCGCCGATCACCGCGATTTTGAGCGTGCTCATTGGCGGCCCTCCGTTTGCGACTGACGGCGATAGAGCTCGATCATGTCGTCGGCCAGATCCTGGATCACCATGGCGTTCATCAGATGATCCTGCGCATGTACCGTGATCAGGTTGATCGCCAGCTTGCCGCAGCCTTCGTCCAGGCCGATCAGCTCGGTCTGGATCAGGTGTGCTTTCTTCACCCATTCTTTGGATTCGGCCATGTGTTTGGCCGCGGCGGCGAAGTCGCCGGCGCGCGCTTGCCGCAACGCCATCAACGCATTGCTGCGCGCGCTGCCGGAGAACACCAGCAGTTCCATGATGGTGCTTTCAAACTCGGGGCTGACTTCAGTCATCAATTCACTCACGTCATTTCTCCAGGGGTTGCGCGGCGACGCCGCCGTGGGATGCTTCAGTATCCGTTCTTTTTATAATGAGAGCGCTCTCATTTATATAGAGTAACGACAATGCGTGTGCAAACTGGGAGGCAGATCGCAAAAACCGCCCCGGGGCGGCACGGGGCAAAAAATGCGTGATGCGGTTGGCAAAAAAGCCTTCTGCGCCCATACTTTCCGCAGCAAAATTCAGGGCCGCCTAGGATATGTCCCGTAATTGGGTAAATATAGGTAAATGGCTGGCACTTGCCGATACAGCTCTTTAGAATCAAAGCGCTTTTCCGTTGTTTGTCTCTCAGAGAAAGGACCCGTTAATGTTCAAACGTACTTTAGTGACCTTCGTCGCGCTGTGTTCCCTGTCCGCAGTGGCACCAGCCGCACTCGCCGCCGGTGAGACCCACGTCATGCTGACGACCTCGGCGGGGAATATCGAATTGGCGCTCGACAGCCAGAAGGCACCGGTTTCCACCCAGAACTTCGTCGATTACGTGAACAGCGGGTATTACAACAACACCATTTTCCACCGCGTGATCCCGGGCTTCATGATCCAGGGCGGCGGTTTCACCGCTGACATGCAGCAAAAATCCACCAAGGCGCCAATCAAGAACGAAGCCGACAACGGCCTGCGCAACCTGCGCGGCACCATCTCGATGGCGCGCACCGCCGACAAGGACAGCGCCACCAGCCAGTTCTTCCTGAACGTGGCGGATAACGCCTTCCTGGATCACGGCCAGCGCGACTTCGGCTACGCGGTGTTCGGCAAAGTGGTGAAAGGCATGGACGTGGTGGACAAGATCGCTCAGGTGCCGACCGGCAACGTCGGCCCTTACCAGAATGTGCCGACCAAACCGGTGGTGATTCTGTCGGCCAAGGTGCTGCCGTAAATTTTTTGGCCGATCCCGTCGGGGTCGGCCGTCCTTCCTCCCGAAGCCTTGCCTTCATCACTGTTTTCTCCCGCGCCCCATGCTTTAATCGGCAGACAATAACCAGACCGGAAATCCGGCGTTCGCCCTTTGTTGTCTCTGGATGAGTTGCTGCCATGTATGAATTTAACCAGGTGCTGTTGCTGTTGCAGCAGATGTGCGTCTATCTCGTTATCGCCTATCTGCTGAGCAAAACCCCGCTGTTCATTCCGCTGATGCAGGTGACCATTCGCTTGCCGCACAAGCTGCTCTGCTACGTGATCTTCTCGGTGTTTTGCATCATGGGCACCTACTTCGGGCTGCATATTCAGGATTCGATCGCCAACACCCGCGCGATAGGCGCGGTCCTGGGCGGGCTGCTGGGCGGGCCGTCCGTGGGCTTTCTAGTCGGGCTGACCGGCGGCTTGCACCGGTATACGCTCGGCGGCATGACCGACGTTGCCTGTGCGATCTCCACGGTGTCCGAGGGGCTGGTCGGCGGCATCGTGCACAGCATCGCCATGCGCCGGGGGCGCATCGAGCTGCTGTTCAATCCGCTGTTCGTCGGCGGCGTGGCGCTGGTGGCGGAAGTGCTGCAGATGGCGATCATTCTGGCGGTGGCGCGCCCTTATAACGAGGCGTTGCAGCTGGTGGAACACATCGCGCTGCCGATGATGATCGCCAATACCGTCGGCGCGGCGATGTTTATGCAAATCCTGCTGGATCGGCGCGCGATGTTCGAGAAATACACCAGCGCTTTCTCTTCCAAGGCGCTGAAGATCGCCGAGCGCACCGAGGGCATCCTGCGGCAGGGCTTCGATCAGGAAAACAGCATGAAGGTTGCTCGGGTGATTTATCAGGAGCTGGGCATCGGCGCGGTGGCGATCACCGATCGCGACAAGCTGCTGGCGTTTATCGGCATCGGCGACGATCACCACCTGCCGGGCACGCCGATCGCCTCGGTGCATTCGCATCGCGCCATCGACAACAACGAGGTGGTGTACGCCGACGGCAATCAGCTCTCTTACTGCTGCTCGATCAATCCGGCCTGCAAGCTGGGATCGACGCTGGTGATCCCGCTGCGCGGCGAAAACCAGCGGGTCATCGGCACCATCAAGCTGTATGAACCGAAAAGCCAGCTGTTCAGCACCATCAACCGTACGCTGGGCGAAGGTATCGCCAGCCTGCTGTCGGCGCAGATCATGGCCGGACAGTACGAGCGCCACAAGCAACTGCTGGCGCAGTCGGAGATCAAGCTGCTGCATGCGCAGGTCAATCCGCATTTCCTGTTCAATGCCTTGAATACCCTGGTAGCGGTGATCCGCCGCGATGGCGAGCGCGCCTGCGATCTGGTGCAGTCCCTCTCGACCTTCTTTCGTAAAAACCTCAAACGCTCGGATGACGAAGTCAGCCTGGCGGACGAAATTGAACATGTAAACGCCTACCTGCAGATAGAGAAAGCGCGCTTCGCCGATCGGCTGGAGATCGCGGTATCGTTGCCGGAGGCGCTGTTGGCGGCGCGGCTGCCGGCGTTTTCGCTGCAGCCGATCGTCGAGAATGCCATCAAGCATGGCACCTCGCATCTGTTGGGCGTGGGCCGCATCGAAATCGGCGCCTGCTGCGAAGGCGAGCATCTGCTGTTGCAGGTGACGGACAACGCCGGGCTGTTCCAGCCGAAACCGGACGGCAGCGGCCTGGGCATGAACTTGGTGGATAAACGCATTCGCGTGCGCTACGGCGAAGGCTATGGCGTGCAGGTGGATTGCCGGCCGGATGCCTACACCCGCATTACGCTTAATGTCCCTATGGAGAGGGCCGCCTGATGTTAAATGCACTGATTGTTGACGATGAACCTTCCGCGCGCGACAACCTGCGCCACCTGCTGGAATCTGAAGCGGGGATCTCGATTATCGGCGAGTGCGCCAACGCCATCGAAGCCATCAGCCAGATCCACCGGCTGCAGCCGGACGTGGTGTTTCTCGATATCCAGATGCCACGCATCAGCGGGCTGGAAATGGTCGGCATGCTGGATCCCAACCGGATGCCGCACATCGTGTTTCTGACCGCCTACGACGAATACGCGGTGCAGGCATTCGAGGAGCACGCCTTCGACTATCTGCTGAAGCCGGCGGAGCCGATGCGGTTGAGCAAGACGCTGCAACGCCTGCGGCAGCGCAGTGCGCCGCAGGATGTGACGGCGCTGGATGAGAGCGCCGGTTACCTGAAATACATTCCCTGCACCGGCCACAGCCGCATCTATCTGTTGCGATTCGATGAAGTGCTGGCGATCCGTTCCAAGCTGAGCGGGGTATTCGTGGTGCGCAGCGACGGCATGGAATGTTTCACCGAGCTGACGCTGCGCACGCTGGAAAGCCGTACGCCGCTGGTGCGCTGCCATCGGCAGTATCTGGTCAACCTGGAGCAGGTGCGCGAGATCCGCTTCGAAGAGGGCGGCGCGGCGGAGATGATCATGTCGGCCGGCGATCCGGTGCCGGTCAGCCGGCGCTATTTGAAGGCGCTGAAGGAGCAACTGGGGCTGCGGGGGTGACGCAGATCTTAGGGGGATTCTGAAAAGACAGGCATCATGGGCGTCCCGACGGCGCCCTTTTTGTTTGTCCTTGACGGGGTTACGCGGCGCTTATAGCTTTATTGCATCAACAGGCGCGTTTTGCGCCGCGTCAGCGTCAAAGGAACCGAAAATGAGTGAACCACGGATTATCGCCAAAGCGATGAAAGACGGAAAACCGGAGCAGGATCTGGTGATTTTACCTGCGTTGGCCAACCGCCACGGGCTGATCACCGGGGCAACCGGCACCGGCAAGACGGTGACGCTGCAGAAAATGGCCGAGCAGTTCTCGCGCATCGGCGTGCCGGTGTTCCTGTCGGACGTGAAGGGCGATCTGTCCGGCATTGGCGCTGAGGGCGCGCCTTCCGAGAAACTGCAGGCGCGTCTGGCGGCGATTGGCGTCACCGACTGGCAGCCGCAGGCCTGCACCATTATCCCGTGGGATATTTACGGCGAAAAGGGCCACCCGATCCGCGCCACGATTTCCGATCTCGGGCCGCTGCTGTTGGGGCGACTATTGGATCTGAACGAGGTGCAAAGCGGCGTGCTGCAGCTGGTGTTCAAAATCGCCGATGACAACGCGCTGCTGTTGCTGGACATGAAGGATCTGCGCGCCATGGTGCAGTTCGTCGGCGACAACGCCAAACAATTCCAAACCCAGTACGGCAATATCTCTGCCGCCTCTATCGGCGCCATTCAGCGCGGATTGTTGACGCTGGAAGAGCAGGGGGCCAACCAGTTCTTCGGCGAGCCGATGCTGGACATCAACGATCTGATGAAAACCGACGCCAACGGCCACGGCGTGATTAATCTGCTGGCGGCGGACAAGCTGATCAATCAGCCGAAGCTGTATTCGGTGTTCCTGCTGTGGCTGCTGGCCGAGCTGTTTGAGCACCTGCCGGAAGTGGGCGACCCAGAACAGCCGAAGCTGGTGTTCTTCTTCGATGAGGCGCACCTGCTGTTCAACGATGCGCCGGCGGCGCTGCTGACCAAGATTGAACAGGTGGTGCGCCTGATCCGCTCGAAAGGCGTCGGCATTTACTTCGTCACCCAGAACCCGCTGGACATCCCGGACAGCGTGCTGGGCCAGTTGGGCAACCGCGTGCAACATGCGCTGCGCGCCTTTACCCCGCGCGATCAGAAGGCGGTGAAGACGGCGGCGCAAACCCTGCGCGCCAACCCGGCCTTCGATGCCGAAACGGCGATCACCGAGCTGGGCGTGGGCGAAGCGCTGGTGTCGTTCCTCGACGAGAAGGGCCGGCCGAACGTGGTGGAGCGGGCGATGGTGATCGCGCCGGAATCCAAGATGGGCATGCTCGGCGCGGAAGGGCTGAACAGCGCGATCAACAAGTCGCCGCTGTATGGCCGCTATGAAGACATGATCGACCGCGAGTCCGCCTACGAGAAGCTGTCGTCGGGCGGTTTCGCCACCGTCGGCACTGCGCAGCAGGGGCAGCAACCGCAGGCGCAAGCGCAGCAACAGACGGGCGGCGGCCTGATGGACGGTTTGAACGAACTGCTGTTCGGTTCCACCGGCCCGCGCGGCGGCAAACGCGACGGCATCGTCCAGACCGCCGCCAAGAGCATGGCGCGCGATCTCGGCCGCCAGATCCTGCGCGGCGTGCTGGGGTCGATCACCGGCGGCCGTAAAAAGTAAGCGGAAATTATCGTCGGCAGCGGCGGGTTAAATCAGTACACTGTGGCGGCATTTTTCTCTGCCGGACCTAACATGCTGCTGCTGATCGATAACTACGACTCCTTTACCTATAACCTTTACCAGTACTTCTGCGAATTGGGCGCCGAGGTGATGGTGAAGCGCAACGATGAGCTGCAGCTGGCCGATATCGAGCGGCTGGCGCCGCAGCATCTGGTGATTTCCCCTGGCCCCTGCACCCCGAACGAAGCGGGCATCTCGCTGGCCGCTATTCGTCATTTCGCCGGCAAACTGCCGATCCTCGGCGTGTGCCTGGGGCACCAGGCGCTGGGGCAGGCGTTCGGCGCCGAGGTGGTGCGCGCCCGCGCGGTGATGCACGGCAAAACTTCGGCCATTCGCCATCTGGGCGTCGGCGTGTTTCGCGGCCTGAACGATCCGCTGACCGTGACCCGCTATCACTCGCTGGTGCTGAAAGCCGATACGCTGCCGGACTGTTTTGAAGTGACCGCCTGGAGCGAACGCGACGGCGTGCGCGACGAGATCATGGGCATCCGCCACCGCACGTTGGCGTTGGAAGGCGTGCAGTTCCATCCGGAAAGCGTGCTCAGCGAGCAGGGCCATCAGCTGCTGGATAACTTCCTCAACCGTTAATCCCGATGCGTTTTTTTCGCTCGTCAGGCGTTTTGCGTTTGCGCTTGATTGGTTTTTTATGCATATTTCGTGATTATGTTTTCAATCTAATATTACGATAGCGCTGAAAAACCTTCAGGGTGGAGCCGAAAATGACTGAAAAATCCGCAGTGAGTCGCAGCACCTTTGACCAAGTGATCCTGCCTGTTTATGCACCGGCCCAGTTTGTGCCGGTGCGCGGCCAAGGCAGCCGAGTCTGGGATCAGCAGGGAAAAGAGTACATCGATTTTTCCGGCGGCATCGCGGTGACGGCGCTGGGGCACTGCCATCCGGCGCTGGTCGAGGCGCTCAAGCGTCAGGGCGAGACTCTGTGGCATACCAGCAATGTCTTCACTAATGAACCGGCGCTGCGCCTGGCGAGCAAACTGATCGACGCCACCTTTGCCGACCGGGTGTTCTTCGCCAACTCCGGCGCAGAGGCCAACGAAGCGGCGTTCAAACTGGCGCGTCATTACGCCATCACCCGCCACAGCCCCTACAAAACCAAAATCATCGCCTTCTATAACGCGTTCCACGGCCGCACGCTGTTCACCGTGTCGGTGGGCGGGCAGGCCAAATACTCCGACGGGTTCGGGCCGAAGCCGGCCGACATCGTACACGTGCCGTTCAACGATCTGGCGGCGGTGAAAGCGGTGATGGACGACCATACCTGCGCGGTGGTAATGGAGCCGATTCAGGGCGAGGGCGGCATTACGCCGGTCGACGCCGGCTTCCTCAAAGGCGTGCGCGAGCTGTGCGACCAACATCAGGCGCTGCTGGTGTTCGACGAAGTGCAAAGCGGCATGGGGCGCAGCGGCAAGCTGTTCGCCTATATGCATTATGGCGTGACGCCGGACATTCTCACCACCGCCAAGGCGTTGGGCGGCGGTTTCCCGGTCAGCGCCATGCTGACCACCGAAGAGATTGCGTCGGTGATGCAGGTGGGCACTCACGGCACCACCTACGGCGGCAACCCGCTGGCCTGCGCGGTGGCGGAGGCGGCGTTGGATGTGATCAATACGCCGGAAGTGCTGAGCGGCATCGAACAGCGCCACGCGCTGTATGTGCAGGTTTTGCAGGATATCGGCGATAAATACGGTATTTTCACCGCCATTCGCGGCATGGGGTTACTGATCGGCGCCGAGCTGACGCCGCATTATCACGGCAGAGCGCGCGATTTCCTCACCGCCGCCGCCGCGCGTGGGCTGATGATCCTCAACGCCGGGCCGAACGTGATCCGTTTCGCGCCGTCGCTGGTGGTGGAGCTGCAGGATATCGAGGCCGGCATGGCGCTGTTCGAGCTGGCGGTGCAGGATGTGATCAACGCCTGAAGCCCGTGCCGCGCCCTTATTGATCGCGCAGTTTGCGCTTGAGCCAGATGCCGTGGTGTGGGCGCTGGCGCCAGGCCAGCGACGAAATGGTATGCATCACGTTCAGGTGCGACAGGATGCGGCGCAAATGACGTTCCATCTCGGTGACGGGCATCTCCGGATGCAGATCCGGCGGTTGCATGATGCCGCTGTTGCCGCTGCTCGGGCCGTCGTATTCCAACCGCTGCTGGCAGCTTTGCAGCGCGATTTCACAGGTTTGCAGATAGGCTTCCGCCAGTTTCGGCGTCAGCATGTAGTGCTCGCGCGCCAGAATGGTCATGGCGTTCAGGTGTTCGACGATGAACTGGCTGTGAGTGACCCACAGCCGCATGTCCGCCAGATAATTCGACGCGAACCCCGGTTCCTGCATCGCCTGATTGAGTGAGGTGAACAGCGCGTTGTGCGCCTGGTTGACCTGCATGCGGGTATAGGCCAATGCGGTGGCGTCCGGTTCCGGTTGCTTCAGCATCAGCCGCAGCGCGGCTTGATCGTTTTCCAGCGCCTGATGGGCATTCTTGCGCAGCAGCCCGCTTTGCCACTGCGGCCACAGCCAAATGGTGCCGCCGAACGCCAGCACGCAGCCTATCAGCGTATCGATCAGGCGCGGTACCAGAAAATGCGAGCCGTTCAGCGCCAGCAGTTGCAGGGTGTAAACCGCCGTGACCGTAAAGCCAATCACCGACAGCCCGTAGTTCTTGCGCGAAACCAGGTAGGCCAACAGCGTGATCACCAGCATGATGCTCAGCGTTTCTCCTTCCGGCAGCTGCAGCTGCAACAGCCCGGCCGCCAGCAACAGTCCGGCAATCGTGCCCAGCGCACGGTGCTGAATACGCACCCGGGTGGCGTTATACCCGTTTTGGCTCACCAGCATGATGGTGAGCAGGATCCAGTATGGCTTCGGCAGGTTGAAGACCGCACCCAGGCTGCTGCCGACCGCCAGCGTCACCCCCAGCCGCGCGGCGTTGCGCAGGGCGGTGGATTTGAACGACAGATAGCTGGCCAGCGCCGGCCAAAACGGCAGGCGGTGCTGGCCGGGCATCAGGTCGCGGCGGTACAGCGGATGCTGGGTGCGCAGCAGGCGGGCGATGCGGCTGAAGTGGTAATAACAAAACTGGCCGACCGGGTTATCGGGATGCTGCGCCGCCATTTTTTCCAGCGCCGCCAGTTCGTGGCTCATGGAGAAGCGCTTCGAATGCTGATGGTAGAGGATATCGTGCGCCACCACGCGCAGCCGGCCGGCGATCACCAGTGCATTGCGGCGAATGATCGCTTCGGCCTGGCTCTGCTCCACCAGTTTTTGTACTTCCTCCGGCAAATGCAGGCTGACGGTGATGTGCTCCTGCAGATCCATCGCCACCTGAAAGGCGCGCTGCAGGCGCTTTTGTTCGAGGTTGTTGGCGTGCGGCAGGAAATTGAGCTGTTGGTACAAAAGGCTGATCAGATCCATCACCTTTTGTTGGCGTACCAGCAGCGGCGGCAGCGCGGTTTGCGGATCGGTGTGCTGGGTCAGCAACGAGTATTTGGCTTCGAAATAGTCCGCCAGCTCCAGGTAGAGCTGGCTCAGCGTCTCGCGCATCGGCTGCTCTTTCCACAGCTTGAACCAGAACCAGGTGAATAAGCCGTACCAGACGGTGCCGATCGCGTACAGCAGCGGCGCCTGCCAGAGAGGTACCGTGCCGGCCGTGCTGAGGGCGAAAATGGCGGCCACCAGCGCCGCCGGCAACAGCCGGGCGTGCAGCGGGCTGATTTCACCGGTGACGCCGAGCAGCAGCGCCAGGCCCAGCATCAGCGCCGGCAGCGGCACGTGCCACAGCAGCGCCTGTTGCAACAGCACGCTGCTGAAGGCGAACAGCGAGCCGCCGACGATCAGCCGTTTAAAGAAGCGCTTATGCGGCGTGTCCAGACCGGCGATATTGCAGCAGGCGGGCACCAGAGAGAACATCAGGCCGAGCTGCAGCTGGCCTATCAACAAGCCGAACAGCACTGGCAGGCACAACACCAGCGTTTGTCGCAGTGCGTAGTTGATTTCCGGGTGGTAGATCAGGCGGCGCCACATGGCAGAGAGCAGATAAAAAAACGGCGCAGATTGCGCCGTTTCTTCGGAGATTAACGGGTGCCGTAGACGACAATGGTTTTGCCGTGGGCGGAAATCAGGTTTTGATCTTCCAGCATTTTCAGAATACGGCCAACGGTTTCACGCGAGCAGCCGACGATCTGGCCGATCTCCTGACGGGTGATCTTGATCTGCATGCCGTCCGGGTGAGTCATGGCGTCGGGTTGCTTCGCCAGATTCAGCAGGGTTTGCGCGATGCGGCCGGTCACGTCCAGGAAGGCGAGGTTGCCCACTTTTTCGGAGGTGACCTGCAGGCGGCTCGCCATTTGGGCGGACAGACGCATCAGGATGTCCGGGTTCACCTGGATCAGTTGGCGGAATTTCTTGTAGGAAATTTCGGCCACTTCACAGGCGGTTTTCGCGCGAACCCAGGCGCTGCGCTCCTGGCCTTCTTCGAACAATCCGAGCTCGCCGATGAAATCCCCCTGGTTGAGGTAGGACAGGATCATCTCTTTACCTTCTTCATCCTTGATCAGCACCGCGACGGAGCCTTTCACGATGTAGTAAAGCGTTTCGGCCTTTTCACCTTGGTGAATCAGCGTACTCTTCGATGGATATTTGTGGATATGGCAATGAGACAGGAACCATTCGAGAGTAGGGTCTGTTTGCGGTTTGCCGAGAACCATTCGCTGTTATCCTCTGTTGTTATCGCTGCCTTGTGTCACAGGGGTCAGAGTTCCCTGTAAAACCCGCCTGTAGCCGCAGTCATGAGCGAGGGCTACCGGCAAGTTTTGAGGCGTGTCATAAAAATACGCTGTCGCTCTAGCATATTAACTTGCCGTAAGCGCTGCAAGCTACATTCTGTTAACATACCGGTAAAGGAGCCTTTCTCTGGGCGTTTCCCTGAAATACAGTGTCCCGGAAAGATTTATTGCGGCTCTGTTTGTAGCACAGAGTAAGGCGGGTGTCTCGTGTTGTCTCGCTTCAGCATGATTAGCATCAGGTTACGTTGCCTGTTTCTATGCGAAAGCGTACTCTGATTTTAAGAAATCAACCGGAGTGACCAGAATGCAGGCAAGAGTTAAATGGGTGGAAGGGTTAACGTTTTTGGGTGAATCGGCCTCCGGCCATCAGGTGCTGATGGACGGCAACGCCGGTGATAAAGCGCCCAGCCCGATGGAGATGGTGCTGATGTCGGTGGGCGGCTGCAGCGCGATCGACGTGGTCTCCATCCTGCAAAAAGGGCGCAACGACGTGCGCGACTGCGAGGTGAAGCTGACCTCCGAGCGCCGCGAAGAAGCCCCGCGGTTGTTCACCCATATCAACCTGCACTTCATCGTTACCGGCCAGGATCTGACCGACAAAATCGTTGAGCGAGCGGTGAACCTGTCGGCGGAGAAGTACTGCTCGGTGGCGCTGATGCTCAACAAGGCCGCCACGGTGACCCACAGCTTCGAGATCCGTCAGCCGGCGTAATCGAGACGGAGCGCGGCTCGGCGCCGCGCTCAACGCGCTTATTCGATCTTCTTGCCTTCCAGCAGCCGCTGCACCAGCGGCGCCATGATCAGCTCCATCGCCAGCCCCATTTTGCCGCCCGGCACCACTAACGTATTGATGTGCGAGATAAACGAGCCCTGCAGCATCGCCAGCAAGTAGGGGAAGTCGATCTGGTCCAGGCCACGGAAGTGGATCACCACGAAGCTTTCATCCAGTGAGGGAATGGCCTTGGCGGCGAACGGGTTGGAGGTGTCCACCGTCGGCACGCGCTGGAAGTTGATGTGGGTGCGCGAGAATTGCGGCGTAATGTAGTTGATGTAGTCTTCCATCGAGCGCACCACCGAATCCATCACCGCTTCGCGGGAGTGGCCGCGTTCGCCGGTATCGCGGATCAGCTTCTGGATCCACTCCAGGTTGACGATCGGCACTACGCCGACCAGCAGATCGACGTGTTTGGCCACGTCATGGTGCTCGGTGACCACGCCGCCGTGCAGACCCTCGTAGAACAGCACGTCGGTCGGCGCCGGCAGCGGCTCCCACGGGGTGAAGGTGCCCGGCACCTGATTGTAGGGCACCGCTTCGTCGTAGGTGTGCAGGTACTTGCGCGAACGGCCGGTGCCGTTTTTGCCGTACTCGATAAAGCTCTGCTGCAGCAGGCCGAAGTCGTTGGCCTCGGGGCCGAAATAGCTGATGTGTCTGCCCAGATCGCGCGCCTTGCGGATCGCCGCGTCCATTTCCGGCCGGGTATAGCGGTGGAAGCTGTCGCCCTCCAGCTCGGCGGCGCGAATGTTGAGCTGCTGGAAGATTTTGCGGAACGCCACGCTGGTGGTGGTGGTGCCGGCGCCGCTGGAACCGGTCACCGCGATAACGGGATGTTTGGCAGACATGGTGGTTGTCACTCCGTGTTGAATGCGCCGGCGTCAGGGGATTATTGTGGCTCTTGTTGACGCTCTCTATGTCAGGAAAAAATGGTGCGCGCTGGTTTGCAATGTCCCATTGTTACCTGATTTTTTCCGTCAGTCATAGAACCGGGCGCCACTAAATTTCTTCCTGCCCGGCGCGGAACTGGCCGCGCGGCATGATGTTGACGCTCTCGTGCAGTTCCGACCACACCAGCACCACTTCGCCGTTTTTCAACTGGCGGCGCACGTCCTCCACCTTCTGCTCCAGCGATCGTTCGTGCTCGCCGTAATCGGTGCCTTCGCGCAGCACAAAGGATTCGATCAGGCTGTTCAGGGTGTCGGTTGCCAGTTCTTGCCAGGGAATAATCACGTCGGAATGTCCAGATAAGGGGAAAGCCAGGCCGGAATGCGATGCTCCAGCCACATGTGCGGTTTTTTCAGCGTGCCGCCGACGAAGCCGACGTGGCCGCCGAACTCAGTCAGCTGATATTCGATATTGCGCGGCAGGCCGGCGACGTCGGGGATCACCTCAGGGGTCATGAAAGGGTCATCCTTCGCATGGATGATCAGCAGCGGCGTCTGGATGGACGGCAACAGCGGCAGGGCGCTGCAGCGGCGATAATAGTCGGTGGCGTCGCTGAAGCCGTGAATGCGCGAAGTGATGGCATCGTCGAACTCGCGGATGCGCCGCAAACCGTTCAGCTGTGACAGCTTGAGCGGCAGGGTGTCCGGATAGTGCAACAGCTTGCGGGTGGCGTTTTGTTTCAGCTGCCCCAGCAGGTAGCGCTGATAAACGCGGGAGAAGCCTTGCTCCATGCGGTAGGCGCAGGGTTCCAGCATCAGCGGCGCCGAGACCACCACCGCCGCCTGCAGCAGGCTGTCGGCGCCTTGCTGCGCCAGATAGCAGGCCAGCATGTTGCCGCCGAGCGAAACGCCTACCGCCGCGGTTGGCACTTCGCCGTAGCGGTCGCGCAGCCAGCGCAGAAAGAAGCGCGCGTCTTCGGTTTCGCCGGAGTGATAGATGCGCTGTTTGCGGTTGGGCACGCCGCTGCAGCCGCGAAAGTGCATCACCACGCCCAGCCAGCCGCGATCGCGCCAGGCGTTGAGCAGGCCATGCGCGTAGGGGCTGTAGAAGCTGCCCTCCAGGCCGTGGAACAGCACCGCGCGCGGTTTGTCGCGCGCCTGCGCCGGATCCTCGCTCCAGGCGAGATCGACGAAATCGCCGTCGGGCAATTCCAGCCGTTGCCAATGCGGTTTCAATAACACGCGGCGGCGCACCAGCCGCGGCAACAGCGTTTGCAGGTGCGGGTTACTGGCCCCGGTCAGAGGGCGAAAGGTGTTAGGCATAGGCTGAGTAAAATGTTGTGGGCGGCTATTGTGAGATCCCTAGCGCACTGTTAGCTTCAATACCAAGAATTAACAATGATACTGCAAAAAAGCGCCTTGGGTGAGGAGCACCCGTGCCATGGAACCGAGTTTATTCCTTTCGATGCTGGGCTTCCTGTGGGTCGCGGCCATCACGCCTGGCCCCAATAATCTGCTGCTGACCACTTCCGGCGCTAACTTCGGCTTTATGCGATCGCTGTGGCTGATGGTCGGCATCATGCTCGGCATGCAAAGCATTTTGCTGCTGGTGGCGTTCGGCGTCGGCAGCCTGATCCTGATCTACCCGTCGCTGCACCTGATCCTGAAAATCCTCGGCAGTTTGTACCTGCTGTGGCTGGCGTGGAAAGTGGCCACCGCCGCCTATGAAAAACTGGAAACCGACGTGGCGCCGCCGCAGCCGGTGCGGCTGTATCAGGGCTGGCTGCTGCAGTTCCTCAACCCGAAAGCCTGGCTGATGGCGCTGGGCGCGGTGGCGAGCTTCAGCCTGGCGGGCGATAAGTACAACGGTTCCATCGCGGCGATCGCGCTGGGCATTGTGGCGGTGAACATCGTCGCCGGCATTATCTGGCTGGCGTTCGGCACCCTGATCGGCCGCCTGCTGCGCAGTAAAAAGGCCTGGGTTATCTTCAACGTTTCCATGGGGCTGCTGACGGCAGCCTGCGTATTACTGATTTGGCATTAAGGAGCGGAACGATGGCGGAAAACTATTATCACGTGGTCGCCTTTACCGGCGAAGGGTTGCGCGGCAACCCGGCCGGGGTTTGCCTGCTGACGCAGCCGCTGCCGGCGGAGCGGCTGCAGGCGATCGCCAACGAGATCGGCCTGCCGGAAACCAGCTTTGTCTGGGATGACGGCGATATGACCGCCATCCGCTGGTTTACCCCGGAACGCGAGGTCGATCTTTGCGGCCACGGCACCCTGGCGGCGGCGCATGTGATGTTCAGCGCGGTTAACCCGGCGCTGCGAGATATTCGCTTCCGTTCGGCCGGCGGCGAGCTGCTCGTCAAGCGCGATGCGCAGGACGGGGAGCGGCTGGTACTTGATTTCCCCGCCCGGCCGCCGCAGAAAGTCGCCGAACCGGCAGGCCTCGCGGCGCTGTTGGGCGTGCAGCCGCAGGAAGTGTGGCAGGCGAAAGCGCTGCTGGTGGTGCTTGAAAACGAGGCGCAGGTGCGCGCGCTGCGGCCGGACATTCCCGCGTTGATCGCGCTGACCGGGCGTGCGGTCATCGTCACCGCGCCCGGTGACACCGTGGACTTCGTTTCGCGCTATTTCACGCTCGACGGCGGTGAGGATCCGGTCACCGGCTCCGCGCACTGCACGTTGATGCCTTATTGGACGGCGCGTCTCGGCCGCCATCGGTTGCACGCCCGGCAGATTTCGGCGCGCGGCGGCGAGCTGTTCTGCGAACTGCAAGGGGACCGCACGCTGCTGGGCGGCTACGCTCACGTGTTCTTGCGGGGGACGATCGCGCTGTGATCCGCTTTAATATTACCTAAGGTAATAAAGAAGACTTTTTTATTCTTTTATCGCCCGTCATCGCTCAGATAAAACTGTCAGCAACTGAACAGATTTTTATCAACGGAGCGCAACATGGCGGGCAAACTCTTTTCTTTACGTAACGCGGCGCTGCTGGCGTTGTCGCTCAGCGCGGCCAGCGCCTACGCGGTGGACGTGACCGTGGCGTACCAGACGTCGGCGGAGCCGGCCAAGGTGGCGCAGGCGGAAAACAGCTTCGCCAAACAGTCCGGCGCGACCGTCGACTGGCGTAAGTTCGACAGCGGTTCCAGCGTGCTGCGCGCGCTGGCCTCCGGCGACGTGCAGATCGGCAATATCGGCTCCAGCCCGCTGGCGGTGGCCGCCAGCCAAAAACTCCCCATCGAAGTGTTCCTCATCGCCTCGCAGCTCGGCAGCTCCGAAGCGCTGGTGGTGAAAAATGACATCAAAACCCCGCAGGATCTGATCGGCAAGCGCATTGCGGTGCCGTTTATTTCCACCACCCATTACAGCCTGCTGGCCTCGCTCAAACATTGGGGCATCAAGCCTGAACAGGTGAAGATCCTCAATCTGCAGCCGCCGGCCATCGCCGCCGCCTGGCAGCGCGGCGACATCGACGGCGCTTATGTCTGGGCGCCGGTGGTCAACGAACTGGCCAAACAGGGCAAGGTGCTGACCGACTCCGCGCAGGTGGGCGAATGGGGTTCACCGACGCTGGACGTGTGGGTGGTGCGCAAAGACTTCGCCGAGAAACATCCCGACGTAGTGACCGCCTTTGCCGCCAGCGCCCTGCAGGCGCAAAAGGCCTACCTGGCGGCGCCGGAACAGTGGCTGAAAGATCCGAGCCATCTCAGCACGCTGGCGCGCCTGAGCGGCGTACCGGAAGCGCAGGTGCCGGAACTGGTTAAGGGGAACCGTTATCTGCCGGTGGCCGATCAGGTTGCCCAACTCGGCCAGCCGGTGGACAAGGCAATCCGCGATACCGCCGAATTCCTCAAGCAGCAGGGCAAGATCCCGCAGGTCGACAGCGACTACAGCGCTTACGTCACCGACCGTTTTGTGAAACAGGTGCAGGCTGCGCCGCAGTCGTAAGGAAGCAGGATGCTAAACGTCAATCATCTTTCAGCAGAGTATCAGGGGCGGCCCGCGCTGCGTGACGTGTCGTTCCAGATCGCCGCCGGGCAACTGGTGGTGGTGCTCGGCCCATCGGGCTGCGGCAAGACCACGCTGCTGAATTTGATCGCCGGGTTTATCGAGCCTTCAGCTGGCAGCATCACGCTGGATGGAACGCCCGTTCACGGCCCGGGGGCCGAACGGGGCGTGGTGTTCCAGCATGAGGGCTTACTGCCGTGGCGCAACGTGGTGGACAACGTCGAGTTCGGCCTGCAACTGGCCGGCATCGGCAAGGCGCAGCGCCGCCAGGTGGCGGAGCAGATGCTGCAGCGCGTGGGGCTGGCGGGCTATGAACAGCACTTCATCTGGCAGCTTTCCGGCGGCATGCGCCAACGCGTCGGCATTGCCCGCGCCCTGGCCGCCGATCCGCGTCTGCTGTTGCTGGATGAGCCATTCGGCGCGCTGGACGCGTTCACGCGCGAGCAAATGCAGGAGCTGCTGCTGACCATCTGGCGCGACACCGGCAAGCAGGTGCTGCTGATCACTCACGATATTGAAGAGGCGGTGTTCCTCGCCAGCGAGCTGTTGCTGCTGTCGCCGGGGCCGGGGCAGGTGGTGGAGCGGCTGTCGCTGAACTTCGGCCAACGCTATGCCGACGGCGAAGCCTGCCGCTCAATTAAGTCCGATCCTGAATTTATCGCGCAGCGCGAATACGTGCTGGGCAAAGTTTTCCAACAGCGCGAGGCCTTGCTATGAGCCTGCATTCCACTATGAAGGCCGCGGCCCAGCCGCAGGGCAAAGCGGCGCGCCGTTTCAGCGTGCCGCGCAACGTTTGGTTGAGCGGCGCCACGCTGTTGACGGTGCTGGCGGTGTGGTGGGGCGTGACGGCGCTGCAGCTGATCAGCCCGCTATTTTTGCCGCCGCCGCAGCAGGTGCTGCACCAACTGATCACCATTGCCAGCCCGCAAGGCTTTATGGACGCCACGCTATGGCAGCATCTGGCGGCCAGCCTGGGGCGCATTTTGGTGGCGCTGCTGGCGGCGGTGATTGTCGGCATTCCGGTGGGCATCGCCATGGGACTGAACGACACGGTGCGCGGCATCCTCGATCCGCTGATTGAGATCTATCGCCCGGTGCCGCCGCTGGCCTATCTGCCGCTGATGGTGATTTGGTTCGGCATCGGCGAGACCTCGAAAATCTTGCTGATTTATCTGGCGATCTTCGCGCCGGTGACGCTGTCCGCCGTGGCCGGCGTGCGCAGCGTGGCGCAGGTGCGGGTGCGCGCCGCCCGCGCGTTGGGCGCCACGCGCTGGCAGGTGCTGCGCTTCGTGGTGCTGCCGAGTGCGCTGCCGGAGATCCTGACCGGCATCCGCATCGGGCTGGGCGTCGGCTGGTCGACGCTGGTGGCCGCCGAACTGATCGCCGCCACGCGCGGCCTGGGATTTATGGTGCAATCCGCCGGTGAGTTTTTGGCGACCGACGTAGTGTTGGCCGGCATCGGCGTGATTGCGGTGATTGCATTTGGGTTGGAGCTGGGGCTGCGCGCCCTGCAGCGCCGACTGACCCCGTGGCATGGAGTACAGCAATGAACGAACGTCTGAATATCACCCCGCTGGGGCCTTACATCGGGGCGCTGGTGGAAAACGTCGAGTTGGCCCGGCCGCTGGGCGACGGCCAGTTTGAACAGCTTTATCATGCGCTGCTCAAGCATCAGGTGCTGTTCTTCCGCAACCAGCCGATCACGCCGCTGCAGCAGCGCGATCTGGCCGGCCGCTTCGGCGATCTGCACATCCATCCGGTCTATCCGCACGCCACCGACGTGGAAGAGATCATCGTGCTCGATACCCACGACGACAACCCGCCGGACAACGACAACTGGCACACCGACGTGACCTTTATCGAGAACCCGCCACTGGGAGCGATCCTGGCGGCCAAGACGCTGCCTGCCACCGGCGGCGATACGCTGTGGGCCAGCGGCATCGCCGCCTATGAGGCGCTGTCGGCGCCGTTCAGAACGCTGCTCGCGGGGCTGCGCGCGGAGCATGATTTCACCAAGTCGTTCCCGGAGCACAAGCATCGCGGCAGTGAAGAGGAGCATCAGCGCTGGCAACTGGCGGTGCAGAAAAACCCGCCGCTGCTGCATCCGGTGGTGCGTACCCATCCGGTCAGCGGCCGGCAGGCGCTGTTCGTCAATGAAGGGTTCACCACGCGGATCGTCGATCTGGCGCCGAAGGAGAGCGACGCTTTGCTGAACTTCCTGTTTGCTCACATCACCAAACCGGAGTTTCAGGTGCGCTGGCGATGGCAGGAAAATGACGTGGCGATCTGGGATAACCGCGTGACGCAGCACTACGCCAACGCGGATTATCTGCCGCAGCGGCGCATCATGCACCGCGCGACCATTCTGGGGGATAGGCCTTTTTACAAAGCCTGAGGCTTAGGCGTCGAACGCCTGCGTTAACTGCTCCAGCTGTTCCTGCGCATCCAGCCAGGTCATTTCCGTCTCTTCCAGCGCGGATTTGGCCTGGCTTTGCTTTTGCAGGCAGTCGGTCAGTTCGGCCTTGCGGCTGATGTCGTACAGCGCGGGATCCGCCAACTGCTCTTCCACCGCCGCCAGCTCGGCGCCCAGTTTTTCCATCTGCTGTTCCAGCTTGGCGATCTGCTTGCGCAGCGGTTGGGTTTGCGTACGGAACTCCGCCTCGCGGCGTTTTTGATCCTTGCGCGCCTGCGCGCTGTTGCCGCCGCTCTCTTTTTCCGGTGCGTCCTGCTGGCTTTCCTGGCGCTGCAGGTCGACAAGCCACTGCTGGTAGTCGTCGAGATCGCCCTCGAAAGGCTCGACCTGACCGTCGTGCACCAGGTACAGATCGTCGGTGGTGGAACGCAGCAGGTGACGGTCGTGCGATACCACCACCAACGCGCCTTCGAAATCGATCAGCGCCTCGGTCAGCGCCTGACGCATGTCGAGATCCAGGTGGTTGGTCGGTTCATCGAGCAGCAGCAGGTTAGGGCGCTGCCAGACGATCAGCGCCAGCACCAGCCGCGCCTTCTCGCCGCCGGAGAAACGTTCGGTCACTTCGCTGACCTTGTCGCCCTGGAAGCCGAAACCGCCCAGGTAATCCCGCAGCTGCTGCTCAAGCACCCGTGGGGCGATGCGGCTTAGGTGCTGCAACGGCGATTCGTCGGCGCGCAGGAATTCCAGCTGGTGCTGGGCGAAGTAACCCAGCTTGATGCCTTTCGCCAGACCTATCTCGCCGCTCAGCGGCTCAAGGGTGCCGGCCAGCAGTTTGATCAGCGTCGATTTCCCGGCGCCGTTGCGGCCGAGCAGGCCAATGCGCGAGCCGGGCACCAGGTTCAGCTTGATTGATTTCAGGATCACTTTATCGCCATATCCGGCGCTGACTTTTTCCATGCGCAGCAGCGGGTTCGGCAGGCTTTCCGGCGGACGGAAGCTGAAGGTGAACGGGTTGTCGACGTGCGCCGGGGCGATCAGCTCCATGCGCTCCAGCATCTTGATGCGGCTCTGCGCCTGCTTGGCCTTGGTGGCCTGCGCGCGGAAACGGTCGATATAGCTTTGCAGGTGCGCCACTTTTTCTTGCTGATGCTGATAAAGCGACTGTTGCTGCGCCAATTTGGTGGCGCGCTGGCGTTCGAACGACGAGTAGTTGCCGGTGTATTCGTTCAGGGTCTGCTGTTCGATATGCAGGATTTTGTCGACAATCGGATCGAGGAAGTCGCGATCGTGCGAGATCAGCACCAGCGTGCCGGGATAGTTTTTCAGCCAGCGCTCCAGCCAGATCACCGCATCGAGATCCAGGTGGTTGGTTGGTTCGTCGAGCAGCAGGAGGTCGGAACGGCACACCAGCGCCTGCGCCAGGTTAAGACGCATGCGCCAGCCGCCGGAAAAGTCGCGCACCGGGCTTTGCAGCTGTTCGTTGGAGAAGCCGAGACCGTGCAGCAGGCTGGCGGCGCGGGAGCGGATGGTCCAGGCGTCGATGGCGTCCAGCTTGCCGTGCAGGGTGGCGATGGCGTGGCCGTCGTTGCGATCGTTGGCCGCCTGCAACTCGGCTTCAAGCTGGCGAAACTCGCGGTCGCCGTCGATAACATACTCGATCGCCGGCACGTCCAGCGCCGGCGTCTCCTGGTTGACCCAGGCCAGCGCCCAGTTGCCGGGGAAGGTGAAGCTGCCGCCGTCCGCCGCGATCTCGCCCTTCAGCAGTGACAACAGCGTGGATTTGCCACAGCCGTTTTTGCCCACCAGGCCGACCTTCTGACCTGGATTAACCGTCGCCGTGGCGTTGTCCAGCAGGACGCGGATGCCGCGTCGGATTTGTAGCGAGGAGAATACAATCATAAAGCGCCGTATGTTCAGAGTATGTTAAATTATCATTAAGGTAACAGAACGCGCACCGCGCGCTGTTTTTGTCTTTGCGATGCATGGTAACGGAAAACCGCTACCCTGACGACGCTTTGGAGGGGAATGATGTCGCAGCCGCCCAAGGTCTTGCTGCTGTATGCCCATCCGGAATCTCATGACTCGGTGGCGAACCGGGTTTTGCTTCGACCGGCGCAGCAGTTGGAACATGTCACCGTGCACGATCTCTACGCGCACTATCCTGATTTTTTTATCGATATCCATCACGAACAACAGCTGCTGCGTGAGCATCAGGTCATCGTGTTTCAGCACCCTCTGTACACCTACAGCTGCCCGGCGCTGCTGAAGGAGTGGCTGGATCGCGTGCTGGCGCGCGGCTTCGCCAGCGGCGTGGGCGGCAATGCGCTGGCGGGCAAATACTGGCGCTCGGTGATCACCACCGGCGAGCCGGAAGGCGCCTACCGCACCGGCGGTTATAACCACTATCCGATGGAAGATATCCTGCGGCCGTTCGAGCTGACCGCCGGGATGTGCCATATGCACTGGTTGACGCCGTTCGTGGTCTATTGGGCGCGGCGGCAAAAGCCGGAGGTGCTGCGCAGCCACGCGGACGCCTACGGGGAGTGGCTGAGCCACCCGCTGCCGCATGGAGGGCGGTGATCATGGAAGGATCGACCTTACTGACCGCCATTTTGCTGTTCCTGTTCGCCGCGGTGGTGACGGTGCCGATCGCTCGTCGTCTGGGGATTGGCGCGGTGCTGGGCTATCTGATCGCCGGCATCGCCATCGGCCCGTGGGGGTTGGGCTTCATTCGCGACGTCGACGAGATCCTGCACTTCTCCGAGTTGGGCGTGGTGTTCCTGATGTTCATCATCGGCCTGGAGCTGAATCCCAGCAAGCTGTGGGAGCTGCGGCGCTCGATTTTCGGCGCCGGCGCCGGCCAGGTGTTGATCACCGCGGCGGTGCTGGGCGCACTGCTGTACCTGACGCACTTCGCCTGGCAGGCGGCGGTGATCGGCGGTATCGGCCTGGCGATGTCTTCCACCGCCATGGCGCTGCAGCTGATGCGCGAAAAGGGCATGAACCGCAACGAAGGCGGGCAGCTGGGTTTCTCGGTGCTGCTGTTCCAGGATATGGCGGTGATCCCGGCGCTGGCGTTGATCCCCATTCTGGCCGGCGCCGGCGGCACCAGCGACGACTGGGCGAAGATCGCGCTCAAGGTGGCGGCGTTTGGCGGCATGCTGATCGGCGGCCGTTTCCTGCTGCGGCCGCTGTTCCGCTATATCGCCGCTTCCGGCGTGCGCGAGATCTTCACTGCCGCGGCGCTGTTGTTGGTGCTCGGCTCGGCGCTGTTTATGGAGACGCTTGGCCTGTCGATGGCGCTCGGCACCTTCATCGCCGGGGTGCTGTTGGCGGAGAGCGAATACCGCCACGAGCTGGAGATTTCTATCGAGCCGTTTAAAGGGCTGCTGCTGGGGCTGTTCTTTATCTCGGTGGGCATGGTGTTGAATATCGGCGTGCTCTACACCCATCTGGCCGAGGTGTTGATCGGCGTGTTGGCGCTGGTGGCGGTCAAATCCGGCGTGCTCTACGGGGTGTCGCGGCTGTTCGGCCTGCGTAGTTCGGTGCGCCTGCAGTTTGCCGGCGTGCTCAGCCAGGGCGGCGAGTTTGCCTTCGTGCTGTTTTCTGCGGCGGGCGCGCAAAAGGTGCTGCAGCCGGATCAACTCTCTTTGCTGCTGGTGGTGGTGACGCTGTCGATGATGACCACGCCGCTACTCATGCAGGCCATCGACCGCATTTTGGCGCGCCGCTACAACGCCAAAGGCGAAGACGAGGAGACGCCGTACGTAGAGGACGACGATCCGCAGGTGATCATCGTTGGCTTCGGGCGTTTCGGCCAGGTGATCGGCCGCCTGTTGATGGCCAACAAAATGCGCATTACCGTACTGGAACGCGATGTCAGCGCCGTCGGCGTGCTGCGGCGTTACGGATATCAGGTTTATTACGGCGACGCCACCGAGCTGGAGCTGTTGCGCGCGGCGGGCGCCGAAAAGGCCAAGTCGATCGTGATCACCTGCAATGAGCCGGAAGACACCATGGAGATCGTGCGGTTGTGCCAACAGCACTTCCCGAATCTGAGCATTCTGGCGCGGGCACGCGGCCGCGTGGAGGCGCATGAGCTGCTGCAGGCGGGCGTGAAACAGTTCAGCCGCGAAACCTTCTCCAGCGCGCTGGAACTGGGGCGCAAGGCGTTGATGGAGTTGGGCATGCACCCGCATCAGGCCTTCCGCGCCCAGCAGCATTTCCGCCGCCTGGATATGCGCATGCTGCGTGAACTGATGCCGCCGCATCAGGGCGACGTGGCGCAAATTTCCCGCGTGAAAGAGGCGCGGCGCGAGCTGGAAGAGCTGTTCCATCGCGAAATGCAAAAAGAAAGTCGCCAGTTCGACGGCTGGGACGAATACGAATAAGCGGGAGCATAACTATGTCTGCAACACGTAAGAGATTTATCGCCGGGGCGGTGTGCCCGAGCTGTAGCGCCATGGATACATTGGCGGTATGGCGGGAGGATCAGGTGGAAGTGGTGGAGTGCGTCAAGTGCGGCCACCATCAGCGCCAGACCGAACAACAGGTGGAAAAACACGTTCGCCCGCAAGAGCAGGTGATCGGCATTTTCCAGCCGAAGTAGCGTTTTTTTATCCCGGAGGGTACAGCGAGGCAGATTTCCGTTACAATCTGTCCGGAAAAGGCGCGCATCCCGATAACGGTGCGCGTCCTAGTAGCCAACGGTAGGAGATATCATGAAAGTAGCAAAAGACTTGGTGGTCAGCCTGGCTTACCAAGTACGTACAGAAGACGGTGTTTTGGTTGATGAGTCTCCGGTGAGCGCACCGCTGGACTATCTGCACGGGCATGGTTCTCTGATCGCAGGTCTGGAAAAAGCGCTCGAAGGCCACGACGTTGGCGATCGTTTTGACGTTCACGTCGGCGCGAACGACGCGTACGGCAACTACGACGAAAACCTGGTGCAGCGCGTACCGAAAGACGTCTTCATGGGCGTTGACGAACTGCAGGTCGGCATGCGTTTCCTGGCTGACACCGATCAGGGCCCGGTACCGGTTGAAATCACCGAAGTTGACGGTGACCACGTGGTGGTTGACGGCAACCACATGCTGGCCGGCCAAAACCTGAACTTCAACGTGGAAGTTGTCGCGATCCGCGAAGCGACCGCAGAAGAGCTGGCACACGGTCACGTACACGGCGAGCACGACCATCACCACGAGCACGGTGAAGGCTGCTGCGGCGGTCATGGCCACAGCCACGATCACGACCATGGTCACGACCACGGTAAAGGCGGTTGCGGTAACGGCGGTTGCGGCTGCCACTAAGCAGAACGCAATCCCGAGACAAGAGGGCGGCCATTGGCTGCCCTTTTTTATGCGCGGCGCACCAGGCGCCGAACGGCACAACAGGACATGCCATGGCCACCATGAAAGACGTTGCGCGCCGCGCCGGCGTTTCCACGGCCACCGTCAGCCGGGTGATCAATAATACCGCCTACGTTGAACCGGTGACCCGCGAACGCGTCGAGAAAGCGATGCGCGAGTTTAACTACCACCGCAACGCCGCCGCGCTGGCGCTGGCGAAAAGAAGCGGCAATATGCTGGGGTTGCTGACCGGCAACCTCGACGATCCGTTTTTCTCACGCCTGGCGCGGGGCGTGGAAGACATCACGCGGCAGGCCGGCGTGCGTTTGATGTTGTGCAGCGGCGGGCATCAGGCCGAACTGGAAAAAAGCGGCCTCGACTTTCTCATCAATCAGGGATGCGAAGCCATTGTGGCGCACGTCACGCGCATGGGAGAAGAGGAGCTGCTGCGCTACGCCGCCCACACGCCCGCGCTGGTGCTGATCAATCGCTACCTGCCGGCCATCGCCAATCGTTGTATTTGGCTCGACAATGCCAAGGCGGCGCAGGCGGCGACCAAGCTG
Source organism: Serratia sp. CY83965 (assembly GCF_052166375.1). Classification (NCBI taxonomy): domain Bacteria; kingdom Pseudomonadati; phylum Pseudomonadota; class Gammaproteobacteria; order Enterobacterales; family Yersiniaceae; genus Serratia; species Serratia sp. CY83965. The sequence continues at coordinate 10,622 of NZ_JBJNOV010000019.1, read as the reverse complement.
CTCATTCGTCAGGGGCATCGGAGAATCGCCTGCGTGACGACGGATCTGCCGATCGACGACCGCGCGCAGCGGTTAGCGGGTTACCGCCAGGCCATGGCCGCCGGCGGCATTGAGGTGCCCGGCAGCTGGATCATCAGCGTGCCCTTTAATGAAAGAGGGGGCGAACTGGCGGCTGAGCGCGTGCTGGCCAGCGAGCAACGCTTCACCGCCGCAGTGACGTTCAACGACGTGATGGCCGCCGGCATGATGCGCACCTGCCACCAACGGCAAGTTCCGTTGCCTGAAGCGCTGTCGATCGTCGGTTTTGACGACATTGCCCTGGCGAAATACCTCCACCCCGCGTTGACCACCGTGCATTACCCCATAGAGAAAATGGCCCGACGTGCCGCGCGTCTGGCGCTACAAATCCACAGCGGCAGCGACGTCGCGCCGCAGAACAACCGCTTTTCGGCCGAACTTATCCTGCGAGACTCCGTCGCCGATGGTGAGAGGCCTGAGCAAAGCAAGCGCGGCGAATGAGAGGCGGTTCACATAACGCCACCTCATGAAACCGATTACATGGCCAGTGGCCTGCGCTCACATCCTCCGATTACCGAAGCCATTACGCTGTTGCAGTACCCCCTCTTCAACAGGAGCCGTATATGGATAATAAGAAAACGCTCAACCTTGGGCTGGCGACGCTGCCGATTGTGGCCATGCTGTTGCTGCTCATCATCGGCTATGGCCAGTTTGGCCTGCGCATTGAACCGCTGTTGCTGGTTTCCGCCGCCATCGCTGCCGCGTTGGCCTGGTGGCAAGGCTACCGCTGGGATGACATCATCGAGGCCATCGTGGCCAAGCTGGCTAAGGCGATGCCGGTGATCATGATCCTGATCTGCGTGGGCGGCCTGATCGGCACCTGGATGATCAGCGGCACAATCCCTTACATGGTGTATTGGGGGCTGAAGCTGATTAGCCCGCAATACATTCTGATCGCCGCGTTCTTCATCACCAGCGTGATCTCGGTGTGCACCGGCACCTCGTGGGGGGCGGCCGGCACCGTGGGCGTGGCGCTGATGGGCGTGGCCGCCGGTCTGGACGTGCCGCTGGCCGCCGCGGCCGGGGCAGTGGTGTCCGGCGCCTACTTCGGCGACAAAATTTCGCCGTTGTCCGATTCGACGAACTTCGCGGCTATCGTCGCGGATACCGATCTCTACAGCCATATCCAGCATCTGATGTACACGACGCTGCCGAGCTTCATCCTGGCCGCCGTGGTGTACCTGATCGCCGGCCACACCGGCGCGGTGGGCAGCGTGGCAACGCCGGAAAAAGTGACCGAAATCGTCAGCGCGCTTGAGGGGTTGTACCATTTCAATCTGCTGTTGATCCTGCCGCCGGTGCTGGTGCTGTGGGGCGCGGTGACTAAACGGCCGGTGATCCCCGTCATGCTGGCCGCCTGCGCGCTGGCGATCGCCATCGGCGTCGCGCTGCAGGGTTTTAGCCTGCAACAGGGGCTGAATGCGTTGATGGACGGTTTCAATCTGTCGATGTTCGCCAGCCAGGGCCATAACGTCGAAGGGATCGTCGCCGATGTGCCGCGCCTGCTGAACCGCGGCGGCATGTTCTCGATGATGAGTACGATCCTGCTGGTGTTCTGCGCCTTTTCCTTCGCCGGCGCTTTGACGCTGACCGGCGCGCTGACGGTGATCATCAGCCGGCTGCTGAAAGTGGTGCACACCACCGGTCAACTGATCGCCGCTACCGTTGCCACCACCATCCTGGTGACCGGCGCGACCAGTGACGGCAAGCTGGCGCTGCTGATCCCGGCGGAGCTGTTCAAAGGCGCCTATCGACGCATGGGGCTGGACAACAAAAACCTGTCGCGCACCGTCGAAGATGCGGGCACCGTTATCGAGCCGCTGATCCCGTGGACGGCCGCCGGTATTTACATGGCGACCACGCTGGGAGTCAGCACGCTCGATCTGCTGCCGTGGGCGATCCAATGTTATGCCGCGGTGGTGTTCGCCCTGATTTATGGGTTCACCGGCTTCGGTATCGCCAAACTTCAACCTCAGAACGACTTGCAGCGTAAGGAAGCCTGACATGACGAGTCATTTCAACGCCATCATCGATCGCCACAACACCAGCTCCGTGAAGTGGGACTTCATCGACCGCTATCTGCAACTGGATGGCAGCGAACTGTTGCCGATGTGGGTGTCCGATTTCGATTTTCCATGTCCGCCAGAGGTGCAACAGGCGCTGCATCAGCGGGTGGAGCACGGCGTCTTTGGCTACAGCGAACGCGACGACGCCTACTATCAGGCGGCGATCGACTGGTTCGCCAAGCGGCACGACTTGCCGCTGCGGCGCGAGTGGTTTACGTCGATTGAAGGGGTGGTGCCCGGATTGGCGATGCTGATCCAACTGCTCAGCAAGCCGGGGGACGGCGTGGTGGTGCAGGGGCCGTATTATGGCTCGTTCGCCAAGATAGTCACCATGAACGGCCGAGAGGTGCTTGAGAATCCTCTGTTGGAAACTCCGCAGGGATATCGGATCGATTTCGACCAGTTGGCTGCCTGTCTGGCGCAGCGTAAACCGCCGCTGTTGTTGCTGTGCAATCCGCACAATCCGACAGGCCGTTGCTGGCGCCGCGATGAACTGGAGCGGCTCATGGCGCTTTGCCATGCCCACGACGTCACGGTGATCTCCGATGAAATTTGGGCCGATCTGCTGCTGCCCGGCGAGACGTTTACGTCGGTGTTGCACCTGGACGAGAAATATCGCGAGCGAGCGATTGCGGCGACGTCCGCCAGCAAAACCTTCGGCCTTTCCTCGCTGCGCATTTCGAATTTCCTGATCCCCAACGCCCGGCTGCGGCAGGGGTTTGTCGATCGGCTGAACGCCCACGGGCTGGATGTATTCAACGCGCTGTCGATGACGGCGGCGACCGCGGCCTATCAACGGGGCGCTGCCTGGCTTGATGAGCTGCTCGGCTACCTGGCGGAGAATCGGCGTTGGTTTGAGCGGGCGCTGGCGGCCGCCGCGCCCTGGTGCTCGATGACCCAGGCTGAAGGGACCTATCTCGCCTGGCTGGATTGCCGTGCACTGGGTTTGAACGATGCTGACTTACAGCAGGCGCTGGTGGCGGTGGCGAAGCTGGCGCCGTCGATGGGCAGCGGTTTCGGCCCGCAGGGGAGCGGTTTTATCCGCATCAACCTGGGGTGCCCGCGCCGGTATCTCGAGCGTGCCGTCGAAGGGCTGGCACGCCTGAAATAACCGTACAGCGGGCCCTCAATAGTGCGGCGGAGGGGTTTCTTCCGATTGCGAGGCGATCATTGAGGTTTGGGTCGAGCGCAGCTTGTCGGTCAACATGCGCAGGTGTTCGCGCATCTTCAGCATTTCCATTTGATGCTGGATGACGGTCTGGTTGAGCTCTTCGATGGTGAGCTCTTGGAAGGCCTGACGGCTCTCCAGTTCTTCAAGCCGTTGTAGCAGGCGTTGAATGTCGGCGTTGTGCATGAGGCTACCTCTGACGCGATAAAATCCTGATTCGGCGCTATGGTAACAGCTGACGCCGGGTTTGCTCGCGCTATTTCTCCAGGCGGCGCGCAACGTTGCGATCGGCAGTGTAAAGTGCTGAAAAGTTGCACGCTCGATACGCCGTTTTTTGCTAACCTCGCCGAATATTCTGCAAGAAAAATCTGATTTATCATGCGAGTAGCACGCAGGGGGAAACTTCTTGGCAAAGCGGGAGTCACACTTTGACTCGATTGGTTACCTGTGCGACTGTTTTGTTTTGTTTCAGGCAGCTATAGTAGCCCGGTTATCTTACCTAATGATTGTTTGGGGCATTGCTTCAGACACTGGAGAAATGGATGAAATCTTTGTTTAAAGTCACGCTTCTGGCAACCACCATGGCTTTTGCTCTGAATGCGACCCAGGTCATGGCAGCCGACGCCGCCAAACCGGCAGAAGCCGCTAAACCAGCGGACGCGGCGGCAGCACCGAGCACCGGCAAGTTCAAAAACGACGACGAGCAAGCCGCTTACGCACTGGGTGCGTCTCTCGGCCGTTACATGGACAACTCTCTGAAAGAGCAAGAGAAGCTGGGCATCAAGCTGGACAAAGATCAGCTGATCGCCGGCGTTCAGGACGCGTTCGCCAACAAGAGCAAGCTGAATGACGCCGACATCGAGAAGACCCTGCAGGGCTTCGAAGCGCGCGTGAAGGCTTCCGCTCAGGCGAAGATGGAACAGGACGCCAAGGACAACGAAACCAAAGGCGCCAAGTACCGCGACAGCTTCGCTAAAGAAAAGGGCGTGAAGAAAACCGAATCCGGCCTGCTGTACCAGGTAGAGAAACCGGGCGCGGGTGAAGCGCCGAAAGACAGCGACACCGTGGTAGTAAACTACAAGGGCACCCTGACCGACGGTACCGAGTTCGATAACTCCTACACCCGCGGCGAGCCGCTGTCGTTCCGTCTGGACGGCGTGATCCCTGGCTGGACCGAAGGCCTGAAGCACATCAAGAAAGGCGGCAAAATCAAGCTGGTGATCCCGCCGGCATTGGCCTACGGCAAAACCGGCGTTCCGGGCATCCCGGCTAACTCCACGCTGGTGTTCGACGTTGAGCTGCTGGACGTGAAAGCGGCGCCGAAAGCCGACGCTAAAGCCGAAAAACCGGCTGACGCGAAAGCAGACGCCAAAGCGAAATAATCTCGTCGCTCTGTTTGCCACCGCCGCGGATGCCCTCCGCGGCGGTTTTCATTTCGGCCGCCGCCGCCTCTCTCTCCATTGAACGCTTGACGCCTGCCGGGCATCGGGCTTAACGTCAATACCACGCGCAAACGCAAGGACTTTGCTCCGGTCGCTTTGCTAGACTAATAATTCTGACTTATCAGTCATGCGTCTGCCCCTTAGGGCGTGTACCTAAAATTGTTCCCGGCCGCCTCGCCCGCGGATGTCATCGTGCCGTTTATGCTGCTCTCAGCCAGCCGCGCTGCGGCGTGCCGACGACGGCAGCGATCCGGTCCGAGCGGTTTTAGCTGCGCCCCCTGGCACAGGCGATCTATGAGGGTGGTATCTTCGATGTCGAATTCGCTTTTATCCAGCGAAGCCAGCGAACTTGATTTGCTGAATGAACGTCCGTTTACTCAAACGGATCATGAAATCCTGAAATCCTATGAAGCGGTGGTCGATGGGCTGGCGATGTTGATCGGCGGCCACTGCGAGATCGTATTGCACGCGCTGGAAGATTTGAACAGCTCAGCGGTGCGCATCGCCAACGGGGAACATACCGGGCGTAAAATCGGTTCGCCGATCACCGACCTGGCGCTGCGCATGCTGCACGACATGGCCGGCGACGACAGCAGCGTGTCGAAAGCCTACTTCACCCGTGCCAAGAGCGGCGTGCTGATGAAGTCGGTGACCATCGCCATTCGCAATCGCGAACAGCGGGTAATCGGTTTGTTGTGCATCAACATGAACCTCGATGTGCCGTTCTCGCAGATCATGCAGACCTTTATGCCGCCGGCCACGCAGGACGTGCCGTCGTCGGTGAATTTCGCGTCTTCAGTCGACGATCTGGTGGCGCAGACGCTGGAGTTCACCATCGAAGAGGTGAATGCCGATCGCTCGGTATCCAATAATGCCAAGAACCGCCAGGTAGTGCTCAACCTCTATGAGAAAGGCATCTTCGACATCAAGGATGCGATCAATCAGGTGGCGGATCGCCTGAATATCTCCAAACACACCGTGTATTTGTACATCCGCCAGTTCAAGAGCGGCGATCTGTTGGGAAGCGACCGTTGATGCTCGATTATTGTCTGTTGGTCACCGGCCCGGCTTACGGCACGCAGCAGGCCAGCAGCGCCTATCAGTTCGCGCTGGCCCTGCTGGCGAAAGGGCACCGGCTTTCCAGCGTCTTTTTCTACCGTGAAGGGGTGTTGAACGCCAACCAGCTGACCGCGCCCGCCAGCGATGAGTTCGACCTGGTGCGCGGTTGGGCGCAGCTGGCTCAGCAACACGGCGTGGCGCTCAACGTCTGCGTGGCCGCCGCGTTGCGCCGCGGCGTCACCGACGAGCGGGAGGCGGCGCAGCAGGGGCTGGCAAGCGCCAACCTGCAGCCCGGTTTTACCCTGAGCGGGCTGGGTTCCCTGGCCGAAGCGTCGCTAAGTTGCGACCGTCTGGTACAGTTCTGAGGATAGGATGAAACGAGTCGCTTTTGTTTTCACCCATGGGCCGCACGGCGGCGCCAGCGGCAGGGAAGGGCTGGATGCGCTGCTCGCCACGTCGGCGCTCAGTGAAGATGTGGGGGTGTTTTTTGTCGGCGATGGCGTATTGCAGCTGTTGCCGGGCCAGCAACCGGAAAAGATTTTGGCGCGCAATTACATTGCCACCTTCGGCGTGCTGCCGCTGTATGACGTGGAGCGGTGCTATCTGTGCCAGGCTTCACTGCAGGAACGCGGATTGAGCCAGGTGAACGATTGGGTGCTGGATGCGGAAGTACTGGCGCCGGACGAACTGCGCCGCGAGCTTGCCGGCTACGACGCCGTGATGACGTTTTAGGATCCTCTGATGCTGTATACCCTGAGCCATTCGCCAAACCAATGTGACTTACCTGCGCTGCTGCGCCTGACGGCGGAGGGCGACGCGCTGCTGCTGTTGCAGGACGGCGTGCTTGCAGGCCTTGCCGGCAGCGCCCATCTTGAATTGCTGCTCGCCGCCCCCATATCCCTTTATGCGTTGCAGGACGACCTGGAAGCTCGGGGATTGGTTGGTCATTTTTCGCACAAAATCACTATCGTCGGCTATAATCACTTCGTTGAATTAACTGAACAACACCGCAGCCAAATGGCTTGGTAATGAGAGTGATGTTGTATATTTCTTGACACCCATACTGGTCAGCCCTAAAATTCTGCGTCCTCGTACTTTGCCAATAGTGCATACGAGGGGATTTATCACATGTTTACGAAGCTAGTACGAAGCAAAAACCAGGAGCTTTTTTAATGGCAACAATTAACCAGCTGGTTCGCAAACCACGCTCTGTGAAGGCTGCTAAAAGCAACGTTCCAGCGCTGGAAGCCTGCCCGCAGAAACGTGGCGTATGCACCCGCGTATACACCACTACCCCGAAAAAACCAAACTCCGCACTGCGTAAAGTTTGCCGTGTGCGTTTGACCAACGGTTTCGAAGTGACTTCCTACATCGGTGGCGAAGGCCACAACCTGCAGGAACACTCCGTAATCCTGATCCGTGGCGGTCGTGTAAAAGACTTGCCAGGTGTGCGTTACCACACCGTCCGTGGTGCACTTGACTGCTCCGGTGTTAAAGACCGTAAGCAAGCTCGTTCCAAGTACGGCGTGAAGAAGCCAAAGGCTTAATGGTTCTCCGTTAAGTAAGGCCAAACGTTTTAACTTTAATGTCAAAATAAACTCGTAGAGTTTTGGACAATCCTGAATTAACAACGGAGTATTTCCATGCCACGTCGTCGCGTAATCGGCCAACGTAAAATCCTGCCAGATCCTAAGTTCGGATCTGAGCTGCTGGCCAAATTTGTAAATATCCTGATGGTAGACGGTAAAAAATCTACTGCAGAAGCAATCGTCTATACCGCGCTGGAGACCCTGGCTCAGCGTTCTGGTAAAGATCACCTGGAAGCTTTCGAAGTCGCTCTCGACAACGTTCGCCCGACTGTAGAAGTTAAGTCGCGTCGCGTTGGCGGTTCTACTTATCAGGTACCAGTTGAAGTCCGCCCGGTTCGTCGTAATGCTCTGGCAATGCGTTGGATCGTTGATGCTGCACGTAAACGCGGTGATAAATCCATGGCTCTGCGCCTGGCGAACGAGCTGTCTGACGCAGCAGAGAACAAAGGTTCTGCTGTTAAGAAGCGTGAAGACGTTCACCGTATGGCCGAAGCCAACAAGGCGTTCGCCCACTACCGCTGGTAATCACCCGGCTGTAGTCATGCTAACCAAGCGGGCGCGTCAAATCGGCCCGCTTGGGTTAACTGAACTTGAACGCCCTAGGAATAGAGGAATCAAATGGCTCGTACAACACCCATTGCACGCTACCGTAACATCGGTATCAGTGCTCACATCGACGCCGGTAAAACCACCACTACCGAACGTATTCTGTTCTACACCGGTGTAAACCACAAAATCGGTGAAGTTCATGACGGCGCTGCCACCATGGACTGGATGGAACAGGAGCAGGAGCGTGGTATTACCATCACTTCTGCAGCGACTACTGCCTTCTGGTCTGGTATGGCCAAGCAGTTCGAACCGCATCGCGTAAACATCATCGACACCCCAGGGCACGTTGACTTCACCATCGAAGTAGAACGTTCCATGCGTGTGCTGGATGGCGCGGTAATGGTTTACTGTGCTGTTGGTGGTGTTCAGCCACAGTCTGAAACCGTATGGCGTCAGGCTAACAAATACAAAGTGCCACGTATCGCGTTCGTTAACAAAATGGACCGCATGGGCGCTAACTTCCTGAAAGTTGTTGGCCAGATCAAATCTCGTCTGGGCGCCAACCCTGTTCCTCTGCAGCTGGCTATCGGCGCAGAAGACAAATTCACCGGCGTTATCGACCTGGTGAAGATGAAGGCGATCAACTGGAACGAAGAAGACGCAGGCGTAACCTTCGAATACGAAGACGTGCCGGCTGACATGATGGATCTGGCTGAAGAATGGCGCCAGAACCTGATCGAGTCCGCTGCGGAAGCTTCCGAAGAGCTGATGGAAAAATACCTGGGCGGCGAAGAGCTGACCGAGGAAGAAATCAAATCCGCTCTGCGTCAGCGCGTGCTGAACAACGAAATCATCCTGGTTACCTGTGGTTCTGCGTTCAAGAACAAAGGCGTACAGGCGATGCTGGATGCGGTAATCGAATACCTGCCGGCACCAACTGACGTTCCTGCGATCAACGGTATCCTGGACGATGGCAAAGACACTCCGGCTGAGCGTCACGCAAGTGATGACGAGCCGTTCTCTGCGCTGGCGTTCAAAATCGCTACCGATCCGTTCGTGGGTAACCTGACCTTCTTCCGCGTGTACTCCGGCGTTGTTAACTCCGGCGACACCGTGCTGAACTCCGTTAAGGCTGCGCGCGAGCGTTTCGGCCGTATCGTTCAGATGCACGCCAACAAGCGTGAAGAGATCAAAGAAGTTCGCGCAGGTGACATCGCCGCTGCGATCGGTCTGAAAGACGTGACCACCGGGGACACCCTGTGTGATCCAGACTCTCCAATCATCCTGGAGCGTATGGAATTCCCTGAGCCGGTAATCTCTATCGCCGTTGAACCAAAAACCAAAGCTGACCAAGAAAAAATGGGTCTGGCTCTGGGCCGTCTGGCTAAAGAAGACCCGTCATTCCGCGTATGGACTGACGAAGAGTCTAACCAGACCATCATCGCCGGTATGGGTGAACTGCACCTCGACATCATCGTTGACCGCATGAAGCGTGAATTCAACGTTGAAGCTAACGTGGGCAAACCTCAGGTAGCTTACCGCGAAGCGATTCGCGCGAAGATTACCGATGTTGAAGGTAAGCACGCCAAGCAGTCTGGTGGTCGCGGTCAGTACGGTCACGTTGTGATCGACATGTACCCACTGGAGCCGGGCTCTAACCCGAAAGGTTACGAGTTCATCAACGACATCAAAGGTGGTGTAATTCCTGGCGAATACATCCCTGCCGTTGATAAAGGCATCCAGGAGCAGCTGAAGTCTGGTCCGTTGGCTGGTTACCCGGTAGTAGACATGGGTATTCGTCTGCACTTCGGTTCTTACCACGACGTTGACTCCTCTGAACTGGCGTTTAAACTGGCCGCGTCTATCGCCTTTAAAGAAGGCTTTAAGAAAGCGAAACCAGTTCTGCTTGAGCCTATCATGAAGGTTGAAGTTGAGACTCCAGAAGAGAACACCGGTGACGTTATCGGTGACTTGAGCCGTCGTCGCGGCATGCTGCGCGGTCAGGAATCTGAAGTGACTGGCGTTAAGATCCACGCTGAAGTACCGTTGTCCGAAATGTTCGGCTACGCAACTCAGCTGCGTTCTCTGACTAAAGGTCGCGCATCATACACCATGGAATTCCTGAAGTATGATGATGCACCGAACAACGTCGCTCAGGCCGTAATCGAAGCCCGTGGCAAATAAGCCGCAGGGTTAAAACCAAAGTCCCGTGCTCTCTCCAGAAGGGGAGAGCGCTATAGTAAGGAATATAGCCGTGTCTAAAGAAAAATTTGAACGTACAAAACCGCACGTTAACGTTGGTACTATCGGCCACGTTGACCACGGTAAAACTACCCTGACTGCAGCGATCACCACCGTACTGGCTAAAACCTACGGCGGTTCTGCACGTGCTTTCGACCAGATCGATAACGCGCCAGAAGAAAAAGCTCGTGGTATCACCATCAACACCTCTCACGTTGAATATGACACCCCGACTCGTCACTACGCGCACGTTGACTGCCCAGGGCACGCCGACTACGTGAAAAACATGATCACCGGTGCTGCTCAGATGGACGGCGCGATCCTGGTAGTAGCTGCGACTGACGGCCCAATGCCTCAGACTCGTGAGCACATCCTGCTGGGTCGTCAGGTTGGCGTTCCTTTCATCATCGTATTCATGAACAAATGCGAC
>NZ_JBJNOV010000018.1:0-93421 GCF_052166375.1 Serratia sp. CY83965 | reverse complement strand
TTCCTCTTTCAGAGTCAACCCTAATTTTCAGGATTTTTTCTCTTTCTTCCCGGCCGCTGTGTGAAGTGAATCACTTGCGCCGTGTCGATGGAGGCGCATTATAGGGAGCCGGTTCAGAATGACAAGCGATAATATGCATTTTTTATCTGACCGCTCACTATTCATTCGTAACGCCTATTAAACCCGCTTTTTGATGGCTGCCGGCAGGTCCGCCAGGCTATTTAGCACCCAATCGGCCAGCTTTTCGCCCTGCTCCGTCACCGGCTTGCCGGTACGCACCAGCACCTTGGTGCCGACGCCGGCCGCGATCGCCGCCTGCATGTCTTCCGGTTTATCGCCCACCATATAAGAAGCGGCCATATCGATGTTCAATTCCTGCTGCGCTTGCAGCAGCATGCCCGGCTGCGGTTTACGGCAGTCACAGACCTGACGATACTCCTCTACTACCGCCTCAGGATGATGCGGGCAGAAATAGATGCCGTCGAAGTCGACGTCGCGATCGGCCAGCGACCAGTCCATCCACTCGGTCAGGTACATAAACTGGTCTTCGCTGAACTTGCCGCGCGCAATGCCCGACTGGTTGGTCACCATCACCAGCGCAAACCCCATCTTTTTGAGTTCGCGACAGGCGTCAATCACGCCGTCAATAAAGTGGAAGTTGTCGATTTCATGGACATAACCATGGTCAACGTTAATCGTACCGTCACGATCGAGAAAAATTGCTGGAACGCTTTGTGTCACCGCTTTGCTCCTGAGGGGCTGAATACGCTGACAGTATCGCATGTTTTACCCCGCACTGAGAACGCCGGAGAACGTCGCTGGTCGTTGACTTAGACGTCTAGACGCCTTAACATCTGATCCATACCTTGGTTCCACGCCGAGGTTTACTTTTATCTAGCCACGGGCAACCACGCTAAAATAAGAAGAATATGATTAAACTTTCTAACATCACTAAAGTGTTCCAGCAGGGTTCGCGCACCATTACCGCGCTCTCTGACGTGACCCTTCACGTCCCTGCCGGGCAAATCTATGGCGTTATCGGATCTTCCGGCGCCGGCAAAAGCACGCTGATTCGCTGCGCCAACATGCTTGAGCGCCCGACCTCCGGCCAGGTGCTGGTCGATGGCCAGGATCTGACGTCTCTGTCGGAAAGCGAACTGACGCGCGCCCGTCGCCAAATCGGCATGATCTTCCAGCACTTCAACCTGCTCTCTTCCCGCACGGTGTTCGGCAACGTGGCGCTGCCGCTGGAACTGGACAATACGTCGCGCGCCGAGATCAAAAAGCGCGTGACCGAACTGCTGGAGCTGGTCGGCCTGGCGGACAAACACGACGCCTACCCGGCCAATCTGTCCGGCGGCCAGAAACAGCGCGTGGCGATCGCCCGTGCGCTGGCCAGCAATCCCAAAGTGCTGCTGTGCGACGAAGCCACCAGCGCATTGGATCCGGCCACCACCCGTTCCATCCTGGAACTGCTGAAAGACATCAACCGCCGTCTGGGTCTGACCATTCTGCTCATCACCCATGAAATGGACGTGGTGAAACGCATCTGCGACCAGGTCGCGGTCATCAGCCAGGGGCAGCTGATCGAAAAAGACAGCGTCAGCGAAGTGTTCTCACACCCGAAAACCCCGCTGGCCCAGCAGTTCATTCAGTCCACGCTGCATCTGGATATTCCGGACGACTACGCCGCGCGCCTGTCGCCGGAGCGCCAGGGCGACCGTCAGCCGCTGCTGCGCCTGGAGTTCACCGGTCAGTCGGTCGATGCGCCGCTGCTGTCTGAAGCCGCTCGCCGCTTCAACGTGAACAACAACATTATCAGCGCCCAGATGGATTATGCCGGCGGCGTAAAATTCGGCGTGATGCTGGCGGAGCTGCACGGCAGCGACGAAGACGCGCTGGCGACGATTAAGTTCCTGCAAGAAAATCAGGTAAAAGTAGAGGTTCTGGGTTATGTCTGAGGCAATGATGTGGTTGATGGCGCGTGGCGTGTGGGAAACCGTCATGATGACCTTTGTCTCCGGCTTCTTCGGTTTCGTGCTCGGCCTGCCGGTAGGCGTGCTGCTGTATGTCACCCGCCCGGGGCAGATCATCGCCAACAATTCGCTGTATAAGATCCTGTCCGGGCTGGTGAACATCTTCCGTTCCATCCCGTTCATCATCCTGCTGGTTTGGATGATTCCGTTTACCCGCATGATCGTCGGTACCTCGATCGGCCTGCAGGCGGCCATCGTGCCGCTGACCGTCGGCGCCGCGCCGTTCATCGCGCGCATGGTGGAAAACGCCCTGCTGGAGATCCCGTCCGGTCTGGTGGAAGCGGCGCGCGCCATGGGCGCCACGCCGATGCAGATCATCAAGAAAGTGTTGCTGCCGGAAGCCCTGCCGGGCCTGGTCAACGCCGCGACCATCACCCTGATCACCCTGGTGGGCTACTCCGCCATGGGCGGCGCGGTCGGCGCCGGTGGTCTGGGCCAAATCGGTTACCAATACGGTTATATCGGTTATAACGCCACAGTTATGAATACCGTATTAGTATTACTGGTAGTTTTGGTTTATCTGATCCAATTCTGCGGCGATCGCATCGTCAAAGCCGTTACCCATAAATAATTTCACCGCATATTAATGCGAGTCTAATGAGGAAGGGATATGTCGTTAACATTTAAATCCATCGCGACAATTGGCGCACTGATCGGCACGCTGGCTCTGGCGGGTTGTGGCCAGGATGAAAAGAATCCGAACCACATCAAGGTCGGCGTAATCGTCGGCGCAGAGCAGCAAGTGGCTGAAGTGGCGCAGAAAGTGGCGAAAGAGAAATACGGTCTGGACGTTGAACTGGTCACCTTCAACGACTACGTGTTGCCTAACGAAGCGTTGAGCAAAGGCGATATCGACCTGAACGCTTTCCAGCACAAGCCATATCTGGATCAGCAAATCAAAGATCGCGGCTACAAACTGGTGCCGGTCGGCAACACCTTTGTTTACCCGATCGCCGGTTACTCCAAGAAAATCAAATCGCTGGACGAACTGAAAGAGGGCTCTCAGATCGCGCTGCCGAACGATCCGACCAACCTGGGCCGTTCGCTGTTGCTGCTGCAAAAAGTCGGTCTGATCAAACTGAAAGACGGCGTTGGCCTGCTGCCGACCGTGCTGGACGTGACCGAGAACCCGAAAAACCTGAAACTGGTTGAGCTGGAAGCGCCTCAGCTGCCGCGCTCTCTGGACGATCAGCAGATCGCGCTGGCGGTGATCAATACCACCTACGCCAGCCAGATCGGCCTGACGCCGGCGAAAGACGGTCTGTTCGTGGAAGATAAAGACTCACCTTACGTCAACCTGCTGGTTGCGCGCGAAGATAACAAAGATGCGGAAAACGTGAAGAAATTCGTGCAGGCCTATCAGTCTGACGACGTTGACGCCGCCGCCAACAAAATCTTCAACGGCGGTGCGGTGAAAGGCTGGTAAGCGCTTATTCACCCATTTTATTCCTATAATTGCAAGACGGGCCAAGGCCCGTCTTGTTATTTCCGCCATAGATTGCTTCAATAGCGCCACTTTCATTAAGGCAGAGGAATCTCAATGCGTGTTTTACCTCTCTGTTTGTTAGCGCTCGCGCTGGCCGGATGTTCATCGCAACGTATCGCGCCATCCTCAACAAACAGCACCAGCAAGCCGACCACGACCGCCCCGGCCAAGACCACGCCGGCCGCCCGCCCCGCTCCGGTAAAACTGTATAAAAGTGCAGAAGAACTCGTGGGCAAGCCGTTCCGCGATCTGGGTGAAGTGTCCGGCGAATCGTGCCAAACCACCGTGCAAGACTCCCCACCGAATCTGGCTACCGCCCGTAAACGCATGCAAATCCGTGCGTCTTACATGAAGGCCAACGCCGTGCTGCTGCACGACTGCCAGATTGTCAGCGGCGTCGCCGGTTGTTACCAGCAGGCCGTTTGCCAGGGCTCGGCGCTTAACGTCTCGTCCAAATGACCGAATTCGTTTTCGAGCAGATCGGCGTGATCCGCTCGCCGTATAAAGAGAAATTCGCCGTGCCCCGCCAACCGGGGCTGGTCGAAGACGGCGGCGGCGAACTGCTGCTGCTGCCACCCTACAACCAGGCGGAAGCGGTGCGCGGTCTCAGCGATTTCAGCCATCTGTGGGTGATGTTCATTTTCCATCAAACCATGGAAGGCGGCTGGCGCCCGACGGTGCGTCCGCCGCGTTTAGGCGGCAATGCCCGCATGGGCGTGTTCGCCACCCGCTCCACCTTCCGCCCCAACCCGCTCGGCATGTCGCTCATTGAGCTGAATGGCGTGCGGGTGAAAAACGGTGAAGTGGCGCTGGAACTGGGCAGCCTCGACCTGGTCGACGGTACCCCGGTGGTGGACATCAAGCCTTATCTGCCGTTCGCCGAGAGCCAGCCGCAGGCCCGCGCCGGCTTTGCCCAGGCCGCGCCCGCCGGCGATATGCCGGTGCGTTTCGCGCCGCAGGCCGAGCAACAGCTGCAGCAACATCAGGCGCGCTACCCGCAATTAAGGCGTTTTATCAGCCAGGTGCTGGCGCAAGACCCCCGTCCCGCCTATCGTAAAGGAGAGGACGTCGAACGGGATTACGCCGTCTGGCTGTTGGATTTCAACGTGCGCTGGCGCGTCGTGGACGGCCACACCGAAGTGTTGGCGCTCGACCCGCGTTAAAATTCCGCCGCCTCTCTTTTGGCGACCCGCTCGCGCTGGTAAACTAAACCACTTTTGTCACTTTTGGCCGCCACTCTGGCAGCCCGATGCAATTTGCAGTTCTAACGGAACCAAAACACCATGCGTACTAGCCAATATCTGCTCTCCACACTGAAGGAGACACCTGCCGACGCCGAAGTGATCAGCCACCAGCTGATGCTGCGCGCCGGGATGATCCGCAAGCTGGCCTCCGGTCTTTACACCTGGCTGCCGACCGGCCTGCGCGTTCTGAAGAAGGTTGAAAACATCGTTCGCGAAGAAATGAACAATGCTAACGCGATCGAAGTGTCCATGCCGGTGGTTCAGCCTGCCGATCTGTGGCAGGAAAGCGGCCGTTGGGAGCAATACGGCCCCGAGCTGCTGCGCTTCGTCGACCGCGGCGATCGTCCGTTCGTGCTGGGCCCGACGCATGAAGAAGTGATCACCGATCTGATCCGCAACGAGATCAGCTCGTACAAGCAGCTGCCGCTGAACTTCTTCCAGATCCAGACCAAGTTCCGTGATGAAGTGCGCCCACGTTTCGGCGTGATGCGCTCCCGTGAGTTCCTGATGAAGGATGCCTACTCCTTCCATACCTCGCAGGAGTCTCTGCAGGAGACTTACGACGCGATGTACGAAGCGTACAGCAAAATCTTCAGCCGTATGGGCCTGGATTTCCGCCCGGTGCAGGCCGATACCGGCTCGATCGGCGGCAGCGCCTCGCACGAATTCCAGGTGCTGGCGCAAAGCGGTGAAGACGATATCGTGTTCTCCACCGGTTCCGACTTCGCCGCCAACATCGAGCTGGCGGAAGCGGTCGCGCCAGCAGAGCCGCGCGCGGCGGCCAGCGAAGAGCTGCGCCTGGTGGATACGCCGAACGCCAAAACCATCGCCGAGCTGGTCGAGCAATTCCAGCTGCCGGTGGAAAAAACCGTGAAGACGCTGATGGTGCGCGCCACCGAAGAGAGCGGCCACAAACTGGTCGCCCTGCTGGTGCGCGGCGATCACGAGCTGAACGAAGTCAAGGCAGAGAAGCTGGCGCAGGTTGCCGCGCCGCTGACCTTCGCCACCGAAGAAGAAATTCGCGCCATCGTCGGCGCCGGCCCGGGTTCACTCGGCCCGGTCAACTTGCCGATGCCGGTGGTAGCCGACCGCAGCGTGGCGGCGATGAGCGACTTTGGCGCCGGCGCCAACGTTGACGGCAAACACTACTTCGGCATCAACTGGGAGCGCGATCTGCCGCTGCCGCAGGTGGCCGATATCCGTAACGTGGTGGAAGGCGACGCCAGCCCGGATGGTCAGGGCACGCTGCTGATCAAACGCGGCATCGAAGTGGGCCATATCTTCCAGCTCGGCACCAAGTACTCGGAAGCGATGAAAGCGACCGTGCAGGGTGAAGACGGCCGCAACCAGGTGCTGACCATGGGTTGCTACGGCATCGGGGTCACGCGCGTCGTGGCCGCCGCCATCGAGCAGAACCACGACGAACGCGGCATCATCTGGCCGGACGCCATCGCGCCGTTCCAGGTGGCGATCCTGCCGATGAACATGCACAAGTCGTTCCGCGTGCAGGCGCTGGCGGAAGAGCTGTACAACACCCTGCGCTCCCACGGCATCGATGTGATCCTCGATGACCGCAAAGAGCGTCCGGGCGTGATGTTCGCGGATATGGAGCTGATCGGCGTGCCGCACTCTATCGTCATCGGTGACCGTAACCTCGACAACGAAGAGATCGAGTACAAGAACCGCCGCGTCGGCGAGAAGCAAATGATCAAAACCGGCGAAATCGTTGATTTCCTGCTGGGCCAGATCAAACGCTGAGCGACGAACGCCAGAAAATAAAAAACCCGCCTAGGCGGGTTTTTTTATGTCCGAAAACGCTTACTTGCTGCTGCAGTTCTTGCTGCGGTCGAACGCGATTTTGCCGTCCGGCACCACCGCCTTCTCTATCAGCCCTTCTTCCATCGATGGCTGCACGCTGAAGTGCGCATTGAAGGTCAGGAACACCGGCTCGCCGGCATTTTTGTTGGCTTTGGCGTAACCTTGCTCCAGCGCGATGTTATTATCCACCGGGAACGTGATGCCGGTAGCGCAGTCCTTAAAGACTGCCGCATCCGCCATATAGGTGTAACTGCCTTTCATCACCATCGGGGTTTTAGGCAACGGTTTTTCAATCGGCTCCAGGCGATAGTTCAGCTTGGAGGCGATCGGCGCGCCGCTGCGATCCAGCATCTCCAGGCTTTTGCCCACCGGACGGAAGTAACGTTTTTCACCGGTGCTGTCGGTCAGCACCAGCTTATCCGCAGTGCGCGCCCATTTGCCGTAGTCGGCAAAGGTCTGATCGCCGTCTTTAGTGCCGCGATAGGTTTCCTGCAGCACAAAGGTGCCGTCTTCATCCAGGAACAGCGCCGTATCCAGCCCGCCGCAATCGGCGCAAGGCAACAATCCTTGATAACTCTGCGGCATCGCCTGCAGCGGTTGTTCCTTCGGCTGATAATGATTGTTGCATCCCAACAACGAGAGTGCGCCTGCCGCCAAGAACAGGGCTACCGTAATTTTCTTCACAGTTATTCTCCTACTGTGTTCATGTATTCCTAAGTGCGAACCTTGCCGCGCAGCGCCTTGGTGGCGCCTTTACGCGCCTTGCCTTCCAAACGGCGCAATTTCGCCCCTTTCGTCGGCTTGGTCGCCTTACGCGTTTTTTCCACCACCATCGCCTGCCGAATCAGCGCGGCCAGCCTGGCCAACGCCGCTTCGCGATTCAATTCCTGACTGCGATACTCTTGCGCCTTGATAATCACCACGCCATCGGCGGTAATTAGATGGTGATTCAGCGCCAGCAGCCTTTCCTTATAATACTCTGGCAGGCTGGAGGCCCGAATGTCAAAGCGCAAATGGATCGCCGTTGAGGTTTTGTTCACGTGCTGGCCGCCCGCGCCCTGCGCGCGGATCGCCGTCAACTCAAGCTCATTATCCGGTATGGCGACGTTTCTTGACAGTTCCAGCACCGGTCACACCTGTGCCCGCTGCCACTCGGCAAACTGGATTTCCAGACTATTCTGAGCATCGGACAGCCAAATAGTTCCCTCCTGCAGCGTCGCCTGCAGCGTCATGGTGCGGCTGGCCAATGCCGTCAGGCGCGCCAGCTGCTCGTCGTCGAGGAAACGCACGCTCAGGTTCTTGTAGCCGGCCACCTTGCCCTGCATTCCCTGCCACCACACGTGCGCGGCGCGCTCGCCGTAGGCGTACAACGCCACGCGCGGCGACTGGTTGCTGGCCTTGCGGATGCGTTTTTCGTCGGGCAATCCCATCTCGATCCACATTTCCAGCCCGTTGTGGTCGTTGCGCTGCCAGATCTCCGGCTCGTCGTCGGCGCTCAGCCCTTTGGTGAACACCAGCCGCTCGTCGGCATGACAGATCCAGGCCAACAGGCGCAGCATCATGCGCTGCTCGTTTTCGGACGGGTGTTGCGCCAGCGTCAGCGTGGCGTCGTGGTAGAAGTGACGATCCATATCAGCAATATTGACCGCGGCTTTATAAATGGTTGCTTTCAGCGCCATGGGTGACCTCGTTATTATCCGGCGACAGTGTACTTGATCAGGGCCAAACCCCGCCAGCGCGGCCAGGCTGCGGCAGTGCGAAAGGCGTGCCGGGGTGCTGATAACTCCATAACAGCTGTGCTATAGTCGTCTAGGATAGGATAAAACTCCGAGAGCCTGCGCCTCATCGCGATAGTAGTCTTGATGATGCAGAGGTTCTTAAGGGAGGAAACTGTGCAACAATACTGTGAGTTAGTACGCCGTACTTACGCCGAGATTGGCAGTGGAGATCTTGGCTACGTGCCTGATGCGCTGGCTTGTGCGTTAAAGGCATTGGACGATGTCGCAGCGAACGATGCGCTACCGTCCTCCGTTAGGGAACAGGCGGCCTTTGCCGCCGCTAACTTATTGGTGAGCGACTATGTTGATGAATGATGAGTACCAACCCATCAATTGCGATGACTACGACAACCTGGAACTCGCCTGTCAGCATAAACTTATTCTGAAGCTGGAGTTACGCGACGGAGAAGTGATCGAGGCCAAGGCGATCGACCTGCTGCAAAAGAAACGCGTTGAGTATCTGACCATCGAACAGAACGGCCAGCAGCGCGACCTGCGCCTGGACCATATCAGCAGTTTCAGTCATCCGGAAATCGGTACCGTGGTCGTCAGCCTGTCGGACTGAGCAGCGGTAACCCCATCCCAACAGGGCAGCCCAACGGCTGCCCTCGTCATTTACGGCTTCAGGCTGGCGTAATAGGCCGCCAGATCGGCGATATCGTCATCCGACAGCCCCGACACATAGGCCTTCATCACCTCGGCCTGGCCGCCGTTGCGCTCCCCTTTCTTGTACGCCTGCAATGCATGCTGCAGATACATGGCGTTCTGCCCGGCCAGATTCGGGTACATCGGCACCGTCACCTTGCCCTGCGCGCCG
This sequence comes from Serratia sp. CY83965, assembly GCF_052166375.1. Taxonomy (NCBI): domain Bacteria; kingdom Pseudomonadati; phylum Pseudomonadota; class Gammaproteobacteria; order Enterobacterales; family Yersiniaceae; genus Serratia; species Serratia sp. CY83965. The sequence goes on along the minus strand of NZ_JBJNOV010000018.1, from coordinate 84,242 downwards.
TGGCACGCCGCACAAGCGGCGGCTTTCACCTGACCGGCGGCCGTATCCCCCGCCGCCAACGCCGGCAGGCTGAACAGGCCGGCGGCCAACAGCGTGATCCCCACTAACTTCATCAGTGCTCCTCGCGATTATGATTTTTTTCCCAGCGCAGCCGCCACGGGCGCTCGCCTTCCGGCACCTGCCCCGCCTCACAGACAAATACGTCCAGCGCAGCGATCAGCTGCTCATCATAGTAAATCAACGGGATGCGTTCACGCTGCCAGGGAGGAATGCCCAGTTCCTGCCACAGTTTTTTTATCGGCCGCGAATGGGCGCGCCCCACGATGCGCACCGCGCCCTGCACGCCGCCGAAACGAATGCTAATCTGCTGCGATGGCAGCGGCGCGCGCAGCGCCAGATCGCCCTCACCGGCAACCAACTGCCCCAGCCCGTCCGGCAACGTCAGCGTCTCGTCAGGCTGCCAAGGCAGATGCACATCGCGCAGCGCCGCCAGCGGCGGCAACAGGTGCAATCGGCCGCGGAAACGGCGGATCTGATAGGCGCCGAGCTGCAGCTGCGGTTCGGCATCTTCCCGGCTGAGCGCCACCTCCTCCCACAGACGCTGCAACTGCTCGCGCGCCGGCATGGTGACGTTAAACAATGCGATCCAGCGCCTCAACAAAGCGAAGCGCCGCACCGGCGAACAGGCCGTCAGGCCGTCGATCGCCAATGAGCGATCCGCCGCCAACAGGTTTTGCAGCGGTTCCGCCAGCAACTCGTCCAACAACTGTTCCTGTTCAGCGCACAGGCTGGCGCTGCGCGCCACCGCCGAGGCGAAATGCGGCCAGCGTTGGGTGAGCTGCGGCAACACCTGCAAACGCAGGAAGTTGCGATCGAAGCGCGTATCCTGATTGCTGTCGTCATCTATCCAGGTTAAGGCGTGACGCTGCGCGTAACTTTCCAGCGCCTGACGCGAGCAACCCAGCAGCGGCCGCAACAACAGGTGCTCGCCCAGCGTGGCGCGGGCCGCCATCGCCGACAGCCCCGCCGGCCCGCTGCCGCGCTTGAGCGCCAGCAGAAAGGTTTCGCTTTGATCGTCAAGGTGTTGAGCGGTGAGCAGCGCTTCGCCCTCCACCAATGCTGTGCTGAAAGCGGCATAGCGCGCCGCACGCGCCGCCGCTTCGATGCCTCCCTGGCGGGCATCCACCTGCACGTGCGTCACCGTCAGCGGGATCCGCCATTCGGCGCACCGGCTGCGGCAATGCTCAACCCAACGGTCGGCAAAGGCGCTCAGGCCATGATGCACGTGCAGCGCGCGCAGCTGCAGCGCCGGACGTTGGCAGCGCAACGCCGCCAGCAGATGCAGCAGCACGCTGGAGTCCAGACCGCCGCTGAACGCCACCAGCAACCGCTGCTGTGCGCCCAACTGGTCTGCCACCCGCGTCGTTAATTGATCAGTATCCATTGGTAGGCTTTGTCACTTCTACATAGCTGCACGTTAACCCCGCCTACCGCCATCAATCAAGCATTAACCGTCCGGGCCTGGCGTCGCGTCAGCAGCCACCAGCCGCCCAGCGCCGCGATCACCGCCAGCGCGCACCCGGCCGCTCCCCAGCCGATCTGGGCGAAAATGCGGCCATACGCCTGCATCGCCGCCCCCTCGAGGTGATCTTCGGCGGTCTGATTGGCGATAATGCCCGCCAGATAGTTGGCGATCGAACCGGTCGCCAACATATAGATGCCGGTCAACACGCCGGTGGCGCCGGGGATATTCAGCCGGGTGATCTGCGCCATCGCCACCGGATCGATAAACAGTTCGGCAAAGCCCATCACTGCCAAACCGGCGATCATCAGCCCCATCGACCCCGGCCCGTGCAGCCGCGTATTAAGCGCCATCAGCGTAAAGCCGACACCGATCAACAGCAGACCGAAGGCGAACTTGCACCAGATGCGCAGCGTGCGGTCGCCATCGCCGCTCGCCAGCCAGGCCAGCGCCACGCCGCCCAGCATCACCGCGCAGGCGTTAACCGACTGGAACAAGGCGGTCGGCACCGTCCAGCCGAACCAGCGCCGGTCGACGAAGTGGTCGATAAACAGGCTGATGGAGCTGCCGCCCTGCTGGGCAAAGGCCCAGAACAGCGTGCCCAGCAGCATCAACACCACGATCTGCCACAGCCCCCGGCGCTGGCCGGCGTCCGCGCGCAGCATAATGCGCGCCACCAGCGCCACCGCCGCCACGCACACCAGCCCGAGCAAATAACCGGCCCAGTCGCGCATAAACAACAGCGTGAAGAACAGCGGCGATGCCAGCAACGCCGCCAACAGCCAGCCCCAGTGCGGCAGGCCCAGGCTTCTGGCGCGCATCAGCGGGGCATTCACGCCGCGCGTGTGGCGGAAATGACGCCCGCCCAGCAGGAAGATCGCCAGGCCGGCGAACATGCCGATCCCGGCCAACGCAAAGCCGACGTGCCAACCATAGCGCTCGGCCGCCAGCCCGCAGGCGATCGGCGCCAAAATGGAACCGACGTTGCCGGCGGCGTACAGCAGCGAGAAGCCCCCTTCGCGCCGCGGATCCTGCGCCGGATACAGCTCGCCCAGCAGGCAGCTGATATTGGATTTGAACAGGCCGTAGCCGCAGATGATGATCGCCAGCGCCAGATAGAGCGACTGGGCAGAAACCGCGCTCAGGCCGAGCACGATATGCCCCAGGGTCATCAGCGCCGCGCCGGCGATTACCGCGACGCGGTTGCCCAGCAGGCGGTCGGCGAGCCAGCCGCCAAGAATCGGAGTGACGTAAACTAACGAAGCGTAAGCGCTGTAGAGATCGATGGCGCGGCTGTCGGTATAGCCGAGTTGGTGGGTCAGATAGAGGATCAGTAACGCACGCATGCCGTAAAAGCTGAAATATTCCCAAATTTGTATCGCTACGACATAGTAGATTGCGCGCGGCTGTGAGGGTGTTTTCATGGTGGTCTCCCATCAGTCGGTGAACGACAAAGGGGAAGCGCGAGGCCTCCCCTGTGATTGGCTGCGGTTATTTCGCCTTCAGCACTTTCACCCGATAACGTCCGTCCGCCTGACGGTAGGCGCCGTGAATGTCGGTTTCAAAGCCCGGATAATGCGCGCCGATTTCGCACAGCATCTGCAGGAACTCCAACACCGGCCGGCTCTCCTCGGTCAGCATTTCGCCTGGCATCACCAGCGGCACGCCCGGCGGGTATGGGAGGATCATATTGGCGTTGACCTTACCGACCATCTCTTCCAGATAGACCTCTTCCACTTCGCCGTGCAGCTCTTTCTGGAACGCCTGGTACGGATTCATCACCATGGTTGGCAGCACTTCGAACGCGCGGTACATCAGGTCCGGCAGGTTGTGTTGCTCCACCAGGCGGTGAATGTTCTGCGCCAGATCCTGAATGCGCATGTTTTCATAGAAATCAGGTGCTTCCTGATACAGCGAAGGCAGCATGTTTTTCACCCGCAGGTTCAGGTCGAACGAGCGTTTGAAGTCGGTCATCGCACGCAGCAGGCTGAGCGCCTTGGTTTTGTCGATGCCGATGCTGAACAGGAACAGCAGGTTGTACGGACCGGTTTTCTCGACGATGATGCCGCGCTCGTCGAGGTATTTCGCCACGATGCTGGCCGGGATGCCGAATGGCTGCATCTCGCCTTCCTTGCTCATCCCCGGCGTCAAAATGGTGACCTTGATCGGATCGAGGTACATGTGTTCATTGTCGATATTCTTGAAACCGTGCCAGGCGCTGTCGGAGCGCAGCGGCCAGCACTCCGGCTCATCGATGTGCTCCGGCTGCCAGACGTCGAAGAACCAGCCGTCGGATTCGACTTTCAGGCGTTTGATCTCTTTACGGAACTTGATCGCGCGTTCGATAGAGCCGTGGATCAGGCGCTTGCCGGCGTTGCCTTTCATCATCGCCGCGGCGGTTTCGGTCGAGGCCACAATGCCGTAGTGCGGCGAAGTGGTGGTGTGCATCATGTAGGCTTCGTTGAAGGTCTCTTCGTTAATGTCGCCCTTCACGTGGATCATCGACGCCTGCGAGAAGGCCGCCAGCAGTTTGTGGGTGGACTGGGTTTCATAGATCACCTTGCCCTCCACGCGGCCGCCGCTCATGCCGCACTTGCCTTTATAGATCGGATGGAAGTTGGTGTAAGGCACCCAGGCGGAATCGAAGTGGATAGACTTCACGTCCAGGGTGTTCTTGATAAAGTCGGTGTTGTACAGCAAGCCGTCATAGGTGGAGTTGGTGATCACCGCGTGCACCGGCCAGGTGGCGTTCGGGGTCTCCTTCACGCGTTTGGCGATGGTGGCGCGCTGGAACTCGCTCTGCGGAATACCGCCGAGGATGCCGTAAGCGTTGCGGGTCGGGCGGAAGTAGATCGGCGTGATGTCGCTCATCATCATCAGGTGAGTCAGCGACTTGTGGCAGTTACGGTCAATCAGCACCGTGCTGCCCGCCGGCGCTGAATACATGCCGACGATCTTGTTGGCGGTGGAGGTGCCGTTGGTCACCATGTAGCTGCGCTCTGCGTTGAACACGCGGGAAATGTACTCTTCCGCCTCTTTGTGCGGGCCGGAGTGATCCAGCAGCGACCCCAGTTCGGACACCGAAATCGAAATATCCGACTTCATGGTGTTCGGGCCGAAGAAATCGTAGAACAGGCTGCCCACCGGGCTTTTCTGGAACGCGGTGCCGCCCATGTGGCCCGGCGTACAGAAGGTGTATTTGCCTTCGCGCACGTATTTGAACAGCGCCTTGGTTAACGGCGGCAGGATGGTGTCGATATACTCGTCGGTATTCTGTTTGATCTTGGCGGCGATGTCGGTTGCCGCGCCGAGCGCATACTCGAAGAAGCGCACCTGCATGCGCAGATCGTTCAGGCTGACGTCCAACGTGGAATAGGTGTTGGCGAATGCGTACAGCGGCATGTATTCGTTCAGCTGACTGATCTCTTCGCACAGCTCCAGGTTGTATTTGTCCCAGTCGAAGATCACCCCGCACAGACGGGCGTTGTTCTCGATCAGTTTCAGCAGGTCTTCGCGATCGTTAGGGTAAACGATGCGGAAATCCAGACTTTCCAGCGCCTGATGCAGTTCACGGATGGGCTCTTCTTTGAAGTAGACACCCATGTGATTCATGATGGCGATAACGTTCATATGCATTTCTCCTGGCAAAGCAAGCCCCTTCCCGTCGCGGCTGACAGGTCGGAAAGAAAGGGGCTGGGTAAATTCAGTCGGTCAGCGGACGCGAATCAGTGCGCTTTGGCCGTGGTGTTTTCATCGACCGCCGCGGCGTTGGCAGCCTGGCGGGTATTCATTTTCCGGGCGTAGAACATCAGGATAATCAGGCTGATGATAAAGGTGCCGGACAGTTCGAAAGAGTTGGCGCCCATCAGCGCGATGAAGCAGAAGCCGCAGCCGCACACTGAAGCGATCAGGCTCAGCAGGTTGCGCACGTTGACCCCTTCAAAGCGGATCAGGTCTACGCAGGAGTAGAAGTAAGGCAGCATGGTCAGCAGCACCGCGATGCCGGTCAGCTCGCCGAACAGGTCGGAGGCTTTGCCGCCGGCGGAGCTCATCAGGGTGATCAGCACCATCAGCGCGGTCATTTTGCAGCCAGCCAGCAGCAGGCCTTTCTTCGGAATACCGTTTTTATCCAGCTCGCCGTACACTTTCGGGAAGTTGCCGTCGTTGGCGGCGCGCACCCCGGCCTGGCCGACCAGCATCATCCACGAACCGAGCGAGGTCAGGCAGGCGAAGGCGGTGAAGGCGGAAACCATCGGTGCGGCCCAGTTGCCCATAATCGCCGAGGCGCTGATGGCGAACGGCGCGCCGCTGGCGGCCATTTCGGACGCCGGGAACATGCCGCTGATCACCTGGGTGGCGGCGATGTAGATAATGCCCGCCAGACCGGTGCCAAGCATGGTCGCCAGCGGTACGGTGCGTTTCGGGTTTTTCACCATGCCGGTGCTGACCGCCGCGGACTCCACGCCGATGAATGCCCACAGGCACAGCAGGATGCTTTTGATGACCGCATGGCCGTCGGTGGTGCCGGAGGTATTCCAGTTAGCCTGGTAGGTGGCGGCGTCAAACCAGTGCCAGCCGAGGGTGGCGGTCACGATCACCGGGATCAGCACCAGCACCAGGCCCAGGGTGGTCAAGCGGCTGACCCAGGTCCCGCCCAGCATGTTGACGAAGGTGAAGATCCACACGATGGCGATACAGGCGATGCCGGCAGGCACCGGGTTGTTCAACGCCGGGAAGAAGGTGGAGAGATAAGAAACGGCGGTAATGCCGATGGCCAGGTTGCCGATCCAGTTGGCATGGTAATAAAGCACGCCGGTCTGGAAACCGAAGGCCGGGGAAATTTCACCCGCGTAGGCGATAGGGCCGCCCTGCTGCGGGTTTTTGGTGGCGAGGCGGGCATACACATAAGCCAGCGACATCGCCCCGATAATCGAGATCACCCATCCCCAAATGGCGATGGATCCGAGACTCGCCAGGTTGGCGGGCAATAAGGCAATCCCGCTCCCCATCATATTACCGGCGACTACGCCGGTGCAGGCAATAAGCCCTATTTTCTTGGGTGAAGCCATGGTCAGTTTCTCCTGATTTACGTTTCTTATAAGCCACACCCATAAATAAAAGATTTTAATGAGCCGGCTTGATAGTCAGGATGCTAACCATCGGCAGAAATAAAGTCCTAAAGATAAAGTGAGATTACGCTCATGATCATACAAATGATAACCTGAGGTTTTTCATTAACACATCAAGATAAAAAGACAGGCTAAAGAAAAGATAAACATCATTTAAAAACAAAAAGATGACAAGGTTAATGACGCATAACAAATGGCAAAAAAGAAATAATATCGCGCAGCAAAATAATACATTCATGCAACATTGCTTCACCAATAAATAACGCCGCCATGATTCCCGAAGAATAAGGGCGGCGTGATATTGGATTAATTATTGGCGCTGATAGTTATTTAAATAAGGCACTACGTTGGTCAATGACGTCTGGAATACGCCATTGGTGATCCAATGCAAGGTATCCTCACCGGGGCGAAGATTGAAGGCGGTAATATAAGAGTCGGCCGCCAAATGATTCTGCCCCTGCATTTCATACACCTTGCCCAGCAGCACATAATTCAGCCACGACATTTGCAATTCAATCCCCAGATCGATCGCCCGGTGAGCCTCGTCAATCCGCCCCTGCGTCAAAGCATCTACCGCCAGAACTTGCTGCACGATCGGCGTGTTTTTCAATTCCGGGATCGTCGCCAGATGGCTGATATCGGCACGCAATTGCGCCAAGGCCGGGCTGTCGAACGGTTGATAAGAATTGCGCAGCAGATCCACCAACGCTTTTTCAGCCAGCAGGTAGTGGAAGTTCGGCGCGCTGTTAATCAGCTCGCTCAGCTGGCCGCTGGCGCGGGTCAACGAATCGGCGTCACCGCGGATCAGCAACTGATGCGCCTGGTAGAAACGCTGCAGCAACGGTCCGTTGTCGGGCAGCAACTGCGCCAGACGCTGCTCCAGCTGTGGCGGCCAAGGCTGCTTCAGCGCCGCGGACAGGCTGGCGAGGAAGTCAGCCTGGATCTTCAGTTGGTTATCGGCGGTAATGAAGTAACGCTTGTCCAGCATGACAGAGCTGTCGGCGTTATCCACCAGCCGCACGGAGAGGAAACACTGCTGGGCGCGGTAGTGGCGCTGATTGACGAACTCGATATACAGCGACTTGCCCGAATTGCTGGGGCCGGAATAGTTGTAATTGGTTTGGTCATGCACCAGGAAGGTCGAGTAGGTGTTCAACGAATCGGTGATCAGCTCGCTGACGCCCACCACGTAAGAGAGCTGGGGCATCCAGTTGCTGCAGCTCTCGCCGCCCTGGATGCGGATATCGATATCGCGCGGGTTGAGCAGCACCGGCATGGTCGATACCGGCACGCGCTGCGACAGCGTGGCGATGCCGACAAACGCCACGCAAACGCTGAGCGCCGCCAGAAACGCCAGCCACACCCAGAAGGTCGGGCGACGATAAAAACGCGGCTGCTTTTCGCCAGGCGCGGCAGACGGCGCGCCGCTTGCCCGGCGCGGCGGCACGTACGGCGTCTCGTCGTCATCATCGCTGCCGTCTTCCGGCTCATGCATGATCACCGCGATCTGCGGCGCCGGTGCAATAGCGGGTTGTGTCTCCTCCTCTTCACACCAGATCACCGACGTCGCCAGCTTATACCCGCGCTTGGGCACGGTGATAATGTATTCCGGGCTGTCGCTGTCGCCGTCTTTCAGGTACTTGCGCAGCTCTGAAATACATTGGGTCACCACGTGGTTGGTGACAATATTGCGCTTCCAGACGTTGTCGATCAGCTCGTCGCGGCTCAGCACCACGTCGGGGTGCCGGGCAAAATAACACAGCATGTCGATCAGGCGCGGTTCCAGCGTTTTCTGGCGACCATCGCGGCTGATGGTGTTGTCGGCAGGAGTAACCAGCCACTCCCCGACGCGAAAAGCAGGCTCTTGCATGGCGGAAATAACTCTGTAGGCATGTAGGGCAAGGGCGCGATCATAGCATAATCGCCCCCGGCTGTGGCCGCCGGGAGGCGATTAAGCCGTTAACTCTCGTATAATTCTAACGGTAAACCATCGGGATCGCTGAAAAAGGTAAATCGGGATTGGGTGTAGGGATCGACACGCACCGGTTCGCAGGCGACGCCGGCCGCCTGCAGATGAGCGATGGCCTGATCGATGTCGTCGACGCTGAACGCCAGATGACGCAGGCCACAGGCCTCCGGGCGGCTGACGCGAGCCGGCGGCGAGGGGAACGAAAACAGCTCAATGGTGTATTGCCCGTTGAGCGCCAGATCCGCTTTCCAAGAGTCGCGCTCCTCGCGGTAGACTTCACTCAGCAGGGTAAATCCGAGAATGTCGCAGTAGAAATGCTTGCTGGCGGCGTAGTTCGCGCCAATGATCGCGATGTGGTGCACCTGACGTAACGCCAGCATAGAAACTCTCTTCTGTTCGTTTTGATGAGGCACGGTATCCGGCGGCGACAATGCCGTCAATGAAAAAGCCCGACGTATCCTGCCAAACCGCCGGGCGCGTTATGCCATTATGGCTGTGGGGCTTTCAGCACCTTCACCAGATAACGCCCATCCTCCGTCAGCTTGGCGCCGTGGATATCGGTTTCAAACCCGGGATAGCGCTCGCCGATCGAACACAGCATCAGCAGAAAATCGAGCACCGCCCGGCTCTCTTCGGTGATCATTTCACCCGGCATCACCAACGGCACGCCCGGCGGATAAGGCAGGATCATATTGGCCGCGACCTTGCCCACCAACTGATCCAGATCGCAGGTTTCGACATTGCCGCGCACCTGCTCCTGGAACATCTGGTGCGGCGTCAGCTTCATTTCCGGCAGCACATCGAACGCCCGCTGCATCAGGCCTGGCAGATCGTGTTGGCGGATCAGGCGATGAATGCCGGCGGCCAAATCCTGGATGCGCATATGGCGATAGAAATCCGGATCCTCGGCGTACAGATCCGGCAGCATGTTCTTCACCCGCAGGTTGAGATCGTAGGCGCGCTTGAAGTCGGTCAGGCCGCGCAGCAGGCTCATCGCCTTGGTTTTATCGATGCCGATGCTGAACAGGAACAGCAGATTGTACGGCCCGGTCTTCTCCACCACGATGCCGCGTTCGTCGAGGTACTTCGCCACCAGCGCCGCCGGGATCCCCTCTTCTTCCAGCGCGCCCAGCTCATTCATGCCCGGCGTCAGGATCGTCACCTTGATCGGATCGAGATACATATGATCGCGATCGGTCTGGCCGAAACCATGCCAGTTATCGTCCGGATCCAGCGGCCAGCACTGTGCCTCATCGATCTCTTCCGGCTGCCAGATATCGAAGAACCAGCTGTCGCTCTCCTCGCGCAGCCGCTGCACCTCTCGGCGAAAATGCAGCGCGCGCTCCACCGAACGGTTGATCAAACGGCGCCCCGGGTTGCCGCGCAGCATGGCGGCGGCGGTCTCCATCGACGCCACGATGCCGTAGTGCGGCGAAGTGGTGGTGTGCATCATGTAGGCTTCGTTGAAGGTGCTCTCATCGTAGTCGCCCTTGATATGAATCATCGAGGCCTGCGAGAAGGCGGCCAGCAGCTTGTGGGTAGACTGGGTTTCGTAGAAAACCTTGCCGGGCACCCGCTCGCCGCTCATGCCGCTCTTGCCGTCGTAAATCGGGTGGAAGTTGGTGTAAGGCACCCAGGCGGAATCAAAGTGAATCGACGGCACCTCCAGCGTCTGCTTGATGTAGTCGGTGTTGTACAGCAGGCCGTCATAGGTGGAATTGGTGATCACCGCGTGCACCGGCCAGGTGGCGTTCGGCGTCGCCTGCACCCGGGCGGCGATACTCTCGCGAGTGAACTCGCGCTGCGGAATCCCGCCGAGGATGCCGTAGGCGTTGCGCAGCGGGCGCAGATAGATCGGCGTGATATCGCTCATCATCAACAGGTGGCACAGCGATTTGTGGCAGTTGCGGTCGATCAGCACCGTGCTGCCCGCCGGCGCCGAATACATGCCGACGATCTTGTTGGCGGTGGAAGTGCCGTTGGTGACCAGATAGCTCTGCTCGGCGTTGAAGGTGCGCGCGATGTACTCTTCGGCCTCCAGATGCGGGCCGGTGTGATCCAACAGCGACCCGAGCTCGGTGACCGAAATCGAGATATCGGCCTTCAGGGTATTGGCGCCGAAGAAGTCATAGAACAGGCAGCCTACCGGGCTTTTCTGGAACGCGGTGCCGGCCATGTGGCCCGGCGTGCAGAAGGTGTACTTCCCTTCGCGCACGTAGTTGAACAGCGCCTTGGTCAGCGGCGGCGTAATGGTGTCGATGTATTCCGCGGTGTACTGCTGGATGCGCTGCGCGATGTCGTCTGCCGCATTCAGGCCATACTCGAAGAAATAGAGCACCATGCGCATTTCATGCAGGCTGACGTCGAAAGTGGAGTGGGTATTGATAAAGGCATACAGCGGCAAGTATTCGTTCAGCTCGTTGATCTCGCTGCACAGCTCCAGGCTGTAGTCGTCCCAGTCGAAGATCACCCCGCAGATGCGGGCGTTGGCTTCGATCAACTTCAGCAGGTCACCGCTGTTTTTGGGGTACACCAGCTGGAATCCCATGGCGGCCAGCGCAGCGTGGAGCTCGCGAATCGGCTCATCTTTGTAGTAGACGCCCGTCGGGCCCATGATGGCGATGATATTCATCGGCAGCTCCTGTCAGTTAACGGCCAAGTCTCTATAACACCACGAAAATCCGACGGTGTGTAGCCAAAAAAAAACCGCCCGGAGGCGGTTTCTTGCAGCGAAACACAGAACTCAGCAGTAGCCGTAGTTCATCAGACGCTGGTAACGGCGGTTGAGCAACTCTTCGTCGTTCAGGCCATCCAAATCTTTCAGATCGGCGAGCAGCTGCGCTTTCAGCGCGGCGGCCATCGCCGGCACGTCGCGGTGCGCGGAACCGAGCGGCTCCGGGATCACCGAGTCGATCAGCTTCAGCTCTTTCAGACGCGGCGCGGTGATGCCCATCGCTTCTGCGGCCAGCGGTGCCTTATCGGCGCTCTTCCACAGGATGGAAGCACAGCCTTCCGGCGAAATCACCGAGTAAGTGCTGTACTGCAGCATGTTCACCTTGTCGCCCACGCCGATCGCCAGCGCGCCGCCGGACCCGCCTTCGCCGATGACGGTGCAGATGACCGGCACGTTCAGACGCGACATCTCACGCAGGTTGCGCGCGATAGCTTCCGACTGGCCGCGTTCTTCCGCGCCCACGCCCGGATAAGCGCCAGGGGTATCGATAAAGGTGATGATCGGCATCTTGAAGCGCGCGGCCATTTCCATCAGGCGCAGCGCCTTGCGGTAGCCTTCCGGCGCCGGCATGCCGAAGTTGCGGCGGATCTTCTCTTTGGTTTCACGGCCTTTCTGGTGCCCGATGATCATCACCGGACGGCCATCCAGGCGCGCAATGCCGCCGACGATCGCTTTGTCGTCAGCGTAAGCGCGATCGCCCGCCAACTCTTCGAAGTCGGTAAAGATGTGTTTGATATAATCCAGGGTATAAGGACGGCGCGGGTGGCGTGCCAATTGGGCAATTTGCCAAGCCCCAAGATCGGCAAAAATCTTGCGCGTCAGCTCAACGCTCTTTTCACGCAGGCGCTGAACCTCTTCGTCCAGATTAATATCTAATTTTTCGTCTTGACGGCTGACTGCAGTCAGCGAGTCAATTTTCGCTTCCAGCTCTGCAATCGGCTGTTCAAAATCAAGAAAATTCAGACTCATAGCATTCCTATTTTAGTCAAATTCCAAGTCCACCTGCTCATTGCCTACCAACGTCCGCAAGTCGATCAACAAGCGGTCGGTGGGCGTCACGCGCCAGGTTGCGCCAAAACGCAGCTTGGCTCGCGCATCTTCCCGTTGATAGTAGAGATGCACTGGAATCGTCCCCGATCGATGGGGTTCCAACGACTGACGGAGACGGTTCAAAAGCTGGTCATCAATTTGCCTGTCAGTCAGCGAGATAGCAAGCCCGCGAGCGTATTTTTCCCGGGCTTCACTGATGTCCATTACCTCGCGGGCCATCATTTTAAGCCCGCCGCTAAAGTCATCAAAGCTGACCTGTCCACTGGCGATAAGGATACGGTCTTTTTCCAACAAATGCTGGTATTTTTCTAACGCTTCGGTGAATAACATCACTTCCAGACGGCCTGAACGGTCATCCAGCGTGCAGATGCCGATGCGGTTGCCGCGCTTGGTCACCATCACCCGCGCGGCGACCACCAACCCGACGGCGGTAGTCATTTTGCCCCGATCCGTCGGGTGCATGTCTTTCAAACGCTGGCCACCGGCGTAACGTTCGATCTCCTTCAGGTACTGGGTGATCGGGTGGCCGGTCAGGTACAGCCCCAGCGTCTCCCGTTCACCGTCCAGCACCACCTGCTCCGGCCAGGGCGCGATATTGGCGTAGGATTGCTCCACCTGCTCCGGCGCTTCCGCCAGCACGCCAAACATATCCACCTGGCCAATAGCTTCGGCTTTCGCATGCTGATCCGCCGCTTTTAACGCGTCGCCGAGCGAATTCATCAGCGCGGCGCGGTGCGGCCCAAGGCGATCGAACGCCCCGGACATGATCAGTTTTTCCAGAATGCGGCGGTTCAGTTTCTTGATGTCGGAGCGCGCGCAGAGATCGAACAGGTCTTTGAAATAACCTTGCTCGCCGCTGTTGCGCGCTTCGATAATGGCTTCGATCGGCCCTTCCCCCACGCCCTTGATGGCGCCGATGCCGTAAACGATCTCGCCGTCGTCGTTGACGTGGAAGTGATACAGGCCGCTGTTGATGTCCGGCGGCAGGATCTTCAACCCCATGCGCCAGCACTCGTCCACCAGACCCACCACTTTGTCGGTGTTGTCCATATCGGCGGTCATCACCGCCGCCATAAACTCGGCCGGATAGTGCGCCTTCAGCCACAGCGTCTGATACGACACCAGCGCATAGGCGGCGGAGTGCGATTTGTTGAAGCCATAACCGGCGAATTTTTCCACCAGGTCGAAGATTTTCACCGACAGTTCGCCGTCGATGCCGCGCGCTTTGGCGCCGTCTTCAAAGCCGCCGCGCTGCTTGGCCATTTCGACCGGGTTCTTTTTACCCATCGCACGACGCAGCATGTCCGCGCCGCCCAGCGTATAGCCGGCCAGCACCTGGGCAATCTGCATCACCTGTTCCTGATACAGGATGATGCCGTAGGTCGGTTCCAGCACCGGCTTGAGCGACTCGTGCTGCCACTGAATGTCCGGGTAGGAGATCTCTTCACGGCCGTGTTTGCGGTCGATGAAGTTATCCACCATGCCCGACTGCAGCGGCCCCGGACGGAACAGCGCCACCAGTGCGATCATGTCTTCGAAGCAGTCGGGCTTCAGACGTTTGATCAAATCTTTCATGCCGCGCGATTCAAGCTGGAACACCGCCGTGGTTTCCGAGCGCTGCAGCATGTCGAAGCTTTTCTTGTCGTCGAGCGGGATGGCGGCGATGTCGATCGGTTCCAGCCCGGTCTTGGCGCGCCGGGCGTTGATCATCTCCAGCGCCCAGTCGATGATGGTCAGGGTGCGCAGACCGAGGAAGTCGAACTTCACCAGCCCGGCGTATTCCACGTCGTTCTTGTCGAACTGGGTCACCGGGTGGTTCCCTTCGGCATCGCAGTACAGCGGCGCGAAGTCGGTGATCTTGGTCGGCGCGATCACCACGCCACCGGCGTGTTTACCGGCGTTGCGCGTCACCCCTTCCAGCTTGCGCGCCATGTCGATCAGCGCCTTGACCTCTTCGTCGGCCTCGTAAATCTCCGGCAGCTGCGGTTCGGCGGCGAAGGCTTTCTCCAGCGTCATGCCCGGATCCGGCGGCACCAGCTTGGAAATGCGATCGACGAAGCCGTACGGGTGCCCCAGCACGCGGCCCACGTCGCGGATAACCGCTTTCGCCGCCATGGTGCCGAAGGTGATGATCTGTGATACTGCTTCGCGGCCGTACATCTCCGCCACGTGTTCGATTACCTGGTCACGCTTCTCCATGCAGAAGTCGACGTCGAAGTCGGGCATTGAGACACGTTCCGGGTTCAGGAAGCGTTCGAACAGCAGATCGAACTCCAGCGGATCGAGGTCGGTGATTTTCAACGCATAGGCCACCAGCGAACCGGCGCCGGAGCCGCGCCCCGGGCCAACCGGCACGTTGTTGTCCTTCGACCACTGGATAAACTCCATCACGATCAGGAAGTAGCCAGGGAAGCCCATCTGGTTGATCACCTTCAGCTCGACGTCCAGACGCTCATCGTATTCCGGGCGGCGCTGCGCGCGCACGTCAGGATCGGGGAACAGGAACTCCAGACGCTCTTCCAGCCCCTCTTTCGATTTGAGCACCAGGAAGTCCTCGGTGCTCATATCGCCGGTCGGGAACTGCGGCAGGAAGTATTCGCCAAGGCGAATGGTGACGTTGCAGCGCTTGGCGATTTCGACGCTGTTCAGCAGCGCTTCCGGGATGTCGGCGAACAGTTCGCACATCTCGTCTTCGCTGCGCATGTACTGTTGCGGGCTGTAGTTGCGCGGCCGCTTGGGGTCGTCCAGCGTAAAGCCGTCGTGAATGGCGACGCGAATCTCATGGGCGTCGAAGTCATCTTCCACCAGGAAGCGCACGTCGTTGGTGGCCACCACCGGCAAGCCGCGCTCGGTGGCCAGCGCCACCGCCGCATGCAGGTAGTTCTCTTCGTCCTGGCGGCCGGTGCGGATCAGTTCCAGATAGTAACAGTCCGGGAAATGCTGCTGATAGAAGTCCAGACACTGATCCACCTGCGCCTGGTTGCCGCGCAGCAGAAACTTGCCGACGTCGCCCTGACGCGCACCGGAGAGCAGGATCAGCCCTTCGCGATGTTCAATCAGCCAGTCGCGATCGATAGTCGGGCCGGCGGCGCCGTAGCCGCGCTGATAGGCACGGGAAATCAGCAGCGTCAGGTTCTGGTAGCCTTCGTTGTTGCTGGCCAGCACCGTCAACTGAGCCAGTTCATCGCCCAGCTCTTCACTTTGCACATGGAAATCCGCGCCGATGATCGGTTTGATCCCGGCGCCGTGCGCGCTGCCATAGAATTTCACCAGCCCGCACAGGTTGGTGAAATCGGTGATTGCCAGTGCAGGCATGGCTAACGCGGCGGCTCTTTTCACCAGCGGCGCCGTCTTGGCCAATCCATCAATCATGGAGTAGTCACTGTGGACGCGCAGGTGAATAAAACGAGGTTCGGCCATCTCCAGATACCTGATTGAAGGGGCTCAGCAGGCTGAGCCCGGGTTAATGCTATCGTCGAGCCCGGTCAGGCCCGCAGACTACAGCGCCAGCGCTCTTTTCACCGGCGCGAAGCTGCGGCGATGATGCTCGGTGGCGCCCAGCGCGGCCAGCCGCTCCAGGTGGAAGGCGGTCGGGTAGCCTTTATGCTGCGCGAAACCGTAGTCCGGGTACTCGCTGTCCAGCTCGGCCATTTCGCGATCGCGCGTGACCTTCGCCAGAATGGACGCCGCGCTGATCTCCGCCACGCGGCTGTCGCCCTTCACCACCGCCTGCGAACGCATCGGCAGGTTCGGGCAACGGTTACCGTCGATTAAAACCATGTCCGGCGCGATATGCAACCCGGCCACCGCGCGCTGCATCGCCAACATGGTGGCGTGCAAAATGTTCAATTGGTCGATTTCCGCCGGTTCGGCGCGCCCCAGGCTCCAGGAGAGCGCCTTGGCGACGATTTCGTCATACAGCGCCAGGCGGCGTTTTTCACTGAGTTTCTTGGAGTCCGCCAGACCGACGATCGGCTGCGCCGGATCGAGGATCACGGCGGCGGTGACCACCGCGCCGACCAACGGGCCGCGGCCCACTTCGTCCACACCGGCAATCAGCGTGGCAGCGGGATAGATAAAGGGTTCAATCATGCTTTCGCCAGCTCCAACACAGCCTGAGCGGCCTGTTCGTCCGCACCGCAACGGATGCTTTGGTGCAAGGTAAGGAAAGTGTGTTTCAACGCGTCGGTTTCCGGGCTCTCTTCCAGCAGCGGCATCACGGCGGCGGCCAGTTTGTCCGGCACGCAGTCATGCTGCAGCAGCTCGGTGACGATCTCGCGCCCCGCCAGCAGATTCGGCAGCGAAACGTAAGGTGTTTTCACCAGCTTCTGCGCCAACCAGAAAGTGAACGGCTTCATGCGATAGCCCACCACCATCGGGCACTTGGCCAACATGCACTCCAGCGCCGCCGTGCCGGACGCCAGCAGCGCCGCGTCGCTGGCGATCATCGCCTCGCGCCCCTGCCCATTCAGCAGGTGTACGGTCAAATCCGGCGCAACCTCGGCCTTGATGCGCTCAAACTGCTCGCGCCGTTTGGCGTTGACCAGCGGCACCACCACTTCCAACTCAGGATAACGGGTGCGCAGCAGCTGCGCGGTTTTGAGGAAATCGGCGCTCAGCATTTCGACTTCGGCGCCGCGGCTGCCCGGCAGCAAGGCCAGACAGCGCGCCTGCGGAGCGATACCAAGCTGAGCGCGCGCCGCCAGCCGGTCGGGCTGCAACGGCATGGCGTCCGCCATGGTGTGGCCAATAAACCGGCAAGGCACGTTGAAACGATCGTAAAACGCTTTTTCGAAAGGGAGAAAGGCCAGCACCAGATCGGTGGCTTTGCCTATTTTGAAAACGCGCTTTTGCCGCCAGGCCCACACGGAAGGGCTGACGTAGTGGATGGTGCGAATGCCGCGCTGTTTGAGGCGGCCTTCCAGCGTGATGTTGAAGTCCGGCGCGTCGATGCCGACAAACACGTCCGGCCGCAGCTCACCGAAGCGGCGGGTGAGATCCTTGCGGATCTTCAACAGGCGTGGCAAGCGCTCAAGCACTTCCACCACGCCCATGACCGCCAGCTCTTCCATTTCGTACCAGGCTTCGCAGCCTTCGGCCTGCATCAGCGGGCCGGCGACGCCGACAAAACGCGCGTCGGGGATCTGCGCCTTGAGCGCACGGATCAAGCCGGCGCCGAGAATGTCACCGGAGGTTTCTCCGGCGACCAGTCCGATAGTCAATGGACGATTCGACATAACTCAGCGAATGATGCCACGGGTGGAACGGGTGAAGAAATCGAGGTATTGCTGCACCACCGGCTGTTCTTTGGCCAGGGCTTCGATTTCCGCTTTCGCTTCATCCAGCGTTTTCTCGCTGCGATACAGGATTTTGTAGGCGTTGCGGATTGCCTGCATTTCATCCTTGTCAAAACCGCGGCGCTTCAGGCCGACCGCGTTGACGCCGAACGGCGTAGCGTGGTTGCCCTGAGCGATGACGAAAGGAGGCACGTCCTGAGCGACACCGGAACAACCGCCTACCATCACATGCGCGCCGATAATGCAGAACTGGTGGATCGCCGTCATGCCGCCGATGATGGCGTGATCGTCGATTTCCACATGCCCCGCCAGCGTGGCGTTGTTGGCCAGCACGCAAGCATTGCCGACCACGCAATCGTGGGCGATGTGCACGTTGACCATCAGCAGGTTGTCGTTGCCCACTTTGGTCAGGCCGGTGCCCTGCGCGGTGCCGCGATGAATGGTCACGCTTTCGCGGATGCGGTTGCGATCGCCCACTTCAACGCGCGTCGGTTCGCCCGCGTATTTCAGATCCTGATTCACTTCGCCGATAGAGGCGAATTGATAAATCTGATTATCGCAGCCAATCTTGGTAATGCCGTTCACCACCACGTGGGATTTCAGCACCGTGCCGGCGCCGATTTCCACCTGGGAGCCGACGTAGCAGAAAGGGCCGATATGCACGTTGGCGCCGATCACGGCGCCTTCTTCGACTATCGCGCTAGGATGGATAAAGGCGGTTTGGTCAATCACGGATTAAGCCTCCCGGCTGCGGGCACACATCATGGTTGCTTCGCAGACAATTTTACCGTCAACGGTCGCCACGCCTTTGAAGCGAGTCAGACCGCGGCGAGTTTTCTCGAAGGTGACTTCCATGACCATCTGATCGCCTGGCACCACAGGGCGCTTGAAGCGTGCTTCGTCGATACCGGCGAAGTAATACAGCTCGCCCGGCTCCAGTTTGCCGACGCTTTTAAACGCCAGGATACCGGTGGCCTGCGCCATGGCTTCCAGGATCAATACGCCTGGGAAAATCGGTTTGCCAGGGAAATGGCCCTGGAAAAACGGTTCATTCACCGATACGTTCTTCACCGCACGCAGATATTTGTGCTCTTCAAACTCGAGGACGCGGTCGACCAGCAAGAACGGGTAACGGTGAGGAAGCAGATCCAAAATTTCTGCAATATCCAGAGTATGAGTGTCAGTAGTCAAAATACTCTTCCTGTCTCTAAAAACTGATGGCATCAACAACACGGCCTGCGCTGACCCCAAAAGGAGATCATCATGCAGGCCGCAAATTAACATCTCTTTGCGCTTTTGGTCTCACGACCAACGCGTTTCGTTTTGTACCCGCCAGGGCGGGCGGCAATGATTAGTCTTTTCCGACTTTACGTTCGACAGCTTTCAAGCGTTTGCTGATCTCATCGATATTCATCACCAACGCAGCGGTTTTACGCCAAACCTTGTTAGGCTGCAACGGAATGCCCGAAGAGTATACCCCAGGTTCGGTGATTGGTCGCATAACCATTCCCATTCCGGTAACAACAACCTTGTCGGCAATCTCCATGTGACCGTTGATCACGCTGGCACCGCCGATCTGGCAGTAGCGGCCGATTTTCAGGCTGCCGGCCATGATCACACCGCCGGCGACGGCGGTATTGTCGCCAATCACGACGTTATGTGCAATCTGGCATTGGTTGTCGATGATAACACCATTCCCGATTTGGGTGTTATCCAAAGCGCCGCGGTCAATGGTGGTGCAAGCGCCGATTTCGACGCGATCGCCGATAATCACCGTGCCCAACTGAGGGATCTTGATCCACTCGCCGCGCTCATTCGCATAGCCGAAACCGTCCGCGCCGATCACGGTGCCCGACTGAATCAGGCAGCGCTGGCCGATTTCGACCGCATGATAAATCGTTACGTTCGCCCACAGACGCGTACCCGCGCCGATGCGTGCGTGTTTGCCGATGAAGCAGCCCGGGCCGATAACCACGTTATCGCCAAGCACCGCACCTGACTCGATCACCGCGTTCGCCCCAATGGCGACGTTCTGCCCCAGCTGCGCTTCAGGCGAGATCACCGCGCTTGGCGCGATATCCTGCGCCGGCGCCGGCGTAGTGTCCATCAGTTGCGCCATGCGCGCGTAGGTCAGATAAGGGTTTTTAACCACCAGCGCCGCAGCACGGCAGTGTGGTAAATCCGCTTCGGTAAGCACCACGGCGCTTGCCTGGCAGGAAGACAGCTGCTCTTGATAGCGGCTGTTTGACAAAAACGTGATTTGGCCAGGCTGTGCCGAATGCATAGAAGCAATGCCGGTGATGACGAGATCGCCATCACCGTGCAATTGTGCATCCAACTGCTGCGCTAAATCAGCCAGTCGAATTGAAAGCATGTGTTATTTAACCTGTTTCAGCACGTCAGCAGTGATATCTTTGGAAGAGTCTGCATAGGCAACGGCGTTGGCGTCGATCACCACGTCATAACCGCCTTTGCTGGCGACAGATTTCACCGCGTCCTGAATGCGGCTCAGGATCTTGTTACGTTCTTCCATCTGGCGACGGCGGTTGTCCTGCTCGAAAGCCTGGGCTTTCTGAGAGAACTGCTCGCGTTGCGCCATCACGTCTTTTTCCAACTTGCTGCGGTCGCTGGCTTTCATGGTAGCGCCGTCACGCTGCAGACGTTGCATTTTGGTCTGCAGGCTACGTTCCATGTTCTGGAGTTCGCTTGCACGGCCTTTAAACTCGTTTTCCAGCTGTTTAGCGACCGCTTCGCGGGCCGGCAGCTGTTGGAAAATGCTGGAGACGTTAACGACAGCGATCTTATCTGCTGCCTGAACGCCAGCTGAAGCAGCCATTGCTAAACCGAGGCCTGCGGCACACAACCACTTTTTCACTATAAACTCCTTACCATCACCCATTTGTGTCATATGACACTGAAGTACACAATTTGCCAGACTTGTCCCACCAAACAATGAGAATCATCTCCCTCTGCCGGCGGGCGCCTGGCCATTGCGATTCTTAATAACTGTTATGCCCAGAGGCGAGACCCGTTACCAGGTCTTACCGATGTTAAACTGGAACTGTTCGGACTTGTCGCCTTCGTATTTCTTGATCGGGTTGGCGTAAGAGAACACCAACGGCCCCAGTGGCGACATCCACTGCAGCGCGATACCGGCGGAAGAACGAATATTGCTGGCTTTGCTGTAGTCCGGCACGCCGTACATCAGCGTTTCGTTGGTATTCTTCCACTTGGTGTCCCACACGGTACCGGCATCGATGAACAGCGACGTCCGCACCGAGTTGGCGTATTTCTCGCTGATGAACGGCGTCGGGGTGATCAGCTCCAGGCTGGCGACCGCCATGGCGTTACCGCCCACCGCGTCATCCGAGCTACAGATGCTCTGACGATCGGTCGTGCTGCCGGCGTTGAACTGACACTGGTACGAGTTGGAGTTGTAGTACACCGCCTTCGGACCAATGGTGTTGGACTGGAAGCCGCGCACGGTGCTCGAACCACCGGCGTAGAAGTTCTCGTAGAACGGCATTTCCTTGCCGCCCAGCCCATCCGCGTAACCCAGACGGCCACGGCCCAACAGCACCCAGGTGCGATCGTCGTTGATCGGCACGTACTGTACGCTGTCCAGCGTCACCTTGTAGTATTCGTTGTCCGAGCCCGGAATGGTGACCTTGCCGTTCAACGTGGTGCGGTTACCCGAGGTCGGGAAGTAGCCGCGGTCCAGGTTGTTGTAAGTCCAGCCCAGGTTCAGCGTAAAGTCGTCGGTCGAGTAGCTGGCGCGGTCGGTCTTGTTCGCATCCACGCCCATCGAGTCGAGGTAACGCCACATGGCGATCTGCGGCTGCATGTTCGACAGGCCGTTGTGGACGTAGCCCAGGCCGGTACGCAACGAGTTGTTTTCGTTGATCGGGAAGCCCAGCGTACCGTCGATACCGTAACTCTTGTTGGTATAGTCCGACAGATCCGCGTCATCCGCCTTAAAGTCGTTGTAGAAGATGCGGCCGCCCAGGCTCACACCGTCAACGGTGAAGTACGGGTTGGTGACCGACAGTTCGGTATAGGTCTGGTAGTCGTTCTTGGTGCCGCTGATGCCGACCGAGTAGCCGGTACCCAACCAGTTATCCTGCTGCACGCCGGCCTGGAAGCTGACGCCGCTCTCGGTGCCGTAACCGACGCCGAAGTTGAAGGTACCGGTGTTGCGTTCTTTCACCTTGTAGGTCACATCGACCTGATCGGCGGTGCCCGGCACGCGCTGGGTTTCCACGTCAACCGTTTCGAAGTAGCCCAGACGGTTCAGACGCTCTTTGCCCTGCTCGACCTGCTCGTTGCCGAGCCAGGCGCCTTCCATCTGGCGCATTTCGCGACGCAGTACGGAATCCTTGCTGGTGTCGTTGCCTTCGAACTTGATGCGACGCACGTAGAAGCGGTTGCCCGCGTCAACGTTGACGTGCAGTTTGACGGTTTTATCCGCGTCGTTGATCTCAGGCTGAGTGCCGACGCGCGGGTAGGCGTAACCATAACGGCCCAACATCGTTTTGATGTTGTCTTCCATTTTGGTCACCTTGCTGCCGTTGTACAGCTCGCCTGGCTCAATTTTGGTGATCTGAGCGACTTCCGCCGAGTGGCCGGCCAGATTGCCGTTCACGACAACATCGGAAAGTTTGTACTGCTCGCCTTCGGTGATGTTGATGGTGATGTAGATGCCTTTTTTATCCGGCGTCAGGCTCACCTGGGTAGAATCGATGTTAAAGCGGGCATAGCCGCGATCCAGATAGAAGCTGCGCAGGGTTTCGAGATCGCCCGCCAGTTTTTGCTTCTGGTATTTGCGATCGCCGACCAGGTTCCACCACGGCACTTCATCACGCAGTTGGAAGCGCGAGATCAGTTCGTCGTTGGTGAAGGCATGGTTGCCGACGATGTTGATTTGTTGAATCTTGGCGGAGACCCCTTCCGTGAACACCAGTTTCAGGTCGACACGGTTACGCGGCAACGGCGTGACTACGGCTTTCACCGAGGCGCTGTATTTACCGACGCTGTAGTAGAAGTCTTCCAGCCCTTTTTCAATGCTGGAGATCGTGGTGCGGTCGAGCGCCTCGCCCACCCGGACGCCGGAGGCTTCCAGGTTCTGCTTGAGCATGTCATCCTTCACCGACTTGTTGCCGGAGAAAGTGATGCTGGCGATGGTAGGACGTTCCTTCACCTGCACGATCAAGGTATTACCATCGCGCAGCACGCGCACGTCCTCGAAGTTGCCGGTGGCAAACAAGGCACGGATGGTATTACTGATGTCATCGTCAGTGACGGTATCGCCGACGCGAACCGGCATGTTGAGTAACGCCGCACCGACGGCGACTCGCTGCAGGCCTTCGAAATGAATGTCTTTCACTACGAACCCGTCTGCACCGTATACGGTGGCGCTGCCAAACAGCAGCGACGCTATGAGCAACTTTTTCATCGCCATCGTTGTTATGCGTTCTTCCTAACCTATCCCCGCCCCTAGAGGCGGGAAAAATCATTGAAAAGTGCAAGACCCATCAACAACACCAGCACGATCGAACCTATGCGGTAGCTGTAGTCCTGTACTCGCTCGGAAACCGGCCCACCCTTCAGCTTTTCTATCGCCAGGAAGAGGAGATGCCCACCATCTAACACCGGTAATGGGAACAGGTTGATGATACCCAGGTTGACGCTAATCAACGCCAGGAACATCAGATAATACACGAACCCGACTCCGGCTGACGCCCCAGCTCCCTGTGCAATCGAGATCGGGCCACTCAGGTTGTTCAGCTTTACATCACCGGTTATTAATTTGCCCAGCATGTTGACCGTCAGCCGCATCAGCTGCCAGGTCTTGTCGCCGGCCTGATACAGCGCCGGGAACGGTCCATACTGGCGAATCGTTTTATACTCGTCCGGCAGCGGCAGCACTTTTGGAATGATGCCTGCAAACCCCACCGATTTGTCTTTTCCCACCGGCTTTGTATCCGGTATCAGCGTCAAAGACAAGGGGGCGCCGTTTCTTTCAATCTCCAAAGCCAGCGATTGCCCCGGGCCATCGTGGATACGCTTCACCAGCGTCTGCCAACGACCCAACGGCTGACCATCGACTTTAACGATCCTGTCCCCCGCTTGTAAACCCGCCTTTTGCGCCGCCGAGTTAGGCTGCACTTCCGCCAACACGGATTCGATCTGCGGGCCGCGCGGCATAATGCCCAGCGCGACAACGGGATCCTGCTTGTCCGGTTCAAAGTTCCACTGGCGCAAATCCAGGGTTTTGGTCACGACCTGCGAAGAGCCGAACGGCGCGACGCCGACTTCGGTTTGCGCATCGCCGATCTTCGCCACCAGCGCCAGACGAACTGACTCCCAATCAGGCGTTTCGATGCCGTCAACCGACTTTAGTTCCATGCCAGACGAAATTTCAGCCTTGGCGGCGATGGATTGCGGCGCGATTTCGCCGATCACCGGGCGGAAACTCGGCACGCCGATGATGAACACCAGCCAATAGGCAAGGATAGCAAACAGGAAGTTGGCGATGGGGCCGGCGCTGATGATGGCCGCGCGCTGCCAGACAGTTTTGTTGTTGAAGGCCTGATGGCGCATTTCCGGTGCCACCGACTCCACGCGCTCGTCCAGCATCTTCACGTAGCCGCCAAGCGGAATCAAAGCGATGACGTACTCGGTGCCCTGGCGATCGGTGCGGCGCCACAGCGCCCGGCCGAAGCCGATGGAGAAACGTTCAACGCGCACGCCGCAACGACGGGCAACCCAAAAGTGTCCGAACTCGTGCACGGTAATCAAAATACCGAGCGCAATCAGAAACGCCACCAGGTTCCAAAGCACGCTGACCATCATCCCTCACTTTCCGCCATTGACGGATTAAAACACCAACAGCATCAGGCAGGCAAACACCGGCACCGCCGCGGTCAGGCTGTCGATACGATCCAGTATGCCGCCGTGACCGGGAATCAAATGACCGCTGTCCTTGATGCCCGCTTCGCGTTTGAACATGCTTTCGGTCAAATCGCCCAGCACCGAAGCCAGCGCGGCGATCACCGAACAGGCCAACAGCGTGGTCGGCACCACGTTCAGCGGCGCGTAGCGGCCGAACAGCCAGGAAATGACCGCCGATGTCAGCAGCCCGCCGATCAACCCTTCCCAGGTTTTACCCGGCGAGACCTTCGGCGCCAGCTTATGCTTGCCGAACAGCTTGCCGAACATATAGGCGCCGGAATCTGCGCCCCACACCAGCAGCATCACGTACAGCAGCCACCAGGCGCCGGTAAACGGGTTTTGCTCATAGCCGAACTGGCGCAGCGCCAGCATGCCCCAAAAAAACGGCACGATGGTCAGCAGGCCGAACAGCAGGCGCAGCGGGCGCGAATTGCGCCAGATGGCGGCCGAGCCGGGGTAAAACAGCACCAGCAGCAGCGCCGCCAGCCACCAGGCCAGCGACAGCCACAGCGAGCCGCTTACCTGCGGCACGGATTGATGGTAGGCGGGAACGCTGAGCATCATCAGCGCCAGCAGAAAACCGCACAGTATCGCCAGCCAGATGCGCTGCGAACGGGAGGTAAAACCGGCCAATTGGCCCCACTCCCAGGCTGCTAACATGCACACGACGAGCGTTACCAGAGCAAAGGCCAGCGGCGGCAACAGGAACAGCGCCGCGATAACGATCGGGATTAAAATCAGAGCAGTTATGAGGCGATACTTCAGCAAAAGTTCTCCCTAGGACGCATCGGCGCCGATAGGTGTTGTTCCCCCGAAGCGGCGCTCACGTTGTGCAAATGCATTCAGCGCACCTTCAAAGACAAGTTCATCGAAATCAGGCCAGAGCACATCAGTAAAGTAAAGTTCAGCATAGGCGATTTGCCACAGCAGGAAGTTACTGATGCGATGCTCGCCACCGGTGCGGATAACCAGATCCACCGGCGCCAGGTCGCTCATGCAAACCCGCTCGCTCAATAATTCCTCGCTGATCTGATCCGGGTGCAGCTCACCGCCCCGTACCTGTTCGGCCAGCTCCCTTACTCCCTGAATGATATCCCAACGGCCGCCATAGTTGGCAGCGATATTGAGCGTCAGGCCATCGTTATTTTCCGTCAGTGCTTCAGAGCGGCGGATCCGCTCCTGCAAACGCGCGCTGAACCGGCTAATATCGCCGATCACCCGCAGCCTGACGTTATGTTTATGCAGGCTTTTTACTTCACTATCCAAAGCGCGGACAAAAAGCTCCATCAGGGCGGAGACTTCCTGCACCGGACGGTTCCAGTTTTCGCTGCTGAAGGCATAAAGCGTGAGTGCATCTAAATGGTGGCTGGCGGCAAAACTGACCGCGCGGCGAACCGATTTCACCCCTGCTTTATGACCGAAGACACGTAACTTGCCCTGACGTTTGGCCCAGCGTCCGTTACCGTCCATGATAATGGCGACATGGCGCGGCCCCGGGGAAGATGGATTAGCCTCTTGTTGGTTTGCGGACGACATAACTCGTACTTATTTCCTCAATAGAAATATAACTGCCTTTCCGGAACATCAGGCCCTTACGCGCAAAAAAAGCCGTGTGCCCGACACGGCTTTCAGCCTGCCCTCGCGATACCCGACGCAGCCGGGTCGCCATTGGCGCACAAGGCGCCAATCGGGTCATAATTCAACGGTATAACCGCTGACAGGTGGCGCAGACTATACCACCTCAACGGGGCATGAACAAACGACCCCGCGGCGGCACGCGCGAATTACGAGCAAAATCGGATAATCGCCGTGATCAGCCGCACAACGCGCGAACGCGTTCCTCGGCGGCGGCGCGGGCTTGGCGGTCAATGTCTAAGACCGCGTCGATGCAGGTCGGTTCCTGCAGCGCGAGACGCTCCACCACCTGGCGGTTGACCGCCGCAATGTCGGTAAAGCGGATCTGCTGCTGCAAAAATGCCGCCACGGCGATTTCGTTGGCCGCGTTCAGCGCGGTGGTCGCCGCCTGGCCGGCCTCGAACGCGTCGATCGCCAAATACAGGCAAGGATAACGCTCGCGTTCCGGTTCAGCGAAGGTCAGCGAACCGATGCGGCAGAAGTCCAGCGCTTCCACGCCGGAGTTCACGCGCTGCGGATACGCCATCGCGTGGGCGATCGGCGTGCGCATATCCGGCGTACCCAGCTGCGCCAGCACGCTGCCGTCGGCATAGCGCACCATCGAGTGAATCACCGACTGCGGGTGCAGGATCACTTCCATTTGCTCGGCCGAGGCGTTAAACAGCCAGCGGGCCTCAATGTATTCCAGACCTTTGTTCATCATGGTGGCGGAGTCCACCGAGATCTTGCGGCCCATCGACCAGTTCGGGTGGGCGCAGGCTTGATCCGGCGTCATCGCGGCGAACTGGTCCAGCGGCGTGGTGCGGAACGGACCGCCAGAGCCGGTAAGCACGATGCGCGAAACACCATGAGTGTCCAGTGAAGAGTATCCCAACTGGCGCTGAATACTCTCAGGCAAACTCTGAAAAATCGCGTTGTGCTCGCTGTCGAGCGGCAGCAGTTGCGCCTGGCTTTGCCGCACCGCGTCCATAAACAGGCGGCCGCAGGTGACCAGCGACTCTTTGTTAGCCAGCAGCACCTGCTTGCCGGCGCGGATCGCCGCCAGCGTCGGCAACAGCCCCGCAGCGCCGACGATGGCCGCTGTCACTTGATCGACGTCGTCCAAAGCCGCCAGTTCACAGGCCGCTTGCTCCCCGGCCAATACCTCGGTAGCGACGCCGTTTTCCGCCAGAATGACGCGCAGCTCGCGGGCGGCGCTTTCATCCGCCATCGCGGCGAAGGCGGGCCGGAATTCGATGCATTGCTGCGCCATGACCGCGACGTTGCGGCCGGCCACCAGCGCTTTGATCGCAAAACGCTCGGGATTCGCCCTGACCACGGCCAGGGTGCTGGTCCCTACCGAGCCGGTCGAGCCAAGAATGGTCAGTTGCTTCATGAGTTCACTCTGAATAACTGTCTGATGAGATCGGAGGTGCTCCAGTGTGGAACCTTGGACACCGCTTGTCCATGATCTTTCAGTACGATGAAACGGGATCTGCGCCACAAAAAACAAAGCGCCGCCCAGGCGACGCTTTTTTTCTGCACGATGCTGATTAGAAATCCATCAGCTCTTTTTCTTTCTCCGCCAACGCGGCGTCGACCAGCTTGATGTAAGCGTCGGTCATTTTCTGAATCTCGTCTTGTGAACGACGTTCTTCGTCTTCGCTGATCTCTTTGTCTTTCAGCAGCGCCTTGACCTTGTCGTTGGCGTCGCGACGCACGTTACGCACCGCTACGCGGCCCTGCTCGGCTTCGCCGCGTACGATCTTGATCAGATCCTTACGGCGTTCTTCGGTCAGCGGAGGCAGCGGAACACGAATGTCAGAACCGGCGGAAGACGGGTTAAGGCCCAGATCGGAGCTCATGATCGCTTTCTCAACGGCCTGGCTCAGGCTGCGGTCGAACACGTTGATTTTCAGCGTGCGGGAGTCTTCCACAGTCACGTTGGCCAGTTGACGCAGCGGCGTAGCGGCGCCGTAGTATTCCACCATGATGCCGTCCAGAATGCTTGGCGAAGCGCGGCCGGTGCGGATCTTGCTGATTTGGTTTTTGAATGCTTCTACGCTTTTTTCCATGCGTGAATCAGCATCTTTTCTGATTTCATTAGTCACGTTGCAAACCCTTGGAAGCTGGTTACTTGGCAGGCGATACTCAAGTATAGCCCGTAATCGTACTCGAAGAGCGCGCGGCGCCTGGCGTCACGCGCTCCGAAAAAGGGGTGTGAACAGCCTTATTTGCTGATCAGCGTACCTTCGTTCTCACCCATCACCACGCGGCGCAGCGCGCCAGGCTTATTCATGTTGAACACGCGAATCGGCAGACCGTGATCGCGGGCCAGCGTAAACGCCGCCAGATCCATCACTTTCAGCTCGCGCTCCAGCACGTCCTGATAGGTTAATTGTTCATACAGCGTCGCATCCGGGTTTTTCACCGGATCGGCGGAGTAGACCCCATCCACTTTGGTGGCTTTCAGCACCACGTCCGCTTCGATCTCGATGCCGCGCAGGCAAGCGGCGGAATCGGTGGTGAAGAACGGGTTGCCGGTACCGGCGGAGAAGATCACCACGCGGTTGTTGCGCAGCAGGCTGATCGCCTCTGCCCAGCTGTAATTATCACACACGCCGTTCAGCGGGATCGCCGACATCAGGCGGGCGTTCACATAGGCACGGTGCAGTGCATCACGCATAGCCAGGCCGTTCATCACGGTAGCCAGCATTCCCATGTGGTCGCCCACTACGCGGTTCATGCCGGCTTGCGCCAGGCCCGCGCCGCGGAACAGGTTCCCGCCGCCAATAACTACACCGACCTGAATTCCCAGTTCGACCAGCTCTTTCACTTCCTGAGCCATGCGATCCAAAACGCTGGCGTCGATACCAAAACCTTCTGCACCTTGCAGGGCTTCGCCACTCAGTTTAAGCAGAATACGCTGATATACGGGTTTTGCATTGGTTGCCATGGTGTTCTGTCCTAAGAAGCAGTATTAGTAGTGGGGATTTCAGCCGATGAAACGCGCCTGAGGTGAGTATCACGCTGCAGGGCCTGCCACCGGTGTAATTCTGGCTGGATAGTATGGAACCGCCAGACGGCGGTTCCATCGACAGTCATTAAGACTGTTTGCTCATCGCGGCAACTTCAGCAGCGAAGTCGGTTTCGACTTTCTCGATGCCTTCGCCCACTTCGAAGCGAATGAAGTTGGTCACGTCAGCGTTGTGCTCTTTCAGCACCTGAGCAACGGATTTGCTCGGATCCATAACGAAAGGCTGACCGGTCAGAGAAACTTCGCCGGTGAATTTCTTCATGCGGCCTTCAACCATTTTCTCTGCGATTTCTTTCGGCTTGCCGGACTGCATGGCGATGTCCAGCTGAACCTGGTACTCTTTTTCTACCACTTCAGCAGACACGTCTTCTGGCTTCACGAACTCTGGCTTGCTCGCCGCAACGTGCATTGCGATTTGCTTAACCAGTTCTTCGTCCGCGCCTTTAGCCGCAACCAGAACGCCGATACGCGCGCCGTGCAGGTAGCTGCCCAGCACGTCGCCTTCCAGGGAAGCAACGCGACGAATGTTGATGTTTTCGCCGATTTTTGCCACCAGCGCTACGCGCTCTTCTTCGAACTGTGCTTTCAGCACGTCAACGTCAGTGATTTTGCCAGCCATAGCGGCATCCAGCACTTTGTCGGCGAACGCCTGGAAACCGGCGTCTTTTGCTACGAAGTCAGTCTGGCAGTTAACTTCCAGAATGATGCCGTAGTTGCCTTCGATCTTGGTTTTGATCACGCCGTCAGCAGCCACGTTGCCTGCTTTTTTAGCGGCTTTGATCGCACCGGACTTACGCATGTTTTCGATTGCCAGTTCGATGTCGCCGTTGGATTCAACCAGCGCCTTCTTGCAATCCATCATGCCAGCGCCGGTACGCTCGCGCAGTTCTTTTACCAGGGCAGCGGTAATATCAGCCATTTCTTTTTCCTCGGTTATCTCGCGTGGAGACAGTTCTCATTCAGATAAGCAAAGGGGGCCTTAACAGGCCCCCCTAACCAACATATGTCAATACCTGGTTAATAAGGGCTCAGTGACGAGCTTGCCTTATTATTCAGCTTCTACGAAGCCTTCTTCCGCCTGAACGGCCAGATCTTGAGAACGACCTTCACGCACAGCGGCAGCAACAGCAGTCAGGTACAGGTTTACTGCACGGATTGCGTCGTCGTTACCAGGGATGATGAAGTCAACGCCGTCTGGGTTGGAGTTGGTATCAACGATAGAGAATACCGGGATACCCAGGTTGTTGGCTTCTTTGATCGCGATGTGCTCGTGATCGGCATCGATAACGAACAGTGCGTCTGGCAGACCGCCCATATCTTTGATACCGCCCAGGGAGTTTTCCAGCTTGGCCAGTTCACGAGTGCGCATCAGCGCTTCTTTCTTGGTCAGCTTGTCCAGGGTGCCGTCTTGAGACTGGATTTCCAGATCTTTCAAACGCTTGATGGACTGACGAACGGTTTTCCAGTTAGTCAGCATGCCACCCAACCAGCGGTGGTTCACGAAGAACTGGTCACAGCTGTTCGCAGCGTCTTTTACCGCTTCGCTTGCTGCGCGTTTGGTACCAACGAACAGGATCTTGCCTTTACGGGAAGAGATCTTGCTCAGTTCAGCCAGAGCGGCGTTGAACATTGGTACGGTCTGCTCCAGGTTGATGATGTGAACCTTGTTACGAGCGCCGAAGATGAAAGGCTTCATTTTCGGGTTCCAGTAACGGGTCTGGTGACCAAAGTGAACACCAGCCTTGAGCATGTCGCGCATGGAAACAGTTGCCATGATTAAACCTCTATAGATTAATTGGGGTTATGCCTCCACGTATCCCATAACGCCGACCCTGGCGGCGACAAGTCACCTCAGGGCACCCCGGCGGATGTGCCGATACGTGTGTGTTATTTACACAAAATGAGTGCAGTTAAAGTATTTTCGGCCGATTCCCGCCAGGTCACAAGAACCAAGTCGCGGATCGCCGGCGCGCTTTATACCATAAACCCGCCGCAGACACCAACTTTTGTTGCGTTTCGCCGGGCGTCAGGAAATGAAATTTGGCAGCCCCCGGCCGGGCTGATACCATAAGTCACTGCTTCTTATTGTCGACGATAACGACACCTGCGGACGAATTTCATGGCAATCTCAATTAAAACACCTGATGACATCCAAAAAATGCGCGTGGCCGGCCGCCTGGCCGCCGAAGTGCTGGAGATCATCGAGCCGCACGTCAAACCTGGCGTGACCACCGGCGAACTGGACCGTATCTGTCACGAGTACATCACCAACGAGCAGCAGGCCATCTCCGCCTGCCTCGGCTACCACGGCTTCCCGAAATCCGTGTGCATCTCGGTGAACGAAGTGGTGTGCCACGGCATCCCGAGCGATGACAAAACGCTGAAAGACGGCGACATCGTCAACATCGACGTGACCGTGATTAAAGACGGTTTCCACGGCGACACCTCGAAGATGTTCATCGTCGGCAAACCGACCATTCTGGGCGAGCGCCTGTGCCGCGTCACTCAGGAAAGCCTGTATCTGGCGCTGAAGATGGTCAAACCGGGCATCCGTCTGCGCACCCTGGGCAAGGCCATCCAGCAATTCGTCGAAGCCGAGAAGTTCTCCGTGGTGCG
Organism: Serratia sp. CY83965; assembly: GCF_052166375.1. Classification (NCBI taxonomy): domain Bacteria; kingdom Pseudomonadati; phylum Pseudomonadota; class Gammaproteobacteria; order Enterobacterales; family Yersiniaceae; genus Serratia; species Serratia sp. CY83965. The sequence continues at coordinate 52,323 of NZ_JBJNOV010000018.1, read as the reverse complement.
CGAGTACTGCGGCCACGGCATCGGCGAAGTGTTCCACGAAGAGCCGCAGGTGCTGCACTATGACGCGGACGACGGCGGCGTGGTGCTGCAGCCGGGCATGGCCTTCACCATCGAACCGATGGTCAACGCCGGCGACTACCGCATCCGCACCATGAAAGACGGCTGGACGGTAAAAACCAAAGATCGCAGCTTGTCGGCGCAGTATGAGCATACTATTGTGGTCACTGATAACGGCTGCGAGATAATGACGTTGCGCAAGGATGACACCATCCCCAACATCATTACGCACGAGATGTAAGCACTGCGGCGCACGCCGCGTGCAGAATGTCACCAGGCCGGCTTATGCCGGCCTTTTTTATGGGCTGCGCACTATGTCTGACAATCTCCTTCAACCGGCCGTGCCGATGCCGCCCGCCTCTCCCAGCGTCTACGGCGACGACGAGCTCACCTGCCCGCTGCTGAAACAGCGGCTGGAGCAGTTCCAGCTGTGGCTGGCGGCGGCGTTCGACGCCGGCTCCAGCGCCGAAAGCCTGGTGGCGGCGCGCAGCGACTTCATCGATCGCCTGCTGCGCCGGCTGTGGACGTTCTACGGCTTTGAAGATATCCCGGAAACCGCGCTGGTGGCGGTCGGCGGTTATGGCCGCGGCGAGCTGCATCCGCTGTCGGATATCGACGTGCTGGTGCTCAGCCAGCGCCGGCTGACGGAGCAACAGTCGCAGCGGGTCGGCGAGTTCATCACCCTGCTGTGGGATCTCAAGCTGGAAGTGGGCCACAGCGTGCGCACCCTGGAAGAGTGCCTGCTGGAAGGGCTGGCGGATCTGACCGTGGCCACCAACCTGATCGAATCGCGCATGATTTGCGGCGACGTCGCGCTGTTCCTGCAGATGCAAAAGCATATCTTCAGCGACGGCTTTTGGCCCTCGCCGCAGTTCTTCCACGCCAAGATCAGCGAGCAGCAGGAGCGTCATCAGCGCTACCACGGCACCAGCTATAACCTGGAACCGGATATCAAAAGCAGTCCCGGTGGCCTGCGTGACATCCACACGCTGCTGTGGGTGGCGCGCCGCCACTTCGGCGCCACCTCGCTGGACGAAATGGTCGGTTTCGGTTTCCTCACCCAGGCCGAGCGCAACGAGCTGAACGAATGCCAGAGCTTCCTGTGGCGCATCCGCTTTGCGCTGCATCTGGTGCTGCCGCGTTACGACAACCGTCTGCTGTTCGATCGTCAGCTCAGCGTGGCGCAGCTGCTGCGCTATGAAGGCGAAGGCAACGAGCCGGTCGAGCGCATGATGAAAGACTTCTACCGCATGACGCGCCGCGTCGGCGAGCTGAACCACATGCTGCTGCAGCTGTTCGACGAAGCCATCCTGGCGCTGGACGCCACCGAAAAGCCGCGTCCGCTGAACGACGATTTCCAGCTGCGCGGCGATCTGATCGATCTGCGTGACGAAACGCTGTTTATCCGCGAGCCGCAAGCCATCATGCGCATGTTCTACCTGATGGTGCGCAACCGCGAGATCAAGGGCATTTACTCCACCACCGTGCGCCAGCTGCGCCACGCGCGCCGCCACCTGAAACAGCCGCTGTGCACCATCCCGGAAGCGCGCGATCTGTTTATGGCCATCCTGCGTCACCCCGGCGCGGTGTCGCGCGCGCTGGTGCCGATGCACCGTCACAGCGTGCTGTGGGCCTATATGCCGCAGTGGGGCAAGATCGTCGGGCAGATGCAGTTCGATCTGTTCCACGCCTATACCGTCGACGAACACACTATCCGCGTGCTGCAGAAGCTGGAGAGCTTCGCCGATGCGCAAACCCGGCCGCGCCATCCGCTGTGCGTGGAGCTGTATCCGCGCCTGCCGCACCCGGAACTGCTGCTGCTGGCGGCCTTGTTCCACGATATCGCCAAAGGGCGCGGCGGCGATCACTCGATCCTCGGCGCGGAAGACGTGGTGGAGTTCGCCGAACTGCACGGCCTCAACTCGCGAGAAACCCAGCTGGTGGCCTGGCTGGTGCGCTGCCACCTGCTGATGTCGGTCACCGCGCAGCGCCGCGATATCCAGGATCCGACGGTGATCCAGCAGTTCAGCAGCGAAGTGCAGAGCGAAACCCGCCTGCGCTATCTGGTGTGCCTGACGGTGGCGGATATCTGCGCCACCAACGAAACCCTGTGGAACAGCTGGAAGCAGAGCCTGTTGCGCGAGCTGTATTTCGCCACCGAAAAACAGCTGCGCCGCGGCATGCAAAACAGCCCGGATCTGCGCGAACGCGTGCGCCACCATCGCCTGCAGGCGCTGGCGCTGCTGCGCATGGACAACATCGACGAAGAGGCGCTGCACCGCATCTGGAGCCGCTGCCGCGCCGATTACTTCCTGCGCCACTCGCCGAATCAGCTGGCCTGGCACGCCCGCCACCTGCTGGCCCACGACTCCACCCAGCCGCTGGTGCTAGTCAGCCGCCAGGCGACGCGCGGCGGCACCGAGATCTTCATCTGGAGCCCGGATCGCCCTTACCTGTTCGCCGCCGTCGCCGGAGAGATGGATCGCCGCAACCTGAGCGTGCACGACGCCCAGATCTTCACCAACCGCGACGGTATGGCGATGGACACCTTTATCGTGCTGGAGCCGGACGGCAGCCCGCTGGCGCAGGATCGCCACGCGGCGATCCGCCAGGCGCTGCTGCAGGCCATCACCCAGCGGGAGTACCAGCCGCCGCGCGTGCGCCGCCCCTCTTCCAAGCTGCGCCACTTCAGCGTGCCAACCGAGGTCACTTTCCTGCCGACCCACACCGATCGCCGCAGCTACCTGGAGCTGACCGCGCTCGACCAACCCGGCCTGCTGGCGCGGGTGGGCGAAGTGTTCGCCGATCTGGGGCTGTCGCTGCACGGCGCGCGCATTTCCACCATCGGCGAGCGGGTCGAGGATTTGTTTATCCTGGCCGACGGCGAGCGGCGCGCGCTCGACCAAGAAACGCGCAGAAAGTTGGAGCAACGGTTGACAGAGGCCCTCACCCCAAACGATAAAATGTGATACAAGTAACTTTTTACCGACAACATCAGGAAAGAGAACAGCATGCAGCAATTACAGAACGTTATTGAAAGCGCCTTCGAACGCCGTGCGGACATCACTCCGGCGAACGTAGACACCGTAACGCGCGAAGCGGTAAACCAGGTGATCGGCCTGTTGGACAGCGGCGCCCTGCGCGTTGCCGAGAAGATCGACGGTCAATGGGTCACCCACCAGTGGCTGAAGAAAGCCGTGCTGCTCTCTTTCCGCATCAACGACAACAAGATCATGGACGGCGCGGAAACCCGCTACTACGACAAAGTGCCGATGAAATTCGCCGACTACGACGAAGCGCGCTTCCAGAAGGAAGGTTTCCGCGTCGTGCCGCCGGCCACCGTGCGCCAGGGCGCGTTCATCGCTCGCAACACCGTGCTGATGCCGTCTTACGTTAACATCGGCGCCTACGTCGACGAAGGCACCATGGTCGACACCTGGGCCACCGTCGGTTCTTGCGCGCAGATAGGCAAAAACGTTCACCTGTCCGGCGGCGTCGGTATCGGCGGCGTGCTGGAGCCACTGCAGGCCAACCCGACCATCATCGAAGACAACTGCTTCATCGGCGCGCGCTCCGAAGTGGTGGAAGGCGTGATCGTGGAAGAAGGCTCGGTGATTTCGATGGGCGTCTACCTCGGCCAGAGCACCCGCATCTATGACCGCGAGACCGGCGAAATCCATTACGGCCGCGTGCCGGCGGGTTCGGTGGTGGTTTCCGGCAACCTGCCGTCGAAAGACGGTTCTTACAGCCTGTACTGCGCGGTGATCGTCAAGAAAGTCGACGCCAAAACCCGCGGTAAAGTCGGCATTAATGAGTTATTGCGCACTATCGACTAAATTGAAATAGCGGGTGATTCACCCGCTATTTTTTTGTCTGCGTTTCGCTGGCAGTCACAGTCGCAGATCTCGCTTTCCGCCATAATTGCAGTCGTGGAATATAACGATCACATCTAAAGAGGGCGCAGTATGTACGATAACTTGAAGAGTTTGGGCATCAATCAACCGGAAGACGTCGATCGCTATAGCCTGCGTCAAGAGGCCAACAACGACATCCTCAAGATCTATTTCCGCAAGGACAAAGGCGAGTTCTTCGCCAAGAGCGTGAAGTTCAAGTACCCGCGCCAGCGTAAAACCGTGGTGGCGGACAACGCCGGCCAGGGCTACAAGGAAATTCACGAGATCAACCCGAACCTGCGTTACGTGATCGACGAGCTGGATCAGCTGTGCCAGCGCGATCAGGTGGAAGTGGATCTGAAGCGTAAAATCCTCGACGACCTGCGCCATCTCGAAGGCGTGGTGTCGCACAAGATTGCCGAGATCGAAGCCGATCTGGAAAAACTCACCCGCGGCAAATAATGTGGATCGGTTAACCCGCATCATCGTTAAGGCGCCCTTTTGCGGCGCCTTTTTACGTTATGACTGCAGCAGCGTGCCCCACTGCTCGACCCACGGGCAGGCGGCCACTTCCGGCTCCGGCTGTTCCATCGCATCGATCTCCAGCACTTCGCCAACGCGGGTGGCGCCCTGCTCCTGCAGCAGCGCGTCGAACGCGCGCCCGGCGCCGCAGAAGTTGTCATAGCTGCTGTCGCCGAGGGCGATCAGCCCATAGCGCAGCTCCGGCTGATAGCCAACCTGATCGCGGATAGCGTGGAACAGCGGCGCGATGCTGTCCGGCAGATCGCCCTGCCCGGTGGTGGAGGTGATCACCAGCGCGTAGTGCTGACGATAATACTGCCAGGCCTCCAGCGTGCCCTCTTCGAACAGTTTGACCTCATGGCCCTGCTCGCTGAGGATGTTTTGCGCCTCTTCCGCCACCAGCAGCGAATTGCCGTAGACCGTTCCCACGAAGATACCAACCTGAGCCATGGCTCCTACTCCCTTCATTACCTTTAAAAATTGTCAGCTATCCTGACCGTTAGCCGCGCTAAACTCAACCCCGGCAAGTTCAGGGAATACCCCCGCCCAGCCGAACTGCGCCATCACCCCTTGCCAGGCTTCGTCCCAGCGCGCCGTTACCTGCAGCGGCTCGCCGGTCACCGGGTGCGTCAGTTGCAGGTGGCTGGCGTGCAGCATCAGGCGCGGGCAGCCGAAATGCTGCGCCATCCCGCGGTTCTGCCGCAGATCGCCGTGCTTGCTGTCGCCGATGATCGGATGGCGAAGATGCGCCATGTGGCGCCGCAGTTGGTGCTTGCGGCCGGTTTCCGGCTGCAGTTCCACCAGACTGTACCGCGCGCTGTCGTAGCGGCCGATGGCCACCGGCATCTCTACCTGCGCCAACGGCCGGTAGTGCGTCACCGCCGGCTGCGGCCCCTTGTCGACATCGGCATGTTTATCGGCGATTTTATCCAGCTCAGCCGTCAGCGGGTAGTCGAGGGTCGCCTCCTCCTGCACGTAACCGCGCACCACCGCATGATAGGTTTTCTGCACCTGGTGCTGCTCGAACTGCTGCGACAGCAGGCGCGCCACCTCACTGGAGAGCGCCATCAGCAATACGCCGGACGTCGGGCGATCGAGACGGTGCACGGTAAAGACATGCTGCCCGAGCTGATCGCGCACCGTCTGCATCATAAAGCGAGTTTCATGACGGTCCAGCCAACTGCGGTGCACCAACCAGCCCGACGGTTTGTTCACCGCCACCAGGTGTTCATCCTGATACAAAATCTCAATCACATCGCGTTCCCAGGTCAATAGCCGTTTCGGGCGCGAGTATAACAGGCATGAGACGCAACGCTAGTTCACCCATTCGATGGTCACCAGGCGCGTATCGGCGCGGCCGCGATCGTCCACCGCCCGAATGCGGTAGCGCCCATTGTTGATCGGCCGCCAGTCGATCGGTTTTTTACTGGCGCTGCTGCCGAGATAGATATCGTCGACGAACCAGTACACCGTCTTGCTGTCGGCGTCCGTCACCGCATTGAAGGCGATTTTGTCCCGCCCCTGCTGCGACTGGCGCAGGGTATAAGTGGTGTTTTTCAACGGCGAGGTGATGCGCGGCGCGTTGCCGCCGACGGCGATGCCGTTGTCCTTGCAGCGATTGACCGGCGGCGCCCGCTTCGGCAGCCCGGCCTGGGCGAACACGTTGGCCAAATCGGAAGGCCAGAATTCAAAAATTTCGGTGCGGGTCTGCGCCGCATCATACGGCGGGCAAACGACCTCGCCGCTGTGAATATCCAGCACCACCGGCCGGTAGACGCTGTCTACCTTGATCGGCGACTTGCCGGGAATGAACCAGGTCTTGCCCTTTTGCTGGCACCACGGCGTCGGCAGATCGCCGCTGGCGAGACAAATCTCCACCCGCCGCAGCCGTTGGGGGAACGGATGTTTCGGCTCCCGCAGGGCGGGATAGCTGGCGTTGACGCTGTCGATGATATTGAAAAACAGCGGCGCGGCCGCCTCAGCGCCGACCAACGCATTGTTGCCGCGCCCGTCGAAATTGCCTTCCCACACCACCAGCACGTAAGGACCGAAAATCCCGACGCTCCAGGCGTCGCGAAAGCCCCAGGAGGTGCCGGTCTTCCAGTACACCGGCAGCGACGAAGAACGCTGCGCCAGCGTATCGCCCGGCCGCCGGTGCTGGCGCAGCATATCCAGCGTGATGAAACTGGCCTCCTCGCTCAGCAGCCGCACCGGCGTCGATTCGGCCTGGTTCAACTGCATGCGAAGCGGCCGCAGCTCACCGCGATTCGCCAGCAGCGCATACAGCTTCGCCAATTCCTGCGCCGTTACCTCGCCGCCGCCCAATACCAGCGACAGCCCGTAGTGGCTCTCATTGGCCATATTGGCGACGCCGGTCAGGCGTAAGAACTGATAAAAAGTCGGCTGGCGCAGCTGCGAGGCGACATATACCGCCGGAATATTGCGGCTGAAATTTAGCGCGTCGGTGGCGGTCACCGGGCCGAGGAAGCGCCGGTCGAAATTTTCCGGCGCATAGGCGCCGAACGACGAAGGCACGTCTTTCAGGATGGTCATCGGATGCAGCACGCCCTGCTCCATGCCCAGCGCGTAGATGAACGGCTTCAGCGTCGATCCCGGCGAACGCTTGGCGTTGGTGCCGTTCACCTGCCCCTGAATCGGACGGCTGTAATAGTCCGCCGAGCCCACCAGCGCGCGCACCCCCATATCGCGGCTGTCCACCAACAGCACCGCGGCGTTTTGAATGCCGCGGCTGCGGTTGCGGGCGATAAAGGCGTTAACCTGCCGCTCGACCAGCCGCTGCAACCCGGCGTCCAGCGTAGTGTCGACGCGAGTGTCGCGCTGCACCAGTTGCTGCGTCTGCAGGCGCAGCTGTTCGATAAAGTGCGGCGCAATATAGGGCACTTGCTCAGGCTGCCGCAGCGCCAGCGGCAGGCGGAACAGCGTTTGCTGGCTGGCGTCAGTCGGGTAAACCTGTTGCCAGCGCAGGAACAGACGGTTGCGCGCCTGCGTCAATGCGGCGCCGAGCATGCCGGTTTTCGGCTCCAGACGGTAGCTGGGCGACTGCGGCAAGACCGCCAGCGTCAGCGCCTCCGGCAGGGTCAACGCCTTCGGCGACTTGGCGAAATAGATCAGGCTGGCGGCGCCGATGCTTTCGATATTGCGGCCGTAGGGCGCGTAATTCAGGTAGGCTTCCAGGATATCACGCTTGGAGTAGCTCAATTCCAGCTGCACCGCGCGCAGCACCTGCAGCAGCTTGCCGCCTGGCGTGCGGGTATTGAGATGCCAGCGCATCCGTGCCAGCTGCATGCTGATGGTCGATCCGCCCTGCATTTTGCCGCCGGCGACATAGCTGCGCCAGAAGCCGCGCATCAGGCTGACGGGGTTAAATCCGGGGTTGTAGTAGAACCAGCGATCTTCGTGCAGCAGCAGCCCGCGCACCGCCAGCGGCGACACCTGTTCCAGCGGGGTCCACAATCGGTAGCGATCGTCGTTGGCCAGCGTGATGCGCAACAGCGCGCCGTGCCTGTCGTAATAAACGGAAGACTGCGGCAGCCCCTGCCACAGGGGCGGATGCGGCCACAGCCGAATCGCGGCCAACAGCAGCGCCAGTAAAAACGCCGCCATCAAGCCGTTTTGCAGCACGCGCCCGGTCAGGATCTTCATACGTTCTCAGCATTCCGGCGCCAGACGCTGGCCTGGTGCCGGATATGGCCTAGTCGTTGCCCGCCGGCACCACCACCAGCTTGCCGCCGCCGGCCGACATGGCCTGCACTTCACGGTCATACATGGCTTCGCCGTAGGCCGGTGGAACAATAAAGCTGCCGGTATTGGTGGCCTTGATCTGATAAACAAACTCCTGCACCTCGGTGCCGGCACTGCCGTAGATAATCACCCGATCTTCGCGGATATCGCTGTAGTCCGGCGCCCAGGTGGAGCCGGAGGCGGCCAGCGGCGACTGCCAGCCGCCGCGATCGTCGCTCTCCTCGCCGGCGTCGGCCGGCTCCGGCGGCGTCTGCTGCACCACTTCGAACCCGCCCGGCAGCAGATCGACGATCGCCAGGTTGCTCTGCCCCTCTTTCGAGTTGGCGCGCACCTTCAGATGGACATTGATCTTCTGCCCCAGCGTCACCTGCGTCACCGGCTTGCCCTGTTCGTCGGTGTAATCGCGGACGATCTCAATCCCGCGCGACAGCGCTTTTTGCGGCGCATTCAGGTCGTAACCGGCCTGCGTCACCACATACCAGGCCGGCGCGCTGCCGCCGTTGGTGAAGCGCACCGCAGTGGCGTCAGCGTTAAATTGCCCCTGAACGAACAGCCCTTGCAGCTCGCTGATGCGCTGCGGCTCGCCGCCGGCTTTGCCCACCTGCGCGATGCCCAATGCATCCGCATTGGCGGACTGCGCCGCCACCTGGGCCGAGTAGCTTTCCAACGCCAGAATGCTCATCGCGGAAGAGTAGGTGGTGTAGCGCTCTTCTTTCAACGCCTTGACCATATTCTCCAGCACCTGCGGCGGGATCGACGCCACCTTCTCCGGGAAGTGGCGGGTAATCAGATACAGCCGCGTCGCATCCTGCACCAGCGGATCGAAATAGTTCTGCGTCCACCAGGCGCTGTCATAAGCCTTGCTCAGTTGCTGCCAGCTCGGTTGCAGCAGCGCGGCGGCTTCGTCGTCCATCTTCAACAGGCGATAGGAAGAGGCCAGATAGAGCGCGCTCAGATCGGTTTTCCACTCTTCGCCATAGCGTTTTTGCAGCGTATCCTGCACCGCCGCCAGCGAGTTGGTGGTCACTTCGCCCTGCAGCGTCAGCAGGTAAACCGCCCAGCTGCGCAGGCGCAGCAGATACAGATCGTCGAAACCGCTGGCCGCCAGCTCGCGCAACGCGCCGTTGGCTTCATCCAGCATGCCTTCCGGCAGGGCGTAGCCCGCCGCTTTGGCTTCGAGCAGATATTGCACCACATAAGGCGTGACGAAAGGATCGGCATCCGGCGATGAACGCCAGGCGCCGATCGCCCCGCTGTCGTTCTGACGGGCGCGCAGCACGCCCAGCAGATTGCGCAACTGCTTGCTGACTTCCGCCTGGCTCAGGCTGCTTTTCATCTCCGGATGACGGCTCTGCAGCATCAGCGGAATGGAGCGGCTGACGATCTGCTCGGAACAGTAATACGGGTAATCCGCCAGGTATTGCGCCAGCCCGCTGGTCAGCACCAGCGGCGAATTCGACACCGCCGCCCGGCGCTGCGCGAAAGCGTCGAACATCTGGCGCAGGCCATCGACGTTCTGGCTGCTGCCGCTCATGCGCCCCATCACCGACTGGGTGCGGTACGGCGCCGCCGGCCGCACCGAGGTGCTGACGGTGCGGCGGCTGGCCTGGTCGCCGTAACGGGCGTCGAACACCAGCGGCGCATCGCCCAGCACGGCTTTGGCGCGCAGACGGAAGGTGATCACGCCTTCGCGTTTTTCCGCCAGCGTCAGGCTTTGCGTCGCGTTGCCCACCACCTCCAACTGCGGCGGCGGCGTCAACAGGACGTTGATGGCCACCGACTGGCCGTTCAGCCCTTCGAGGTTGTTGCTGACGCCCACGCTGACGTCGAACTCGTCGCCCGGCGCCACCATCGCCGGCACGTTCGGCGTCATGATGAAGCTGTCGCGTACCGTGGCGGCAGTTTGCGCCTTGCCGATTTTCTCCGGCGTCACCGAAATCGCCATGACGCGGATCTTGCCGTTGAAGTAATCCGGCACCGGATAGACGAACTGTTTCTTGCCGCTGACCTCGGTAATGCCGGACCAATAGGCCACCGGCTTATCGCGCTTGCGCTTGAACGGGTTGAGGTTGAGATCCAGCCCTTCGCCCGCATCGCCGCCCGGCGCCGCGGTCAGCGCCATCAGCTTGCTGAACTCCGGCAGGATCAGATCGAGGATCTGCGAGCTGCTCACGTTCAGTTCGCGCTTGCTGAAGAAGAACTCCAGCGGATCCTTCAGACGGTAACGCGCCACCTGCAGAATGCCCTCATCGACGGCGAACAGCGCCACCTGCTGCGGCGCATCGGTCTTGACCGTCATCGTCAGGTTTTCACCCGGCTTGATGACCTCCGGCGCCGTCACCTCGAGGCTGTTTTGGCGCGCCTTGGTGCTGATCTTGAACGGCATCACGCCGTAGCTCAGCGGACTCATGAAGATCTCGCTGGAGTTGATGTCGCGCACGAACTGCACGTTGATGTAGCCGTTGCCCTCCATGCCGGCCGGCACGCGAATCGTCTGCACCGAGCTGGTGGTGTCGGTGTGGAACCACTGCCAGGCGTAAACCTTGTCCTTTTCAATGGTGATCAAGCCACTGCCGGTATAAGGCGCGTTGATCGCCACCTCGATCTCCTCACCGGGCTGGTATTCCGCCTGGTTGAGTTTCAGCTTCAGTTCGGCGTTGCGATCCAGCGAGCGGCTCAGGTTGGCGTTGCCGGCCACGCTGTAGGCGACGCGGTTGAGCGTCTTGCCCTGCGCATCTTCAATCACCAGCACGAAGTCGCCCGGCTTATCGGTCGCCAGCCGCAGATCCGCGCCCTGCTCGCCCAGCGCCAGCGGCTGTTCCGACAACTGCACTTCCTTCATCTTCGACTGGTATTTGTAAACGCCTGAATCCTGTTTGGTCAGCACCGAAATGTATTTCTGCTCGATCAACACCTGCTTCAGGTTCGGCATGGCGATCTGTTTCAGGGCCGGATCGATGGCGATCACGTTCAGATGCCGCTCCGCGTCGCGGTTGATGTAGCCCAGATCGCCGTCGGCCTTCACGCCGATCAGGTAATCGTAAGGGGAAACCAGCGTGCGGGCGGTAGCCGCCACCGAACGCCCGCCGCCGGCGACGAACGCCTCCGACAGCAATTGCAACTGATAGGTGGCGTCGGCGTAGGATTTCAGATCGAGCGGAATATCGGCCGCGCCGTGCTCATCGGTGGAGCGATCTTCCAGCTCGGTCTCGAACCCGTCGCTGTTTTGTCGGTTTTCATAGAACGCATAATCCGGGAAACGATCGAAGCTCGGATACATCGGCCGCAGCGTCAGCCTGGTGGTCACGCGGCGATCCTGCGCCGGGGTGCCGAACAGGTTCTGCACATCGATGCTGGCCTTCAGCTCAGACGGTTTTACCCAGCCTTGCTGGCGGTCCGGCGTCAACGCCAGTTTCACTTTCAGCTGATCCGGTTCGAACTCCTTCACATTGACTGCGGTATGGCCGAGCAGCGTGGAGGTGTCGTTGTTTTTGCCGATCAGATACAGATAGACGTTCCACTCGCCGGTCGGTGAGTTTTCATCGGTGGTATAGCTCAGCTCGTTGAAACCGCTGGCGCCCAGCGTCAGCGGCACGGTGGACATCAGCTTGTCGCGCGGATCGCGGATTTCGGCGCGCACCGGCACGCCGGCCAGGCCAACGCCCCAGTCGGCGGCGCGGGTGATCAGGCCAATATTGAAAGTATCCCCCGGCCGATAAACGCCGCGATCGGAGAACAGGTAGCTGCTGAGCGTGCGCGGATCGGTCGGCGTTTGTTCACCGGCGACGTCGAAGCGCGAGAAGTCCAGCCCGCGATCGTTATAGCTGCCGGTCGGCAGGAAGGAGACATCCCCCTCTTTTTCCACCAGGAACATCACCGGCTGGCGCTCGTTGGTGTACACATCCAGCGCCGGGAAACGCACGTGGCCATCGGCGCCGGTGGTTTGGCTGAGCAGCGTCACGCCGTTTTTGGCCACCACCGACACGGTGGCGCCGCTGACCGGCGCGCCGCTTTGAATCGACTGCACAAAGACGTCGCGCGTCTTGTCCTGCGAGCTCTTGGCGACGATGCCCAGATCGGTCACCACCACAAAGCGCGAATCGCCGACGTCGGGCTGCTCTTCCCCTTCGTTCTCATCCTGTTCCTGATCCTGCTCGGCGCCCGCCTCTTCCGCCGCCGGTTTTCGGTTCGGCTGCCATTCAGACAGCGTCAGCAGGAACACCCCGCGATGGGAACTGGCGTTGGTGGAGAGATAGCGGGAGAGATCGATGCCCTGATAGTTCACTTCCCCCGGCCGCTCGTTGTTGAGCGCCGTCTGGTATTTGAAATGCTCGGTGAAATATTCGTCGTTGAGCCGGTTGAATTCCGTGGACGAGTATTCCCGGCTTTTGAAGGAGACGATGTGCTGCAGCTGGCTCGGGATCACCCGCTTGATGTCCAGCCGCAGGCCCGCCACGTTGCGCGCCGCCACGCTGATCTGCTTGTCGCCGTTGACCGACAGCAGCGAGCCCTGCGACATGAACTGCAGCGATTTCGGGAACTCCGGCACTTCGACCACGCGGTAAACCTTCTTCGGCATTTTGTAACCGCCGGCGGAAACCAGCTGGTTATCGATCTCGAGCAGCACAAAGCGGTGCGCCGGGGCGTCGAAACGGAAGCTGAACTGCGGTTGGTAGGCCTCTTCCGCCTCGTTAAGCGCCAACGGCAGTGCCGTCGCCTGCGCCAGCACGTTTTTGCCGACGCTGTCGACCGTCCATTGATAGAAATCTTCAGCATCGTTGGCGGCCTCGGCATCGCTCGGATCGTGCTGCGGCAGCAGCCAGGCTTTCGCGGCCCGCGCCAGCTCTTTATCCTTCACCGCATCGCTGAAACCGACCACCAGCGCACGCTGCCCTTGGCCGGCGTCGGTGTCCACCACCTGGGCGCTGGCGTCGCTCAGCGCCAGGCTGTACAGCGTCGGTACCTTGACCCAGTTGCTTTTCGCCTCTTCGACCGCGTTGCCGGCCGCCGTCGATTTAACGCCCTTGCCGACGGTCAGATGTACCGCGCCGCCCTGATCCAGCGCCTGCAGCGGCTCGGAATGCACCCAGGCGTTCAGTTTTTTCTCGTCATAGACCAGAGAGAAATTCAGCTTTTTCTCGGAGGACGTGCTGCCTTCCTTCAATCCCAGCGAAATCTGTTTTTCAAAGCTGGCGACATCGACCGGCGCGTTGAACTGCAGATTGAAAATCGCGCTGCGTTTCTGCGCATTTTGCGGATCGCGGTAATACTCGGCCTGCCCCAGACGGTAATCGAACGCGGGCACGGTGAAGGCATAGCGGGTTTTGGCGAGCTTGACCTGCGGCGCCAGCAAGGTGGCGGGCTCAAGGGTCACATCATATTTCGCCCCCATCGGCAGCGGTTTTTTCGGCGTGAACACCAGCGTTGATTCATTACTCCACGCCCACTGCCCTTCCGCCGTCGGCTTCAGAGTGATGCCGGCGCTCACGGTTTTGCCCGCCGCGGTTATCGGCGCAGCTGAGCCGCTGAAGGTCAGGCTCACCGTTTGCGGCGCCTGCCGGGCGGCGGTGTAGTCTATCGGCTCGGGGTTGGCCATCTCGGCGTTAATCTCCTGAACCACCATCGGCGCCGGTTCAATCGGTTGGGGCCGGTTTTGCCACCAGTGCCAACCGTAAAATGCGCCGCCCGCAGCGCCTGCCAACAGCAGCAGGCCCAGACCGATCGCTTTCGGGTGTTTATCCACGCCGCTTTCCAGCCGCAAAAAACCGCGCGGCAGCGCAGCCCACCAGGCCGGCGCGCGCCAGCTGAGGTTGCCGACCAGCGGTCTCAGCAACCGCCCCAACAGCGACAACGCCCCGCCCAGCAGGCGACAAACGCCCTTAACCAGGGTAAAAGGCAAACGCAGGATAAACCTTAATAAATCCATTATTGCAGCACCTCATCATCCTAATGCAGCCCCCGGTCAACCGCTGCGGTTAAACCGAGCCGAAAGACGCCGTCGGCTCTCCTGCCCGGCATCCGCGCGAGTACTCTACACTGCCGGGCGGCAAAAATCTGCGCGCCGCCGGCGCATTACGGCTCTTTATTCAACATCAAATCCAGCTGTTGCAGCAGCACCAGCAGCGGCAGGCTGCTCGGTTCACGATCTTTCAACGCCTCTTCGAAATAAGGCGTGATGGCGAAGCGCGTCGGCAACGGCGCTTCGGCGTCCAACAACGCATACATGCGCGGCAAGAACACCCACTGCAGCCAGGCTTCGGCCGACATGCTGTCGATGCAGAACGGCTCGGTGCTGGAGAAAGCCTCATGCTCAGGCGGCGCAGCCTGCCACAGCGCCAGATCGCGCATGGATTGTTCAATCGCCTGCAAACTGCGGCGCACCTGGTTATGTATATTCATCTGCATTCCCGATCTCTTTTCATCATGGTATTCAGCGCTCTGGCTGAAAGGCGGCAAAGCATAGCATTTTTATAGCCCAAATTCGGCGCGCCTGAGACAGCTCACCGTTTTTATCTGGTGACGTTCACCGTCGCGCGGCACAATAGGGCCACCGAATTCACCACACAGATAAAGATTCATGTCCGTAATAACAGAGAAAAAAAACCACGCGACGCCCGGTAAAGCCATGTTGGCCTCGGTCACCGGTTATGCCATGGACGGGTTTGACCTGCTGATCCTCGGCTTTATGCTGCCGGCCATCAGCATCGAATTGGGATTATCCTCATCGGCCGCCGGTTCGCTGGTCACCTGGACGCTGATCGGCGCGGTGCTGGGCGGCGTGATCTTCGGCCACCTCAGCGATCGTTTCGGCCGTATCCGGGTGCTGACCATCACCATTCTGATGTTTTCCCTGTTCACCGGCCTGTGCGCCGTGGCGCAAGGCTATTGGGATCTACTCGCCTATCGCACGCTGGCGGGCATCGGGCTGGGCGGCGAGTTCGGCATCGGCATGGCGCTGATCGCCGAAGCCTGGCCGGCGGAGAAACGCAACCGCGCTTCGGCTTACGTCGGCATGAGCTGGCAATTGGGGGTGCTGGCGGCCGCTTTCCTGACGCCGTTGCTGCTGGAACATATCGGCTGGCGCGGCATGTTCCTGGTCGGCCTGCTGCCGGCGCTGGCGTCATTCCTGATCCGCCGCACGCTGGGCGAACCGGAGGAATTCGTGCGGCAGAAAGACGCCGGGCAGCCGCTCTCCTTCCTTCAGCGTTTGCGCCTGCTGTTTAAGGATCGCGCCACCAGCAAGGCCAGCATCGGCATCTTCATTCTCTGTTCGGTGCAGAACTTCGGTTACTACGGGCTGATGATCTGGATGCCGACTTATCTGGCGAAAAACTTCGGCTTCTCGCTCACCAAGTCCGGCCTGTGGACGGCGGTGACGGTGGTCGGCATGACGTTCGGCATCTGGCTGTTCGGCGTCCTGGCCGACCGCTTCGCCCGCTGGAAGATTTTCGTGCTGTATCAGGTCGGCGCGGTGGTGATGGTGATCGGCTACGCCCAGTTGAGCGATCCGATGCTGATGCTGTTCGCCGGCGCCGTGATGGGCATGTTTGTTAACGGCATGATCGGCGGCTACGGCGCATTGATTTCCGATACCTACCCGGTGCAGGCGCGCGCTACCGCGCAAAACATTCTGTTCAATCTCGGGCGCGGCGTCGGCGGCCTGGGGCCATTGGTGATCGGCGCGCTGGTGACGCAGGTGTCGTTCACCGCCGCCATCAGCCTGCTGGCGGCGATTTACCTGCTGGATATCTACGCCACGCTGTTCCTGCTGCCGAAAAAACAGGGCGCAGGCGATACGCTGGGCGCGATTGGTTAACGCTGACGATGGATTAAGCAGCAGAGGAGCACGCACGGCGGGAGAGAACAAAAAGTTGGGGGCACTGCGTTAACAGTGCCCCCGGTTCGTTTTATAGCCATCCCGCTACACAGTGTGCTCCCTGCTCAATCCTTGAAAACTTTTCCTGCGGCCATCCTGACCAAGTGATCCTTGCATCATCCTGCAGCATCGTCCTGACGCGGTTCCTCAGCCTTCCTGACCCGCCGACAGTCCTGTGTCGGCTCTCAATCTCCGTCCTGGAGGTGTCCCTGGTTTCTATCCTGAAACATCCTGGGCATCTCCTGACGCCATCCTTCGCTCTTGCCTGAGCGCATCCCTTTCTTCGTCCTGAAGCTGCATCATCCTGATGCTTTCCTGCTCCGCCGGTTCCGTTCCGGTAACGATAAGATCGCTTAAATTCCCCGGAATCACAAGGGTTTGGGAGACGTCTCACACTAAATTAAGCCTAAGAGTTATCCTAAAGAAATTCTAACCAATTGATCTGGATAACAATAATCTCATAGTCTGGAAAAAGGTGGGAAAAATTAAGAGCGATATCTCACAGCCCGTGTGAGAGATCTCTCACACGGGCGACGGCGAATCCGCCGCGCTTCAGTCCAGCACCGGGCGCAGCGCATCGAGGAAATTCCCCAGCGTCGCCGCCAACAAGGTGCGCTTATCGCTGCCGAATTGTTCCAGCACCACGTTGCCGCTGACGTTGCACAGCGACACCATCGTCATCTCGGATTCGGTGGTCGCCAGGAACAGCGTTGGCGACAGCTTGAGACGTTTTTGCGTCACCAGATGACCGATCAGGTTCTCCTGCAGGCGGATAAAATCCTCCTCGCTCCAGACCTGCAGCAGGCTCAGGCGATGCTCCCCAAATTGCGCGCTCATGTCACCCGCGTATTGCTGCGTGTAGAAACGGTGCGCATCCGGCTGCAAACGCAGCTCCAGCGCGGCTTCTACCTTCTCCAGCGTCGCCGCCGGTTCGAAAGGCTGCGGCAACCACAGCACGTCGTCCTCGCGATTCTCCACGATGCAGGGCGACGGCACGCCGTACAGCGCCTGGCTGGCCGGCGCGTGGCCGCGCGCTTGCTGCCACAACTCGACATAGCGTTGAGTGAATTCACGCAGAGCGTGCGATACATCATGGTCCATATTCTTTCTCGCATACGTTAAACTGACGGCCATTGTACCTATCTCTGACCGAGGTGACAGCAGATGTCCTCCTATCAAGACCACCAGGCCCTGTCAGGGCTGACGCTGGGCAAACCCACCGCTTACCGCGATCGCTACGACGCCACGTTGCTGCAGGCGGTGCCGCGCAGCATGAACCGCGAGCCGCTGGGGCTGTATCCCGACAACCTGCCCTTCCACGGCGCCGACATCTGGACGCTGTACGAACTCTCCTGGCTGAACGCCAACGGGCTGCCGCAGGTAGCGGTCGGCGAGATCAGCCTTAACGCCGACAGCCTGAACCTGATCGAATCGAAAAGCTTCAAGCTGTATCTCAACAGCTTCAATCAAACGCCGTTCGCCGATTGGGAAATGGTGCGCAGCACCCTGCAGCGCGATCTGTCCGCCTGCGCCCAGGGCGAGGTCAGCGTCACCCTGTTCAGCGTCGAGCAGTTGGAAGACACGCCGATCGCCCGTCTGGCCGGCGACTGCATCGACCAGCAGGATATCTGCATCGACAATTATGAGTTCAGCGCCGACTACCTGCTGAACGCCGCCGGTGAAGAGGTGGTGGAAGAGCAATTGGTCAGCCACCTGCTGAAGTCCAACTGCCTGATCACCCATCAGCCGGATTGGGGCTCGGTGCAGATAAGCTATCGCGGCGGCAAGATCGATCGCGAAGCGCTGCTGCGCTATCTGGTTTCCTTCCGTCACCACAACGAATTCCACGAGCAGTGCGTCGAGCGCATCTTCAACGATCTGATGCGCTACTGCCGGCCGCAAAGCCTGACGGTTTACGCCCGCTACACCCGCCGCGGCGGTCTGGATATCAACCCGTGGCGCAGCAACGTCGCATTCGCTCCCGCGCACGGCCGCCTGGCGCGCCAATAAGTGCGAAACATTGCTCAACAACTGAGCTAACGAGCGGTTTATGTTGGTAAAAGCCCAGGGACGGCGGTAAGGTTAAAACGAGGCTGCGGCCGGGCAGAGCGCCCGCTGCGCCGCAGCACGCCAACCATAACGAGATGCTGTTTTGCTGCGTATGGATTACTACCGCCCCGCACCGGGTGCAAAGGAGTTACCTTGATTACACACATCAGCCCGCTTGGCTCTATGGATTTATTGTCGCAGCTGGAAGTAGACATGCTGAAGCGCACCGCCAGCAGCGACCTGTACCGCCTGTTCCGCAACTGTTCGCTGGCCGTGTTGAACTCCGGCAGCCAAACCGACAACAGCAAACAGCTGCTGTCGCGCTATGAAACCTTCGACATCAACGTGCTGCGCCGTGAGCGCGGGGTGAAGCTGGAGCTGGTCAACCCGCCGGAAGAGGCGTTCGTCGACGGCCGCATCATCCGTTCGCTGCAGGCCAACCTGTTCGCCGTGCTGCGCGACATCCTGTTCGTGCACGGCCAAATCGCCAGCGCCGGCCGTTTCCAGCACCTGAATCTGGAAAACTCGGCCCACATCACCAACCTGGTATTTTCGATCCTGCGCAATGCACGCACGCTGCATCTGGATGAAGATCCCAACATGGTGGTGTGCTGGGGCGGCCACTCGATCAACGAGAACGAATATCTGTACGCGCGCAAGGTCGGCAGCCAGCTGGGCCTGCGCGAGCTGAACATCTGCACCGGCTGCGGGCCGGGCGCGATGGAAGCGCCGATGAAAGGCGCGGCGGTCGGTCACGCGCAGCAGCGTTACCGCAACAGCCGCTTCATCGGCATGACCGAGCCTTCGATCATCGCCGCCGAGCCACCTAACCCGCTGGTGAACGAGCTGGTGATCATGCCGGACATCGAAAAACGCCTGGAAGCCTTCGTGCGCATCGCGCATGGCATCATTATCTTCCCGGGCGGTGTCGGCACCGCCGAAGAGCTGCTGTACCTGTTGGGTATCCTGATGAACCCGGAGAACAGTGAACAGGTGCTGCCGCTGATCCTGACCGGGCCAAAAGAGAGCGCCGACTACTTCCGCGTGCTGGACGAGTTCATCATGAACACCCTGGGCGACGAAGCGCGCCGCCATTACACCATCATCATCGACGATCCGGCGGAAGTGGCGCGGCAGATGAAAAAAGCCATGCCGCTGGTGAAGGAGAACCGCCGCAACACCGGCGACGCCTACAGCTTTAACTGGTCGATCCGCATCGCGCCGGATCTGCAGCTGCCGTTCGAGCCGACCCATGAGAACATGGCGAACCTCAATCTTTATCCGAACCAGCCACCGGAGCAATTGGCCGCCGCGCTGCGCCGCGCTTTCTCCGGCATCGTGGCCGGTAACGTGAAGGAAAACGGCATCCACGCCATTGAGCAGTTCGGCCCGTACAAGCTGCACGGCGAACCGCAAATGATGAAGCAGATGGACAGCCTGCTGCAGGGCTTTGTTGCCCAGCACCGCATGAAGCTGCCGGGCAGCGCCTATGTGCCCTGCTACGAAATCGTCGCCTGACCCTCAATCCCGGGCGGCGTAACGGCCGCCCTGTTTTTTCTGACCTAACCGCCCATGATGATACACCTACTGATTGTCGACGCCCTGAACCTCATCCGCCGCATTCACGCCGTGCAGGGCTCCCCTTGCGTCAACGCCTGCCGCCACGCGCTGCAGCAGTTGCTCCAGCACAGCCGCCCAACTCACGCGGTGGCGGTATTCGACGAGGACGATCGCAGCGACAGCTGGCGCCACCAAATTCTGCCGGACTACAAGGCCGGGCGCTCGCCGATGCCGGAAAACCTGCAGCAGGAGATGCCGCAGCTGCGCGATGCCTTTGCCGAACTGGGCGTCGCCAGCTGGCATTCGCCCGGCAACGAAGCGGACGATCTGGCGGCCACGCTGGCGGCGAAGGTCGCCGGCGGCGGCCACCAGGTGACCATCGTCTCCACCGACAAAGGCTATTGCCAACTGCTGGCGCCGAACGTACAAATTCGCGATTACTTCCAGAAACGTTGGCTGGATATGCCTTTCGTGCAACAGGAGTTTGGCGTGCAGCCGCAGCAGCTGCCGGACTACTGGGGGTTGGCGGGGATCGGCAGCAGCAAGATCCCCGGCGTGGCCGGCATCGGGCCGAAGACCGCCGTGCTGCTGCTGCAGCAATCGGGTAATCTGGACGGGCTTTATCAGCACCTGGAGCAGGTGCCGGAGAAATGGCGCGGTAAGCTGGAGCAGCACCGCGAGCTGGCCTACATCAGCAAACGGGTCGCCACGCTGCGCACCGATCTGTCGCTGGACGGCAACCTGCAGCAGCTGCGCCTGCCGATACAATAAGGGCGCTGCAAGCAGCGCCCTTCATTAAGGCTTCACGCGGTTAATCGCGCTCGTCGCGGCGGCCCGGCACCGCCGACCACATGCGGCGCACGTGTACGGTGATCTCTTCGCGATCGTGATACAGCTGCTTGGCGTGCACTTCAGCGCTGATGCCGGCGGCGCCCAGCGCTTCGCGGATGCTCATCAGGTTTTGCGACACTTCCTCGTAGCGCTTTTTCATCGGCAGCTTGAGGTTAAAGATCGCTTCACGGCACCAGCCTTTCACCAGCCACTGAATCATCAGGCTGGTCACCTTCGCCGGTTTCTCCACCATGTCGCACACCAGCCAGTAGATCTTGCTGCTGTTCGGCTCGAACTTGAAGCCGTCGGCGCGGTGGTGCGTCACCTGGCCGGTTTCCATCAGGCTTGGCGCCATCGGGCCGTTATCCACCGAATGCACCATCATGCTGCGTTTCACCAACTGATAGGTCCAGCCGCCCGGGCAGGCGCCCAGATCGACCGCGTGCATGCCGCTGGCCAGGCGCTCGTCCCACTCGTCGGCGGGGATGAACACGTGGAACGCTTCTTCCAGCTTCAGCGTCGAGCGGCTCGGCGCATCGGCCGGGAAGCGCAGACGCGGAATGCCCATGTAGAACGGCGAGTTGTTGTTGCTGTAGGAGTAACCGACATAGCAGCAGCCCGGCGCGATGAAAAACACATGCACCACCGGGCGAGTCGGGTTCTCGCGCGCCATCAGCACCTTCTGCTCGCGCATCGCGGCGCGCAGCGGCACCGTCAGCTTGCGGCAGAATTTCATCAGCTCTTTGCTTTCGTTGGTGTCCGGCACTTCCACCCGCAGCTCGCCGCCGCGATCGACTACGCCGATCAGCATGCCGACGATCGGCGATACCCGATCTTCCGGCGGCAGATCGCGCAGCAGCTCACCCACCACGATCATCTGGCGGGCGAAAATCAGTTCGCGGAACGGAATCTCCCGCGCCAGGCGATCGGCATCGTCCGGCTGGTAGCATTCGAACAGCACGTAACCGCTGTGCTCTTTTACCCGCGCAAAGCCGTAAATCTCCAGCTGGGCGGCTTTATCGGTGATCTCCGCCGCACACTCTTTTTCGAAGCCGGGGCGGCAATACAACGCAATCTTATTCATGGCGCTCGGCCTTTTTCCTCAGACGCAAAGCGCCAATCAACATCAATATCCAGCCGATCAAGAAGCACACGCCGCCAACCGGCGTGATATATACCCAGACCTTCAGGTGCGACAGCGCCAGGCAATAGAGGCTGCCGCTGAACAACACGGTGCCGAACGCCAACAGCGCTCCGCTCCAGTAAAACCACAGGCTCACGCGGCGCTGCATCGCGACCGCCAGCGCCAGGATGGCCAGGGTGTGGAACCCCTGATATTCCAGCCCGGTGCGGATCCAGGCCATTTCGTTGGCGCCTAGCGTGCCGCTTAACACATGCGCGCCGAATGCGCCCAACGCGACAAACACAAAGCCGCTGATAGCGGCGAAAACCAGCATGGAACGGCTGCTCATCGTGATCTATCCCATTAAAAATCACCGGCCGCGGCAAGGCGGCGGCCGGCCTTATTGTTCGTAGCGGAAGCGGAACTTCTCTTGTTCGCTGGCGGCGCGCGCCAGGATCCACTGCCGGAAGGCGGCTATTTTACCCAGTTCTGCCTGGCTGTCATGACATACCAGATAAAAAGCGTTTTTACTGACCAGCACATCGTTGAACGGGCATACCAGGCGACCGGCTTCGATCTCGGTTTGCGCCATCACGTTATTCACCAGCGCCACGCCCTGGCCGTGCACCGCCGCCTGCACCACCATGGCGCTGTGGCTGAAGATCGGCCCCTGCTGCACATTGATGTGTTGCAACCCCAGCTGGCGCGTATAGGCCAGCCAGTCGCGGCGTGAAACGTCATGCAGCAACGTATGATAAGCCAGATCGTCTGCGGTTTTCAGCGGATGATCGCCGGTCAACAGGCTCGGCGAACAAACCGGCAGCAGATATTCCGCATACAGGCGCTCGGCGCGCAGCCCCGGCCAATTGCCGCGGCCGTAGAAAATCGCCACATCGACGTCGTCCGCCAGCTTGTCTTCTTCGCGGTCCACCGCCTGGATGCGCACATCGATCCCCGGATAAGCTGAGTTAAAGCCGGAAAGGCGCGGCACCAACCACTGAATGGCGAAGCTCGGCGGCAGACTGACGGTTAATGCCCCCTTGGCGCTGCGCGCCTGCAGCTTGCGCGTCGCCTCGTTGATCGAAGAGAAGATCTCCTTGATATCGAGGTAGTAACTTTGCCCCTCTTCGGTCAGCAGCAGCGAGCGGTTGCGCCGACGAAACAGCTTCAGCCCGAGGAAGTCCTCCAGCGACTTGATCTGGTGGCTCACCGCGGCCTGGGTCACGAACAGCTCTTCCGCCGCCTTGGTGAAACTCAGGTGGCGAGCGGCCGCATCGAACACGCGCAGCGCATTGAGGGGAGGTAAGCGTTTAGACATTAAATTAGCTACTTTTGTGTAACATTAATCCGAATGATTCGGCGCCGAAAATCGGGCGGCTTTGCGTGGCAAGCCATCGGTAAACGCTAACGGCGTATTGCCATTAGTTTTTTTTATCCGAGCCATTATAATTTGTCCGTTGAGGATGCGCCAGCAAATACCTATAGTGGCGGCACTTCCCGGGCCGGAACGAAAAGGGAGTGGGTGTCGAGGACGCCGATGAACTTTTGGCTTGTGGTTGTGATGTTGTGTTTGCAAATTGTCCGGCGATTCCGGACATGGTAGCTAGGCTACTGTTTTTTCACTTCCTGTACATTTACCCTGTCTGTCCATAGTGATTTTATGCAGCACCGCAAAACTTGCGGTGCTTTTTTTTGCCTGACGCTTATTGGTCGCTTTCAACCATCTCTTTCACATCGGCGCGGTTGATCTGTTGCTCGACGCCGTTGGCGTCTTTATAGCTGATCATGCCGGTATCGTTATCCACTTTAGGCTTGCCGTCAGCAACAATGGTGCGTCCGTCATTGGTATGCATCACGTAGTTGCTGGAACAGGCGGCCAGGGTGAACGTAAGCATCAGGGCAGAGAGAACTGCGGCTGTTTTCTTCATTGAGGACTCCTTTGTAGTTTTAAATGCTGATAAATACCTTTTGTGTGTATAAATGCGATTAATAAGCGCACATTTAATAGCATAACAAACTTTCTCAGTTTTGCCAGGCGATAAGTCCTAATAGGCAGGATCGCTTGTCTCCGGCGGCAAAATAGGACAGGATCACCCATCGACTCAAGCCAGTGACAATCAAGGTATGACGCCTTTTAATCCCAGCCTTTTTCGCCAACAGTTTCCCGCGCTCGCGCAGGACGGTATCTATCTGGACAGCGCCGCCACCGCGTTGAAACCGCAGGCGGTGATCGACGCCACGCAGCAATTTTATCGCGATGACGCCGCCACCGTGCACCGCAGCCAGCATCGGGCGGCGCAGGATCTGACCGCCCGCTTCGAGCAGGCGCGCGGCCAGGTGGCGCAACTGATCCATGCGCCGTCGGCCGACGATATCGTCTGGACGCGCGGCACCACCGAGGCGATCAACCTGGTGGCGCAGAGCTACCTGCGCCCGCGTCTGCAGCCAGGCGACGAAATTCTGGTGAGCGAAGCGGAACACCACGCTAACCTGATCCCCTGGCTGATGGTGGCGGAACAAACCGGCGCGCGGGTGGTGAAACTGCCGATCGGCGCCGATCGGTTGCCGGATTTGACGCAGCTGCCCGCCCTGCTCAACGACAAAACCCGCCTGTTGGCGCTGGGGCAAATGTCCAACGTCACCGGCGGTTGCCCGGATCTGGCGCCGGCTATCGCGCTGGCCCATGCCGCCGGCGCGCGCGTGATGATCGACGGCGCCCAGGGCGTGGTTCACGGCCCGGCCGACGTACAGCGACTCGACATCGATTTCTACGCCTTCTCCGGCCACAAGCTGTATGGCCCGACCGGCATCGGCGCGCTGTACGGCAAAGCCGAGCCGCTGGCGCAGATGGCCCCGTGGCAAGGCGGCGGCAAGATGCTGACCCAGGCATCGTTCGACGGCTTTACCCCGCAAAAGCCGCCGCACTGCTTCGAAGCCGGCACGCCAAACATCGCCGGCGTGCTGGGGCTGGCCGCCGCGCTCACCTGGCTCAGCGAACAGGACATGGCGGCGGCGGAGCGCTACAGCCGCGAGCTGGCGGACCAGGCGGAACAACGGTTGGCGCAGCTGCCGGGCTTTCGCAGCTTCCGCAGCTCCGGCTCCAGCCTGCTGGCGTTCGACATCGCCGGCGTACACCACAGCGACATCGTCACGCTGCTGGCGGAGCAAGGCATTGCGCTGCGCGCCGGCCAGCACTGCGCGCAGCCGCTGATGGCGGCGTTAGGCGTCAGCGGCACGCTGCGCGCGTCGTTCGCCCCCTACAATACGCAACAGGACGTCGATACGCTGGTCAGCGCGTTGACTCACGCCCTCGATCTGCTGGCCGACTGACTTGACTCCCGGAGACGCTATGCTCGCCCCCCATCCTTTTGGCCGAGAGATCACCGCCGAAGCCTTGATCGCCACCTTCAGCGCGCTGAAACAGTGGGAAGACCGCTACCGCCAGCTGATTATGCTCGCAAAACGGCTGCCGCCGCTGCCGGGGGCCTTGCGCAGTGAAGAAATGGAATTGAGCGGTTGTGAAAACCGCGTCTGGCTGGGGCACCAGTTACTGGAAGACGGCACGCTGCATTTCTATGGCGACAGCGAAGGCCGCATCGTGCGCGGCCTGCTGGCGGTGCTGCTGACCGAAGTGGAAGGGAAAACGCCGCCGCAGATCGCCGCATTGGATCCGCTGGCGTTGTTCGACCGCCTGGCATTGCGCGCGCAGCTGAGCGCCACCCGCGCCAGCGGCCTGGCGGCGTTGGCCGCCGCCGTGCAGGCGATCGCCGCCCGTTACGCCTGACGCGCCGCCTTCGCCAGCATCTTTTTCAGCGCGTGCGACACGGCGACGAAGCCGAAGGTGGCGGTGACCATGGTCGCTGCGCCGAACCCCGCGCTGCAATCCATTCTTTTTGGCCCTTCCGCCGTGCTGCGCGAAGCGCATACCGAGCCGTCCGGCTGCGGATAAACCAGCGGCTCGCTGGAGAAGACGCAGTCGATGCCCAGCTTGCCCTTGCCGTTTTTCACCACGTTGAAATCGTGCTTCAGCCGCTCGCGCAGCTTGGCGGCCAGCGGATCCTGGATGGTTTTGGCCAGATCGGCCACTTCAATTTTGGTCGGGTCAATCTGCCCGCCGGCGCCGCCGGTGGTCACGACCGGGATCTTGAATCGGCGGCAGTATGACAGCAGCGCCGCCTTCGGCCGCACGCTATCGATCGCGTCGATGACGTAGCTGAAGTTATGGTCCAGCAGCTCGGCGACATTGTCCGGGGTGATGAAATCGTCGATGCAGGTCACCCGGCATTCCGGATTAATCGCCAGGATACGCTCCGCCATCACCTCGGTTTTCGATTGCCCGACGTGCTGGCGCAGCGCGTGGATCTGGCGGTTGGTATTGGTGACGCAAACATCATCCATGTCGATCAGGGTAATGGCGCCGATGCCGGTGCGCGCCAGCGCCTCAGCCGCCCAGGAACCCACGCCGCCGATGCCGATCACGCAGACGTGCGCCTGCGCGAACACCGCCAGCGCCTGCTGGCCGTACAACCGCGCCGTGCCGCCGAAACGCTGCAGATAGGCTTCCGAATAAGCTGTACTCATAACGCTTTAATTACCTTCATAATGCAAATGATAAGGGCCGGAAAATCCGGCCCTTGCGGGTCAATCTTTTCACGCCGTATGCGTTTAGCGGGTGGCCAGCAACGAACCGCCGCGGTTTGACTGATTGGCGCTGAACAGCTGGCCACCGCCGTTGTTCTTCAGCACCCAGACGCGGCCGTAGTGGTTGTAGTACCCCGCCGAGTGGCCGGCTTCCGGCCCGATGCCCTGATACATGTCAAAATGCTGGCCCTTGATGGCGCCGCCCACGTCGAGCGCGACCATCAGACGCATCTCGTATTTTCCCGTGAATTTACCCTTGTTGTCCAGCAGCGGCACTTCGGCCAGCAGCGTAGTGCCCGCCGGGATCAGTGAACGGTCGGAAGCCACCGAAGCTTTGGCGATCAGCGGCACCGCGCTGGCGCCCTTCACCGGCGCAAAAGCTTCCGGACGGAAGAACACGAACGACGGGTTCTGCTCCAGCAGCTCACGCACCTCTGCGGCGCTGTGGGTATCCGCCCACTGACGGATCGCCTGCATCGACATGTCCGCCTTGGCCACTTCGCCACGATCGATCAGCACCTTGCCGATGCTGCGATAGGCATGGCCGTTCTTGCCGCCGTAGCCGAAGAACACCAGCGGCTGGCCGTTGCCGTAGTCGACATAGCCGCTGCCCTGGACTTCCATCATGAAGTTGTCCATCAGCGAGTTGGTGTAAGCGATGATATAGCGATCGTCGAGCGCGCCGGAATAGATGCCCGCGCGATCCGGCAAGCGCCCCCTGCCCTTCGGCGGCATGCGGTACAGCGGGTAGCGGAACTCGCCCTGTTGGGTATAGCGCGCCTGCACCACCGGCGTATAGTAGCCGGTAAACTGCACGTTGCCGTAATTGTCGACGCCTTCCATCTGGTAAGCGCTGAGGCCGTACTGGCTCAGCATGCGCGTGTCGGCGCCAGACGCCATCCAGCTTTGCACCGCCTGATAGGTGCTGTTGTTGCGGTTAAACAGCGAAGGCGACGCGTACTTGATCTCCATCAGCTGATCCGAGTAATCCTTGGCGTTGACCGGCGAACCTTTGGCGTTGGGCTGATTGACCAGCTCCAGCGATTGATCCAGACGGCCGTCCTTATATTGCTGACCCCGATCGGTCGGCTTGGACGAACAGCCCGCCAACACCGCCACCATCAACCCGCCCAGCAGGTATTTGCCCCAACGTCCTTTCATCGCGCACACTCTCAAACTGATATGATCTACCGGCTGAACGATAACAAACGCTCATTGATAAAGGAATCGCTGCAAATAAAAAAAGCCGCCCGGAGGATGGTGATGAAAAAGAAGGCAAATTGCGGGCAAATCCAGCAGAAAAACGGGTTTAGGCCAATAAAATGCAAAAAGGGTTTGCAACAAAACGCATGGAGAGTATAGTGCGCATCCATCGGACGCGGGGTGGAGCAGCCTGGTAGCTCGTCGGGCTCATAACCCGAAGGTCGTCGGTTCAAATCCGGCCCCCGCAACCAACCGATGCCGCATTGGCGGTATTTGCGTTTGGCTTCGATAACAAAGTATTATACGGACGCGGGGTGGAGCAGCCTGGTAGCTCGTCGGGCTCATAACCCGAAGGTCGTCGGTTCAAATCCGGCCCCCGCAACCAACCGAATGTCGTACCAGCGGCATAACATGAACGGTGGTTTCGTCGTAATACAGCATCAAGACGGACGCGGGGTGGAGCAGCCTGGTAGCTCGTCGGGCTCATAACCCGAAGGTCGTCGGTTCAAATCCGGCCTCCGCAACCAACTCTTGATGACAACAGATAAGCACCCTTCCGGGTGTTTTTTTGTATCTGCAATCCGCAAAAATAGCCGGACTCGCGCCCGGCCCTGCTTTTATCGGCTCGCCAGCGCGCCGCCGTTGGAGAAATAAGCCTTGATGCCCGCCAGAATCGATTCCGCCACCTGCTGCTGGAAGTGGCTGGTGCGCAGCTTGCGCTCCTCTTCAATGTTGCTGATAAACGCCGTTTCCACCAGGATCGACGGGATATCCGGCGCCTTCAACACCGCAAAACCGGCCTGATCGACACGATTCTTGTGCAACCGGTTGATTTTCCCCATCCGATTCAACACTTCCTTGCCAAACTTCAGGCTGTCGTTGATGGTCGCGGTTTGGATCAGATCGAACATGGTGTGATCGAGATAACGGTCGCCACTCTTGCTGACACCGCCGATTTGGTCCGACGCGTTCTGCGTCTGCGCCAGGAACTTGGCCGCCGAGCTGGTGGCGCCCTTGGTGGACAACGCGAACACCGATGAACCGCGCGCGGCGCGGCTGGTGAAGGCGTCGGCGTGAATCGAAACGAACAGATCGGCGCGCTGCTTGCGCGCCTTGGCGACGCGCACCTTGAGCGGAATAAACACGTCTTCATTGCGCGTCATGAACACTTTCATGTTTGGCTCGCGCTTGATCATGGCGCTCAGCTTGCGGGCAATCTGCAGCACGATGTCTTTCTCGCGCGTCTTGTACTTGCCGATAGCGCCGGGATCTTCGCCGCCGTGGCCGGGATCCAGCATGATGACGATCGGCCGATCGCGCCCCGCTTTGCCGGCCTGCGGCGCTTCCGGCGGCAGCGTGCGCTCCAGATCGCCCTTGTTGTAATCTTCCAGTAACGCCAGTAGCGGATCATACTCCTCACCCCCGCTGCCGCCCTTCGTCGGATAGAGATCCATCACCAGACGGTTGCGATACTCCGGCACCGGCGCCAGCGTGAAAATATGCGGGCTGACGCTTTGTTTGAGCTCCAGCACCAGCCGCACGGTATTCTGATCAAACTGGCCGACGCGCGCCTGCTTGAGATAAGGATCGTCGGCGCGCACCTGCCCGGCGATGCCTTTCAGCACGCTGTTGAGGTGAACACCTTCGATGTCCACCACCACGCGATCGGGATTGGTCAGGGCGAACTGCTTGTATTTCAGTTCGACGTTGGATTCCAGCGTGACGCGGGTATAGGTGGAGGATGGCCAGACGCGCACGGCGATCACGTGCGATGATGCGGCGAAGCCCGTACGACTCACACTCAGCAACCAGCTGGCGGCAACGCCCTGTAATAAACGACGGCGGCCCAGATTGTGATTAGCGTTTGGCATGCGGCTCCGGCAGTAATAGCTGTTTACAACAGATGAAAAAAACACCAATGAAATGGGGATGCCGAAAACTTTAACCAATCATGCCAGCCCTGTCATCAGAAAATCTTTTTATGGTTTTTCAATTTATTAACGATTTAGCGCCCTTAGCGCACGCTTCATGACGATTTCCCACTTGCCATCGGCGCAATAAAAGAATAAAAATACAAAAATATCGTATAAATATGCAAAGAGGTTTGGCCGTGAAGGAACGTAGTACAGAGCTGGTGCAAGGATTCCGTCACTCAGTCCCCTATATCAATGCCCACCGCGGCAAGACGTTCGTCATCATGCTCGGCGGGGAAGCCATCGAACACGAGAATTTCTCCAACATCGTCAACGATATCGGGCTACTGCATAGCCTGGGTATTCGCCTGGTGGTGGTTTACGGCGCACGGCCGCAGATCGACGCCAATCTGGCGCAGCACAACTATGAGCCGATCTACCACAAACACACTCGCGTGACCGACGCCCATACGCTCGAGCTGGTCAAGCAGGCCGCCGGCCTGCTGCAGCTCGACATCACCGCTCGGCTGTCGATGAGCCTCAACAACACGCCACTGCAAGGCGCGCACATTAACGTGGTCAGCGGTAACTTCATCATCGCGCAGCCACTGGGCGTGGATGACGGCATCGACTACTGCCACAGCGGCCGCATTCGCCGCATCGATGAAGAAGCGATCCACCGCCAGCTCGACAGCAACGCCATCGTGCTGATTGGCCCGGTCGCGGTTTCGGTCACCGGCGAGAGCTTCAACCTGACCTCGGAAGAAGTGGCCACCCAGTTGGCGATCAAGCTGAAGGCGGAAAAAATGATCGGTTTCTGCTCCTCGCAGGGCGTGACCGACGCGGAAGGCAACATCCTTTCCGAGCTGTTCCCCAACGACGCGCAAAAGCGCCTTGAAGAGCTGGAGGAAGGCGGCGATTACCATTCCGGCACCGTGCGTTTCCTGCGCGGCGCGGTGAAAGGCTGCCGCAGCGGCGTGCGCCGCAGCCACCTGATCAGCTACCAGGAAGACGGTGCGCTGGTGCAGGAACTGTTCTCGCGCGACGGCATCGGCACCCAAATCGTGATGGAGAGCGCCGAACAGGTGCGCCGGGCGACAATCAACGACATCGGCGGCATCCTGGAGCTGATCCGGCCGCTCGAGCAGCAGGGCATTCTGGTGCGCCGTTCGCGTGAACAGCTGGAGATGGAGATCGACAAATTCACCATCATTGAACGCGATAACCTGACCATCGCCTGTGCGGCGCTGTACCCGTTCCTGGAGGAAAAAATCGGTGAGATGGCCTGCGTGGCGGTGCATCCCGATTACCGCAGCTCTTCGCGCGGCGAGATGCTGCTGCAGCGGGTAGAAAACCAGGCGCGACAGATGGGGCTGAAGAAGCTGTTCGTGCTGACCACCCGCAGCATCCACTGGTTCCAGGAACGTGGCTTTACCCCGGCGGAGGTCGACGTGCTGCCGATGCAGAAACAGGCGTTGTACAACTACCAGCGCCGCTCCAAAATTCTGCTGGCGGATCTGTAATCCCAGTGGGCGCGGCCGTTGCCGCGCCCGTTCATCGTTTATTCCGTTGCCTGTAATCGTTCAGCCAATCCGCTGCGGCGCTGGGTCGGCGTGCGAATGGCCCGCAGCAACACCGCCTCCGTGGCATACAGCGAGAGCTGCTTACGCGCGCGAGTGATCGCGGTATAGACCAATTCACGCGTCAGCACCGGCAGGAAGTGATTCGGCAACACCAGAACCGTATGGTCAAATTCCGATCCCTGAGATTTGTGCACCGTCATGGCATAGGCGGTTTCATGCGCCGGCAAACGGCTCGGCTGCACCGACTTGATGCTTCCATCCGGCAATTGGAAATGCACGCGCAGCTCGCCGCGCTCATCCGGCAGCGTAATGCCGATATCCCCATTGAATAGCCCCAGCGCGCTGTCGTTGCGGCCGATCATCACCGGCCGCCCCCGATACCAACGGCCGAGCACGCCCGGTTTACGGTCGATCAGACCGGCGCGCTGCAACCCGATCTCAATGCGCTCGTTCAGGCCGGCGACGCCAAACGGCCCTTCACGCAGCGCGCACAGCACCTGGAAGCGGCCAAAGGCCGCCAGCACCGCCGCCGCGTCTGCGCCTTCGGCGGTCAGCCGCAAATAGTCGCGATAGCCCGCCACGCAGGCATCCAACAGCGTCTGATACTCTTCACTCGTCGCCAACGCATAACCCATGACATCGCCGAAACTGCCGTTTAGTGCCGCCAGCGCGCGATCCCCCGCTCCGGCGTTGACCGCCAACGCCAGTTGACCGATGCCGGAACGGGCGTCGAAGCGATAGCTCTTGCGCAGCAGGCACAGGCTGTCGCGCACCGCCGCTTCCGCAACGGCCAGCCGTCCTTCGATCGAACAGCCGGTCAGGCGGCTCAGCTCTGCAGCGCGCGCATCGCTGTATCCCTGCTCGGCAAAACGGCAAATATCCCCCAGCACCGCGCCGGCCTCCACCGAGGCCAGCTGATCGCGGTCGCCAAGGAAAATCACCCGGGCCCGATCGGGCAACGCGGCAATCAGGCGCGCCATCATCGGCAGATCGACCATCGAGGCCTCATCCACCACCAGCACATCCAAATGCAGCCGGTTGCCGCGGTGATAGCGCATGCGCTGACTGTTCGGTTGCGCCCCCAACAGGCGGTGCAACGTCGCCGCCTCCGTCGGGAACAGCGCCTGCTGCGCCGGGGTCAACGCCAGCTGACGGCTGGCGCTGCCAAGCGACTCCGTCAGGCGCGCCGCCGCCTTCCCAGTCGGCGCCGCCAGCTGAATGCGCAAGCGCGCGCTTTCATCCAACTGCACCAGCGCCGCCAACAGCTTGGCGACGGTGGTGGTTTTACCGGTGCCCGGCCCGCCGGAAATGACCGCAATGCGCCGTGTGGCGGCCACCGCGGCGGCGATCTTCTGCCAATCGGGTTCATCGCTCGCCGAGCCGAACAAACGGTCAAGAATAGTGCGCAGTTCAGCCTCCGGCACCGCCAGCGACTCGCCTTCGCCGCCGATAAACGCCGCCACTTCACCTTCGTTTTGCCACATGCGCTGCAGATACAAGCGCGGCCCGCGCAGCACCAGCGGCGTAGCCTCGCTGCCATCCCCGACCGCCGCGCTGGCCGCCAGGCGCTGCTGCCAACGCACGCCATCCGGCCGCCCGGCCGCCTCCCACACCGCCAGCGCCAGCGCCGGTTGGCGCCCTTCAAACAGCGTATCCGCCTGCAGCTGCTCCAGCATCAGGCAGACGTGACCGGCCCCCGCCTCTGCACTCAGGCAGGCGGCGGCCAGCAAAATATCGGGCTCGTCTTCGTTCGCCACCACGCGGGCGAACTGCACGTCCAGCGGGCGCAACACGCCAAGCGCCACCGCCTGCTCCAGCAGTGCGATCATGATCCATCCTCCGTCGCAGCGGCCTCGCCGCTGAACAAACGATCCATCCCCGCCACCAGCTCAAACTCGGGAAGACAGGTGAAAATGCCGTTGCCCGGGTGCGCCGCATCCACGCCGCGCAGGAACAGATAAATCACCCCGCCGAAATGGCGCCGGTAATCGTAATCCGGCAGCCGATGACGCAGATAACGGTGCAGCGCCAGCGTATACAGCTGATATTGCAGATCGTAACGATGCTCCGCCATCGCCTGCTCCATCGCCGGCCGGGTATAGGCGCTGCTGTCTTCCCCCAACCAGTTGGACTTGTAGTCCAGCAGGTAGTATTTGCCCTGCCAACAGAACACCAGGTCGATAAAGCCTTTCAGCATGCCTTGCACCTGATGGAAATCCAGCGCCGGACAGCGGGCGGAAAGCGGATCGTAACGCTTCACCAGGGCATCGAGCTCCTTCGCCTGCAACAGC
Source organism: Serratia sp. CY83965 (assembly GCF_052166375.1). NCBI lineage: Bacteria > Pseudomonadati > Pseudomonadota > Gammaproteobacteria > Enterobacterales > Yersiniaceae > Serratia > Serratia sp. CY83965. The sequence continues at coordinate 19,019 of NZ_JBJNOV010000018.1, read as the reverse complement.
CGGTTGATCGGCAAATAGAACTGCAGCTCGGCCTGCTTGTGCTGCGGCGTTAGCGCCGCCAGCGTCACGCCGCTGTCGGCGAGCGGCGTGTTGAGCAATACCTGCATCCACGCCAGCAAAATCGGCTGCCAGTGTTCGGCAAATCCTTGCTGTTGCAGCTGTGCCAACAGCCACTGTTCATCCAACGGCTGGGTGAAGTCCAGCGTTTCGAACAGGCTGTGCAAGAAGGTGCCGGGCGCCGCGCCGCGCGGGAAAGTATGCGGTGTGAGCGCTGGCTCACTCTCCTCACTCCGCTCGCCCGCCGCGTCGACATCCAGACGCGGCAGCAGATCCTGCATCAGGCTCGCGCCGTGCTGTTGCAAACCGGTATAGCTGGTCACCCGCCAAAAATCCTGGATCCGCCGGGTAAAGCTTTTCGCCGCCAGCGCTTCGGCCAGTTCCGTCTGGGGTTGCCAGGGTTTTTCGTCCGGCGGTTCAACCAGCGACAGTGCGATACCCCCGCCCGCCAATTGCTGCAGACGTTCCTGCAGATACACGGCGTCGCCGGCCTGCCCGCCCTGCACCAGATAACCCAATGCGCTGCGGTGCAGATCGGTATCGCCCTGTTTCTTGCGCGTGCCCTGGAACAGCGGCGCGATGCCGATGCTGCAGTGGTACACCGAGCGGGTCAGCGCCACGTACAGCAGACGCAGATCTTCCGCCAACCGCTCCTCCTCCGCCCAGGCCTGGCTCTCTTCATTGGCGTCGAGATCCAGCAATGCCTGGAAACTGTGGCGATCGTGATACAGCGCCTGTTGCTGCTGGCGGAAGTTGCCGATGAATGGCAACCACACCAGATCGAACTCCAGCCCCTTGGATTTGTGGATCGTGATCACCTGCACCAGATGCCGGTCGCTCTCCAGCCGCAGCTGCTGATTATCGGACTGACGATTAGGCTGGGCGATCTGCTGCGCCAGCCAGCGCACCAGCGCATGCTCGCTGTCGAGCTGCGCCGCCGCCTCCTGCAACAGTTCTCCCAGATGCAGCACGTCGGTCAGGCGACGCTCGCCGCCGGCGCTGGCCAACAGGTTCTCCGCCAGCTGGCGCGCTTTCATCACCTCGCTCAGCATCGGCAACACGCCGCGGCGCAGCCAGAGCGTGCGGTAATTGTCGAACTCGTTAACCAGCGCGTCCCAGGCGCGCTCATCGCGGCTCAGGCCGTCCAGCGTCGGCGCGTCCAACCCCATCAGCCCGGTGGCCATGGCGCTGCGCAGCGTGCGCTCCTGCTCCGGCGCCAACACCGCCTGCAGTAACCACAGCAGGTCTTTGGCCTCCGGGGTGTCAAACACGCTGTCGCGGTTGGACAGGTAGACCGACGGAATAGACAGCGCGCTCAGCGCATCGCGCACCAACGCCGCCTCATTGCGGCTGCGCACCAGCACCGTGATATCGGAGGCTTGTACCGGCCGTGACTCCTTGCCGCTCTGCAGCCGCGCCTGGCCCTGCTGCCCGGCGCTGAGCCAGTCGCGAATTTGCGTGGCGCACAGGCGCGCCATCAGCTGTTGGTAATCACTTACACCCGCGCCTTCTCCCTGCTGCAGCCAGAACTGCATCGCTGGCTGCGGCTTGCCGTGCAATTCAAACGCCAGCCCTTGGTTCTTTTCCGCCGCGTTAACTTCAATAAAGGGGATTTGGCCGAACAGGAAAGGCTTTTCTACCTGAGAAAACAGGTGATTGACGCTGGCGACCATCGACGGCGACGAGCGCCAGTTGGTCTCCAGCGTATAGTGGGCGCTCACCTCTGAACGCGCGCGCATGTAGGTAAAGATGTCGGCGCCGCGAAAGGCGTAAATCGCCTGCTTGGGATCGCCGATCAACAGCAGGCCGCAATCAGGCCGGCCGACGTAAAGTTTTTGGAAAATACGGTATTGCTGCGGATCGGTATCCTGGAATTCATCGATCATCGCCACCGGGTATCGCTGGCGGATCGCCTGCGCCAGCTGTTCGCCGCCGCCGCTTTGCAGGGCGCCGTCCAGCCGGCTGAGCAGGTCATCAAATCCCAGTTCGGCGCGCTGGCGCTTTTCCTGCTGAATGGAGGTGCGGATCTCGCTGAGCGCACGCGCCATGATCAGGTCGCGCAGCGTCAAGGGTTCAGCGAACAACTCATCTATCGCCGTGAACAGCGTATGCCGCGGCGGCTCACCTTTCTTGGTCTTCTCCAGCAGCACCGACTGGCGAAATTTATCCAGTTCCTTCGGCAACTGGTAGTCCTGAGTCTCCTGCCCGCTCCATTCGCCGACCTTGTTCAGCCAGTTCGGCAGGTGTTTACTGCTGTAGCTGCGCTTATCGACGCCGGACTGAGCGATCAACGCTTCCAGATCGCCCGCCTCCGCCCGCCATTGCGCCTTGATGGCGTCGATGCGCGCGACGATCTGCTCGTGGCGCATCAGGACGGTTTCTTCATCCTTCGGCGGCCGACGCAGCGCCGGCGCTTCACCGTGCAGATAACCGGAGAGATCGGCCAGCAACGCTTCCGGGCCGCTCCACTCCTGGCTGACCGCACTCGCCACGCCCAGCGGCAACGGATAGCAGTGGCGACGCCAGAAATCGGCGCAGGCTTGCCGCCGCAGCGGCAGCTCGTCCTGCACCAGCGTTTGTTCAAACAGCATGCCGGACTCGAAGGCGTTGTGCGTCAGCATTCGTTGGCAAAAGCCGTGAATGGTGTAGATCGCCGCTTCGTCCATCTGCCGCTCCGCCGCCAGCAGCTGCGAGGCGGCGTCGGTCAAATCGTCAATTTCAGCCATCAGCGCCGAAAACAGCGGGTTGGCGCTGACACCGCGCACGCAGGCGATGCGTAATCCGTGAATATTGTCGCGGATACGCCCGCGCAGCTCCTCGGTGGCGGCCTCGGTAAAGGTCACCACCAGGATTTCTTCGACCGTCAGCGGGCGGGGAAACGCTGCTTCACCGCCCAACCCCAGCAGCAAACGCAGGTACAGCGCGCCGATGGTAAAAGTTTTGCCGGTGCCCGCCGACGCTTCTATCAGGCGTTCGCCGAACAGCGGCAGCGACAGAGGCTCCAACCTCTGCGGGGCAATTTCCGTCATGGCGTCGCCACTTTACGCGGCAAAATCTGCTGCAATGCCGACGCGTTCGGATAGGTGACCCAGTCCTTAGGCGCCGCGTAATCCGCCTTGTCTTGCCCGCTGCCGCTGACCTGCGACAGCACCGCCAGCCCCTGTGGCTGGATCACCGCCTGGTGGAAATAATCCGCCAGTTTGGCCGGCGTCAGCTGTTGCACCTGCGCGATCAGCTTCTGACGGGTATCGAAGGCGAAGTTGCCGCGATCGAAATCGTTGGCGAACCGGCTGGCCTCCTCGCTCAGGGTTTGCGGCCGCTGTTTCAGCTCATTGATCAGCGCCTGTTTGTACTGTTCAAAGTCCGCCTCGCTCATGTCGCGCAGGCGTTTCTCGGTTTTCGGGTAGAAATCCTGATAGCGCTGGTACAGGTAGGCCGGCTGTTTGCTGTTGCTCTGCAACAGGAAGCCCACGCCCCACTGGCGCCCTACCGACATCGGGAAGGCGAAGACCGCGTACCCCAATTGCTCCTGCGTGCGCAGCTGGCTGTAAAACCACGGCTGAATAATCTGCCCCAGCAGCGAACTGTAGGCCATGCCGGTCACTTCGTCGTAGCCGGTCGGCACATAAACCGCCGCCAGCGCCGAGTCAGTACTGCTGCCCACCTGTTGCAGGTTGGCCAGATGATTCTTGTCCACCACCACGTCTTCGCCGTGCCACCATTCGCTACCGGTACAGCCCAGACGATGTTTTAACGTCGACGCCAACGTGTCGACCTGCTGCTTGCTCATGTTGCCCACTACCAGCAGCTCCGGCGTGGCCTCGGCCAGCAGGCTGTCGCGATAGGCCAGCACGTCTTTCAGCGTTAACGTCTTCAGCACCTCGCGGCGCTCGCTGCGTTCGGAATACGGCACGCGGGAAACCATCTGCACCGGCTGAATGGCCAGCTCAAACGCCTTGCCCTTCTCGGCGGCGTCCAACTGCTCCAGATACCAGGATTTGGCTTGCGCCAACTGATCTTCCGTCGGCGTGAAGCTGGAATAACCCTCGATCAGCGCCGTCAGCAACTGCGGCAAACGCTGGGTGAAGCCGTTGGCGTTAAACATCAGACCGTTGTTCGGCGAGGTCGAGAAGCTCAACCCGCCGACCGACGCCTGATAGCTCAACTGATCCAGCGCGAGGCCGGCCAGATAATCCGTCAGCGAGAACAGCACCTGATTGCGCGCGGAATCCATGGTTTTGGCGTTGCGGAAAGCGACGGTGACGTCGGCCTTCGGCTCGTCGGCGAAGTAACGACTCGGCATGTACAGCACGCGCAGGCCGGGTTTATCCACCACCCTTTCCGGTTTTTTGAACTCGTGCGATGGCTTGGTCAGGGTAAAGTCATCCGGGATGTACGGGTTGAGCGCCGGCAGCGACAGGGAAATGCCGCTCTCCAACTGCTGCCACTGCGTAAAGCGCTGCGGCGTGATTTTGTCGACCTGGTAAGGCGCGTTGACGAAATAGGCCGTCTTATTGTGCGGTTCATCCGGGCTGACGAACCAGATGCGCGCGTTTTGCGGCGTCATGGCGTCCAGGCGTTCGGCGATCGCCTTAGGATCATAACGGTCGGCCAGATAAGGCGCGTCCAGCGCATGCTCAACCGGAACGCGCAGCATGGTGTCCACCAGCCATTCGATATAGTCCATGTCGCGCGTGATCGACGGATAACGGAAGTCCAGGTTCAGAACATGCGAGATTTCATCGAAGTAGCTCTGCTTGATGCCTTCGCTGCGCAGCATTTTCAGGTAGTTGAAAATGGCGGCGACGACTTGGTCGCGCTGGGCCAGGCCTTTGTCGGTCAGCGAGACGCTGATAGCGAAGACGCCGCCGTTGCGATCCACCATCGGATCGGCGCCGGCATTGATGGCGTCCGCCAGCCCCTGCTTCTGCAACCAGTCAGACAAGGTGTTTTTGCTGCGGTTGCCGATCAGGTAGCTGATGTAGGTATCGGTTTTGCTGCGAAACGCGGCGCTGTTGTTATCGATGCGGAACTCGACCTTCAGCTGCTTGCGCGGCTGCGCCGGCACATAGTGAATGATGATGCCCTGCTGTTCCGGCGTCACGGCCGGCACGGTGATCGGCGGCACGCTGGCGTCATGATTCGGCACGCGGCCAAAGGTTTTCGCCGCAATGTCAGCCAGCTGCGGCAGCGGCTGATTGCCGTACAAAACGCCCATCATCAGATTGGCGGAATAGTAGCGCTTATAGAAGCCGGTCAGTTCATCGTGCAACTTGCTGTCCGGCTTGTCTTTCAACGTATCGAGATTGCCGCCGGAGAAGCGCGCGCTCGGGTGCGCCGGGTTAAGGGTTTCCGCGCCGACCTGCGCCATGCGCATGCCGTCGCGCGAACGCGCCATCGTCAACTCGGCGTTCACCGCATTGCGCTCGCGATCGGCATTGCCCGGATCCAGCAGCGGCTCGGCAATAGCGTCGGCCATGCGGTCGACCGCCGGCTCCAGCGCGTCATTTTCCACTTCCAGATAGAAGGCGGTGCGATAAGAGGCCGTGCTGGCGTTGTGGCTGCCGCCGTGCTTTTTCAGGAATTCGGACAGGTTTTCCGGCTCTGGATAGCGTTTGGAGCCCATCAGCACCATATGTTCCAGATAGTGCGCCAATCCCAGTTGGCTGTTCGGATCTTCGAGCGATCCAACCGGCAATGCCAGCGCCGCCAGCGATTTCGGCGCCTGGGCATCAGACACCAGCAACACCGTCATGCCATTAGCCAACTTGATCGCTTCATACTGACGCGGATCGTGTTCGCTCTTGTTGATCTTCTCCGTCAGCGGTTGCCATCCTTGCGCGGCCCAACTCAACGGTGCCCAACACATAGCCAATAGTACCAGCCCGGTGATACGGACCAACTGTCTGCGCATATCCAAAATAAACCCCTATTCTGACGTCGCTACGCCCACTCCCTGACGTTGGCGACGTGCATCAAAACCACATAACCAAATCTGTACTCGCCGGGATCTTCGCCAATGTGGCGGCCCGAAACACGGCGGGTATATGCCTGTACGTTATGTAAGACCGGGAATCACCCCAATGGTTGAATATAACCTTCGTTATTTTTACCACCTCCCGCCGTACAGCACCACCGGGGGATTGTTACCCCAGGTTATGTCGCGCCACCGGCAGCAGATAACGCTCTGTTTCGGCCAGTATTTGCGCTAAGTATTCATTATCCAATTGGCGGAATACTCGCTGCACGTAGGGATCTTCCCCTTCTCCGGGAATGCGCTGATCGCCCTGCCAAGCCTGCAGCAATTTGGCGCGTGCCTTAATTTGCGCTTCTTCCTCCCAGTCGATTTGCTGCGTTTCCGGCTGATAGCACTGACTCAGCCACGCCCAGCCGCTCTTGTTCAGCAACAGCAGCGGCTGACACAAACCGCGCTGATAGCCCGCCAGCAGTTCCGCCAGCTGCGCCTGCGCCTCTTCAGGCGCCAGCGCGGCAAAGCGCCAGGCGGAGTTCTTGCGACCGTAGATGCGGCTCTCGCCGGTGCCGCCGGCGCAGCAGTACACCAGGTGCTCCAGCCACAGCAATATGCCGTCCACCGCCGACAACGTGGCGGGCCGCCAGCGCAACAGGCCGTCATCCTGCACCTGATGCAGCCAGCCGCTGAGACGTACGCCGGCGATATCGATATCCAGCTCCAGGCTATGGCTCTCTGCGCGTTCCGCACGCACCTGCTCGGCCAGTTCGCTCATCTCTTCCTGCTGCTTTTGCCAATAGATCTCGCCGAAGGCGCCATAGGGCAAGCCGCCGGCGGCACGCACCCGTTGGAACAACCGTTCGGGATCGTCGCCGTCGATCAGGGTATTCAGCAGTTGGCTGTTGAACTGGTAACGGCTGAGGTTATCCAGCGTGAAGGGCTCTTCGTCCGGCAGCTCAGTCTCTTCCAGGATAAAACTGACGCCCAGCCGCAGCTGGAAGAAGGCGCGGATAGGATGGCGGTAAAACCGCAGCAGCTCATCCAACGATATTTGCTGCAGCGCTTCGGCGGGCAGCGGTTGGTTGAAGGCCGGGTGCGCCGCACCGCGACCATCGGCGGCAGGCAGCCACTCGGCGGCATAACTTTGCTCCTCCGAGCCCGGCAAGAAATTCTCGGCGGCGAACGGCATGCGCGCGTGCCACTTAAGCAAATGCTCACCAACCCGCCGAGCACTGTCGTCTGCGCTGAGTTCTTCATCTCCCGGCAGGCAATAGCTTTGTTCCAGGTACTCCAGCAGCTCGGTGACCAGCACCGAAGGGTAGCGCGGGCTGTTGTCCTGAATGGAACGGCCGATGAAACTGATATACAGCCGCTGTTGCGCGGACAAAATCGCTTCCAGGAACAGATAGCGGTCGTCATCGCGCCGGCTGCGATCGCCGCGTTTGACCTGCTGCGCCATCAGATCGAAACCCAGCGGCGGCAGCGTGCGCGGATACACGCCGTCGTTCATGCCCAGCAGGCACACCACCTTGAACGGAATGGAGCGCATCGGCATCAGCGTGCAGAAGTTGATTTGCCCGGCAAGGAAGCGCTGGCTGATGCGCTCCTGATCGAGGCGCGCCGCCAGATCGTCGCGCAGAATGGTCAACGGCACCTCATCGGGATAGCGCGCCGCTAGGCCAAAATTGATGGCCTGCTGCCACTGCTGCTCGATCAATGCCAGCACCACTTCGGTGTCGCTCTCCGCTTCGAAGAAGGCATCCAGCAGTTGCCGGCACAGCGGTAGCCACGCCTCGAGCGGGCGCGCTTCGCTCAAAATTTGCCGCCAGTGGCTGAGCTGCGCCAGCAGGTCTGCCAACTGCCCCGCCAGTTCGGCGACCAACCCGCTCGATTCATCGTAAGGTAAAATGCCCTGCCAATCGCCGGCATTGCTGTCCATCGCGTAGCCGAGCAGCATGCGCGTAATACCGAAGCGCCAGGTATGCTGACCGGTGGCGGGCAGATCCAGTTCGCGCACGTTATCGTCGTCCAGGCCCCAGCGCACGCCGGATTCACCGACCCAGTAGCGCAACAGACGCAGCCCCTCTTCGCCAATGGCGAAACGGGCGGCCAGGGCAGGCACCTCCAGCAGCGCCAGCACCTGTTCCGAGGTAAAGCGGCTTTGCGGCAGATCGAGCAGTGAAATGAACGCCTGCAGCGCCGGATGCGCCTGCCGCGCTTTGCGGTCAGAAATGGCGAACGGCAGGTAGCGCTCGGCGGGGGCATTGCCGAACACCGCCTGAATATAAGGCGTGTAGCTGTCGATATCCGCCACCATCACGATGATATCGCGCGGCGTCAACGCGGGATCCTGCGCCAGCATGGTCAGCAGTTGATCGTGCAGCACCTCCACTTCCCGCTGCGGGCTGTGGCAGGCGTGCAGGCTGAGGGAGCGGTCGTTCTCATCAAGCGGGCGTTTGCTGAAGCTGCTTTCCAGCGTTTCCGCGGTAATACCGATCACCGCATGATCTTCCAACTCCAGCATGTCGCGCTGAACGGCGTGCAGCATGGTATCCGCCGGGATATCGACAAAGGCGTCGACCTCTTGCGCCCCTTCCATCTGCGACAGCAAATAGAGGTGATCGCGCCCCAGCTTGCCCCAAGAGGCCAGCAGCGGGTTGCTGAGTTGCTGCTGCCCTTCGGCGTCAAACAGGCGCGCCGCGTCGGCCGGCTCGCGAAACAGCCCTTGCTCGCGAGCCTGGTGGTAATGACGACGCTTGCGGCTCTGCAAGCGGGCCAGGAAAGCATAATCCTGAATGTCGCCCCAATAGTAGCGACAAGGGTTGGTGAACATCAGGTGGATGTCGATATGCCGCCCCAGCGCCTGCAACGCTTCCAGATAGACCGGCGGCAACGCCGAGATGCCGCAGATAAACACCCGCGGCGGCAAACCGGGCGGGCACGTTGTTGCCTGCTCGAGCGCGTGGATAAAGCGGCTGTACAGATTGGCGCGGTGCCATTCCGGCTGCCCCAATTCGCGCGTGTACTCCACCAGCCGCGCCCAGAGCGGCGCCTGCCACTGCTGAGCCTCGGGCAGACCGTCGATGCGCTCGCCGCGCTGCCAGCTCTCCAGCCACTGCGGGCGATAAACCAAATACTGGTCGAACAGGTCGGCAACCCGGCCGGCCAATTGGTGGATTTTGCGCTTGTCGCCGTCATCGGTGAGATAGTGCTGCAGTGGCGCAAATGCCGGCTGAGTCAGCATCTCCGGCAACAACCACATCAGCTTCCAGGTCATGGCATCCTTGCTGAAGGCGCTCTCTTTCGGAATATCCGGCAACACCCGGGTGAACATGTCCCAAATGAAGGTCGCCGGCAGCGGAAACGCGACATTGGCTGCGATACCGAACTGTTCCGCCAGCTGCATCTGCAGCCATTGCGCCATGCCGGGGCTTTGCACCAGCACCACCTCCTGTTGAAAAGGATCGGTCAACGGATCTCTGGCTATCAGCGCGCTGGTCAGCGTTTTCAACAAATCCAGCTGATTGGAATGATAAACAGTGAACATGAAGACTCCTTTAAAAAAAAAGACATACGGCTCAAAAACGGGCGCAATACCAGCGGCTCAGCGTTGCCCACTGCCGCTGCGGCGTTTGGATCCTGACCGTCAATCGGTGACAATCGCTCCCCGCATCGTCAAGTGCCGTCTCGCGCCGCCACCCTTCCGGCAGCGGTTCAGCCTCGAGCCGGCCGATGACGGCGAACGCCTCCAACTGCTGGTGCGCCAGCCCCCAGGCTTGCCGGTAGTGCCACTGGCGCTGGAACGACTGCAACAGCACCTGATGATACTGTAACAAGCCAAGCAGCGACACCGAGAACAGCAAGGCCGCCACCAACACTTCCGGCAGACTGAAGCCGTTGCGGGATATCCACGCTGCCCGAGCGTTAGCCTTCACAGTCGGCCAACCTTTTCTCGGGACAAAAATCCAGCCGACCGCCCGGCTGTGCTTGCAACTTGCCAGCAGCCTCCGCGCCGTTAAAGGTGCCCCATTGATACAGCCATACCGGTTCACCGCCGCGCATCTCACCAAGGCCGCGAACCGTCACCACTCCCGCTCTGGCTGACAGCCGAGCGCAAGCCGTCAGTTCCACGCGCTGCCTGCATAGCCAGGCCGCTGCACTCAGCTCGGCGCGCGGCCAACGCTGGCTCATGCCCCAACTCAGCGCCGAAGCGGCCTGATTGTAAGCCTGAAGGTAACGCTGCTGATCGGCGGCCAGTAACAGCGCGTTATCCAATTGCCGCTGTTGAGCATTGAGCAACATCAGCCCCAGCGCCAGCAGCAACATCACCGCCGCCAGGGTGCTACCACCTCGCTGGGTTCGCCGCTTCATGGCAGCGCCGCCATTTCGACGCTCCCGCTCAGGCTGCGCCTGATACGCGTATCGCTGGCGGAGCGCCCCGTCAGCGTCAGGCGAGCCAATGCCGCGCCGTGATCGCCCCGCTCTATCGCCACATGAAACCGCTCAATGCGCACTTCGTCATGATCGAGCAGCCGCTCCCAGCCACCGCCCTCGCATTGGCTCACGCCGCGCTGCCCTTCCAAGCCGCCATTACGTAGTCGATAACCGAAATAGCCTGCATCCTCACCCGAAGTGAGCCATTGCCCGCTGCGAGCAATGTCGTAGGCAACGATAACGCAGCTGCCAGCCGTTTCCCCCGATGCCTGGCCTATCAGCAGCGGCCGGCCAGCGCATTGCCCGGCGCAAAAACCGGCGCGGCGCAGATCTTTCTCAATGCCGAACGCCAACTGTCGCAGCGTTGACTCCAGCCGAAAGTGCTGACCGACGGCCACGTTCTGCTGGCGTAACAGCGGGTAAGTTTTCGCCGCGCCGAGCGCGATCACGCTACCGAACACCAGCGCCAACATCACCTCCGGCAAGGTAAAACCGCGTTCGACAGTCAGCATGGCGCGATCCCCCTTATCCGGAGCCCTTCGCTGCACAAACGCAGCCGCCCACGGGCGGACAGCACCAGCCGCAGGCTGCCTGCGTCGTTGCTGAGAAGGATGTGCCCCGCCTGCGCAGTATTGCGCAAACCATAAAACCCAATCTCTTTGCCGGAGTAGCCACTCAGCACAACGTCGCGATAAGGCGGCAAGAAAACGGAGCCTTCGGCGGAAATGCAATCCGTCGGTGGCACACCGCCGCCCAGGCACCAGGGCGTGCCATTCTTGAACCACAGCAGCGCCGTGCGGTTACGCCAGTTGGCGTCCGCCTGTAATCGCAGCAAAAACGCCAGCAGTTGTTGGGCCGTGTGTTCCAGCCGCAGCGCTTGCTGATGATAGCGCCATTGCCCGACGCCCCAGCCGGTGAGCATGGCGGCGATCAGGATCGCCGCCATTAGCTCAATCAGCGTCATGCCCCGTTGGCGATCATCGATGTTCGAGAGAGTATTGTCGTTCATGCCGCCAGTGTAAGGGCCGTAACAACGCGGTAAAGCCGCATGCGCAAGCGCTGCGGCAAGCTGCGCAATGTTTTCTCTACGATGGCAGACGGCGACAAAAAAATGCGGTGCGGTACGCAATGCGGATAAAAAAAGGGGCGCAATCGCTGCGCCCCTGGTGTGATGCGGTTAAGGTCAGATCGCGACCGGCGCCTTGATGGCCGGGTGCGGATCGTAACCTTCGATCTCGAAGTCTTCGAAACGGTAATCGAACAGTGAAGCCGGTTTGCGTTTGATCACCAGTTTCGGCAACGGACGCGGTTCACGCGTCAGCTGCAGCTGAGTCTGTTCCATGTGGTTGCTGTACAGGTGGGTATCGCCGCCGGTCCAGACGAAGTCGCCCACTTCCAGATCGCACTGCTGCGCCATCATGTGCACCAACAGCGCGTAGCTGGCGATGTTGAACGGCAGGCCGAGGAAAACGTCGCAGGAACGCTGGTACAGCTGGCAAGAGAGCTTGCCGTCCGCCACGTAGAACTGGAAGAACGCGTGGCACGGCGCCAACGCCATCTGATCCAGCTCGCCGACGTTCCAGGCGGAAACAATGATGCGACGCGAATCCGGATCTTGCTTCAGCTGTTGGAGCACGTTGCTCAGCTGATCGATCTGACGGCCGTCCGCTGCGCCCCAGGCGCGCCACTGTTTGCCGTACACCGGGCCGAGATCGCCGTTTTCATCGGCCCACTCGTCCCAAATGGTGACCTTGTTGTCACGCAGGTAGGCGATGTTGGTATCGCCGTTCAGGAACCATAACAGCTCATGAATGATCGAACGCAGATGACATTTCTTGGTGGTCACCAACGGGAAACCTTCCTGCAAGTTGAAACGCATCTGGTGGCCGAAAATCGACAATGTGCCAGTGCCGGTACGGTCGGCTTTAGGGGTGCCCTCGGCGAGCACCTTATTCATCAAATCCAGATACTGTTTCATTTGTTCCTCACGACAGTTGTTGCTGTGGGCGACGACGGTACGCCCAAATCATCATAATAATACCGGCCACCACCATCGGGATGGACAGGATCTGCCCCATGCTGATCACGCCGTCGAACAGGCCGAGCTGGGCATCCGGCTGGCGGAACGCTTCAACGATGATGCGGAATGCGCCATACCCGATCAGGAACAGGCCTGATACGGCGCCCATCGGCCGCGGCTTGCGAATAAACAGGTTCAGAATGATAAACAGCACCACGCCTTCCAGCAGCAGTTCATACAGCTGCGACGGGTGGCGCGGCAGTACGCCGTACTGATTCAGCAACGGCAACAAAGAGGGATCGGCGGCGGCGAGGGCCACGTCTTCGCTGCGCGAACTTGGGAACAACATCGCCCAAGGGGTATCGGTGGTCACGCGGCCCCACAGTTCGCCGTTGATAAAGTTGCCGAGGCGGCCGGCGCCCAGGCCGAATGGGATCAATGGCGCGATAAAATCGGAAACCTGGAAGAAGGTGCGTTTGGTGCGGCGAGCGAACCAGAACATCACCAGAATCACCCCCATCAAGCCGCCGTGGAACGACATGCCGCCATCCCAGACCTTGAACAGATAGAGCGGGTTATCCAGGAACAGCGGCAGGTTGTAGAACAGCACATAGCCGACGCGGCCGCCGACGAATACGCCCAGGAAGCCGGCGTAGAGCAGGTTTTCCACTTCGTCTTTGGTCCAGCCGCTGCCCGGCTTGTTGGCGCGACGCACCGCCAGCCACATGGCAAAAACGAAGCCGACCAGGTACATCAGGCCGTACCAATGCAGAGAAACCGGGCCAATGGAGAAAATGACCGGATCAAATTTAGGAAACGCCAGATAGCTATTGCTCATCTATCACCACAACATGTCTGTTATTTTTCCCCATGCGGGGGCGGCAGGTGCCAAGCGGCGACGGAAATTATCCCGCGCCTTGCAAACGGCGGCATTGGCCGCTGCGGTCTGCAAGGCGACGAGCATGCGCCGCGCTGAGGTTGCGCATCATAACATAGGCTTAGCGCGGTCCGGTCCGGCAGGGCGGGAAAAGTTCTGTAAAAAAATCACACCGCGCGGCGGTTATCGGCCCCCGCGGATCAGCCCACCCATGCCGCGCCGCTCCATAAACGCCGCCACCAGATGGCGCACTTCGGTGGTCATCTGGGTATTCAACACCCGGTGAGCCAGCATTTCGGCGTCGGCCAGGTCAATATGTCGCAGCAGGTATTTGATGCGCGCCACGCTGCGGCCATTCATGCTCAGATTGCGATAGCCCATGCCCACCAGCAACAGCGCGCCCATGGGATCGCCGGCCAACTCACCGCAGAGGCTAAGCTGCAGCCCGGCCGCTTTCCCCTGCTCGGCGATCAAGTTCAGCACCTGCAACATCGCGGGATGCAAACTGTCATACAGCGCGGCGACCCGCGTGTTGTTGCGATCCACCGCCAGCAGGTACTGGGTCAAGTCGTTGGTGCCGACCGAAATGAAATCAACGCGCCCGGCCAAATGCGGGATCAGGAAAATCATCGATGGCACTTCCAGCATCACGCCGATTTTCGGTTTCGGGATCGCGTAGCCGAGCACCTCTTCCACCTCGCGCCCGGCTCGGTCAATCAGGCGTTTAGCTTCGTCGACCTCTTCAAGGCTGGTGATCATCGGCAGCAAAATACCCAGGTTGCCGGTGCCGGCATTGGCGCGCAGCATGGCGCGTACCTGAATCAAAAAGATCTCCGGCTGATCCAGAGTGATGCGGATGCCGCGCCACCCCAGGCAAGGGTTCTCTTCGCTGATCGGCATATAGGGCAGTTGCTTGTCGGCGCCGATATCCAGGGTGCGCAGCGTAACCGGCTTGCTCGGATAAAGCTGCAGCATGCCTTGATACTGCGCGACCTGTTCTTCTTCGGAGGGGAAACCGCTTTGCAACATGAACGGGATTTCGGTGCGGTACAACCCCACGCCATCCACTCTGCCGCCCAACAGTTGTTCATGTTCCGGGCTGAGGCCGGCGTTCAGCATCACCTGGATACGCTCGCCGCTTTTCAACTGCGCCGGTTGCTCGACGTCGTCTTCCGCCAGCTTGCTCAACTCCAGCTCTTCGCTGATCAGCCGTTGATACTCCTGCACCAGCACCGGTTCAGGATCGACCAACAGTTCACCGCGATACCCATCAACGATCAGCAACCGCTGGCTGAGCAGAGAAGGCTGGATGTCGGCGCCCATCACCGTCGGCACCCCCATCGCCCGCACCAAAATCGCCGCATGCGAGTTGGCGGCACCGTCGCGCACCACCACGCCGACCAGGCGATCCTGCGGCACTTCGGCCAGCAATGTCGCGGTCAGCTCATCCGCCACCAGCACAAAACGCGCCGGCCACTGGGTGGCGCCCTGGGTGGTGTCATCGAGGTGGAACAGCAGGCGCTGGCCCAGCGCGCGCAGATCGCTGCCGCGCTCGCGCATGTAGGTGTCCTGCAGTTTGGCGAACTGTTCGGCAAAGGCTTCTATCACCTGTTTCACCGCCCACTCCGCCACCGAGCCGTTGTCGATTTCGGCGAACAGTTCGCGCTTGAGGCGGGCGTCGTTTAACAGGTGAGAATAAAGATCGAAGATCGCCGCGCTCTCTTTTTGCGAGCTGGCGGCAAAACGCTTGCTGAAGCGGCGAAACTCCGCGCCGGCCTCTTCCAGCGCCAGCGTCAGGCGCTCGCGCTCGCTGGCGGTGTCCAGCGTCGACGCGCGGTAAACCTGATCGAGCGAAGGCTGGCTACTGTCCTGCCACCCTTCAGCCACCGCCACGCCGGGCGAGGCCGCCAGTGCGCGCACGCGCGTTTGGCGATACTGGCCGAAAATGGCGTTGAGCTGCGACTGTGACAAGATCCCGGCCATCTGCGTGGCCAGAGTGACCATGAAAGACTCTTCGCTTTCATCGAACTGGCGCAGCTCGCGCTGCTGCACCACCAGCACCCCCAGCAGTTGGCGCCGATGAATGATCGGCACCCCGAGGAAGGATCGGAAACGATCCTCTTTCACCTGCGGAACGTATTTGAAACTGGGGTGGCTTTGGGCATCGGCCAGGTTGATAGGCTCGGCTCGGCGGCCGACCAACCCGACGACGCCCTCGTCAAACGCCAATGCGATAGTGCGCCCACGCGGCTTTTTCAGCCCGCGCGTGGCCATCAGGTAGTAGCAGCGGCGATCGTTGTCCGCCAGGTAGATGGAACACACTTCAGTGTCCATCGCCAGACAGGTTTCATTGACCAGCAGATCCAGCGCATCCGTCAGACTGGCCGCCGCGGCCACCTTCTCTACAATTTCTCGCAAGCGCGTGAGCATAGTCGGCTTAACTTAACCTCTCTTTCGGCGATAAGCGGGAGCCTGCCGCGGCGCCGCCTGCTCTTGCATCGGCATCACGGTCACGGCGAATTCTTTCATCACCCGGCGGTAGACGTCGCGTTTGAACGACACCACCTGGCGCACCGGATACCAGAAGCTCACCCAGCGCCAACCGTCGAACTCCGGCGTGCTGCTGCGCTGCATATTGATATCAGCGTCATTGCACAGTAGCTGCAACAAAAACCATTTTTGCTTTTGGCCGATACAAACCGGCTTTGTGTCCCAACGCACCAAACGTTTCGGCAATTTATAGCGCAACCAGTTGCGGGTCGAAGCCAGGATGCGCACATCCTTTTTACTCAGCCCCACTTCTTCGAACAGCTCACGGTACATCGCCTGCTCCGCAGTTTCGCCAGGGTTAATCCCACCTTGGGGAAACTGCCAGGAGTGCTGACCGTAACGGCGGGCCCATAAGACCTGCCCCTGACGATTACAGATTACGATACCAACATTCGGGCGGTAGCCATCATCATCGATCACCGGACTACCTCGATAAGCTTAAATTCGCATAGATGTCCTGATTGTTTCACACAAGCTACAGGCGGTAAACCACTGCTTTACGGCGCTGCGGGCCGGATAACATTGGGATAACTCACAGATATTGGCAAAGTTATAAACATACCCCAGCCTTTCAGACCGGTTTTATTCACTTTTTCTGTGGATAGGTGTGTGCAGAACTCGAGGGATAAGCCGGTAAAACTCTCGTCCTCTAAAATCCGCCCTCATACCTAAAAACAAATATTAAACTTAAAAACATATAGTTAACCAATATCTCGCAGTGATGCACAGGACAAAAATGTGATCTATGCACGGTAAGGATCTTACCCTGGCGAAAGATCCACCAACGCCGTTTTTATCCACAGATTATCCGGGCAAGTTACGCACAAAACGGACAAATTCGTAAAAACCCGCCTGAGTCAAGGCTGTAAATTGAACCAGTGATCGGTAAAAATTTGGGTTATCCCATAAATCTGTGGATAAATAGGTGTAAGATCCTGTTTATTGTCGGTGGCTTCAGGTGAACAAGCCCCGCGAGTGCATTGTCGCCCGCGTAAAGAAAGAAAAAAAGTCATGTAAAATCATGCTACTATTATTCTTTTCCCCAGGCGATAGCGGTTATCGCTCGCCGTGTATAATTGCAGTACGTTTTTCAACCAAATTCGACAGGCTTGATTTATGGCATTTTTATCCCCTTTGCCGCCCCCGCCGGAAAATGAACGGCAGCTGTTCGAGCGCGCTCAGGCGCTGGCCGGCTTCAGCTTTGGCGAACTGGCCGCCCGTGCGCAATTGCCGATCCCCAAGGATCTGAAACGCGATAAAGGCTGGGTGGGCATGCTGCTGGAGCTGTATCTCGGCGCCATGGCCGGCAGCAAACCGGAACAGGATTTTCCCGAGTTGGGCATTGAGCTGAAAACCATTCCTGTCGACGCCGCCGGCAAACCGCTGGAAACCACTTTCGTCTGCGTCGCCCCGCTCACCGGCAACAGCGGCGTCACCTGGGCCAGCAGCCACGTTCGCCACAAGCTGGCGCGCGTGTTGTGGATACCGGTAGAAGGCGAACGGCAAATCCCGCTGGCCCAGCGCCGCGTCGGTTCGCCGCTGCTGTGGAGCCCGAGCCTTGCAGAAGAAGAGAGGTTGCGCCGCGATTGGGAAGAACTGATGGATCTGATCGTGCTCGGTCACGTAGAACGCATCACCGCACGCCACGGCGAAGTGCTGCAACTGCGCCCCAAAGCGGCCAACAACAAGGCGCTCACCGAAGCCATCGGCGAACAGGGGCAACCTATCATGACGCTGCCGCGCGGTTTCTATCTGAAAAAGGGCTTTACCGGCGCGCTGCTGGCAAGACATTTCTCAATCTAAGCGATTTCGTTTAACTCTGGTTTAGCTAACCCTGTCAGCGCCGCGATAAACGCGTATAATTCACGCTTTGCATTTATTAAGGTGTGTCGGGCAATGTTCGAATGGATTATGGATCCCAATGCCTGGTTAGCGTTAGGTACGCTAACCATTCTTGAGATCGTACTGGGTATTGATAACATCATTTTTCTGTCGCTGGTGGTAGCCAAGCTGCCCAAAGCGCAACAGAACAAAGCTCGCCGGCTCGGGCTGGCCGCCGCCATGCTGATGCGCCTGGCGCTGCTGGCCTCTATCGCCTGGGTGATCCGCTTGACGCACCCGCTGTTCACCGTGCTGGATCACGCCATTTCCGCCCGCGATTTAATCCTGCTGCTGGGGGGATTGTTCCTGATCTGGAAAGCCAGCAAAGAGATCCACGAAACCATCGAAGGTTCGGAAGAAGAGCACCACACCAAGGTGCACAGCTTCTTCGGCGCGATCGTGCAAATCATGCTGTTGGATATCATCTTCAGTCTGGATTCGGTGATTACCGCCGTGGGCCTTTCCGACCATCTGTTCATCATGATGGCGGCGGTGGTGATCGCCGTCGGCGTGATGATGTTCGCCGCCCGGCCGATCGGCGAGTTCGTTAACCGCCATCCGTCGGTAAAAATGCTGGCGCTGGCGTTCCTGATCCTGGTGGGCTTCACGTTGATGCTGGAAAGCTTCCAGGTGCACGTGCCGAAAGGCTACATCTATTTCGCCATGTTCTTCTCCATGTCGGTAGAAGCGCTCAATCTGATGCGCAGCAAAAAAAATCACGTGCCGGAATAACGCGATATGGAAGCCGCCAGCGGCGGCTTCCGCCGTTTCATTGCCCCCTCATTTCACTTTTTCTTATCAGATAAAGACTTATCTGAGACGCCCCCGGCCGAGAGTTTGCTAATCTTGAAAGAACATTGTTTTCTGCATAATCGAGGATCCGCAGGATGAAAAAGTGGGTAATGGCAGTGTCTGCGCTGGTTATGGCCGCCGGTTTGGCGGGATGTTCCAGCGACTACGTCATGGCGACTAAAGACGGCAACATGATCCTGACGCAAGGAAAACCGGAGATCGACACAGACACCGGACTCATCAGTTATAAAGACGAGAAAGGCAACCACCGCCAGATCAACGGCGATCAGGTTTCCCAGGTTATCGAACGCTAATTACCGCTCGCCGGCTATCGCCCGTTCAAGCGCGGTAGCCCTCATTCGTCTGCGCACTGAATCCGCTTCCCCCATCTTCACCGCTTGGTTATAGTCAGGAAAGGCGACATCGCCGCCCGACGG